>NZ_SZQA01000044.1 GCF_005233835.1 Herbidospora galbida | reverse complement strand
ACTCTCCAAAAGATGTCTTCAGAGAATTTTCCCGGCTGACATAATGTCAACCAAAGGAATCCGTCTAATAGACGGGGTTGTGCATCATGCACTGGCTTTTAGCACACTGTTGAGTTCTCAAGAAACGCACACGTCTGCCCACAGATACTTGCTGGGCGGTGATTCAACTTTACCGCAGTTCCCGATCAGATCTGACCGGAGCGGACCGCGCCGTTTCTGGCGCAACCCTTCAAGCTTACTTCATCATCTCGCCCGTGTCCACTCGCCGTTTCCGGCGGGATGTTCTCGGTGGGATGTCCCTGGGTTCCGGCGCTGCCGTGTTCCCGGGGCGAAGAGAACATTAGGCAACCCGGAACCCCGCGTCAAATCAGCGTCCACACGGCGTTTCCCCAGGTCAGGGTGGCCATTTAAGGCTCTCATGACTGTCGGGTCACACGACTGTTACCCGCGTCACATTTCAGGCGGCCCTCAGTTCGGCGGCTTTGGCCAGGTCGGCGGAGGCGTCCCCCACGGAATCGGCCGCCTGGTAGGCCTCGGCGCGCACCTCGTACACCTCGGGGGAATGCGGCGACAGCGCGGCGGCGAGGAAGCAGTCGGCCAGGGCCGCGATCGGGTCGCCGAGGGCCAGGTTGGCGCGAGCGCGCAGCAGGTGGACGCGATGCGGCTCGCCGGGCCAGAAGAAGCCGGCGGCGACGACCTCGTCGCAGGCGGCCACCGCGCGGGCCGGTTCGCCCAGGATGAGCAGGCACTCGGCGCGGTCGATCCGGGCATCGCCGTCGTAGGCCTCGGCCTTCGTGGAGATGTCGAAGTCGGCCAGCGCGTCGGCGGGGCGGCCCAGCGCGAGGAAGACCCGGCCGCGCACGGCGTGCACGCCCGTGTAGGACGGGTCGAGCAGCAGCGCGCGCTCGGTGTCGGCCCACGCGCCCTGCAGGTCGCCGCCGAGGCAGCGGGGCATCGCGCGGGCGGTGTATCCGGCCGCCGTGAGGCGGGCGGCCAGCGACTCCGTGGCGGCGATCTCCGCCTGGGCGTACTCGCCGAGGCGGCAGAGCAGGACGGCGCGGCGGCAGTGCGCGGCGGCCAGGTCCTCCTCGGAGAGGTCTCCCATGACCGCCACGGTGAGTTCCGCCAACGCGGTGCGGTGATCGCGGGCGGCTCCGTAGGCGATGCCGCGCCGCAGCCGCAGCGCCGGAGACGGGTCGCCGCCGGCGAGCAGGCGGTTACATTCGACGAGCTCGGCCATCACCGGGCCGAGCGCCGTCGCATCACGGTCGAACATGCGCTCACCTATCGTCGCTGGTGGGGAGGGGTGCAGCAACGATAGGACGGAGCACGGAGAAGTTCTGTGTACGAATTCACACAGAACTAGCCGATCTCGACGCCCCCCAGCGTCTTCTTGCCGCGCCGCAGCACCAGGAAGCGGCCGTGCAGGAGGTCGTCGGACGTCGGGACGTACTCCTCGTCGGTGACCTTGACGTTGTTGAGGTAGGCGCCGCCCTCCTTGATGGCGCGCCGGGCCTCCGACTTCGACTTGGCCAGGCCGCTCTCGGCCAGCAGGTCGACGTAGGTCGTACCGAGAGAGGCGGTCGCCTTGGGGACCTCGGCCAGTGCGGCGGCGAGCGTCGCGGCGTCGAGATCCTGGATCGAGCCCTGCCCGAACAGGGCCTTGGACGCCTCGATGGCGCGGGTCACCTCGTCGGCCCCGTGGACCATCGTGGTCAGCTCTTCGGCCAGGGCGCGCTGCGCCTCCCGGGCGAACGGGCGCTCGGCGACGGCCTGCTCCAGCTCCTCGATGCGCCCCCGCTCCAGGAAGGTGAAGACCTTGAGGAAGCGGACCACGTCGCGGTCGTCGGCGTTCAGCCAGTACTGGTAGAACGCGTAGGGCGAGGTCAGCGCCGGGTCGAGCCAGACCGCGCCGCCGGCGGTCTTGCCGAACTTGGTGCCGTCGGCCTTGGTGATCAGCTTGCCGGTGTAGGCGTGGGTGTGGACCCCCTCGACGCGCCGGATCAGGTCGACACCGGCGGTGATGTTGCCCCACTGGTCGCTGCCGCCGACCTGGAGGGTGCAGCCGTTGCGGCGGTAGAGCTCCAGGTAGTCGTTGGCCTGCAGGATCTGGTAGCTGAACTCGGTGTAGCTGAGCCCCTCACCGGCCAGGCGCGCGGAGACCGACTCGCGGGCCAGCATGCGGTTGACCGGGAAGTGCTTGCCGACGTCACGCAGGAACGTGATGGCCGACATCCCGGCGGTCCAGTCGAGGTTGGAGATCATCGTCGCCGGGTTGGGGCCCTCGAAGTCGAGGAACCGCTCCACCTGGCCCCGGATCCTGGAGACCCAGTCGGCCACGACCTCGTCGCTGTTGAGTGAGCGTTCGGTGCTCCGGCCGGAGGGGTCGCCGATCAGGCCAGTGGCACCGCCGACCAGACCGATCGCCCGGTGACCCGCCCGCTGGAAGCGGGTCAGGATGAGCAGGGTCGCCAGGTTGCCGACGTGGATCGAGGGAGCCGTCGGGTCGAACCCCGCATAGACCGTGACCGGACCGTCGGCCAGCGCCTTGCGGAGCGCTTCGATGTCGGTGGTCTGCGCGGTCACATCGCGCCATTCGAGCTCATCGAGGATGTCGGTCACGATTCCTGGCTTTCGGTGAATATCCGGTACGGAGTCGCAAGAAACCCTATCGGCCGGGGCGGGGCCTCGTCGCCACGATAAGCCGCGCGTGGCCTGTCGCCGCAGGTCAGCGTCTCGGCGTGTGGGCCCGGTAGGGCGAGACCGTGGGGTCGCCGTCGATCCAGAACCGCCACGGTACGTCGGCTCCGGTGGAAACGCCGGTCCTCGGCCCTTCCATCACCTTCTCCGGCGGGACTCGCGAACCCTCGTACACGCGGATGTTTCCGGAGACGGCGTCTTCGCCGTTGTGGTCCCGGCCGAAGCCCATGGCCACCGCCAGCCGGGCGGGACCCCGGGCCAGGTCGCGCGGCTTCGTGGCGGGGCCGCGCCGTTCCAGGGCCACGTCGGCCCCCTCGACGATCTCCCCCGCCCGCAACAGCACCCCCGAGCCCGTCCCCGGCGGCAGGCAGGTGAAGTTGGCGCAGTAGTGCATCCCGTACGTGAAGTAGACGTAGAGATGCCCCGGAGGCCCGAACATGACCGCGTTGCGGGGGGTCAGGCCCCGGTAGGTGTGCGACGCGGGGTCCTGGCCGGGCAGCCCGTAGGCCTCGGTCTCGGTGAGACGCACCGCGACCGGCCCATGGACGACCACCTTCCCCAGCAGGGAAGGGGCCACCTCATGGGCCGGCCGGTCGAAGAAGGACCGGTCGAGCGTCAGGCCCCGGTCGCCCATGCGGCCTGGGCGTCGACGAGTTCCCGGAGCGCGGCGAGCTGGTCGCGGACCCGGTCGGGCGCGGTCCCGCCGTGGGCCTTGCGGGCGGCGAGCGCGCCCGGAACGCTGAGCACGTCGCGGACGTCGGGCGTGAAGTGCGGCGAGACCTTCAGCAGCTCCTCGTCGGTCAGGTCGCCGAGGTCCTTGTCGTTGACCTGGCACCACACGACGAGATGGCCGACGGCCTCGTGCGCGTCGCGGAAGGCGACGCCCTTGCGGACCAGCAGCTCGGCCAGGTCGGTCGCCAGGGCGAAGCCGTCGGGCGCGCTCGACTCCAGCCGCGAGGTGTTGACCCGCATGGTGGAGACCAGGCCCGCCATCGCGGGCAGCACCAGATTGAGGGTGTCGACCGCGTCGAACACGGGCTCCTTGTCTTCCTGGAGGTCCCGGTTGTAGGTGAGCGGCAGGCCCTTGAGCGTGGTCAGCATCGTCATCAGCGCGCCGATGAGACGGCCCGACTTGCCGCGCGCCAGCTCGGCGACGTCGGGGTTCTTCTTCTGGGGCATGATCGACGAGCCGGTCGAGTAGGCGTCGTCCATCTCGATCCAGCGGAACTCCTGCGAGGCCCACAGGACGATCTCCTCGCCCAGCCGCGACAGGTGGATGCCGATCATCGCCGCGTCGAAGAGGAACTCGGCGGCGAAGTCGCGGTCGGCAACGGCGTCCATCGAGTTGGGGGCGGCGGAGTCGAAGCCCAGTTCGGCCGCGACGGCGACCGGGTCGAGCGGCAGCGACGAGCCGGCCAGCGCGCCCGAGCCCAGCGGGGAGACGGCGGCGCGCTTGTCCCAGTCGCGCAGCCGGTCGATGTCGCGGGTCAGTGGGTGGACGTGGGCCAGCAGCTGGTGGCCGAACGAGACCGGCTGGGCGTGCTGGAGGTGGGTCATGCCGGGGGCGGCCGTGTCGGCGTGCTCCTCGGCCTGGCTCATCAGCGCGGTCTCCAGCTCGACGACGCGCGACACGATGGTGCGCACGTGGTCGCGCAGGTAGAGGCGCAGGTCGGTGGCGATCTGGTCGTTGCGCGACCGGCCGGCGCGCAGCTTGCCGCCGAGGGTGCCGAGGCGTTCGAGCAGACCGCGTTCGAGGGCCGTGTGGACGTCTTCGTCGGCGACCGTCGGCCGGAACTCGCCGGCCTTGCAGGCGGCCTCCAGGTCGTCGATCGCGGCCAGCATCCGGCCGAGTTCGTCGTTGGTGAGCAGACCGGCCCGGTTCAGCACGCGGGCGTGGGCGCGAGACGCCATCAGGTCATAGGGCACCAAGCGCCAGTCGAAGTGAACGCTCACCGACAGGCGGGTCAGCGCGTCGGCCGGCCCCCCTTCGAAACGGCCACCCCACAGCCGCATCGGCTTCCGTTCCGAGCTCACCGCAAACGCCCACCCTTCGAATACGTGCGTGTCCAATCGGCGACCTTAGCCGATGCAGATGGTCACTGGTCTTTGTTGCGGGCGGTCAGGCGCAAGAACGCCGCCGCCAGGGCGTCGCCGCCCAGGGGATCCCGGCTGATCACCAGGATCGTGTCGTCTCCGGCGACCGTGCCGAGGACGGAGTGCCATCCGGCGTGGTCGATCGCCGAGGCGAGGAACTGCGCCGCGCCGGGGGGCGTCCGCAGGATCACCAGGTTGGCCGACGCCTCGGCCGACACCAGGAGTTCCTCGGCGTGCCGGCGCAGCCGGACCTCCGGCTGCTCGGCGGGGGTGGCGGTCCGGTAGATCGGGACCCGCTCCCCGCCTTCGCCGGGCACCGCGTAGACGAGCGTGCCGTCGTCGGTGCGCAGTTTCAGGGCGCCCAGCTCGTCGAGGTCGCGCGAGAGGGTCGCCTGGGTCACCTCGACCCCGCTCTCGGCCAGCAGGCGGGCCAGTTCGGGCTGTGACCTGACCTTGTTGCGGGTCAGCAGCTCGACGATCTTGGCGTGCCGGGCGGCCTTGGTGAGCGGAATCGTCATCGGGTTACCAGCCAGTGGAGCAGCGCCTTCTGGGCGTGCAGACGGTTCTCGGCCTCGTCCCAGACGGCGCTGCGGGGCCCGTCGAGGACGTCGGCCGAGATTTCCAGGCCACGATACGCGGGCAGGCAGTGCAGCACGATCGCCCCGGGCGCCGCGAGGGCGAGCAGGTTGGCGTTGAGCTGGTAGGGCGACAGGGCGGCGACGCGGGCGTCCTTCCCGTCGTGGCCCATGCTGATCCAGGTGTCGGTGGCCAGCACGTCGGCCGACGCGGCGGCGGCGAGCGGGTCGGTGAGGACCTCGACCGACCCTCCGGTCCCGGCGGCGATCCGCCCGGCCTTCTCGACGACCTCCGGTGCGGGGGTGTACGCCTCCGGCGTCGCGATCCGCACGTGCATCCCGGCCGTGGCCCCGCCCAGCAGGTAGGAGTGGGCCATGTTGTTGGCGCCGTCGCCGAAGTAGGCGAGCGTGACCCCCGGCAGGCCACCCCGGCGCTCCCTGACGGTCAGCAGGTCGGCGAGGACCTGGCACGGGTGGAACTCGTCGGTCAGCGCGTTCACGACGGGGACCCGGCTGGCCGAGGCCATCGCCTCGACCCGCTCCTGGCCGGCGGTCCGCCACACGATCGCCGAGCACTGCCGGTCGAGCACCCGGGCGGTGTCCTCGATCGGTTCGCCCCGGCCCATCTGGGAGGTGCCCAGGTCCATGATCAGCGGGTTGCCGCCGAGTTCGGCGACGCCGACCGCGAAGGAGATGCGGGTGCGGGTGGACGGCTTGTCGAACAGGACCGCGACGGTCTGGGGGCCCTCGAAGGGGCGGTAGCCGTACCGGTCCTTCTTCATGGCCTCGGCGAGGTCGAGGACCTCGGCCTGCTCGGCCGGCGACAGGTCGTCGTCGCGCAGGAAGTGTCTAGCCATCGGCGGCCTCATCCAGGATCGGCGGGAACGCGGCCAGGAAGGTCCGCACCTGCGCTGAGGTGATCACCAGCGGCGGTGCGAGCCGGATCGCGTCGGGTTGTACGGCGTTGACCAGGAAGCCGGCGCGCTGGGCGGCGGCCTGGACCTGGGCGGCCCTGTCTTCGGTGAGAACGGCGGCGAGCCACAGTCCCCTTCCCCGGACCCCCTTCAGCAGGGGGTGGGAGATCGCCTCGATGCCGTCGCGCAGCTCGGCGGCGACGGCCTGGACGTGGGCGAGGTCGACGTTGCCGAGCACGGCCAGCGCGGCGGCGCACGACACGGGGTTGCCGCCGAAGGTGGAGCCGTGGTCGCCCTTCTCGAAGACGGTGGCGGCCGGGCCGAAGCCGACGCAGGCGCCGATCGGGAGGCCGCCGCCCAGGCCCTTCGCCAGGGTGAGGACGTCGGGCAGGTAGCCGTCGGCCTGGTGGGCGAACCAGTGGCCGGTCCGGCCGATGGCCGACTGGATCTCGTCGGCGACCAGCAGCGCGCCGGCGGCCTTGGTGATCTCGCGGGCCCTGGCCATGTAGCCGTCGGGGGGCGGGACCACTCCGGCCTCGCCCTGGGTCGGCTCCAGGAACACGGCCGCGCAGTCGCCGTCGACGGCGTCGGCCAGGGCTTCGGCGTCGCCGTACGGGACGAACCGGACGTCGAGCGGGAACGGGCCGAACTGGTCGCGGATCGACGGCTTGCCGGTCAGCGAGAGCGCGCCCAGAGTCCGGCCGTGGAAGCCCATCTCGGCGGCCACGAAGTAGCTGCGGCCCGTGGTCTTGCCGTATTTGATGGCCAGCTTCAGCGCGGCCTCGTTGGCCTCGGTGCCCGAGTTGGCCAGGAAGACCCTGCCGGGAGCGCCCAGCAGCGAGAGCAGCTTCTCGGCGAGTTCGACCTCGCGCTCGTGCAGGAGCAGGTTCGAGGTGTGCGCCAGGGTCGCGACCTGCTTGGACACCGCCTCGACGAGCGCCGGGTGGGCGTGGCCGAGGGAGCTGACCGCGATGCCGCCGAACATGTCGAGGTATTCGGTCCCGTCGATCCCCCAGACCACCGAGCCCTCGCCGCGCGCCAGGGCGACCGGGGGCACGCCGTAGTTCGGCATGAACGCCGCCTCGAAGCGGTCGAACAGGCTGGTCATGGGGTGACTCCTTCGTCGGGCAGGACCATGGTGCCGATGCCCTCGTCGGTGAAGATCTCGCTCAGCAGGACGTGGGGCTGCCGGCCGTCGACCACGTGGGCCTGGGGCACTCCCCCCTGGACGGCGTGCAGGCAGGCCTCCATCTTCGGGACCATGCCGCTCGACAGCGTGGGCAGCATCGCCGCCAGGTCGCCCGCGGAGATGCGCCGGATGACCTTGTCGCTGGCGGGCCAGTCGGCGTACAGGCCCTCGACGTCGGTGAGGACCACGAGCTTGGCCGCGCCGAGAGCGGTCGCGAGCGCGGCGGCCGCGGTGTCGGCATTTACGTTGTAGATCTGCCCGTCGTGACCCCGGGCGATCGACGACACCACCGGTATCCGCCCGTCGGCCAGCAGGGCCCGCACCGCGCCCGGGTTGACCTCGACGATCTCGCCGACCTGGCCGATGTCGACCGGGACGCCGTCGACGATCGCGTGCTTGCGGGCGGCGGTGAACAGGTGCGCGTCCTCCCCCGACAGGCCGACCGCGAACGGGCCGTGCCGGTTGACCAGCCCGACGACGTCGCGGTTGACCTGGCCGACCAGCACCATGCGGACCACCTGCATGGCCTCGGGCGTGGTGACCCGGAGCCCGGCGGTGAAGTGGGAGGCGATGCCGTGCAGGTCGAGGGCGGCGTTGATCTGCGGGCCGCCGCCGTGCACGATCACCGGGCGCAGCCCGGCGTAGCGCAGGAACACGACGTCGTCGGCGAACTTCTCGCGCAGGTGCTCCTCGGTCATGGCGTTGCCGCCGTACTTGATCACGACGACCGCGCCCTGGAACCGGGCCAGCCACGGCAGCGCCTCGATCAGCGCCTCGGACTTCTGCAACGGGGTCATGAGCTGTACGCCGAGTTCTCGTGCACGTATTCGGCCGTCAGGTCGGTCGTGTGGATGGTGGCCGAGTGGGGCCCGGCCGACAGGTCGGCGGTGACGTGGATGTCGCGCGGGCGCAGGTCGACCTTGGAGCGGTCGTCGCCGGCCGCGCCGCCCCGGCAGATCCAGATGCCGTTGATCGCGACGTTGAGCCGGTCGGGCTCGAACTCGGCCTGGGTGGTGCCGATGGCCGACAGGACGCGGCCCCAGTTGGGGTCTTCGCCGTGCATGGCGCACTTGAACAGGTTGCTGCGGGCGATCGCCCGGCCGACCTCGACCGCGTCGGCGACGGAGGCGGCCCCGACGACCTCGATCGCGATGGCCTTGGAGGCGCCCTCGGCGTCGACGAGGAGCTGGCGGGCCAGGTCGGCGCAGACCTCGGTGAGGCGCTTGGTGAACTCGGCCAGGTCGGGTTTGACGCCGGCGGCGCCGCTGGCCAGCAGCAGGACGGTGTCGTTGGTCGACATGCAGCCGTCGGAGTCGAGGCGGTCGAAGGTGACCTCGGTGGCGGCCCGCAGCGCGGTGTCGCACTCCTCGGAGGTCAGGTCGGCGTCGGTGGTCAGCACCGACAGCATCGTGGCCAGGGCGGGGGCGAGCATGCCGGCGCCCTTGGCCATGCCGCCGACCATGTAGCCCTCGCCCCGGCGGAAGGAGATCTTGCTGACCGTGTCGGTGGTGCGGATCGCGTCGGCCGCGGCCACCCCGCCGTCGCGGGACAGTTGCCTGGCCGCGTCGGCGACGCCGCCGAGCAGCGCGTCCATGGGGAGGCGCTCGCCGATGAGGCCGGTCGAGCAGACCACGATCTCGCCGGCCGAGTCGCCGATGACCTCGGCGACCTTCTCGGCGGTGGCGTGAGTGTCCTGGAACCCGGCGGGGCCGGTGCAGGCGTTGGCGCCGCCGGAGTTGAGCACCACGGCCTTGACCCGGCCACCGCTGACGACCTGCTCCGACCAGATCACCGGGGCGGCCTTCACGCGGTTGCGGGTGAAGACGGCGGCCGCCGCGCGCGAGGGGCCGTCGTTGACGACGAGGGCGAGGTCACGGTGCTCGCCGGGCTTGATCCCGGCGTTGATCCCGGTGGCCCGGAAGCCCAGGGGGGCGGTCACGCTCATGGCGAGGTCTCCTCATCTCCAGAACCGGACATCACGGGCTCACCCCGGCGACGGGGAGGCCGAGCTCTTCGGGCAGGCCGAGCGCGAGGTTGGCGCTCTGGATCGCGCCGCCCGCGGTGCCCTTCGTGAGGTTGTCGATCGCCGCGAGCGCCACGATCCTGCCCGCCCGCCGATCGAGGGTGACCTGCAGGGCGGCGGTGTTGGCGCCCAGGGTCATCGCGGTGGACGGCCAGACGCCTTCGGGCAGCAGCGTCAGGAACGGCTCGTCCTTGACGGCCTCCTCGTAGGCCTCGCGCAGCGACTCGGCCGTGGTGCCCGGCGCGGCCGGGACGACGCAGGTGGCCAGGATGCCGCGCGGCATGGGCGCGAGGGTGGGCGTGAAGGAGACGGTCACCGGCTGCCCCGAGACGGCCGAGAGGTTCTGCTCGATCTCCGGGGTGTGCCGGTGGACGCCGCCGACGCCGTAGGCGCTGACCGCGCCCATGACCTCGCTGCCCAGCAGGTGGGACTTGGGCGACTTGCCGGCGCCGGAGGTGCCGCTCGCGGCGACCACGACGACGTCGGGCCCGGCGAGCCCGGCCGCGAAGGCGGGGAACAGGGCCAGCGTGGCGGTGGTCGGGTAGCAGCCGGGGACGGCCACCCGCTTGGTCTTGGCCAGGAGTTCGCGCTGTCCCGGCAGCTCGGGCAGGCCGTAGGGCCAGGTGCCCGCGTGGACGCCGCCGTAGAATTCGCCCCAGGCCGCCGGGTCGGTGAGCCGGAAGTCGGCGCCGCAGTCGACGATCAGGGTGTCGTCTCCGAGCTGGGCCGCCAGGGCGGCCGACTCGCCGTGGGGCAGGGCCAGGAAGACGACGTCGTGACCGGCCAGGGTCTCGCGGGTGGTCTGCTCGATGACGCGCCCGGCCAGCGGCGTGAGATGGGGCTGGTGGGCCCCGAGCCGGGTGCCCGCGCTCGACGCCGCGGTGACCGCGCCGATCTCGATCTCCGGATGCCCGAGCAGCAGCCGGAGCAGCTCGCCCCCGGCGTATCCGCTGGCGCCGGCGATGGCCGCCTTCATCCCGCCCCCCGATGGTTTTGCATGTTCATGCAGTGGTTCACATTTTCTTGCTTCCTGAAGATTATGCATCGGCCGACATGATCATGCAAGCCGGGGTTCATTGTGCGAGATGACACCGAAGGCGCCCCAACGTTGTGAGGTGGTCACTTGGATCCGTACCTACCGGTCGGTATCGTGACGTCTCGTGACGATCTCGCATGACCAGGCGCAGGCGGCGCTCACCGCCCCGGGGCAGCTGTTCGAGATGACGCGGACGCCGGACGGCGTCCGGGTCTGGAAACACGCGCCGGCGACGTTCCGGGCCATGCTGGAGACCACGGCCTTCCACGGCGACAAGACCTTCGTCGTGTACGAGGACGAGCGCCTCACCTACGCCGAGTTCTTCCGCGCCGCCGCGACGCTGGCCCACGAGCTGCGCGACTCGGGGATCGCCAAGGGCGACCGGGTGGCCATCGCGATGCGCAACTACCCCGAGTGGATCGTCGCCTTCGCGGCCACGCTGGCCATCGGGGCCATCGCGGTGCCGCTGAACGCGTGGTGGACCGCCGCCGAGCTGGAGTTCGCCCTCGGCGACTCGGGCGCCCGGCTGGCGATCACCGACGGGGAGCGCGCCGAGCGGCTGGCCGGCGTACCGCTGATCGTCACGCGGCGGGGCTCCTTCGAGGGCGGCCGCGACTGGGCCGACGTCCTCGCCGACGAGAAGACCACGCTGCCCCCGGTCGAGCTCTCCCCCGACGACCCGGCGACCATCTTCTACACCTCCGGCACCACGGGCCGGCCGAAGGGCGCCCTGGGCAGTCACCGCAACCTCGGGCAGGCGCCGATGACGGTGGCGTACGCGATGATGCGCGGCGTCGCCATGGCCGGCAAGGACCCGGCCGAGAGCGCCGGCCAGCGCCGCAACACCCTGCTCACCGTGCCGCTGTTCCACGCGACCGGCTGTTTCGCCGTGCTCATGACGACGATGTTCACCGGCGCCGGGCTGGTGCTCATGTACAAGTGGGACCCGGGACGCGCCCTGGAGCTCATCGAGCGGGAGCGCGCGACGGTGCTGAGCGGGGTGCCCACCAACGCCTGGCAGCTGCTCTCCCACCCCGCTCTCGACAAGCACGACATCTCGTCGCTGACGGCGATCTCCTACGGCGGCGCGCCCGCTCCCCCGAAGCTGCTGGAGCGCGTCACCGCGCTGCTGCCCGACCGCACCCCGTCCAACGGCTACGGCATGACCGAGACGACGGCCCTGGCGATCTACAACAGCGGCCGCGAGTACGCGGCGCACCCCGACAGCATCGGCCGCCCCCTGGCGGTGATGGACGTCAAGATCTGCGACCCCTCCGGCCGCGAACTGCCCCGGGGCGAGGTCGGCGAGCTGTGCATGCGCGGCCCGGTGGTGATCATGGGCTACTGGAACCGGCCCGACGCGACCGCCGAGGCGATCGTGGACGGCTGGCTGCACACCGGCGACCTGGCGCGGATCGACGAGGAGGGCTTCGTCTACATCGTCGACCGGGCCAAGGACATGGTCATCAGGGGCGGCGAGAACGTCTACTGCGCCGAGGTCGAGGCGGCCCTGTTCGAACACCCGGCGATCGACGACGCGGCCGTGATCGGGATCCCCGACGACGAGCTCGGCGAGCAGGTCGGCGCGGTGGTGCGGATCACCAGCCCGGTGACGGCCGGGGACCTGCGGGCGTTCCTGCGGACGCGGCTGGCCGAGTTCAAGATCCCGGTGCGGTTCTGGTTCCACGAGGAGGAACTGCCGCGCAACCCGGGCGGGAAGATCCTCAAGACGGTGCTGCGCCGGCAGGTCCTGGGCGACTGAATATGGAGTTGCGGACTACCCGCTGATTCGGCCAACCTGGCCGTTCGTGGTCAAAAGTTCCCTCGCCCTGCTGCGACGCCTGAAGATGGACGTCAGCCCGCTGCGCGCCTCCCGCGACTTCCGCCTGTTGCTGGGGTCGGCCGCGATCACCATGTTCGGGTCGTTCATCACGCTGGTCGCGGTGCCCTACCAGATGAAGGAGCTCACGGGCTCCTACGTCGCGGTGGGCCTGGTGAGCGTGGCCGAGTTCGTCCCGATGGTCGTCTGCGGCCTGTGGGGCGGCGCCATCGCCGACTCGATGGACCGCCGCAAGATCATCATTTCCACGGAGATCGGCCTCTGCCTGGCCGCCCTGATGCTGATGGTCAACGCCCTCCTCCCGAACCCCCAGGTCTGGGTTCTGTACGTCGTGGGCGCCCTCACCGCCGGGTTGTACAGCGTGCGGGGCCCCAGTGAGCAGGCCGTGATCAACCAGGTGCTCAAGCTCGACCAGATGGGCGCCGCCTTCGCCATCCAGGGCCTGGTCAGAAGCGCGGGAGGGGTCGCCGGCCCGGCCCTCGGCGGCCTGATCGTCGTCTCGTTCGGCGTGGCGCCGTCGTACGGGATCAACGTGCTGACGTTCCTGGTCTCGCTGGTCCTGCTGTTCCGGGTGGCCCCGATGGCCCGCCGCGCGGCCGTCACCCAGCCGGCGTCCCTGGCCTCGCTCGTCGAGGGGGTCAGGTACGCCGTCCGCCGCCCCGACCTGATGGGCACCTACGTCGTCGACATCGCGGCCATGTTCTTCGCCATGTCGAACGCGCTCTACCCCTTCATGGCCGAGCAGTTCGGCGGCGAACACGAGCAGATCGCCCTCGGCCTGCTCTACGCCTCGGCGGGGATCGGCTCGGTGCTGGCCTCGGTGACCTCGGGGTGGACGGCCCACGTCCACCGCCACGGCCTGGCGGTCATCGTCGCGGCCCTTCTGTGGGGCGCGGCCGTCGCGGTGGCGTCGGTGATGCCGAACATCTGGCTGATGATCGTCTTCCTGACCCTGGCGGGCGGCGCGGACATGATCAGCGGCATCTTCCGGGGCACGATCTGGAACCAGACCATCCCCGACGAGTACCGGGGCCGCCTGGCCGGCATCGAACTGCTCTCCTATTCGACCGGCCCGATGCTGGGCAACGCCCGCGCCAGCGCCATGGCCGAACTCGGCGGGACGCGCTTCTCCCTGGGCGCGGGCGGCCTGCTGTGCATGGGCGGCGTCCTGGCGATGGCCGCGACCCTGCCGAAGTTCCGCAGGTACGACGCCCGCACCGACGAACACGCCGAAGCCCAACGCGTCGCGCGGGCGACGGCGTGATTTCTTGGCCAAGATGGATGGATGCCGGACCTCCTGAGCGAGACGACCGTCGACGACCTGGCCCGCGCCGTCCACGCCCACTACCTGCGCGCCCGCCGCGCCGCCGGTGACGAGGAGACGACCAACGCGTCTCTGGTGACCTGGGACCGGCTGCCCCGCCTGCTGCGCGCCGACAGCCGCAACCACGCGCGCGACGTCCCGCGCAAACTGGCGGCCATCGGCTGCCGGCTGGCCCGGCGACGCGACGCGGCGCCCGCCGTGCTGACCGACAGGGAGGTCGAACGGCTGGCCCGGATGGAACACGTGCGCTGGATGCTGGTCCGCGTCGCGGCGGGCTGGCGCCCCGGCGCGGTCCACGACCCCCGGGCGCGGCGGCACCCCGACCTCGTGCCGTGGGAGCACCTGACCGAGGACGCCCGCGACAAGGACCGCTCGACGCTGCGCACCCTTCCGGCGGTGCTGGCGGTGGCGGACCTGCGCATCGTCCGGAGCTGACCCGCCGTCAACGGGCCGTCAGCGGGCCGTCAGACCGGCGGCCACCTCGGCCCGGAGCCCGTCGGCCACCGGGTGGCCCGGCCAGCGGCGCAGGTCCTGGCCGAACAGGCGGAGTTCCGCGAGCGTGGAGGCCGAGCCGCTGCGGCGGGCCATGGCGAGACTGGTGCGCACGGCCGCCTCGGCCTCTTCCAGGTCGCCCAGGTCGAGGTGGGCGCGGGCCAGCCGCGCGCCCAGCAGGCCGCGGGCGCGGTGGCCGTCGGGCGGGGAGCCGTCGATCGCGGCGCCGAGCCGGGCGACGGCGTCAGTGGTGCGGCCCAGGTCGAACATGGTCCAGCCGCCGGCGGCGACCGCCTCGTCGGCGAGCGTCGACGGGCCGACCGGGAAGGGGCCGGGGTCGGCGTCCGCCCGCGACAGCAGGACGACGCCCGCATCCAGGGCGGCCTCGGCCGCGCGGGCCGGGCCGGTCAGCGCCAGCGCCTTCGCCTCGGTCAGGGCGGCCAGGCCGCGGATGCGGGAGGCGACGCCCCGGTGACCGCGGATCCCGGCGGCCAGTTCGGCGGACCGGCGCGGATCGGCGAGCAGGAGCTCGGCCCGCCGGACCAGCGCGTAGGCCTGCAGGTCGCGGGCGGCGCCCCGGCGGGCCAGGGTCGCGGTGGCGGTGATCAGGTTGAGGGCTTCGGCGGAGTCGCCGGACTCCTGGGCCATCCAGCTGGCGTATTCGGTCAGGTGCGCCGCCACGCGGTCGTCGTCGAGGTCGGCGACCATGCCGCGCACCATGTTCAGCACCATCCGGGCCGAATGCCGGCGGCCGAGTTCCCGCAACCGGAGCAGCGCGTCACCGTAGGCGGCCTCGTCGACGCCCCGCCCGGGGCCGACCAGGTTCGCGGTCCGCTCACGGTCGTCCCGGGCCGCGGCCTTCAGCGCGCCGCCCGCGTTGAGCAGGAGGTCGAGGTGGCGGGCGACCTCGGGGCTCGGGCGGCGTTCACCCGATTCGAGCCGGCTCAGATAGGACTTCGAGCAGCTCGACTCCCTCGCCAGGACGTTCAGCGATTTCCCCGCGCCATGGCGGTAGCCGCGCAGTTTCTCGCCGAAGGTCATCACGCCCCCTTTGGAGGGTTGCCCGTTCGCGGGAGTCAACCTGGCAACCCGGCCCTGTTCCTGACTGGCCCGGCAAACTCAGTTCAAGCGTGACAGAAATCTTCGAGGAGAGGCCAGATGAATCTCATGCGGCTCCAGGAGAGGCACGACGTCACCGTGGGGCGCGAAGGGGAGATCTTCACCGGGGACGCACCCCCTGACCAGCCGCTCTCCCGGGTGCAGGGGGCGGGCGAGGCGTGGCACGCGGCCTCCCACATGCCGCGCAACACGGTGTTCGTCGAACGCGCGGGGGCGCCGGGGTGGATGTATTCATTTCAGACGAGCCGGGGCCGGGCGTACACGCTGTTCGCCTATTTCGACGGGTCCGATTATCAGGTGAGTGTGCTCGCACCGGAACTCGGCGGGATCACCGGCGCTCCTGTCTTTCCCGGGGTGGCGTCGCTGGAAGAGGCGTACGCGAAATCGGTCATCTGGGCGGCCGGAATGGACGCCGTACTGGCCGGCCGTCCGTCGCCCTGCTGAGCGATACCATGAACGCGAATTCCGCGTGAGGATGGCCGGTCGGCAAGGAAAGAGATGTCCGTGGGCGAAGAAAAGCGAGACTTCTTCATCTCCTACAACCAGGCGGATCTCGCCTGGGCCGAGTGGATCGCCTGGCATCTC
Organism: Herbidospora galbida; assembly: GCF_005233835.1. Taxonomy (GTDB): domain Bacteria; phylum Actinomycetota; class Actinomycetes; order Streptosporangiales; family Streptosporangiaceae; genus Herbidospora; species Herbidospora galbida. The sequence continues at coordinate 38,164 of NZ_SZQA01000044.1, read as the reverse complement.
GAAAGCGCCGATTACACCACCATCATTCAACGATGGGACTTCCGCGCCGGCGCGAACTTCGTGCTGAAAATGCAGGAGGCCACCGAGAAGGCGAAATCCGTGATCATGGTCCTCTCGCCCGACTACCTCACGTCTGATTTCACCGCCCCCGAATGGGCCGCGATGTTCGCGGCCGATCCGCGCGGCCTGAACCGGGAGATAATTCCCGTCATGGTCCGCCCGTGCGACCCCAAGGGCATGCTGGCCGCGATCATCCAGATCAGGCTGATGAACCTCGAAGAGTCCGCGGCCCTGAAGGAACTCCTCGCCGGCGTCCGGCCCGAAAGGCAGAAACCCACCTCCGCGCCGCCCTTCCCCGGCCCGCCCAGTTCCGATCCGTCTCCCGGCGTGCCCGCATTCCCCGGACGAGCGGCGTCGGCGCCTCTTCCCTGGCTGCCGCACCGGCAGTACGTGGCGGTGGGCGAGAGAGCGACCGCGATCGTCGGGGACGTCCGGGGGGTTCGGCTGGAAGCCCACCTCATCCCGGTATCGACCGAGAACGCGATCGCGACGTCTCCGAGTGCGAACCTTCCTGATCGGCTCATCGAAATCGGATGTGAGACGTCCCTTTTCACCAAGAGGCGGGGATTGAAGTCGGGACTTTCCCTGGGCGCGGCATGGGCTCTGGCCGATGACGTGAGCGCGGAAGGTCAAAGAGGTCTCACGTTCACGGCGACCGGCCACCGATTCGCCTGGACATCGATTCCTGCGGAAAAGCCGGAATACGTCTTCGATCCGGCCGATGTCCGAACCCGGTTGCGGCTTCTTTTCGACACCCTGGTCAAAATCGCGCTTCCGCCGACCAAACTGGTGCCGACCGCCGTCCTCTATTCCACCGTTGGCGGGGTACCTCGGTCCACTGCCGGTGGATCGACGCCCTTCACCACTGGCCTGGACTCCTACCTCGAATCGTCCCTCGTCATCTCTCGTACCGCCGACATCGCCGAGGAACTGACGGACGAGCTGCAGGAATTGGTTCGTAATCATTCCCGTTAGGACAGGCGTTCGCGCACCTCCTCCATCGACGCCGCGAACCCCTCCTCGAAGGCCCGCTCGTATCCCTCGTCACCCAGCACCAGCCGCGCCCGTTCCGCCGTCGCGACCCGGGGGGCGGCGAGTTCGTCCGATCCCATCGCCGTCAGGCCGAACGTCAGCCACAGCCGTTCGGCCGCGCCGTGCATCCAGGCCGCCGAGCGGGCGTCTCCCTTGGCCATCGTCACCGTCGCCAGGTGGTCGGCGCCCATCGCGACGCCGAGGACGTCGTTCAGCCGCCACTTCACCGCCAGTGACTCGCGGCCGGCGAGGTCGGCGTCGTGGACCTCGTCGCGGGCCAGCATCAGCTGCGATCGGAACAGGTCGCCGAAGGCGCGCATCCAGATCTCGCCCCTGCGCCGTGACTTCGCGTGCATGTCCTGGAGGACGCCCCAGGCGCGGGTGAGGTCGCCGAGGAAGATGAAGGCCATGGCCTGGCCGCCGTCCATCACCAGGTCGTCGATCGTGTCGGCCGCGCCCGCCGCCGCCAGGTGGGCGCGGGCCTCGTGCATGAGCTCTTCGACCTTCTGCGGGGCGCCGCTGAACAGGCGCACTCCCCCGAGCCGGACCAGCGCGTGGCCCATCGCCTCCACGTCGCCGATGCGGCGGGCCTCGGCGAGGGACTGCTGGGAGCTGCGTTCGGCCAGGCCCATGTCGCCCTGGAACAGAGTGATCCAGCCGAGTACCCACAGCGCCCGCGCGTAGGAGGAGCCTTCGCGGGGGCCGGCGGCCAGCGCCCGTTCGACGAAGTAGCGGCCCTCGCGCATCTGGCCGAGGGCGCCCCAGATGATCCAGCACGACGAGACCAGGTCGAGGCAGGCGGTGCCGCCGTGGCTGATCCCGTAGTCGAGCGCGAGGCGGAGCTCGGCCTGGTCGGCCTCCGCCCAGTCGGCCCAGGCGAGCTGGTCGGGGCCGTACCACTCGCGGTCGAGGCGGGCGGCCATCATCCGGTAGTGGGCCAGGTGGGCGGTGCGCATCACCCGTTCCTCGCCGAGTTCGCGCAGCCACTCGCGGCCGTATTCGCGGATGCCGTCGAGCAGCCGGTGCCGGTCGCCCTTCCGGACGACGATCGACTTGCGGACCAGTTCGGCCAGCACCCGCCCCACGTCGGGCAGGCGGTCGTCGGCGCAGACGGCCTGGGCGGTCTTCTCCTCGAACGAGCCGGCGAACACCGACAGGCGGGCCCAGAGCAGCCGTTCCTGCGGGGTGCACAGCTCGTGGCTCCACCCGACGGCGGTGCGGAAGCTCCGGTGCCGGGCCGGGCCGCCCCGGTATCCGGCGGTCAGCAGGTCGAAGGGGTCGGTGAGCCGGTCGGCCAGTTCCTCGGCCGAGAGGGCGTGCAGGTGGCCCGCGGCCAGCTCGATGCCGAGAGGGATGCCGTCGAGGCGGCGGCACAGGCGTCCGACCGCCATGAGCGCGCTGTCGCCCGCCTGCCAGCCGGGGACCCGGTCGCGTGCCCGTTCGACGAACAGGCGTACCGCGTCGTAGCCGAGCAGGTCGTCGGACTCGGGCTCGGGCCGGGCGAAGGGGGCGACCTCCAAGATCTTCTCTGACGGTACGTCGAGGGGAACCCTGCTGGTCGCCAGCACCTGCAGGCCTGGCGCCACGTCGAGCAGGCCGTCGACGAGGGCGGCGCAGGCGCCGACGAGGTGTTCGCAGGTGTCCAGGACGAGCAGCAGCCGCTTCCCGGCCAGGTATTCGGCCAGCACCTGTTCGTAGGGCCGGGTCGACTGCTCGCGCAGCCCCAGCGACCGGGCCACGACGCTGGCCAGCAGGTTGGCGTCCTGCTCGGGGGACAGTTCGGCGAACCAGGCCCCGTCGGGATAGCCATCGGCGCAGTCGGCGGCGGCCCGCAGCGCGATGCGGGTCTTGCCGACCCCGGGCGGCCCGGTGACCGTCACCAGGCGCGATTCGGTCATCAGCCCGGCCAGCCGGTCGAGTTCGTCCTTGCGCCCGATGAAGCTGCTGGTCTCGGCAGGCAGGTTGACGGTCATCAGGCCTCCCATCCGGTCGGCTCGTCTGCGGTCAGGGCCAGGTCGACGGCGTCGTCGAGCCCGAGGCCGGGCGCGTCGGCAGTCGCCGGGGAGCGGTCTCTGATCTCGGTCAGGACGGGTGACCGGAGCCCGTCCATCCCTGCCCACGCGAGGTCGGCCGACGCCAGCAGCGCGCCGTTCCCGGTGAGGACGCCGACCAGTTCCACCCCGGCCGCCGACGCGGCGGTGTCGCCGAACTGGCGGGCCAGCGTCAGGGCGTCGCGGGCCGAGGTCAGGGCGCCCCGGACGTCGCCCCGGAGGAGGGCGGCCTGGGCGAGCAGGTGGTCGAGGTGGGAGCGGGTCCAGATCTCGCCGGTCGTCACGCACAGCTCGCGGCCCTCGCGGAGGACCCGTACCGCGCCGGGCAGGTCGCCCATGCGCAGCAGGGCCGTGGCGATGACCGTGTAGCTCGGCAGGAAGCCCGGGAACAGGTCGGCGTCTCTGCGGTGGCCCTCGCGGGCGTCTCTGATCAGCCGCAGCGCCTCGGGGTAGGCGCCCCGCTGGGCGGCCACCCACGCCGAGACCTGGGTCAGGCGGGGCGGGCCCTGGTTCGTACAGGCGAAGAGGGCCTCTTCGGCCGCGTCGGGGTCGCCCAGCGCGGCATGCAGCCAGGCGGCGGTCCAGAGCGCCTTGTCCTGTTCCGGGCCCGGGGAACCGCCCGCCCGCCGGACGCGGGCCAGCTGCTCGGCGCCCTCCCGCTGGAGACCGCAGCAGGCCCACAGGAACCACAGGGTGCCGGCCAGGTCCTGGGCGTCGTCGGCGCCCTCGGCGTCGGTCAGCCGGGAGTCGAGGGCCTTGACGAGGTTGCCGCGTTCCAGGCGCATGCGCCGGTACCAGCGCAGCTGCCCGCCCTGCCATTCGGCCTCGGCCCGCCGGGCGAGGGCGCGATAGTGACGAAAGTGGAGGTGTTCGGTCACCTCTCGCTCACCTGCCCTCCCGAGCCACTCGGCGCCGAAGGCGCGGACGGTCGCGGGCAGGTGGAACCGCACGCCCTCGGTGGTCTCCGAGCGCACCAGGAGCGACTTGTCGACCAGCGCGGCGACGGCGGGGGTCACGTCGTCGTCGCCGCAGACGACCTGCGCGGCCTCCAGGTCGAAGCCACCGTCGAACACCGAGGCGCGGGCCCAGACGAGCCGTTCGTCGGGCGTGCAGTGCTCGTGACTCCAGCCGATCGCGGTCCGCATGGCGGCGTGGCGCAGCGGGCCGTCGTGGTCGGGGTCCCAGAGCAGGTCGAGCAGCGGACCCTCGGTCTCGCCTCGTCTCAGCGCCGCCGCCAGCAGCACCAGCGTCAGCGGCAGCCCGTCGACCTGCCGCAGGAGCTCGGGCGGCGCCGTCACGCCCAGCCGGTCGAGGAGTTCGACGCGGTGCTCGGGGGCCAGTTCGCGCAGCGCGACCACCCGCTCCCCCGGCAGCGCCAGCGACTGGCGGCAGGTCGCCAGCACCGACAGGCCCGGCTGCCGCTGCAGCATCACCCCGATGTACGGCACCAGCAGCTCCAGCTCCCGGTCGCAGCCGTCGACGACGAGGAGCCCGTCTGCCGACGCCCCGATCTCGGCCAGCGCAGAGGGCCCGGCGTCGGCGTCGACCACCCGCGCGCCGCGCCTGGCCGCGACGACCTTCGCGAGCGCGGTCTTTCCGGCACCGGGAGACCCGGTCAGGGTGACCAGGCGGGTGTGCCGGAAGGCCTCCTCGATCCCGTTGACGTCGGCGTCTCTGCCGACGAGCCCGTCTCCGGACACGACAATCACCTGCCTCCCCTTGGCCGGGACATCGTAGGCCGGTGACCTCGCGCCTACTTAGTGCTCCCTGCTATCCGGGGAGAACACCTCTTCCACGCGGGAGTTCTTTTCTTCCTCCGGGTGCCAAACGACAAGAAGGGGCGACGGGGAATCCCCCGTCGCCCCTTCGTCGTCACAGCCGGGTTCACACTCCGCGCAGGCGGGCTCCGACCTGGGCGGCGGCCAGTTCGACCGCCGCGTCACGGGCGGCGGCGATCTCGTCGGCCGTCAGGGTCCGGTCGGTGGCGCGGAAGCGCAGCGTGTAGGCCAGGGACTTGTTGCCCTCGCCGGCCTGCGCGCCCTCGTACACGTCGAAGAGGCGGACCGACTCCAGCAGGTCGCCGGCGCCGTCGCGCAGGGCGGCCTCCACCGACGACACCGGGGTGTCGGCGGGGACGATCAGCGCGACGTCCTGGGTCGCCACCGGGTAGGCGGAGATCGACGGGGTCTGCGCCGGAGCCGGGGCGGCCAGGCGGGACAGTTCGAGCTCCATCGCCGCCGTGCGCTTCGGCAGGCCGAAGGCCTCCACCACGCGCGGGTGGAGTTCGCCGGCGTGGCCGACGAGGACCTCGCCGACGTAGAGCGCGGCGCACCGGCCCGGGTGCCACGGCTCGTGCTGGTCAGCGCGGATATCCAACGTGACGCCCGCCTCGCGGGCCACCGCGCGGGCGGCCTCGATCGCGTCGGCCCAGGTCGCGGCGCGGCCCTGGCCCCACCAGCCCGACCGCTCGAACTCCCCGGCCAGGACGGCCGCGACGCGGACCGGCTGCTCGGGCAGGGCGGCGGTGAACAGCGCCAGTTCCTCGTCGGTCGGGCGGCGTTCCACCGTCAGGATCGGCGCGGTCTCCGGGGCGTCGGCGCCGGGGCGGTAGACCAGGCCGGTCTCGAACAGGGCCAGGTCGGTGAAGCCGCGCCCCACGTTGCGGACCAGCGTCTTGAGCAGGCCCGGCAGCAGCGTCGTCCGCATGAACGGCTCGTCTTCGCTGAGCGGGTTGACCAGCCGCGTCGCCCGGCGGCGGTCGTCGTCGGCGGGCAGCTGCAGGTGGTCGAGGTCGCGGGTGCCGATGAACGGGTAGGACAGCACCTCGACGTAGCCCGACAGCGCCAGCGCACGGCCGACCCGGCGGCGCAGCCGCTGGGTCTCGGTCAGGCCCGCGCCCGCCGGGGCGCCCGGCAGGATCGAGGGCAGCGTGTCGTAGCCCTCCAGCCGGATGACCTCTTCGGCCAGGTCGTTGGGGTCGGTCAGGTCGGGGCGCCAGCTCGGCGGGTAGACCGTGATCGGGTCGTCGCCGCTCACGGCCAGCTTCGCGGCCAGGTCGCCGCTGGTCACCACGCCCGTGGCGGCCACGCCGCGACCGCCCTCGGCGGCTTCGACGACGCCGTCGACGACGCGGCAGCCGATCTGCTCCAGGCGGGTGACCACGGTCTCGCGGGTGTAGGGCACGCCCGCGACCCGCGCCGGGTGGCCCGACGGGATGGTGATCGCCACGGGGGCCACGTCGGCCTGCGCATGGGTCACCCCGGGCTCGGCCACGCCGTCGCCCAGCTCGGTGAGGAGCTGCACCGCGCGCCACGACGCCGCGAGCGGCAGCTCGCGGTCGACGCCGCGCTCGAAGCGCTTGGACGCCTCGGACACCAGGTTGTGCCGCCGCGACATGCGGGCCACGCCGGTGGCCGAGAAGTGGGCCGCCTCGATGACGATGTCGGTCGTCGAGTCGGAGATCTCGGTCGACAGGCCGCCCATGGTGCCGGCCAGGCCGATCGCGCCCGAGTCGTCGGTGATCAGGATGTCGTCTTCGGCCAGGTCACGGGTGACGTGGTCGAGGGTCTCCAGGCGCTCGCCCGGCAGGGCGCGGCGCACCACGATGCCGCCCTGGATAGTGTTCCTGTCGAACGCGTGGAGCGGCTGGCCGAGCTCCAGCATCACGTAGTTGGTGACGTCGACGGCCAGCGAGACCGGCCGCATGCCGGCCCGCGTGAGCCGCACCCGCATCCACAGCGGCGACTCGGCGGACGGGTCGAACCCCGACACCGCGCGCAGCACGAACCGGTCGCAGGCCGTCGGGTCGCCGATCTCGGCGGGGTGGGTGACCCCGTCGGTGGCCGGGAGCTCCAGCGCGGCCGGGTCGCGGAACGGCACGCCGAACGCGGTCGCCGCCTCGCGGGCCACGCCACGGATCGACAGCGCGTAGCCGCAGTCGGGGGTGATCTCCAGTTCCAGTACGTCGTCACGCAGGCCCAGCAGCTCCACGACGTCGGCCCCAAGGGGGGTGTCGGCGGGCAGCAGCAGGATGCCGGGCGAGGACTCGGCGATGCCGAGCTCGGCCTCGGAGCAGATCATGCCGTCGGACAGGCGGCCGTAGGTCTTGCGTGAGGCGATCTCGAAGCCGCCCGGCAGGACCGCGCCGGGCAGCGCGACCGGGACGACCGCGCCGACGGCGAAGTTGGTCGCGCCGCAGACGATCTCACGTGGCTCGGCCTCGCCGACGTCGACCAGGCAGTGGCGGATCGGCTTCTTGAAGCCGGTCAGCTCCTCGATCTCGATGACCTGGCCCACGACGACGTTCTTCAGGTCGTGACCGTGGGAGGCGATGGCCTCCAGCTTGAGACCGGCGGCGGTGAGCTTGTCGGCGATCTCGTGCGCGGTGACGGGCGGGAGATCGACGTACTCCCGCAGCCACGAAAGCGGGACCTTCATCAGACCTCCATTCCGAACGGCAGGGTGAAGCGGATGTCGCCTTCGACCATGTCGCGCATGTCTTCTGCGTTGTGACGGAACATCAGGGTGCGCTCGATGCCCATGCCGAACGCGAACCCCGAGTAGACCGAGGGGTCGACGCCGCAGGCGATCAGCACCCGCGGGTTGACCATGCCGCAGCCGCCCCACTCGATCCAGCCCTCGGACTTGCAGGTCCGGCACGGCGGGTTGCCCGGCACGGACGACGCGCCGCGGCAGACGAAGCAGCGCAGGTCCATCTCGGCCGACGGCTCGGTGAACGGGAAGTAGTTGGGCCGGAACCGGGTCGAGATGCCCTCGCCGAACATGACCTCGGCGAACCGGTCGAGCGTGCCCTTCAGGTGGGCCATCGTCAGGCCCTTGTCGATCGCGAGGCCCTCGACCTGGTGGAACACCGGGGTGTGGGTGGCGTCGAGCTCGTCGGTGCGGAACACCTTGCCGGGCGAGATGACGTAGACCGGCAGCGGGCGCTCCAGCAGGGCGCGGATCTGGACCGGCGAGGTCTGGGTGCGCAGCACCTTGCCCGACTTGACCGACTCGACGAAGAAGGTGTCGTGGTCGGAGCGGGCCGGGTGGTCGGGCGCGATGTTCAGCGCGTCGAAGTTGAACCACTCGGCCTCCAGCTCGGGGCCCTCGGCGACCTCGTAGCCCATGGCCACGAAGCAGTCGGCGATCCGCTCCTGGAGCGTGGTCAGCGGGTGGCGGGCCCCGCGCGGCGCACGGTCCCACGGGAGGGTGACGTCGACGGTCTCCTCAACCAGCACCCGGGCGTCGCGCTCGGCCTCGAGCTCGGTCTGGCGGACGGCCAGCGCCTCGCCGACGGCCTTGCGGGCGGCGCCGATCCGCTTGCCGGCCTCGGCACGGGCGGCAGGCGGCAGCGCGCCGATCTCCCGGTTGGCCAGCGCGATCGGGGACCGGTCACCGGCGTGGGCCAGCCTGACCTGCTTCAGTTCGTCGAGATCCGCGGCCGAGGAGATGGCGGCGAGGGCATCGGCCTCCGCGCGCGCCAGCTCGTCGGCGTGCAGCGGTGTCACCTCGACCGGGTCGTAATCAGACAAGGGAACTCCGTATCCAGGGCCGGAATGGCGGCCCCTGATTGTATTAGCTGTGTTCAATGGCCGCGCCTCCGGCGCGGCGGGCCAAGCGCTCTGGACCCGGCGGGCTCCTTCGTCGCCCACCGGCGCGCTTGGCCGCAGGTCTGGCCACATTTCGCCGTTGGGCGGGGTTATCCCATGTCGGGCCACATTCGGGAGTAGACGGAATGAGCGCCCATAGGGCTCTCAGCCGGGGAAGCCCACCGGGCGGCCTCGCCGTTTATGCGAAGTCGGGTTGCCCGGTGGGCATGATAAATCGGAATTCCGCGCCGCCGCCGGGGGCGCGTTCGACGGTGATGGTGCCGCCGTGGGCCTCCACGAGGCCCTTCACGATGAAGAGGCCGAGGCCGGTGCCGCCGCGGCGGCGGTCGTTGCCGCGCCAGAACTGGCGGAAGACGCGCGAGGCCAGCTCGGGTTTGACACCCTCACCCTGGTCACGCACGGACACGGCCACTCCCCATTCGACGGGCTCTACGACGATTGTCACCTTACCGCCGCCGTGTCGCACCGCGTTTTCGACCAGGTTGCCGAGGATTTGATCCATCTTGTCCTGGTCGAGCCACATCTCCGGGAGGTCGCCCGTCACCGTGAGGGAGAACCGGTCTTCGGACTCACCGGCGGCCACGCGGCCGGCGATGATGCGCCGCGCGCGGGCGGGGATGTCGACGACCTGCCGCCGGATCTCCAGCCGCCCCGACTCGATGCGGGAGACGTCGAGCAGTTCGGTGATCAGCCGGGTCACCCGGTCGGCGTCGGAGTTGACCGTCTGGAGCATGACGAGCTTCTGGGCGTCGTTGAACCGGTCCCACTTGGCCAGCAGCGTGGCGGTGAAGCCCTTCACGCTGGTCAGCGGCGAGCGCAGCTCGTGGGCCACGGTCGAGACGAGGTCGGCCCGGCTGCGCTCCAGGCGGCGGCGCGCCGCGGCGTCGCGCAGGGTGATCACCACGCGGATCACCCGGCCGGCTCGCGCGGGCATGCGCACGAAGGCCGCCGTGACCAGCAGGTCGCGGCCGTCGAGCTGAAGCGGGAGTTCGACCTGGCGGGACCGGATGGACAGGCCGCCCCGGGGGTCGAGCCACTTCCACCAGTCGCGCCCCTCGGCGTCGCGCAACGGGAGCACGTCGCCCACGTGACGCCCGGGGGACGTCTTGCGGTGCAGCCCGGTCAGGCGTTCGGCCGCCTTGTTCACGGCCACCACGACGCCGTCGCCGTCGACCACGACGACGCCGTCGGGAAGGGCGTCGATGGCGATCACACTCGACGGGTCGGCGACCCGTCCATGGGTGTTCTCGCCGCGCAAAGGACCCCTCCAGCCGTGCTCCGCGAGCCGTCTCCGCCGACAATAGCGGGTTTCCAGAGCCCTTCGGCAGCCCGTCACCGACCGGGTACGCACCTATTACACGGAATGTCAGATCTGCCGGAGAACTCGCGCGCTGGCGTACAGACACACCGCGGCGGCGGTGGCCAGGTTCAGGCTCTCGGCGCGGCCGTAGATCGGCACCCGGACGACCTCGTCGGCCAGGGCCAGCACCTCGGGCGGCAGGCCCCACGCCTCGTTGCCGAACACCCAGGCCGTGGGGGCCGCGAGGTCGACGTCGTCGAGGGTGGCCTTGCCGGTGCCGTCGGCGGCCAGGATCCGCAGGCCGCGGTCCTTCAACGCGGCGACGGCCTTGTCGACCGGCAGCCCCGTCACGACGGGCAGGTGGAAGAGGCTGCCCGCGCTGGCCCGTACGCACTTGCCGTTGTAGGGGTCGACGGACGCGTCGGTGAACACCACCGCGTCGGCTCCGGCGGCGTCGGCCGTGCGCAGCACGGTGCCGGCGTTGCCGGGATCGCGGACGTGCGCCAGCACCGCCACCAGCCGGGTCTCCCCGACCGAAGAGAGGGGCACGTGGACGAACCTGCACACCGCCATCAGCCCCTGCGGGGTGACCGTCTGGGCGAGCTCGGCCATCACCTCGCCGCTGGCCCGGAACACCGGCACCCCGGCGCTCACGGCCGCGCCGACGATGTCGGCGTGCCGGGTCTCGGCCTCGGCGGTGGCGAACAGCTCCACCGTGACGCCGGGCAGCGCCAGCGCCTCCCGCACCGCCTGCGGCCCCTCGGCGAGGAAGGCCCGGTCGCGGTCGCGGAAAGCCCGCTTGGTCAGCCTTCGAGCGGCTTTGACCCGCGGAGACTTGGGATTGGTCAGCTCGGTCACTCGGTCACGTTCCCCTCCGACATGAGAAGAAGGGCCCACCAGGACGGTGAGCCCTTCCGAAAGCAGACGATCGCTTAGGCGACCGGAGCGTTCACGTCGGACGGGAGCGCCTTCTTGGCGGCCTCGACCAGCGTGGCGAAGGTCTGCGAGTCGTTCACCGCGAGATCGGCGAGGATCTTGCGGTCGACCTCGATGCCGGCCAGGCGCAGACCCTGGATGAGCCGGTTGTAGGTCATGCCGTTCTGCCGCGCAGCGGCGTTGATCCGCTGGATCCAGAGGCGGCGGAACGCGCCCTTCTTGTCCTTGCGGTGGGCGTACGCATAGGTCATCGAGTGGAGCATCTGCTCCTTGGCCTTGCGGTACAGACGCGACCGCTGACCCCGGTAACCGCTCGCCCGCTCGAGGACGACCCTGCGCTTCTTCTTGGCGTTGAGCGCCCGCTTCACGCGTGCCATGTTGTTCTTCTCCCCGGGGGTCGTTACTTAGCGAGCAGCTTCTTGATCTTCTTGGTGTCCGCGTCGGACATGACCACGTCGTTCTCAAGCCTGCGCGTGCGGGTGGACGGCTTGTGCTCGAAAAGGTGCTTGCGGTTGGCCCGGCGGCGAACGATCTTGCCGGAGCCGGTGACCCGGAAGCGCTTCTTCGCACCACTGTGCGTCTTCATCTTCGGCATCTCAGCCGTCTCTCCCTCGTTGTTCCAAGCCGATCTCCCGACCCCGCGAGGGGGCCGGGTAACCGGCGTTCCTGACTCGCAAGAGCCGCGAAAAACGGGCTCCCAGTCTCTGCGTCCGCGCAGCGCCTTTTATTCCTCGGCGGCGACCGTGTCGGCCACCGAGTCGTCGTCGCGGGTCGCCCGGGCCGCCGCCTTTTCGGCCTTGGCCTCGGCTTTCTTCTTGTGCGGGCCGATCACCATGATCATGTTTCGGCCGTCCTGCTTGGGCTGAGACTCCACGAAGCCCAGCTCGGTGACATCCTCAGCGAGCCGCTGCAGGAGCCGGAAGCCCAGTTCGGGACGGGACTGCTCACGTCCACGGAACATGATCGTGACCTTGACCTTGTCCCCCGCCTTGAGGAAGCGCACGACGTGACCCTTCTTGGTCTCGTAGTCGTGCGGGTCGATCTTCGGCCGGAGCTTGATCTCCTTGATGATCGTGTGTGCCTGGTTGCGGCGGGCTTCGCGCGCCTTCATGGCCGACTCGTACTTGAACTTGCCGTAGTCCATGAGCTTGCAGACGGGCGGGCGTGCCGTCGCCGCGACCTCGACGAGGTCGAGGTCGGCCTCCTGGGCGAGCTTCAGAGCATCGTGGATGGAGACGATGCCGACCTGCTCGCCGTTCGGGCCGACGAGGCGGACCTCGGGGACACGAATACGATCGTTGATGCGGGGCTCGGTGCTGATGGGACCTCCAAGGGACCTTCGCCTGTGTGCTCGACCGTGCCGGAAACACGAATAGACCCCGGCACGTCACGCATGCGGGGCCACTGAGTCCGAAAACTCGATTGTGATCCTTGAACCCGTCTGCCTCGCGGCTGATCAGGTGGGAGGAGGACCTCCGCTTGCGCGTCCGGCACGTGCCGGACCGATCGGTTCATGAGTTTAGCACGTTTACAACGCCGACTCACCCGCGGATCGCATGGCCTCCACCGGCGCCGGCGACCGTCCGGTCATCAGCTCGACCTGCCGCACCGCCTGGTGCAGCAGCATCGAGAACCCCCCGACGATCGTCCCGCCCTCCTTCCGCACGGCCTGCGCCAGCGCGGTCGGCCACGGCGAGTAGACGACGTCGAAGACCGCCCGTGCCCGCGCGGCCTCGCCGGCGACGTCGTCGGCGGCGCCCGAGGGCAGTGTGGAGATCAGCAGATCCACGTCTGCGTCGACTTCATGGAACGCCCGGGTGGCCACCGACATTCCCAGCCGGTCGGCCACCTCCAGGGTCTCCCCCGCCCGGCGGGGGTCGCGGACCACCAGGGTCGCCTCGCGCAGGCCCAGTTCGCGCAGGGCGGCCAGCGCGGAGGCGGCGGTGGCGCCGCCGCCGAGGACGACCGCGCTGGAGGGCGCCGGGACCCCGGCCTCGGCCAGGGCCGCGACGATGCCGTGCACGTCGGTGTTGGCGCCGTGCCGGGCGCCGTCCCGGAAGATCACCGTGTTGGCCGCGCCGACCTCGACCGCCAGCGGCGTGACCGTGTCGAGCAGCGGGAACACCACCCGCTTGAGCGGCATGGTCAGCGACAGCCCGGCCCACTCGGGGCCGAGGCCGCCGACGAACCCGGCCAGTTCCTCTTCCCGGCACTCGATCGCGTCGTAGCGCCAGCCGGTCAGGCCCAGTTCGGCGTAGGCCGCCCGGTGGAGGTAGGGCGACAGCGAGTGGACGACCGGGAAGCCGAGGACGGCTGCTCTCTTGTTCACGGGGTCAATTCTGGGTGGCGTTGAACTTGGCCCGCAGCCGCTCGAACTCGGTCGCGCTGGCGGTGAACTCGGTGATGCCGTTCTTCGGGTCGGTGGTCACGAAGAAGAGCCAGTCGCCCTTGGTCGGCTTCAGCGCGGCCTCGATGGCGTGGTCGCCGGGGTTGGCGATCGGGCCGGGCGGCAGGCCGTCGACGTAGTAGGTGTTGTACGGCGACTTGCTCTTGATCTCCTCGAACGTGGCCGCGATGCCGTACTTGTTGAGGGCGTACATGGTCGTGGAGTCCATCTGGAGCTTCATCGGCGGGTTGAGCGCCAGCCGGTTGTAGATGACCCGGGCCACCTTGCCCATGTCGTCGGGCGTGCCCGACTCGGCCTGCACGATGCTCGCGATGGTCATGATCTGCATCGGGGTGAAGCCCAGCCGCCTGGCCTCGGCGTTCAGGTCGAACTTCTCGGCGGTCTCGTTGAAGCGGTCGGTCATCCGGGTCAGGATCTCGCCGGCGGTGATGTTCGGCGGCAGCTCGTAGGTGGCCGGGAACAGGAAGCCCTCGGCCTTGCCCTTGGCGTAGGACGGCAGGCCGATGTCGCCCTTGGCCGCGTTGGCGAACTCCTTGGCGGGGATGCCGGTCGCCTCGGCGAGGGTGTCGTAGACGCGGGTGGCGCGGTAGCCCTCGGGGATGGTCAGGCTGTCACGCAGGCGCTTCTCGGGGTCGAGCAGCCCGACGGCGGCCGCGGCCGACATCTGCTTCTTCATCGCGTAGTGGCCGGGCTGGAGCGAACCACCCTTGCCGGCCGCGTCGACGGCCTGGATGAAGGCGCGGGCGCTGGCCACGACGTCCTCCTTCTCCAGTTCGGCGGCGACGTCTCCGGCGGTGGCGCCCTCTTCGATCTCGATGACCACTTCACCCGTGCCCGAGCCGGTGTAGTCGTCGGCCGTCACGGCGTCGCTGACCCACTTGTAGCCCAGATAGCCGCCGCCGCCCAGGATGCCAACGATGATCACTATCGCGATCACGGACGCGGCGGCGCCCTTGCGCCTGGTGCGCCGCCTGCGGCGCCGGCTGCGGCTCTGCTGTTTACGGGAACGCCGCGACCCCCCCTCGTCGGAGGCGCCGAGCAAAGAGTCCATGTCGAGGTCGTTCATAGTGCGGTGGCCAATCTCTCGGTAGGACTGGCCTCGCGTCAAGCGATGCGCCAAACCGAGGGGGGATCAAGCTTCGGTATGGATCTCGGCCCGACACGCGGACCGTCGGTCATCGTTCGGCCTAGTTCGTCCCGAGGTACCTGTTCAGCTCTTCCCGATATTTCACGAACTCGCCTTCGTTGTCAGTGAATTTGGTGATTCTACGGCCTGGATCTGTCGTGACAAACCAGTACCAATCACCCTTCGCTGGCTTCAAGGCCGCCCGAAGTGCCTGCTCACCGGGGTTTCCGATCGGGCCGGGCGGTAGACCATCGATCCGATAGGTGTTGTATGGGGACTCGTCGCGGGTCTCGTCGATGGTCGCGGCGATGCCGTACTTGCCGAGGCCGTACATGGTCGTCGAGTCCATTTCCAGGCGCCCGCCCTTTTTGAGGCGGTTGTAGATCACTCTAGCGATCTTGGGATAGTCGTCGTCACGCCCGCCCTCGGCCTGCACGATGCTGGCCGTGGTCACCACGTCGAGCGGCGTCATACCCTCGCGCGACTCCAGCCCGAGGCGGTCGGCGACCCGGCCGAACTGGGCGGCCATGTCGCGCAGCAGGCTCTTGGCGGTGCTCGTCGGCTCGACCTCGTAGGTCGCCGGGAACAGGAAGCCCTCGACCGACTTGGCATAGGCCGGCAGGCCGAGCGTGGCCGGCTGCGCCGCCGCCTTCTCGAACTCGGCGACCGGGAAGCCGGAGGCGGCCGAGAGGCGGACGTACACCTCCCTGGCGCGCAGCCCTTCGGGGATGGTCACCCGCCGGGACACCCGCGAGTCGCGGTCGAGCAGCCGGTCGAGCGCGATCGAGGCGGCCATGCCCTTGTTCAGCCGGTAGTCCCCCGGACGGAGGCTGCCCGACTTGGCGCGGGCCTCCACCTCGCGGACGAACGCCCCCGAACTGGCCACCACGCCCGCCTTGGCCAGCGTCTCGGCGATCTGGACCGCGCTCTCCCCGGCGCTGATGCGGACCACGACCGGGCCGGTCCCGGCGCCCTCGAAGTCGTCGGGCACCAGGAACGGGCGGACCAGCGTGTAGAGGCCGACGATCCCGGCGGTCGCCACGGCGGCCAGCCCGGCGTAGACGATCTTCCGGGTGCGGTTGCGGCGGACCTCGTGGTCGACGGGTTCGGCCTCACCGGCAAGCAGGAACGTGTCCCACTCCTGCGGGCTCACCGGTCGGTCCCGGGACTCGTTTCTCCACCGGGGGGTGGGTCGAGGGGATGACCTGGTGGTTTGCCTGACGCGCGCTCGCCGTCGAGGGCGGCCTGGAGCAGCACCACGGCCGCCGCCTGGTCGATGACGTCGCGCTGGTTCTTGGCCTTGCGGCCGCTCTGGCGCAGGTTGGCCTGCGCGGTCACGGTGGTCAGGCGCTCGTCGTAGAGGCGGACCGGGACCGGCGCGACCCGGGCGGCCAGCGCCGCCGCGAACTCGCGGGCGGCTCCGGCCGCGTGGGACTCCCGGCCCGACAGGGAGGTGGGGAGGCCGACGACGACCTCGACGACCTCGTGTTCGGCGACGAGCGCGGCGAGGCGGTCGAGATCGCCCTTGCCGCGCTTCACCGTCTCGACCGGCGTGGCCAGCAGCCCCGAAGGGTCGCTGCGGGCCACGCCGATGCGGACCGACCCGGCGTCGACGCCGAGTCGCGTGCCACGTCTCACGTCGTCACAGGCTGGAGTTGATCGCCTCGATGACCGCACGCAGCGCGTCGTCGACAGCGCCCGCGTTCGTCCCCCCGCCCTGCGCGACATCGTCCTTGCCGCCACCGCCACCCCCAAGTGCCTTGGCGGCGACTCCTACCAGACGGCCCGCCTTCAGCCCTCGGTCGCGTCCCGCCTCGTTGACAGCGGCGACCACGACGGGACGGTCCGAGGGGACACCGGCGACGACGACCACCGCGGCGCGATCACCGGGGAACCGGCCGCGCACATCGAGAGCGAGTTTACGCAGGTCATCGGGGGTGGTTCCAGCAGGCGCGCGGTGCGTTACGACGGAAACGCCCTGGATGTCCGAGGCCCCGGAGGCGAGCTCACCGGCCACCGCGAGCACCTGCGCCGACCGGAGTTTCTCCAGCTCCTTCTCGGCGTTGCGCAGCCGGGTGACGATGCCGTCGACCCGCTCGGGCAGCTCCTCGGGACGCGCCTTGAGCGCCCCGCTGAGCTGGGAGACCAGCACGCTCTCCCGGGCCAGGTGGCGGAACGCGTCGAGACCCACCAGGGCCTCCACGCGGCGCACCCCGGCGCCGATGGACGACTCGCCGAGCACCTTGATCAGGCCGAGCTGGCCCGAACTGGCGACGTGGGTGCCGCCGCAGAGCTCGCGCGAGTAGTCGCCGACCTCGACGATGCGCACGACGTCGCCGTACTTCTCGCCGAACAGGGCCAGGGCGCCCATCTTGCGCGCCTCGGCCTGCGAGGTGTGCAGGACGTTGACCTTGAGGTCGTCGATCAGGGTCGCGTTGACCTCGTCTTCGACGTCGCGCAGCACGCTGACGGGCACCGCGCCGGCCGAGGTGAAGTCGAACCGGAAGCGGCCCGGCGAGTTCTCCGAACCGGCCTGCGCGGCAGTCTCTCCGAGCGCGTTGCGGAAGCCGCGGTGGACCAGGTGGGTCGCGGTGTGGCTGCGCGAGATCGACCGGCGGCGGTCGATGTCGATCGCCGCGTGGGCGGCGTCGCCGACCGTGACCTCGCCGGAGGTGACCTTGCCGCGGTGGACGACCAGGCCCGCGATCGGCGACTGCACGTCGACGACCTCGATCTCGCCGTTCTCGACCTTGATGACGCCCTGGTCGGCGAGCTGGCCGCCGCCCTCGGCGTAGAACGGGGTGCGCAGCAGCACGACCTCGACGGTGGTGCCCGCACCCGCGACCGGAACCGGCGAGCCGTCGACGATGATGCCGGCGATCTCGGTGTCGGTGGTCAGGTGGTCGTAGCCGAGGAACTCGACCTTGCCGGCCTTCTCCAGCAGCTCACCGAAGACGGAGATGTCGGCGTTGCCGGTCTTCTTCGCCTTCGCGTCGGCCTTGGCGTTGGCCTTCTGCTCGGCCATGAGGCGCTTGAAGCCCTCTTCGTCGACCTGGAGGCCCTGCTCGGCCGCCATCTCCAGGGTCAGGTCGATGGGGAAGCCGTAGGTGTCGTGGAGCTGGAAGGCCTTGTCGCCCGCCAGCACTCTCGCGCCGGCCTTCTTCGTCGCGCTGACCGCGGTGTCGAAGATCGTCGTGCCGGTGCGCAGGGTGCCCAGGAAGGAGGCCTCCTCGGCGTCGATCACGCCGTGGATCTGCGCCGCGTCGGCGATCAGGTCGTGGTACTGCTCGCCCATCGTGCCGATGGTGGTGGCGGTGAGCTCGTGCATGTAGCGCTCCTCGCCCGAGCCCAGCAGGCGCAGGTTGCGGATCGCGCGGCGGAGCATGCGGCGCAGCACGTAGCCCCGGCCCTCGTTGGAGGGCAGCACGCCGTCGCCGACGAGCATGACGCCCGCCCGCAGGTGGTCGGCGATGACGCGGAGCGACACGTCGTTGCGGCCGTCGGCGCCGTAGCGGGTGCCGGTCAGCTCGGCCGCGCGGCTGAGGATCTTGTATGTGGTGTCGATCTCGTAGATGTTGTCGACGCCCTGCAGGATCGCCGCCATGCGCTCCAGGCCCATGCCCGTGTCGACGCTCTTGGCGGGCAGCTCGCCGACCACGTCGAAGTCGATCTTCGAGCGGACCGTGCCGAGCGTGTACTGCATGAAGACGTTGTTCCACACCTCGAGATAGCGGGTCTCGTCGGCGACGGGACCGCCCTCGCGGCCGTATTCGGGACCCCGGTCGAAGTAGATCTCCGAGCAGGGGCCGCCGGGGCCGGGGACGCCCATGTGCCAGTAGTTGTCGGCCAGGTCGCGGCGCTGGATGCGCTCGGCCGGGACGCCGGCCCGCTTCCAGATCTCGATCGCCTCGTCGTCGTCGAGGTAGACCGTGACCCACATCTTCTCTTCGGGGAACCCGAAGCCGCCCGCGGCGACCGGGTTGGTGAGCAGCTCCCACGCGAAGGGGATCGCCTGCTCCTTGAAGTAGTCGCCGAACGAGAAGTTGCCGAGCATCTGGAAGAAGCTGGCGTGCCGCGTGGTCTTGCCGACCTCGTCGATGTCGAGGGTGCGGATGACCTTCTGCGCGCTGGCGGCCCGCTTGTAGGGCGGCTTCTGCTGCCCGAGGAAGTAGGGCTTGAACGGGACCATGCCCGCGTTGACCAGCAGCAGCGTCGGGTCCTCTGCGACCAGGCTGGCCGAGGGCACGACGGTGTGCCCGCGCTCTTCGAAGAAGCGCAGGAAGCGGCGTACGATCTCTGCCGACTCCATTTCAGCGGCCGTCCTTTACGTCGTTGGTGATATGTCCGACTGTTCCGAGCCCGTGCTGGGCTCGCAACTCGTTTTCCCTGTTCGCCGCCATGGCGCGCACGTCGTCGGCGAAGTCGCGCACCTGGTGGGCGGTGCGCCTGGCGACGTGCTCGGGCCTCAGTGACTCCAGTTTGCGCATGACCCAGACCGCCAGCGAGGCGCCCAGCGTCATGTAGAAGAGGCGGCGGATCACGGCCGGCGCTCCACGGCCCGGCGCCGGCCGCGCCGCGACAGGGCGTGGCGGAGGCCGTGGGCGAACGAGGAGACCTTGATGATCGGGCCGGTCACGACCGTAGAGGCGAGCCCGGTGATCTTCGCGACGTCGTCGCTGACCTCTTTCACGTTGGAGGCGATGGCCTCCACCGCGACGAGCTGCCGGTTCGTCTCGCTGACGGTGTAGCTGACCTCGTTCAGGAGGGGCACCACCTTGTCGCCCAGCTCGTTGACGACCTTGGTGGTGGCGGTCAGCAGCCGCGCCAGCTTGATCAGCACGTAGGCCAGGAAGCAGACGAGGATCGCCCAGAACGTGGCGACGATCAGGCCTGCGACCTCTCCGGCGGTGAGCATGGGCGAACCCTCCTCATGGGGCAGATCCACAGCGCGAGCCACAGCCTGCCTTCGGCAGTCCGCGTCTCGCTCCGCGGGGCCCCTGCGTTGAATGGCAGAAACCCTATCGCGGTTTCGAGGTCAGCCCTCTTTCCCTCCACGGAGGAAGGTACGCAGCCGGGCCCAGCGTTCGGCCACCGGGGCCTCGGCGCCGTGGGTGGTGGGCTCGTAGTAGCGCCGGTCGCGCAGCTCCTCGGGCGCGTAGTCCTGGCGCACCACGCCGTGGTCGAAGTCGTGGGGGTAGCGGTACGCCTCCCCGTGCCCCAATTTCTTCGCGCCCGGGTAGTGGGCGTCGCGCAGGTGGGCCGGGACCTGCCCGATGTGCCCGGCCCTGACGTCGGCCTGGGCGGCGCCGATGGCCTTCACGACGGCGTTCGACTTGGGCGCCAGAGCGCAGTGGATGACCGCCTGGGCCAGGTTGATGCGGCCCTCGGGCAGGCCGATGAAGTCGACGGCCTGGGCGGCGGCCACGGCCACCTGGAGGGCGGTCGGGTCGGCCATGCCGACGTCCTCGGAGGCGAAGATCACGATCCGGCGGGCGATGAAGCGGGGGTCCTCCCCCGCCTCGACCATGCGGGCCAGGTAGTGGAGGGCGGCGTCGGCGTCGGAGCCGCGCATGCTCTTGATGAAGGCGCTGATGACGTCGTAGTGCTGGTCGCCCTGGCGGTCGTAGCGGACGGCGGCCTTGTCGACGGCCTTCTCGACCACCTCGACGGTGACGTCGTCGGCCAGGAGGGCGGCGGCCTCCAGGTAGGTCAGCGACCGCCGGGCGTCTCCCCCGGCCAGCCTGACCAGCTGCTCCCTGGCCTCCGGCCGGAGCGTCACCGTGCCGTTCAGGCCGCGTTCGTCGGCCGCGGCGCGGTCGAGGACGGCGCCGACGTCGTCGTCGGTGAGCGACTCGAGGGTCAGCAGCAGCGAGCGGGACAGCAGCGGCGAGATGACGGAGAAGAAGGGGTTCTCGGTGGTGGCGCCGATGAAGGTGACCCAGCGGTTCTCCACCGCCGGGAGCAGCGCGTCCTGCTGGGCCTTGTTGAACCGGTGGACCTCGTCGACGAACAGGACGGTCTGCCGCCCGCTCATGCCCAGTTCGCGGCGGGCGTTCTCGATGGCCGTACGGACGTCCTTGACCCCCGCCGAGACGGCCGAGACCTCGACGAACCGCCGTTTGGTGACGTTGGACACGACGTAGGCCAGCGTGGTCTTGCCGGTGCCGGGCGGCCCCCACAGGAACAGCGACATGGGGGCCTCGCTCTCGACCAGCCGCCGCAGGGGGGTGCCGGAGCCGAGCAGGTGGCGCTGGCCGATGACCTCGTCGAGGGTGCGCGGGCGCATGCGCACGGCGAGGGGTTCGGGCGTATTGTCCCGTGCGGCCGAATCGAACAGGCTCTCCACAAACCCCTAGCCTAGGCCCCAGACGGCGGTGGCCCCGGTGTGCCCGGCGCGCACGACGTAGAAGGTGACGGCGAGCGCGCCCGCCACGGCCAGGACCGAGAGCACGGTGGTCAGCGTCCGGCCCCGACCCTTGGAGACCGCCCAGACCAGCGCCAGCGCGACGACCGCGAGGGCGATCGAGGTCAGCAGCAGCGGGAGGGCGAACGACTCGTGCTCGGCGACCGGCGCGGGCGCCTGGCCGCCGTAGCGCGACTCCTTCAGCGCCTCCCCGCTCATCCGGGCGACGAACACGCTGATCGGCGCCGCGACGGCCAGCAGCACCAGGGCCCAGTCGAGGCGGGCCCGGAACCGGGGCAGCACGGCGTAGGCGACCGCGACGGCGGCCAGGAGCGGGGTGAAGACCACTGCGGCGTGCACGACCAGCGGATGCAGGGGAAGGCCGAAAACGGAATCGAACATGCGGGGGACATCTCCTTCGTCATCCACTCATACCCGAGCGATCACGCGCAGGTTCCCAGATGGATCTGAGAACGGGATGAGAGCCGTCAGCTCCTGACCCGGCCCCGGAAGGGGCGGGTGGCCGGGTCGGGCGGCACGCTGACCGGGCGGCCCTCCATCGCCCGCAGGGCGTGCCGCACCGCGGCGTCGAGCTGCGGGTCGGCACCGCGGGCCCAGTCGGCGGGGGTGATCAGCACCTCCTCGTCGGGCGTCGCGCCCCGGTTCTCCAGCTCCCAGCCGTAGTTCTCGCTCCAGTGGGCGAATCCCGGCACCCGCATCCGGGTGCCGTCGGCCAGCCGGTAGACGCCCCTGATGCCGATGACGCCGCCCCACGTCCGGGTCCCGATGACGGGGCCGAGGCCGAGGGCCTGGACGGCGGCGGTGATGATGTCGCCGTCGGAGGAGGTCTCCTCGTCGCACAGCACCACGACGGGCCCGCGCGGGGCGTCCATGGGGTAGCTCCTCGGCTCCTCCCGGCGCGACAGCTTCCAGCCGACGATGCGGCGGGAGAGCTTCTCCACCACCAGCTGGGAGGTGTTGCCGCCCTGGTTGGCGCGCACGTCGACGATCACGGCGTCCTTGGCGAGCTCGTGGGACAGGTCGCGGTGCAGCTGCGCCCAGCCCGCCCGGTCCATGTCGGGCACGTGCAGGTAGCCGATCCGCCCGTCCGACAGGCGGCGGACCAGCCGGCGGCGGTCGGCCACCCAGGAGTGGTAGCGCAGCCGCCGGTCGTTGACCAGCGGCACCACGGCGACGCGGAAGACGCGGGCGCCCGACTCCACGGTCAGCTCGACGGGGTGCCCGTAGGCGGCCCAGAGCAGCGGCGCGGGCCCGGTCACCGGGTCGACCGGCACGCCGTCGACGGCCAGGATCGCGTCGCCGGCCCGCACCCCGGATCCCTGGAGCGGCGAGCGGGCGGCGGTGTCGGAGAGCTCGGCGGGGAAGATCCGCCGGACCCGCCACAGGCCGTCGGTGTCGGGCCCGATGTCGGCGCCCAGCTGGCCGGTGGGGCTGCGCCAGTGGTGCCGGGCGGCGTGCACGTAGGCGTGGGAGGCGCCGAGCTCCCCGACGACCTCCCTGACCAGGTCGGCGAAGTCCTCCGGGCCGCCGACCCGGTCGAGCCAGGGCCGGTAGGTCTCCAGCACCTCCGGCCAGTCGACCCCCGCCATGTCGCTCACCCAGAAGTGGTCGCGCATGATGCGCCCGGCCTCGGCGTAGGCCTGCCGCCAGCGCCGGCCGGGGTCGATCCGCACCCTGACGCGTTCGAGGTCGACGGTCACGCCGTCGCCGTTCTTGCTCGTCGCCGAGATCACCCGTAGCTCCGAGGCGTCGCGGACCACGATCCGCGAGCCGTCTCCGCTGACGGAGAAGAAGTGGACGTCGGTGGCGAGCTCCTCGGTCTTGCGCTTGTCCAGGTCGAACCGTTCGAGCACGGTCGGCTCGCCGGTCGCGCCGCGGCACCAGACCAGCCCGCCCTTGACCGGACGCAGCGCCCAGTAGTGGGCGTCCGGCACGGGCAGCGGCACGATCCGCCCGTCGAGCCCGGCCAGGTCGACGGTGACGGGCCCGTCGCCGCCGTCGCCGCCGTCGGCCGACTTGCCCTCCACCGAGGGGGCGAACGGCGAGGGCGCGCCCGCCGCGAGCGGCAGCAGGTAGGGGCGGGTGCCGTGGGTGATCACCAGGTCGAAGCTGTGGGAGTCGCGGATCATCTCGAACCCGCGCAGCGACAGGAAGACCAGGTTGCGGCCGTCGCCGGTGAAGGCGGGCGACATGTCGGTGAACCGGCCGTCGGTGACGTGCACGATCTCGGTCGCCGGGGTCTCCGGGGCGGGGGTCTCGGTCACCTCCGCGCCCGAGTCGGGGTCGTCCTCCGGCGTGCCGGGCCGCTGGAGCCGGGCCATCCGGATGGCGTA
This sequence comes from Herbidospora galbida, assembly GCF_005233835.1. Classification (GTDB taxonomy): domain Bacteria; phylum Actinomycetota; class Actinomycetes; order Streptosporangiales; family Streptosporangiaceae; genus Herbidospora; species Herbidospora galbida. The sequence goes on along the minus strand of NZ_SZQA01000044.1, from coordinate 14,883 downwards.
GCCGCGCGACACCGGGTGGCACCACACGAGCCACTGGGAGCGCGGGTCGAACCCGAGGTCGCTGATCACGCCGTGGTCGGTCCGGGTGAGCTCGGTGACGGTGCCGGTCTCCGGGTCGACCAGGAGCAGGCGGCCGTCGTGGGAGGCGACCGCGATCACCGAGCCGTCGGGGGCGGCCTCCATCTCCTCGACCTGGCCCAGCTCGCCGGCGGCGACGGTCCGGGTGGGGCTGCCGGGCATGCCCAGCTCGATGGCGTCCTCCCCGTCGGCGTCGGTCACCCACGCGGCCGGGCCGTTCACCCGTTTGCCCAGGTCGTCGGGCTCGGCGTCGTCGGCGCGTTCGAACCGGCCCAGCACGATGGGCAGCCGGGCCCGGCCGCGCCCGGACAGGAGCCGGACCGGCCCGTCTTCGTGGGTCACCCAGTGGACGGCGCCGCCCACCTCGACGGCGCTGGCCCGGCCGGTGGTGTCGCAGGCGGCGTCTTCGGGGTGGGGGCTGGCCCAGAAGGGCTGGCGTCCCCGCCCCGCGCCGCCGAGGCGCACCTCCAGCGGCTGCGGCTCGGCGTCGAGGCCGGGCAGCAGCCACAGGCTGCCCGCCCGGGCGTAGACGATCCGGGTTCCGTCGGTGGCCGCCTGGCGGGCGTAGAAGTCCTGGTGGTCGGTGTGCTTGCGGAGGTCGCCTCCGTCGTACCGGACCGAATAGAGGTTGCCGGTCCCCTCGTGGTCGGAGAGGAACACGATCCGGCCGCCGACCAGCATCGGCGCGGCGAGCTGGCCCTCGTGGCCGGCCAGCAGGCGGCGGCCGTCGAGCCACAGGCGGCCCATGCCGCCGCCTCGGTAGCGCTTCCAGTGGGCGGGGTCGTGCCCGGCCGAGGCGGTCAGCAGCAGGGTCCGCCCGTCGCGCAGGTCGAGGTCGCTGACCGGGCCGTAGGGCAGCCGCTCCCCCGGTCCGCCGTCGAGCGGCACCGTGCGCGCCCACGTCCAGTGCGCGAAGGGCTGGTCGTGGGAGCTGCCGGCGATCACGGTGCGGGCGTCGAGCCAGCCGTGCACCCGCGCGCCGTTGCCGCCCCAGTGGGTGAGCTGCTCGATCCCGCCGCCGTCGACCGGCGCGACGTGGACGTCGGCGGGGATCCGCCCGCCCTGCCAGGCCACCATGGCGCCGTCGGGCGACAGCCGGGGATGGGCGGCGCCCACCTGCTCGACCGTCAGACGCCAGGCCCGCCCGCCGTCGAGCGGAGCGATCCACACGTCGTCCTCCGCGACGAACGTCAGAAGATCACGATGGATGTGCGGAAACCGGAGGTATGACCTGCTAGGCACCCCCACAATGCTAATCCCAGCCCTCACGAAGGCAAGATCGTTACGTATGGGGCCCGTGGGACTGGGCTTACGCGAAGCAAACACGATCACGGATAGAGTGACGCGAAACTTCAGCAATGGACGAATAAAGGGAAGGCAACGCAGTGACCCACACGAATCGGCAGAAACCCCTGGCCCTGGGCCAGGCCCGTCGCGTCCGGTTGGGGGTCGGTGCAGTGATCCTCTCGCTCTTCGCGGTGACGGGCTGCAGCAGCGCGGACAGCAACACGGCCGCTCAAGGCGAGGAGACGCCTCCTCCGTCGGCCGCGCCGTCGATCACGTCGATCCCCTCCACGCTGCCCGACCAGCCGACCGCTCCCCCGACGCCGGTCGACCCGAGAACCGTCAAGTGCGAATACCGCAAGGACGACTCCGGCGCCCCCGCCAAGTTCGTGGGCATGCCCCCGGCCAAGCCGGTGAAGGCGGCGCTGAACGCCAAGAACATGACGATCAAGACCAACCAGGGCGACATCGTCATCGAGCTGGTCCCCGCGTCGACCCCGTGCACGGTCAACTCGTTCTACTTCCTGGCGCAGAAGAACTACTTCGACAACACGGTCTGCCACCGGCTCACCAACCTCGAGAGCAACGGTCTCGACCTGCTGCAGTGCGGTGACCCGCAGGCCAAGGGCGACGGCAAGAACAAGAGCGACGGCACCGGCGGCCCCGGCTACCTGTTCCCCGACGAGAACCTCGGCCCGGCCTACACGCGCGGCGTGGTCTTCATGGCCCAGGGCGGCGACGCGGCCAACTCCAACGGCAGCCAGTTCGCCATCTCCTACAGCGACGAGGCGGCCCAGCTCCCGGCGGCGTACACGCCGTTCGGCGTGGTGACCAAGGGCATGGAAGTGGTCGACAAGATCGCCAAGGAGGGTGTCATCAAGAACGAGGACGACATCCTGGCCGACGACGGCGGCTCCAACGCGCCGAAGATGCGCGTGGAGATCAAGAACGTCGTGATCAGGTAGACGCTTCAGTCGAAGGGCGGGTCCATCAGGACCCGCCCTTCGGTGTTTCTGGAGACATGAATCCCATCAGAACCTCTAGAATCTCGCGAAAGGCGATCCTTTACCCAGATTCCGGACACGTCTCGTGTCCACTTGAGCATCCCCTGACCGGAGGCGACACGTTGTCCGAGCACGAGCCGGCACCGTCGTGGGTCATCGACCCGCACAAGCCCAGCGTTGCCCGGATGTACGACTACTACCTCGGCGGCAAGGACAACTTCGCCGCCGACCGGGAAGCCGCCGACGAGATCCTCGCCCGCATGCCCTACGTCCGCGACTTCACCCGGGAGAACCGCGCGTTCCTGTCCCGGGTCGTCCGCCTGCTGGCGGCGCAGGGCATCCGGCAGTTCCTCGACATCGGCTCCGGTCTGCCGACCCGTGAGAACACCCACCAGGTCGCCCAGGCGGTCGCCCCCGACGCCCGCGTCGTCTACGTCGACAACGACCCCATCGTGCTGGCCCACGGGCGGGCCCTGCTGGCCAAGAACCGCAACACCGCCGTCGTCCGGGCCGACCTGCACGACCCCAAGGGCATCCTCGACCACCCCGAGGTCCGGGCCCTGATCGACTTCTCCCAGCCGGTGGCGATCATGCTGCTGGCCATCGTCCACTTCGTGCCCGACGACGACGAGGCGTCCCGGATCGTGCGGGAACTGCGGGTGCCGATGGTGCCGGGCAGCTATCTGGTCATGTCGCACGGGCACATGGGCGAGGTCGACGACGACCTGCAGGAGGTCGTGTACAAGACGTACCGGCAGACCAGCAGCGGGAACATCACGGCCCGCACCTCCTCGCAGGTCGCGGCCTACTTCGAGGGCATGGAACTGCTCGAGCCCGGAATCGTCCAAGTGGGGGTCTGGCGACCGGAGATCCGCGGTCTGGCCGACGCCGACCCCCGCAAGGCCGGCTTCTTCGGCGCCGTCGGACGCGTGCGGTAAAGCGCGCGGGCACGAAAAAGGCCGGTCCGTTGCGGACCGGCCTCTTCCTTTGTCAGGCCTTGGGCGTGGCGTCGACGCCCGCCTCCTTGCGCTGCGCCGGGGTGATCGGCGTCGGCGCGGCGGTCAGCGGGTCGAAGCCGGAGGCCGTCTTCGGGAACGCGATGACGTCGCGGATCGAGTCACCGCCGGCCAGCAGCATGCAGACCCGGTCCCAGCCGTAGGCGATGCCGCCGTGCGGCGGCGGGCCGTACTTGAACGCCTCCAGCAGGAAGCCGAACTTGCTCTCGGCCTCCTCCTTGGAGATGCCCAGCACGTCGAAGACCCGCTGCTGCATCTCGGCGCGGTGGATTCGGATCGAGCCGCCGCCGATCTCCATGCCGTTGCAGACCATGTCGTAGGCGTAGGCCAGGGCCTCGCCCGGGTGGTCTTGGAAGTTGTCGTTCCACTCGGGCTTGGGGCCGGTGAAGGGGTGGTGGACGGCCGTCCAGCCGCCCTCGCCGTCGTCTTCGAACATCGGCGCGTCGACGACCCACAGGAACGACCACTGCGACTCGTCGATCAGCTCCTTGCGGCGGCCGATCTCCAGCCGGGCCGCGCCGAGCAGCTCACGCGAGGCGTGCCGGGCGCCGGCCGCGAAGAAGATCGCGTCACCGACCTCGGCGCCGGTCGCCGCGCGCAGCCCGGCGGTCTCGGTCTCGGACAGGTTCTTGGCCACCGGGCCGCCGAACCCGTCTTCCTGGACGAGCACGTAGGCGAGCCCGCGCGCGCCCCGCGACTTGGCCCATTCCTGCCAGCCGTCGAGCTCCTTGCGGGTCTGCGACGCGCCGCCCGGCATGACCACCGCGCCGACGTACTCGTTCTGGAACACCCGGAAGGTGGTGTCCTTGAAGTAGTCGGTCAGGTCGACCAGCTCGCAGCCGAACCGCAGGTCGGGCTTGTCGGAGCCGAAGCGGGCCATGGCGTCGGCGTAGGTCATGTGGGGCAGCGGGGAGGGCAGCTCGTAACCGAGCGTCTCCTTCCACACCCGGCCGATGATCGCCTCGCCGAGCTCCATGACGTCGTCCTGGTCGACGAACGACATCTCGATGTCGATCTGGGTGAACTCCGGCTGCCGGTCGGCCCGCAGGTCCTCGTCGCGGAAGCACTTGGTCAGCTGGTAGTAGCGCTCCAGGCCGGCCACCATGAGGAGCTGCTTGAACAGCTGGGGCGACTGCGGCAGGGCGTACCAGTTGCCCGGCTGGAGCCGTACCGGCACCAGGAAGTCGCGGGCGCCCTCGGGGGTCGAACGGGTCAGGTTCGGCGTCTCGACGTAGACGAACCCGCGCTCGTTCATCACCTCGTTGACCAGGTAGGTCGCCTTCGACCGGATGCGCAGCGCGTCGCCGAGCTGCTGGCGGCGGATGTCGAGGTAGCGGTACTTGAGCCGGGCCTCCTCGGAGACGCCCGAGGCGCCCTCGATCGGGAACGGCAGCGGGGCCGCCTCGCTCAGCACCTCGACCTCGGTGGCCACGACCTCGATCCCGCCGGTGGGGATGTCGGGATTCTCGTTGCCCTCGGGCCGCACCCGGACCTCTCCGACGACCTTCACGCAGTATTCGGAGCGCAGGCCGTGGGCGTCGTCCTCCTCGCGGAAGACGACCTGGGCGGAGCCGGAGGAGTCGCGCAGGTCGATGAAGACCACGCCGCCGTGGTCACGTCGCCGGGCGACCCATCCGGCCAGCGTCACCTGTTGGCCGGCGTGCTCGGGGCGCAACGTCCCGGCCTGGTGGGTGCGGATCACAAGAGTTTCCCTTTCAGGGTGTCGACGATCGAGGCGAGGGACACCTCGGTCTGTTCAGCGGTTTCCAGGTCCTTCAGCTGTACGGCCCCCGCCTCCAGGTCGCGCTCACCGATGATCAGCGCGAACCTGGCCCCCGACTTCGACGCCGCCTTCATGGACCCCTTGAGCCCCCGGGAGCCGTAGGCCATGTCGGCCGCGAGCCCCGCCCGGCGCAGCTCGGCGAGCAGCGCGAACGCGCGCCGCCGGGCTTCCTCGCCCAGGGGAACGGCGTAGACGTCGACCGTCGAGACGGCGGCCGCGGCGACCTGCTCGGCCTCCATGGCCAGCACGGTGCGGTCGAGGCCGAGCCCGAAGCCGATGCCGGGCAGCGGCGGCCCGCCGATGGACTCGGAGAGCCCGTCGTAGCGGCCGCCCCCGCCGACGGCCGACTGGGCCCCCAGCAGCGGGTGGTCGAACTCGAAGGTGGTGCGGGTGTAGTAGTCGAGGCCGCGCACCAGACGCGGGTTGTCGGTCCACGGGATCGACAGATCGGCCAGCGCGGTGCGCACCTGGTCGTGGTGGGCCTTGCAGGCGGCGCACAGGTGGTCGGTGACCAGCGGCGCCCCTTCGAGCTGGGCCTTCACCTCGGGCCGCTTGTCGTCGAGGACGCGCAGCGGGTTGATCTCGACGCGGGCGCGGGTGGCCTCGTCGAGGTCGAGGGCGCGCAGGAAGTCCTGCAGCGCGGCCCGGTAGATGGGGCGGCACTCGGCGCAGCCGAGCGTGTTCAGCAGCAGCGTCAGCCGCTGGAGGCCCAGCTGCCGGTACCAGTCCCACGCGATGGCGATCGTCTCGGCGTCGACCAGCGGGTCGTCGCTGCCGATCGCCTCAAGGTCGACCTGGTAGAACTGCCGGTAGCGCCCGGCCTGGGGCCGCTCGTAGCGGAAGGCGGGGCCGACGGCCCAGACCTTCGCGGGCAGCTGGCCGTGGTGCAGGCCGTTTTCCAGCACCGATCGCAGGACGCCCGCCGTGAACTCGGGCCGCAGGGTGACCGATCGGCCGCCCCGGTCCTCGAAGGTGTACATCTCCTTGGTCACGACGTCGGTCGACTCGCCGACGCCGCGCGCGTAGAGCTGGGTGTCCTCGAACACCGGGAGTTCGAGGTAGCCGTAACCGGCCTTGGTCACCGCGGCGGCGAAGGTGTCGATCGCCCGCCGGAACGCCGCCGAACGGGGCGGCGCGTATTCGCTAACGCCCTTGGGCGCCTGGAAGGTCATCACAGTCCTCGGTTCGGGCCGGGCGCCCCATGCTCCAGATCTTTCAGGAACGGGTTGCTGGCGCGCTCGCGGCCGATGGTCGTCTGGGGTCCGTGACCGGGGAGAACCACCGTTTCGTCCGGCAGTGTCAACGTCTTGGCGAGACTGCCGAGCATGGCCTGGTGGTCGCCGCCGGGCAGATCGGTGCGGCCGATGGAGTCTCTGAACAACAGGTCGCCGCTGAACAACACGTGTTCGTCGTCGAGCCTGAAGGTCACAGACCCCCCGGTATGGCCCGGCCGGTGGTCGACGACCAGCTCGAGGCCGGCCAGCTCCAGGACGGCGCCGTCGGCGAGCTCGCGGACGTCGTCGGGCTCGCTGAACTCCAGCCCCCCGAACAACTGTTTGCTCATCGCGCCGAATCCACGGCCCGGATCGCTCAGCAGAACCCGATCATCGGGATGAATCCAGGCAGGAATTTCACGAGCTCCGCAAACCGGACCGACCGACCACATGTGGTCGATGTGCCCGTGGGTCAGGACCACCGCGACCGGCTTCAGCCGGTGCTCGCGGATCAGCTCGTCGAGGCCGTCTTCAGCGTTCTGACCTGGGTCGACGACCACGCACTCTTCGCCCGCGGCGGGCGCGACGACGTAGCAGTTGGTCTGGAACGACCCGGCTGGGAACCCTGCGATCAACAACGGAGCGGCCTCGATGTCTCAAAGGATTGAGCGAGCGAATGTAACCGAAGGGTACCGGTGCGGGTCGGCGGGCTGCGAACCAATACCCGTGTGCCGATACGATTCGCCCACCTCAATAGTCATTCTTGGACAGTCGGGAGGACGAAGTGGTCACCGGGAAGGACCGGCAGAAGCAACTCGCGCGCGAACACCACGAGCGCCAGCAGGCCGCGCGTATCCAACGTGAGCGTGTCGCGAAGCGCAACGCCGCCATCGGGACCACCGCCGGTGTCGTGGTCGTCATCGCGGGCATCGTGGCGGCGGCGATCTTCCTGACGGGCGGCGGCGACGACGCCGACCCGGCCACCGCGGCGGCGTCGGCCTCGGCCAATCCGGCCGAGAGCGCGGCGGCGGCCCCCGCGGAGCCCCTGCCCTTCGACAAGGGCACCGGCAGGTGCGACTACGTGAGCGACCCGGCGGGCGGGGCCAAGGACGTCGGCAAGCCCGATCCCAAGGTCGCGGCGGCGCCGGCGGTCATGAAGATCGACACCAACCTGGGCGTCATCGAGGCCGACCTCGACGGCGCGAAGGCGCCGTGCACGGTCGGCTCGTTCACCCACCTGGCGAGCAAGGGCTACTTCGACAACACGAAGTGCCACCGCCTCACCACCGAGGGCATCAAGGTGCTCCAGTGCGGCGACCCGACGGCCTCGGGCAGCGGCGGCCCCGGCTACCGCTTCGTCGACGAGAACCTCGAGGGCGCCAGCTACAAGCGGGGCGTGCTGGCCATGGCCAACAGCGGCCCGAACACCAACGGCAGCCAGTTCTTCATCGTCTACGGCGACGAGACCGACACCCTGCCCGACTCGTACACGCCCTTCGGCACGATCACCAAGGGCCTGGACCTCGTCGACAAGGTGGCCAAGGCGGGCGTCGAGGGCGGCGGCGGCGACGGTACGCCGAAGCAGGCTGTCGAAATCAAAGACGTGACAATTACCGGCAAGAGCTGACGTAATACAACCAAGGGCTAAACGCCCTGGAGGCTGATTCGAGTGCGGGAGGACACGGTGACCACCGACCCGTGGGGCCGGGTAGACGACGACGGCACCGTCTACGTGCGTACGGCTGAGGGAGAACGGGCCGTCGGGTCCTGGCAGGCCGGGGAACCGGAAGAGGCGCTGGCCTACTTCCACCGCAAGTTCGACGAGCTGGCCGGTCAGGTCCAGCTGCTCGAACAGCGGGTGAAGGGCACCGACCTGCCGCCCGCCCAGGCGGAGGCCGGCATCCTGAAGCTGCGCGAGGCGATCACCGGTGCGAACGCGGTCGGTGACCTCGACTCTCTGAACAACCGGCTCCAGGCCCTCTCCGAGATGGTCGGCAAGCGCCGCGAGGAAGTGAAGGCGGCCCGCGAGGTCGCCCGCGGCCAGGCCAAGGAGATCAAGGAGCGGATCGTCGGCGAGGCCGAGCGCATCGCCGAGGACGCCACTCACTGGAAGTCCGGCGGCGAGCGGCTGCGCCAGCTCGTCGAGGAGTGGAAGGCCGCCGAGCGGATCGACCGCGCGACCGAGGCGGCGCTGTGGAAGCGCCTGTCCACGGCCCGCACGGCCTTCGCCAAGCGCCGCAAGGCCTACTTCTCCTCGCTCGACGAGCAGCGCGACCAGGTGCGTTCCGCCAAGGAGCGCATCGTGACCGAGGCCGAGGAACTGTCGGCCTCGACCGACTGGAACGCCACGGCCGCGGCCTACCGCGAGCTGATGCGTCGCTGGAAGGCGGCCGGCCGGGCCTCCCGCGAGGTCGAAGACGAGCTCTGGAACCGCTTCAAGGGCGCCCAGGACCAGTTCTTCCAGGCCCGCTCGACGGTGTTCGCCGAGCGCGACGCGTCGTTCGCGGCCAACGCCGACGCCAAGGAGCTGCTGCTCGTCGAGGCGGAGAAGATCCTCCCGGTGACCGACGTCCGCGCGGCGCGCGGTCAGCTCCGGGCCCTGGTCGAGCGGTGGGAGACCGTCGGCCCGGTGCCGCGCGAGCAGCGCGACCGGCTCGAGGGCGGCCTGCGGAAGATCGACGACGCGGTCCGCAAGGCCGAAGAGGCGGAGTGGAAGCGCTCCAACCCCGAGGCCCGCGCGCGTGCGCAGGACACGGTGAACCAGCTCCGCCGCTCGATCGAGCAGCTGGAGACCCGGCTGGCCAAGGCCCAGCCGGGCAGCAAGCAGGCCAAGGAGGCCGAGGAGGGCATCGCCGCCCGCCGCTCCTGGCTCGAAGAGGCCGAGCGTACGCTCGCCGAGTTCTCCTGAGGTGGCGCCGGCGGCGCCTGACCCTTCCGGTCAGGCGCCGCTGGTCACCCGGTAGACGTCGTAGACGCCCGGGATGTTGCGCACGGCCTTGAGCACGTGGCCCAGGTGCTTGGGGTCGCCCATCTCGAAGGTGAACTTGCTGACCGCCACCCGGTCGCGTGAGGTCGTCACCGACGCCGACAGGATGTTGACGTGGTGGTCGGACAGCGTCCGGGTCACGTCGGACAGCAGCCGGGGCCGGTCGAGCGCCTCGACCTGGATGGCCACCAGGAACACCGAGTCGTCGCCGGGCGACCAGGCCACCTCGACGAGCCGCTCGGGCTGCTCCTGGAGCTGGCCCACGTTGGCGCAGTCGACCCGGTGCACCGAGACGCCGTGGCCGCGGGTCACGAAGCCGGTGATGTCGTCGCCCGGGACGGGCGTGCAGCACCGCGACAGCCGTACCCACACGTCGGGGTCCCCCGCCACCATGACACCGGCGTTGGTGCCGGCCCTGGGACGCCCCTTGAGCTGCGTGGGCAGCGCCGCCTCGGCGATGTCCTCCTCGGCCCCCTCGACCCCTCCCAGGGCCTGTACGAGCTTCTGGACGACCGACTGGGCCGCGATGTGGCCCTCGCCCACCGCCGCGTAGAGCGCCGAGACGTCGGGATAGTGGAGATCGCGGGCCAGGGCCAGCAGCGCCTCCCCCGACATGAGCCGCTGGAGCGGCAGGCCCTGCTTGCGCATCGCCCGCCCGATGGCCTCCTTGCCGGCCTCGATCGCGGTCTCGCGGCGCTCCTTGGAGAACCACTGGCGGATCTTGTTGCGGGCCCGGCCCGACTTGACGAACTTCAGCCAGTCGCGCGAGGGCCCCGCGTCGGGCGACTTCGAGGTGAAGATCTCGACGGTGTCGCCGTTGCCCAGGCGCGACTCCAGCGGCACCAGCCGCCCGTTGACCCGGGCCCCGATGCAGCGGTGGCCGACCTCGGTGTGGACGGCGTAGGCGAAGTCGACCGGGGTGGCGCCGTCGGGCAGCGCGATGACCTGGCCGCGCGGGGTGAAGACGAACACCTCGGAGACCGACAGGTCGAACCGCAGCGACTCGAGGAACTCGCCCGGGTCGGAGGTCTCCTTCTGCCAGTCGAGCAGCTGGCGCAGCCACGCCATGTCGTTGACGTCCTTGACCTTGCCACCCGGGTTGGAGGCGACCATCTCCTCCTTGTACTTCCAGTGGGCGGCGACGCCGTATTCGGCGCGGTGGTGCATCGCGCGGGTGCGGATCTGCAGCTCGACCGGCTTGCCCTCGGGCCCGATGACCGTCGTGTGCAACGACTGGTACATGTTGAACTTGGGCATCGCTATGTAGTCTTTGAACCGGCCGGGCACCGGGTTCCACCGGGCGTGGATCGTTCCGAGCGCGGCGTAGCAGTCGCGGACCGTGTCGACCAGCACCCGGATGCCCACCAGGTCGTAGATGTCGTCGAAGGCGACACCCTTGGCGATCATCTTCTGGTAGATCGAGTAGTAGTGCTTCGGGCGGCCCTTCACGGTCGCCCGGATCTTCTGCTCCCGCAGGTCGGAGTGGACGTTCTCGATCACTTCCTGCAGGAACAGGTCGCGCCGGGGGGCCCGCTCGGAGACCATGCGGGCGATCTCGTCGTAGCGCTTGGGGAAGAGCATGGTGAACGCGAGGTCCTCCAGCTCCCACTTGATCGTGTTCATGCCCAGGCGGTGGGCCAGCGGCGCGAAGATCTCCAGCGTCTCGCGGGACTTCTGCTGCCGCTTGTGCTCGGGCATGTAGCGCATGGTGCGCATGTTGTGGAGCCGGTCGGCCAGCTTGATGACCAGCACGCGGATGTCGCGGCTCATCGCCACGACCATCTTGCGGACCGTCTCGGCCTGCGCGGCGTCGCCGAACTTGACCTTGTCGAGCTTGGTCACGCCGTCGACGAGCAGCGCGATGTTCTCGCCGAAGTCGGCGCGCAGCTCGTCGAGGCCGTAGGCGGTGTCCTCAACGGTGTCGTGGAGGAGCGCCGCGCAGAGGGTCTCGTCGTCGGTGCCCAGCTCGGCCAGGATGGTCGCCACGGCCAGCGGATGGGTGATGTAGGGGTCGCCGCTCTTCCGCTTCTGGTCGCGGTGGTGGTAGGCCGCCGTCTCGTAGGCGCGCTCGATCAGCCGGAGATCGGCCTTGGGGTGCGTGGCCCGGACCGTCTTGAACAGGGGCTCGAGGACGGGGTTCATCGCACCCCACTGCCCCCCGAACCGGCCCAGCCTGCGTCGGACGGCCGTCCCCTTCTCCGGGGGCGCCGCCTCGGCGGGCACATCGGGAACCGGCGCGCCAGGCGATTCGACGGGCGCGTTGCCGGAGGCCACATCACGGGGCACTCAGACTCCTCACATTCGAGTCCAGATCACTCAGTGTAGGTCAAACGGTAACCAAAGCTCTGACGTCGAGACCGGGCAGCCTCTCCCTACCGGGGAGGAAGGACAGCTCCATCAGAAAGGTCACGGCCACCACTTCGGCGCCCGCGCGCCGCACCAGGTCGACCGCGGCGGCCGCGGTGCCGCCGGTGGCCAGGACGTCGTCGACCACCAGGACCCGCTCGCCGGGGGCGAACGCGTCGGCGTGGACCTCGATCGTCGCAGAGCCGTATTCCAGATCGTAGGACGCCTCAAGCGTCTCGGCGGGCAGTTTGCCCTTCTTGCGTACCGGAACGAAACCCGCGCCCCTTCTGAGGGCCACGGGAGCGGCCAGGATGAAACCCCTGGCCTCGATGCCGACCACCTTGTCGAAGGAGAACCCCTCAGCCAGGTCGTCGACGACCGCGGTGAACGCGGCCGGGTCGGCCAGCAGGGGGGTGATGTCCTTGAACAGGATGCCAGGCTGCGGATAGTCGGGAATGTCCCTGATCAGCGAGATCCACTCGGTCACCTGCCAACTTTAATGGCTACTCAAAGCGAGACGCGGACGGCCGAAGGCCGGCTGCGTCTCGCGCCCGGAACCTGCCCAATAGACACCGAGACGCGGACGGCCGAAGGCCGGCTGCGTCTCGCGCCCGGAACCTGCCCAATAGACACCGAGACGCGGACGGCCGAAGGCCGGCTGCGTCTCGCGCCCGGAACCTGCCTACACAAACGAACGCCCCGCGGGCTCCCGATCTTCCCGGGTGCCCGCGGGGCGTCTTCACGCTTTTGCTACTTCTTGGCGTGCTCCTTCTTCTCCTTCGCGGAGGCCTGCTTGGCCTCGGAGGCCTCGCGCTGGGCCACCCGCTTGGCGAGGGCGATCCACTGCGGTTCGCGCTCCTTGAGGGACACCAGGATCGGCGTCGCCACGCACAGGGAGGAGTAGGTTCCGACGAGCATTCCGACGAAGAGGGCCAGCGACAGGTCCTTCAGCACACCCGCGCCGAGCAGCGTGGTCCCGATGAACAGGATCGCCGCCACCGGCAGGATCGCCACCAGCGAGGTGTTCAGCGACCGGATCAGGGTGTGGCTGAGGGCGTTGTTGGCCGCCTGGGTGTAGGTCATCTTCGCCGACGTCTTCAGCGGGGTCGTGACCTCCTTGATCATGTCGAACACGACGACCGCGTCGTAGAGCGAATAACCGAGGATGGTCAGGAAGCCCAGCATGGTCGCCGGGGTGACCTCGAAGCCCGACCAGGCGTAGACGCCCGCCGTGATCACGAGGTCGTGGATCAGCGCGACGATCGCCGCCAGCGCCATCCGCCACTCGAACGCCATGCTCAGGTAGAGCATGATCGCGACCATGAAGACGATCAGGCCGATCCAGGCCTTGGTCGAGACCTCACCACCCCACGTCGCCCCGATGACCTGGGTGCTGACGTCGTTGGGCTCGATCTTGTACTCACTGGCGACCGTCTCCTGGACCTTGGTGACCTCGGAGCCCTCCAGGCTCTCGGTGGTCACCCGCCAGTTGGGCCCGGCCTCCTGGACGATCACCTGGTGCGGACCGGCCGAGCCGACCACCTCACGCACCTGCTCGATGGACGAGCCGGGCGTGCGGGTGAAGTCGAAGACCGAACCGCCGGTGAACTCGACGCCCAGGTTGAGCGGCTTGATGAACAGACCCGCGATCGAGATGATCAGCAGCGCGAGCGACAGGCCGTACCAGAGCTTGCGCTTACCGACGAAGTCGATGTCGATGTCGCCGCGGTAGAGGCGGCGCGCGAGGCCGGCGGCCATCACGCCTCCTGGAGGGTCGAGGTGGACGACGACTCGGTGCGCGCCATGCGCTCGGCGTCGAGTCCGGACAGCGGGTGGCCCTTGGCGAAGAACTGCATGCGCGCCACCAGCGACATGAGCGGCTTGGTGAAGAGGAACACCACCACGATGTCGATGACGGTCGTCAGGCCCATCGCGAACGCGAAGCCGGCGACGTCACCCACGGCCAGGAAGTAGAGCACCAGGGCCGCGATGAACATGACCGCGTCGGCCACGAGGATCGTGCGGCGGGCCCGCTTCCAGGCCACCTCGACGGCCGTGCGCAGGCTGCGCCGGCCCTCCTTCATCTCGTCTCGGATGCGTTCGAAGTAGACGATGAAGGAGTCGGCGGTGATGCCGATCGAGACCACCAGGCCGATGATGTGCGGCAGCGACAGGCGGAAGCCCGCGTTGGCGCTGAGCACCACCACCGACAGGTAGGTGACGATCGTCGCGACCACGAGGCTGGCGATGCCGACCACGCCGAGGCCGCGGTAGTAGAGCAGCAGGTAGAGCATGACGATCACGAGGCCGATGCCGCCCGCGATCAGACCGCCGCGCAGCTGGTCGGCGCCGAGGGTCGAGGAGACCGACACGGTCGAGCTGACCTTGAACTTCAGCGGCAGCGCGCCGTACTTGAGCTGGTCGGCCAGTTCGGTCGCCGTCTGCGAGGTGAAGCTGCCCGAGATCTCGGTCTTGCCGCCGGTGATGCGGCCGTTGGAGACCGGGGCCGTGACGACCACGCCGTCGAGCACCGCGCCGATCTGGTTGCGCGGCGGCTGGCTGTTGAAGGTCTTGTTGGTGAGCTCGGACCACTTCGTGGCGCCGGCGCTCTTGAAGTCGAGGTTGACGACCCACTCGCCGGTGTCCTGGCGCACGCCGGACGAGGCGGTGCTGATCTCCGAACCCTGGACCGCGGCCACGTCGAGGATGTACTTCGCGGTCCCGCTCTCGTCACACGCGGCGAACTGCTTGTTCGGGTCGTCGAGGACGCCCGCGCCCTTGTTGTTGGCCGAGCACTTGAGGTCCTTGAACTGCTGCAGGACCGCCGGGTCGATGCCCGACAGGTCCTGGCCCGCCAGCGGGTCGGCGGCGGCGTTCGGGTCGGCCGAGGGCTGCGTCGTCACGAGCGGCGAGGCGGCCGGGCTGGGCTCGGCGTTCTTCTTCTTGCCGTTGCCCTGCTGGTTGCCCTGCTGCTGGTCACCCTGCTGCTGGTTCCCCTGGCCCGCCTCGGCGCTCGCAGTCGGCGAGGGCGCCTGGAGGGCCTTGGAGACCGCCCGGCCCGCCGGGCTGGCGGCCGGAGAGGCGGCGGCCGGAGAGGCGGCGGCCGAGGGCGTCACGGCCGGAAGCGTGCCCGACGGGGCCGGCGAGGCCGCGTCGCTGGGCAGCGCGGCCG
>NZ_SZQA01000043.1 GCF_005233835.1 Herbidospora galbida | reverse complement strand
ATCAACCGGCTCAAACGCCACCGCGCCATTGCCACTCGCTACGACAAACTCGCCGTCCGCTATGAGGCCACCATCCAGATCGCCGCTCTCAACGACTGGCTGACCCGACTTCGAAACAGGCCCTAGCCGGTTCTAGGCGATGCGCTGACGCCGTCGCGACGCCGTCGGGAGCCCGGAGAGCGGCAGCGACTCCGGGCACATCGCCTCCAGCTCTTCCTTCCTGGCCCGCTTGAGCCAGGCGACCCGCGCGGCCAGCACCGCCGACACCAGCAGCAGCGTCGTCAGCCCGGTCGCGACCGGGTCGTAGGCCTGCCTCGGCCGCACCGGCACCTTGCGGGTGTCGCTCATGAGCTCGGGGATGAGCTGGCCCGGCCAGAGCAGCGGCGGGGCGACCTCGTCGACGCGGACCGGCTCGGGCTCGGCGACCGGCGGGGGCGTGGGCTCGGGCGAGGCGGTGATCGGCTCGCCCGAGGTGACGAACTGGGGGCGGGGCTCCGGCCGCCGCTCCCTGCGGTCGTCGCGCCGGCCGCTCGTTGCGGGCTCGGTGGACTCGGCGGGGTCGCTGGGCTTCACCCGCACCGGCTCGGCGTCGAGCGTGGGCGCCGGGCTGTGGCCGCAGGAGGACGCGCAGACGTCCACGGAACCGCCGTCGCTCGTCCCGGTCTCGACGCCGGTCGACGACTCCTTCTCCTGGTCCTTCTCCGGCTTGCCGGAGTCCTTGTTCTGCCCGGGAGCCGACGACGACTTCGAGTCGTCGCTGCCGGTCACCCCGCCGACGACCTTGTCGACCGTGTCGGTGACGTCGCCGAGCCCGCCCTTGGTCACGTCGTCGACGACGTCGGTCGCGCCGTCGACGACCTTGCACAGCGTGTCGGTCACCCCCGGCAGCAGGCCGCCCCGGTCGCAGTCGGCGGCCATGGCGGCCTCGGCCATGACCAAGGGGAGGGCGGCGCCGATGGCCACCGCGAGAACGCCGGCGCCGAGGGTGGACGCGCGCCGCCCGATCCTCATGTGCCCCTCCCCAGTCACCGGCGGGGCCCCTCCCCTGTGGGCGCACCGCTCCCGTTGGCGCGCTCCAGTCTCTCCCCAGCGCCGGGTGGATTTCGCGCTGTGTCGCCCTTCGGTATCCAGGTGTGATACGCGAGACCATTTCTCGTTCGGTTTCTGAACCTTTCACCGGCCACCTGCTGCGGGCCGGGCCGCGACGCCCCGCGCGTTGACGGGGTGCCCGGCCGGTCCGGACGATCGGGTCCATGCAGATCACCGCTGTGATACTCACCGCCGCTCTGCTCGCGGCCCCGGCGCCGTCGCCGACGCCGTCGCCCACCGGGAGCACCGGTCCGCTGGTGTGCCGGACCGGTCCGATCCCCACGAACCCGCCCGTCAACGCCCCGCCGACCGCGCCGGGCGCACCGGTGGTCGTCTGGTGGTTCTTCAACGGCGCGTCCCTGCGCTGGGCGCCGGCGACCGACGATCACGGCGTGGCCTGCTACGAGGTCTACCAGGACGACGGCGGCAACGGGATCATCCGGGCCGTCTTCCAGGGGCCCACCGAGGGCTGGGTCAACCTCCCGACCCCCATCGGGACCAGGATCTATCCCGTCTACGTGGTCGCCGTCGACCGCTACGGCGTGCGCGGCCCCCGGTCGCCGGTCACCCAGGTGCGCATCAGCAACGACATCGTGCAGCCGCAGCCGAGCCGCCCGATCGCCGCCCCGCTGAGCCCCACCAGCGTGCGCCTGTCGTGGACGCTGCCCTCGTACAGCTCACCCGCCTCGGCCTACCAGGTCATCTCGAACGGGCAGCTGCTCACGACGGTCCCGGGCACCACCGCGACCCTCACCGGGCTGACGCCGGGCACCGAGTACTCCGTCACGGTCCGCCCCGTGTACCTGGACGGCAGCTGGGGGTACGAATCGCCGCCGGTGGTCTTCACTCCCAGCACCCCCAGCGTGTCGTGCCAGGTCTCCTACTCGGCCAGATCCTGGGGCACCGGCATGAGCGCGAACGTCGCGATCAAGAACACGGGCGACGAGCCGATCGAAGACTGGGACCTCGCGTTCACCTTCCCCACGAGCGGGCAGCGGCTGGAGCGGGGCTGGTCGGCCGAATGGGCGCAGAGCGGTCAGCGGGTCACCGCCACCGGCATGAACTGGAACAAGGACATCGCGCCCGGCCGGACCCTGTGGATCGGTTTCAACGGTGAGCACACCGGCGCGAACCCCGCGCCGGCCGACTTCACCGTCAACGGCTCCGCCTGCGCCTGACCCGCAGGCGGCGTTCACCCGGGAGGCCCTGGGCGAGGTGTCACGACGACACGTCGTCCAGGGCCTCGCGGATCTCCCAGGGGAGTACGAGCGTCTCGGACTGCAGCACGCCCAGCAGCTGGGCGTGGGTGCGCGCGCCCACGATCGCCGAGGCGACCCCGGGCCGGTCGCGGACCCAGGCCAGCGCCACCGCCAGCGGCGAGGCGCCCAGGCCCTCGGCGGCGGTCACGCACGACTCGACGATCCGGCGCGACCGCTCGTCGAGATAGGGCTGGATGAAGTCGGCGAAATGCGGCGTCGCGGCGCGCGAGTCGGCCGGGATGCCGGTCCGGTACTTGCCGGTCAGCACCCCCCGCCCGAGCGGCGACCAGGCCAGCACGCCCGCGCCCACGTGGGCGGCGGCGGGGATCAGCTCGTCTTCGGCCTCACGGGCCACCAGCGAGTATTCGACCTGCGCGGCCACGATCGGGGCCCGCCCCGGCGCCGAGCGCTGGTGCACCCCCGCCGCCGCGACCTGCCAGCCCGCGTAGTTGCACACCCCGGCGTAGGCGGCCCGCCCGGTCGAGACCGCGATGTCGACGGCCAGGAGGGTCTCCTCCAGCGGTACGTCGGGATCGAAGGCGTGCAGCTGCCATAAGTCGACCTCGTCGACGCCCAGGCGGTCGAGCGAGGCGTCGAGGGCGCGGATCAGGTGGCGTCGGGAGCCGTCTTTGCCGCCGGGCGTGAGCACGGCCTTGGTGGCGATCACCAGGTCTTCTCTGGGGACCACCTCTTTGACCAGCCGGCCGATCAGCCGCTCGGCGTCGCCGCCCGCGTAGACGTCGGCGGTGTCGACCAGCGTGCCGCCCTCGTCGGCGAACGTCATGAGCTGTGCGGAGGCCTCGTCGGCCGACGTGTCGCGCGCCCAGGTCATGGTGCCGAGGCCGATGCGCGAGACGGACAGGCCGCTGCGCCCGACATATCGCTGATCCATTGCGAGTCAGAGTATCGCGTTTGAGGCTCTAAGCTGGCCGACCGTGAACGTCTTTGAGGCGGTCGTCCTCGGCATCGTGCAGGGGCTGACCGAGTTCCTGCCGATCTCCAGCTCGGCGCACCTGCTCATCGTGCCCAAGCTGGCGGGCTGGGAAGACCCCGGAGCCGCGTTCACCGCAGTCATCCAGCTCGGCACCATGCTGGCGGTGCTGATCTTCTTCTGGCGCGACATCCTGCGGATCACCGGGGTCTGGCTGCGCAGCCTGGCCGACAGGGAACTGCGCGACCACCTCGACGCGCGCATGGGGTGGTACATCATCCTCGGCACGATCCCGATCTCGGTCGCCGGCCTGCTGTTCTCCGACGCGATCGAGGGACCGGCGCGCAACCTCTGGCTCAACTCGGCCATGCTGATCGTGTTCGGGCTGATCCTGCTGGGCGCCGAGCAGTTCGGGAAGAAGGCCAAGCAGCTGTCCGACCTGGGGCTGAAAGACGGCCTCATCATCGGCGCGTGGCAGATGCTCCCGCTGATCCCCGGCGCCTCGCGCTCGGGCTCCACGATGACCGGGGCGATGTTCCTCGGCTACACGCGCGAGGCGGCGGCCCGCTACTCCTTCCTGCTGTCGATCCCGGCGGTGGTGCTGTCGGGCGTCTACGAGATGCGCCACGTCGGCGACGGCGGCGGCCCGCCCCTGGTCGGCACCCTGGTGGCCACGATCGTGTCCTTCGTCGTCGGCTACGCCTCGATCGCGTGGCTGCTGAAGTGGGTGGCCAAGAACTCGGTCAACATCTTCGTGATCTACCGGGTGTTCGCCGGCACCCTGCTGCTGACCCTTCTCGGACTGGGCGTGATCACGGCATGACGACCCTTCTGCTGCTGCGCCACGGCCTCACCCCGCTGACCGGGCCGGTCCTGGCCGGGCGCGCGCCGGGCGTCCATCTCGACGAGCGGGGCCGCAAGCAGGCCGCCGACGCCGCCGAGCGCCTCAAGGACGTGCGGTTCGACGCGGTCGTCTCCAGCCCGCTGGAGCGCTGCCGCGAGACCGTCGAACCTTTCAGCGCCGAAAACCTCCAGATCGACGACCGATTCGCCGAGTGCGACTACGGCGACTGGACCGGAAAGAAGCTCGGCGACCTCGCCAAGGAGCCCGAGTGGCGGGTCGTGCAGGCCCACCCGAGCGCCGCCGTCTTCCCGGGCGGCGAGTCCCTGGCCGCCGTCTCGGCCCGCGCGGTCGCCGCCGTCCGCGACTGGAACGCCCGGCTGGGGGAGCGGGCGACCTATCTGGTCTGCTCCCACGGCGACGTGATCAAGGCGATCGTGGCCGACGCGCTGGGTCTCCACCTCGACCAGTTCCAGCGGATCAACGTCGATCCAGGATCGGTCACAGTTATCGAATACACCCCCATACGCCCCTTTCTTCGCAGACTTAACGACACCCGAAATTTCGGGCTTCCGGAGCCGCCTCCGGAGCACAAAGATGGGGGAGAAAACATCGCCGGGAGCGACGCCGCCGTCGGCGGCGGAGCCGGGACCACGTAAGGTCGGGGCTATGCCGGTCTTCGATTACGATCCGCCTGAAAGGTTCGTGGCCGGTGCCGTTGGGCAACCGGGCGCGCGAACCTTCTTCCTTCAGGCGAGGGCGCAGGGGCGCCTTACGACGGTATCGCTCGAGAAGTTCCAGGTCGCCGTGCTGGCCGACCGGCTCGACGAGTTGCTCGACGAGGTGCTGCGCCGCAGTGGCGGCCGCGCCCCCGTCCCGGCCGTGGCTCCCGGAGAGGTCTCCGACGAGGGCCCCCTCGACACCCCCATCGAAGAGGACTTCCGGGTCGGCACCATGGCCCTGGCGTGGGATCCCGACACCGCCCAGGTGATCATCGAGGCGCAGGAGGCCACCGCCGAAGAGGAGGAGGACCCGATCTTCGGCGATCCCGACCGGCCCGAGCCCGCCGTCCTGCGGGTGCGCATCAGCGCCGCCGCCGCGCGCGCCTTCAGCCGCCGCGCGCTCGACATCGTGGCCGCCGGGCGGCCGCCGTGCCCGCTGTGCGGGCAGCCCCTCGATCCCGAGGGTCACATCTGCGTCAGGCTCAACGGACACCACCCCGGGGGACTCACCGCATGACCGCTGAGAACGCGGAAGAGGGGACGAGACTCGACGACGCGGCGGCCATGCGGCTGCTGCGCGGCGGGCGGCTCGAGGTCGCCGGCCGCCTGATCGAGGCCACCAACATGACCCTCTACTGCACGATCAGCGCGGGCGAGCAGGTCGCGGCCTGCGTCTACAAGCCCGTGGAGGGCGAACGCCCGCTCTGGGACTTCCCCGACGGCACCCTCGCCGCCCGTGAGGTCGCCGCCTACGAGGTGGCGGTGGCCACCGGCTGGCGGCTGGTGCCGCCCACCGTCTACCGCGACGGCCCCTTCGGCCCCGGCATGGTCCAGCTCTGGATCGACGCCGACCCCGACGCCGACCTGATGGCCGTCATGCGCAGCCGCCAGCCCGCCCTGCGCCGCATGGCCGTCCTCGACGCGGTGATCAACAACGCCGACCGCAAGGGCGGCCACCTGCTGCCGCTGCCCGACGGCCACGTCTACGGCGTCGACCACGGCGTCTGCTTCTCCGTCGACACCAAGCTCCGCACCGTTCTGTGGCAGTGGAAGGGGCGGCCGCTCTCCCGCGAGGCGGTGGCCGTCCTGGTCCATCTCGATCAAGAACTGGAAAGAGGACGACTCGGACGAAGATTGCGCGAACTGCTCACCGCAGCCGAGGTGGAGGCGACCTGGAACCGGGTACGCAGACTGCTGGACACCGGAATCCACCCTTACCCCTCGGGCGACTGGCCCGCGATCCCCTGGCCCCCGATATAACTACTTTCCCGGAGCCTCACTGAGCTGGACGTAGCACTCTATTTCCGGCACTCTGCATGAGTCTCTACCGATAGTGGAGGGAACGGGCATTGTGTACGGTCATCGTGAGCTTCGACCCCGATGCGGAGTCGCCGATCCTGCTGGCCGGGGTCCGCGACGAGTTCGTCAACCGCCCCTGGATGTCCCCCTCCGCCTACTGGCCCGACCATCAGGGCGTCGTCGGCGGCCGTGACCTGCTGGCGGGCGGCACCTGGCTGGCCCTCAACCCCGCCGCGCGGCGCGTCGCGGCCCTGCTCAACGGCCACGGCCTGCTGACGAGTTCGCCCAACCGGGCCTCCCGCGGCGAGCTGCCCCTGCTGGCCGCCTCGGGCGGCGAGATGCCCCTGGTCGAGCTGACCCGCTACGACCCCTTCCACCTCCTGCTCGGCGGGCTCGACGGCGTCCGGCTGTGGACCTGGACGGGCGACCGGCTCTCCGAGGAGAAGCTGCGCCCCGGCACCTACGTCGTGGTCAACGCCGGCCTGCCCGACCCCGCCGAGAACCCCCGGGTGGCCCGCTTCCAGCCCGCCTTCGCCAAGGCGCCCCGGCCCGGTCGGCCGAACGGTGGGAGCCCCGAACGCTATTGGGGCGAGTGGCTCAGCCTCGCCTCCGGCGACGGCCTGCCCTACGAAGACCCGGCCGCCCTGCTGGTCCGCCACGAGCTGAGCGACGGCCGCCTGTTCACGTCGCTGTCGGTCAGTCTCGTCGCGCTGGCCGAATCGGGCGTCCGCTACGACTTCCTGCCCGCACCCGACGATCTCCTCACCTGGCATCCGGTGGACATCCCGCGCGAGGCACGCGGATAGGCTCACACCATGCAATCGTGGTCTTCGTCGAACGTCCCCAGCCTGCCGGGCCAAGGTCACCCGCTCCGCCTCTACGACACCGCCGCCCGCGAGATCCGGACCACGGAGCCCGGCCCGGTGGCCCGCATGTACGTCTGCGGCATCACCCCCTACGACGCGACCCACCTCGGCCATGCGAACACCTACCTGGCCTTCGACCTGGTGAACCGCGCCTGGCGCGACGCCGGCCACGAGGTGCACTACACGCAGAACGCGACCGACGTCGACGACCCGCTGCTGGAGCGCGCCCAGCGCGACGGTCAAGACTGGCGGGAACTGGCCGAAGACCAGATCGAACTGTTCCGCACCGACATGACCGCCCTGCGCATCCTCCCCCCGGCCGAGTACGTCGGCGTCACCGAGGTCGTCGACCAGGTGGCCGCCCTCATCGAGCGGCTGGGCGAGGCGACGTACACGATCGACGGAGACGTCTACTTCGCCCGCACCGCCGCGCCCAAGTTCGGCGCGGTCTCCGGCTACGACGAGGAGACCATGCTGGCCCTGTTCGGGGAGCGCGGCGGCGACCCCGAGCGGCCGGGCAAGCGCGACCCGCTCGACTGGCTGCTCTGGCGGGCCGAGCGCCCCGGTGAGCCCTCCTGGCCCTCGGCCTTCGGCCCGGGACGTCCCGGGTGGCACGTCGAGTGCACCACGATCGCCCTGGCCAACCTCGGGCCCGGCTTCGACGTCTCGGGCGGCGGCAGCGACCTGATCTTCCCCCACCACGAGATGGGCGCCTGTGAGGGCCACGTGGCGACCGGCGAGTGGCCGTTCGCGAAGGCCTACGTCCACGCCGGCATGGTCGGCCTCGACGGCGAGAAGATGTCGAAGTCGCGCGGCAACCTGGTGTTCGTCTCGAAGCTGCGGCAGCATGCCGACCCGATGGCGATCCGGCTGGCCCTGCTCGGCCACCACTACCGCGCCGACTGGGAGTGGACCGACGCCGACCTGACCGGGGCGACCGCCCGGCTCGCCCGCTGGCGCGAGGCCGTCGCCCGGCCGGCCGGTCCGTCGGGCGCCGCCGTGCTGGAGACCGTCCGGGAGCGGATCGCCGACGACCTCGACGCCCCCGGCGCGCTGGCCGCGATCGACGCCTGGGCCGCCGCCGAGGGCGACGACCCGAAGGCGCCGGAACTTGTCCGCGACATCGCCGACGCACTGCTCGGGATCACCCTCTGATCGGTACGCTGCCGTAAGAGGGCCCCAAAAGTGAGGATCGCGGTTGAAGCGGCTATTGGTAGGTCTCCTCCTGATAGCGGGATGCACGACCGCGCCACCGCCTCCCGTGACGCCGAAGAGCGCCCCCACCCCTGAGTTCACGATCACGGCCGGCCTGCGGCACGTCGCCAACGTGCCGCCCGGCGCGCCGTTCGACACCCCCCAGTCGTTCGGGACCGACCTGGCCTTCCAGGGGACGTACGCCTTCGCCGGCAACTACGGCGGCTTCACCGTCTACGACATCGGCGACCCCACCCGGCCGACGGTGGTGACCCGGGTGCTCTGCCCCGCCGACCAGAACGACATCTCGGTCTACGAGAACCTGCTGTTCCTGTCGGTCGACGTGCCCCGCGCCGGGCCCGACTGTTCGAGCGGCCCAGGCGACCCGTCGTCGTCGACGCAGTTCGAGGGCGTCCGGATCTTCGACATCTCCGACGTCGCCAACCCCCGCTACGTCACGGCCGTCCGCACCCGGTGCGGGTCCCACACCAACACGATCGTCCCGGGCGAGGGCGTCCACCACGTCTACGTCTCGTCCGCCGGGCCGGTCCCCGACACGGCCAACTGCCCGGCGCCCCACGAGCTCGTCTCGGTCATCGAGGTGCCGGCCGCCGACCCGGCCGCCGCGCGGGTCGTGGCCACCCCCGTGCTGTTCACCGACCGCGACCCCGGCCGGTTCGGCGGCTGCCACGACGTCAGCGCGCTCCCGGCGAAGAACCTGGCGGTGGCCGCCTGCTACGGCGACGGCCTGCTGCTCGACATCACCGACCGGGCCGACCCGAAGGTGCTCCAGCGGGTCACCGACCGGGAGAACTTCTCGATCTGGCACTCGGCGGCCTTCACCCCCGACGGGACCAAGGTCGTGCTGAGCGACGAACTGGGCGGCGGGGCGGCCCCGATGTGCACCTCGAAGGTGCCGAGGAACAAGGGCGGCACGGCGATCTACGAGATCACCCCCGACCGGCGGATGAGGCCGCTCGGCCTGTTCAAGATCCCGAGGACGCAGGGCGGCACGGAGAACTGCGTCGCCCACAACGGCAACGTCATCCCGGTCGAGGGCCGCGACCTGATGGTGCAGGCCTGGTACCAGGGCGGCGTCTCGGTCTGGGACTTCACCGACCCGGCCGGGGCCCGCGAGGTGGCCGCCTTCGAACGCGCGCCCCTGGCGGCCGGCACGCTCGGGGGGTCGTGGTCGGCCTACTTCTACAACGGCTACATCTACTCCAGCGACATCACCCAGGGGCTCGACGTGCTGGAGCTCACCGAGCCGTCGGTCGCCGGGGCGAAGCGGCTGCCGGGGCTCAATCCGCAGACGCAGGAGTAGTGCCGCGCCTGGCCGCCGCCCATCGGGCCGCGCGGTCGGCGGCGCCGTACAGGACCGGGGTGGAGAGCACCAGGTTCAC
Organism: Herbidospora galbida; assembly: GCF_005233835.1. GTDB lineage: Bacteria > Actinomycetota > Actinomycetes > Streptosporangiales > Streptosporangiaceae > Herbidospora > Herbidospora galbida. The sequence continues at coordinate 45,495 of NZ_SZQA01000043.1, read as the reverse complement.
GGCGCGGCGCCTCGGCTCGTGGACCAGCCAGTGGCGGGCCGCCGCGACCGAGGGGCGGGCCAGACGGCCCTCGGCGACCATCTGGTCGCCGGTCTTGAGGCTGTCCTTGTAGCCCTTCTCGCCGCGGCCCAGGTCCATCAGGGTCACCCCCGCCTCGGCGACCGCCCGGCACAGCCGCAGGCGGTGGATCAGGCCGGGGGAGTAGAAGGCGAAGGCCGGGTCGTAGACGGGGAACCAGGCGATGATCGTGGTCTCGGTGCGGACCCCGAAGTTGCCCGCGACCAGGGTGTCGCCGGCGTAGAGCAGGCCGAGGGTGCCGGTGAACACGGGGGTCCGGACGTCGTGCAGGCGTTCGGTGACGGCGACCACCCACGGCTCGGCGAAGCGGTCGGGGCGGCCGGTGCGGCGGTACTGCGCCGACTTCCACCGCTGGAGGGTGCGCAGGGCCGCGCGGTCGGGCGAGTCGAGCGTGAACCGGACCTCGCCGACCTCGCGGGCCAGCCGCCGCTCCTTCTTCAGGGTCGACTTGTAGATCTTGCTCGACCGCTCGGCCAGCCCCTTGGCGTAGACGTCGTAGCCGCCGGTCAGGTCGATGACCGGGGAGGGGTGCAGGGCTTTGTGGCTCGGTACGAACTGGCCCGGGTCGAGGTGGTCGAAGGCCCAGACCTTGAGGTCGCAGGCCCGCAGGAGCTCCCTCGGGGGCACCTCCAGACCGGGTTCGGCCGCCATGCCCTGAAGGTCCGAGAGCACCGAGCCGATCGGCAGGCCGACCGCGCCGCGCCGCTCGAACGGGAAGAAGGCCCGGCCGCCGTCGACCACGGCCACGTGGGCGTCGACGCGGACCGCGCCGACGGCCCGGGTGTACTCGGGGGCCAGGAACGGGTTCGGGCGGCGGCCGTCGAGGCGCTCCAGCGCCCGCCACGCGGTCATCTGCGCCTCGGAGAGCTCCGAGGGCCGCACCACGTCGATCCTCACGCGCGGCCCCGCATCTTCAGCGCCCGGTCGGCGAGCGCGTGCAACCGCGGGTTGCCGACGATCGTCCGCTTGATCCGCCGCGCGGGCGCGGTGCGCAGCCAGTGGAGGGCCGAGGCCGCTCCCGGCCGCCGCGCCACCCCCTCGGACAGGGGGAGGGTGCCGTTGCAGATGGTCTGTTTGTAGTCTCCGGCGGTGCCGGTGTCGATGTGCCGCAATCCCCGGGCGGCGGCGGCCTCGACCAGGCGTAAATGGTGGATCAGGCCGGGTGAATACGATCCGAGTTCGGGATCGTAGGCGGGGAACCAGCCCGCCATGACCCCTTCGCTGACCAGGCCGAAATGCGCGGCGACCGGTCTGTCGCCGATCTTCAGAACCGACAGCGGGGCGCTGAATTCGGGCGTCTGGACGTCGCGCAGGCGTTCGATCAGCGCGGCCACCCACGGTTTCGCCGTGCGGTCGGCGCGGCCGATGCGGCGATACTGGTCGGACTTCCAGCGCAGCAGCGCGCCGAAATGATCATTTGACGCGTATTCGTAGGTCAGCGGGCCGATGTCCCGCTGGATCTTGCGCTCCTTGTAGGCGATTGTCTTGTACGACTTCGGCGAAGTCTCGCGAAAGAATTTGATATATCCGTCATATCCGGATTCGAGGTCGAGCAGCATCGCCGTCCGATTCTCGTCCGAGGTGAACCACGGCTGGCCGCCGACCAGATATTCGAACTCGAAGACGTCCAGCCCGCAGCCTTTCAGCAGGTCCGAACCGTCGGTCTCGAATCCGGGCCGGTGCACCAGACCCTGCGCGAGGGTGAGCCACGCGGCCAGCGGCCGGGCCGCCCTGGGGCCGCACGGCTCGAACGGCAAGAACCCCGCCAGGTCGGTGTCCTCCCAGATCACGGCCACCCTGGCGGTGTCGCGGACGTGGCTGACCGCCTGCGCGAACTCGGGCGCCAGCCACGGGCTCGCCAGATGGGGGGAGGCCCGGCGCATCTGTCTCCACGCCGATAATTCCGGCTCGCCGAGATCGCGGGGACGTACGACATCGATCTTCATATGCGATGAATTCCGGTGACCTAGGGGGCGATGACCGCGCCATACTAAAGCGAGACGCGGACGGCCGAAGGCCGGCCGTGGCTCGCGTGGTGAGAATGTCCCGAAAAGACACGCGAATATCGCTCCGTCCTCCGACCTGAGGTGCTGCCCCCTATGACCGCCGCGCCAGTCTCCATCGACGACATCGACCTGGGCAGCCTCTCGTTCTGGGGCCGGCCACATCCCGAGAGACTGGCGGCCTTCGAGCGGCTGCGGCAGATCGAGCGGCCGATGTACTTCGGGGAGCCGCGCGTCCCCGGCCTGCGGTCGGGCAAGGGGTTCTACGCGCTGGTCCGGCACCGGGAGATCACCGAGGCGCTGCGCAACCCGGGGGTGTTCAGCAGCTACCCGTCGGTGTCGATCCCGCCGCCGCCGTTCTGGGCCAAGTACATCTTCGGCAACTCGATGGTGAACCTCGACGACCCCCAGCACGGCCGCCTGCGCCGCATCATCGCCCGCGCGTTCACCCCGCGCATGCTCGACAAGAGCGAGCAGGACGTCACCGCCAACGTCAACCGCATCATCGACGGCGTCGTCGCCGCAGGTCCGGGCGGTGACTTCATCACCCAGATCGCCAACCCCATCGCGGCCGGCGTCATCTGCGACATCGTCGGGGTGCCCGAGGAGCACCGGGGGCTGGTCATCGAGCGGGTGCACACCTGGGCCGACTACACCGGCGTGCGGCCCGGCTTCCTCTCCTCCTTACGCCTGGCCGCCAAGAACACCATGGGCCTGGTGGGCCTGCGGCGGATGGTCATCGAGCTCGGCAAGGAGCGCCGCAAGAACCCCCGCGAGGACGTCATCTCGCAACTCGTCACCGCCAACATCGACGGCGAGAAGCTGACCAGCATGGAGCTCGGCGCGTTCTTCACCCTGCTGGTCACCGCCGGGATCAACACCGCCAGCAACGCCATGGCCCACGGGCTGCGGCTCCTCACCGACCACCCTGACCAGCGCGAACTCCTGGTGAACGACTTCGACAAGCACATCGGCACCTGCATCGAGGAGATCGTCCGCTACGTCACCCCCGGCATGCGCACCGGCCGGACGATCAAGGTCGAGCACGAGGTCGGCGGGCAGGTGCTCAAACCGGGCGACAAGGTCGTCCTCTACTTTCTCTCGGCCAATCGCGACGACTCCGTCTTCGTCAATCCCGACGCGTTCGACATCACCCGTGACCCGAATCCACATGTCGGGTTCGGGGCCCCAGGCATCCATTTCTGCCTTGGTGCGAATCTCGTCCGGAAAGAACTCACTGTGGCGTTCCGGGAACTGTTCCGGCGCCTTCCGGACATCCACGCCATCGGCGAAGGCCGCCAACTACGCTCCAACTTCGAGAACGGTCTGACCGAGTTGCGATTCGGCTTCTAGATTCCGGGGTACACCGCGATTTCTTTCTTTCGCCCTATATCGTGTCGGGGTGGCTCGAGAGAATCGGCGGCACTGGCGGCACGCGCGCCGTTCCCTCCGCACCAGGCTCGTCATGCTCTTCGCGACAGTGACGGTCGCCGGTGCGATCGGCGCCCTCGTCCTCGCGATGTCCGGGCCCCCGGCCGTGCCCTGGGAGCCGTTGGGCGACCAGGGGGAGTCGGCGCCCGAGGCGGTGGCCGGTCCGGCGGCGGCCCGCCCGATCGTGATCGGCGGCGGCGCGCCCGCCGGTTTCCCGATCTGGGGCTTCTCCCACACCCGGTTCAGCGTCGACTCGGGCCCGCCCGAGGTCACCGCGGTCGCCGAGCGGAGCCTGGCCCGCGGCCGGATCATCCAGAACCAGCACATCATGGGCTTCGGCACCCTCAACCCCGAGCCCTCGCCCGGCAAGTACGACTGGGACAGCATGGACAGCCGGATGGCCGCCATCAAGCGGTCGGGCGGCCTCCCGGTCATCACGCTCTGCTGCGCCCCCGACTGGATGGTCGGCGGGAAGCCCGGCGAGACCGACTGGGAGAACAACTTCACCCAGTCACCGCTGCGCAAGCACTACAAGGACTTCGCGAACCTGGCCGCCGCCGCGGCCAAGCGCTACCCCCACGTCCGCCACTTCATCGTGTGGAACGAGTTCAAGGGCTTCTTCAACGAGGGCCTGAAGCGGTGGGACTACGAGGGCTACACCGAGATGTACAACCTCGTGTACGACGCCCTGAAGAAGGTCAACCCGAAGATCCAGGTCGGCGGCCCCTACATCAACGTCACCGACCGGCCGGGCTGGAGGTCCGAGGTCTCCGGCCCGTGGGGCAGCCAGGACCAGCGCGGCCTCGACGCGATCAGGTTCTGGCTGAAGAACAAGCACGGCGCCGACTTCATCGTGGTCGACGGCACCTCCGAGTCGTCCAAGGGCATGTACCCCGACGAGTTCAGGGCGCTGGCGAAGTTCTCGGCCGTCAACGGGTGGCTGAAGAAGCAGACCAAGCTGCCGATCTGGTGGGCGGAGTGGTACTTCGAGCCCGCCGAGTCCGACTGGACCACCGGCCGCCGCCTGGCCGTCCAGGCCGCCGCCATGATCGAGTTCGCCAAGAGCGGCACCGCCGCCGCCCTCTACTGGTCGCCCCAGGGCGAGGGCCGCGAGTGCGACGGCTGCCTGTGGACCAACCTCGACCAGCCCAAGGCCGGCCAGCCGCTGCCCGCCCTGACCATGCTGCAGGACTTCGCGCGCTGGTTCCCCGCCGGGACGCGCCTGGCGAGCGTGCGGTCGACGCATCCGGCGATCAGGGTGCTGGCGTCGTCGAAGAAGCTGGTCGTGGTCAACACGCGGGGCGAGGAGACCAGGGCCCCGGTCGACGGCAAGCAGCTCACGCTCAAGTCCTACGAGGTCCGGTGGATCAACCGATGACATGGCCTGCGGTCAGCGTGGTCGTCTGCACGACGGGGAACCGGCCCGAGATGCTGCGCGCGGCGCTGGCGTCGATCAGGGCGCAGGACTACGAGGGCGACGTCACCGCCGTCATCGTCTTCGACCGGTGCGACCCCGACAAGGAGGTCCTGTCGGACGACCCGCACCGCCGGGTGACGTGGACGACCAACGAACGCGTCCCGAACGTGGCCGGGAGCCGCAACAGCGGCATCCTCGCCGCGCCGGACGACCTGGTCGCCTTCTGCGACGACGACAACACCTGGCGGCCGGCGAAACTCCGCCTCCAGGTCGAGGCCCTCCGAGCGAACCCCGACGCGGCGCTGGTCTCGTGCGGGATGGTGTCGACGCAGGAACGCCTCTGGCCGTCCTCCCACATCACCTTCGACGACCTGCTGCGCTCCCGCATCCCAGCCGCGACGACGTCCTCGTTCCTGATGCGCCGTTCGCTGCTGACGGGCCCGGTCGGCATCTTCTCCGAGGAGATCCCGCGCGGCTTCGCCGAGGACTACGAGCTGCTGCTGCGCTGCGCCCGGCACGCGCCGATCCCGTACGTGCCGGAGATCCTGGTCGAGGTGCCGCCGCACGAGGGCTCCCACTTCTACGGTCGCTGGTCGATGATCGCCGACTCCCACGAATGGCTGCTCGACCACTACCCCGAGTTCCGCCGCGACCGCCGCGGCTACGCGCGCCTGGCCGGCCAGGTGGCCTTCGAGAGCTCGATGGCCCGCGACTGGGGCCGGTCGCTGACATGGGCCCGCCGGGCGTTCCTCACCTCTCCGATGGAACCGCGCACCTATGCGGCGCTGGCCATCTGCTCCCGGCTGGTGTCCGGCGAGTGGATCATCCGTCAGGTCCAGGCGCGGGGTAGCGGGACCTGAGCTCCTAGTCGATTGCGTGATGCAAGTTCTGCTGTCTAGAGTAACTTGCATCACGCAATCGACTGCAAGGAGACGTCGTGAGACCAAGCTCGGCACTACTCCGTGCCAGCAGGTGGCCGGGCGTGCCCGATCGCCTGACGGCCCTGCTGGCCGTCCAGCTCCTGTCCGAGCGCAGAGACCGGGAGGGCCTGGAGCACTTCTCGGCGCTCAGCGCGGAGCGGCCCGGCTCGGCGCTGGCGCGAAGCCTCGCGGGCGTCTTCAGGGCCCGCCTCCACGGGCCGGTCGAGGAGGCGCTCGCCGACCTCGACGACGCTGCCGAACGCGAGCTCGGCCTGCCCCACTATTTCCGGGGCACCACCCTGGCGGCTCTTCCCGGGTGCGCGGGCCGGGCCGGCACCGCCATCGCCGATCTGGAATTCGTGCTCGCGGTACGCGACCAGTTCCCGGCCGGTTTCCTGCACGCCGTCCAATGGGCGCTGGCGCGCGCGTACGAGTGCGCGGGTCGCCCGCAGGACGCCCTTGAGGCGCGCCGGCGGGTCGGGCACGACCGTGACGTGGCGCTGGCCACCGACTACGTGGCCGACGCCGAGCACGGAATCCGGTTCGGCCCGCCCCGCCTGGTGGAGAGGGCCCCTGGCGTCCACCTCGCCCAGGGCTACGACTTCGCCGACTTCGGGTTTGTGGTAACCGGCGACGGCGTCGTGGCGATCGACGCCGGCAGCGACCCCCGCCACGTGGAAGCGGCGCTGCGGGACCTGCGCGAGGTCACCGACCAGCCGGTCACGCACGTGATCCTCACCCACGCTCACTTCGACCATGTGGGGGGCCTCGACGCCTTCACCGACGCCCAGGTCATCGCCCAGGCCCGCTTCCCCGAAGAGCTCAGGTCACAGGCCGGGAGCCCGCCGCCGTTCCCCTATCTCCTGCCGCGCGGCCGGGATCACCGCAAGCAGGCCGTGCCCGACCGGCTGGTCGGCTCGGCCGAGACGCTGACCGTCGGCGGGGTCGAGTTCGGGCTCATCCCGATCAGCGGCGGCGAGAGCGCCGACGGGCTGGTCGTCCATCTGCCCGCCACGGGCGTGGTGTTCGTGGGAGACATGTGCATGCCTTACCTCGGGGCGCCGTTCGTCGCCGAAGGCTCGGCGGAGGGTCTCTTCGAGGCCATCCGGACCGTCGGCGACCTGCGGCCGAACCTGCTGCTCCACGGGCACACCGGGTTGACCGACAACTTCACCGTCGAGGCCCTGCCCGGTCTGTCGGCAGCCCTGCGTGAGCTGCACGCCGTCGTCCTGGCGGGGGTCGCCGACGGGCGTCCGCTCGTCGACCTGCTCGAACTCGACCACCTGCCCGAGGTGCTGCGCGACCACCCTGCGGCGATCACGCCCTACCTGGTGATGCGCGACGGCTTCGTGCAGCGGGTGAACCGGCAGGCGACCGGCTACTGGCGAGCCGACGGAACGGGGGTGGAGCACTTCTCCACCGCCGAATGGGCCGTCGCGCTCGACCTGCTGGGCGGCGGCGGCCCCGACGCCTTCGCCAAGACCGGCGAGGAACTCCTCAGCCGGGGCGATCCCGCACTCGCGCTGCGGATCGTCGAGAGCGGGCTGCTCCGTCACCCGCGCGAACCCGCGCTCGCCGCGCTGCGGCAGCGGCTCCTGCTGGCGCTCGTCGAACGGAACCAGTTCCTCGATCCGTTCAAGTTCGCCTACTACGCGGGACTGGCCGGGCTGACTCTGGCCCCCGCCGGCTGAGCCCCCGGACCGGGCTCCATGTCGCAGTCGTGCGGTCCGAGCGAACGGCCGCAACGGCCGCAGGTGAGCCCGGGCTGCAGCGACCCGCCGCAGCCCCGGTGCCGGACCAGCAGCGGTGGGCCGTCGGGCGACCGGTGCCGGTCGCCCCACAGCAGCAACGACATGATCACCGGCCACAGATCGAGGCCGGCCGGAGTCACGTGGTATTCGTACCGATCGGGCCGGGTCTGGTAGAGCCGCCGTTCCAGGACGCCGGCTTCGCAGAGCTTGCCGAGGCGGTCGGAGAGGATGTTGTGGGCGATGCCGAGGTCGGCCCGGAAGTCCTCGAACCGGCGGGTGCCGCGCAGCGCGTCGCGCACGATCAGCAGCGTCCAGCGTTCGCCGACCACTTCGAGCGTGCGGGCGATCGAACAGACCTGGCCTTCGTACGTGCGCGGCAGCATCCGCCCATCCTAGGTCCATTGCATCACGCAAGTCAGGGGTGGGACCGTCAGACGCTCAGCAGCATGAACCTCTCCAGCACGACCCAGCCCGCCAGCAGCAGGAACGGGATCGACAGCCACGCCAGCCGCCGGCTCCAATACCAGGTGCCGGGGCGCTGCCGGATCCGGATCACCTCCCGGGTCAGCACGATCACCACGAACACCGCCAGCGCGATCAACCCGTAGGGCGTCCACGGAGTCTCGCCGATGCGGAACGGCGTCCCCCGGAGCTGGGGCGCGATCCGGCCCGTCGGCTGCTCCTTCAGGGCGTAGACGGCCGCGTCGTCGTTCCAGACCAGGGTCTTCAGGTCGGGGTGCCGGGCCAGCGACACCCGCATCTTCGGGCCCCAGTCGGCCGGGTAGTTGGCGTCGATCTCCAGTGACGCCTCCTGGCTGCGGGTGGCCAGGATGAAGGAGCCGGGCCCGGCGTCGCGGAGCTGTTCGACCACGTTGTCGACCTTGTACGGGTCGCGCCCCGCCGTCGCCCTGATCTGGCGCACCCGTTCGACCCCGGTCAGGCTCCACGAGATCGACGAGCCGCCGTCGCCCTCGGGGACCAGGTAGAGGATGCGGGTGGTCTCCAGATCCTGCTCGTAGATGTAGTCGATGGCGGCGCGTTCCTGGGGGGAGGTCCACTCGTACTTCTCGTTGCCGAACCGGGCCAGCAGGAACGCGCCCGCGAGCCCCAGCACCAGGGCGCAGGCGACGACCGGGCGCAGTTTCGCCAGCACCGGGAAGCGGCGCTGGGGCGGCACCTTGCTCGGCAGGCCCGGGTAGAAGAGGTAGGCCACCAGGATGCTGGTCGCCGGGAGGGTGAACAGGTAGACGCGCAGGCCCAGCTCGCCGCCGTAGCTGAGCATGGCCAGCGACAGCACCGGCACCACCATCATCACGAAGACGACCCGGTCGCCGACGCCCTTCTTCAGCCGCCGCAGCAGGCCGATCCCGGCCAGGCCCAGGATCACGCCCGTGATGGCCAGCCGGGTGTAGAGCACGATCAGGCGTTCGGGGTTGGTGGAGCTGATCCGGCCCGTGGTCTGCGAGGTGAGGTTGCCGCCCACCTGGCCCACCGAGCCGACCATCGCGTCGAGGTGGCCCGACCAGTAGGCGACGGCCATGTAGTTGACGTACGCCGCCACGATCGCGCCGAACAGGACGACCATCATGAAGCTGAGCCGGGTGCGCCGGAACGCCACGAAGCCGAGCAGCACCCCGCACATCATGAACGGCGTGATCTGGTGGGACGTCGCGGTCGCCACGAAGATCATCACGATCAGGACCAGGATGATGATCCGGTCGGTGACCGTGGTCTTCTTGGGGGCGCGTTCGCCCGGGATGAGCGTCCAGCGGCGCTTCCAGAACGAGGAGGCCGGGTCGACGCGGAGGAACCAGGTCACCAGGATCGCGACGAAGAGCAGGTAGAGCAGGTACGTCATGCCCTGCGGCGAGAAGTAGTCCTGCCCCACCCACTGCGACACCACGAAGATCATCAGAGCCAGCCACTTGGCCCGGCGGTCGGCCTGCAGCCGCCTGACGATGACGATCAGCGGGATCAGGTAGGCGACGTTGGAGATCAGCGGCCACCAGTTGAGCAGCGCCGCCGCGTCCTCGACCCCGGCCGCCCTGATCATGAACGCCGAGAAGACCGAGAAGCCGGGCCAGTTGAAGCGGGCGTCCAATGCCGTGAGGGTCTCGCCGGTGCGGGCGATGTAGTCGACGAAGCCGCCGATCGTCCAGGCGACCGGGAACCGGGGGAGCGGCTCGACCAGGACCGCCGCGCCGTGCAGGGCGAACATGACGGCCAGGATCTGGAACAGCAGCAGGATCGGCCGGTTGCGCTTCTGGGTGAGGGTGTCGAAGAAGCTCAGGATCAGCAGCGCGACGGCCAGCAGGGCGACCGGCGGCATGACCGACACCAGGCCCAGCCCGGTCATCGCGTAGAGATCCACGCCGACCAGGCCGGTGGGGCGGGCCTTCATCGCCAGGACGTACATGACCAGGGCCTGGATCGTGATGACGGCGCCCAGCCACTCACGCGGCTGCCGCGCCAGCAGGCCCGCCCTCGTCACCCACCCGCTTCGCCTGGGCGGGGCGACCGGTGGCGTCACCCGCTCGGGCACCACGACGAGCTCACCGGCGGGCGCGACGTCCCACCCGGGCGCGACGACCCGGATCAGCCCCGAGGTCGCGAACTCCTCGGTCTTGGGCCCGACCTCGGCGTCGCTCCAGCCGACGTGTTCTTCGGCGGAAGGCCCGTCCTGGTCGTCGGCCGCAGAATCGTCGCCGGACTCTTCTCCGGAGGCTTCGGGCTCTTCTCCGGGGGGCGGTTCTTCGGTGGGCGGCGGAGCGTCGTCGTCGCCGTCGGGGCCGTCGACGATCGGGTCGGAGCGGGTGGCCGTGGTCAGCCGGCGGATGCCGCCGAAGGGGAGGGCTACGGGTTTGATGGTGTCCACCGTTTCCGAGTCGTCGGAGGTGTGCCGCGACGGTGGGGGTTCGATCGAGGGCACGGAATCTGTTTTCGAACCTTTCGGCCGGCAGAGCCGGAACAGCGCGGGGGCCACCGCCGCCGCGGTGACACTCTGCGTGATGACCAGCGCGATGCCGACGCCCTCGATGCCGTGGCGGGGCAGCAGCAGCCACGTCAGCCCGAGGGCCAGCACGCACCGCGCCGCCTGGATGTAGAGCAGCGGGCGGCCGCGCCCCATGGCCCGCAGCGCGCCCAGGTAGAGCTCGACGAACGCCCGCGCGAGCGTGGCCAGGGCGATCAGGCGCAGCAGGGGGGTCCCGTTGTCGGCGAACTCGGCGCCGAAGACCGACAGGACCAGCGGCGCGGCCGCCACCACCAGGGCGATCATCGGGATCAGCACGGTCAGGCTGCGGTGCAGCGCCCGGCGGGTGTTGCGGCCGAGCGCGGCGGGGTCGAAGGAGCCCTCGACGGTCAGGCTGGTCGCCATCGTGAACGCGAAGATCTCCAGCAGGCCGCCGACGGTGACCGCGATGCCGTAGTAGGCGTAGGTCCGGTGGTCGACCTGGGTGGCCACCACGACCGGCACCAGGTAGATCGCCGCCAGCGTGAACACCGAGCCGAAGTAGTCGCCCCCGGCGAACCGGACGATCCGCCTCAGCGAGGGAGGGGTCCGGTGCGCCGTCTCGGCGACGTGGCGCGGGATCACCCGGGCGAAGAGCAGGTAGTTGACGGGGAGCACGGCCAGCGCGCAGGGCACGATCCAGGCCAGGAACACCTGCCACGAGACCACGTCGCCGCGCGCCGCCACCAGGAACGCGCACGCTGCCACGGCGGCGACCTTCACGAACCCGACGGCCACGTTCACCACGGGCACCCACGTCGAGCGCCGCAGCGCCGACAGCACCACCTCTTGCAGCGTGTAGACCGACCACACGATGACGACCAGCGCGAACACCCCGGCGGGCAGCCAGCCCCACAGGATGCGGAACCCGGGCTCGTCCTTGGTCACCACGATGAACACCGCCGTGGCGGCCAGGCCGAGGCCGCCGCCGAGCAGGTAGACCGCGCCGACGAACCGGCCCGTCGCCCGCCCGGTCTCCGGCACGAACCGGGTCAGCGCCCCCACGAACCCGAACGAGGTGAGCGCCGCCAGCATCCGCATGGCGTTGATCAGCGCCTGGCCCTCGCCCACGTCGGCGGCGGGGAAGAGCCGGGCCGCGATCACCCAGTAGCCGACGCCGAGAGCCGCCCCGATGCCCGCGTTGACGACCAGCGCGTAGGCGTTGCGCAGCAGCGGATCCTGGAGGTCGGCGGGCAACCGCCGGCGAAGCGTCTCGGTCACCGGTTCTCAGTCATCACGGGTCAATTGCGGTCGGGCCGGTCGGGTCAGGCGGCGCCCTGGTCGGCCGGGACCCCCGCCCCGGCGTTCACCTCGGCGGGGGCCGGCAGCCGGGCGTCGCGCTCGCGGAGGATCGTCTTCAGCACCCGCCAGCCGTCGCGGACCGTGCGCAGGTTGCTGGTGCCGTGGATGCGGCCGCGTTCGTGGCTCGGCACCTCGTGGACCTTCAGGCCGGCCTTGGCGGCGCGGATGTTCAGCAGGGTCTCGACCTCGAAGCCGGCGCAGTCGGGCGCCAGGACGTCGAGGCTGCTGGCCCAGAACGCGTTGTAGCCGTAGCAGAGGTCGGTGTAGCGGGTGCCGTAGATCAGGTTGACCAGGCCCGACAGCACCAGGTTGCCCAGGCGGCGGCCGAGGGTGATGTCGTCGCTGCCGCCGCCGTGGGTGAAGCGGGAGCCCTTGGCGTAGTCGGCCCCGGCGACCAGCGCGGCGACGAAGCGGACGATCTCGCGGCCGTCGGTCGAGCCGTCGGCGTCGATCATCACGATGATCTCACCGGTGCAGGCGGCGAAGCCGGCCGCCAGCGCGTCGCCCTTTCCCCGGCCCGGCTGGGCCACCACCCGCAGCCCGGGACGCAGCCGCCGCGCCACCGCGACCGTGTCGTCGGTGGAGTGGCCGTCGACCAGCACGACCTCGTGCACCCACCGGGGGAGCGTCGCGAAGACGTGGGGCAGGTTCTCGGCCTCGTTCATCGCGGGGACCACGATGCTCACCCGAGGTGCGATCGCCATTAAAGGGGTTATTGTGGTGAATGACCCTAAATGGGATATAGGACGAGAAATGCTGCTCTCGGGATTCATGGTGCGGGGATCCTCCGGGGCAAGGTGCGTGCTGCGTCGTTGCAAAGGGGGCACGATTGCCATCGCGAGCTGCGAGGACGTGAAACGTACCAGGGATGGGCTCGCCTTGGGAACCGCGTCCGTCCGGATGTGTCCGGACCGGAACGCGGCCGAATCAAGGAGCGCTAAGACGCTACATGTCCTGATCTCGTGCCGGGTGGAGATCCCGCCGAAACACGCCAGGACGTAAAGAAGATCTTCATTCGGCCCCCACCTCGTATCACCAGGAAGTTCCCTCGCTGGACGTTAGGCGTATGTACGTCCACATTCCAGGTGTATTAGAACGATGTATACATCTGAGCAAGATTGATCACGGCAGTCAACCGTCGCGACCAATTCTGGTCAGATCTACCGAAAGTCCGAAAGGTCGATCTCTGGCCCGTGATCGAAGACGCGCTCCGGCCGTTCGGCGAACATCACGCCCCGGCGCGGCGGCGACGCCTGCTCCAGTTCCCAGGCCAGCGGGCTGAACCGGCGGCCGACCATCCGGTGCCACACCCGCTCGCGCAACTCGGGCAGCAGGTCGTAGAGGTAGTCGCCGGGGCAGCGGGTGTTGTTCAGGTCGCGGTGGCCGACGATCGCCTCGTAGGGGTCGAGGTCGTAGGTCGCGCACAGCCACGCCGTCAGCTTCACCAGCGACCCGAGCAGGGCGAGCGGCGGGCTGGTGCGGGCGTAGGTGCCCTCGTTCTCGATGCCCAGCGAGGTCCGGTTGTGGTCGGCGGTGTGCGCGCCCACGGCGTGCATGCCCCGGGAGAGCGCCAGCAGGGTGCGGTTGCGGCCCTCCATGATGTGGCCGCCCCGGCTGATGGTGAACTGCTCGCCGATGTCGTCCCACCGGTTGCGGCGCATGTGGTGCTTCTGGATCGCCCGCGAGAGCCGGTAGGCGTGCTCCAGGCTGTCGTCCATCGTGTTGGACGTCGCCGTGTGGTGGATCACGATGTACGCCGGGGCCCGGCGCAGGATCGTCGCCGTCTCCCGGGGTTCCCGGGCCTCCCATTCGAGCCGTTCGTGTATGCGGGGCCGGATCGGCCCCCGCGTGGCCTCCGCCCGGGGGACGCCCAGCAGGGGGACCGCGGCGCCCGCGACACCGAGGGTGAAACCGAGCGAGAGGACGTGGCGGCGGTCCAGGGGCATGCGCGCTCCTCCGAGAGGCGGGAGGAGATTCGGTTACACAGCGTGACAGGTAGGATGAATACCGCGAGAACGCCGTGCCCAAACCGGGCATCACACCTGTGCCAGGAACTTCTCCCGCTCCTCGGGGGCCAGCCGGTCGCTGAACAGCATTCCGTCGAGGTGGTCGGCCTCGTGCTGCAGCACCCGGGCCAGCAGGCCGACGGCCCGGACGGTCACCGGCTTGCCGAACATGTCGCGGCCCCGGGCGGTCACCGAGAAGGATCGTTCCAGGGGCCACCAGATGCCGGCGGCCGACAGGCAGGCCTCGTCGGCGACGACCGTGCGCTCGGAGGTCTCCAGGCGCGGGTTCACGATGTGGCCGGCCCGGCCGTCGAGGGAGAACGCGAACACCCTGAGGGGGACTCCGAGCTGGGGCGCGGCCAGACCGGCGCGGCCGGCTCCGGCGCGGAGGGTCAGCGTGAGGGACTTGACCAGCTCACGCAGTTCCTTGTCGAAGGTGGTGACGTGTTGGGCTACGGTCCGTAGCGCTGGATCGGTGAACGGGACGATCTGATGGGCAGTCACTGCACGCTCCCCGCGGCGCTTCTGTGGGCAGATACACAGTGCGAGCCACGGCCGGCCTGCGGCCGTCCGCGTCTCCTGTTTCTTCTGGCAGATTCCCGGCGCGAGCCACGGCCGGCCTGCGGCCGTCCGCGTCTCGCTGGCGACACCCGAACGAAATGCCCGGCCCGCACTCGCCCTAATCGCGGTTAAATCCGCGTTGCGCCGGTGCGTCGTGTGAGTTTCTTGTTTCGTACGTGCGACCCACTTAACGGGCGCACCGTCACCGATCGTCAGTGTGCGTAACGGCGGCCTCCTACGTTCCAGGCAACCCTGGAAACCGAGGAAGGACCCCCTCATGGCACGCTGGATCGCCGACTGGCGCCCCGACGACTCCGACTTCTGGGCCGCCGGAGGGCGGCAGGTCGCCCGCCGCAACCTGATCTTCTCGATCTTCGCCGAGCATCTCGGGTTCACGCTCTGGACGGTGTGGAGCATCGTCGCGGTGCGCCTGAGCGCCTACGAGTTCACCACCGACCAGTTGTTCTGGATCGTCGCGCTGCCGAACCTGGTGGGGTCGGCGCTGCGGCTGCCGTACACCTTCGGGCCGGCGAAGTTCGGCGGGCGCAACTTCACGGTGGTCAGCGCGCTGCTGCTGCTCATCCCCGCCGGCCTGCTCGCGGTGGCGGTCGGCAATCCGGCGACGCCGTACTGGGTCTTCCTCGTCATCGCCGCGACCGCCGGGCTGGGCGGCGGCAACTTCGCCTCCAGCATGGCCAACATCACCTACTTCTACCCCCAGTCCAAGCAGGGGGCCGCGCTCGGGCTCAACGCCGCCGGCGGCAACATCGGGGTCTCCTCGGTGCAGCTGGTGATGCCGCTGGTGATCGGGGCCTTCGGGCTCGCCGCGGCCGGGCTGTTCTGGGTGCCGTTCATCCTGGCGGCGGCGCTGGGCGCCTACTTCTTCATGGACAACCTGACGGTCGCCAAGGCCGAGCCGCGCGAGATGGCCAAGGCGGCGGCCAAGCCGCAGACCTGGATCATGTCGGTGCTCTACATCGGCACCTTCGGCTCGTTCATCGGCTACTCGACCGCCTTCCCGCTGCTGCTCACCTCGCAGTTCCCCGAGCAGTCGGGGCTGACCTCGCTGGCGTTCCTGGGCGCCCTGCTCGGCTCGCTGATCCGGCCCGTGGGCGGCTGGCTGTCCGACCGGCTCGGCGGCGCGGCGGTCACGCTGTGGAACTTCGCCGCGATGGCGGGCGCTGTCCTCCTCGTGTACGCCGGCCTCGCGGCCCACAACGTCCTCCTCTTCTTCGCCGCCTACCTGCTGCTCATCGGCACCGCGGGGGTCGGCAACGGGTCGACCTACCGGATGATCCCGGCCATCTTCCGGGCCAAGGCGATCGAGGGACTGGAGCCGGGCACCCAGGCCTACGACGACGCCCTGGCGGCCGGACGCCGCGACGCCGCGGCGGCCATCGGCTTCATCTCCGCCGTCGGCGCTTTCGGCGGGTTCTTCATCAACCGCGGATTCGGCTCCTCCATCGCCGCGACCGGGGGAGCCGGGGCGGCGATAACCGCTTTCGCCATTTTCTATGGCATTTGTTTCGTTCTGACCTGGTTCTGCTACCTGCGACGTCACGCCACCGGGACCACGCCCAGCCTCGCCGCCGCCCGTGTTTAACGCACGAACGGCAGCTTGTAGCACAGCGGTAACAGAAGGGACCCAGCGGTGAAACCCCCTGAAAGCACCATCGGACCCATGTCGTTCTCACTTTCCGCTCCGGCGTCTGTGATGTCGCCGCTGCCCGAGGGGACGGCCACGCACTGCCCGTACTGCGCCCTGCAGTGCGGCATGCACGTCACCCAGACCGATCTCAACCAGGCGGAGATCACCCCCCGCGACGACGTGCCCGCCAACCAGGGCGGGCTGTGCCAGAAGGGCTGGACCGCCGGCGCGCTGCTGCGCTCGCCGCACCGGCTGACCACCCCGCTCATCCACGGCAAGCCGGCGGGCTGGGACGAGGCCCTCGGGTACGCCGCCTCCCGCATCGCCCGCATCCAGGACGCCCACGGCCCCGACGCCGTCGCCGTCTTCGGCGGCGGCGGGCTGACCAACGAGAAGGCCTACCAGCTCGGCAAGTTCGCCCGGGTCGCGCTGCGCACCAGCCAGATCGACTACAACGGCCGGTTCTGCATGTCGTCGGCCGCCGCCGCGACCAACCGGGCCTTCGGCCTCGACCGGGGCCTGCCCTTTCCGATCACCGACCTCGGCGACGCCGGCGCGGTGCTGCTGGCGGGCGGCAACGTCGCCGAGACCATGCCGCCCTTCGTCCGCCACCTCAACCCGGCCGGGCTGATCGTCGTCGACCCCCGCGAGACCCCCACCGCGCGGCTGGCCGCGCTGCACCTGCAGAACGCCCCCGGCACCGACCTGGCCCTCGCTCTCGCGCTGCTGCACATCGCCATCGCCGACGGCCACGTCGCCGAGGAGTACGTGGCCGCCCGCACGACCGGCTTCGACGCGGTCCGCGACAGCGTCTCGGCCTGGTGGCCCGAACGCGCCGAGCGCGTCACCGGGGTCCCGGTCGCCGCCATGCGGCAGGCCGTCGCGATGCTCGCCGAGGCGGGCAACGCGGTCGTGCTCACCGGGCGCGGCGCCGAGCAGCACGCCAAGGGCACCGACACCGTCACCGCCTACATCAACCTGGCGCTCACGCTCGGCCTGCCCGGCCGCCCCGGCTCCGGCTACGGCTGCGTCACCGGCCAGGGCAACGGCCAGGGCGGCCGGGAGCACGGCCAGAAGGCCGACCAGCTCCCCGGCTACCGCAAGATCGACGACCCGGCGGCCCGCGCCCACGTCGCCGCCGTCTGGGGCGTCGACCCCGCCGACCTGCCCGGCCCCGGCCGCTCCGCCTACGAGCTGCTCGACGCGCTGGGCACCCCCGAAGGCCCCAAGGGCCTGCTGCTGTTCGGCTCCAACCCGGTCGTCTCCTCGCCCCGCTCCGGCCACATCGCCGGGCGGCTCGCGGCGCTCGACCTGCTGGTCGTGGCCGACCTCGTGCTCTCCGACACCGCCGAGCTGGCCACCGTCGTCCTGCCCACGGCCCAGTGGGCCGAGGAGGCGGGCACGATGACCAACCTCGAAGGGCGCGTGCTGCTGCGCCGCCGGGCCGTCGCTCCGCCCTCGGGGGTGCGGAGCGACCTGGAGATCCTCTCGGGCCTGGCCGAACGCCTCGGCCGGGGCGGCTCGTTCCCGGCCGACCCCCGCACCGTCTTCGACGAGCTGCGCCGGGCCAGCGCCGGCGGTCCCGCCGACTACTCGGGGATCACGTACGAGAAGATCGCCGACCAGGGCGGGGTCTTCTGGCCCTGCCCCGCCGACGACCACCCGGGCACCCCGCGGATCTTCCTCGACCGCTTCCCCACCCCCGACGGGCGGGCGCGCATGGTCGTCGTCGACCACCGGCCGCCCGTCGAGGACGTCGACGCCGACTACCCCTATTACCTGACCACCGGACGCCTGCTGGCCCACTACCAGAGCGGCGCCCAGACCCGCAGGGTGGCCGACCTCACCGAGGCCGCCCCCGAACCGTTCCTCGAACTGCATCCCGACCTCGCCGACCATCTCGGCATCCGCCCCGGCGACATGGTCAGGGTGACCGGCCGGCGGGGGGTCACCGAGGCGACGGCCCGGATCAGCGCGGCGATCCGGGCCGACACCGTTTTCCTGCCCTTCCACTGGGAGGGCCCCAACCGGCTGACCAACCCGGCACTCGACCCGGTCTCGCGCATGCCCGAGTTCAAGGTGTGCGCGGTCAACCTCGCGGTCGTGGGAGGTGGCCGATGAGGGGCATCGTCGTGGTGGGCAACGGCATGGCCGGATCCCGCTTGGTCAGCGAGGTGCGCGCGCGCGACAAGAAGGCGCGGGTGACCGTGTTCGGTGCGGAGGAGCGGGCGCCGTACAACCGGGTGCTGCTGTCCAACGTGCTGGCCGGCACCACCCGGGCCGACCAGGTGCGCCTGCACGGTCCCTCCTGGTACGACGACCACAACGTCACCGTGCACCTGGGCACCGAGGTCGTCGCGATCGACCGGGAGACCCGCTGCGTCATCACGGCCGACGGCGGGCGCACGCCGTTCAGCGTGCTGGTGCTGGCCACCGGCAGCGAACCGATCGTCCCGGCGGTGCCCGGGGCCGAACGGGCCATCGCGTTCCGCACGATGGACGACTGCGAGCGCATCCTCGCGGCGGCGAACGCGGCCCGGCGGGCCGTCGTCATCGGCGGCGGGCTGCTCGGCGTCGAGGCCGCCCGCGGCCTGGCCGGACGCGGCCTGCCGGTCACCCTGCTCCACCTCAAGGGCCACCTGATGGACCGCCAGCTCGACCACGAGGCCGGGCAGGTGCTCGGCGACACCCTCGAAGGGCTCGGCGTCGAGATCATGACCGGCGTCACCGTCACCGGGATCACCGACGGCAAGGTCGAGCTGACCACCGGCCACGTCGAGGCCGACCTGGTCGTGGCGGCCTGCGGGGTCCGGCCGGTCACCGCGCTGGCTCTTGACGCCGGTCTGCACGTCGAGCGCGGGATCGTCGTCGACGACGAGATGCGTACCGACGACCCGGCGATCTTCGCCATCGGCGAGTGCGCCCAGCACGACGGCCAGGTCTACGGCCTGGTCGCGCCCTGCTGGGAACAGGCCGCCATCGTCGCCGACCTCATCACCGGCGCCGACGCGCGGGCCCGCTACCGGGGATCGCGCCTGGTCACCCGGCTCAAGGCCAAGAGCGTGGAACTGGCCGCGATGGGCGAGACCCACCTCACCGACGCCGACGCCGAGATCGTGCGCTTCACCCACCGGCGCGGCGGCACCTACCGCAAGCTCGTCATCCGCGACGGCCGCCTGGTCGGCGCGATCCTCGTGGGCGACCCGGCCACGGTCGGCACGCTCACCCAGCTCTACGACCGGGGCGGCCCGCTGCCCGCCGACCGGTCGGGGCTGCTGTTCCCGGGCCTGGCCGGCGCCGCGCCGGTCAGTCCCAGCCCGGTACGCATGCCCGACGCGGCCCAGGTCTGCCGCTGCAACAACGTGACGAAGGGACAGATCAGGGCCTGCTGGGAGGCCGGAGCCCGCGACGTGGCCGCCGTGGCGGCGGCGACCCGGGCGACCACCGGATGTGGCAGTTGCGCCGAGACGGTCGGCGGAATCGTGGAATGGCTGTGCGAACAGGAAGGGGCGAGCGCATGACCCGCGTTCTCATTGTCGGTAATGGCCCGTCCGCGCACCGGCTGGCCGAGACGCTCACCAGCAAGGGCTTCGCCGGGTCGGTGACGATCCTGGGGGAGGAGCCCCGGGGCGCGTACGACCGGGTGGCCCTCACCACCCACCTGACCGAGGGGCGCGACCTCGCCTACCCCGACATCCCGGGCGTGACGGTCTTCGTCGACACGAAGGTCGTCTCGATCGAGCCCGCCGCGAAGACGGTCAACGGCTCGATCCCCTACGACGTGCTGGTCCTGGCGACCGGCTCCGCGCCGTTCGTGCCGCCGGTGCCCGGACGCGACCTCGACGGCTGCCACGTCTACCGGACCATCGACGACCTCGACGCCATCAGGACCTCCGCGAAGACCGCGACGGCGGGCGTCGTCGTGGGCGGCGGCCTGCTCGGCCTGGAGGCCGCCGACGCCCTGCGCGGGCTGGGCCTGGAGACGCACATCGTCGAGATGAGCCCGTGGCTGATGCCCCGCCAGGTCGACGAGGGCGGCGGAGCCGTGCTGAAGAAGCACGTGGAGTCGCTCGGCCTGACCGTGCACACGAGCTCGGGCGTGCTCGGCATCGAGGGCGGCGAGCGCGTCACCGGGCTGCGCACCCCCGACAAGGGCCTGATCGAGGCCCAGGTCGTGGTGTTCTCCGCCGGCATCCGGCCCCGCGACGAGCTGGCCCGGGGCGCTGGGCTCCAGGTCGGCGAGCGCGGCGGCATCGTGGTCGACGACGGCATGCGCACCAGCGACCCGTCGATCCTCGCCATCGGCGAGTGCGCCCTGCACGACGGCCAGATCTACGGCCTGGTCGCGCCGTGCATGACGATGGCCGAGGTGGCCGCCGACCGCATCATGGGCGGCCAGGCCGCGTTCACCGGCGCCGACCTGTCGACCAAACTCAAGCTGCTCGGTGTCGAGGTGGCCCAGTTCGGCGCGATGGCGGGCGCCCTCGACGTCACCTACCTCGACCCGGTCGCCGGGGTCTACAAGAAGCTGTTCGTCAGCGACGACGCCTCGACCCTGCTCGGCGGCATCTGCGTCGGCGACGCCGCCCCGTACACCACGCTCCGGTCGTTCGTCGGCGCCGAGCTGCCGGCCGCCCCGAGCGACCTGCTGTTCAGCCCCACGGCTGTGGAACTGCCGGGGGACGCACCGGTCTGCTCGTGCAACAACGTGACCAAGAACGACGTCACCGCGGCCATCAAGGAACACGACCTCACCGACGTCCCCGGGATCAAGGCCTGCACCCGGGCAGGCACCACCTGCGGCAGCTGCGTGCCGCTGCTGAAGAAGATCCTGACCGAGTCGGGCGTCGACACCGGGTCGGGCCTGTGCGAGCACTTCGCGCACAGCCGGGCCGAGCTGTTCACGATCGTCCAGGTCCGCGGCATCACCACGTTCACCCAGCTCATCGACGAGCACGGGACCGGCCGGGGCTGCGACATCTGCAAGCCCGTGGTCGCCTCGATCCTGGCCTCCCTGCACAACGGCCACGTCCTGGAGGGCGAACAGGCCGCCCTGCAAGACACCAACGACCATTTCCTAGCTAACCTACAAAAAAATGGGACATACTCGATCGTGCCCCGGATTCCGGGGGGCGAGATCACCCCAGAGAAACTGATCGTGATCGGCGAGGTCGCCCGGGACTTCGGCCTGTACACCAAGATCACTGGAGGCCAGCGCATCGACCTGTTCGGCGCCCGCGTCGAAGAGCTGCCGCGCATCTGGCGGCGCCTGGTCGACGCCGGGTTCGAGTCGGGCCATGCCTACGGCAAGGCCCTGCGCACGGTGAAGTCGTGCGTCGGCTCCACGTGGTGCCGTTACGGCGTACAGGACTCGGTGACCCTCGCCATCGACCTGGAGCTGCGCTACCGGGGCCTGCGGTCGCCCCACAAGCTCAAGTCGGCCGTCAGCGGCTGCGCCCGCGAGTGCGCCGAGGCCCGGTCTAAGGACTTCGGGATCATCGCCACCGAGAAGGGCTGGAACCTCTACGTCGGCGGCAACGGCGGCTTCACCCCCCGCCACGCCGACCTGCTGGTCCAGGACGTCGACACCGCGACCCTGATGCGCACGATCGACCGGTTCCTGATGTTCTACATCCGCACCGCCGACCGCCTCCAGCGCACCTCCGCGTGGCTGGAGAACCTCGAAGGCGGCCTCGACCGGCTCCGCCAGATCGTCGTGGACGACGCCCTGGGGATCTGCGCCGACCTCGACGCCCAGATGGCCGCCCACGTCGCGACCTACGCCGACGAGTGGCGGGCCACCCTCGACGACCCGGTGAAGCTGCGCCGCTTCGTCAGCTTCGTGAACGCGCCCGGCACGCCCGATCCGACGATCAGCTTCACCACCGAGCGCGACCAGATCAAGCCCGAGATCCTGCAGGTGATGAGCCGATGACCCAGACCACCGTGTTGGAAACCGCGGGGGAACGCGTGTGGGAGCCCGTGTGCCCCCTTCCCGACCTGCTGCCCGAGCGCGGCGCCTGCGCCCTGATCGGCGGCGAGCAGGTCGCCGTCTTCCGAGCCCACGACGGGTCCCTGTACGCCATCGGCAACCAGGACCCCTTCAGCGGTGCCTACATCCTGTCCCGGGGGATCGTCGGCACCAGGAACGGGGAGCCGACCGTGGCCTCCCCGATGCACAAACAGGTGTTCTCGCTCATCAGCGGGGTGTGCCTGGACGATCCCGGGACTGTGATTCCGACATTTCCGATTCGCGTCACCATGGGGATGGTTGAGGTGAGCGTCAAATGACCGCACTGCTCGAAGAGACGCAACTGGCCGCACTGGCCGAGGGGCTGTCTCCGGAGACCGCGCCGAACGCGCTGTCCGGCTTCACGATCGGCGTCACCGCCACCCGCCGTCGCGAGGAGTTCTCGGCGCTGCTCGAACGCCGGGGCGCGCGCGTGGTGAGGGCGCCCGCGATCCGGCTGGTGCCGCTCTCGGAGGACGTCGACCTGATGGCCGCCACCCGCGAATGCCTGGCCTCGCCGGTCGACGACGTGGTCGTCACCACCGGCGTCGGGTTCCGCGGCTGGGTCGCCGCCGCCGAGGGCTGGGGCCTGGCCGGCCACCTGACCGCCCGGCTGGCCGACGCCCGGCTGCTCACCCGCGGCCCCAAGGCGCGCGGCGCGGTCAGGGCCGCCGGCCTCACCGACCACTGGACCCCCGCGACCGAGTCGTGCGAGGAGGTCCTGCGCTACCTCCTGAGCCAGGACCTGCGGGGCCGGCGCATCGCCATCCAGCTGCACGGCGAGCCGCTGACCGGGTTCGTCGCCGACCTGCGCGCCGCCGGAGCCGAGGTCATCGAGGTGCCGGTCTACCAGTGGCTGCCCTACCGCGACACCTCGCCGCTGCGCCGCCTGGTCAGCCAGGTCGCCTCCGGCGCGATCGACGCCGTGGCGTTCACCAGCGCCCCGGCCGTGCACGCCATGCTCAACGCGGCCCGCGCCGACGGGCTGGAGGAGGCCCTGCTGGCGGCGTTCCGGGGGCCGGTGACGGCGGCCTGCGTCGGGCCGGTCACCGCGCAGCCGCTGGTCGCCAAGGGCGTGCCGGTGATCCAGCCCGAGCGCTCGCGGCTCGGCTCGCTGGCCCGCACGCTGGCCCGGCACCTGCCGGAGAAGAGCGTCACCCGGCTCACCGCCGGAGGCCACGAACTGGAGATCCGGGGCCACGCGGTGGTCGTCGACGGCGAGCTCAAGCCGCTGCCCCCGGCGCCGATGGCGGTGCTGAAGCGGCTCGCCGACCGGCCCGGCCACGTCGTGGCGAGGGGCGACCTGCGGATGGTGCTGCCGGGCGGGCCCTCCCGCGACTCGGCCGAGCACGCCGTCGAGATGGCCATCACGCGGTTGCGCCGCGCCCTCGGCCCGAGCGGCATCGTCGAGACGGTCGTCAAGCGCGGCTACCGCCTGGCCTGTGACCGGGAAGACGTGTGACGACCCTCGTCATGGCGGCCCACGGCGCCCGCAGCCCCGAATGGGACGCCGTCCTCGCCGACCTGGCCGGGCGGGTGCGGCGGACCCGGCCGAAGACCCCCGCCCGGCTCGCCTTCCTGGAGCTGAGCGACCCGCCGCTGGAGCGGGTGCTCGCCGAGGTCGCGGGCCCGGTCGTGGTGGTGCCGCTGCTGCTCGCGGGTGGCTACCACGTCCACATCGACCTGCCCGAGGTGATCGCCCGGGTGCGTCCCGACGCGGTCGTCGCGGGCCCCCTGGGCCCGCACCCGCTGCTCACCGAGGTGCTGGCCCGGCGTCTGGCCGCGGCCGGGCTGCGGCCCCGCGACGCGGTGATCCTGGGCGCGGCCGGCTCGTCCGATCCGGCGGCCCTCGCCGCCGTGCGCGCGGCCGCCCGCCTTCTTTCCGTACGCCTCTCGCGCCCTGTCACCGCCGCGTTCGCGTCGTCGGGCCGGCCGGGGATCGACGAGGCGGTGGCCGCGATCAAGGAAGGCCCGGCGCCCCGGACGGTGGTGGCCTCCTACCTGCTGGCCCCCGGCCTGTTCCACACCCGCCTGGCCGAGAGCGGCGCCGACGTGGTCAGCGCCCCTCTGGGCGTCGACGACGACCTGGCCAGGCTGGTGTGGCACCGCTACGACGAGGCGCGTCAGGGATCCAGCCGCAGCTCCCGCACGATGGCCTCGGCCGCCTCCGGCCGCGACGGCTCGGAGTCGGCGCCGGTGAAGATCTCGTAGTAGGCGTGCCGGAAACAGCCGGCCAGCAGCAGCCGGGCGCTGGACTCGGGGTGCACGTCGGCCCTGACGCGCCCGAGCTCCTGCTCGCCGGCGAGGTAGGCCGCCAGCGGCAGCACCTCGCCCTCGGGCCCGAGTTCGGACTCGCGCATGGCCTGCCGGAAGCGGACTGTGAGGATCGGGGAGACGAAGGCCGGGAGGGCGGCGGCCTGGATCTCCGTGTAGTAGTGGATCCCGGCCAGGGCGACCGGCCGCAGGTTCCCGGTCACGTCGCCGTGCCCGGGGCGGAGGTCGTGCAGCAGGCGGAGCCACGACGGCAGCCGGTCCTGCAGCAGGGCCAGGAAGGTCTCGACGGCTTGGGCCGGGGTGGTGCCCCGGATCTGGGGAGTGGCGGCTCCAATCGGTTCGGTGGTGCCCGTTTTCATCCGCATCGCCATGTCGAGGACACGCCGGCGGGTTTCCTGAGAGGAATGGTGCGGTTGTGGGGAGGGAGTTACCATTTTCGCCCTTGTGCGCGCAGTCCACAGAAGACGCTTTGTGAGGAAGGAAGCGCTAATTATTACCTCATAAGGACGGTGAAGTGGGAGGAAACCAAGCATCCGGTTGCCACCGGATGAACCGTCACGGTGTCAAGGCCGGACCCCTCCGCCGCGTGCCCGCCCAGACGACGGCGGTGACCGCGACCAGCAGCGCGCAGGGGAGCAGCATGATCGTCGATCCCGCCCCCGCCGACCGGTCGGCCCCCGCGAGCGGATCGGCGTGCGTGGCGACCATGAACAGGTAGACCAGCAGCGCCGCCCGGCCGAACACGGCGGGCCGGAACGCCGACACCACCGAGCTCAGGGACGCGCCGCGCACTCCGTACAGCCAGCGCTGGAGCAGCATGCTCCACGGGATCAGCAGCGCGATCGAGACGAGGTTGGCGGCGTGGTAGACCGGCGTGAACTCGGCGCCGCCGGAGATCGGGTTGGCGCGGCCCATCGACTCGTCGATCGCCGAGCCGACGACGCTGATCACGCCGCCGAAGCCGAACAGCCCGACGAGGAGCAGCACGAGGGCCAGCACGCCGCGCCCGACCCGGCGCCGGTCGCCGGTGAGCACGAGATGGTAGGGGAGGCCCGGCGGGATCCGCCGGGCGGAGGAACGGGATCGCATGCCTCCAGCCTTCTGCGGGCCCGTTCGCCCCAGCAGTGCCGTCGCTCACGAGATCCGATGCGATCCGCACGTCAGCGGCGTGACATTTGTCAGATCCAGCCCCGCTCGGCGG
Source organism: Herbidospora galbida (assembly GCF_005233835.1). GTDB lineage: Bacteria > Actinomycetota > Actinomycetes > Streptosporangiales > Streptosporangiaceae > Herbidospora > Herbidospora galbida. The sequence continues at coordinate 19,883 of NZ_SZQA01000043.1, read as the reverse complement.
CCACCCGGACGGCGTCGTGCCGGTTCGCCGCACCGAGCTTGGCGATGGCGGCGGTCAGGTAGTTCCGCACCGTCCCCCCCGAGAGCGACACCCGCCGGGCGATCTCCTCCACGGGCGCGCCGTCACGTGCGAGGGCCAGCACGTCGGTCTCGCGCGGGGTGAGCGGGGAGTCCCCGGCGCTGATCGCCTCGGCCGCGAGCTCCGGATCGACGTGCCGCCCGCCCGCCGCGACCTTCCGGACGGCGGCCGCCAGGTCCCGCGCCGACGTGGTCTTCGGCAGGAACCCGAGCACCCCCGCCGCCAGCGCCGCCTTGAGATACCCGGGCCGCCCATGGGAGGTCAGGATCACGCACCCGCACCCGGGCAGGTCGGCCGCCAGCCGCCGCGCCACCTCGATGCCGTCGGCCCCGGGCATCTGCAGATCGAGCAGCGCGACGTCGGGCCGCACCCGCAACGCCGTCACCACGGCCTCGTCCCCCGACGCCGCCCGCCCGACGACCTCGAAGTCGTCGTCGAGTTCGAGCAGCCCGGCGACGGCGTCACGAATGAGATGCTCATCGTCGGCGACGAGAATTCGGATCACGCTGACCCTCCCGGAATCGGCACCACGGCCTCCAGCAGAAACCGGTCTCCCCCGCGACGGACGTCGACCCGCCCCCCGAGCGCCCCGATCCGCACCGACATCGCCCGCAACCCGCTACCGCCGCCCGTGGCCGGTTCGGGGGCGGCGCCGTCGTTGACGATCGTGAGGCGAATTCCGCCGTCGGTCGCCGTCGTCGTGAGGGTGACCTCCGTGGCCGCCGAGTGGCGCAGGACGTTCGTGACCCCCTCGCGGACCACCCACGCCAGGGCCTCGGCGCATTCCCCGGGCACCGGGTCGCCGGTCACCGTGCAGCGGATGCCGGCCGAGCCGAGCAACGCGCGCGCGCCCGCCACCTCGCCTTCCCACGTGACCCTGACCTCGCCGCGCACCACGCGGCGCACCTCACCGCCGGCCTCCTCGGCCAGCCGCCGGACCCCGGCGAGTTCGTCGGCCGCCCGGCCGGTGCCGCCCCGGCGGACGAGTTCGGCGGCGAGTTCGCTCTTGACCGCGATGGCGGCGAGGGTGCGGCCGAAGACGTCGTGCAGGTCGCGCGAGATGCGCAGCCGCTCGTTCGCGAGCGCGAGGGCGGCCCGGTCTTCGTGGGCGCGCTGCAGCTCCCGCAGCACCTGCAGCATCCAGCCGCCCGACCAGCAGGCCCACAGGGTGACGCTGACGACGGCCGCCCCGACGACCAGGAGCGGGACGTCCGCGACGGCGGCCAGGGGGACGGCCAGAAGCAGGATCGCGCCGTTCAGGCAGAGCGTGCGCCGCGCGTCGAGCACGGGCACGAAGCTCGCCGCCACCGACCCGATCGCCGTCGCGATCACCACGCCCCGCACCGGGGCCGTGATCGTGAACGACGCCGCCACGAGCGCCACCAGCGTGAGCCCCCAGGCGATCACCCCGCCGACCGGCAGCCGCCGATCGCGTCCGCCGAGGACGTCGAAACTCCACCGCCCGACCAGGACGTTCCCGGCGACGAGGGCGATCGTCAGTGCGACGACCGCGGGGAACCCGGGGCTCGCCGACGCGGCCGGAAGGGGGGCGAGCGGGGTCGTGACGGCGACGTAGGTGGACCAGCGGGCGTAGGTCTCGAACCGTCGGGCGCTGACCGCCGGCCATTCCCCGACGGGCCTCGGCCGGCCCGACCCGGCGTCAGCCGTCGGTGCCCCGGTCGCGTCGTCGCAGGTAGCGCTCGAACTCGGCCGCGATCGCGTCGCCGCTCGCCTCGGGCAGGTCGGCCGCGTCCTTGCGCTCCTCGAGCTCCTTGACGTATTCGGCGACCTCGGAGTCTTGCGCCGCGAGCTCGTCGACCCCGGTCTCCCAGGCGCGGGCCTCTTCGGGCAGCTCGCCGTAGGGCATCGGGATGTCGAGGAGGTCTTCGACCCGGCGCAGCAGGGCCAGGGTCGCCTTCGGGTTGGGCGGCTGGGCGACGTAGTGGGGCACCGAGGCCCACAGGGAGATCGTCTGGAGCCCCGCGTGGCCGAGGGTGTGCTGGAGCACGCCGATGATGCCGGTCGGGCCTTCGTACTTGGTCAGTTCGAGGTTGAGAACCCGGGCCAGGCCGGGGTCGCTGACCGAGCCCACGATGGGCACCGGCCGGGTGTGGGGGGAGTCGTTCAGCAGGGCGCCCAGGAGGAGGGCCAGCTCGATGCCGAGTTCGTGGCAGAGCCCGACGATCTCCTGGCAGAAGGTGCGCCAGCGCATGTTGGGCTCGATGCCGCGCAGCAGCACGACGTCACGCTTGGCTCCCGGGGGACGGGCCACCAGCAGGCGGGTGGTGGGCCAGGTGATCGACCGGGTCATGCCCTCGCCCATCTCCACGATGGGCCGGGTCACCTGGAAGTCGTAATAGTCTTCCGGGTCGAGCTCCACCAGCGGGGTGGCCTTCCACTCGGCCTCCAGGTGGGCGAGCACCGCGCTCGACGCCTCACCCGCATCGTTCCAGCCTTCGAACGCGGCGATCAGCACCGGGTCGACGAGCTCAGGGAGCCCTTCGAGCTCGATCAAGCCGCCTCCTCACATAGTCGTGGACCCAGCCTAGTTGTAGTGCGCCCCCGAGCGTTATCCGTGGCCACCGATAAGCTGAGGGCCGACACCCCGACTCTCCCCGAGGCCGATACTTCATGTCCGCACATCTGCACGCCGTTCTCTTCGACATGGACGGCCTGCTGGTCGACACCGAGAAGCTGTGGGGTCTCGTCGAGGCCGAGGTGGTCGAACGGCTCGGCGGCGAGTGGGGTCCCGACCACCAGGAGCGCCTGGTCGGCGGATCGTGGGACGCCACGGTCGCCTACATGCTCGGCCTGACCGGGGCCGACGTCGCCCCCGAGGTGGTGGGCCGCTGGCTCCTCGACGGCATGCTGACACGGCTGGAGTCGGGCGTCGAGCCGCTGCCCGGCGCCCTCGAACTCCTCGCCGAGGTCAAGGCCGGGGGCGTGCGCACCGCCCTGGTCACCGCCTCGCTCAGGCCGATGGCCGACGCCGTGCTCGCCTCGATCGGCCGCCACCACTTCGACGTCGTGGTCACCGCCGACGACGTGACCCGCACCAAGCCCGACCCGGAGCCCTACCGGCTGGCCCTGCGCCTCCTGGCCGCCGACCCGCAGTACACGGTGGTGTGCGAGGACTCCCCGAACGGCGTCGCCGCCGCCACCGCCGCCGGCTGCCACGTGATCGCGGTGCCCAACCTGCTGCCCATCTCCCCGGCCCCCCGCCGCACGGTCGTCGAGTCGCTCCTCGACGTCGACCTGCCCCTGATCCGCTCGCTCGTATGGCGCGTATAGACGGTCTAGGCGGCCAGCAGAGGCGCGAGATCGGCCCGGTTGTTCACGCCCAGCTTCGTGTAGACCCGGCACAGGTGGTTGGCGACCGTACGCGGTGACAGCACCAGCCAGTCGGCGATCTCGCGGTTGGTCAGGTTCCAGGAGGCCAGCCGGGCGACCTCGGCCTCCCGGGCGCTCAGCCCCTCGACGCGGGGCGTGGCCCCGCCGATCAGCGCGAGCCCGTCGCGCACGCCCAGCGTGGTGGCCCGGTCGCGCACCACGTGGGCGTGCAGCGGGCAGGCCAGCCGGACGCGCGGGGGAGAGGTGTCCCGCAGCACCGTGATCAGGCCCCGGCGCTCCAGCTGGGCGACGGCGGCGTGGTCGGCCAGGGTGAGTAAGACGTCCAGGTCGACCGGCTCGGTCAGGGCGACCAGCTCGATGGCGGCGGTCTCGGCCGGGGTCAGCCCGGCCAGTTCGGCCTCCAGCAGCTGGCGCAGCCGGGGCGGCAGGGTGAGCTCGCCGTCCCACCGCCAGACGCCGCCGGCCAGGGTCATGCCGGTGCCCGGCAGCAGTTCGGTGATCAGGCGGAGGTTGCCGCCGGTGGTGTGGTGGAGGCGGCGTACCGTCGCGAGGTCGGCGGGGCCGCCCAGGGCGGCGGCCAGCAGGCGGCCGGTCTCGCGGACCGTCAGCGGGGCCAGGTCGATCCGGGTCAGCGCGCCGTCGCGCCACAGGGCCGCGATCGGCTCCGGCAGCGGGGCGCCGGCCGCGACGGTGACGATCGGCGTGGTTCCGTGGTGTTCGGCCAGGTGGGCGACCAGGGCGGCCGAGCTGGGGTCGAGTAGGTGGGCGTCGTCGACGGCCAGCACCGGCGGGATCGGCCCCAGGGCGGCGGCGGCCCACACCACGGGGTTGACGGGGGTGTGTTCCGGGTCGGGCAGCAGGTGGGCGAAGGCGCCGAACGGCACGCCCGCCGCGCGGGCCCGGACGAGCAGGTGGGAGAAGGGTGCCAGCGCCTCGGTGAGCAGGCGGGTCCGCCCCGATCCGGCCGGGCCCGCCACCAGCACCCCGCCCCCGTCGCGGGCCGCCGTCCTGATCTGATCACGTTCGGCCATACGCCCCATGAAAGGCCACATGCCTCCGACGGTAGGAATCCGGCGGGCCGGGCGGATCAGAGTGAACCCCACGGTCCCCCAGGGGTAACCCGGGGGAGTGCCTAGGGGTCGCGCCCTCCTCAGGGAGGAGCACGCGGCGGAGGCCCACGTGACAGGATGGAAATCAGGCCAAATCAATCGAGACGCGGGCGGCCGGGGGCCGGTCGTGGCTCGCGCGGGAACCGCCGCGAACTACCCGAGGGGGCCGGCATGACCTTTGCCCAGATCGCGTGGCTGCCGTTGTGCGCGGGGCTGACCGCAGCCGGAGTGGTGCTCGCGTTCCTCGCGTTCCGGCGCCGGGGGGCGGCCGCGGGCCTGCGCGTGACCGCGTGGGCGCTGCTGCCGCTGGCGGCCTATCTGACCGGGGTGCTGGAGACGCTCTGGAACGTGGTCGCCTCGATCGTCACCTTCGTGACCCGGCTCGTGCTCTCGCCCACGGTGTGGGCAGGGGTTGCGCTGGCCGGGCTTTCGGTGGTCTTGTTCCTGGTGTCGGGGGTCATGCGGGGCCGCACCCTCCGGATCGGGCGCAGGTCCCGGGCCGAGAAGCAGGGCGCCGCGCCCGCCGCGCCCGCCGGGGCGGCCCAGCCCGGCCGGCCGGCGGAGGTCACCAAGCCGATGGCCCGTCCGGTCGAGTCGAAGAATGATGATTTCTCCGACATCGAGGACATCTTGAAGAAGCGCGGCATCAGCTGAGCCCGGCTCGGGAAATCTCGCATGGCGAGACCCAAGTTACCGGCCAGTGCAATGTCACAGATCCGCGACACAACCGAAACGGGACTCCGACATTCTCTTCAAGATCAACACGAATGAGTTTCGCGTGAATCACAGTTGGGCCACATAGCGCCTACTGGGTCTTGTTTACGCAGATCAGCACATAGATTCTGCCTCCGAGACCCGCTCACCATGTGGGTCTGGATCCACATGGGAGCGCTCCGGACGTGTCGTGCTCCCGTCGGCACAACGTCGTCTGGAACCCAGGGGGCCCAACGCATGACCGCACCACTTGACGTCTCCGGCGATGAGCTGAAAGCCACGCCGGAGTCCGTTGCCGAGGGAGCGGGCGCGAAGGCGATCCAGGGGCGGTCTCTTGGACAGATCGCCTGGATGCGCCTGAAGCGGGACAAGGTCGCCCTCACCGGTGCCGGTGTCATCATCTTCCTGATCTTGGTCGCCATCTTCGCACCACTGATCGTGGGCTGGTTCGGGCACCCGCCCAACCAGTTCAACCAGGACCAGATCGACACCATGACGATGATCCCCAAGGGCGGGTCCGGCATCAGCTGGGACTACCTGTTCGGGGTCGAACCCGTCAACGGCCGCGACCTGTTCAGCCGGGTCGTGTACGGCGCCCGGATCTCGCTGCTGATCGCCTTCCTCGCCACTCTGCTCTCGGTCCTCATCGGGACCGTCATGGGCGTCATCGCCGGTTACTTCGGCGGCTGGGTCGACATGATCATCAGCCGGCTCATGGACATCTTCCTCGCCTTCCCCGTCCTGGTCTTCGCCATGGCGCTGGTGGGCGTGCTCGGCCAGTTCGAGACCCAGCTCCAGGTGAAGGGCGACTCCCTCCGCATCCTGCTGCTGATCTTCGTCATCGGCTTCTTCAACTGGGGTTACATCGCCCGGATCATCCGGGGGCAGACCCTGTCGCTGCGGGAACGCGAGTTCGTCGACGCGGCGCGGAGCCTGGGCGCGCGGGGGCCGTACATCCTGTTCAAGGAGATCCTCCCGAACCTGATCGCGCCGATCCTGATCTACGCCACGCTGCTCATCCCGACCAACGTGCTGTTCGAGGCGGCGCTGTCGTTCCTGGGGGTCGGCATCCAGCCGCCCACCGCGACCTGGGGCGGCATGCTCGCCGCGGCGACGAAGTACTACACCGTCCCGCACTTCATGTTCTTCCCCGGTATGGCGATCTTCATCACCGTGCTGGCCTTCAACCTCTTCGGCGACGGCCTGCGCGACGCACTCGACCCCCGGTCGGGTCGCTGACCTTCCACCCTGTTTCCCCGGCTCCTACCAACAAGGGGTTTACGAATGAAGAAGAAAGCACTGGTCGTCTCGGCCGCCGGTGCCGTCCTGGCGCTGGGCCTGTCGGCCTGCGGCGGCGGTGGCACGTCGACCCCGGCTGCCACCGAGGGCGGTGGCTCCACCTCGGCGCCGTCGGCCGGGGCGGCCGGCTTCAACGCCGGTCTTGAGAACGTGACCAACCCTTCCGACGCGAAGGGCGGCACCCTCAAGATGGCCGTCACCGAGGACTGGGACTCCATCGACCCCGGTGACACCTACTACGGCATGTCGTGGAACCTGCTGCGCATCTACGGCCGCCCGCTGGTGACCTACAACCCCGCGCCGGGCGCCAAGGGCCGCGAGCTCGTCCCCGACCTGGCCGAGAGCCTGGGCGTGAGCAGCGACGAGGGCAAGACCTGGACGTACAAGCTGCGCGCCGGTCTGAAGTACGAGGACGGCAGCCCGATCACGTCCAAGGACGTGAAGTACGCGGTGCTCCGTCAGCTCGACAAGGAGACCTTCGTCAACGGCCCGACGTACTTCAACGACTGGCTGGACCTGCCGAAGGACTTCAAGTCGGTCTACAAGACCCCCGACGTCAACACCGACTCGGCGATCGAGACCCCTGACGACCAGACGATCGTCTTCCACCTGAACAAGCCCTACTCCGGCTTCGACAACTTCGCCGCGCTCCCGGCCACCGTGCCGGTCCCGCAGGCCAAGGACACCGGCATCAAGTACCGCGACCACGTGATGGCCTCGGGTCCGTACATGTTCGAGACCGTCGAGCAGGGCAGCCGGTACGTGCTGGTCCGCAACCCCAACTGGGACCCGGCGACCGACCCGATCCGCAAGGCGCTCCCGGACAAGTACGAGATCAGCCTGGGCGTCGAGGCCAACGACCTCGACAACCGGATCATCGCCGGCGACCTGCACGTCGACATCGCCGGCACCGGTGTCCAGCCGGCCGCCCTCGGCTCCATCCAGGCCGACCCGGCCCTGCGCGAGCGCGCCGACAACCCGGTCTCGGCCCGGACCTGGTACATCTCGATCCTCAACGACAACCCGCCGCTCGACAACGTCGAGTGCCGCAAGGCGGTCATCTACGCCGCCGACCGCGTCGGCCTGCAGAACGCCTACGGCGGTCAGCTCGCGGGTGACATCGCCACCTCGCTGATGCCCTCGGGCATCGGCGGCTGGAAGAAGCTCGACCTCTACCCGACCGGCAGCGGCGACGAGGCCAAGGCCAAGGAGGCCCTGACGGCCTGTGGCCAGCCCAACGGCTTCGAGACCACGATGACCTTCCGCTCCGACCGTCCGAAGGAGCAGGCGGCCGCCGAGTCGATGCAGCAGGCGCTCGCCAAGGTCGGCATCAAGCTGACCCTGAAGGGCTTCCCGACCTCGGAGTACTTCACCGCCTACGCCGGCAAGCCCGCCTACACCAAGGCCAACGGCATCGGCCTGGCCACCAACGGCTGGGGCGCCGACTGGAACGACGGCTTCGGCTTCCTGTCGCAGATCGTCGACAGCCGCACCATCCGCGAGGCCGGCAACTACAACCTGTCGGTGAAGGACCCGGCCATCGACGCGCTCGTCGACAAGGCCTTCGGCACCTCCGAGACGGCCGCCCGTGACGCCGTCTGGGGCGAGATCGACCAGAAGGTCATGGAGGGCGCCTACGTCCTCCCGGCCGTCTACGCCAAGGGTCTGCTGCTCCGGGGCAAGGGCGTGACGAACCAGTTCGTCACCGGCGCCTTCGACATGTACGACTACCTGGCGCTCGGCGTCCAGCAGTAGTAAACCGGCCTTAGGTTCGGCAGGCAGGGGGCCGGTCCCACCGGACCGGCCCCCTATCGCCGAGGGGGGACAGTGGTCACCTACATCATTCGGCGCCTGATCGGCGCCCTGGCCATGCTGTTCGTTGTCAGCGCGGTCACTTTCTCGATCTTCTTCGTGGTGCCCCGCCTCGCGGGCGTGACGCCGGACGACATGGCCAACCGCTATGTCGGACGCGCGGCCACCGCCGCAAACGTGCAGGCGACCGCACAGAAGCTCGGGCTGTACGACCCCGTCGTCGTCCAGTACGGCCGATGGGTGAAGGGCGTCTTCGTCGGGTCCGAGTACGACTACGGAGCCGGCGTTGAGCACTGCCCCGCCCCCTGCCTCGGTTACTCGTTCGTCACCAAGCAACCGGTCTGGCCCGACCTGGTCGACCGGCTCCCCGTGACGCTCTCGCTCGCCGCGGGCGCCTCGGTCATCTGGCTGGTGATCGGCGTCTCGGTCGGCGTGCTCTCCGCGCTGAAGAGACGCTCGATCTTCGACCGGGGAGCGATGATCATCGCCTTGGCGGGCGTGTCGCTGCCACCCTTCTTCACGGGTCTGGTGGCGCTCTCCCTGCTCTCGTACGGTCTGGGCATCACCGCCCCCGGCGGCGCCTACGTCCCGTTGTCGGAGAATCCGGCCCAATGGGCCTACAGCCTGATCCTGCCCTGGCTCACCCTGGCCTTCCTGAACGCCGCGGCCTACGCCCGGCTCACCCGGGCCGGCATGCTCGACACGATGGGTGAGGACTACATCCGCACCGCGAGAGCCAAGGGCCTCAAGGAGAGCAAGGTCATCGGCAAGCACGGCCTGCGCGCCGCGCTGACCCCGATCGTCACGATCTTCGGTCTCGACGTGGGCATCCTCGTCGGCGGCGCGATCCTGACCGAGAACGCCTTCTCCCTCCAGGGCCTCGGCAAGTACGCCACGACCGCCATCGCCGCCAACGACCTGCCCAAGATCATGGGCTTCACCATGCTGGCCGCGTTCTTCATCGTCGTGGCCAACCTGATCGTCGACCTGCTGTACGCGGTCGTGGACCCGAGGGTGCGGCTGTCATGACCTTCCTCCAGCTCAACGACCTGAAGATCCACTTTCCGACCGACGACGGCCTGGTCCGGTCGGTCGACGGCCTGTCGTTCCAGCTCGAGCGCGGCAAGACGCTGGGCATCGTGGGCGAGTCGGGCTCCGGCAAGAGCGTCACCTCGCTCGGCATCCTGGGCCTGCACAAGGGCGGCCGGGCCAAGATCTCCGGCGAGATCTGGCTCGACGGCGAGGAGCTCGTCTCGGCCTCGCCCGAGCACGTGCGCTCGCTGCGCGGCAAGAAGATGGCGATGATCTTCCAGGACCCGCTGTCGGCGATGCACCCGTACTACACGGTGGGCGACCAGATCATCGAGGCCTACCGGATCCACAACAACGTCTCGAAGAAGGTCGCCAAGAAGCACGCGATCGACATGCTCGGCCGGGTCGGCATCCCGCAGCCCGACCGCCGCGTCGACAGCTACCCGCACGAGTTCTCCGGCGGCATGCGCCAGCGCGCGATGATCGCGATGGCCCTGTCGTGCGACCCCGAGCTGCTGATCGCCGACGAGCCGACCACCGCGCTCGACGTGACCGTCCAGGCGCAGATCCTCGACCTGATGCGCGACCTGCAGCGCGACTTCAACGCCGCGCTGATCATCATCACCCACGACCTGGGCGTGGTCGCCGAACTGTCCGACGACATCCTGGTCATGTACGGCGGCAAGTGCATCGAGTACGGCTCCGCCGACGACATCTTCGAGCGGCCCGAGCACCCCTACACCTGGGGTCTACTGGGGTCCATGCCCCGCCTCGACCGCGAGGTGACCGAGCGCCTGCTGCCGATCAAGGGCAGCCCGCCCTCGCTCATCAACGTGCCGTCCGGCTGCGCCTTCCACCCCCGGTGCGCCTTCGAGCCGCGTACCGGCGGCAAGGGGAGCACGCTGGTGCCCGACCTGGTCGAGACCGAGGGAGGCCACCTGGTGCGCTGCCACCTCTCCCGCGAGGAGCGGCGGGACATCTGGGCCACCGAGATCAAGCCGAAGCTGGAGTCCTGATGTCCGAAACCATCCTGTCCGTCCAGGGGCTGGAGAAGCACTTCCCGGTCACCAAGGGGCTGTTCAAGAGCCAGGTGGGCGCGGTCAAGGCGGTCGACGGCATCAGCTTCGACGTGCGCAAGGGCGAGACGCTCGGCCTGGTGGGCGAGTCGGGCTGCGGCAAGACCACCACCGGCCGCCTGATCACCCGGCTGATCGAGCCGACCGGCGGGAAGATCACCTTCGAGGGTCACGACATCACGCACATGAAGCAGGGCAAGCTCCGCCCGCTCCGGCGTGACATGCAGATGATCTTTCAGGATCCGTACAGCAGCCTGAACCCCCGGCACACCGTCGGGGCCATCGTGGGCGCGCCGTTCCGGATCCAGGGCATCGAGACCGAGCAGGGCACGAAGAAGGCCGTACAGGACATCCTGGAACTGGTCGGCCTCAACCCCGAGCACTACAACCGCTACCCGCACGAGTTCTCCGGCGGCCAGCGGCAGCGCATCGGCATCGCCCGCACCCTCGCCCTGAAGCCCAAGCTGATCATCGCCGACGAGCCGGTCTCCGCGCTCGACGTGTCGATCCAGGCCCAGGTCGTCAACCTGCTGGAGGACCTGCAGAACGAGCTCGACCTGACCTACGTGGTGATCGCTCACGACCTGTCGGTCGTCCGGCACATCTCCGACCGGGTCGCGGTCATGTACCTCGGCAAGATCGTCGAGGTGGGCGAGCGGGCGAGCCTCTACAGCTCGCCGATGCACCCCTACACCAACGCCCTGCTGTCGGCGGTGCCGATCCCCGACCCGAAGCAGCGCGAGGGCCGCGAGCGCATCCGCCTCACCGGTGACGTGCCCTCGCCGCTCAACCCGCCGCCGGCCTGCCGCTTCCACACGCGCTGCTGGAAGGCCCAGGAGATCTGCAAGACCCAGGAACCGCCGCTGGCGGAGCTCGCCCCGGGCCACGCGGTCGCCTGCCACTTCCCGGAGAACGCCCCGTCGACGACGGAGACCCCGGCGACGGTGGCCTAGTAGCCGGCCGCCCGCCTCCCGAGCGGGCGGCCCGCCAGGTCCTCCACGACCTCTTTGTACGCGGTCCGCAGGTTGATCCGGATCACCCGCCCGTCGGGCAGATCCACCCGCACGCGAGCCATGACCCCTCGCTTCAAGACGCCCTCCCCAGGCCAGCCAACGGTGACGATCGCGCCCTCGCGAATGAAGGAATGTGCCTCGTCGGGCCCGGACGGCTGGTGCACCACCCTGTCGGGGTAGACCGTCAGATCGCCGGGCACCCACCCGTGGTGGGAGAACGCGTGTACCGGCACCGGGAAGCCGTGCACGATTGCGGTGACCGTCACCGACCCGTCGGGATTGCGCATCGGGACGGGCGGCCGGGGGCGGAGGCCGAGCCGCACCAGCACCGCTTCGACGGTGAGCGCCGGCAGCAGCCAGACCAGCAGCGCGGCGGCCTTCAGCCGCCGCGCGGGCGAAGCCTTCATCATGGCCGCCTCCCCTTCGAATGGTTCCCCTATGTGCGGATATATCCCAAGAAGCAGGTCAAGGGCTCGCTTCCGGACGAAAAGTCTGGAAACATCCGATCATCTAGCTTTGGGTAAGTGATCGGAAGTCGTACATGAGTCGAATCGGGTTAAGGGCGGCACTCGAACTGGTGCGCGCCCCGGCCACCCTCTCCGTCCCCGGCGACACCATGGCGGGCGCCGCGCTCGCCGGGCGCAGCGGAACCCCCGGCCTGGCCGCCGCCTCGGTGCTGCTCTACTGGGCCGGGATGGCCCTGAACGACTGGGCCGACCGCGACATCGACGCGGTTGAGCGGCCCGAGCGGCCCATCCCCTCCGGGCGCATCTCGGCCAACCAGGCCCTCGGCATCGCCGCCGGGCTCACCGGCGCCGGGATCGCCGCGGCCACGCTCGCGGGCGGCAAGAAGGGCTTCGCCATCTCCGCGCTGCTGGCGGGGGCGGTGTGGGCGTACGACATGGGCCTGAAGCACACCCCGGCCGGTCCCGCCTCGATGGCGGCCTGCCGCACGCTCGACGTGATGCTCGGCGCCGGCCGTCCCACGCCGATGGCCTTCGCCGTGGGCGCCCACACCTACGGGATCAGCATCCTCGGCCGCGCGGAGGTGTCGGGGGCGAGCCCGGCCACCGTCCGCGGCGCCCTGGCCTGTACGGCCGCCGCCACCGGTCTCGCGGCCGTCTCGGTGGCCAGGGGCGCGGGCTCGGCGGCCGACAAGGCCACCGCGGCCGCCCTCATCGCCGGGTACGCCGCCAGCGGCGGGAAGGCGACGCTGGCGCTGCGCGGCAAGCCCGACCCCGAGCAGGTCCGCCAGGCGGTCCGGGCCTCGATCATGGGCTTCGTGCCGCTGCAGTCGGCCGCCGTGGCCGGAGGGGGCAAGACGCTCTCCGGGCTCGGCCTGCTGGCCGCGCTCCCCGTGGGCCGCTGGCTCTCGTCGAAGATGTCGACGGCATGAACTTCGGCTACTGCTCCAACGGGTTCCGCGACCACTCCCTCGACGACGCGCTCAGCGTGCTCGCCGACCTGGGCTACACCGGCGTCGCGCTCACCCTCGACCACGGCCACCTCGGCCCCGACCCCACCTTCGACGAGGTCAGCCGGGTCGCGACGAAGCTCGGCCGCCTCGGCCTGAGCGTCGTCGTGGAGACCGGCGGCCGCTACACCCTCGACCGGTTCCGCAAGCACTACCCCACGCTGCTGCACGAGGACGCGGGGGCGCGGGTGGCGTACACGAAGAGGGCCATCGAGGTCGCCGCCGACCTCGGCGCGCCGGTCGTCCACCTCTGGAGCGGCATCCGCCCCGCCGAGGTGCCCGACGACCTGGCGTGGGACCGGCTGACCGCGCACTGCGAGACCCTGCTGGCCGACGCCGAGGAGCACGACGTGGTGCTCGGGTTCGAACCCGAGCCCGGCATGCTCGTCGACGACCTGGCCTCCTACGAGCGGCTGCGCAAGCGGCTGGGGGAGCCCGACCGGTTCGGGCTGACCCTCGACATCGGGCACTGCCAGTGCCTGGAACCCTGGCCGGTCGCCGAGTGCGTCCGGCGGGCGTCGCCCTACCTGGTGCACGTCCAGATCGAGGACATGCGGCGAGATGTCCACGAACATCTGGAGTTCGGCGACGGAGAGATCGAGTTCGCGCCCGTCATGGCGGAGTTGCGCGGATTCGACGGGATGATCGCGGTCGAGCTGGCCCGGCACAGCCACGCCGCCCCGGCGGTCGCCCAGAGATCCATCGAATTCCTGCGACGTCATTCCTGAGGACATAACCATGCTCGTTATCAACGTGGTCGGGCTCACCCCGCGCCTGCTCGCCCACATGCCCAACGTGTCGAAACTGGGCAACGCCGCCGCTCTCACGCCGGTGCTGCCCGCGGTCACCTGCTCGGTGCAGGCCTCCATCGTGACCGGCGCGATGCCCCGCGACCACGGCATCGTCGGCAACGGATGGTACTTCCGCGACCTCGGCGAGGTCTTCCTGTGGCGCCAGCACAACGCCCTCATCCAGGGCGAGCAGATCTGGGACGTCACCCGCGACCTGAAGACCGCCAACGTCTGCTGGTGGTACGCCATGGGCACCAACTCCGACTTCGTGGTGACCCCCCGCCCGATCTACCACGCCGACGGCGCCAAGTCGCCCGACGCCTACGTGCGCCCCCCGGAGTGGCACGACAGGCTCGTGAACGACCTGGGCGAGTTCCCCCTGTTCACCTACTGGGGCCCGAACGCCGGCATCACCTCGTCGAACTGGATCGTGGGCGCCACCCGCAAGATCATCAACGAGGAGAAGCCCGACCTCACGATGGTCTACATCCCGCACCTCGACTACGACCTGCAGCGCTTCGGCCCCGACTCCCAGCAGGCCATCGACGCCGCCAAGGCCGTCGACACGGCCCTGGTCCCGCTGCTCGACCAGAACCCGGTCATCCTGTCGGAGTACGGCATCACCAACGCCTCCAAGGCCGTCGACATCAACCGCGCCCTGCGCCGCGAGGGTCTCCTGGAGGTCTACACCCAGGTCGGCATGGAGTACCTCGACCCGTGGACCAGCCGCGCCTTCGCGGTGTCCGACCACCAGATCTCGCACGTCTACGTGCGCGACTCCGCCGACATCCCGCGCGTCCGCGACCTGATCGCGGGCCTCGACGGCGTCGACGAGGTCCTCGACCAGGCCGGCAAGGAGAAGTACGGCCTCGACCACGAGCGCGCCGGGGAACTGGTCGCCGTGGCCGAGCCCGACGCCTGGTTCACCTACTACTACTGGCTCGACGACGACCGCGCCCCCGACTTCGCCAAGCTGGTCGAGATCCACCGCAAGCCCGGCTACGACCCCGCCGAGCTCTTCATGACCAGCAAGGCCATCGCCGCCAAGGCGCTGCTGCGCAAGAAGATGGGCTTCCGCTACGAGATGTCGGTCGTCCCCCTCGACCCGAAGCAGGTGAGCGGCAGCCACGGCCGCCTCCCCGACTCGCCCGAGGACGGCCCGGTGCTCATCGGCCCGTGGGACGGCGACAGCTACCACGCGACCGACGTGAAGGACCTGCTGCTGAAGGAACTGCGGCGGAAGTAGGTCCGGCTCACGGGCCCGGCGCCGCACGGCTCCGGGCCCGGGATCCCGGCCGTTACGGGTGGGCGCCGGGCGTGATCAACCCGGTCTCGTACGCCAGCACGACCGCCTGCACCCGGTCGCGCAGCCCCAGCTTCGTCAGCACGTTGCCGACGTGGGTCTTCACGGTCGTCTCGCTGACCACCAGCTCACGGGCGATCTCGGCGTTGGACAGGCCCTTGGCGATCAGCTTGAGGACCTCCAGCTCCCGCTCGGTCAGCCGGGCCAGCCGCGTCGGCGACGCCTGCTGCTGGGCCGACGGCAGCCGGCTCGCGAACTTGTCGAGCAGCCGCCGCGTGACGCTCGGCGCCACGATCGCGTCGCCGCCCGCCACCACCCGGATCGCCTGCACCAGCTCGGCGGGCGGCACGTCCTTCAGCAGGAACCCGCTGGCCCCGGCCCGCAGCGCCTCCACGATGTACTCGTCGAGGTCGAAGGTGGTCAGCACCAGCACCCGGGGCACGTGCGCCGACGGCGCGGCGTCGCGGACGATGCGGCGGGTCGCCTCGATGCCGTCCATGCCGGGCATCCGGATGTCCATCAGCACCACGTCGGGCAGCAGCGCCCGCGACTGGTCCATCGCGGTCGACCCGTCGCCCGCCTCGCCGACCACCGTCACGTCGGTCTCGGCCTCCAGGATGAACCTGAACCCCGTGCGCAGCAGCGGCTGGTCGTCGACCAACAGCACCCTGATCGGCATTTATCTGTCCTTGAGGGGAAAGCGGGCCCGGACCTCGAATCCGCCCCCCGGTCGCGGGCCGATCCGCAGAACTCCACCATAGAGGGCAACTCGCTCCTTGATGCCCACCAGACCGTGCCCCTTGCCGCCGTTCTCGCGTTTGAGCACCAGCCCGTGCCCGTCGTCTTCGACGTGCACCATCAGCTCGCTGGGCTCGTGGCGGACGGTCACCCACGCGCGGGCGGCCGGGCCCGCGTGCCGCAGGCTGTTGGTCAGCGCCTCCTGGACCAGCCGGTAGGCGGCCAGGTCGACGCCCGGGGGCAGCTGCCGCGTCTCGCCCTCGAGCCAGAGCTGGGTGGTCAGCCCCGCCTCGCGCATCTGGTCGACGAGGCCGGGCAGGTCGTCCATGCCGGGCTGGGGGCCGCGCTCGGCCGGCCCGTCGGTCCGCAGCACGCCGACGATGCTGCGCATCTCGGCCATCGCCGTGCGCCCCATCTCCTCGATGGAGATCAGCGCCTCGCGCGCCACCTCGGGGTTCTTCTCGAGCATCGTGCGTGCTGCGGCGGCCTGCACCGTCATCACCGAGACGTGGTGGGCGACGACGTCGTGGAGCTCCCTGGCGATCCGCGACCGCTCCTCGGCGCGGGCCGCCCGGGTGTCGGCCTCGCGGGCCCGTTCGAGCCGGTCGGCCCGGTCGACCAGCTCCCCGAGATAGGCCCGGCGCAGCCGGATCGTGCGCCCGACCACCCACACCAGCGCCGTGACGACCACGACGATCGCGTGGTCGGCCCAGCCGAGCTGCTCGTTGGCGGGCAGCGCCCCGGCCAGGTAGCAGGCCATCACCAGCACCGCCGCCAGCACGCTCAGCGCCAGGCCCCGCTGCGTCGCGACGGTGTAGAGCAGGATGATCGCCGCGAAGTCGGCCAGCCCTGGGTTGTAACCGAGCCCGGTCAGCAGCAGACCGGGCACGCTGGTCGCCACCAGGAGCAGGAACGGCCACCGCCGCCGGAACGCCAAGGGAAGCGTGCACGCGGCGATCAGCAGCAGGCTGGGCAAGTCGGCCGGCCGGCCGAACACCGGCACCCCTTCCCAGCCGGCGGTCGTGCCGGGCCCGACGGACAACGCGAAGAGCAGCGAGGACGCGGTCACCACAACCGCGAGGACTGAGTCGCTGATCAGCTGCCGACGGGGGGAGGTGCGCACGCAATCAATTTAGGCGTCCTCCGGCCCACAGACCTCATCCCCAAGAACGAGCCCGGAGCTCAGAGCTCGTCGGTCGCCGCGCGGGCCGCCAGCCGCCGCGTCGGCCGGGGCCTCTCCTCGGGTACGGGCGGGGGAGTGCCCCCGAACTCGGGGCAGAGCGCCTGGTGGTCGCACCAGCCGCACAGCCGGGAGGGCCGGTGGTGCCACTCGCGGGTCGTCAGCGACCGCTCGATCGCCTGCCACAGCGCCTCGACCTTGCGCTCGGTCGCCCGCAGGTCGGCCTCGTCGGGCTGGTAGCGCAGCACCTCGCCCTGGCCGCTCAGATACATCAGCTGGAGCAGCCGGGGGATCTCGCCGCGCTGCCGCCACAGCACCAGGGCGTAGAACTTCATCTGGAACAGCGCCTTGGCCTCGAAGTGGGGCCCGGGGGCGGCGCCGGTCTTGTAGTCGACCACCCGGATCTCGCCGGTGGGCGCGACGTCGAGCCGGTCGACGTAACCCCGCAGCAGCAGGCCGCTGTCGAGCACCGCCTCGACGTAGAGCTCCCGCTCGGCCGGTTCGAGCACCGTCGGGTCTTCGAGCGTGAAGTAGCGGTCGACCATGCCGCGCGCCTGCTCCAGCCACTCGTCGCGCTCGGCGTCGCTCGCGAACAGCCCCTCGTAGGCGGGCTCCTCCTCCAGCAGCCGCCGCCACTGCGGGTCGAGCAGGTCGCGGGCGGCCGCGGCGGTGCGCGCCCCGGGCGGCAGGTCGTAGAGGCGTTCGAGCACGGCGTGGACGAGCGTGCCCCGCACGGCCGCCGGCGAGGGTTTCTCGGGAAGCTGGTCGATCACCCTGAACCGGTAGAGCAGCGGGCAGGTCATGAAGTCACCGGCACGGGAGGGGGACAGCGCGCCGATGACGGCGCGCTCCTCGGTCAGGGTCATGCCCAGACGATAGGCCATGCCCCCGACACTTCCGAGGCCCGCCGGGGCCGGTGGTGGCGCGTAGGATCCATGCCAAGGAAGGGGAACCAGACCGTTATGAGCACACCGTCCCCAGGGCTGCGGATGGGCCGCCCGTTCGGGATCCCGGTCTACGTGTCACCGACGTGGCTGATCGTCGCCGCGTTCATCACGATCACGTACGAACCGGTGGCCGCCGGGCAACTGCCGGAATTCTCATCGTTCGTCCACTACTCAGTCGCCCTGCTCTTCGCGGTGCTGCTCTACATATCGGTGCTCGTCCACGAGCTGGCCCACTGCGTGGTCGCCAAAGCCTATGGTCTCCCGGTCAAGCGCATCACCCTCTACCTTCTGGGCGGCGTCTCGGAGATCGAGCAGGAGCCCGACACCCCCGGCAAGGAGTTCCTGATCTCCTTCGCCGGTCCCGTCGCCTCTCTCGGCCTCGCAGGCGTCTTCTTCGGCGTCGAGCAGCTCCTCCAAGAGGGCACGATCCCCCAGGTCCTGCTCTACATCCTGTGGTTCTCCAACGTGATCGTGGGCGTGTTCAACCTGCTGCCCGGCCTGCCGCTCGACGGCGGCCGGATGCTCAGGGCCGGGGTGTGGCGGCTCACCCGCAACGCCAACTCGGGCACCGTCGCCGCCGCGTGGGTCGGGCGGGGCGTCGCCGTCGTCGTGGTGCTCTACCAGCTCGTGCTGCCGCTGATGGCCGGGCAGGAGCCCGACTTCACCGCCATCGTCTGGTCGATGATCCTGGCCTCGTTCATCTGGATGGGCGCCACCCAGTCGCTGCGCGTCGCCAAGGTCCGGTCCCGGCTGCCCCAGGTGCGGGCCCGCGCGCTGGCCCGGCGGGCCCTCCCGGTAGCGGCCGACGTGCCGCTCGCCGAGGCACTCAGGAGGGCCCGCGAGGGCGGCGCGGGGGCGCTGGTGATCGTCGACCACGAGGGCCGTCCCACCGGGATCGTCAATGAGGCGGCCGTCAACGCGACCCCCGAGGCGCGCCGCCCGTGGATCACCGCCGGGTCGCTGGCACGCTCCCTCGAACCGGCCCTCGTCCTGGGCGCCGACCTGGAGGGGGAGTCGTTGATCGACGCGATGCGCGACAACCCCGCGGGCGAATATCTGCTCGTCGAACGGGGCGGCGAAATCTACGGCGTGCTCGCCACCGCCGACGTCAACCGGGTCTTCACGGGCGTCTGACCAGATCGGGAGCGATCACCCCCACTCGTCATCTGGCTCGCGCACCACTAATGTTCTGGTCAAACGATCAGAAGTTAGGTATGGCCGGAGGAGAGTTCTGTGACGGAGCAGGGCGCGGGGGTGGTCCGTCCGCTTCCGGGTGACGGTGTGGTCGCTCACCTGAACGGGCTGGCGCTGGTGTGCGGGCCGGGCTCGGCGCAGGTTGAGGAGTTGCTCGACGCGGTGCGGGAGACCGCAGAGAGCGGCGGCGACGGACGGGCCCTGGTCCGTAAGGTCGCCCAGGTTCTGGCGCGCTCCATGAGCGACGAGCCGCCGACGATCGCGGTCGCCGGTCCCACGGGCGGCGGCGTGGCGGTGCTGGTGTCGGGCGCGGCATCGGCCCACCTCTTCGGCGCCCCCGACGGCGACTTCGTGGTCTCGGGACAGGACGCCCTCACCTGGGCCGACCGCCTGGTGGCCGGCCCGGTGGGCCGGGTCGAGCTGCGGTTGCCCGGCTCGGGCCCGTCCAGCCCCTACTCGCGTCTCGACGGCGGGGTGGTCGCGGGCGGCGGCGCCGAGATCGACTACACGGCGACCGGCCACACGATGCACCGGCCCCACCCGATCCCGCAGCCCTCTCCGCCGCCCCAGCCGGGTCATCCCTACGCCTCGCAGCCCTCGGGCCCGCAGCAGCCGATGATCCCCCACCAGCCGCCGCCCCCGGCGGGCGTCCCGCCGTACGGCCAGCCGTCCTACGACCCGCCGCCGCCCTACGAGCCGGCCCCTTACGACCCGCCGCCGATGGGCGGCCCGATCCAGCCGCCGCCGCACCCCGGCCCCGGCCCGTTCGGCC
>NZ_SZQA01000042.1 GCF_005233835.1 Herbidospora galbida | reverse complement strand
GGTCGCCTCGGCGCAGGCCCGCGCGAACGCCGCGTCGGGCCGCTGGCCGGTGACGCCGTCGAGCACCGCCGCCACCCCGCCGGGGGTCAGCGGCGGCAGCGGCAGCCGCTCGGCCTCGGTGAGGACGACGTCGAGCAGGCCGCCGTCGGACTCGGGCCGCGACCCGGCGGCCACCAGCAGCGGCAGCCCGTCGACGCGCGGCAGCAGATAGGCCAGGAACCGCAGCGACGCCTCGTCGGCCCAGTGCAGGTCGTCGACGAGGAGGACCGCCGGACCGGTCTCGCAGACGTTCGCGACCAGCCAGAACAGCCCGTTGAGCACGGCGTAGTCGCCCGGCGGCTCCCCGGGTGCCCCGAGCACCGCCGACGCCGCGGCGGCCGGACCGGCCAGCAGCCGCTCCCGGTCGGCGGCCCGCGCGACGACGGGTTCGAGCAGCTGCCGCACCACGCCGAACGCGTAGGTGCGCTCCAGCCGCGACGCCCGCGCCGACAGCACCCGATGCCCGTCGGCGGCGGCGCGGACCGCCGCGAGCAGCCGGCTCTTGCCCGCGCCGGGCCCGCCGTCGACCACGACGAACCGCCCGGCCCCCGAGGCCAGCGCGCGCAGATGGGCGTCGAACGCGGCCAGCTGCCGCTCACGTTCGACGAGAGGTGTGTCGATCACGCGGGCATGGTCTCCGAATCGGGAGCCGCCGTCTATGGCCGATTACACGTTCAGCCGCCTGGCCAGCCCCGTGTTGCGGGCCGTGCCCAGCTGGTGGACGGCCTGTTCGAGGGCCTCCCGGTGCCCCACCAGCACCACCCACGCCTTCGCCCTGGTCACCAGCGTGTAGAGCAGCCGCCGCCGCAGCATGATCCCGCCCGACTCGGCCACCAGCGGCGCGACCACGAACGGGTATTCGCTGCCCTGTGCCCGGTGGACGCTGATCGCGTAGGCGTGGGTGAGGTCGTCGAGCTCGTCGAAGCCGTAGTCGACCTCGCGCCCGTCGTCGACCCGCAGGGCGGCGACGCGGCCGGGCAGGTCCATCGCGGTGATCGTGGCGGTCTCGCCGTTGAAGACGCCCTTGTCGTAGTTGTTGCGCACCGGCATGACCCGGTCGCCCACCCGGAACACCTCGGGCCCCGACCAGAACTCGGCCACCCCCTCGCGCGCCGGGTTGCGCCGCTCCTGCAGCAGCCGCCCGATCTCGACCGTGCCGGTCACGCCGCGCCGCATCGGGCACAGCACCTGCACCTGGTCGGGGGAGACCCCCTGCTTGCGCGGGATGCCGTCGGTCGCCAGGTGCACCACCCGTTCGGCGACCAGCTCGGGATCGCCCGCCTCCTCGAACCAGAACCCGCCCCGCCCCGGCAGGTCGGGCAGGTGCCCCGAGCGGATCAGATGGGCCGCCCGCACGATCCCGCTGCCCTCGGCCTGCCGGAACACGTGGGTCAGCCGCACGCGCGGGATGTCGGGCACCTTCAGCACGTCGGCCAGCACGTTGCCGGGACCGATGCTGGGCAGCTGGTCGGTGTCGCCCACCAGCAGCAGGTGGCCGCCGTCGGGGATCGCGGCGGTCAGCCGGACCGCCAGGTGGAGGTCGAGCATCGACGCCTCGTCGACCACGACCAGGTCGGCCTTGGCCGGGGCCTCGGCGAACAGGGTGGTGCCGTCGTCGTCGGGGGCCATCAGCAGGCGGTGGACGGTCATCGCCGGCAGGCCGGTCAGCTCCGACAGCCGCTTGGCCGCCTTCCCGGTCGGCGCGGCCAGCGTCACCGTGCCGCCCATGGCCCGGACCGCCCGCGCGATCGACCGCACGGTGTGGCTCTTGCCGCAGCCCGGCCCGCCGGTCAGCACGGTCACCTGGCAGGTCAGCGCCAGCGTCACCGCCGCCCGCTGGTCGTCGTGGAGGGAGGCGTCCTCGTCGTAGTGGCGCATCGGCATGCCCGACGTGGCCGACATCAGGCGCCGGAGGTGCCCGGCCAGCGCTACCTCGCGGCTGTGCAGCTCCTTGTCGTAGACGACGACCCGGCCGGGCTGCTCCCCGGCCTCCACCACCACGCGGCGTTCGGCGGTCAGCGCGTCGACCATGGCGCGGACCAGCTCGGGATCCTGCTCCACCAGCTCGGCCGTCTGGGCCAGCAGCGCGGGCATCGCCAGATAACAGTGGCCGCCCCGCGCGGCGGCCGATTCGAGGCGGTCGAGGATCGCCGCCTTGATCCGCTGCGGGCTCCGTTCGGGTACGCCGGATCGCAGCGCGATGCGGTCGGCGATGTGGAACCCGACCCCGCGCACCCGCCCGATCAGCCGGTAGGGATCGGTGGAGACGACCTCCTGGCTGTCGGAGCCGAACGCCTGGTAGATCTTGGCGGCCAGCAGGGGGGAGACCCCGAAGCCCTGCAGGGTCACCATGAGGGCGGCGACCGCCTTCTGATCGAGCCACGCCTCGACGATCTGGGCCCGCCGCTGCGGGCCGATGTTGATCACCTCGGTCAGCCGGTCGGGCTCGGCGTCGATCACGGTCAGGGTGTCCGCGCCGAAGTGCCCGACGATCGCCGCCGCCAGCCGCGGGCCGATGCCCCGGATCAGCCCCGACCCCAGGTAGGCCTGGATGGCCGGGATCGTCGCCGGGGTCACCCGCTCGCACGCCTCCGCCGCGAACCTGCGCCCGTGGCGGGGGTGGTCGGACCACGACCCGGCGAGCTTGAGGGTCTCGCCGGGCTGCACGCCCGCCAGCACGCGACCGGCGGCGACGAAACCGCCACCGCCGTCGCTCATCCGCGCGACCGTGTATTCGTCGTCGCGGACGAACACCAGCCGCTCGACCGTCGCCTCCACGGGCGCCACTCTAGGAGCACCCGGCGACAGTTCCGGCTACGCGGTCACGATGTCGAACTGCTCCCATCCGCCGATGGCCGCCCGGTTGGCGATCAGCGCGGCGGCGCCGTTGTTCTCGGCGCAGACGTACTGGTCGTTGGCCTGCGCCCGGAGGCTGACCGAGCCGTTCGGGTTCTGCACCAGCGTGAAGGTCTCCCAGGGGCCGACGGCCGCCCGGTTGGCGATCAGCGGCGCGGCGCCCGCGTTCTCGGCGCAGACGTACTGGTTGTTCGAGCGGGCCCGCAGCGCGATCTGGCCGTTGGCCAGGGTGACGCGCTCGAACTGCTGGGCGGTGCCGATCGTGGTGGCGTTCGCGATGAGGTTCTGACCGGCGTTCGCCGTCACGTACCTGCTGTTGACGCGGGCCCGCAGCGCTACGTAGGCGGTGGTCTGGGGCAGCGTCGTGGCCGACACCCCGCCCGAGGGCGCGGAGGCGTTCCCGGCCGCGTCGCGGGCGAGGACGGTGAAGGTGTAGGCCGTGTTCGGGGTCAGCCCGGTCACCGTGAAGGTCGTCGCGGCGGTCGTGCCGGCCGCCGTGCCGCCCCGGTTGACCTGGTAGGACGCCACCCCGACGTTGTCGGTCGAGGCGGCCCACGACAGGGTGACGGAGGTCGCCGTCCGGTTGGTCACGACCAGGTTCGCGGGCACCGACGGGGCCTGGTTGTCGCCGCTCGACACCACCGGCGGGGTCGGCCGGGTCGCGGTGAGCGCTATCTGGCCCTTCAGCATCCGGCCGCCGTCGCCGGTCAGCCGCAGGTAGTAGTCGCTGGAACAGAAGGTGCCGTCCTCGTCGAGCGACAGGATGCCCGACCCGGCGGGCACGGTGGCCTGCGTCTCGGTGGTCTTGGCGATCTGGTTGCCCTCGTTGTACTCGTCGAACATGGAGATGTAGATGCCGTGCGACCCGGCGCGGATGGTGTTGTAGAACATCCGCCACATGAAGTCGCCGTGGGCGCGGGCGCGCGACTGCAGGTCGCCGGGCATGACGCAGGGCTGGTAGTCGATGCCGTTGGCGTTGCAGTCGGCCACGTCGGGCACGACGTTGTTGGCGTAGAAGCCGTCGAGGCCCGAGATGGTGTGGGTGCGGCCGACCATCCACGGCGAGATCATGTTGAAGGCGCGGTAGACTTCGCCGAACCCGCTGCGGGAGTCGTTGATGCCCTGCCGCCAGTACGTCGGGACGCCGCCGATGACGTAGCAGCCCTGCGCCTTGAACCAGTTGACGACCTCCAGGCAGGGCGCCGGGGGGAACGGGCGGCCGGGGTCGTTGAAGCCGAAGCCCCAGATGCAGACGACGGGCTTGCCGTTCTGCTTGGCGTACATCGGGCTCTGCGTGTACGCCGACATCTTGTTCGTCCAGTCGGTCTTGATCTCCGACTGGAAGTTCGTCCAGCTCGTGACGTCGTACATGATGTAGAACTTGCGGCCGTAGGCCTCGGCGGCCTGCCGCACCTTCGCCGTGATCCCGTCGCGGATCGGGCCTTCGGCGCCGAACGGGTTGAACCGCTGCAGGGCGGCGGTGTCGCAGTTGTAGTCGCGCATCCACTTGAAGTGGGTGTCGATCGTCTGCTGGTCCCACGACGAGAACAGGTTCGCCGTCTGGCCGTTGTTCAGGTTCTGGTAGAGCGTCGGGTACGTCCGCGTGTAGTCGCGGATGTCGGGCCACGACACGATCGTGGTGTTGGAGGGCGAGGGCGGCACGGTGTTGTCGGCACCGCTCCAGTGCCACCACCGGTCGATGGGGGAGCCGTCGCCACGGCAGGCGAACCAGCCCTGGTATCCGACGGTGATCTTCCCCACGACGTCGCCGGGCGGGCTCGCCGCGTGCGCCGGGCTGGAGAGCGCGGACAGCACACCGGTCGAGGACACCGCGGCGAGGGCGGAGCCGGTCATGGCGGAGGTCATGAACCCCCGGCGGGAGACGGCCACGTGGGACTCCTTCGGTCTGACGGAGGGGAGGGCACGTCGCGGTGTTATCGCCGCGTAACATCGGACGGCTCGGCGTCATCTTGACAGCCGTCGACACACGAATGCAACATTCAGCAGCCTTTTGGAAACTTCTGGATTAATGATCGGTAAGAGTTCGCAGGTCAGAGTGCCAAGGTGGACCGATCCAGGTTGTCGAGTTCTGTAAAGAACCCTTCGATTTACTCGAAAAGATCGGATCTCTAGATATTCACTTGAACGTGAGTTGAGTACTTGATAGCGTTTGAGTACCGGAACGAAGGAGGAGTTGTGGAACTGTCCGCTGGTGCGGCTCTCGACGAGGTACGCCGGGTCGAAGAAGAGGTGCGCAAGACGCGCCGGGCCTACAGCACGATCCTGCTGGTGATGGGCCTGGCGACCGGGCCCTACTGGTGGGGCATGCTGCTCGGCCCCGACTGGGCGGGCGTCGTCGCGGGCGCCGGCTGGATCGCCCTGGTGATCTGGATGCTGGTCCTGCCGCGCCGGCCCGGTCTGCGCGGGCGGGTCAACGCGCCCTGGGTCACCCGGCTCACGCTGCTGGGCGGGGTGACGTTCCTCGCGCCGATGCTGGTCGCGACCGGCCTTAAAATCGCGGGCGTGGAGACCACGAATTGGCTGGTGGCGGTGTTGTGCCTGATCTCGGGCCTGCCGATGATCTACGCCGGCTGGCGGCTGCGGAGAAGCCTGTGAGCGGGGCCAGGCCGCCGCAGGAGCACACCCACCCGCGCCACGACCTCGACGACCTCATCCACGCACCCGTGCGCCTGTCGATCATGGCGGCACTGGCGGCGGCCGAACAGGCCGACTTCCGCTTCCTCAAGGAGACCATCGAGGTCAGCGACTCGCTGCTGTCCAAGCACCTGCTGGCGCTCGAAGAGGCGGGCTACGTGAACGCCGCCAAGGCCTTCGAGGGCAAACGCCCCCGCACCTGGCTGTCGCTGACCGACCAGGGCCGCGAGGCGTTCCGCAGATACATGGACGTCCTCCAGCAGATCATCGGGAAACCGTCCTGAATCCGCGCCGGTCAGGTCTGGAGGGGCAGGCGGAGCACCATGCACGCTCCCCGGGCCGAATCCTCGACGTTGAGCGAACCCTGGTGGGCCTGGGCGATCTCACGGCAGATGGCCAGGCCGAGGCCGGTGCCGTGGGGATCCAGCTCGCGCGATTCCGGCAACCGGGCGAACCGCTCGAAGACGAGTTCGCGATATTCGGGTGCGATGCCGGCGCCGTCGTCGGCCACCACCAGCACCCCCGTGCCGTCCTCGGTCCTGACCGCGACGACCACGCGGCTCACGGCGTGCCGCTGGGCGTTGTCCAGCAGGTTCGCCATCAGCCGGGAGATCAGCAGCCGGTCGCAGAAGACGATCACCTCCGGCTCCAGGTCCGTCTCGATCGGCACCCGGCCATGGGGGCGGCGCTCGATCTCGCGTCGGGCCAGCTGACCGAGATCGGCCCGTGACTGCGGGGGCAGCCGTTCGTTGCCCATGCGGGCCAGGGTGAGGATGTCCTCGGCGAGCGCCTGCTGGCGTTCCATGTCGTTGAGCAGTTCCCGGGCCGTCGTCGGCCAGTCCACCTCGGGATCGGTCAGCGCCTCCTCCAGCCGCAGCCGGGCTCCCGTGATGGGGGTGCGCAGGTCGTGGGAGACGTCGGAGGTGAACCGCCGCTCCCGCTCGATGGCCTCTTCCAGGTGTTGCAGGGTGCGGTTCGCGGTGGTGGCCAGATAGCGGATCTCGTCGTGGTGGGCGGGCACGGGCACCCGGCGGCCAGGACATTTCTCGGTGATCTCGGCAAGTTCGGAGGCGATGTCCACCACGGGGCGCAGCGCGCGTTCGACGAGGAAATGGGTGCCCACCGCCACCAGGATCAGCCAGATCAGGGCTCCGGAGACGAGCACGGTCGCGAACGCGCTGTCGCCGTACCAGGGATGGGTCGGCTCCCCGCCGTAGACGATCAGGTCGCCGCTCGGGGTCGTGATCCACATGGCCGCGACGGTCAGGCACTGACCGGGGAAGCTGGGCACGTCGCAGACCACCCCGTCCATGCCTCCGGGGCGGCGCGGCGGGACGAAGAAGGCCATGCGCGGCTGGCCGGCCATCCGGGTGTTCGCCGACACCAGCCGTCCGCTTGGGTCCACCACCTGCATCGCGGTCAGTCCCTCGTCGGGCAGCACGGGCGGCACCGCCCGCTGGCGGGCCAGGTGGTGCAGCACCCGCAGGTCGGCGGAGTACACCTCGCGGAGCTGGTCGGACATCCGTGCCTGATGGTTGCCGTCGAGGACGAACCCCACCGTCACCGCGCACGCCAGCGCCGCCGCCGCCGTCGCCCAGATCGTCAGGCGCAGCCGCACCGACCACTGCCGGGGGGACTTCACGCGGTCCCGTCCGTGTCGTCCCCATCCAGAGTCATCACTAAAAGTTAGCAATAGTAACTCTGTGTACCTAATGGTGGGTGGGTGATCAGCCCACGTTCTCCAGATGGCGCTCTTCCGACGACTGCCGCTCACGTGTCGCCCGGTCGTGGCGGTTCGGGATGACCGTGCCGTAGTAGATCATCACCGCCCCCATGACGACGAACGCGAGGGCCACCGGGATCCGCCACGGATCCTGCAGGTGCAGCGCCAGGAACCAGAGCCGCGCGTCGCCGCCGGTCCAGATCATCCACAGCGGCACCAGCCCCTGCGGGAACAGCGGGATCCAGCAGAAGATCCACAGGAACGTGACCAGCGCCTGCTTGCCGGCCGGCAGCTTCACCCGGGCCCGCCCCGCGGCAGTCACCTCGCCCGAACCGGGCGAGACGGTCCCGCCTGAGCGCATCAGGCTCAGCAGCTCCGGCCCCCTCGCCGCCAGCATCCGGTGGGCGATCCGCCCGAACCACCACGTCAGCCCCGCGCCCGTGCCCACGCCGACCGCCACGGCCAGCCACGACACGACCGGCAGGTCGAGCGCGTCGCCCAGGTAGGCGACGCCGCCCGCCGGGAGCGCCGTCACCGTCACCAGCAGCAGCATCAGCACGACCTGGCCGAAGATGGCGCCCGCCTCCAGCGGGTTGCCGCTGCGCCTGGTCGGCTCGGTCACCGGCACCAGCATCGCGACCGACACCAGGGCGATCAGCCCGGCGCCGCCGCCCAGCACCGCCGCCAGGATCGACAGCGTCCACGGCCACGTCCAGCCCTCACCGCCGACGATCGTGCCGGCGACGGTGAACACGATCGCGATCGGGGCCACCCGCAGCAGCCAGGCGAGCTGGCGGCCGCGTACCTCCGCCCGCTCGGTGCCGGGGTTGACCAGGTTGAGCCACAGGGAGGTGCCGTCGAGGCCGAACAGGTTGGCCGAGGTCGCGGCGGCCATCACGACCACCAGGACGCCGGCCCACGGCAGCATGCCGTACCAGTCGATGATCAGCGGGACGAGGGTGTAGAGCAGGCCGAAGAAGACGGCGAACCACAGCAGGTGGGTGCGCATCAGGTCGCGCGACCACGTCCGGAGTTCCTTGGCCGCCACCGCGCCCACCGGGCCGCGGGCGGCGAGGTCGCCGCCGGTGCCCTGGGGGACCCAGTGCAGGGGCTTGGTCGTGGTCCGCCTGACCAGCAGCTGCGACCACACGAGCAGCGCCAGCGCGATGAGCGCGCAGATCCCGAGGAGGGCCGCCGCCACCACGAGCCAGTCGCCCCGCCCGGCCGCCTCCACGGCCGCGATGCCCCAGCCCGACGGCAGCCAGCGCACCACGGTCGAGAAGGCCGGGGGGAAGCCCGACGTCAGCAGGTCGAACTGGATCGCCGCCCAGATCAGCACCCACGACTGGTTCAGCACGACGTTCATCGACGCGTTGACCAGCGCCGCCAGGATCGCGCCCGTCCGCGACCGGACGGCCACGCCCAGCACGCCGATCATCAGCCGCGACAGCGCCACGACCAGCGCCACCATCAGCGGGATCGCCACCAGCGCGACCGTGAACCCGGCCAGGCCGAACGACCCGGCGTAGACGGCCAGGGCGCTGAAGGCGACCAGGCTGACCAGCGGGGGGACGCCGACGAAGGCCGTGCCGAGAAGGCCCAGGGCCAGTTTGCGCGGGTCGATCGGCAGCAGCGAGAAGTGTTCGGGCCGGACGCTCTCGTCGCCGCCGCCCGTGTAGACCGGGCCGAGCATCCAGCCGAACAGCCAGACCGCGAAGACGGCCGCCAGCAGGTCGCCGTCGATGCCCGCCACCACGATCGTGCCGATCGCCAGGGCCAGGCCGGCCAGCCCGCCCATGACCATGCCGGCCGCACGGGACCCGCCGATCGAGTGCCGCAGCACCCGTAACTTCATCGCGATCAGGACGCCAACCACGAGGGCCCCTTCATGTCGTCGACGTCGGCCCCGACCAGTTCGACGAACCGGTCTTCGAGGGAGCGGCCGTCGCGCACCTCGTCGAGGGGCCCGGCGGCGGCGACGCGGCCCTTGTCGATCACCGCGACGTGGTCGCACAGCTGCTCCACCAGCGCCATGACGTGGCTCGACAGCACGACGGAACCGCCCCCGGCGACGAAGCTCTTCAGCATCGCCCGGATCGTCAGCGCGGAGACGGGGTCGACCGCCTCGAACGGCTCGTCGAGCACCAGCAGGCGGGGGCCGTGCAGCATCGCGGTGGCCAGGCCGATCTTCTTGCGCATGCCCGTCGAGTAGTCGATCACCAGGGTGCGTTCGGCCTGGTCGAGCTCCAGGATCTCCAGCAGCTCGCCGGCCCGCGCGGCGGCCGTCGCGCGGTCGAGCCCGCGCAGCCGGCCCAGGTAGGTGAGGAGCTCCCGGCCCGTCAGCCGCTCGGGCAGGGCCAGCCCGTCGGGGAGCACGCCCACCCGCGCCCGCGCGCCGATCGGGTCGTCCCAGACGTCGACTCCGAAGACGCGGGCGTGGCCGGTGTCGGGGCGCAGCAGGCCCACCGCCATCGACAGTGACGTGGTTTTCCCGGCGCCGTTCGGGCCGACCAGGCCGTAAAAGGATCCGGGCGGGACGGAAAGGCTCACATGGTCGACCGCTATTTTCGGGCCGAAGCGTTTGCCGAGTCCGTCGAGTTCCAAAGCCGCGGCCACGTCGCTCCTCAGGTCAGGTGTCGGGGGTCAACCTATCGACATAATGGCCATCGATAAATACGGGCTAATTGACAGGAAATGTCCCTCTCGTGCCATCTTCGCCCGGAGCCCGAACTTCTCTGGTCGAACCCTCGTAACGAACGTCGAAATACCGGCAATATGCTCATATGACTTCACCGGACGAGGACGTCGAACGTGCCCTCCGCGCGTTGAAGCACGATCCCACGCCCGCCGTCGCGATCGAGGCCGCCCGGGTCGTCGAGCGGCGACTGCGGACCGGGGAGTCCACCCCCGCCCTCGTCCGGGCCGCCGCCACCGCGCACTCCCGCGCCGGGGAACTCCTCCTGGAGCACGCGATTCCCGGGCTCGGCATCTCGTTCGTCGACGCCGCCGTCATGGCCCGGCGGACCTCGCCCGACCTCGCCGGGGCGGCGAGGCACCTGCTCGCGGCGGCCCGCCACGACCCGCACGACGCCCACACCCTCCTGCTGCTCGGCTCGGTCGCGCTGGCCACCGGCGACCACGAGGCCGCGCTCCGGGCGGTCGGGGCGGGACGCCCGGCCGAGCCCGAGCACGCCGCGATGCTCGGCACCCTGTACGCCTGCCTCGCGGCCTACGACCCCGGCACCGCGGAGGGCCGGAGGCTCTCGATCCTGCGCGCCGCCCTGGCGGCCCCGCCCAGCCTGATGCGCCCGCCCGCGTTACTGGCCCTGGGCGACCAGCTGACCACCAGGTCGGAGGCGCCGCACGACCTGGCCGAGGGCGTCGACGCCCTGGTCGAGCTGATGGAGCAGGCCAAGCCCGGCGACCCCGAGTTCGACCACGCCATGATCCTGGTGCTGGCGGCGATGTGCCGCCACCTGACCGTCGACTTCCCGGCCGACTTCGGCCGCCTCGCCGTGGCGCTGCCCTGGGGCGCCCGCGACGACCTCACCCTGGCCTGCGCGGCGGCCTGCCGGTCGCGCGTCGAACGCGACCCCGAATACCTCACCGAGACCGCCCGCCACCTGCGCAAGGCGGTCGAGCGCTCCCGGCCCGACGACCGGGAGATGTTCCTGCTGGCGGGGGCGGGGCTGGTGCTCTTCTACGACCGGTTCGTGGCCAAGTTCGCGCTCGAATGGCTGAACGCCGCCGACCGGTGCTGCGACATCCTGGAGACGCTGCCCTACTCCATGGACGTGTCGGCCATGCGGCGGCAGATTGCCGAGCAACGGCCCGCCTAGAGCAAAATGTCCTTTATGACCGACATGCTCACCCGATACGCCCGCCTCCTGGCCGCCTCCGCGGACGCCCACGTCGCCCTCCAGGGCGGCAAGGTGTCGCGGAGCGACGACATGTGGCTGGCCGACTTCGGGGGAGCGGCCGGATTCGCCAACGGGGCGACGCTGCTGCGGGAGCCGGAGGACCTCGGCCGGCTGGCCGGCGAGGCGCTCGAGTTCGCCGGTCTGCACGAGGGCCCCGGCCTGTTCTACCTGTGGGGCGGCTGGCCGCTGCCCGAGCCGGTCGCGCCCTGGCGCACCGACGGGCAGCCGCCGCTGATGATCCGCGAGCCCGGCGAGCCGCCGCGCCTGCCCCACCACGTCGAGGAGGTCACCGGCGACCCCGCCGAGTTCGAGGCGACGGTGGCGCGGGCCTACCCGCTCGACCGGGCGGGCTGGCAGCCGGGCCGCCTGTTCGGTGCGGGCGTCCACGCCACCGGCTGGCGGCTGTTTCTCGGCCGGCTCGACGGCCTGCCGGTGGCGACGGCGGCGGCGTACACCTATGACGGGCTCACCGAGGTCAACTACGTCTCGGTGGCTCCGGAGGCGCGCGGCCGGGGGTTCGCCGCGGCGGTCACCTTCGCCGCCGCGTGCGCCGACCCCGCCGCCCCGGCCATGCTGCTGGCCAGCGACCTCGGGCTGCCCGTCTACCAGAAGATGGGGTTCCGGGAGCTGACCCGGTTCCACATGTGGGCCTACGAGCGCTGACGCGGCGGCAGCGGGAAGAACCCGCTGGTCCGGTTGACGTAGTCGACGAACTCCTGGCCCTTGCTCTTCGCCATGCGCTTCTCGGTGAGGGCCTTGCCGCTCTTGGAGATCAGCAGGTACGTCATCAGCCACGGGCACACGATGGTGACGAGCGCCCACGGGGTGCCCAGCGCGATGAGGAACAGGCCCCACCACACGGCGGCGTCGCCGAAGTAGTTGGGGTGCCGCGTCCACGCCCACAGGCCCCGGTCCATGACCCGGCCCTTGTTGGCGGGGTCGGCCTTGAACCGGGCCAGCTGCGCGTCGCCGATCGCCTCGAACGCGAACCCGACGATCCAGAGGGCCACGCCCAGCCAGGTGAAGACGTTCAGCGGCTGGGGCTGGAACATGGCGATCTGCACCGGCAGCGACACGAACCACATGACCGCGCCCTGCGGCAGGTAGATCTTCTTCAGCACGAAGGGGGCCACCGGACCGCTGTTCTGGCGCAGCATGGCGGCGTACCGGGGATCTTCGCCCTTGCCCCGGTTGCGGTGGTGGATGAACGCGCCCAGCCGCACCCCCCAGATCGCGGTGAGCACCAGCGCGAGCAGCGACCGCGCCGGACTGCCCTCGCCGGCGGCGAGCGAGACGACGAACGACACGATCGCGACGACCACGAACCCGAGGCCCCAGACCGAGTCGACGATCGACTGGTTGTTCGTGCGCAGCGCGTAGGCCATGGTCACGGCCATGGTCAGCGCGACGGCCACGAGGGTCGCCGCCAGATTGATCCAGATCACGTCAACCGTCTACCCGCTCGATGAGCACAGCCACCCCGAGCCCGGCCGCGCCGCTGACGGCGGCGACCCCGTAACGCCCGCCGAGGCGGGTCAGGTTCTCGGCGCACTGCCCGACCATGATCGCGCCGGTCGCGCCGAACGCGTGCCCCATCGCGATCGTGCCGCCGCCGGGGTTGAGCCGGTCGGGGCCCGGCCCGAGGTCGCGCCGCAGCCGCAGGCACAGGGCAGAGAAGGCCTCGGCGAACTCGTAGACGTCGACGTCGGCGGGGGTGAGCCCGGCCCTGGCGATCACCTTCTCGACGGCGACCTGCCCGGCGGTCAGCATGACGACCGGATCGACGGCGGCGGTCGCCGCGCCCACGACCCTGATCGGGCTCTCCGCCGTGCCGAGGACCAGCAGCGCCGCGCCGTCGGCCAGCGCGGGGGAGGAGCCCACCGTGTGGTGGTGGACGATCTCGCCCACCTCCGGATGGGCCTTCAGCGCGACGGCGTCCTGCACGGGGTCGGCGAAGGCGGGGGCCAGCGCGGCCAGCGACTCCATCGAGGTGCCCGGCCGGATCAGCTCGTCGCGGTCGAAGACCGACCCGTCGGCGCGGGTGGCCGGGATCACCGAATCGGCGAAGTCGCCCCGGTCCCAGGCCGCCGCGGCCTTCGCGTGGGTCTCGACGGCGTAG
This sequence comes from Herbidospora galbida, assembly GCF_005233835.1. Lineage (GTDB taxonomy): Bacteria > Actinomycetota > Actinomycetes > Streptosporangiales > Streptosporangiaceae > Herbidospora > Herbidospora galbida. Next base: position 44,515 of record NZ_SZQA01000042.1, on the reverse strand, counting down.
GCGTCGAGCTGCTCGCGGGTCCAGCCGTCGATCGTGGCGTTCAGGTCGGCGGCCACCCCCATGTGGATCGAGCCGACCCGCTCGATCGTCGCCGGGTCGGTCCAGAGGGGCGCGCGGTCGCTGAACATGGCCACCCGGGAGACGCTCTCGACGCCCCCGGCGACCGCGAGGTCCATCTCCCCGGTACGGATGCGCGCCGCCACCTGGGCCACGGCGTCGATCCCGCTGGCGCAGAAGCGGTTGACCGTGCCTCCGGGGACCGCGTCGCCCCATCCGGCCAGCAGCGTGGCCACCCGGGCGAGGTTGCCGCCCTGCTCGCCGACCTGCGAGGCCGACCCGACGATCACGTCGCCGACGGCGGCCGGGTCGAGCCCCCGCCCGGCGAGCGCCCGCTGCAGACCGGACACCAGGTCGACCGGGCTCAGGTGGTGCAGCGAGCCCTTGGTGGAGCCCTTGGCCCGGGGCGTGCGCACGTAGTCGTGGAGGTAGACGTCAGACACGTTTGCACTGTAACTCTGTTTGTTGTAGTACGAAAGCATGCCGGAAGCCGTATGGGTCCTGGGTGGCCACCAGACCGACTTCGCCCGCAACTGGTCCCGCGAGGGCCTCGACTTCGCCGACCTCACCGGGGAGACGGTCCGCGCGACGCTGGAGGACGCGGGCGTCTCCGCCGCCGACGTCGACGTCATCCACGTCGGCAACGCCTTCGGCCAGCTCTTCACCGGCCAGGGCCAGCTCGGCGGCATGCCCGCCACGGTCGTGCCCGAGCTCTGGGACGTCCCCGCCACCCGGCACGAGGCCGCCTGCGCCTCCGGCGGCGTCGCCCTGCTCGCGGCGATGGCCGACATCGAGTCGGGCCGCTACGACTGCGCCCTCGTCCTCGGCCTGGAACTCGAACGCACCGTCCCGGGCGACGACGCGGCCGGCCACCTGGGCGCCGCCGCCTGGGTCGGCCACGAGGGCCGGGACGCGAAGTTCATGTGGCCCCACATGTTCAGCGCCCTCACCGACGAGTACGACCGCCGCTACGGCCTCGACGAGGCCCACCTGCGTGCCATCGCCCGGCTGAACTTCTCCAACGCCACGGCCAACCCCAACGCCCAGACCCGCAAGTGGGCCTTCACCGACGCGAGCTTCGCCGCCGACGACGAGGCCAATCCGGTCGTGGAGGGCCGCGTCCGCCGCACCGACTGCTCCCAGATCACCGACGGCGGCGCCGGCCTGGTCGTGGTCGGCCGCCGCTTCCTGGAACGGACGCGGGCCCGCCCCATGGCGCAGATCCTCGGCTGGGGCCACCGCACGGTCGGCCTGCCGCTGGCCCAGAAGCTCGCCCGCAGCGCCGGAGAGCCCTACGTCCTCCCGCACGTCCGCCGGGCGATCACCGACGCCTTCACCCGCGCCGGCGTCTCTTTGGCGGAAATCGACGGCATTGAGACCCACGATTGCTTCACCATGTCGGAGTACGCCGCGATCGACCACTTCGGCATCACCGACCCCGGAGAGAGCTGGAAGGCCGTCGAGAACGGCGACCTGGAGATCGGCGGGCGGATCCCGGTCAACCCCGGCGGGGGCCTGATCGGCGGGGGCCATCCGGTCGGCGCGACCGGCGTGCGGATGGTGCTCGACGCGTCCCGGCAGGTGGCAGGGCGGGCGGGGGCCTACCAGGTCGAGGGGGCCCGCCGCTTCGGCACGCTGAACATCGGCGGCAGCACCACCACGACCGTCAGCTTCGTGATCGGAACAGGGGAGTAGCAATGGACGTCGACGTCGTGGCACGGGTCCTGTCGACCCTTCCGGAAGATGACGACCACCCCTACCGGACCGGCCCGTGGCGTCCGCAGACCACCGAGTGGCGGGCCGACGACCTCGACGTGATCGGCGAGATCCCGGCCGACCTCGACGGCGTCTACCTGCGCAACACCGAGAACCCCGTCCACCCGGCCATCGAGCGCTACCACCCGTTCGACGGCGACGGGATGGTGCACGTGATCGGCTTCCGCGACGGCCGGGCCTTCTACCGCAACCGCTTCATCCGGACCGACGGCTTCCTCGCCGAGGCCGAGGCGGGCGGGCCGCTGTGGGCCGGCCTGGCCGAACGCCCCTCGCTGTCGCTGCGCGACGGCTGGGGCGCGCGCGGCCGCCTGAAGGACGCCTCCTCGACCGACGTCGTCGTGCACGCCGGGGTGGCGCTGACCAGCTTCTACCAGTGCGGCGACCTCTACCGGCTCGACCCGCTGACCCTGGAGACGCTCGGCAAGGCCGAATGGCACGGCGACTTCCCCTACGCCTGCGGCGTCTCCGCGCACACGAAGGTCGATCCGCGCACCGGCGAACTGCTGTTCTTCAACTACGGCACCGACGAGCCCTACATGCACTACGGCGTCGTCTCGGCCGACAACCGGCTGACCCATTACGTGGACGTTCCGCTGCCCGGCCCCCGGCTGCCGCACGACATGGCGTTCACCGAGAACTACGCGATCCTCAACGACTGCCCCATGTTCTGGGACCCCGACCTGCTGAGACGGGGCAAGTACGCGGCCCGCTTCCATCCCGACATCCCGCTGCGGATCGGCGTCGTCCCCCGGACCGGCGCGAAGGTCCAGTGGTTCGAGGCCGCCTCGACCTACGTCCTGCACTGGGTGAACGCCTACGAAGAGGGCGACGAGATCGTGCTCGACGGCTTCTTCCAGGAGGACCCGGAGCCCAAGGACCTCGGCGACGGCAGCTATTACCAGCGTATGTTCCGCTTCCTGGCGCTCGACCGGATGAAGACCAAGCTGCACCGCTGGCGGCTGAACCTGACGACCGGCCAGTGCCGGGAGGAGCGCCTCACCGACTCGATCACCGAGTTCGGGGTGCTCAACTCCGCGTACGGCGGCGTCGGCTACCGCTACGCCTACGCGGCGACCGGGGTCGAGGGCTGGTTCCTGTTCGACGGCGTGACCAAGCACGACCTGCTGACCGGGAAGGAGGAGACGTACAGGCTCCCCGCGAACGTCTACGGCAGCGAGCCCGCCATGGCCCCGCGCGCCGGATCGGCGGCTGAGGACGACGGCTACCTGATCACGCTGACGACCGACATGAACGACGACCGCTCGGAGTGCCTGATCTTCGACGCGGCCCGCGTGGGCGACGGCCCGCTGGCCCGCATCCGCCTCCCCGAACGCGTCTCCAGCGGCACCCACGCCACCTGGGCTCCCGGGGAGTCGATCCCCGGCTGGCGGACCGCGGAGTCTCCTGAACGGGCCGTCGGGCTTGCCTGACCCGGGAACCCGCCCCACCGCGCTGGCCCCGGGGGGCACCAACGCGGTCGGCATGACCCTCGGCCTGGTCGGCGACGAGTGGAACCTGCTCATTCTCCGGTACGCCATGATGGGCGTCCGGCGCTACGGGGAGTGGCGCAGCGCGCTCCCGATCTCCCACGCCGTGCTGACCGGGCGGCTGGCCCACCTGACGGAGTCGGGCGTCTTCGAGAAGACGTCGGACTACCGGCTGACCAAACGCGGGCGCGATCTGTGGCCGGTGCTGCTGACCGTGTGGGCGTGGGAGTCGGCCTGGGTGCCGGAGCACGCGGAGTCGCTGCCGGTGATGGTCCACCGGGGGTGCGGGTCGGCGTTCACGCCCGTCCTGGCCTGCCAGGCGTGCGGCGAGGCCGCGCTGCCCCGCGACGTCGCCGGGACCTTCGGCCCGTCGGGGACGTGGGAACGCTCGGTCCCCTCCGGCACGACCCGGCGGCGGGTCGCCTCGGCGTCGGCCGGGCTCTTCCCCCAGACGATGACGCTGATCGGGAACCGGTGGTCGGCGGCGATCCTCGGCGGGGCCTTCCAGGGGCTGCACCGGTTCCGCGACTTCGAGCAGCGCCTCGGCGCGCCACCGGCGATCGTGGCCGACCGGCTGCGCGTCTTCTGCGACCTGGGCATCTTCGAGCAGGCGCCGTCGGCCGACCGGGCCGACTGGACGACGTATCACCTGACGGACAAGGGACGGGCGTTCTTCCCCGTCGTGGTGACGGCGATCGCGTGGGGGCACCGGTGGTTCCGGGCGCCCGAGGGGCCGGCGCTGGTGTATCGGCACCTGGGGTGCGGGGAGGCGTTCGTGCCCCGGTTGGTGTGCGGCGAGTGCGGGGTGGCGTTGCGCGGGCACGACGTCGCGGTGGAGCGGGCCGTCGCGGACGCGGGCCCGCTCAGGCGATGAGCGGGCCGGCCACCTTCAGCTCGTCGTGGTCGATCAGCCAGCGGACGGCCTCCAAAACGGCGGCCTGCGGCTGGTGCTCCGGCGCGTAGCCCAGGAGGGTCGCGGCCTTCTCGATGGAGCAGAAGTGGCTGCGGTGGAGGTGCTCCCAGCTCGCCTGCGCGGGCTCCCGGGGCGTGTGGCGGCGGAACTCCTCCCAGCTCACCGATTCCAGCGTCGCGCTCTTGCCGAACCAGGCCGCCGCCTGGTGCGCGAAGCCGCGGACGTTCAGGGCGGTGGCGGCGACGACGTTGAAGTCCTGGCCCGCCGCCGCGTCCCGGCGGTCGAGCGCCCGTTCGAAGGCCTGGGCGACGTCGTCGGCGTGGACGTGGTGCATGAGCTCGGCGCCGAGGCCCGGGATCCGCAGCGGCCGCCCGGCCGAGAGCGTGGCCGACACCCCGGGGTCGAGGTTGCCCAGAGGGCCGATCGGGTGCCAGCCGGGGCCGACGATGTGCCCCGGGTGCAGGGACGTGGTGACCAGTCCGCCGGCGGCGGTCTCCTCTTTCAGCATCCGCGCGATCCGGTCCTTCTGGACGCCGTACTCGCCGACCGGGGCGGTGCCGGTGGTCTCGGAGATCGGCAGGGCGAGGCTGGGGCCGTACCGCCAGATGGAGCCGCAGTGCAGCAGGTGGCCGGTCTCGCCCCGCAGGCGGCCGACGAGCGCCGTGGCCGATTCCAGGGTGAAGCAGACGAGGTCGACGACCGCGTCGGGGTGCAGGGCGGCCACCGTGTCGCCGAAGACCCCCTCGCGGTCCTGCCGTTCCCGGTCGGCGACGACCTGGCGCACCTGCCGCCATTCGGGGGCGTCGGTGTAGGCGGCGCGGGAGCCTCGGCTGATGTTGACGACCTCATGGCCCGCCCGCACCAGCCGGGGGACCAGATAGGTGCCGATGTGGCCGCTGCCACCGATGACTACGACTCGCATGCGTCCCACCTTGGCGCAGCCGGACGCGGTTCGTCACCCGCCACCGATTAGCTTGACGGTCATGGAGATCTGGTACGACCGCCAGGGAACCGGCGACCCCCTCTTCCTGCTGCACCCGGGCGGCGTCGACTCACGGGCCTTCGACGTCAACGTCGCCGGGCTGAAATACCGCTTCACCCTCTGGCGGGCCGACCGGCGCGGGCACGGCCGGACGGCCGACGTGGCCGGGCCGTTCACGTTCGGCGCGATGGCCGACGACCTGATCGCTCTGCAGGAACGGCACATCGGGCCCGCCCACGTGCTCGGGTGCAGTGACGGGGCCGCTGTGGCGTTGACGTTGGCGTTGCGGCGGCCCGACCTGGTGCGCGGGCTCGTGCTGGTCGCGGGCGTCTACCACCACGACGGGTGGCTGCCGGGGGTGCTCGACACCGACGAGGACACCCTCGAATGGCTCGGGCGGAGCCACGCCGAGGTGTCGCCCGACGGCGAAGGGCACTATCGGGTCGTCGCGGCCAAGCTCGACGACCTGCACGCGCGCGAGCCGGCGTACACGGAAGAGGACCTGAAGGGGGTCACGGCGCGCACGCTGGTGATGGTCGGCGACGACGACGAGGTGCGGCTCGAACACGCGCTGCAGCTCTATCGGGCGCTGCCCGACGGGGAGCTCGCGGTGGTGCCCGGGACGTCGCACGGGCTGCTGGTGGAGAAGCCCGAGCTCTGTCATCAGATGATCAGCGAATTCCTGCTGCGCGATCCGGTTCCGACCTTCGCGCCGATCCGGCGGCGACAGGTGGGCGCCTCGGGGTGACCGGGCGGCCCAGCAGGATGCCGGCGAAGGTCAGGGCCAGGCCGCCCAGCTGGATCGGGGTCAGGGTCTCGGCGGCGACCAAAGTGCCCACGACCACGCCGGTCACCGGGTTGAGCAGGCCGATGAGGCCGACCGTGCCGGCCGGGAGGTGGCGCAGGCCGGTGAACCAGGCCGCGAAGGCCACGGCGGTGGCGACGACCGACACGTAGGCGTAGGCGGCGACGCCCGACCCGGTCACGGGCGGGGGCGCGCCCTCGACGACGACCGCGAACGGGAGCAGGACCAGCCCGCCCGCCGTGAGCTGCCAGGCGGTGGACGCCAGGACGTCCACGCCCCGGCTCCAGCGCTTGGCCAGGATGAAGCCGGCCGACGACAGGATCATCGCGGCCACCGACGCCAGCACGCCCCAGCCGTTCACCGCCTCGGCGCCGGTGAAGACCGTCAGCGCCACGCCCGCCACGCCGACGGCCGCGCCGGCCAGGTGGGTGACGGCCGGGCGTTCGGCGACCAGACCCCAGGCCAGCAGCATCATGACCATCGGGGAGGTCGCCATGATGGTGGACGCGACACTCGACGGGAGAAGCTGGGCGGCCAGGTAGATCAGGGCGAAGAAGACGCTCATGTTCAGTGTGCCGAGGACGAGCGAACGCCACCACCACGAGCCGGCCGGGAGCCGCCTGGTCAGGAGCAGCAGGAGCAGGCCGGCGGGGAGGGCCCTCAGCACGGCGCCGTAGAGGGGGTGGGTGGCGGGGAGGTAGGCGTGGGTGACGTAGTAGGTCGTGCCCCACGCGATGGGGGCGATCGCCGTGATCGGCGCCCACCGCCAAGTAGCTTCCATGGAAACTAATATTAGCTTCCATGGAAGATATATCCTGACCCACGTGATGGATCACGTCGCGCGCATCCAGCAGGAATGGGCCCGCGAGCGGCCCGACGTCGACGTCAGCCCGGCCGGAGTCATCGGCCGGCTGCACCGCGTGGCCGGGCATCTGACCGACCGGCTCTGCCTCGTCTACCGGCGGTTCGGGCTGGCCGAGGGCGAGTTCGACGTGCTGGCCGCCCTGCGCCGGGCCGGGGCCCCCTTCGAGCGCGCGCCCGGCGAACTGGCCGCCCACACCATGGTGACCACGGGGGCGATGACCAAGCGCGTCGACCGCCTCGAACAGGCCGGGCTCGTCACCCGGCGGCCCAGCGAGTCGGACGGGCGCGGGCGGGTGGTCGCCCTGACGGCGGCGGGGCTGGAGCTGATCGACGCGGCCTTCACCGAGCACATGGCCAACGAACGCCGTCTCCTCGACGCCATCGGCGCCGACGACGCCGCCCGGCTGGAGGAGATCCTCACGCGGTGGCTGGCCGTCTTCGAACTGCCCGTCGGGGAGCCTCCGGCCGGAGGCCTGAGCGGGGTGGCCGCGTCGTCGACCGGCCACCCCTCGCCCGGTCAGCGGCGGAACGGGCCCGTCACGCAGTAGGTGATGCCGCCCGAGGACGAACCCGACGTGCCCCGCTGCGAGGAGAAGTAGAGGCGGTCGCCCGCCGGGTTGAAGGCCGGGCCGGTGATCTCCGACGAGCTCTGGCCGCTGATGCGCAGGAACGGGGAGATCTTGTCGTCGGGGGTGATCAGGCAGATCTCCATGTTCCCGCCGTCCTCGGCGACGTAGAGGTCGCCCGAGGTCGAGCCCGTCACGTTGTCGACGCCCGTCAGCGGGGGCGTGCCGGGGGAGACGAGGCTGTCGTCGTAGGCCAGTTCGTAGGTGTTGTTCGTCAGGTTGACCTGCCAGACGCGGTTGTCGCCCTTGGTGGTGAACCAGACGGTGTCGTTGGCGTAATAGCAGCCTTCGCCGCCGTTGAACGACTTCGACCCCGGCACCTGGTCGCGGGTCAGCGTCGGGCTGCCGTCGGGGTCGGGGATGTTCGCCCAGGTGAAGGAACCGCTGGTGGCCGAGCCCGCCACCATGACCTGCAGCCGGCCCGCCGACAGGTCGCCCCAGGTGGTGGGGACGAAGCGGTAGAAGCGCCCGTTCGTCTCGTCTTCGGTCAGGTAGACGACGCGGCGGACCGGGTCGGCCGCGGCGGCCTCGTGGGTGAACCGGCCCATCGCGGGACGCTGCACCGCCGCGCCGCCGAAGGGGTGGGTCTCGTACACGAAACCCCGGCTGACCTCTTCGCACGACAGCCAGGTGTTCCACGGGGTCTTGCCGCCGGCGCAGTTCTGCCGGGTGTCCGACAGGATGCGGTTGGCCGAAACGACGGTGCCGGCCGAGTTGAAGCGGATCGCCGAGGCGCCGCCGCCGGGGTTGATCTCGGAGTTGGAGACGTAGATCCAGCCGGATCCGTCGGCGAAGCAGGCGCCGCCGTCGGGGGCGTCGTGCCAGGTGTACGAGGTGCCGGAGACCACCTGCCGCGACCGGGCGACCACCTGGCTGGTGAAACCCGCCGGTAGCCGGATGCCGTTGGCGTCGGCCGCCTGGAGGGCGCCGTAGGGGCCGGTCGCGGGCTGGGCCGGGGCCGCCAGCGCCGCGCCCTGCCAGAGGGACCCGGAGAAGGCCACCGTGCTCGCACCCAGGACGGAAGCGCGCAGGAAATTGCGTCTTTCCATGATTTCTTACCTCCTTGACCGGGACTGTAAGCCTGGCAATGTTTACACACGGTGAACGGCACACGGGCGCTGAGTGACGGGTTTGGTGTGTCCGAGTTTCCGGCATCATCCCGAAATGAGCACGTACACCCTGCCGTTGACCAGCGACTCCGCCGACGTCGGCACCGCCGGGGGGAAAGGCGCCTCCCTCGCGCGGCTCGCGACGGCGGGGCTGCCGGTCCCGGGAGGGTTCCACGTCACCACCGCCGCCCGCGAGGCCGGGATGAACCGCGAGGTGACCGCAGAGATCACGGCGGCCTACCGGGCGATGGGCGACGACGTGCCGGTCGCGGTGCGGTCGTCGGCCACGGCCGAAGACCGGCCCGACGTGTCGTTCGCGGGGCAGCACGACACCTATCTCGGGGTCCGGGGGGCCGCAGCGGTGATCGACGCGGTGGAGCGGTGCTGGCGGTCGCTCGACAACGACCGGGCGCGGGCCTACCGGGAGCGGGTGGGCATCGAGCGGCCGGGGATGGCGGTGGTCGTCCAGGAGCTCGTGGACGCGTCGGTGTCGGGGGTGATGTTCACCGAGCTCGACGGGAAGCTGGTGATCAACGCGGCCTGGGGGCTGGGGGAGACCGTCGCGGGCGGCACGGTCACGCCCGACGTCTACGTCGTCGACCGCGACGGCCACATCGAGGAGACGATCTCCGAGAAGACCGTCATGGCGGGCACGTCGGGGCTCGTGCCGGTGCCGGGCGACCTGCGGTCGGTGCCCACGCTGACGCGCGAGCAGGTGATGGCGCTGACCGGGCTCGGGCGGCGCATCGAGATCCTGTACGGAATGCCGATGGACGTCGAGTGGGGGATCGCGGCGGCCAAGCCGTACATCCTCCAGGCCCGGCCGATCACCGGGCGGCGGGAGGTGTGGAACGACTCGCTGGGCGGCGACTACCTGTGGAGCAACGGCAACCTCGGGGAGGCCATCCCCAGCGTCATGACGCCGGTGACCTGGTCGGTGGTCCAGCGGTTCATGGCCGACGCGATGATCACCGGGTCGTTCGCGGGCCACCCCATGTGCGGGAACATCGGCGGGCGCTTCTACATGAACCTGTCGGTCCTGCTGACCATCGGCGAGTCGCTCGGCCTCAGCCGGATGATCAGGGACAGCCTGGAGCCGGTCTTCGGCCGGCTGCCCGAGGGGGCCGAGGTCCCGCTGCTCCCGCTCGCCCGGCTCCAGCTGGCACGGGGGATGGTGCCGCTGCTGAGAGGCCGCCTGGCGCTGGTCCCCTACGCCCGGCGGCTCGACCGCGCGCTGCCGCGCGTCCGGCGCCGGGCCGACGACCTGCGGACCCTGATCGCCGTCAGCAACGACCTGACCGGCCTGTGGCGGGGCGCGGTCGAGCCCTACTTCCGCGAGTGCAACCGCCTCCTGGCCGCCGCCGGACGGCAGGACGCCGGCAGCCTGATCTTCCTGCGCAACCGCCTGGAGAACCTCGTCGGCGCGGCCGACGCCAACGCGCTGACCAGTGGGTTCGGCGCCCACCTGGAGAGCATGGGGCCGCTGCTCGGCCTGGGCGAGGTGCGGCGCGGACGGCTGTCCCGCCAGGAGTACGCCCACCGCTGGGGGCACCGCTGCCCCGACGAGTTCGAACTGTCGGTCGCCCGGCCGGGCGAGGACCCGCAATGGCTCGACCGCGAGCTCGACGGCCTGTCGGAGGACCCGATCGAACTGCTGAACCGGCAGGAGCGGGCGTCGCGGGCGGCGTGGCGGCGGTTCAAGGAGCATGATCCGCGCAACGCCTACCGCTACTGGGGCCGGATCCGGCGGTGGAGCGAGATCGTCCAGGCCCGGGAGGAGGCGCGGTCGGAGGCGGTCCGGGCGTTCTGGGTGCTGCGCGACTGGGTGCGCCGGGCCGGGTCGGTCACCGGCATCGGCGAGGACGTGTTCTTCCTGCGGATCGGGGAGATCCTGCGGCTGCTCCGGGGCGATCGGGGCGTGCTCGGCCTGATCGACACGCGCAGGGCGGCCTACCACCACTACCGGTCGCTGCCGCCCTACCCGGGGGTGATCCGGGGCGCGTTCGACCCCGAACGCTGGGCGGCCGACCCCGACCGGCGGTCCGACTACGCCGACGCGACGACGGGGCTCCCCGCGCGGAACGGGTCGATTCACGGCTTCCCCGGCGCGGCCGGCGTGGTCGAGGGGATCGCCCGCGTCATCCCGTCGATGGGCGAGGCGGAGCACCTGGCCGCCGGGGAGATCCTGGTGACCAACGTGACCAACGTCGGCTGGACCCCGCTGTTCCCCCGCGCCGCCGCCGTGGTCACCGACGTCGGCGCCCCCCTGTCGCACGCCGCGATCGTCGCCCGCGAGCTGGGCATCCCCGCCGTCGTCGGGACCGGCGACGCGACGAGCCGGATCCGCGACGGCGCCCGGGTGCGGGTCGACGGCTCGGCCGGGACGGTCGAGGTCCTGGACTAGGGAAGAATGGCCGGGTGGTCGAGACGGGGTGTCCTTGCGGATCGGGCAAGGGATATCGGGAGTGTTGCGGGCGGTTCCACGCCGGTGCGGCGGCGGCGCCGACCGCCGAGGCGCTGATGCGGTCGCGGTTCTCCGCCTACGCCAAGGGCGACACCGCCTACCTGCTGACCACCTGGCACTCCACGACCAGGCCGCCGCGCCTCGACCTCGACCGGAAGACCCGGTGGACGACCCTGGAGATCCTCGAGACCACCGGCGGGTCGGCGATCCACACCGAGGGGACCGTCCGGTTCCGGGCCCACTACGCCGAGCGCGGCCGGGCCGGGGTGCTGGAGGAGCACAGCTCGTTCTCCCGTGAGAACGGCCTCTGGGTCTATGTCGCCGCTCTCTGATCTCGGCCTGCGTCGCCACCCCGACGACCCGCGCGACCCGTTCCGGGCCTGGGACGCCGCCGACGAATACCTCCTCGACGAACTCGGCGAGCCCCAGGGCACGGTCGTGGTGTTCGGCGACCGCTGGGGCGCGCTGGTCACGGCGCTGGCGGCGCACCGCCCCGTCCAGATCACCGACTCCTACCTGACCCAGCAGGCGACCCTGGCCAACCTGGCCCGGCTCGGCCTCCCCGAGGCCACGCTGCTGTCGACCCAAGACGCCCCGCCGGCCCGCATCGACACGCTGCTGGTCCGGATCCCCAAGAGCCTCGCCCTGCTGGAAGACCAGCTGATCAGGCTCGCGCCGGCGGTCCACGAGGGCACCAGGATCCTCGGCGCGGGCATGGTCAAGGAGATCCACACCTCCACGCTGGCCCTGTTCGAGAGGATCCTCGGCCCGACCCGCACCTCTCTGGCGGTGAAGAAGGCCCGGCTGATCTTCACCGAGCCGCGCCCCGCGCCGGTCGCGAGCCGGTTTCCGGTGACGTACACGCACGAGGGCCTCGACCTGGTCAACCACGCCGGGGTGTTCTGCGGCGACCGGCTCGACGTCGGCACCCGGTTCTTCCTCAAGCACCTGCCCGAGACCGTCAAGGGGCAGCGGGTGGTCGACCTCGGGTGCGGCAACGGGATCGTCGGGGCGTTCGTGCTGCGCGACAACCCCGACGCCGAGGTGCTGTTCGTCGACGAGTCCTACGCCGCCGTCGCCTCCGCCCGCGCCAACGTGCGGGGCCCGGCGGAGTTCCGGGTGGGCGACGGGCTGGCCGACGCCGAGCCCGGGTCGGCCGACCTGGTGCTGTGCAACCCGCCGTTCCACTCGCACCAGGCCGTCACCGACGCGACGGCGTGGCGCATGTTCACGCAGGCCAAGCGGGCCCTGCGGCCCGGTGGTGAGCTGCGGATCGTCGGCAACCGGCACCTCGGCTACCACGTCAAGCTGAAGCGCCTGTTCGGCAACGCGACCCTGGTCGCCGGCGATCCGAAGTTCGTCGTGCTGAGCGCGGTCAGGCGCGGGCCTCGATGACCAGGTTGAAGTCGGTCGTCAGGGCGGTCCGCACCCGGCCGAACCCGGCCTCGCGCAGCAGCGCCTCGATGCGGGAGGGGCCCGACTGGTTGCCCAGCCCGAGCCTGGCGCCCTCCGACAGGCCGTGCGGCAGGCAGAGCATGACCGAGGCCGCCGCGTAGGTCGCCGCGATCGGGTTGCCGATGGTGTCCTCCAGGCGGTCGGCCGCGTAGGGCTCGACGACCATGACGGTGCCGCCGTCGGCCAGGGCCTCGCGGGCCCGGGTCGCCGCCGTCAGCGGGTCGCCCATGTCGTGGAGGGCGTCGAAGAAGCAGATCAGGTCCCAGGTGCCGTACTGCTCCTCGCCCGAGTCGGCGACGTGGAAGTGGACCCGGGCGTCGACCCCGGCGTCCTTGGCGGCCAGCCGGGCCGCCTCGATCGAGGGCTCGTGGGTGTCCACGCCCTCGAAGCGGGAGTTCGGGTAGGCCTCGGCCATAAGGATCGACGACGTCCCCATGCCGCAGCCGACGTCGAGCACCCGGGCCCCGGCGGCCAGCCGCTCGGTGACGCCGTCGAGGGCGGGCAGCCAGTGGTCGACCAGGCTGAACCGGTAGAGCGGGGCGAAGAACCGCGACACGCCGTCGAACAGGTTGTCGTCGTGGCGGTCCCAGGCGAAGCCCTCGCCGGTGCGGAACGCCTCGGCCAGGTGGTCGGCGGCCTTCCAGGAGGCGGCCTGGATCTGCGACGCCGAGGCGCGGGCGGCGATCGTGGTGTCGTCGGCCAGCACCAGGGCGTGCTCGTCGGGCAGTTCGTAGGCGCCCGCGGCCGGGTCGTAGTCGACGTGCTCGGCGACGGCCTGCACCCGCAGCCACTCGCGGACGTACCGCTCGGACAGGCCCGTCTTGGCGGCCAGGTCGGCGCTGGTGAGCGGGCCGGCGCCGGCCATGGCGCGGAACAGGCCGAGCCGGTCGCCCAGGTGCGTCTGGAGGGTGAGGCTGGAGCCCAGGCCCTCCAGGGTGATCTTCATCGCGAAGTCTTCGATTTTCGTGGTGTCCATGTCGTACACCCTGCCCACTTCGCATGTCACGGCCCTTTCACCGTTCTGTCGCCGGTCATGAAAGGGTGAAATCTCCACCATTAGTATTGACGCCATTTCGGTGGGTAATGTGCATATTCCGGAATGGGGGATTTCGCAATGCCGTACATCACCACGAATGACGGGGTCAGGATCTTCTACAAGGACTGGGGGACCGGCCAGCCCGTCGTCTTCAGCCACGGCTGGCCGCTCACCGCCGACGTCTGGGACGACCAGCTGCGCCTCGTCGCCGAGCACGGCTTCCGGGGGATCGCGCACGACCGGCGCGGCGGCGGGCGGTCCGACCAGCCGTGGAACGGCAACGACATGGACACCTACGCCGACGACCTGGCCGCCCTGCTCGACACGCTCGACCTGCGCGACGTCGTCCTCGTCGGCCACTCGACCGGCGGCGGCGAGGTCACCAGGTACATCGGCCGTCACGGCACCTCCCGGGTCGACAAGGTGGTGCTGGCGAGCGCGGTCCCGCCGCACATGGCCGCCTCGATGCCGATCGAGGTCTTCGACGAGATCCGCGAGGGCGTGATCGGAGACCGGTCGCAGTACTACAAGGACCTCGCGCTGCCCTTCTACGGTTTCAACCGGCCGGACGCCGAGATCAGCCAGGGCGCGATCGACGCCTTCTGGATGTGGAGCATGCAGGTCGGCATCAAAAGCGCCTACGAGTGCGTGCGGGCTTTCTCGGAGACCGATTTCACCGAGGATCTGGGGCGGATCGACGTGCCGACCCTGATCGCCCACGGCGACGACGACCAGATCGTGCCCTTCGAGGCGTCGGCCCCGAAGTCGGCCCGGCTGATCCCCGACGCCACCCTCCAGATCTACCCGGGGGCGCCGCACGGGATCAGGGGCGACTACGCGAAGGCGTTCAACGCCGACCTGCTGACGTTCATCGCGAAGTGATCGTGCGGTGGTGGAGGGCCTTCATCGGGGCCTCCAGCGCCGCGACGGGGCCTTCGACGGTCACCCCGGGCGCCACCTCCTGGATCGGGAGGGGGCGCACCGGCGCCGACGGCGCGCCCCACCCGTCGCGCCACTCGGTCAGCTGAGCAGCCGAGACGGCGTACACGATGCGGCCCAGGCCGACCCACGCGTGGGCGGCCGAGCACATCGGGCAGTGTTCGCCGGAGGTGTAGACGGTCGCGCCCGCCCGCTGTTCCGGCGTCAGGTTGTTCGCGGCCCAGCGGGCCAGGTCGAACTCGGGGTGGCGGGTCTCGTCGCCGCCCGACGTGCGGTTGTGGTCTTCGGCCACCTTCGTGCCGTCGGCCGTGGCCAGCACCGAGCCGAACGGCTCCTCGCCCGCCTCGAACGCCTCGTGGGCCAGTTCGACGCAGCGGCGCAGGTGCGCCATGTCCGTCTCGGTAACCATCGTCACCCTTTCACCGCACCGACCAGACCGTTCACGAAGTAGCGCTGGAGGAACGCGAAGATCGCGATCACCGGCAGCACCATGATCAATGATGCCGCGAGCACCTCGTTGTAGCGGACGACGGTACCGGAAATCAGGGACTCCAGCCCCAGGGGCAGCGTGTAGAGCGACTCGTCGTTGAGGGAGACCCGGCTCAGCACGTACTCGTTCCACGTGGGGACCGCCGTCAGCACCGCGATCGTGATGTGCGCGGGCCGGGTCAGCGGCAGGTAGACCCGCAGGAAGATCCGCGCCTCGCTCGCGCCGTCGGCCCGCGCGGCCTCGCGCAGCTCCTTCGGGACGCTCCGGTACGCCGCCGTCAGCAGCAGCACCGTCAGCGGGGCCGTGCCGTTGACGAAGGGCAGCACCAGCCCCATGTGGGTGCCGAGCAGGCCCAGCCGGTTCTCCAGGATCACCACCGGCAGCAGCACCGTGATCCCCGGCACGAACAGCAGGGCCACGAACAGCCAGTAGAGCGTTTTGGCGCCCGGGAACCTGAGCACCGCGAACGCGTAGGAGGCCAGGCTGTAGACCACCAGCACGCCCAGCACCGTCAGCCCGGTCACGATCAGGCTGTTGCGGAAGTAGTCGACGAACGCGAGCTGGTTCCACGTGGTGAGGATCGTGTCGAAGGTCGGCTCGCGCGGGATCAGGTGGCCGCCGTCGAGGATCTCCTCGCGGGTCTTGAACGCCCCCGACACCATCCACAGGAACGGATAGAGGCTCAGCGCGGCGTAGATCGTCAACGCCGCGTACGCGGCGGTCTTCGCGATGCGGGCGGCGGTCACCGCACCCTCCTCAGCAGCCGGGCGTTGGCCAGGGTCAGCAGCACGGCCCCCACGAACAGCAGCCAGCCCAGCGCGCTCGACAGCCCGAGCGTCGGCGCCAGCCCCTTGAAGAAGGCCAGTTCGTAGGTCTCCAGGGCGAGCACGTTGGTGTGCCCGCCGGGCCCGCCGTTCGTCATGATCAGGAAGATCTGGAACCCGTGCAGCGAGTCGCGGACGCCCAGCAGGACGATCCCGGCCGTCATCGGCGTCAGCAGCGGCACGATGATCCGCCGCAGCACCTGCCGGGGGGCCGCGCCGTCGATGCGGGCCGCCTCGACCATGCTCGGGTCGATCGCCTGGAGCCCGGTCAGGTAGAGCAGCGTCGCGGTCGGCACCGCCGACCAGACCAGGATCAGGATCAGCGTCCACAGCGCCGTCGAGGGGTTGGCCAGCCAGCCCTGCGGCTGCGCCAGCGAGCCGAGGCCTGCTGAGCGCAGCATCAGGTTGATGGAGCCCTCGGGTTCGAGCAGGTAGCGCCAGGCGTAGTAGGTGGCGATGCCGGTGGTGACGTACGGCAGGAAGTACACCGAGCGCAGCAGCCCCCGCAGGCGGCGCACGGAGTTGAGCGTCACCGCCAGCGGCAGCGAGATGAGCACGGTCAGCAGCGGCACCGCCACGCACACCTGGAGGGTGTTCCACGCCGCCCGCCGCACGCCCGGGGCGAGCGACGGGTCGGCCCAGAGCAGGTCGGCGTAGTTCTCCAGGCCCACCCAGA
The DNA here is from genome assembly GCF_005233835.1 of Herbidospora galbida. Lineage (GTDB taxonomy): Bacteria > Actinomycetota > Actinomycetes > Streptosporangiales > Streptosporangiaceae > Herbidospora > Herbidospora galbida. The sequence goes on along the minus strand of NZ_SZQA01000042.1, from coordinate 28,012 downwards.
TCCACTCGGGGGTGAACCCGTTCCACGAGGCGAAGCTCAGCGCAAGGCCGCTGCCGATCGTGTAGACGCCCATCACCGCGAAGAGGGCCACGGCCGGGAACACGAACGCCCAGCCGGTGAGCCACTCCCTCCACCGGGTCGCCATGGCTACTCGGCTGACTTCCACATCGCGCCGAAGATGGCGTCGAGCTCCTTGCCGGCCTGCGCCGGGTCGAGCTCCTTGAGCGGGGACAGCCGGACGACCGCGTCACCCGGTTTGACCTGGTCGTAGCCGCCGGGGAAGAACGTCGTGTCGCCCGCGTCGTAGGTGCTGGCCGGGTCGCCGGTGAAGTACTTCTGCAGCGCGGCCAGTTCCGGGCCCATCAGCGTGGCCGCCTCGGCGCCCAGGTCGGTGGCCGGGAGGTCGAGCGACTCCTTGGCGACCAGGCCCGCGCCGGCCGGCGAGGTGACGTAGTCGATCCACTTCAGCGCGGCGGCCCGGTTCTTCGAGGTGGAGGTGACGCCGAGGGAGGTCAGGGCCAACGGGGCCATCACGATGTCCTTGTGCGCCCCCGACGCCGACGGCGGGATCGGGAAGGTGAGCACCTTGTCGGGCGACATGCCGTTCTGGGCCAGGAACGCCAGGGTGAAGGTGCCGCCGACGTTGTAGGCCGACTTGCCCTGGGCGAACGCGATGTCGGCCTCGTCGATCCCGAGGGTGGTCGCGCCGGGCATCCAGTAGGGCGTGAGCTGCGCGTACAGATCGAGGGTCTTGACCCCGTCGGGCGATCCGAAGCCGGCCGTGGTGTCCTTGCCGAACAGCCCCTGGAACTTCTCCTTGCCGAGGTAGGCGTGGGCGAGCGGCTGGTAGACCCAGTTGAACCCGACCTGGCTGACCTTCAGGCCGAGCGAGAGGCCGCCCGCCTGCGGGTCCTTCTCCGTGGACGTCTTGAGCGCCGCCACGAACTCCTCCCAGCTGGCCGGGGGAGTGTCGGGGCTGAGCCCGGCGGCCTGGAGCTTCTCCTTGTTGGCGTAGACGATGCCGAACGCGCCGGCCGTGAACGGGACGGCGTACATCGACCCCGCCTTGGCCTGTTTGAACGGCGAGTCGGCCGCCGCCCGGTCGATGCGGCCCTGGTCGAGCACGCCCGCGTTCTGCGTGGACGGCAGGAACCGGCCCTTCCACGCGTCGTTCACGTCGCCGCTGATGTCGGCGAGCAGGCCGGAGGCGCCGAGCTCCAGGTCCTCGCCCGCGGCGTGGGCCTCCAGGACGTCGGGCAGGTCGCCCGTCTGGGCGGCGCTCTGGATCTTGCTCTTGAAGACGTCGTCGGGCGTGACGGCCTCGACCTTCACGCTGATGCCGGTCTGCGCGGTGAACTGCTCGGCGGCCTTCTGGAGTGCGGTCGCGTGGGACTGCTTGAAGGTCCACATCGAGATCGACTGCCCGGACGCGGCCGGTTCGCTCGTCTGTCCGCCGCCTGTCGAGCAACCGGCGGCCACCAAGGTGGCGACGGCGGCCAAGGACAGGATGCGCGCTTTCACTGATGTCATGTCGGCCCCCTGGGGGTGGGACGCAAATCGTTAAGACTGTCCCTGGAATTTACACGGGCGACACTCGGTGTCAAGGGTCAGGCCGACTCGCGGCGTACCAGCCGGGCCGGGATGATCGTCTCGGTCGAGCTCTCGGCGACCGTGCCCGACAGGCGGGCGAGCAGGCGTTCGCCGCAGGCCCGGCCGATCTCGCGGGCCGGGTTGGCCATCGTGGTCAGCCGGGGCGAGACCAGGCTCGCGGCCTCGATGTCGTCGAAGCCCATGACCGCCAGGTCGTCGGGGATCCGCAGGCCGCGGGCCATGGCGGCGTCGAGCGCGCCGAGGGCCATGATGTCGTTGGCGCACAGCACCGCGTCGGGCGGATCGGGCAGGCCGAGCAGCCACGACGTGCCGCCCGCGCCGCCCGACCGGCTGAAGCTGGTGTGCACGACCAGCCGGGGGTCGGCCTCGATCCCGGCCGAGGCCAGGGCCAGCCGGTAGCCCGAGACGCGCTCGGCGGCGGGCCCTTCGGCGCGCGGCCCGCAGACGAAGCCGATGCGCCGGTAGCCCGTTTCGAGCAGGTGGCGGGTCGCCTCGGCGGCGCCGCCCTCGTCGTCGCTGTGCACCAGGTCGACGCCGTCTTGCACCTGCACGCCGCCCAGCCGGACCACCGGCAGCCCGGCCTCGATCACCGGCAGCAGGTCTTCGGCGTGGGTGTGGAAGACGGCGAACGCCAGCCCGTCGACCTGCCGGGCGATCATCTGCTCGATCGCGGCACGTTCCATGTCGCGGTCGCCGTCGGTGTTGCTGATGATCTCGTCGTAGCCGGCCGGGCGCAGCACGTCCTGCAGGCCCCGGGCCAGCGCCGGATAGAACGGGTTGGTGATGTCGGGGATGACCAGCCCGATCGTCTGGCTGCGGTTGGTGCGTAGCCCCCGGGCCAGCACGTTGGGGCGGTAGCCGAGCCGGTCGATCGCCTCCAGCACCCGCCGCCGCGTCTCCGCCGCGACCGGCCGCCGCCCGTTGAGCGTGTGGGACACCGTGGTCGCGCTGACCCCGGCGGCCTGCGCGACCAGCAGGATGCTCGGCCGCCGGGCGTCGGTGCGGGGGGCGGGGGCGCGGCGGACCGGAGGCGCGGCGAAGGAGGCCAGCGCCTCTTTCAGCCGGTCGCGGGCCTCCTCGGCGGCGGTGGGCGCGGGCACGCCGTCGGCGACCCGCAGGATCGCCGACTCCCACACCCGCCGCGCCGCCGCCGCGATCAGCGCGCCGGTCACGCCCGCGCCGAGCTCCTCCTCCCGCGCCGCGAAGGCCTCACGGGCGTGCGCGCGCAGGTCGGCGTTGTCGCGGTAGACCCGCGCCCGCTCCTCGTCGAGGACGCCGGTCGCGGCCACCCACCCGGCCACGACCTGCGGCACCGGCTCCTCGGGCAGCGGCCCGCGCGGCAGCAGCGGCGGGTCGGCGTCGAAGAACAACTGCTCCTTCGCCGGGAAGTAGTTGAACACCGTCTTGACCGCGACGTCGGCCTCGGCGGCGACGTCGGCCACCGTGACGGCGGCGAACCCGCGTTCGGCGAACAGCCGCAGCGCGGCCCCGGTGATCGCCCGGCGCGTCTCGGCCTTCTTCCGCTCCCGCCGATCCATGCAGGGATCGTATATCCACACGCACCTTGCACCGGCTGTAACTTCGTGTCTGGAGGGCAGATTCGTGGCGCGAGCCACGGCCGGCCTTCGGCCGTCCGCGTCTCGCTCAGGGAGGTTCGATGCCGCCGTCGGGACGGCGGACCCGGCCCGCCCAGCGCTCGTGGAGGTGCTTCTCGGGCGGGAACCTGGCGGCGGCGCTCTCGTCGAGGTCGACGCCCCAGCCCGGGGCGTCGTGCGGGAACAGGTAGCCGCCGACCGGGTTGATCGTGCCGGGGAAGACCTCGACGACCGGGTCGGGGTAGACGTGGCCCTCCTGGATCTGGAACGCGTGCGTGGTGACGTCGAGCGCGATGTTGGCCGCCGAGCCCACGGGGGAGACGTCGGCGGGGGAGTGCCAGGCGGTGCCGACCCCGTTCAGCTCGCACAGCGCGACCAGCTTCCTGGCCGGTGTCAGTCCCCCGACGGCCGAGACGTGCAGCCGCAGCAGGTCGACCCCGCCGTTCATGACCAGCCGGGCCGCGTCGGCGACCGAACCGAGCTGCTCCCCGGCCGCGATCGGCATCGGCGCGGCCGCCCTGACCTCCGGGAGGCGGTCGTAGTACTCGGGCGCGATCGGGTCCTCCAGGAAGAACAGCCGGTACGGTTCGAGCGCCCGCGCCAGCCCGACGGCCTGCTTCACCGTGAGCCGGGAGTGGACGTCGTGCAGCAGCCCCGGCTCCTCGCCCAGCTCCTCGCGGGCCCGTTCGAACAGCTTCGGGGTGTCGCGGAGGTAGCGCTGCACGTCCCAGCCGTCGGGATAGGGGGCCTCCGGGTAGCCGCCCGGGGAGCCGGGGGCGCCGTAGTGGCCCAGGCCGGGCGCGCCGGTCTGCAGCCGGACGTTGCGGTAGCCCGCCGCCAGCAGCCGGCGGGCGTGGTCGAGGGTCTCTTCGACGGTCGCGCCCTCGGCGTGCAGATAGGTGTCGGCGGCGGCCCTGACCCGGCCGCCGAGGAGCTCGTAGACGGGCATGCCGGCGCGTTTGCCCATGATGTCCCAGAGGGCCTGGTCGACCCCGGACAGGGCGCTGTTCAGCACCGGCCCGCCCCGCCAGTACGACGAGTAGTGGACCATCCGGACGATGTCCTCGATGTCGGCCGGATGTCTGCCGACGAGCATCGGCCCGACGTGCTCGTCGACGGCGGCGGCCACGGCGTGGAACCGCTGGGTGAAGGTGGCGCAGCCCAGGCCGTACAGGCCCGGATCGGAGGTGTCGACCCGGACCACCACCAGCGGCGGCCCTCCGGGGGCGGTCACGATCGACCGGACCCCGGTGATCCTCAGGTTGTCGCGCGGCGGCCAGGGGGCCTGGGTCTCGGCGATCATCGCGCCTCCAGGGGGAAGAGGTGCTCGGCGCGGAAGCCGAGCAGGGTCTCGGCGGCCGTCAGGTCGACGGGGGCCGCGCGGCCCCCGAACCGCCGGCGGCGTTCGACGCCGGGGTGGAAGCGGTCGAGCAGGTCCTCGGTCGGCTGCGGGGCGAGGGTGTCTGGGGCCGTCACGAAGACGGCGTGGTAGCCGGTGAGGGGGGCCGTCACCGCCAGCCAGGCGGCTCGGGCGGCGTCGCGGTCGTCCAGGTAGGTCCAGAGTTCGGCGGCCCCCGAACCGGGGTCCTCCACGTAGCGGGCGGCGGTGGTGTCGAACTTGTCGCCGGGGCCGCCGAGCAGCGGGTAGCGCAGCGCCACCACGCCCATCCCGAACCGCCGGGCCATCATCTCGCCGGTCGCCTCGTCGGCCTGCTTGGACAGGCCGTAGGGGTCCTCGTTCTGGAGCGGGAGCCGCTCGTCGACCGGCAGGTAGGCGGGGTGCAGCGGCTTGGCCGCCCACGGCAGGCCGGTCACCGACAGGCTGCTGGCCAGCGCCACCCGGGGCACCCCCAGCTGCCCGGCCTCCTCCAGCACGACGAACGTCGCCCGGGTGTTGCCGCAGTAGACCTCCGCGGGCGTGCCCAGCGTCGGCGCGGGGATGGCCGCGAAGTGCAGTACCGCGTCGACCCCCTCCAGCGCCCGCCGGACCGTCGCCGGATCGCCCGCGTCGCCCACCACGGCCCGTGCCGCGTCCGGCGGTTCCCGATCGAGCGCGGTCGCCTCGACCCCCAGCTCGGCCAGCAGCGCGAGCGTGGCTCTGCCCAGCCTGCCCGCGGCCCCCGTGACCAGCACCCGGCGGGGTGTGTCGGCCATTCGATCACCCTCCTGCAAAACGTTTTGCTTATGAGCAAAACTCGACTCACGGGGGTTTGTCAACGCGCTTCGCGGCGTGATCTTATAGCGGGTATATCTAGGGGAACTGGATGAAGCCCGGCGGCACCCGGTCGGTCAGCCACACCCCGTTGGCGCTCACCCGGAACTCGTGCCCCTCGGCGTGCATCCGGCCCGACTGCACGGTCAGCACGACCGGACGCCCCCGCCGCGCCCCCACCCGCTCGGCCGTGGCCACGTCGGGAGACAGGTGCACGTGGTGCCGGGCCATCCGCACCAGCCCTTCGGTCCTGATCGCGGCGAGCGCCGCCGGGGAGGTCCCGTGGTAGAGGACCGCCGGCGGTTCGACCACGGGCAGGTCGAGGTCGACCTCGACCGAATGGCCCTGGCTGGCCCTGATGAGGCCGTCGCGGATGACGTACCGCTTCTTGTCGTTGGCCTCGACCACGTGGTCGAGCTCGGCCCGGTCGAAGGGGAAGCCGTGCGCGGCGGCGGCCGCGATCAGGTCGTCGACGGGGGTCCAGCCCTGCTCGTCGAGGATGAGGCCGATGCGTTCCGGCTGGTGCCGCAGGTGCTTGGCCAGGTACTTGGAGATGCGCACCATGCGCCGTTCGTCCATGGTCGTCGAGTGTGGCCGGAAAAACCTGCCGCCGTCTTCCCGATTTCTGTTATCCGCAGGTCGTCGCGGGGTCTCCGGTTCAGACATCCCCTACGAAGGACAACCATGACTCAGACGACAGTTCCCCGCCGGCGCGCCGCGCTCGTGGGCGCCCTCGTGGCCGCCCTGAGCGCGTCCCTGATCACCGGTGCCGGGCCCGCCGAGGCCGCCGACACGCTGGTCTCGCAGGGTCGTCCCGCGGTGGCCTCGTCGGTCGAGCGGGGCGACCTGTCGGCGGCCGCGGCCTTCGACGGCAAGACGAGCACCCGCTGGTCCAGCAAATTCGCCGACCCGCAGTGGATCCGCCTCGACCTGGGCAAGGTCACGCCGATCAGCCGGATCGTCCTCAACTGGGAGCGCGCCTACGCGACCGCCTTCCAGATCCAGACCTCGAACGACGCCGCGACGTGGCGGACCATCCACACCACCACCGCCGGCAAGGGCGGCGTCCAGACGATCAACGCGTCGACCGGCGCCCGCTACGTGCGCCTGCACGCCACCAAGCGGTCCAGCCAGTACGGCGTCTCCCTCTGGGAGTTCCAGGTCTTCGGCAGCGGCACCCCCGGGACGACCCCCACCACCACGCCGGGCACGACTCCGAAGCCGACCCCCTCGTCGAGCCCGAGCACGCCCCCGGCCACCGCCAAGGGCAAGAAGGGCATCGCGGTCTGGCAGATCCCCGGCGTCAACGCCGCCGTGGCCAACGCCCAGGCCAGCTGGTACTACACCTGGGCCGTCGACCACGCCAACATCACCACCCCGGCGGACAGCCAGTTCGTCCCGATGATCTGGGGCGCCAACAGCGTCACCGACGCCAACCTCGCCAAGGCCAAGGCCGCCGGCCCCTACCTGCTCGGCTTCAACGAGCCCGACTTCGCCGACCAGGCCAACATGACGGTCGAGAAGGCCCTCGAACTGTGGCCGAGGCTCCAGGACGCCGGCAAGATCCTCGGCGCCCCCGCCGTGGCGTGGGGCGGCGACCGCGCGGGCGGCTGGCTCGACCGCTTCATGACCGGCGCTAAGCAGCGCGGCTACCGCGTCGACTTCATCCCGCTGCACTGGTACGGCGGCGACTTCGTCACCGAGCGCGCCGTCCAGCAGCTCAAGGGCTACCTCCAGGCCGTGTACGACCGCTACAAGAAGCCCATCTGGCTGACCGAGTTCGCCCTGATCGACTTCAGCAACGGCGTCCGCTACCCGACCGAGGCCCAGCAGGCCGCGTTCGTGACCGAGTCGGCCAAGATGCTCCAGTCGCTCCCGTTCGTCGAGCGCTACGCGTGGTTCGGCATCGGCGCGGGCGCCAGCGGCGTCAACAGCGGCCTCTTCCGCGACAACGGCACCCCGACCGCGGTCGGCCGCGCCTTCCAGGCGCTGCCCCGCTAGTCACCGAACGGCAGGACCGCCATCCCGGGACCCGCACCCCCGGCGTCTCGCCCGGGTCCCGGGATGGCCCTTTTCTTACGGCATAATCCGACGATGCTCCGGTTATTGATCTCCGCGGCCCTGGTCTGCGCAGGCGCCTCGGCCGCCTCCGGCGCGGCCGCGAAGGACCCCTGGCCGGAGGGCGGCCGCATCGACGTCTTCCTGTGCGAGGGGAGTGCCCGCGCCTGCGATGAAGGGGCGGCGACCCCGGAGGAACGGCGGTCGATCCAGGCCGTTCTGGAGGCCGACCCCCGGCTCGCCGAGGTGACGTACACGAGCCCGGAACAGGCCCTGGCCGATCAACGGGCGAGCGGGGAGGCGAAGCGGTCGAACGGGCCGCCCGACGAGTTCCCGGAGCTACAGCTGTCCGACATGTCGGGCTTCTTCAACGCCCGGGTCCTCCGCTCGGAGGACCTCGCGGCGGTCGAAGCCGGCTACTCCGGGTTCCCCGGCGCGTGGCTCGTCTCCGTCTCGCCCTGGTCCTACTGGGACGACAAGAGCGACACGCTCGTCACGATGTGCGGGGAACCGGGCGAGCTCGCCCAGTTCGTCTGCGCGGACCGGGGCGCGGCCACCGAGGCGGAGCGCCAGGCCGTCGAGGACGTGCTCACCGGCATCGAGGGCGCGGTCGTGTACCCGCAGAGCCCGGCCTTCCAGGCCTGGACCGAGCTCGGGATGTCGGCCCGCCTCTCCCTGGACGAATCACTCGTCGAGGGCGTCTATGTCGACACCTTCCTGGCCGACCTGCCCGCCGTCCCGGACGCGGCGCTCCTCGACCGGTTGATCGGAATGCCGGGGGTCTACCGGGTCGACCACTTCCCGCCGTCGTGATTCAAGGCGCGCGTGCCGTGCCACGGTGGTGTCGAGGATCTGAGTCCCGGCGGGTGGCGGGCCGGTCGTGTCCCACCAATGGATCGCGGCGATCTCCTCGTTGGGGGTGAAGCCGTCGTGAAGGCCGGAGGACTGCCCGGTGAAGACGGCGGCGTATTCGACGCGATGCGGCCTGGTGAGCTCGAAGCGCGCGTATCCCGCCAAGGTCAGGGCGGGCAGATACAGGCCGCTCTCCTCGCGCAGTTCCCGGACGGCCGCCTGCAGCGGCGTCTCTCCGGGGTCGATCCTGCCGCCGGGAAGCTCCCACTCGTCGCGGTAGCGGTCGAACACCAGCAGCAGGTGCCGGCCACACCGGACCGCGGCCAGCGCGGCGGGCGTCGGCGCGTCGAGCGGCGGGCCCTCCGAGGCGGGCAGGAAGCCCGTCAGGGCGTTTCCCGTCTTCTCGTCCACTGTCGGAAATCGATCGATGGGATTCATGATGACCCTCCGCGACATGCAGGACCTTACCTCCCGACTGTGGTTCCCCGGCGCCCGCTGGCACGTCGGCGATCTGGCCTGGGGACTGCGCCAGCACACCGGCCGCGAGCACGAGTGGCCCACGAAGGTGTGGCGGTCGGACGGCGAGGTGGTCGCGTGGGGGTGGGCCGAGCTGCCCGGGCACCTCAACCTCCAGGCCGTCGACGAGCACTGGGCCGGTGAGGTGCTCGACTGGTTCGCCGGGATCACCGAGCCCGAGGGGGTCGTGGTCTCCAGCGCGGAACCGCACCTGATGCGCGCCGTCGAGAAGCGCGGGTTCGTCCCGCGGGAAGGGCCGTTCTTCCTGCAGCTGGCACGGAACCTCGACGCCCTCCCCGAGCCGGCCACCGCCTGTCATCCCGTCACCGACGTCGCGGGCCGGGTCAGGGCCCACCGGGAGGCCTTCTATCCGTCCAGGGTCACGGAGGAGAGCTATCGGAACGTCCAGGCCACCCGGCCGTACCGGAGAGAGCTCGACGTCGTCGCCGACGTCGACGGCCAGACCGCCGCCTACTGCCTGGCCTGGCTCGACGAGTCCCGCAAGGCCGTCCTGATCGAGCCCGTCGGGACCGTCCCCGACCACCGGGGCCGGGGGCTGGCCCGGGACGTCTGCCTGGCCGCCCTCCACACCGCGAAAGCCCTCGGGGCCGAGATCGCCACGGTCAGCCCGCGGGGCGACGACGCCTACCCGATTCCGGCACGTCTGTACCGTTCGATGGGGTTCACCCAAGTCGCCCGGACCGTGCACTATGGTGTGGCCCGAGGATAAGGAGACCAGGTGGACCTCAAGGCTACGTTCGACGCCATCGACGCCGACAGCGACGGATACGTCACCGAGGCGGAGATCGTCGCGCACTTCCCCCAGTTGCCCGCCGAGGCCCTGGGGGCCTACGCGACCGGTCTCGACGCCGACGGCGACGGACGCTACTCCTTCGAGGAATTCTCCCGCCTCCTCGGGTAATGCCGGGGCCCGAACTGTCATAAGGGGGACGTGACCCCCGAAACCTTCGAGGCCGTCTTCCGCGACACCTACGAACGGCTCACCCGCTACGCGGTGCGCCGTTGCGCGTCCCCACAGGACGCCGCCGACGTCGTCGCGGACACCTACGCCGTGGCCTGGCGAAAACGCGAGAAGATCCCACGCGGCGACGAGGCGGTCCTCTGGCTCTACGCCGTCGCCCGCCGCGTCCTGTCCCAGCATCGCCGCAGCGGACGCCGCGACGCGCTGCTCGACGCCGAGATGGCCGACTTGTACGCCGAGACCCCCGGCGTCGAGATGAGCGTGATCGGGCAGACCTTCCGCGCGCTCCCCGACGGCGACCGCGAACTGCTCGCCCTGGTCGCCTGGGAGGGTCTCGGCCACGACGAGATCGCCGTGACGCTCGGCATCACGCGCAACAACGTCCGCGTCCGTCTCCACCGCGCCCGCCGCCGCTTCGCGAAGGCGCTGGCCGCCAACGGCGTGCCCACCTCTTTCACCCTGGAACCCCTGGGAGAGACCCGATGACCGACCTCCTCGCGACCCTCGACCCGTCCAGGAAGGGCGGCGACCCCGGCGCGCCGGGCGCCCGAGCCCTGCTGGCCCACGTGATGAGCACGTCCGCGCCCGTCCGGCGGCGCCGGTTCCTGCGTCCCGTCCTGGTGGCCGTCGCCGCCGGGCTCGTCGTGACGCTGACGCCGCCGCAGTTCGTGACCTCCTACGCCAACGCGGCCGTCGAGATCCACCTGGAGGGCGAGCAGTACGTCGCCCGCGTCCTCGACCCCTTCGCCGACCATGAGCGCTTCACCGAGGCGTTCCGGGCCGTCGGGCTGGACGTGCGGATCCGGCCGCTGCCGGTCTCGCCGCTGTCGGCGGGCACGTCGCTCGGCATGATGATCGGCGGCACCTTCGACCGCCCCGACGAGATCGGCGGGGAGTTCGCCTACGGCGGGGTGGTGCTGAGCGCCGATCTCGAACCGAAGGGCTGCGCGCCCGCCGCCCCCGGCTGCGCGATGATCGTCCGGGTGCCCGCGGGGTTCCCCGGCTCGGTCGACATCCGCCTCGGGCGGCCCGCCCGGCCGGGGGAGGACTACGCCGACTACGACAAGGCCCTCGGCCCCGGCGGGCCGCTCCACGGGGTGCGGCTGCGGCACGGCGCGCCCGTGAAGGAGGTCAGGGCCGAGGCGGAGCGGCGGGGCCTGCGGGTGACGTACCAGCGGATCGAGATCGGACCCGGCGGAGGGCTCTCCTTCGTCGACGACACCCCCGGTGACCAGTGGACCGTCTGGAACGCCTGGCAGGTCCGCGAGGGGGTGGTGCGGCTGCTCGTCACTGAACGACGGCTCAGTCAGAACCCGTTTTACAACGGGTCCGCGCCCCCTCCGAACCTGTAGGCGGCATTGACCCGACCTGTACCGCACCGTAACAATATGGACGTCTCGGGCTTGGCGGCGGTGGCACGCCATAGGTCAAGCAGGGTTTTTTGAACCGTAGACGCGTTCGGCGTGCGCGTCCTCCGACCGGGGACTCAGCGTGCCATAGGCCGGCTTCATCCGACCTCCCACTGCCGTCCCTTCGGAGATATATCGAAAGGGAAGCCGGTGATGGTGAAGCAGAGTCGGACAGGCGTCTGGTTCGTTGGGGTTCGTGGGTCGGTGGCGACCACCGCGATGGCGGGCGCCACCGCGGTGCGGTTAGGGCTCGCCGCCCCGGTCGGCCTGGTCTCGGAACTGCCGGACTTCGCACAGCTTCCGTTGGCCGGATTCGGGGAGCTCGTGTTCGGCGGTCACGACATCGTGGCCACGCCCCTCGCCAAGCGCGTGGAGCAGTTGACCACCTCGGGAGTGGTCCCGCGGGACATCGCGGCGGCGGTGCTGCCGGAGGTGACGGCGGTCGAGGCGGAGATCCGCGACGGCGTGCACGTCGAGGACGCGGTGCCGCAGCTCCAGGTGGTGGAGCGGCTGGCCGCCGACATCGCGGGCTTCCGCGAGCGGCACGGCCTCGACCGGGTCGTCGTGATCAACGTCTCGTCGACGGAGCCGCCCAGCGCCTACCGTCCCGAGCACGACGACCTCGCGGCGCTCACGAAGGCCATGGAGACCGACGCCTACGTGCTGCCGCCCAGTTCCGTGTACGCCTACGCCGCCTTCGAGGCCGGCTGCGCCTTCGTCGACTTCACCCCGTCGACCGGCGCCCGCCTGCCGGCCCTCGACGAGCTGGCGAAGTCGCGCGGCGTCCCGTACGCCGGCAGTGACGGCAAGACCGGTGAGACGCTCATGCGGTCGGCGCTCGCGCCGATGTTCACCACGCGGGCGCTGCGCGTCCTGTCGTGGTCGGGCACCAACCTGCTGGGCGGCGGCGACGGGGCGACCCTGGCCGACCCGGCCGCCGCGGCCAGCAAGACCGCCTCCAAGCAGCGGGGCATGGCGAAGATGCTCGGGTACTCCGCCGGGGGCGAGGTCCACATTGACTACGTTCCTGACCTGGGCGACTGGAAGACCGCCTGGGACCACATCCTGTTCGAGGGTTTCCTCGGCGTCCGGATGACGATGCAGTTCACCTGGCAGGGCTGCGACTCGGCGCTGGCCGCGCCGCTCGTGCTCGACCTGGCCCGCTTCACGTCGTGGGCGCACGAGCAGGGCGAGTCGGGCGCGCTGACCTCCCTCGGCTTCTTCTTCAAGGACCCGGTCGGCACCGACGAGCACCGGTTGCTCGCCCAGTACGACGCGCTCCGAGAGTGGGCGGTCCGATGACGCCCGACGACCTGCGCGCCGCGCTCGACCTCACCCCCGAGGCGGAGGAGTGGCTCTCCACGGCGCGCTCCCAGGTGGCGGACGACCCCGCGAAGCTGGCCGTGCTCTTCCCCGCCGCCGGGCGGAAGGTCGGCCGGGGCGCCCTGGAGAGCCTGACGGGCTGGACGGCCGACGACGCCGCCCGCGCCCTGCTGCTCGACGCGCTGCCGCGGCCCAAGGCGGCGGCGGTGTCGAGGGCGTACACGGACGGGGACAACGCCGAGAAGCGGGCCGTGCTGCGCGCCCTGCCGATCCTCGGCCTCGGTGACGAGGGGCTGCCGCTGGTCCGCGACGCCCTGCGCACCAACGACACCCGGCTCGTGGCCGCCGCCATGGGTCCCTACGCCGCCGCCCACCTCGACGACGAGGGCTGGCGGCACGGCGTGCTCAAGTGCGTGTTCGTCGGCGTCCCCCTGGCGGCCGTCGCGGGCCTGGCCGACCGCGCCGACGCCGAACTCGCCCGCATGCTGGCCGACTTCGCCAAGGAACGCGAAGCGGCCGGCCGCGTGGTGCCCGACGACGTGCACCTCGTGCTCAACCTCGTAGACCAGGAGTCCTAGCCGTGCGTATCTTCGACCCGCACATCCACATGACGTCGCGGACCACGGACGACTACGAGGCCATGTACGAGGCCGGCGTCCGGGCCCTGGTCGAGCCCGCCTTCTGGCTGGGCCAGCCGCGCACCGGCGTGCGCTCGTTCCTCGACTACTTCGACTCCCTCGTGGGCTGGGAGCCCTTCCGTGCCGCGCAGTTCGGCATCCGCCACCACTGCACGATCGCGCTGAACCCGAAAGAGGCCAACGACCCCCGCTGCGTGGACGTCCTCGACGAGCTGCCGCGCTACCTCGCCAAGGACGGCGTGGTCGCGGTCGGCGAGGTCGGCTACGACTCGATGACCAAGGAGGAGGACGAGGCCTTCACGCGTCAGCTCGACTTGGCGAAGGAGCACGAGCTGCCGATCATGGTCCACACCCCCCACCGCGACAAGGCCGCCGGCACCAAGCGGACCCTGGACGTCGTGCGCGAGTCGGGCATCGCCCCCGGCATGGTCGTGGTCGACCACCTCAACGAGATGACCGTGAAGATGGTCGTCGAGTCGGGCAGCTGGGCCGCGTTCTCGATCTACCCCGACACCAAGATGGACGAGGACCGCATGGTCCGCATCCTCCAGGAGTTCGGCACCGACCGGATGCTGGTCAACTCGGCCGCCGACTGGGGCCGCAGCGACCCGCTGAAGACCCGCAAGACCGGCGACGCGATGCTGGCCGCCGGGTTCACCGCCGACGACGTCGACAAGGTCCTGTGGCGCAACCCGGTCGAGTTCTACGCCCAGTCGGGCCGCCTCGACCTGGAAGACCTGAAGACCGACGAGACGTTCGAGGGCAACTCGGTGCTGCGCGGCGTGCGCAAGGACGCCTGACATGCGGCTCCGCCATCCCGACGGGTCGACGGTGCACGTCGCGTACTGCACCAACGTCCATCCCGCCGAAAGCCTGGAGGGTGTCCTGGGCCAGCTCGCCCGCTTCGGCGAGCCGGTCCGGGAGGCTCTCGGCGTCGACCGCCTGGGCCTCGGCCTGTGGCTGGCGCGCGACGTCGCGACCGCTCTGGTCGAGGACCCCGTCCAGGTCGTGCGCCTGCGCCGCGAGCTGGCCGCCCGCGGCCTGGAGGTGGTGACGCTCAACGCGTTCCCCTACCGGGGCTTCCACGATCCGGTGGTCAAGCGCAAGGTGTACGTCCCCGACTGGACCACGCACGACCGGCTGCGCTACACGCTCGACTGCGCCTCGGTGCTGGCCGGGCTGCTGCCCGACGACGCCGCGCGGGGCAGCGTGTCGACGCTGCCGCTGGCGTGGCGGACGCCGTGGGACGCCGCCATGGCCGGCCAGGCCCGCCTCCGGCTGGGCGAGCTGTCCGAGGGCCTGTCCAAGCTGGCGGCCTCCAGCGGCCGGACGGTCAGAGTCGCGCTCGAACCCGAGCCCGGCTGCGTCGTGGAGACGATCGGGCAGGCGTGCGAGGAGTTCGCCGCGCTCGACCACGACTGGCTCGGCGTCTGCCTCGACGTCTGCCACCTCGCGGTGCAGTTCGAGGACCCGGTCGAGGCGCTGGCCTCGCTGGAGACGGCGGGGCTGCCGGTCGTGAAGACCCAGGCCTCGTGCGCGCTGCACGTCGACGACCCCGCCTCCGCCAAGGAGGAGCTGGCCGCCTTCCACGAGGAGCGGTTCCTGCACCAGACGCGGGAGCGCGGCGGCGGCTCGTGCGACGACCTCGACGAGGCGCTCGCCGGCCTGCCCGGGGAGGACGCCTGGCGGGTGCACTTCCACCTGCCCCTGCACGCCGACCCCGAGCCGCCGCTGGCGAGCACGAGCGGCGTGCTGAACAGCACCCTCGAAGCCCTCTTCGGCGGGGAGCGGGCGCTGACCGACCACGTCGAGGTCGAGACCTACACCTGGCAGGTCCTCCCCGAGGACCGCCGCCCGCAGGGAGACGCGGGCCTGGTGGCGGGCCTCGCCGCCGAGCTCGCCTGGACGCGCGACCGCCTGGTCGCGCTCGGACTGGAGGACGTGTCCCGATGACGAGATGGCTGGCCCGGTTGCTGATCGCGGTGCTCTGCCTGGGCACGACGACGGTCCTCCTGGAGGGCCCGGCGTTCGCCCACGGCCAGCTCGTCGAGTCAGACCCGGAGAAGGGCGGCACCCTCGCCGAGGCCCGCCAGACCCTGACGCTCTGGTTCACCGAGGCGCCGCCCCGCAACGCCCACTTCACCGTGACCGGCCCCGGCGGCGAGCGCGTCGAGCGGCAGTGGCTCACCGGCGCGACCAAGCGCCTCGACGAGCCGGTCACGGAGCTGTTCCTGATCGACGGCAAGTGGGAGCCCCGCCTCTACCACGAGGGTTATTCGGTCGAGCTCCCCGTGGCGTACTGGCCCAAGGTCGGCGAGTACACGGTCGAGTACCTGTCGATCGCCAGCGACGGCGAGGAGGTCAAGGGCAAGCTCGAGTTCACCTACGCGGGCAAGCCCACCAAGGCCCCCGCGGACTGGACCGAGCCGACCGGCGGCCCCGACCCCGGCCTGCTCGCCGCGATCGAGGCGGCCCACTCGCAGGACAGCCAGCCGGTGACCCTGCCGACCACCGACACCCAGACCGTGACGACGGCCGCGCCCAGCGTGGCCCCGTCGCCGGTGGCGGCGCCCGACACGGGCGACGACAGCCCGCTGGTCTGGCTGATCCCGGTCGTGCTGGGCGCGGGCGTGGTCGTGCTGCTGGCGCGGGCGATGCGACGTCCACCGGCGAAGAACACCAAGAAGCCCGGCAAGCCCGGCAATCCTGGCAAGAGTGCGAGATCGGGCGGCGCCGGCAAAGCCGGCGGCAAGGTCGGCGCGAAGAAACGTTAGTGGAGAACCGATGAGACACGTTGCCGCGCTGCTCGTGGCGGTCATGGCCCTGACGGGCTGCGCCACCGGGGGCCCGGCCGCCGCGGTCGGCCCGATCAAGGAGATCACGATCTCGATCTCCGGCAAGAAGGTCACCCCGCCGCCGGGCCGGATCGAGGTCCGCCTCAACCAGGGCGTCAAGATCACCGTGACCAGCGACGTCGCCGACGAGGCGCACGTCCACGGCTACGACAAGGCCGCGACGCTGCTGCCGAACCACCCCTCGGTCATCTCGTTCCTGGCCGACACGACCGGGCTGTTCGAGGTGGAGACGCACGACCAGGACCTCCAGCTCTTCCAGCTCGTGGTGAGCTGATGCTGCTGGCTCACGGCGTGGGCGGCCGTCAGGACCTGCCCATCCCGTTCTCCGCCGCCCTGGCCGGCGCGATCATCTGCCTCGTGGTGTCGTTCGCCGCGCTGGGGTTCCTGTGGCGGGAGCCCCGGCTCGGCCTCGGCCTCGACGACGCCCGCCCGCTGCCGAGGTTCCTGCAGTGGCGGGTGCCGGCGTGGGTGTGGCGGGCGGTCGGCCTGGTCGTCACGGCGTACTTCCTGATCGGCTTCTTCGGCCCCGACGACGCCGACAACCCGACGGCCGGGGTGGTCTACGTCCTGTTCTGGGTGGGGCTGGTGCCGCTGTCGCTGGTGTTCGGCGGCGTGTGGCGGCTGTTCAACCCGCTGCGGACCGTCGTGCTGCTGGTCCGGGGCGAGCGCTCGGTCCGGCCGCTGCCCGAGCGGCTCGGCTACTGGCCGGCCGCCGCCGGGCTGTTCGCCTTCGTCTGGCTGGAACTGGTCGCCCCCGGGCGCGTGACCCTGCCGGTCATCGGCGGCTGGCTCGGTCTGTACGCCCTCGCCATGCTCGCCGGCGGGTTCGTGTACGGCGTGCGCTGGTTCGACAAGGGCGACGCCTTCGAGGTCTACAGCGACCTGGCCGGGCGGCTCTCCCCGGTCGCCCGCCGCGACGACGGCGTGCTGGTCTGGCGCAACCCCCTCGACGGGATGGCCGGCCTGCGGCCCGCGCCGGGCCTGGTCGTGCTGGTCATCGTCCTGCTGGGCTCGACCATGTACGACAGCGTCTCCAACGCGCCGGTCTGGGTGCGGTTCGTCCAGGAGAACAGCCTGCCCTCACCCGTGCTGGGCACGGCCGGGCTGCTGTTCGTGATCCTGCTGGTCCTGGGCGCCTACCTGCTGGCGACCCGGCTGGCCGGCCGGCGCGGCATGGGGGAGCAGGGCCGGACGTCGGGCGAGATCGCCCACTCGATCGTGCCGATCGCCGTCGGCTACATCGTGGCGCACTACTTCACCCTGTTCCTGTACGAGGGCCAGCGCACCCTCGCCCTGCTCTCCGACCCCCTGATGACCGGCGCCAACTGGCTCGGGACGGTCGGCTGGACCGTCCAGTCGGCGTTCCTGACCCCCGCCGCCGTGGCCATGCTCCAGGTGACCCTGATCGTCATCGGCCACGTGCTGGGCACCGCCCTGGCCCACGACCGGGCCCTGGTGCTGTTCCCCCGGCGCACGGCCGTGGCGGGCCAGGTGCCCCTGCTGGTCCTGATGGTCGTCTACACGGTGACGGGCCTGATGCTGCTGTTCGCCGCATAGACGTGTCCCCGCAGGACGTCCTGGCACCACTGGCGGAAACCGGTGGCGGTGGCGGAGGCCGGGTCGCGGGGTTCGGCGTCGTAGATTCCGTTGTTCTGCGCGTCGACCATGTCGGCCATGTCCTGGGCCAGCGCCGGGCTCGCGCCGCGCCGCACCATGCGGGCCCGGAAGTCCGCGAGCGAGACCTGCCGGTAGCGGACCGTGCGGCCCAGGGTCGCGGAGACGATCTCGGCCATGGCGTCGGGGGTCAGGTTGTCGGGGCCGACCAGTGGAACGCGGGCCTGTCCGCTCCAGGCGGCGTCCAGCAGGAGCGCCGCCGCCGTGGCGGCCACGTCGCGGGTGGCGACGGTCAGGAGCGGCTGGTCGGCGGTGTTCGCCATGGAGAACACGCCCTGCTCTGCGATCGGGCGGGCCTGACCGAGCAGGTTCTCCATGAAGAACGGCAGCGCCAGGGCCCGGTACCGCACGCCGGTGCCCGCGATCAGCTCGTCCATGTCGAGCGCGGCCGACAGGAGTCCGGCCTCGTCCTGGTAGCCGTGGCCCAGGGAGGTGACGTGCACCATCCGTACGCCCCGGCTCGCGGCCTCCCGGGCCGCGGCCCGGGTGAAGTCCAGGTAGTGGCGCCTGGCGGGGCCGGCGTCACGGAAACCGGCCGGGGGCACGAGCCAGAACAACCGGTCGGCGCCCACCAGTGCCTTCGCGATCGTGTCCGCGTCGGCGTGGGAGCCCTCCACCACCTCGACCCGCGTGCGCACGTGCTCCGGGAGGCGGGAGGGGTCGCGGACGATCACCCGGACCGGCTCACCGCCGTCCAGGACGCGGTCCAGGACCTGCCGGCCGACGTCACCGGTCGGCGTAGTGATGACGATCATGAGTGTCTCCATGCGTTGCGGTCGACGGCGCACCTCAGGGGCGCCGGGCGGTCGCCTTCGAGTGAACCCGGAGCGACGTCGCAGGTGAAGGATCACCTTGGTCGCGATCGATACCCTGGGGATATGAATGATCTGGAGGTGCGGCAGCTCCGCTACTTCGTCGCGGTCGCGGAGGAACTGCACTTCGGGCGCGCCGCCGCCCGGCTGGGGATGGCCCAGCCCCCGCTGTCCCGCGCGATCCGGGAGCTGGAACGGCAGCTCGGCGTGACGCTGTTCGAGCGGACCACCCGGCAGGTGCGGCTCACCGGCGCCGGAGAGGTCCTGCTGCGCGACGCCGGAACCGCCCTGGAGGCGATCACCGCCGCCGCTCAGCGTGCTCGGCACGCGGGCAGCGCCTCGCCCCGGCTGCGCATCGCACTCAAGGCCGACATCGACGGCGGCCTGCTGCCGCAGATCCTGGACGCCTACCGCACCGACCCCGCCGCCCTGCCCCCCGAACTGATCCTCGGAGGGTTCGGCGATCAGCCCGGGGCACTGCGCGACGGCCTGGCCGACGTGGCACTCGTGCTCTCTCCCATGGACGACCGGGGGCTGGACACCGAGCCGCTGATCACCGAGCCGGTCCTGGTCGCCATGGCCGCCACCGACCCGCTGGCCGCCAGGTCCCGGTTGTGCCTGGCGGATCTGGCCGGCCGGATCCTCCCCAACGGTGCGCCGGCCGACGCGGGCCGGGTCGACGCGGGCCGCGCCGCGCCGCGCCGGCCCGGGGAGGCAAGGCCGGCCTCCAACTTGTCGGAGATCTTCAACCTCGTCGAAACGGGCAGCGTCGTGTTCTTCGCGCCGGCCTCGGTCGCCCGGCGCAACCCGCGCCCCGGGGTCGCCTACCGGCCGGTCGGCGACCTGCCGAACTGCACATTGGTCATCGCGTGGCCCCAGGACGCCCGCTCACCGGCCGTCGCCGCCCTCGTGCGCGCCGCGTGCGCGATCGCGGCCGGCCGGCGCGCACCAGCAGAGCCCCAGACGCGGAGCACGACCGCCTGAGGGCTGATGCGCCTAGATCGTCCGGGCCACCCGGAAGCCGAGATCGTCGATCGCGAACGCCGGGTGGCTCTTGCGGCGGCACGAGGCCCGCAGCGCCGCCGGCCGGTCGTGCGCGCCGCCGCCCCGGAAGACCCGGTACTCGCCGTAGACCTCGGGGTCGTAGAGGTCGGACGTCCATTCCCAGACGTTGCCGATCATGTCGTACAGACCCCAGGAGTTGGGCTCCTTGAGGCCCACCTCCCGCACCTCGCCCCCGTGCCAGGCGATCGCGTCGAGCTCGCCGTAACGGTCGCCCCGGGAACCGGCGCGGCAGGCGTGCTCCCATTCGGCCTCGGTCGGCAGCCGCCCCCCGATCCGCGCGCAGTACTCCCGGGCGTCGTGCCAGGACACGTCCGTGACGGGACGCCGGTCGCCGGCGACGCCGTGGAACTCCTCCCGGGTCACCGGGTGGGCGGCCAGCAGGAACGGCTCGACCTCGACCGTCCACCCGGTGTTGCGCGCCTCGTCCCGGAGCAGGATCACCCCGCCGGGGATCTCGATCACTGGGAGAACTTCGTCTTCGGCCGCCGCTCCAGCTCGCCGTCGACGTAGATGTCGACCTTCTCGTTGTAGAACGCGACCAGCCCGGCGATCTTCTGGCTCTCCGGCAGCGGCGTCCGGTAGGACCAGGCGAGGTCCTTGCCCCCGTTGACCGACCAGTATTCGGCCGACCCCTTGTAGGGGCAGTGCGTGACCGTGTCGGTGGCTTCGAGGAGATCGAACCGCACGTCGGTCTTGGGCAGGTAGTACCGCGCCGGCAGCCCGGTCTCGAAGAGGATCCGCCCGTTCCGCGAGTCGGCGACCGTCTCCCCGTTGACCTCGACCCGGATGTGCCGCGACGACGGCAGGACGTCGACCCGCGTGTACGGGTCGCGCGGATGGACGAAGACCTCCTCGTCCTCCTCGAACCAGGAGTCCATGGCGTCCCACTCGAACCGGACGTGCTCGCGGATCTCCTCGATCGGCGAGTCGGCGTAGACGAGCGCCGGGGCCTCCTTGCCGCCGGACGTGACCGTGTAGAGGGTGGCGTCGCCGCGGGAGGGCGAGTGCGGCCCCGGACCGGCCTCCTTCAGCACCCCGGGCGCGACGTCCTTGATCGGGATGTAGTACGTCGGGTAGTACGGCGCCTCCCAGACCATCAGCGCCGACGTGGTGTCGGCCACGACGTGGCCCCCGAGATAAACGCGCAAACGCTTGGCCGTCGGCTCCAGCCGGACCCGGCCTCTGGTTGTCGTCATACCGGCGGAAACCGTGCCTGGTAGGGAGGTATTCCAGCCATGGAGTCGCGGCCGGTCACTCATGGGGAAAGTTTCAGTGCCCCGGAACGCCGGGGCGGCCGCCCCCGCAGGAAGGCGTGCCGGATCCCGGGTCGCGATGTTTCATACTCTTGACGGTCGCCATTTGTGTCCTGTTTGCTTCGCATGATTCACCCCAAGGATCACGGGTGGAGATGTTAACGCTCACATCAACCTGACCTGCACGATGAGAGGTTGGCCATGTCCGCTGGGAAACGATTACTCACCCTGGTGCTCGGAGCGGTGACCGTGCTCGCCATGTTGGTGGCCGTCCGGACGACCGCCGCCCAGGCGGAGTCCAACGGCGGGGTGCGCGTCATGCCCCTGGGCGACTCCATCACCGAGGGCACCCAGGTGCCCGGCGGTTACCGCATCGGGTTGTGGCAGCGGCTGGCCGCCGCCCGGTACACGGTCGACTTCGTCGGCACCCAGTTCAACGGGCCGGGCTCGCTCGGCGACCACGATCACCAGGGACATCCCGGCTGGCGCATCGACCAGATCGACGCCAACGTCACCGGCTGGTTGCGGACGCACAACCCGCGCACCGTGCTGCTCCACATCGGCACCAACGACATCCTGCAGAACTACAACGTGTCCACCGCGCCCCAGCGGCTGTCCGCGCTGATCGACCGCATCACCGCGACGGTTCCGAACGCCGACGTCTTCGTCGCGACCATCATCCCGCTGTCGTCGGCCGGCCAGGCAGCCGCGGCCCGCACCTTCAACGCGGCCATCCCGGACATCGTCTGGAGCAAGGTCTCCGCCGGCAAGCGGGTGCACCTGGTCGACATGTACAGCAAGCTCACCACGTCCGACCTGATCGACGGCATCCACCCGACGGCGGGCGGCTACGACAAGATGGCCGCCGCCTGGTACGCGGCCCTGCAGTCCGTCCCCGGAAGCATCGGCCAGCCGAACATCACCCCCAGCCCGACCCCGTCGCCGTCCCCGTCGACGACGAGTTCCATCCGCGGTGTCGGTTCGAACCGGTGCGTGGACGTGGCAGGGGTCTCCCAGGCCAACGGCGCACGGGCGCAGATCTGGGACTGCAACGGGCAGGCCAACCAGCGGTGGACCGCCACGTCAGCGTCTGAGCTGCGGGTCTACGGCAACAAGTGCCTGGACGTGAACGGCGGCTCCACCGCCGACGGCGCAGCCGTGATCATCTGGGACTGCAACGGCCAGAACAACCAGAAGTGGCGCTTCAACGCCGACGGCACCATCACCGCCGTCGGCGCCGGCAAGTGCCTGGACGTCCCGAACTACTCGACGGCCAACGGGGTGCAGTTGCAGATCTGGTCCTGCAACGGCGCCGCCAACCAGCGCTGGACCCGTACCTGATGACAGGGCACACCCGGACGGAAGGTGCGCGCCGCGGCTCAGCGGCGGCAGCGGACCTCCGTCCGGGTGGTCGTGACCGTCCCGTCGATCAGGCGGTGGACGTGGCAGGCCCCGGCCGGGACCTCGCGGGTGGCCGCCACGACCGCCAGGCCCTCCTTCGTGAGGCGGCCGAGGGCCGCCAGGTCGGCGGGCGCGTCGAGGAGCAGGATCCGGGGGTTGGCCATCAGGGCCCGGCCCACGGCGGCGGCCTGGTGTTCGGACAGGGTGAGCGACGCGGCAAGGGCGCGCCGCTTTTCCAGGAGGTACGGATAGAGCTCATAGACCCTGCTCAGGGTCCACGGACCGGGGGCTCCCCAGCGCGCGCCGACCAGAAGGTTCTCTTCCACGGTGAGCGACGTGAACAAACGGTGATTCTGCGGCATCAGGCACAGGCCACGGGCTTTCCGCCATTCCGGGCGTTCCCGGGTGATGTCGGTGTCGTTGAAACGAATCGTCCCGTTCGCGGCGGGGTGCAGGCCCACGACGGTGCGCAGCAGCGTCGACTTGCCCGAGCCGGGGCCGCCCACGATCGCGTGGTGTTCTCCCTGCTCAACCCGTATCGTGACGGCGCGGATCGCGCGCGCGGCGCCATATCCGGCGGACAGTGCGGTGACTTCCAGTACGGCGTTCATTTGCCGTCAATTGTGGAAATTTCGGCAAGCATTCGTCTTGCACCTAACGGCACACGACTTGACGCAGAGCGCACCGAGTCCCAATCTGCACCCATGCTGTATATCGCCCACACTGCGGGCGTCCCCGTCGAAGAGCGTCAGGATTTCTGGCGAGATGTCGTTTCTTCGGCATTTGTACCGCTTGAAGCAGTTCTTCCCCAAGGCCGTTTCGACGGGAAACTCCGGTCCACCTCACTGGGCCCGATCGACGTGATCGACGTCGCCACAACGGCCCACCAGGCCCGCCGGACGTCCCGGCTGGTCTCGGCCGCCCCGTCCGACAGCCTTAAGCTCGGCCTGTTCGTGAAGGGCGGCGGACGGCTGGAGCAGGCCGGCCGGCAGGCCGTCGTCCAGACCGGCGAGATGGCCGTGTACGACACCGACCGCCCCTACTGGCTCGACTTCGACGCGCCGACCCGCATGGTCGTGCTGCTGTTCCCGCGCGCCATGCTCGGCCTGCCCCACGACAGGGTCGACGAGGTGACGGGCCGGGCGATCCCGGGCTCCGGCGGCGTCGGCGCCCTCGTCGCGCCGTTCCTGCTCCGCCTCGCGGCCCAGCTCGACGACGTCGAGGTCCGCGACGGCGCCCGGCTGGCGGGCAACGTGGTCGACCTGGTCGCGACCATGCTCGCCGACCGGCTGGACCTGCCGCCGGCCGACCCCGACGCCGCGCGGCGGGCGACGCTGCTGCGCATCACGTCGTACATGGAGGCGCACCTGGGCGACCCCGGGCTCGACCCGGCCCGGATCGCGGCCGCCCACCACATCTCCACCCGCTACCTGCACAAGCTGTTCAGCGCCGAGAGCACGACGGTGGCCGCCTGGATCCGCTCCCGGCGCCTGGAGCACTGCGTCCGCGACCTGCGCGACCCGCTCCAGGCGGGCCGTCCGGTCAGCGCGATCGGCGCCCAGTGGGGCTTCCCGGACGCCTCCCACTTCAGCCGCCTGTTCAAGGCCGCCTACGGCCTCTCACCCCGCGACTACCGCGCCGCGGTGGGCGAGGACGGAGTCGCGGATCTCGCCCGCTCTGATCGCCGTGGTCGACAGCAGGGTTGAGGTGAGGCCGTGGGAGTGCTCGGTGCCGCCCTGGAGGTAGACGCCGGCGGTCACGGTGGCGGCGAACTGGACGCGGTGGTCGCGGCTCACCCTGAGCGCGTCCTCGTCGTCGCGCAGGCACAGCTTGCCCGCCTCGCCCAGGAGCGCGGCCACGTCGTGGGGGCGGTAGCCCGTCGCGTGGACCAGCACGTCGGCCTCGATCGTGACGTGTTCGCCGGTCGGGAGGTACTCGACCGTCACCCGCAGGCCGTCGGGGCCCTCCTCGACATCGCGGATGCGGGAGACGTTGAGCATCTGGAGTCTCTGGCGGCCGTGCACCTTCTCGCGGTACATGGTGGCGTACAGGGCCTGGATGAGTTCCATGTCGACCACGGAGTAGTTGGTGCTGCGGTGGTAGTCGACGAGCGACTGCTTCACCTCGGCGGGGGCGGTGAAGTAGACGTCGACCGCGTCGGGGTCGAAGATGCGGTTGGCGAACGGGCTGTCGTCGGCGGGGGTGTAGCCGTACTTGGCGAAGACCGCGCAGACCTCGGCGTCGGTGAAGGTCCGGTGCAGGTAGTCGACCGCCTCGGCGGCGCTCTGGCCCGCCCCGAGCACTAACGCGCGGTCGATCCGGTCACCGCCGGCCACCTTTTCGGCCACCTTCGGGACCAGCCCGCTGGTGTGCCACACCCGGTCGGACAGCACCGTCCCGGGCGGCAGGTGCGGCTCCAGGCCGACCGCGACCGACAGGTTCCGGGCCCGGCGGACCCGGCCGTCGGCGGTGACGACGTCGAAGTAGCGGATCTCGCCGTCCTCCTTGACCGCCTTCACCTCGGTCACCTCGGCCGAGTAGGTGACCGTGTGCGCCATCCGCGCCGCCGCCCACTCGAAGTAGTCGTGGAACTCCGCGCGGAGCGGGAAGAGGGTCTTCTGGTTGAGGAAGTCGACCAGGCGGCCCTTGTCCTGCAGGTAGCAGAGGAAACTGAACTCGCTGGCCGGGTTCCGCATCGTGACCAGGTCCTTCGGAAAGGAGACCTGCATCGTCGCGTCGTCGATGAGCATGCCCCGGTGCCAGCCGAAGCGCGGCTGTTTCTCCAGGAAGGCGGCGGCCATCCTGTCCGATGGCGCGGCCTGCGCGTTGTGTTCCTCGATGGCTATGGCCAGTGCCAGGTTCGACGGCCCGAATCCGATCCCCAGAACGTCGTAGACCATCGTGGTCACGCGATCGCCTCCCTTGTCGCTCGTATGGTAAATAAGGTTAGCCTTACCTTGCAATATTGGCCGACGGAGAGGGAGCGCCCACCATGCGGGTCGTCATGTTCGGACACCAGACCTGGGGGCACCGCACGCTGCGGGCGCTGCTGGAGTCGTCGCACGAGGTGGTGCTGGCGGTGACCCATCCGAAGAGCGACCACGCGTACGAGAAGATCTGGGACGACAGCGTCGCCGACCTGGCCGCCGAGCACGACGTGCCGGTCCTGCTGCGGAACCGGCCGACCGACCCCGAGTTACTGCAGGCCGTGAAGGACGCCCAGGCGGACGTCATCGTCGCCAACAACTGGCGGACGTGGCTGCCCCCGGAGATCTACGACCTGCCCCCGCACGGCACCCTCAACGTGCACGACTCGCTGCTGCCGAAATACGCCGGATTCTCACCGATCATCTGGGCCCTGATCAACGGCGAGCCGGAGGTCGGCGTGACCGCCCACCGGATGACCGAGGAACTGGACGCGGGCGACATCCTGATCCAGCGCTCGGTCCCGGTGACCCCGACGTCGACCGCGACCGACCTCTTCTTCGCCACCGTCGACCTCATCGCGCCGATCGTCCACGAAGGGCTCGACCTCATCGAGTCGGGCCGCGCGGTATGGACGCCCCAGGACCGGTCGCGGGCCTCCTTCTTCCACAAGCGGGCCGTCGAAGACAGCCGGATCGACTGGACGTGGCCGGCCGAGGAACTGGAGCGGCTCGTACGCGCGCAGTCGGACCCCTATCCGAACGCCTTCACCGTCCACAAGGGCGAGCGGGTCCGCGTGCTCGAAGCCTCGGTGTCCGAGGGTCTCTACGGCGGCACGCCCGGTCGGGTGTTCATCCGCGAAGGCGACGGGATCGTGATCGTGGCCGGGCGCGACGCGCGGTCGGGGCGGCTTCCCGGGCTGGTGATCAGGAAGGTCCGGCTCGACGACGGGACCGAACTCGCCGCGACCGACTACTTCCGCACGATGGGCGGCTATCTCGGCTGACGACCCGGCGGGAGCCCGGCCAGCAGGTCGCCGGCGCGCGCCGCGAAGAGACCGGCGCCGCGCTCCCGCGACAGGGCGAGCGCCCGGCGGGCCACCCGTTCGGCCGACGCGAGGTCGCCATGGTCTCGCAGCGCCTCCGCGCGGATGAGCAGGACCAGCCCCTCGGCGTAGCGTTCGCCGTAGGCGTCGATGAACGTCTCGGCCCGGTCGAGCGCGGTCGTCGCGGCGGAGACGTCGCCGGCGCGGAGCAGGACCTCGGCGAGCAGCGCGTACCAGGTGGCCAGGTTCGACCGAGGGGGGTCGACCAGGGTGGTCTCGACGAGGCGCGCCATCTCCGCCGCCGACGCGACCGGGTCGCCGCCGGACATGGCCGTCGCCCACTGCCTGGCCAGCCGCAGATAGCCGCCGGAGAAGGTGAAGGAGAAGCCGGGATCGGCCCTGATCGCCGTCTCGGCCGCCCGCAGCGCCCAGGCGGGGTCGCCCGCGACGGCCGCCGCGGTGACGGCGAACGAGCCCCACACGCTGATGGCGTAGGGGTCGTCGCCGGCGGCGGCCTCCACCGCGTCGAAGAGGCGGCGCGCGCCGACCGGGTCGCCGTGCAGCGCGGTGTTCAGGGCCAGCATGACCGGCGTGCTCAGCTGCAGCCGGTGCCGCAGCGGTTCGGCGTCGCGCTCGGCGCGGACGAGCGAGTCCGACCGGCGCAGGCTCCGCAAGGCCCCGCCGACGTCGCCCGAACTCCACTGGTGGACGCCCCACGCGTGGTGCCCGGACGCCCGCACGACCGGGTCGGCCGAGCGCAGGCCGAGGTCCAGCAGCCGGCGCGCGAGCCGCCCGGCGGCGTCGAGCCGGATGCCCTGGGCGTGCGCCAGGAACCGGGAGAACAGGAAGCCGGTGGCCTCCCGTTCCCGGCCGAGCGACCGGGCGATGGTCTCGGCGCGGTCGAGATGGTCCAGGGCGGCTCCGACGAAGCCCGAGTGGATGCCCGCGACGGCGGTCAGTTCGGTGAGCGCGGTCAGTTCGAGGGCGGGGAGCCCGGCGTCGCGGGCGATCCGGATCGCGGTGTCGAGGCGCCTCTCCGCCGTCGCGTAGGCGGATCGCCGGGCCGCGACGCGGGCCGCGACGATGAGCGCCTCCGCCGTCCGCGCCGGTTCGGCGAGCGGGCCCGCCGAGCACAGGTGGTGGGCGAGCGCCTCACCGTGCCGCTCGGCCGGTTCGCGGCTCCGCGCGAGCGCGGCGGCGATGCGCAGGTGGAGGTGGCCGGCGTCCGACGCGGGCGTCGAGCGGGCCACCGACTCGCGGACGAGATCGTGCGCGAACCGCCACTCGCCCGGGGCGCCGGGGGCCGCCTCGACCAGGCCGAGCGCCGCGAGGTCATCCAGCCGGGCGAGGCACCCCGGCACGTCGAGGCCGGACGCGTCCGCCAGCAGGCGGGCGTCGACGTCACGGCCCATCAGGGCCGCGATCTCGATGAGGCGGCGGTCGGCGTCGTCGAGCCTGGCCGTCCGGTCGCGGACGATGTCGCGCACCGTCGACGGGACGGCGGTCCGGGCCGCCGCCCGGTCGGACAGCCGCCCCGCTCCGGCCAGGAACCTGGCGAGCTCGCGGACGAACAGGGGGTTGCCCTCGGTGCGGGCCTGGATGTCGCGCGCGACCCCGGGACCCGGCGACCGTCCGGTCTCCCGGCGGACCAGCTCGGCGACGTCTGCCGGGCCGAGGGGGCCGAGCACGACGCGCCGGTGGCCGTCCTGCCGCGCGACCGCCGCCAGCATGCGCCGCACGTGCGGGCCGGGCGTCGGCGCGTGGCCGCGCACGGTGCCCATCAGCA
>NZ_SZQA01000041.1 GCF_005233835.1 Herbidospora galbida | reverse complement strand
CGGCGCCCGGGGCATGGCCGCCGCGGCGGTGCGGGAGCAGCGCCGGGCCGGCAAGCGGGTGGCGGCGGCGCGGGCCGCCGGGGCCCACGGGCTGACCGGGCGCGAACTGGAGATCGCCCGGCTGGTCGCCGAGGGGTGCAGCAACCAGCAGATCGCGGCCCGCCTGCACATCTCGGTACGCACCGTGGAAACCCATCTGACCAGGGCGTTCGAGAAGCTCGGGGTGACCTCTCGCGGCGGCATGACGGCCGCGCTCGGCCAGCTCGGCTGAATGTACGAGTTTTCCACGATGTAGGGGTGTGCCCTGTCTTGACATCGTGGGACCCGAGAGGAGGCGGACTCATGCGCATCGCCCGGTTCACCAACGACGGCGTCAGCGACGCCGAGATCACCATGTACCCGTTCCCGACCGACGACGGCCTGGGCCTGGAACTGACGCGGTTCTTCCGGGCCGACTCCGACGACGTCGTGCTGCTGCTGCACGGTCTGCCCGCCTCCACCGACATGTTCATCATGCCGGAGCACGTCAACCTGGTGACCTACCTGCTCAACAACGGGCTGACCGACGTCTGGTCGCTCGACTTCCGGATGAGCTGCCGCCACCCGTACGACACCGAGACGCACCGCTTCACCCTCGACGACATCGCGCTGTTCGACCACCCGGCCGGGCTCGCCGAGCTGCGCCGGCACATCGGGCCGCACAAGCGCATCCACGTGATCGCGCAGTGCCTCGGGTCGGTGTCGTTCATGATGAGCCTGGCCGCCGGTCTGGTCGACGGGATCGCCAGCGTCACCTCCAACAGCGTCGCGCTGGTCACCCACGTGCCGACCTGGTCGAAGCTCAAGCTGGCGTTCGGGCCGGGCTTCTTCGACTACGTCGCCGGGGTGCCGTTCCTCGACCCCAGGTTCGGCGACGCGCCGGTCATGACGCGCGGCTGGATGATCTCGCGGACGGTGTCGCTGTTCCACCGCGAGTGCGACGTGCGGTCGTGCCACATGATCAGCTTCATGTGGGGCGCCGGGAACCCCGGCCTGTGGAGCCACGAGAACCTGGCCGAGGAGACCCACCACCGGGTGGCCGACCTGTTCGGCGCCAACGGCGTCCACTACTACCGGCACATGCGGAAGATGGTCCGCGCCGGCCACGCCGTACGCCACGACGACCGGTTCCGCGAGCTGCCCGTCGACTACCTGGCGGCCGCCTCCGACATCGACGTGCCGGTGCTGTTCCTGACCGGCGACCGCAACCACGTCTTCACCGATTCGAACATCGTCTGCCACGAGATCATGTCGAGGCACAACCCGGGCCTGCACGAACTCAAGATCCTCCCCGGCTACGGCCACGTCGACCCGATCATCGGCAAGAACGCCCACCTCGACGTCTTCCCGCACATCCTCGACTTCATCGAGAGGAGCGGCAGTGGAGCACGTTGACGCGGTGGTCGTCGGCTCCGGCTTCGGCGGGGCGGTGGCGGCCTACCGGCTGGCCGAGGCGGGCCTTTCGGTCGTCGTGCTCGAACGCGGCCGTCCCTACCCGCCCGGCAGCTTCCCGCGCAGCCCCGCCCAGATGGGCCGCGCGTTCTGGGACCCCTCCGAGGGCCTCCACGGCATGTACGACGTGTGGAGCTTCGGCTCGTGCGACTCGATCGTCTCCAGCGGCCTCGGCGGCGGCTCGCTCATCTACGCCAACGTGCTGCTGCGCAAGGACGAGGAGGCGTTCGTCACCGAGTCGCCGCTGCCCGGCGGCGGCCACGAGCACTGGCCGATCGGCCGGGCCGACCTCGACCCCCACTACGACGAGGTCGAGCGGATGCTCGGCGCCACCACCTACCCGATCGACCGCCCGGCCTACCGCGACACGCTGAAGACGCGGGTCATCCAGGACGCCGCGGCCGAACTGGGCCTCGACTTCTCGCTGCCGCCGCTGGCGGTCACCTTCGCCCCCAAGCCGGGCGCCGAGCCGGGCCTGGGCCTGCCGATCGTCGAGCCCGAATACGGCAGCCTGCACGCCACCGGCCGCCGCACCTGCCGGCTGTGCGGCGAGTGCAACATCGGCTGCAACGAGGGCGCCAAGAACAGCCTCGACCACAACTACCTGGCCGCCGCCCGCCACATGGGCGCCGACATCCGGACCCTGCACGAGGTGAAGACGATCACCCCGCGCACCGGCGGCGGCTACGACATCGGCTATCTCCGGCACGACCCCCTGACCGGCCCGCACACGATCAGCTGCGACGCGCTGGTGCTGGCCGCGGGGACGTACGGCACGGTCAAGCTGCTGCTGTCGAACCGGCACGCGCTGCCCGGCATGAGCCACATGCTGGGCACCCGGTTCTCCGGCAACGGCGATCTGATCGCGTTCCTGCTGCGGGCCAAGGACCGGCCCGTGGCGGCGTCGAAGGGACCGGTCATCACGAGTGTGGTCAGGTTGCCGGGGTCGGCGTACATCCAGGAGGGCGGGTTCCCCGCCTTCGTCGACTGGATAGCGGAGGCCGCCGACGTCGGCGACGAGTTCAAGCGGGCGGTCAGGTTCGCGCTGGAGCGCGTACGGGGACTGGTCACCCGCGACCACAATCTGTCGGCCGAGTTCGCCCGCCTCATGGGGAGAGGCGAGCTCTCGGACCGGTCGCTGCCGATGCTGGCCATGGGCCGTGACGTGCCCGACGGCATCCTGCGTCTCTCGGGCGACCGGCTGGTTCTCGACTGGACGGCCGAGACCAGCGACGCATATTTCGACCGGGTGCGCGGCACGATCCGCCGGATCGGGGACGTGCTGGGCGCCGACTACTCCGACGCGCCGCTGAAGCGGGTGGTCACCGTCCACCCGCTCGGCGGCGCGCCGATGGGCCGCCACGTCGGCGAGGGCGTCGTCGACGCCGACGGCCAGGTCTTCGGGCACGAGGGCCTGTACGTCGCCGACGGCGCGGCCATGCCCGGCCCGGTGGGGGCCAATCCGGCCCTGACCATCGCGGCCATGGCCGACCGGCTGGCCACCCGGCTGGCCGACCGCATGATCACGACGAAGAAGGCACGTCTGATGGGAATCCGCACGGTCACCGGGCTCTCCTTCACCGAGGAGATGCGCGGTTCGCTCGACGGCAGCGATCCGGTCAGCTTCCGGATCACCATCACGGCCGACGACGTCGACCGCTTCCTCGCCGAGCCCGACCACACGGCGCGGGCCGAGGGATGGATAGACGCCGCTGTCTGCGGGGGCCGGCGTCCCATCGAGCGGGGCTGGTTCAACCTCTTCGCACCCGGAGAGGCGCCTGATCGCCGGGAGATGCGCTACCTGCTGCACTTCCGCGACGGCGAGGGCCGGCCCCGCACTCTGGCGGGGATCAAGCACGTCGAGCACGGGCCGCCCACGCGGCTCTGGCTCGACACCTCGACGCTGCACACGCGGCTGCTGGAGGGCCACGTCCAGGACGACGACCCGGCGAAGCCGCTCGGTTCGGGGACCATGCACATCTCGCCGTCCGACCTGGCGCGCATGCTGACCACGTTCAAGACGACGGGGCCGAACGGGCTGGCGGCGCTGGCCCGGTTCGGCACCTTCTTCCTGGGCGAGCTCTGGGACATCTACGGCCCGGGGCGGTAGGCGGCCCACGGGTCGAAGTCGACTTCGAGGGGCTCCTGCGGGGGCCTCTCGTCCTCCGGCACGTGCTGGAGGTTGACCCGGATGCGGGTCCAGGTGGACGAGCGGCCGCGCATGGAGTCGACGAGGACGTCGGCGGGTTCGAGCCGCGCGGCCGCTTCCGGGTGCCGCCGCTTCCAGTTCTCCAGGGCCTTGAGCGCCGGTTCCTTCTTCTCGGAGCGGGCGATCTCTATGACCGGGAACTTCTGCGGGTTCTTCGGACGCGGCCCCTGCGCCTTGGCCAGCGCCAGCAGCGAGTCGAGCGAGCCCTCCCGGCCGTCCATCTCGGCCCACGGGTCGCCGCGTTCCTCGAAACGGGCGGTGACCGTCTCCATCGTGAACTCGGTGGGGTCGCATGACGGTACTTCGTCCCAGGTCAGCGGGGTCGACACCCAGCCGGTCGGGCGGACGGAGTAGGCGCTGACGGTGGTGCGGTCGCGGGCGTTCTGGTTGAAGTCGACGAAGACGCCCTGCCGTTCCTCCTTCCACCAGTGGGAGGTGGCGATCTCGGGGGCGCGGCGCTCGACCTCGCGGGCCACCGCCTCGGCTGCCTTGCGCACCTGCGGGTAGGTCCAGTCGGGCGTGATCGGCGCGTAGACGTGGAAGCCGCGCGAGCCCGACGTCTTCGGGAACGGCGTCAGGCCGTGCTCCACCAAAACGTCGCGGGCGGTCAGCGCGACCTGGATGATGTCGGGCCACGGCACGCCCGGGACCGGGTCGAGGTCGACGCGGAGCTCGTCGGGGTGGTCGATGTCGGGGAACCGCACCGAGTGCGGGTTGAGGTCGACGCAGCCCAGGTTGACGCACCACGCGACGGTCGCCAGGTCGCGCCCGACGACCTCTTCGGCGCTGCGCCCGCTCGGGTAGCGGAACTCGGCGACGTCGATCCAGTCGGGCCGCTTGGCGGGCGCCCGCTTCTGGAAGAACGGCTCCTCGTCGACGCCGTGGACGAACCGTTTGAGCACGGTCGGCCGGTCGGCGACCCCGCGCAGGGCTCCCCCGCCGACCGACAGGTAGTAACGGACCAGGTCGAGCTTGGTGTGGCCGGTGCGCGGGAAGACCACCCGATCGGGATTGGTGATCGTCACCTCGCGCCCGCCGGCCTCCACGATCTCCGCGCCGGGCATGCCTCTCACCCTAGTTCTTCGGGGCAGATTCCCAGCGCGAGCCACGACCGTCCTTCGGCCGTCCGCGTCTCGCTTCCGCCTCGATCTCCTCCCGGGTGGGCATCGAGGTCGACGCGCCGGGCCGCTGAACCGACAGCGCGGCGGCCGCGGTGGCGAACTCAAGAGCCTCTTGGGGTGTACGGCCCTCCGTCCGCGCGACCGTGAACGCCCCCGCGAAGGTGTCGCCGGCGGCGGTCGTGTCGATCGCCTCGACCGGGCGGCCGGGCACCCGGAGGCGTGAGCCGTCCCGTGAGCCGTAGATCGCCCCGTCGGCACCAAGAGTGACCACCGCCTCGGGAACCAGCGCCAGAAGGGCTTCCAGCGCCTCCTCCGGCACTGTGAGACCGGTGATGGCGGCAGCTTCGTGCTCATTGGGCAAGAGAAGCCCCACGGCGTCCAGAAGCTCCGGGGGCAGCGGCACGACCGGCGCGGGCGTCAGCACCACCAGACCCCGGAAAGCACGGGCGGCGGCGACGACGGCGGGCATCGGCAGTTCGAGCTGCAGCAGCAGCGCGTCCCCGTCGAGGCGCTCCGCGTCCGCCTCCGTCACCTTCCCGTTGGCGCCCGGCACGACGATGATCGAGTTGGCCCCGCCGTCCTCGACGACGATGTGCGCGATGCCCGATGGCCCCTCGACGGTCCGCAGTGCGCGGGTGTCCACGCCCGACCGGTCGAGCACCTCCCGGAGTTCGGTGCCGAACCCGTCGGAGCCCACCGCGCCGACGAACCGGACGTCTCCGCCCGCGCGTGCCGATGCAATTGCTTGGTTGGCCCCTTTCCCGCCGCAGATCGTCCGGAATTCCCGGCCCGCGACGGTTTCGCCCAGGTCAGGGGCCCTTTCCACGTACGCGACGAGGTCCATATTGGCGCTGCCGAACACAGTGATCATGGATTCAATACTCCTCTCTGCGAACGACTCGGCCCGTCGACTCCACGAAATCGCCCGCTTGGTCCTAGAATCCGCCGGTGTGAACGAAGGTCATGACGTTCCGGCGAAGCTCCCCACACGGGAGCGCTCGTCCCGCCCGGGTGGAGGCGGCCGCCACCGGCGCCCGCTGCCCGTCACGCTGCCCGCCGACGCGCCGGTTCTGGTGCTCGCGGTCCCGGGCGCGGTCGACGACGTCGTGACGGAACTGGCGACCACGATCCGGGTCGACAACCCGACCCTGGACCTGCGCCTGATCTCGCTCAGCGACGGCGGGGCCGACCTCGCCAAGGAGTTCGCCGCCATCGGCAACGCCCGCACCTCCGACGGCCACGCCGCCATCACGGTCCCCCTCGTCACCGGCCCCCACCCGCGCGTCATGCGCTCCGTCCGCGAGGCCGCCCGCGAGAGCGAGGCCGACGTGGTCGTCACCGACCCGCTGGGCCCCCACCCGCTGCTGGCCGAGGCCCTGCACGTCCGCCTCGCCGAGCGCGGCCTGGCCCGTGCCGACCGCATCCGGCTGTTCAACGTGACCTCGCCGGTCGACGGCATCATCGTGGCCACGGTCGGCGGCGACGAGTCGGCCCGCGGCGCCGACGCGACGGCGGTCCTGCTGGCCGCCCGCCTGGCCCTGCCGGTCGTCCCGGCCGCCTTCGACGGCCGCCCGACGGTGGCCGACGCGGCCGAGCGGCTGCGCAACATCGGCGCCTCCCGCATCGCCCTGGCCCCGTTCATCATCGGGCCGGAAGCCGACGCCGACCGGGTGAGCGCTCTCACGGAGCAGTACAACTGCGCCGCGCCCCTGGGCGCCCACGAGGCCGTCGGCCGCCTGGTGACCCTGCGCTACGGCACCGTCTGGGGCAGCCTCGACCCCGACTACGACGAGGAGATGACCGAGGACGAGGGCTGAGCACCCTGGCGGGCGGGCCCGGACATGGCTCTCATCGCCCGAACGTAGAGAAGTGACATGCCGACTCGGGCGCACGGACACCACCTGGTCGGTGCGCGTCCT
Source organism: Herbidospora galbida (assembly GCF_005233835.1). Classification (GTDB taxonomy): domain Bacteria; phylum Actinomycetota; class Actinomycetes; order Streptosporangiales; family Streptosporangiaceae; genus Herbidospora; species Herbidospora galbida. Next base: position 59,783 of record NZ_SZQA01000041.1, on the reverse strand, counting down.
CACGAGGATGCTGCACAACGACCAGGACGCCGGCTTCGGGCGGCAGGTCGTACGCGTCGAGCTCTTCACAGTGCTGTTCTGGTGAGCACTCCAGGAGAGCCACAAGCCGATCACAAGACACACCCCCTACCAATGAGGGTGTGAAACTCCGTATCCTCGCCGCCGTCGCGGCCGCCGCGCTGACCCTGACCGCCACCCCGGCCCACGCCGCCCCGACGACGTGGAAGTGGGGCGGCATCCACTCCACCGACGGCTGGGCCACCGCCTGGGGCAAGATCACCGTCGGCCAGTCGGGCCACCACATCTCCGGCAATCTCGACGACTCCCACGGCCGGACCTGCTCCTGGCTCCTGATCAAGTCCATGAGCGCCACGAACGGCAAATGGCGGACGCACGGGATCTACAACTGCGTCACCGGCACCGGCACGTTCAAGAAGAACCTCGGCGGCGTGCTCCAGATCCGCGCCCAGGTCTGCCGGGGCACCGCCAAGAAGCCCGTCAGCAAGTGCTCGAAGTGGAAGACCATCTGGACGCAGGGAGGGTAGCGAGACGCGGCTGGCTCGCGTGGTGAATCCGCCTGACGTCAGGGCAGCCTGCGGCGGCCGGCGAAACCCAGCGCCGTCAGGTGGTACCACGACAACGACGACTCGCCCTCCAGCCAGCACAGCCGGACCGACTCGCCGTCGAGGACCGACGGGAAGTCGATGAGGAACGGGGCCAGGCCCTTCACCTCGATGCCGGTCTCGGAGAACCAGCCGATCGTCTCGGCCAGCCGCGCCTCCAAGGCCTTCGACTCGGCCAGCCCGCCCAGCCGGGAGTGGCCGGAGGCGCGCAGGTCGAAGGTGAGCTCGGCCAGGTCGGCCCGCAGGTCCACGAGAACGATGGCGCGGGCCAGCACCTCGGGCATCAGGGCGTCGGCCTCGTCGAGGTCGAAGGTTCGATCCATGTCAGAGATCATTCACGGTGTCGCGGAGGATCGTCCAGCCGAACGCGTCGTCGTCGCTGCCCGTGTGGGGCAGGGTGAACCTCCGCGCCTCCTCGGCGACGTCGTTGAGCCGCCAGCGCAGCCGGTAGAGGTCGAGCAGCCACGGGAGCGCGCCCTCGGTCTCCTCCAGCAGCCACAGGTCGCGCTCGGGGTGGCTGATCAGGGCGGTGTCCCAGTCGATGAGCCGCCAGCCGTCGCGGGTGCGCATCGTGTTCCCCGGATGGGGCTCGCCGTGCGTGAGCACCATCCGGTCGCGCAGCTGCAGGGCGTCGTGGACGAGAGTGTCGTACCGCCCGAACTGGCTCTTGAGCACCTCGGCACGGCTCGCGAGCAGGTCGGCGGCGCGGGCCCCGAACGGGCCCTCCCCCGGCGTGAAGGCCAGCGCCGCGTCGCGGCCGGGGATGTGGAACGTGTCAAAACGGGCCTGACAGACGGGCGACCTGTGCACCTGGCGGACCATGCGGAGGGTCTCGGCGCGATGCTCGGGCGAGCTGAACTCACCCCACTCGAAGCTCTCTCCGGTCACGTACGGGTAGAGCTGGAGCGTCCACCGCCCGAGGGCCACCAGAGGGCCCGCCGGCGCGACCCCGACGGAGGGCGGAACGGCGCTGAGGGCCGCCGCCAGCGCGTCGTGCGGCTTGTCGTCGGCGGTCACGAACCACTCGTCGCCGATCTTCCAGTGATGGCTGCCGAAGCCCAGCGGGACGTATTCGAGGCCCGTTGTGTCCAGATTCCATGACTCCCCGATCACAGTCCGGAGAAGATCGGCTGGGAGTTCCCGGGGAGGCGTGAGCATGACCCGAGTACTAACAGAGTGACGGTTGATCCACCAAACACGCTTATATAACGTGACATTTTATGAAACGCCCCCTCAGGCTGCTGGTCGCGGCAGCGCTGCTCGCACCCCTCGCCTTAGCGAACGCCACCCAAGCGTTCGCCGCTGAACCCCTCCCCGACACGGAGACCCCGTGGCGGTACGACCACTGGCCCCAGACCCAGCCCTGGCAACAGGACGAGCCGGCCGCCATGGCGCGCAAGCTCGGCGGTCACGCGGACATGCCGAAGCCGATCGACCCGCAGGACTGGGAGAACCCCGACCACATGACGTGGTCGGACTACAAGAAGCCCCCGGGCACCAACTGGAACGACCCGAGCGTCAAGGGCAGCGACCGCACCTTCAAGGGCGCCCTGGTCCTGCTCGACTACCCGAACCAGCCGTTCGTGGTGACGCAGCCGCAGGGCTCGACGGTGTTCAAGAACCCGTCGGCGCAGGCCCACGACGTCCCGCGTGAGCAGGTCGCCAAGTTCTACCAGGACTTCCTGAACACCCCGAACGACCTGAACAAGGGCCACACCATCCACGAGTACTGGATGGAGGACTCGGGCGGCCGCATCGGCGTCGAGCTCACCGGCTTCGGCCCCTACCTGATGCCGGGCAAGGACCACGAGTACGCCCTGGAGTACCAGCGCAACGCGTGCCCGGCCGGCGACACCTGCAACAAGAACCTGCGCACCGACGGCAACACGGCGTGGCTCAACGCCGTCGGCCAGGAGGTCGCCGACCAGTTCGACTTCGTCTTCTACCTGAGCGCCGGTCAGGACGAGTCGTCGACCTGGCAGGAGTTCGGGATGATGAAGTTCCCGACCAAGGAGGACGTGACCGACGAGTTCGGTCCCGACGACCCCGCCCTGCCCAACTGGTCGGCCACCCGCTACGTCGACTGGACCTCCTGGCAGGCCGGCTCGACCTTCTGGCCGAACGCCCGCTTCGGCGTCGACTCGGTCCAGGCCGAGAGCTCGGGCATGGGCGTGTACGCCCACGAGCTGTCGCACATCTTCGGCATCGCCGACAACTACAACAACCCCTACGGGGTGCCGGTACGCCGGGCGTACACCGGCATCTGGGAGATGCTCAGCCGGGGCAGCTTCAACGGCCCGGGCGGCCCGCACAGCCGCTGGCTGATCCCGCCGACCGGCGGCGGCTCGATGGGCGCCCAGCACATGCTGCGCAACAAGATCAAACTGAACATGGTCGACGAGCAGAACGTGCTGCGCCTCAACCGTGACCAGCTCGACGAGTCGGGCCTCGTGGTGGCCGACGTGACCGCCCGCGCCGTCCAGCCGGGCGACAAGGGCCTGTCGGGCGTCAACGTCGCCTTCCAGAGCGGCGACAAGTCCCCCGCCTGCCAGTGGCAGACCGACCCGCTGTGCGACGGCGGCAACTACAACAACTACACGGTCGAGGTCGTCGACCGGATGGGCGCCGACTCGTTCACGCCCGACTCGGGCGTCCTGATCGCCAAGACCAAGGACCAGGACTCGGCCCCCTTCGAGTGGGTCGTCGACGCCAACCCGCAGGACATCGGTATGACCGACTACGTCCTGCCCGACGGCACCGCCGTCCCGATCACGATCGGCGACTACCGCCAGCTCTCGGACGCCCTGTTCAAGGCCGGCGCCGACTCGGGCTCGGAGTACGAGTTCAAGGACGAGGCCAACCGCCTGCACTTCTACGTCCTGGACCTCAAGCGCGCCAAGGACGGCACCCTGTCCTACAAGGTGGCCGTGCGCTCGCTGGACGGCTCGGGCCCGCAGAAGCGCGGCGTGCGCGTGCTCCCCGCCGCCGGGGTGACCCTGGGCGACGGCATGGCGACCTGCAAGTTCCAGCTGATGAACACGGGCAAGGCGGCGGCCTCGACCGCCGCGCACCCCGAGGACGTCTCGGCCTACACCAAGGGCGACGTGTACCGCCTGTCGACGACGGTCAACGGGAAGGGCTGGTCGGTCAACGTGCCGAACTTCCTGACCTCGGCCGAGTTCGGCAAGAAGGTGACCGTCCCGGTCCACGCGATCCGAGCCACGGGCGGCAGCCTGCTGGCCACGATCAAGCTGACCGCGACCTCGGAGAGCGACCCGACGAAGCAGGCCACGGCGACCTGCCTGGCCGTCGGCCGGTAGTCATCCCGCTCACGTGAGACCAGGGCGGCCCCTCTCCCCAGGGGCCGCCCTTTTCACGTCCGCCTCGCTCAGTGGTCGTGGTCGAGGCCCGGTTTGTGCTCGTAGAGCCACTGCACGTTGGCCCGGCTCGCTTCGTCGGCCGGCGTGTACACCACGACCCTCGACTCGGCCGGGGAACCCAGTGTCAGGCTCGTGCTGGCCAGGTTCAGCAGGCCCACCGCCGGATGCTTGAGGATCTTCGTCCGCCGCCACGACCGGGTCACGTCGTGGGTCGCCCACATCCGGGCGAACTCGGCGCTCTCCACCGTCAGCCGGTCGATGAAGGTCGTCCACGCCGGTTCGCCGAGGTGGCGGGCGTAGGCCGCGCGGAAGGTCGCCACCATCTGGGGCAGTTCCTCCTCGCGGTTCATCATCACGGCGCAGCACGACGGCCCGATGAGCATCTGCCAGAGCGCGTTGCGCTCGCACCGGGGGACCGTCACCATACGGCAGAAGATCGCCGCATACGCCTGGTTCCAGGCCAGCACGTCGTAGCGGGCGTTGTAGACGGCGGCGGGCAGCGGGTCAAGCCCGGCGAGGATGTCGCGGACGGCCTGGTCGAGCTCGTCGTCGGCGGGGCCGCCGGCCAATCCCCCGGGCACGTCGGCCAGGCGGTAGAGGTGCTCGCGCTCGTCCGCGTCGAGCTTCAGGGTGCGGGCGACCGCGTCGAGGACCTGGCCCGAGACGTTGATCGGGCGGCCCTGTTCGAGCCACGTGTACCAGGTCACGCCCACTCCGGCCAGCTGCGCCACCTCTTCGCGGCGCAGGCCGGGGGTGCGGCGGCGGGTGCCCGGCGGGAGGCCGACGTCGGAGGGGGAGATGCGGGAGCGGCGGTTCTTCAGGAAGGCGGCGAGTTCGTGGCGGACCATAGGTGGTAGCCCCAATACCAGGATAAGCAGGCTCTTAGTAACTGGATAAGCGCACCGCCACCATACAGGGCATGTCCCTCGTCGAAACCCGGCCACGCCCCCTGCTGGGGCTCATCCTGACCGGTCAGTTCATGGCGATCCTCGACGTGTCGATCGTCAACGTCGCCGCCCCCACCATCCAGGCCGACCTCGCGGCGTCCGGAGCCGAGCTCCAGCTGATCGTGGCGGGGTACACGATCGCGTACGCGATGCTGCTCATCACCGGCGCCCGGCTCGGCGGGCGGTCGGGGTATCGCCGGTGGTTCCTCGCCGGGCTGGCCGTGTTCACCGTGGCGTCGCTGCTCTGCGGGATCGCGCCCGGGGCGGCCACCCTCATCGCCTTCCGGCTGCTCCAGGGCGCGGGAGCCGCCCTGATGGTGCCGCAGGTGCTCAGTCTCATCCAGGTCGGCGTTCCGCAGACGGGCCGCGCCCGGGCGCTGGGGATCTACGCCGCCGTCATCTCCCTCGCGGCGGTCGGCGGCCAGATCCTCGGCGGCCTGCTCGTCACGCTCGACCTGTTCGGCACCTCGTGGCGGCCGATCTTCCTGGTCAACGTGCCCATCGGGCTGGCGCTGCTCTGGCTCGGCGCCCGGAACCTGCCCGCCGACGAGCCCCAGCCCGGCCGGGGGCTCGACCTGCCGGGGCTGCTCACCCTGTCGCTGGCGACCAGCCTCGTCGTGGTCCCGCTCGTGCTGGAGCGCGGGTGGGTCTTCATGATCGCGGGAGCGCTGGTCTTCGCCGGGTTCGTGGTGATCCAGCGCAGGGCCGCGCATCCGCTCATCCCCGGTCGCCTGCTCCGGGTTCCCGGGCTCGTGGCGGCGGGGGTCGCCATCTTCGGGGTGATGGCCGTGTACGGCGGGTTCCTGTTCTCCAACGCCCTGCACCTGCAGAACGACCTCCACGACTCCCCGCTCCGGGCGGGGCTGACCTTCGTGCCGATGGCGGGGGCGTTCGCGCTGGTGAGCCTCAACTGGAAGCGGATCCCCGCCAGGCTGCACCGGCGGCTGATCGTCTCGGCCTCCGTGGTCGTGGCGCTCGGGCTGGTCGCGCTGGCCGGCGTCTTCTCCGGGGGCGGGCACGGGCTGCCGTACCTGCTGATCGCGCTGGCGGTGATCGGGGCCGGGATGGCGGGGGCGTTCAGCCCGCTCATGACGGTCGCGCTCGCCCGGGTGGCGCCCGCCGACGCGCCGGACGCGAGTGGGCTGCTCGCGATGATGTTGCAGCTGGGGCAGGTCGTGGGGGTCGCGGCTTTCGGGACGCTGTTCCTGAGCGGCGGGTCGATCTCGATCACGATGGTGTGCCTGGCCGCGACCGCGGTCGCGTCCGCGGTCGCGGCCAGGTGGATCTAGAGGCGAGCACGCCAGATGTCGAGGGCCATGTAGGGCCGCATGCCCATCGAGGTGTACAGGCCCAGCGCGGGCGTCACGTTGTTGGTGTCCACGTCGAGGATGGTGCCGACCCGGCCGCGCCGGAAGTCCGCCGCGAAGGCCCGGCTGAGCAGCAGTTTCCCGAGGCCCTTGCCCCGGTGTCCGGGCAGCACCGCCAGCCGCTGGACGTAGCCGCAGTTCTCGTCGGGGACGAAGTTGTTGGTCCCCATGAGGGCGGCGGCCGGCTTGCCGTGGACGCGGGCCAGCAGCATCTGGCCCCAGTCGGTGGAGCTGGCGGCCTCGCGCGACTCGTACCACTCGTCGTAGGTGCGCTCGTAGGCGCCGAAGTGCTCGGCGAAGCCGAGTTCCAGCACGTGGTGGACGTCGCGGAGCACCGCCTCCTTGTCGAAGGCGCCGGCCTCCACGGTCACGCCGGGCAGGAACAACACTTCGGGCTGCTCGACGTGGTCGATGCGCATGCGGTGGAAGGTCGTCGCGTAGGTGAACCCCCGCGCCTCGACGGCCTCCCGCTGGGCGGCGTCCTGGGCGTACACCCCGATTTCGGCGGTGACGCCGCTGAAGCGGCCGAGGACCTGCTCCCACAGCAGCTCGGCGGCGGGCCGGGTGCGGGCGCGGACGTCGAGCATGACCTCGTCAGTGCGGCCCTTGCGCATCGCCTGGCCGAAGCCCGTCAGCCGGCCGTCCTCGTAACAGAGCCAGCCGTCGGTCGCCGGATCGAAGTCGGGGTCGACGAGCAGGTCGGCGATGTCGTCGAGGGTGGAGTCGGGACGGCCGACCACGATCGTGTCGAGTTCGGCGATCAGGTCGTAGATCGCCTGGGCGTCCGCCGGTTTGGGCCGCGTGAGTTCCATGGCTCTTTTATAGGATTGCCCGCTTGTCGGCGGCTTGTGGATTCATTGGAGACGGTATGGCCAGAGTCAGGGCGACGGTCCGCGACGTCGCGGCGGCGACCGGGTTGTCCATCGCCACCGTCTCCCGGGTGCTCAACGGGCAGGCCAACGTCGCGCCGCACACCCGTGAACTGGTGCTCGCCGCCGTCGGCCGCCTCGGCGACCAGGCCCCCCGGCCGCGCGCCGAGCAGGCCGCCGGGGCGGTGTTCGTGCGCTGCCCCTACCTGCTGACCGACTACTTCGGCCTCATCGTGTCGTCGATCGCCGAGACCATCGACCTGCACGGCCGCCAGATGATCCTCAACGCGGGCGAGGCCGCCCAGCCGGCCGAGACCCTGGGCAGCCTGCCGGGCCGCTCAGGGATCGCGGGCGCGATCCTGATCCTGCCTCCGGAAGAGCCTGCCGTTCTGGTACGCCTGCGCGACCGCGCCTTCCCCTTCGTCGTCGTCGACCCGCGCACCCCGCCCGCCAAGGACATGGCCGCCGTGTCGGCCGCCCACTTCGCCGGTGGCCGGGCCGTGATGGCCCACCTGGTGGGCCTGGGCCACCGCCGGGTCGGCATCATCGGCGGCCCGGTCGAGTGGCTGGCTTCCGAGGCCCGCCTGGCCGGCTACACCGCCGCGCTGGCGGGAGCGGGCGTGCTGCCCGCGCCGGAACTGACGCGGGCGGTCGTCGAGCCCAACACGCGCAACGGCCACCGCGCCGCCGCCGAACTGCTCGACCTGCCCGAGCGGCCGACGGCGCTGGTGGCGTTCAACGACAAGATGGCCGTCGGCGCGATGTGGGCCGCCGCCGAGCGCGGCCTGTCGATCCCGGGCGACCTGTCGATCGCCGGGTTCGACGACATCGACGTGAGCCGCGCGACCAGCCCGGCCCTGACCACGGTGCGTCAACCCCTGCAGGAGATGGGCCGCACGGCGGTCACCCTGCTCATGCGGATCCTCGGCCGGCAGGCCGTCGAGGCGCTGCACGTCTCGCTGGGAGCCGAGCTGGTCGTGCGGGGATCCACTGGACCGGTCCCGACTGTTCCACTTGTTTCACACTGAGCTTGACAGGTTTTCCCGTGCGTGTTGTGCTGTGGCGCACAGCAAGGTTTCTTTCCTGTTTCATTTGTTACATGGTCCGCCAGCCGGCGTCCCGCGGACCGCGAAAGGAATCAACGGTGTTACCTCCCCTTCGCCGGGCCGTCGCGATCGGCGCCGCCCTCGTCACCACCGCGGCCTTACTGACGGCCACTCCCGCCGCGTACGCCGCCAACGAGACCGTCAACGTCTGGCTCACCACCACCTCCGACGGCGGCGGCCGCAACGTCACCCGCGGCCTCCAGCAGCAGAGCCCCGTCACCTTCGGCACCACCGCCGGTGGGGCCACCCACACGATCACGGTGAACGAGAACACGACGTACCAGACCTTCGAGGGCGGCGGCGCGTCGATCACCGACACCACCGCCCACCTGTTCCGCGGCGGCGCGATCAGCGCGGCCACCCGCGACGCGGTGATGCGCCGCCTGTTCCACCCGGTCGACGGCATCGGCCTGTCGTTCGTCCGCAACCCGATCGGGGCCTCTGACCTGTCCCGGCCGGGCCACGTCTCGCTCGACGACACCTGCTGCAACCTCAACGACTTCGGCGCCAACGGCTACGACACCAACGTGCGCCTGCTCACCCAGCAGGCCAAGCAGCTCAACCCGCAGCTGCGCGTGAAGGGCGTGCCGTGGAGCGCCCCCGGCTGGATGAAGGACAACGGCCGGATGGACCAGATGGGCTGGCTCCGGTCGGAGTACTACTCCCTCTACGCCCAGTACTTCGTGAAGTACATCCAGAGCTACCAGGCCATCGGCGTGCCGGTCGACTACATCTCGGTCCAGAACGAGCCCAACTGCTGCCAGGCGGGCAACCCGACCGCGATGAACTACCCCGGCATGAGCTGGAACTCCTCCGGCCTGGTCGAGCTGACCAAGAACCACATCTACCCGGCGTTCCGCGCGGCCGGCATCACCACCAAGGTGATGGTGCACGACTGGAACTACGGCGACTACAACCAGATCGGCGCCGGCCTGCTGGCCGACCCGGCGGTCCGCAACGACCCGCTGTTCGCCGGCATCGCCTGGCACGGCTACTTCGGCGACCCCAACGTCGGCACCCAGGTCCACAACCAGTACCCGAACGTGAACCAGTTCTCGACGGAGCACTCGGGCGGCACCTGGATCGGCAACCAGCACAACGAGGACATGGCCGACATCGTCAACTACACCCGCAACTGGTCGAAGAGCATCGTGAAGTGGTCGCTCGCGCTCAACCAGTCGATGGGCCCGCACAACGGCGGCTGCGACGTCTGCACCGGCCTGGTCACCGTCCAGGAGGGCGGCGCCCGCGCCGGGCAGGTCGACAACACGATCGAGTACTACACGACCGGTCACCTGACCAAGTTCGTCAAGCCCGGCGCGGCCCGCATCGACTCCACCGCCAACGGCACCGTCCAGAACGTGGCCTGGAAGAACACCGACGGCACCAAGGCCCTGATCGCCCACAACGGCACCACCTCGTCGCAGTCGGTCCGGGTCAACTGGGGCAACCAGGCCTTCACCTACACCCTCCCGGCCCGGACCACCGCCACCTTCACGTGGACCGGCACCCAGAGCGGCGGCGGAGGCGGCACCACGGGCCAGATCACCGGCCTGGGCGGCAAGTGCGTCGACGTCGCCGGGGCCAGCACGGCCAACGGCGCGGCGGTGCAGCTCTACACCTGCAACGGCACCGCCGCCCAGCAGTGGACCCGCCCCGGCGACGGCACCATCCGCGCCTTCGGCAAGTGCCTCGACGTGACCGGCCAGAGCACCGCCAACGGGGCGCAGCTGCAGCTGTGGACGTGCGGCGGGACGGCCAACCAGCAGTGGACGTACACCTCGGGCAGGGACCTGGTGAACCCGGTGTCCGGCAAGTGCGCCGACGCGACGGGCAACTCCAGCGCCGACGGGACCAGGCTCCAGATCTGGACCTGCACCGGGACGGCCAACCAGAAGTGGAACGCGTAGCCATCTGAATGGGGAGTGAAGGGGTGGCCGGACCTCGGGGGGTCCGGCCATCTTCGCGTCACCTGGCGATCTCCGCGCGATCTCCGCGCGGCCGGTCGGCGCCGGGTGCGGCGGGAGGCCGGGGCGGCGGGCGGTGCCGGGGTGGGCGGGAGCCGTAACGGAGAACTAGCGGGTGATCTGCGGTTTGCCCTTGCCCTTGAAGAAGATGCCGGGGAAGCCGGAGGTCTCGAAGCCCAGGCTCGGGTTGTCGGCCAGCTTCGACTTGGTGATGTGCAGGGTGCCGGTGTCGTCGTTGCTGACGAAGAAGATCGCGCCGCCGCCCTCGTTGGCGCGGTTGTTCCGGATCGTGGAGCCGCTGATCTTGACGGTGAAGTAGTTGCCGTCCATGTAGAGCGCGCCGCCGCTGCCGCCGCCGGGCTTGCCGCTGCGGGCCGGGTTCGCGCCCGAGCCGGTCGCGCGGTTGCCGGTGAAGACGCTGTCGACGACCACCCACGAGACGCCGATGCTGCTCAGCGCGCCGCCGTTGGCGCAGGTGCCGTTGGTGAAGCGGCTCTTCCTGACGGTGACGGGCAGGTCCTTGTACTGGTCGAGCACGCGGATGGCCGCGCCGCCCAGGTCGGGGCCGCTCGCCTCGCAGCGGTTGCGGGTGAAGGTGGCGTTGCTGACCGACAGGCGGCCGCCCCGGACGAACACCGCGCCACCGCCGCCGCCCTCGGCGCGCCGGCCGATCGAGTTGCCGTCGGCGAAGCCGATGTTCTTGATGGTCAGGCGGGGGGTGGCCTGGTCCTGGCAGTGGGAGGTGGTCCACACCTGGGCGCGGTCGCAGGTGTTCATGTAGAGGATGCGGCGCTTGCCCATGCCGCTGAGGGTGACCTTGCCGCCGCCGTCGATGACGACGTCGCGGCTGGTGTTGCGGACCTTCGCGGTGGCGGTCATCTTGATCGTGACCGGCTTCGGGCCGCAGGCGAAGCGGATGGTCCCGCCCTTGGCGACCGCCTTCACGACGGCCTGGGAGGTGCAGCTCGCGGGGGTTCCCGTGCCGATGGTCTGTACGGCCGCCGCCTGAGCCGGGGCCGCCGGGAGCACGGAGGCGAGCAGGACAGCGGGAAGCAGGAGACGCATCTGGCGAACGTTACTCCTGGGACGTTCCGCCGTGAAACGGCACGTTCCACGCGGGTGAACCGGCCGCGGCCCGCCCCCACGCCGCGGCCGGATCCGGTTCTACCACCAGGTGTTGTTCCCCCTGGCCAGCCGCCACAGCCGGTCGGTGGAGTTCTGGTCGGCGTCGAGATGGAGCGAGGCCCAGCTGCCCCCCGCCTCCCACGTCGCGATGGTGATCGCCAGGTTCGGGTTCAGCCGGGGCCGGAAGGTCCCCCACCCGGTGGGCGCGTCGGCGTAGGTCTCCTCGGCCCGCCGCGACCAGTCCTGCAGCTTCGAGCCGTCGCACGTGCGGATGACGAGCGGGTCGCCCGCCACCGGGGTGGCCGTGCCCGGCTGCAGGCACTTGTTGGCCAGTTCGTTCTTGAAGACGGTGTAGCCGTCGGACCGTTCGTCGACCGTCCAGCGCGCGGTCGTGTACTGCCAGGCCGGCGACCGCAGGCTGATCACCCGGGCGCCCTCGGCGGTGCCGTTGTCGGCCACCGCGAGGCGGCTGCCGTCCATCCGGTTGTAGACCCGGATGTCGGTGGTGTGGTCGGCGTACGCCGGACTCGCGGCCCCCAGCAGACAGACCACCGCGATCGGCACGATGCTTCGCACAGTCGGCTTCCCCTTTCCCAGGCGGACGCCCTTCCGGCTCCACTTATACACACCCTCCGCCGGATACCGTCGGACCTGGGATTTTCCGCACGCCCGGACGTAGCCGGATGACCCCGGACGGCCACGGATTCCACCGGAATTTTCTCCCCATATCCGCACATCGGCTCGCCGATTGAAATTCAGTAACTAATGGTGCATGCCATCACGACAGGCATTACTCTCACAATTGCCACGGTTATCACCGCGTCCAGAAACGGATCCCCCCAATGCGTGATGAGCTCGCCGGCAAGGCCTCCAGAGACCTGCTCCGCGACACGGCGGTCGGCCTGCGGGTCGACGCCGGCAACCCGTCACTCAAAGAGGTCGAGAAGGCCGCCGCGGCCCTGTGCGCGGAGGAAGACCACGCGGGCTGGGTGCGGTTACCCGACTCGACCCTGTCCGACTACCTGTCGGGACGACGCGACGTCCTGCCCGACTGGCGGTTCATCCACACGTTCGTGGTGGTGTGCCACCGGCTGGCGATCGCGAACGGGCTCGACCCGGAACCGCTGCGCGACCTGAAGGCGACGTTCGGAGCGCTGTGGAAGGCGGCCAAGCACAAGGAGAAGGGGTCGCTGACGGTGATCACTCCGCTGCCGTACCGTCAGTACGACATCCTGGAGCCGACGATCTGACCGGCGTGACCGAGGCGGAGGCCAGCAGGGCGAGTTTCTCCGCGCCTTCGCCGCCCGGCTCGGGATGGTAGATGACGAGCATCAGGCCGTCGGTGCCGCTGACGGCCAGTTTCTCGCGGTCGAGCCTGAGCTTTCCCACCTGGGGATGGTTGAAGGTGAGCGTCGCGCCGAGCCGCCCCGCGACGTCGTGGCGTCCCCACAACCGGCGGAAGTGCTCGCTGGCGAGGGAGAGTTCTCCCACGAGTTCGATGAACCGCGGATCGTCGATGTCGCTGCCGACCGACTGACGGAACCCCGCGAGCAGCACCGCCGAGGCGCGCTCCCAGTCGGGGAAGAGCGCCTGCTCGGCCGGGTCGAGGAAGACGTCGCGCAGCCGGTTGCCGCCCACCCTCAGCCGGGGTGACACCGCCGTGGCGAGCGGGTTGGCGGCGAGGACGTCGAGGTAACGGCCCTCGACGAACGCGGGATACGGCAGTGACGCCACCAGCCTCGCGGTGCTCGCCGGCACGACCTCCTTCCGGGGCCGCCTGCGGGCACGGCGGGGCTTCTCCTCGGCGAGGCCGAGGAGGTAGGAGTCGTCGTCGAGCCGCAGCACCCGGGCGATCGACTGCAGGACCTGCACCGACGGACGGCGATCACGGCCCTGCTCCAGCCGCAGGTAGTACTCGGCGCTGATCCCCGCGAGCATCGCGACCTCCTCGCGCCGCAGCCCCGGCACCCGCCGCGTTCCCAGGGACGGGATGCCCACCTGCTCCGGGGTCACGAGTTCGCGCCGGGCACGGAGGTATTCGCCCAGCAGGTTCGGCTCGACGCTCATGTCTCCACGCTATGCCGCCTCGCCGGATGCCTGCCTGTCCCTGTCGCTACCAGTGTCGGGAGGGCCCTGGCTCGGGCGAACCCCGGCGGGGAGCCTCGTCGTCATGAGTCAGCAACGTGTCCTCGTCACCGGCGGATCCGGCTTCATCGCCGGACACTGCATCCTTCAGCTCCTCGACCAGGGTTACGCCGTCCGCACCACCGTGCGGTCATCGGCCCGGGAGAGCGCCGTACGCGCGGTGCTCGCCGACGCCGGCATGGTGAACGGCGACGACCTGACCTTCGTCCCGGCCGACCTGCTGGCCGACGACGGCTGGGCCGACGCCGTCGCCGGCGTCGACTTCGTCCTCCACGTGGCCTCCCCCGTGCGCCTCGGCGAGGTGGCCGACGAGAACGACGTGATCGCCCCCGCCCGGGAGGGCACCCTGCGCGTGCTGCGGGCCGCCCGCGACGCCGGGGTCAAGCGGGTCGTGCTCACCTCCGCCTTCCACGCCGTCGGCTTCGGCCACCCGCCCACCGACCACACCTTCACCGAAGACGACTGGTCCGTCCTCGACGGCCCCGGCATGGACGCCTACGGCCGGGCCAAGACCCTCGCCGAGCGGGCGGCCTGGGACTTCGCGGCCGGGGGTCCGATGGAACTCGTCACCCTCCAGCCGGTCGCGGTGATGGGTCCGATCATGGGTGAGGAGATCTCCGGGGCCAACCGCATCATCCGGCTGATCCTCGACGGGACGGCGCCCGGCTCCCCCGGCCTGTGGATCCCGATCGTCGACGTGCGCGACGTCGCGAGCGCCCACGTCCGCGCCATGACCGAACCTGCCGCGGCGGGGCACCGGTTCCTGCTCTCCGGCGGACCGGCCATCACGGTGCGGCAGATCGGGGCCCTCCTGAGCGACCATCTCGAAGCGTCCACCCCGGACCTGGCCGCTCGGATCGCCGGTCTGTTCCCGCCCGACGCCGCCGAGCTCGACCCGGCCAAGAAGGTCTCCAGCGAGAAGGCCCGCCGGGTTCTGGGGTGGCGGCCACGCGCCTCGGAGGAGGCCGTCACGGCGGGCGCGGACAGCATGATCAGGCCCGAGCGCAGGCCGCGCCCTTGAGTGCAGGTCCCAAGGGCGCGGCTGCGTCACTTCGATCGCGACCTTCCCGTGCCTAGTCCTTCGGCACGTACAGCCGGATGTTGTCGATGCGGGCCTGGCCCTCGCCGACGTTCGTGTACGGCTCACCGATGACGAAGTAGTCGGGGTAGGCCGAGCCGGCCGGCCACTGGTTGTCCCACGTCTTGGAGCCGAACGCGCCCGACGCGCGGTGCGAGGTGTTGAACTGGCCGTTGTACTCCGAGGCGTCCACGTTGTAGTGGAAGATCGGGACGTTCGCCCCGATCACGCCGGCGTCGTCGTCGATGAAGCCCCGGGTGAACCGGTAGGTCTGCTTGCCGACGTGCTTGAAGACGCCGCTGACCTCCATCGTGTAACCCGCCGGGGTGCGCTCGATGGCGAACGCGTAGTCCTTGTGGGGCATCAGCTCGGGCTGCAGCTCCACGGCCGACTTCTGCACGCCGGAGACCGGCCGGCGGTCGCAGCTCGTCACGAACGTCTGCGACTGGCCGAGCGAACCCGTGAAGTAGAGCATGTTCACCGTGGTCTTGTTGCTCTGGTCCCAGGGGTACTTCTGACCGGTCAGCGAGTTGCAGACGTCGTAGCCGTTGGTGTTGCGGGACGGGGCCGGGCTGAACTGGTCCATGAGCACCTTGCGGTGCCAGTGGTACATCGCCAGGTTCCGGGGCATCGCCGGGAAGTCGAGGATCGACATGAAGTGGAACGCGTTGTACGCCTCGTTGCTGTCCTCCCGCACCGAGCGGGTGGCGCAGGGGTCGGCCGGGTCGATGTCGTTCGGGTTGCTGACCCACGGGTAGAACGTCTTGCACTCCCCGAGCTTGTACCCGTTGTACTTGCCGTCGTAGAACAGCGAGCCGTTACGCAGGCCGCCGAAGTCGAGCGTCTTGAGCTCGTACTCGATGCGGTAGTACTTCGGCAGCGGCTCGGTGTTGCGGATGATCGCGCCACCCGTGTAGTGAGGCACGGTGATGTTGGCGACGGCGCCCACGGTGTCCAGCTTCTCCGTCTTGATCGACGGACGTTCGGCGGTGTCGGTGTAGCTGTCGTCGACCCGCCCGCCGGTCTCGCGCGTGGAGAGGGACGCCGTGAGCCAGCCGTCCTTGCCGAACTCCGTCTCCTGCCGGTACGTCCGCATGGTCGCCATCGACGCGTCGAACTCGGGACCGAGCTGAAGGCGGTAGAGGTCGCCGTTGTCGTCGTTGTAGTCGTCGACCGGGTCGCTGTAGTCGTCGAGCACCCATGGGCTGGCCTCGGTGCGGATCTTCTTGTTGAACGGCTCGTCGTACTTGAGCCGCCAGCGGATGGGCTCGGGTTCCGGCTCGGGCTCGGCGGCGGCGCACGGCGGGGTCACGCCGTCGTCGTCCTGGATGATCGTCAGCTTCACGCTGTGGAAGGTCACCCCGGTCGTGCCGGCCTCGACGCGGAAGTCGGCGCCGCCGTTCTCGCGGTTGGCGAACCGGGCGTCCATCAGCTCGAAGCCCGCCGTCTTCCACGTGTTCGACCCGGTGCGGTTCACCGAACCCGTCCCGGCGTACGCGCTGCTGGTCGAGTCGTACTGGACGCGGAAGGTGGCACCGCCCTCGTCGAAGTACTCGACCTGCAGACACGCGACGTACGCGCCGTCGAAGGCGATCGCGTCGTCGACCTGGAAGTACATGTGCTGCGCCGGCGCCGAGGTCTGCACGGTCCTGCGTGCGCTCCGCCCGCCGACCGTCACGGGTGCGGTCGTGCCGTCACCCTGCTCGATCTGCCGGAGACCGGTCTCCTGGTTGACCTCGCCTAAGACGATCGAGGCGACGGGCCCGTCCGCGGCGGCCGGTACCGCGCCGAGGAGCAGAGATGCCCCCAGCGTGACCACGCTCAGGGCCGCCACGGCCGAGCGGCGTCCGCGATTGCGATGTGTTGCTGTCATTGCGCTTCCTTCTCCGTTGAGCAAGGCGTCCGTTCGTGCCGCTCCGGGCCTCGGGGCCGCGCGTGCGGCGCGGCCCCCGTCACGGGCGCCGATGTGCGTTGGTTCGGTTCACTCGTCGGGGTTCGAGACGTACGCGTCACCCGTGAGCCGCACCCGTCAGCGTGCTTCCGGTCGAGTCGTCGACCAGGGCGGCCGTCACGTCCTGGCCGAGGGGGGTGGTGAACATGCTGGCCGTGACCGACATGCCTTCGTCGTCGTGGGTCCGTACCCGTAGTTCCTCGCCTCGGCTTCGGTCTGCTTGACCCCATATGCGGCGTGGCGGTGGGCCGTGCTGACCGCGACAGGGGACGCGCTGCCAGATCGCAGGGGCCCGCACCCGCTGTGCCGGCGGAGGCCGCCGTCTCCAGCAGCTCGACCACCTCAATCCTCGTCGTCGGCATTCCTGTCGTCACCATTCGAATAACTCGAATCCTCTTCGATTTTGTACCTGATCACAGCTTTGATAAATGCGAGACACCTTGTCAAGGGTTTCGATTCGTGGACTTTCCCGGCCGATCGACGGATTTCTCACCGGCATTCGAGAATGTCGAATCGGCGTGGGCGTCGACGGTCGCGGCCACGGTGACGGGCGCGGCGCATGGTTACGCCGCTTGTCGCAAGGAGAGACAGACCCCCCGCACCCGGTCACCGGCAGGCATGCTCCTTCTCACCCTCTACCAGCTCGGCGCCAAGAGTGGGCCCGTCCACGCCGCACACCCGATCTCTCATTAAGAATTCAAAAGTAGTCACGCGCAATTTCCTGATCGTGTATGAGCTTATTTCGCCCGAGGAAGCACAGCGCACAATTTTCCAGAGATGAACCCATCCGGCTCGGGGTTTCCGCACCGCAGGACGCCCATCAGTAGGTAACGCGCGCCTCGGTGGTCCGGCGAATGAGCCGCACCCGGTTCGCCGTTCCGCCGGACGAAGTGGCCTTTTCACGCGTCGAACATTCGCGGAAGGTCTGCCGCTCCTCCGGCGCAATGATCGTCTCCTGCACTCCTTGACAGGATCGCCACTGCAGCACCCGGGGAAGCCGTCACGGCGGGTGCGGACAGCATGATCAGACACGGGACTTAGTCTGCAGGTCATGGAATATGTACGTTTGGGGCAGACCGGTCTCAAGGTCAGTCGTATCTGTCTCGGCATGATGAGCTACGGCCAGCCGAGTGAGGCCGCGAGCTGGATCCTCCCCGAAGATCAGTCGGAACCCCTGGTCCGCCAGGCGGCAGAGGCCGGCGTCACCTTCTTCGACACCGCCGACGTCTACTCCGCCGGCATGTCGGAGGTCGTCACCGGCAACCTGCTGAGGAAGTTCTTCGAGCGCCGTGACGACTACGTTCTGGCGACCAAGGTCTTCTTCCCCGTCCGCCAGGGCCACAACGACAAGGGCCTGTCGCGCAAGCACATCATGGCCGCCATCGACGACTCCCTGACCCGCCTGGGCACCGACTTCGTCGACCTCTACCAGGTCCACCGCTGGGACGACGAGACCCCCATCGAAGAGACGATGGAGGCCCTCCACGACGTGGTGAAGTCGGGCAAGGCCCGCTACATCGGCGCGTCGTCCATGCGCGCCTGGCAGTTCGCCAAGGCCCAGCACGTCGCGGAGAAGAACGGCTGGACGAAGTTCGTCTCGATGCAGAACCACTACAACCTCCTCTACCGCGAGGAGGAGCGCGAGATGATCCCGCTCTGCGCCGACCAGGGCGTCGGCCTCATCCCCTGGTCCCCCCTGGCCAGGGGCCTGCTGGCCCGCGCCGGCAAAGACGAGCACACCACCCGCCAGGAAGGCGACGGCGACCGCCAGCGCTTCCTCTACGGCGGCCCCGGCGACGCCGACGTCCTGGGCAAGGTCGCCGAACTGGCGGCCGGGCGCGGGGTCGCCCCGGCCACGCTGGCCCTGGCCTGGCTGCTCCACCAGCCCGGCATGGTCGCGCCCATCATCGGCGCGACCAAGGACGGGCACATCGACGACGCCCTGGCCGCCGTCGGGCTCGATCTGTCGGACAAGGAGCTGGCCGCCCTACAGGAGCCCTACCAGCCGAGGTCGGCGCACTTCTGAAAGCAGGTCACGCCGACACGGACACCGCGCGGTACGGATAGCCGTCCTGGCCGGGGGCCTCCCATTCGAGGTCCACCGGCTGGCCGGCCGTCAGCGCGCGGAATCCCTCGGCCTGGATGTGGCTGAAGTGGGTCCAGCAGCCGCCGGGGGTCTCCGGGGAGTCGATCACTCCCCAGCCCTCGTCGGCGTGCCACTCCCGTACGACCCCTCGAACGCCCATACCCGGACGATACAGTCACGACCATGGCGCCCATCGAGTTGTTCCAGCGGGTCGCGGCCACCGTCCCGGCCTACGCCGCCTTCCTCAGGGAGCACGGCGTCGACCCCGCCTCCATCCGGAGCGCGGAGGACTTCGCCACCCTCCCCTTCACGACGAAGGACAACTACACCCGGCGCCATCCGCTCAACGACCTGTGCCGCGACGGCGTCCTCGCGGGCATGATCGCCGTCTCCTCCGGGTCGACCGGCGAACCGTCGTTCTGGGCTCGGACCGCCGACGACGAGAAGGTCATCGCCGACCGGTTCGCCCAGGTCATGGACGGTTTCGGCCGCAGGCCCACGCTGGCGGTCGTCTGCTTCTCGCTCGGCACCTGGGTGGGCGGGCTGTTCACCCTCGCCTGTATCAGGCATCTGCAGGAGCGCGGCTATCCGATCACCGTCGTCGCCCCGGGCAACAACCCGGCGGAGATCGCGCGGGTCGTGCCGCAGCTGGCCCCGCTGGCCGAGCAGACGGTGCTGTTCGGCTATCCGCCCTTCGTCAAGGACGTCGTCGACACCCTCGACCTGCCCTGGGCGGCGTACAACATCAAGATCGTGACCGCGGGTGAGGTCTTCTCCGAGGAGTGGCGCACGCTGGTCGCCGAGCGGGCCGGGATCGCCGACCCGGTCAGGTCCTTCGCGTCGTTGTACGGCACCGCCGACGCCGGCGTCCTGGGCAACGAGACGCCGCTGTCCATCGAGATCAGGCGGCAGCTGGCCGCCCGGCCGGAGAAGGCCAGGGAGCTGTTCGGGGCCGACCGGCTGCCGACCCTCGTCCAGTACGACCCCGCGGTGCGCTACTTCGAGGAGTCCGGCGGCACGCTGCTGTTCAGCGGCGACAACGGCATCCCGCTGATCCGCTACCACATCGCCGACGAGGGCGGCCTGATCCCCCACGACGAGATGCTGGCGAGAATCGGGTTCCGGCCGGAGAACACCGGGCCTGAGCTGCCGTTCGTGTACGTCTTCGGCCGCAGCCGCTTCGCCGTCTCCTTCTACGGCGCCAACGTCTACGCCGAGAACATCTCGGTCGGACTGGAGCAGCCCGAGGTCAACCGGGCGGTGACGGGCAAGTTCGTGCTGGCCGCCCCCGAGGGCGCCGACGGCCTGCACGTCACCGTCGAACTATCCCCGGGCCACGATCCGTCGGAGGACCTGGCCAAGGAGGTCGCCCTGCGGATCGTCACCCATCTGAGGCGGCTGAACAGCGAGTTCACCCACTACGTGCCGGAGGCGAAGCAGCTCCCGCTGATCACGCTGCGGCCCTACGCCGACCCCGCCGACTTCCCGCCCGGCGTCAAGCACCGGTATGTACGCTGATCGTCATGGCACGGGCGAATGACGAGGCCGCTGCGGCCCTGGAAGAGTACGCCGAACTGTTCGCGCTGAACGGCGGCGACGCCTTCCGCGTGCGCAGCTACCAGAAGGCGGCCAAGTCGATCGCCGGTTACCCCGACGACCTGCGCGAGATCCCCGTCCGCCAGATCCCGGGTGTCGGCGAGGCGATCGCGAAGAAGATGGAGGAGTTCCTCGAACGGGGGAGCTTCCGCCAGCTCGACGACCTGCGGTCGAAGGTGCCCGACGGCGTACGGCGACTGACGAAGATCCCGACCCTCGGGCCGAAGAAGGCGCTGTTCCTGTTCCAGGAGCTCGGCATCGACTCCCCCGACGCCCTGGCGGCGGCGATCGGCGAGGGGCGGCTCAAGGGGCTGAAGGGCTTCGGGCCGAAGACCGAGGAGAACATCCTCAAGGGCATCGCGCAGATGGCCGAGACCCGCGTCCACCTGGGGATCGCGGCCGAGCTGGCCGACCGGGTGATGGCCTCGCTCGACGCCGGCCGCATGGCCTTCGCCGGGTCGCTCAGGCGGATGCGCGACACGGTCGGCGACATCGACATCCTGGCTGTGGGGTCACCTGATCTGATGGAGCGGTTCGCCGCCCAGCCCTACGTCACCGAGGTCATCGCGCGGGGCGAGAAGAAGACGTCGGTCCGCACCGACCGGGGGCTCCAGGTCGACCTGCGGCTGATCCCGGAGGAGTCGTGGGGGGCCGCGCTGATCTACTTCACGGGGTCGAAGGAGCACAACGTCCACCTTCGCGAGATGTGCGTGAAGAAGGGGTGGAAGCTCTCCGAATACGGGCTCTTCGACGCCGACGACAACGTGATCG
The DNA here is from genome assembly GCF_005233835.1 of Herbidospora galbida. GTDB lineage: Bacteria > Actinomycetota > Actinomycetes > Streptosporangiales > Streptosporangiaceae > Herbidospora > Herbidospora galbida. The sequence continues at coordinate 38,772 of NZ_SZQA01000041.1, read as the reverse complement.
CCGCCGCGACCGAGGAAGACATCTACGCCGCGCTCGGGATGGAGTGGATCCCCCCGACGCTGCGCGAAGACGGCGGCGAGATCCAGGCGGCGCTCAAGCACGAGCTGCCCCGGCTGGTCACCCTCGACGACCTGAAGGGCGACCTGCACACCCACACCGACCTGACCGACGGCATCGCCACCCTCGAAGACATGCTGGCCGCCGCCGCCAAGCGCGGCTACGCCTACTACGCCGTCACCGACCACGCCCCCGACCTGGTCATGCAGCGGATGACGCTGGAGAAGGCGCTCGCGCAGCGGGCCCGGCTCGACGAACTCCAGAAGAGCTATCCGGGCATGCGGCTGCTGCACGGCAGCGAGCTCAACATCGGGCCCGACGGGAGCGTCGACTGGCCCGAGGAGATCCTGGCGGGCTTCGACGTCTGCGTCGCCAGCGTCCACTCCCACTTCAACCAGTCGCGCGACGAGATGACCCGCCGGTTCATCGCGGCCTGCGAGAACCCGCAGGTCGACATCGTCGGGCACCCGACCACCCGCAAGATCGGCAAGCGTCCGGGGGTCGACGCCGACTGGGACGCGATCTTCCGCGCCGCCGCCCGCACCGGCACCGCGCTGGAGATCGACGCCTACCCCGACCGCGCCGACCTGCCCTCCGACCTGGTCCGCCTGGGCCGCCACCACGGCGTCAAGTTCTCCATCGACAGCGACTCCCACGCCATCCCCCACCTCGACAACCAGAAGTTCGGCGTCGGCATCGCGCAGCGCGGCTGGCTGACCCCCGACGACGTGATCAACACCTGGCCGCTCGACCGGCTCCTCCGCTTCCTGGGCCGCTAGTTCTCTTTTCTTCCGTTACGGCTCCGCCCCGCCGGCGCCGCCCACCGCCCCCGGCCCGCGCCGCGTCCGGCGCTCCGCACCGCTGCCGGGTCCCGCCGTCACGTTGAAGGATTTGCCGCTTTCCTGGTAGGAAATACCTATAAGGGAAAGGGGTTCCTCATGGACCGGACCGCTCTGTGCACCCTGGGCGACATCCCGCCCCTCTCCGCCCACCGCCGCCCCATCGTCAAGCCGCTCCCCGACCACCTGTTCACCCCGCACGGCGCCAGCGCGGAGACCCGCTGGGAGGCCATGGCCGGGCAGGGCTACCACACCCCGAACGACCGCTTCTTCGTCGGCAACCACACCACCACTCCCCTCATCGACGCCCACTCCTGGAGGCTGCGCCTGCACGGCGACGGCCTGGCGGGGCCGCGCCTCGTGACGTACACGGAACTGCGGAAGCTCCCGGCCCGCACGATGGACGTGGCCATCGAGTGCGCCGGCAACGGCCGGTCGCTGTTCGGCGCGGGCGGCGCGGGCGGCGCGTCGTGGGGGCTCGGCGGGATAGGGGTCGCCCGCTGGCGCGGCGTGCCGCTCAAAGCGGTGCTGGCGCTCGCCGGGGTCCGGCCCGACGCCGTCGACGTGCTGGCCACCGGGCTCGACGACCCGGCCGACGCGCGGGGTCGCGTCCGGCATGTCGTGCCGCTCGCGAAGGCGCTCGACGACGTGCTGGTCGCGTACGAGATGAACGGCGTCCCCCTGCCGCCCGACCACGGATATCCGGCCCGGCTCGTGGTGCCGGGGTGGGTGGGGATCGCGTCGGTCAAGTGGCTCGGGGACGTCGAGGTGTCGACGCGACCGCTGGACAACCCGTTCGGCACGGGCGTCACCACGCCCTCGGTGAAGAGCGCCTTCGAGCTGCCCCGGCCCGCCCGGATCCCGTTCGGGCAGCGGCACGTCCTGCGCGGGCGCTCCTGGTCGGGGGCCGGAGGGATCGCGAAGATCGAGGTCAGCACCGACGGCGGCCGGTCGTGGCGGAAGGCCTTCCACAGAAGGGGAACCCGCGCCTGGACCCCGTGGCACCTGGAGTGGTGTCCGAGGGAGAAGGGCCCCGGCGTGCTCCTCGCGCGAGCGGTAGATCACAATGGGTACAGGCAGCCGGAAATCACTGCTTACGACAAGATGGGGTATTTGTTCGACGCCATCGTGGCGCACCCGGTGATCGTCGAGTAGCGAAGTGTTACCTTTGCGGAAGGTTCGCTGGTTTTCGTGCAGCTCGCGGGGGTTCGCGAGGGGCTGGCCGCCTATGGGGGAAGTACGGGGAGACGATTCCGCGCTGTCAGAATCGCTCCTTGGAGACGTCTTGGTAACGCCCCGGTAACCGCTCCTGAGGAGGATGGGGGCGGATCCGGCGGAGAACGACAGGGGGAGGTTGCCCATGGGCCAGCTCACGGCACTCGACGCGCAGTTCCTCAGCACCGAGTCCGACACGACGGTCACCCACGTCGCCGGCGTCGCCGTCCTTGACGGCAGCGTCACCCGGGAACGCCTGGTCGCGCTGTTGCGCGATCGGGTCCATCTGGCGCCGCCGTTGCGGATGCGCCTCGCCGACGTGCCCTTCGGGCTCGACCGGCCCTACTGGACCGAAGACGACGACTTCGACGTCGCCGACCACGTGCACGAGTCGACCCTGCGGCACGAAGACGAACTCGCCGTCCACGTCGCCCGACTGCACGCCCGCAAGCTCGACCGGAGCCGTCCGCTCTGGGAGATGCACCTGATCCACGGCCTCGGCGAGGGCCGCGTCGCCGTCTACACCAAGGTCCACCACGCCGCCATCGACGGCGTGTCGGGCTCGGAGATCCTCGGCGCCTTCCTCGACCTCACGCCCGAACAGCGGCAGGTCGAGCCGCCCTCGGCCGACACGCCACGCGCCAAGGCGCCCAACTCGGCCGAGATGCTCGCCGGGGCGTTCGGCCGGATGCTGGCCCAGCCCGGCGACGCGGTCCGGTCGCTGACCCGCGCGGTCGCCGACCTCGACGCGATGCCGGTCTCCGGCGGCCTGCCCGGCGCGCACCGCCTGGCCAGCGCCGCCCGCCGCCTGCTCGGCGAGAAGCCGCTGCCGCCGCTGCCCTCGCTGGCCGCGCCGCGCACCCCGTTCAACGGTCCGATCACCCGCATGCGGACCTTCGCCTACGGATCGATCGCGCTCAGCGACGTCAAGCACGTCGGCCGCTCGTTCGGCATGAGCGTCAACGACGTCGTGATGACGGTCGTGTCGGGCGCGCTGCGGTCGTGGCTGGAGGAGCACGCCGCCCTGCCGGGCCAGCCGCTGGTGGCGGCCGTGCCGGTGTCGGTCCGGACCGCCAAGGGCCACGAGACCATCGGCAACCAGATCTCCGCGATGATCACCCCGCTGGCCACCGACGTCGAAGACCCCGAGGAGCGCCTGTCGGCGGTCAGGGGCCTGATGGCCACCGCCAAGCGCCGCTTCGCCCAGTCGCGCACGAGCTGGCTGAACGACCTCTGCTCGGTCTTGCCCGCCCCGATCGCCAACCTGGCCACCCCGCACCTGTTCCGCCTGGCCGGCAAGGTGACGCCCGGGGTGAACCTGATCGTGTCGAACGTGCCCGGCCCGCAGCTGCCGCTCTACCTGTGCGGGGCGCGGCTGATGGCCTACTACCCGATGTCGGTGCTCACCGACGTGACCGGCGGCCTGTCCATCACCTGCCTCTCCTACGACGGCAGCCTCGATTTCGGCGTCGTCGCGTGTCCGGCCCGGGTGCCGGACGTCTGGCGGATCATGGACCACCTGCGCGAGGCGATGGCCGAACTGGTGAAGCTGGCCGACGCGGTCGACGTGGAGTGATCTTCCGGGCAGGCTGTCCGGGTGAGCTTGCGGGACCTCTATGAGCGCCAGGTTCGCGGGTTGTGCCCCGAACATCCGCCGTCGGGCGCCGTGGTCGAGCGCGACGGTCCCCTGGTCCGCGTCCACTACGGCACCCACGGCACGGTCGACCACGCCACGTTCGACCACGACGACCTGCCAGGGCTGATCCGCCGCCAGCAGGAGGTCTTCGCCGCCCGGTGCGAACCGGCCGAGTGGAAGGTGCACGCCACCGACTCCCCCCGGCTGGCCGACCACCTCCGGGCGGCCGGGTTCGCCCCCGGCCCCGAGCGGGTCCTGCTCGCCGCCGACGTCGAGGCCGTCCCACCGCCCGCGAGCCTGCGCGACGGGGCGACGATCCGGACGCTCACCCGATGGGACCCCCTGCCGCCGCGCGTGCCCGAGGCCGGGCCCGGGCAGCGGCGGGCGCTGCGGGAACTGCTGGCCGACGGGCTCCCCGACGAGGAGTCGGACATGCGGATCTTCACGCTGGAGTGGCACGCCCACGTGCTGGGCCTGCTCTGGATCGAACGGCTGGTGGGCACCGACTTCGCGGCCGTCGGCGGGATCGCCGGCGAAGGTGCGGAGTTGCTCCACCAGGCGGCGCGCATGTGGGCACCCCCGCCCGACGACGGGAGACTGCGGCGGCCCCGGCGGGACACCCTGTTCCTGGTCGCCGAGGCGGCCGGTCCGCTGGTGGGCTCGTACGAGAAGGCGGGGTTCGCGGAGATCGGCCGGGTGACCACCTACCGGTGGGCGCCGCCCGGCGAGCCCGCGCGGGATCGTCCCGTGGAGGCCCCCGTGCGCGGCCGCGACGACGTCGAGGTCCTCCTCCGCTTCGAGGAACGGTTCGGAGTGACCTACGAGACCGCCGAGAAGGGCATCGCCGAACCCGCCGCCTCCGCGACCTGGCATCTGGGTGACGCCGACGAGCCCACGATCGCCCGGATGGAGGAGATCGTCGAGCGGGGCCTGCGGGCCTGCGCCCGGCCGGGCGATCGGCTCTACCGGCTGAAGTGGTACATCAGCAGCACCCGGATCGACCCCCTCCGTGTCGGCGGCCCGGGGCAGCCGCCGTGGACGTGTTACGCCTATCTCGACGACGAGCACGTCATCCAGGCGACCGCCGACCTGCGGATGGGCACGTTCGGGAACTGGCGGGAGTCGTCGCTCTGCGTCTTCGGCGACGACCTCGTGGGCCACGTGGACGAGGAGCTCACCACTCTGCTCGGCACCGTGCTGCGGCGTGGTGGACGGCCCGTCGGCAACGTCTGGTCGTTCGGCCCTCAGGCCGACTCGCGGACGATCAGGCGCGTCGGCACCGTCACCGACGCGACCTGATCGGCGCCGTCGATCAGGTCGAGCAGGATCCGCACCGTCTCCTCGGCGATCTCGGCCAAAGGCCGGCGGATGGTGGTCAGCGGCGGGTGGGTCGACATGGCGACGTCGGAGTCGTCGAAGCCGCCCACCGCGACGTCGTCGGGGACCCGCCGCGCGCAGGGTCGCCAGCGCGCCGGCCGCCATCACGCCGGAGGCGCAGAAGACGGCGTCGAGGTCGGGGGAGCGCTCCAGGAGGCGGGCCATCGCCTGTTCGCCCGACTGGCGGGTCCAGTCGCCGTGTTCGATCCCGCTGAACCTTTCACCCGCCCCCGCACTGCGCGGGCCGGAACCCGCGCACCTCACCGTGCCAGGCGACCCGGGGCTCGTCGGGGCCACCGCGCCGGGCACGACGGGCGGCCCCGGCGCGTCCCGGAGCGTCGGTCGGAGCTGGTCGGAGCTGGTTGGAGCTGGTCGGAGCTGGTCGGAGCGGGTGCGGCCGGCCGGAGCGCGGACCGTGCGGAGCTTCGCCACCGGGCCCGACGCCGGGCATCCGGCGGTGACCAGGCACCGCCTCGGCGGCGGAATCGCCTGGTACGTCGCCACCGCGCCCGGTGACCTGAGAGAGCTGCCGGCCGGGATCGCGGGCGACGCCGGCGTCGCCGTGCCGCGCGATCTGCCCGACACCCTGGAGATGGTCCATCGTGGCCCTTACGTCTTCCTCGTCAACCACGCCGACGCCTCGTGCAGGTCGCGGACGTCGCGGGCGAGGAGCTGATCTCGGGCGCCCCCTTCACCGGGGAGGTGCCCGCCGGTGGGGTGTGCGTCGTGCGCACCCCCTGACACCCACCGGAGGAACCAGGTGAAACGCACCCTCGTGGCCGTCACGGCCGCGCTCTCCCTGCTCGGGTCACCCGCCCCGGCGCAGGCGCAGCCGCCCGCGCCGGTCCGCGGCGCCGACGTCTCCAGCCTCGCCAAGTCCGAGGCGTACGGAGGCGTCTACCGCGACGCCCACGGCAGGCGCGGCGATCCGCTGCGGATCATGCGCGACGCCGGCGTGAACCACATCAGGCTCAAGGTCTGGGTGAACCCCGCCGACGGCTACAACGACAAGGCCCACGTCGTGGCGGTCGCCAAGCGGGCCAAGGCGCTCGGGCTGAAGCTGCTGGTCGACTTCCACTACTCCGACTCGTGGGCCGACCCCGGCAAGCAGAACAAGCCCGCCGCCTGGGCGGCCCTGACCTACGACCAGCTCAGACAGGCCGTGTACGACCACACCTTCGACGTCCTGAACACGCTGAAGCGGCAGGGGGCGACGGCCGACCTCGTCCAGATCGGCAACGAGCTCAACGGCGGCCTGCTCTGGCCCGACGGGCAGTGGGACGCCTGGCCCGGCATGGCCGGCCTGCTGAACTCCGGATACGACGCCGTCAAGGCCGTCTCCCGGCACACCAAGGTCGTCATCCACCTGGCCAACGGCGGCGACAACGGCCTCTACCGGTGGTGGTTCGACAACGCCGCCACCCACGGGATCCGCTACGACGTGATCGGGCTGTCCTACTACCCGTACTGGCACGGCACCCTGGAGGCCTTCCAGGCCAACCTCAACGACGTCGCCGCCCGCTACGGCAAACCGGTCGTCGTCGCCGAGACCGGCTACCCCTTCACCACCGCCGACAAGGACGGCTGGGCCAACCTGGTCTATTCGGCCGAGCCCTATCCCGGCTACCCGGCGACCCCGCAGGGCCAGGCCGCCTTCCTGGCCAAGATGTACGAGATCGTCAGGGCCGTCCCGAACGGGCTGGGACTGGGCCTGTTCTACTGGGAGGCGACCTGGACGGGCGTGCCCGGCAACGGCTGGGACCCGGCCGACCCGAGCTCCGGCAACGCCTGGGAGAACCAGGCCCTGTTCGACTACGCCGACCGCGCCCTACCGGGCCTGCGCACGCTCGGCGGCGGCCGGTGAGCTGAGCAGCCGCAGGCAGATCGCGGTGTACCAGCCCGAGATCACGATGACCCCGGCGGTGAACAGGAGCAGGCTCCACCCGGCTCCGGCCGCCGAGGCCATCGCGGCGAAGCTCGCGAAGAAGAAGAGCCCGCTGAGGGCCGAGGCGGCCGCCCATCCGGTCGCACCCTGGGCGCGGAACCGCCGGGCCACGACGAGGGCGGCGACCGTGACGGCGGTGAAGCCGACCGCGCCGCAGGCGAAGTGCATGAGGCCGGAGAAGCTCACCTCGCCGCCGACCGGGTCGATCGTGAAGACGCCGGCGCCGGCGAGGCTCAGGCCGTACAGGGAGAAGAGGACTCGAAGCAGCCCGGTGAACCCGAACGCGCCGGCCACGACGGCCAGGCCGGACAGTCCGAGGGTGACGACGTGGATCCAGCCCTGCTCGCCCAGCGACAGGGCGCTCCACGGATGGCGCAGGGGGTCGAAGCCGTCGCGGAAGGCGATCTCGAGCAGGGAGACGACGACGTAGCAGGGGCCGGCGAGGGCGCCGAGGACGAGCGAGGTTCGGTTCATGCCCTCGCCTCGAACGGGGACGGCGTTTTTCGACACCGCCGCCGAGGAATTTCTCAGACGTCCAGACCGAAGATCAGCGACCGCCCCGACCGCCGGCCGGTGGCGGTGAACTCGTGATGGCCGTCGGGCAGGGTCAGGTGGTAGTCGAAGCCCCGGAATTCGGCGGCCCCGGTCTCCCCCATCTCCATCTGCGCGGCCTCGCGCCCTTCAACGGTCACGACGACGACCTCACCCGGCTCGAACCCGCTGAACAGAAGGTTGATGGCGCGCAGTCCGGGGTCGCCGTGGATCTCGACGGCGGGAGGCACGGCGGGGTCGAACGTCGGGGCGACCGTCTGGGGTGGCGGCGGCGGGGGCGCCGAACTGGCCACGTCGGGAACGACCACCATCGGCGCGGCCTCCGTGCTCGGGACGACCGGCTCTCTCGTGACGTCGGCGTTCGCGACGGGAGCGGGCGGGTCCGCCGGGCCGGCCGTCAGGACCGCGCCCACCGCGATGACGGCGGCCGCCACGGCGACGATGACGGCGGCGGCGATCACTTTGGCCGAGTCCACCAGAACCCCCGATTTGTCGCCGACCTAAATGGGGACAATTCCCCGCCCTATTCATCAGCCTTTTTCATGACAAAGGCTAGCCGATTCACGCGCCCAAAAAGCTGTACGTTTCAGCCGAACTGCGCCAAGGCCGTCGCCATCAGGTCGGCCACCACGTCGGCGTCGATCGTGTGCCCGGTCAAATGGGCGATGCTCTCCTGATAAAGCAAGACGGCCGCGAACGTGGCCGCCGCCGCCTCCAGCCGCGCCGCGTCGCCCCGCCCGCCCGGCAGGGCGAGTTCCAGCGCGAACCGCGCCCGCCGGATGATCTCGGAGTTCAGCCCGTGGATGCGGTCTTTCACCGACCGGTGCGTGTCGGCCTCGCGGAACAGGATCCGCCGCATCGACGGCGACGCCGTCAGCGGCAGCCGCCGGGCCAGCTTCGACAGGGCGCGGGCCGCGTCGCCGGGCGCGGGCTCGGGATCCTCCTCGGTCACGAGGGTGCGTTCGTCGACCAGGGACACCAGCACGTCGATCTTGCGGGGGAAGTAGTGGAACACGAGCCCCTTGGGGACCCCGGCGACCGCCGCGATCCGCGCGGTCGGGGTGGCGTCGTAGCCGCCGCCCGCGAACAGTTCCTCGGCGGCGTCGAGGATCCGGCTGCGCGCGTCCGATGGGCTGTCCACGCGCCGACCATAACCGCTGCCCATACCGGCCCGACATGCCGGAAAAGGAACACCCGCCTTACAAGCGAGACGCGGACGGCCGAAGGGCGGCCGTGGCTCGCGCCATGAATCTGCCTCGATAGAAGCGAGACGCGGACGGCCGAAGGGCGGCCATGGCTCGCGCCATGAATCTGCCTCGATAGAAGCGAGACGCGGACGGCCGAAGGGCGGCCGTGGCTCGCGCCATGAATCTGCCTCAATAGAAGCGAGAAGCCCTCGGGGGCGGGTCCCGAGGGCTTCTCTTTCCTGGAGGGGTTATCTGGGTGGCGCTTTAGTGAGTCGACGCCTTCTCGGCGCCGACGCCGGTGAGGGAGCGGACCTCCATCTCGGCGTACTTCGACTCGTTGTACTCCTTGCTCATCCGCGTGGCGATGTAGCCGCACAGGAAGCCGATCGGGATCGAGAACAGGCCCGGGTTCTCCATCGGGAACCAGTGGAAGTCCATGTCCTTGATCAGCGACGTCGGGCGGCCCGACACGACCGGCGAGAAGATGACCAGGACCAGGGCGGAGACGAGACCGCCGTAGATCGAGGCCACCGCGCCGGCGGTGTTGAACCTCTTCCAGAACAGGCTGTAGAGGATCGCGGGCAGGTTGCCCGAGGCCGCGATGGCGAAGGCCAGGGCGACCAGGAACGCCACGTTCTGCGCCTGGGCCAGGATGCCCAGCCCGATCGCGACCGCGCCGATGACGAAGGCCGAGATCCGCGCGACCAGGATCTCCTGCTTCTCCGTGACGTTGCCGCGCTTGAAGACGTGCGCGTAGAGGTCGTGGGCGAAGCTGGAGGAGCTGGCCAGGGTCAGACCGGCGACCACCGCGAGGATCGTGGCGAAGGCGACGGCGGCGATGACGGCCAGCAGGATCGTGCCGCCGACGTCGCCGAAGATGGCGTTGCCGATCGCGAGGGCGAGCTGGGGCGCCGCCGTGTTGCCGGCCGCGTTCTCGGCCCGGATCGCCTCGCTGCCGACCATGGCCGCCGCGCCGAAGCCCAGGACCAGGGTGAGCAGGTAGAAGGTGCCGATGATGCCGATGCCCCACAGGACCGACTTACGGGCGTCCTTGGCGGTGGGCACGGTGTAGAAGCGGATCAGGATGTGGGGCAGGCCGGCGGTACCGAGAACCAGGGCAAGGCCCAAGCTGATCAGGTCGAACTTGCCCCAGATGCCCTGGGCGTCGGTACCGTAGCGCTGGCCGGCGTTGAGGAAGGAGTCACCCTTGCCGCTCTGCTCGGCGGCGGTGCCCAGCAGGTTGGACACGTTGAAGCCGTACTTGCCGAGGACCAGCAGGGTGACCAGGGTCGCACCGCCCATCAGCAGCACGGCCTTGACGATCTGGACCCAGGTGGTGCCCTTCATGCCGCCGACGACGACGTACACGATCATCAGGATGCCGACCCCGACGATGGTGAGCGCCTTGCCCGAGTCGGAGGTGATGCCGAGCAGCAGGCCGACCAGCGCGCCCGCGCCGACCATCTGCGCGAGCAGGTAGAAGATCGAGACCACGATCGTCGAGACGCCGGCCGCGGTGCGGACCGGGCGCGGGCTCATCCGGAAGGCGAGCACGTCGGCCATCGTGTACTTGCCGGAGTTCCGCATCAGCTCGGCGACCAGCAGCAGCGCGACCAGCCACGCCACCAGGAAGCCGATGGAGTACAGGAAGCCGTCGTAGCCGTAGAGGGCGATGAGGCCCGCGATGCCCAGGAACGAGGCGGCCGACATGTAGTCGCCGCCGATGGCCAGGCCGTTCTGCGCCGCGCTGAAGGCGCGACCGCCCGCGTAGTAGTCGGCGGCGGTCTTGTTCTGCCGGCTGGCCCAGAAGGTGATCGCCAGCGTCCCGACCACGAACAGCAGGAACAGGACGGTGGCGAGTGTCGTGTGGCTCATTTATTTCTCCACCTTCTCGATCTCACCGCGAAGCTCGTCGGCCAATGGGTCGAGCTTGGCCGCCGAGTGCCGCGCGTAAGCCCACGAGATGTAGAAGGTGGACACGAACTGGAGCAGTCCGAAGATCAACGCGACGTTGATGTTGCCCAGCACCTTGATGGCCATGAAGTCGCGCGCGAACGCGGACAACACGACGTACAGGAGGTACCAGACCAAGAAGGCGACCGTCATCGGGAACGCCCACGAGCGATAGCGGCGGCGCAGCTCCTGGAACCGGTCCGTCGCTCTTATCTGCTCATATACCGACGAGTCATGTTGCTCCGTCGTCACGAGACCTCCCACGCTGTGATCTGGATCACCCACACGGTAGGAGTGGACGCTACCCCGGGAGGAGATACGGAGACCCGTCCTTCGCCGAGCCGACGGGCAAAGGCGCTCAGTGTTGTACGGCTTGCGCCGAATGGTCCGCTATCCACGACGAACGGCACCCTTTTCGGCCGCCCTCAACTGTCCGTTATGACGACCGTGGACGCCAATCGCCCCGGTCCACGTCAAGTGTCTCGGGTGTGTGGAGACGTACCATCGTGCGCGCCACGTTCGGCGGCGTCCGGCCGGGGGTGAGCAGCGAGACGACGACCATGACCGAGAACGAGATCGGCACCGTCCAGGCGGCCGGCTGCGCCAGCAGCGCCCCGGCCCACCCGCCGTGGGGCCCGCCGACGACGGTGACCAGCCCGGCCACCGCGGCGAGCCCTCCCCCGGCGAGCAGCCCGGCGATCGCCCCCGAGGTGGTGAGCCGCCGCCACCAGATGCCCAGCACCAGCAGCGGGCAGAACGACGAGGCGGCGACGGCGAACGCGAGCCCGACGACGTCGGCGACCGGCAGCGCCCGCGCCACGACGGCCAGCCCGAACGGCACCGCGACTCCGATGACGGTGGCGACCCGGAACGACCGCACGCCGTCGGTGAACCGCAGGATGTCCTGCCCCAGCACGCCCGCGACCGACACGGCCAGGCCCGACGACGTCGACAGGAACGCCGCGAACGCCCCGCCGGTGACGAGCGCGGTCAGCAGCTCCCCCGCGACCCCGCCGACGAGGTGCCCCGGCAGGGCCAGCACGACCGAGTCGGGCCCGTCGAGCGACAGCGAATAGACCCGGCCGAGATAGCCGTAGATCGACGGCAGCAGGTAGAAGGCCCCCAGCAGCGACAGCACGACCAGCGTGGTCCGCCGCGCGGCCCGCCCGTCGGGGTTGGTGTAGAACCGCACGAGCACGTGCGGCAGCCCCATGGTGCCCAGGAAGGTGGCCAGGATCAGCGAGTACGTCGCGTAGACCGGATGCTCGCGCCCGTGCAGCGGCAGCGCCCACGGGTCGCCGGCCTGAAGGCCGGGAGCGCCGTCGGCCCGCCAGGCCAGCAGCATGAACACCAGCGGCACGGCCAGGGCGGTCAGCTTCAGCCAGTACTGGAACGCCTGCACGAACGTGATCGACTTCATCCCGCCCGACAGCACGTTCACCGCCACGACCCCGGCGACCAGCAGCCCGCCCGCCCACGCGGGCGCCCCGGTGATCGCCCGGAACACCATGCCCGCGCTCTGGAACTGCGGCATCAGGTAGAGCCACCCGATGAGCACGACGAGCACGCTCGACACCCGCCGTACGACCATCGACTCCAGCCGCGCCTCGGCGAAGTCGGGCAGCGTGTACGCCCCCGACCGCCGCAGCGGCGCCGACACCAGCACCAGCAGCACGAGGTAGCCGCCGGTCCAGCCGACGGGCAGCCACAGCATGTCGGCGCCGTAGGTGAGGATCAGCCCGGCGATGCCCAGGAACGAGGCCGCCGACAGGTACTCCCCGCCGATGGCCGAGGCGTTCCACAGCGGGGTGACGGTGCGCGAGGCGACGTAGAAGTCGGAGGTGGTCCGCGACACCCGGACCCCGAACGCCCCGATCAGGACCGCCGCGAGCACCACGAGCACGATCGCGACGAGCGAGCTCAATCGCCCTCCACCAGCTCGGCGAACCGTCGTTCGTTCCGCTCGGCGGCCCGGACGTACAGCCAGGCCCCGACGACGAACGCCGGGTAGATGAGCCCGGCGAGCACCAGCCACGGCAGTGGCAGCCCGAGCACGACCACTTCCCGCATCGACGGGACCAGCATGAACAGTAAGGGCAGCCCGCCTATCACGCAGGCCAGCAGCGTGCAGACGAACAGGGCCAGGCGGAGCTGGGTGCGGATCAGCGACCGCATGTAGACCTCGCCGAGCCGCGTCTGCTCGTCGATCTCGCGGGTGGCGGGATAGCGGGGCCGGCGCGCGGCGCTCGTGCGGGGGCTCGTCACCGTCTCGCGGCGCGGCCTGGTCACGTCCGGGTCGTCGCCGGCGCGCGGCTGACGGGCCGGGGCGCGGCGGCGGCGCGGGGCCGGGGGCGGGTCACTGCTCCGGCTTGGCACGGCGGGCCCGTCGAACCAGCAGGTCGCGCAGCTCACGCGTGTGGCGGCGGCTGACCGGGATCTCGGTGTCGCCGATCCGCACGACGCAGCGGCCCGAGTCGATGTGCAGCTCGTCGATGTGCTTGACCGCGACGAGATGGCTGCGGTGTACCCGGAGGAAGCCCGCCGAGGCCCAGCGCTCCTCCAGGGCGGCGAGCGGGATGCGGACCAGATGGCTGCCGGTCGCCGTGTGCAGGCGGGCGTAGTCGCCGCGCGCCTCCACGTAGCGCACCTCGGTCGAGGCGACGAACCGGGTCACGCCGCCGAGTTCGACCGGGATGGTGTCGCTGGTCTCGGGCTCGGTGTAGGCCTCGCTCCCGGCGCAGACCCGGCGGATCGCCTCGGCCAGGCGGTCGGGGCGGACCGGCTTGAGCAGGTAGTCCTCGGCCTTCAGCTCGAAGGCGTCGACGGCGTGGTCTTCGTAGGCGGTGACGAAGACGACCTTCGGCGGGCGCGAGAACTGGGTGAGCAGCCGCCCGAGCACCACCCCGTCGAGGCCGCGCATGCGGATGTCGAGGAAGACGGCGTCGATGGGCCGCCCGTCGGCCATGGCCCGGTCGAGCAGCTTCAGCGCGGCGGCGCCGTCGCGGGCGGTCTGCACCTCGCCGATGCGGGGATCGGCGCGCAGGAGATAGGCGAGATCTTCGAGGGCAGGCTGCTCGTCGTCCACAGCCAGCACCCGCAACCCGCTCACGTCTAACCCCTTCACTGGATGAGTCCCTAGAGCGTGATAAATCGGCATTTGGAAGTCAACGCAAGTTCCAGATCGTTAACTTCTCTTCCGTCACGGCTCCGCCGTCAACGGACCGTCACCCCCGGCCGGTACTTCGGCATCCGCATGCTGACCTTCGTCCCGGCGCCCTTGCCGGTCTCGACGACCAGCCCGAACTCGTCGCCGTAGACCTGGCGGAGCCGCTCGTCGACGTTGGCCAGCCCGACCCCCGTCGCGCGCTCCTCCCCCGCCAGCACCCGCCGCAGGTGCTCCGGGTCCATCCCCAGCCCGTCGTCCTCGACCGTGATCGAGCACTCCGACCCGGCGTCCTCGGCCACGATCGAGATCCGCCCAACGCCGGGCTTGCTCTCCAGCCCGTGCCTGACCGCGTTCTCGACGAGCGGCTGGATGCACAGGAACGGCACCGCCACGGCCAGCACCTCGGGCGCGATGCGCAGGGTGACCTGGAGCTGGTCGCCGAACCGGGCCCGCTCCAGGGTGAGGTAGCGGTCTATCGAGCGCAGCTCCTCGGCCAGGGTCGTGTAGTCGCCGTGCCGCCGGAAGGAGTAGCGGGTGAAGTCGGCGAAGTCGATCAGGAGCTCGCGGGCCCGCTCGGGGTCGGTCCGCACGAACGAGGCGATCGTGGTGAGGGAGTTGTAGATGAAGTGGGGGGAGATCTGCGCCCGCAGGGCCCGTACCTCCGCCTCCATGAGCAGGGTGCGCGACCGGTCGAGCTCGGCGAGTTCGAGCTGGGAGTCGACCCACCGCGCGACCTCCTGCACGGCCCGCACCAGACCGGCGGAGGTGTGGTCGCCGTAGGCGGCCAGCGAGCCGACCACCCGGTCGTCGGTGGTGAGCGGGACGACGACCGCGTGCCTGATCGGGCATTCGGGCTGCGTGCACGAGAGCTGGAGGACCTGGATGCGGCCGTCCTTGAGGGTGCTCGCCGCGTGGTCGAAGGCCTCGCGGGCGTGGTGGTCGCCGGTCCCGTCGTAGACGAGCAACTCCTCGGCGTTGGTGATCGCGATCGCCGGTGAGCCGAGGAGTTGCCGCAGATGACGTGAGGCCTTCAGGACGCCCGCCTGGGTGAGCCCGGCGCGCAGCGGGGGCGCGGCGAGGCTGGCGGTGTGCAGGGTCTCGAACGTGGCCCGTTCGGCCGGGCCGCTGCCGAGTTCGCGGCGTCCGCTCAGCACGCGCCACAGCACGACCGCCGGGACGCCGACCAGGGCTGCGACCACCAGGACGGCGACCAGGGGCTCCACGTCGCGGAGCCTACCGGACCGGTTCGGGAACAGCGTCCTTCGATGCGGCCTCCGATGCGGTTTCGTGCTCCTCGTCCAGCAGCGTGGTCTCGTCGAAGGGATCGCGGCCCGACAGGACCTCCTGGGCGCGCTCCCGGTCGAACTCGCCGGTCCAGCTCCCGATGACGACGGTCGCCACCGCGTTGCCGGCGAAGTTGGTCAGCGCGCGGGCCTCGGACATGAAGCGGTCGATGCCGACGATGAGGCCGACGCCGTCGACCAGCTCGGGCCGGTGCGACTGGAGGCCGGAGGCGAGGGTGGCCAGACCGGCGCCGGTGACCCCGGCCGCGCCCTTGGACGCGATCATCATGAAGACCAGCAGCGAGACCTGCTCGCCGAACGACAGCGGGGCCCCGGTCGCGCTGGCCACGAAGAGGGTGGCCATCGTGAGGTAGATCGCGGTCCCGTCGAGGTTGAACGAGTAGCCGGTCGGCACGGTGATGCCGACGACCGGACGGCTCACGCCGAGGTGCTCCATCTTGGCGATCAGCCTGGGCAGCGCCGACTCCGACGACGAGGTCGACAGGATCAGCAGGAACTCGCGCCGCAGGTAGGAGAACAGCGACAGCACGTTGACGCGGGCCACCAGGTGCAGCAGCGGGCCGAGGACGACGAACACGAACAGCAGGCAGGTCGCGTAGAAGCTGAGCATGATCACGCCGAGGCTGGTGAGGGCGTCGACGCCGGTCGCGCCGACCACGGCGGCCATCGCGCCGAACGCGCCGACCGGGGCGGCCCACATGATCATGGCGAGGATGCGGAAGACGAGCCGCTGGATGTGCTCGACGCCGGCGAGGATGGGCGTCGCGCGCGGTCCCATCGCCTGCAGGGCGAACCCGGCGAGCAGCGCGACCAGCAGCGTCTGGAGCACCGAGCCCTCGGTGAAGGCCGACACGAGCGTGGCCGGGATGATGCCGAGCAGGAACGCCGTGGTGTCGCTCTCGCCGCCCTTGGCGGCCTCGGCCGCGGCCGACGCCCTCAGTTCGTCGGTAAGCTGCAGGCCCTGACCGGGGTCGACCAGGTTCCCCACGACCAGGCCGATCGCGAGCGCCACGGTCGACATGACCAGGAAGTAACCGAGGGCGAGCCCGCCGACCCGGCCGACCTTGGCGGCTTTGGCCACCGAACCGATGCCCAGCACGATCGTGCAGAAGATGATCGGGCTGATCATCATCTTGATCAGCGCCACGAAGGCGGTGCCCAGCGGCTTCAACGCGACCCCGAGGTCCGGGGCGAGGAAGCCGACGGCGACGCCGGCGACGGCCGCGACGATGACGGCGAGGTAGAGGTAGCGGGTCTTGTCGCGCCTCACCTGGGGTTCGGACATGGAGTTCACTCTCCCTGGGGGGTGTCGGTGGGGCGACTATCTGCCCGGGGAGTGACCTGGGTCACTATTGCGTACATTTCGTTCACCGGACCGAGTCAGGAGAGGTGAGGCCGGATGCGGCGGTGGAGCCTCGCGCGGCAGATGCTCGCGCTCCAGATCGTCGTCGTGGTGGCGACCGTGGCTGCGGGCACCGTGATGGGCGTGCTGCAGACCCGTGAGCTGGTCGCGGAGGACGCGACGGCGGTGACCCACGCGGTGGCGGTGAGCGTGGCGTCGGCGCCGTCGGTGCTGGCCGCGCTGGAGGACCCCGACCCGACGGCCCTGCTCCAGCCCTATGCCGAGAAGGTGAGGGCCGAGACCGGGGTCAACTTCATCACGATCATGACTCCGGCGGGCATCCGCTACACCCATCCGACCCGCGAGGAGATCGGGAAGCCCTACCTGGGCACCATCGCCCCCGCCCTGGCCGGGCGGCCCTACAGCGAGACCTACACCGGCACGCTGGGCCCCTCGATCCGCACGATCACCCCCGTCCAGGACGCCTCGGGACGGGTCAGGGCGCTGGTGAGCGCGGGTATAACGGTGGAGAACATCGGCGGCCGGCTGCGCGAGCAGCTGGAGGCCGGCGTGCTGGCGGGCCTGCTCGGCCTCGCCGCCGGCACCGCGGGCACCTACCTGGCCGGCCGCCGCCTCCGCCGCCACACCCACGACCTCGGAACCCACGAACTGACCCGCATGTACGAGTACCACGAGGCGATCCTGCACGCCGTCCGCGAGGGCCTGCTGCTGGTCGACGGCCGCGGCGTCCTCACGCTGTGCAACGACGGCGCCCGCGAGCTGCTCGGCCTCCCGGAGAACGCCGAAGGCTCGTTCGTCGAGTCCCTGGGCCTGCCTCCGTCCCTGACCGAACTGCTGTCGTCGGGCGGGAACCGGACCGACGAGATCCACCTGACCGGCGACCGGGTGCTGCTGGTCAGCGTCGCCGCCGTACGCTCCGGCTCCCGCTCCCTCGGCACGGTCGTCACGCTGCGCGACCACACCGAGCTGCAGGACGTCACGGGCCAGCTCGACGCCGAACGCGGCTTCGCCGACGCCCTCCGGTCGGCGGCGCACGAGTCGGCCAACCGCCTCCACACGGTGATCAGCCTGGTCGAGCTGGGCCGCCCCGACGAGGCGGTGTCCTTCGCGACCGAGGAGCTGCGCGCCGCCCAGGAGCTCACCGACCGCGTGGTGGCGGCGGTCAGGGAACCGGTGCTGGCGGCCCTGCTGCTCGGCAAGTCGGCCCAGGCGGCCGAGCGCGGGGTGGAACTGTCGATCAGCCCCGACAGCGACCTCGACGACATCGGCCTCGACCCCCACGACCTGGTCGCCATCCTGGGCAACCTGATCGACAACGCGGTCGACGCCGCCATGTCCGGCGCGCCGCCGGCCCGGGTGGAGGTGCACGTGGGCACGTCCGGCTCCGCGTGCGAGATCCGGGTCGCAGACAGCGGCCCCGGCCTCGACCCGGCCCGCGTGGAGGAGGCCTACCAGCGCGGCTGGACGACCAAGGGCGACGGCCGGGGCCTCGGCCTGCCCCTGGCGGCCCAGGCGGTGCGGCGGCTGGGCGGCACGATCGACGTCGCCGCAGGTCAGGGCGCGGTCTTCACGGTCCGCCTCCCGCTGCCCGAGAGGACGATGTCTTGATCTCGGTGCTCGTGGTCGAAGACGAGGAGATCACCGCCGAGGCCCACCGCGTCTACGTCGACCGGGTGCCCGGGTTCCAGGTCGCCGGGGTCGTCCGGTCGGGCGGCGAGGCGCTGCGGTTCCTCCGGCGGCAGCACGTCGACCTGGTGCTGCTCGACCTCTACCTGCCCGACATGCACGGCCTGGAGGTGTGCCGGGCGATCCGGGCCGCGGGCGTCCTGTGCGACGTCATCGTCATCACCTCGGCCCGCGACCTGTCGATGGTCCGGTCGGCGGTGTCGGTGGGCGTGGCCCAGTACGTCCTGAAGCCGTTCACCTTCGCCGCGCTCAACGAGAAGCTGCGGCAGTACGCCAAGTTCCGCTCGACGGTCGACGCCCCCGGCGAGGCCAGCGGCCAGGGCGAGGTCGACGACATGCTGGCCGCCCTGCGCGGCCCGGCCCGCTCGCACCTGCCGAAGGGCCTGACCCGGCCGACGCTGGAGGCCGTGGTGGCCGAACTGCGCGGCGCCTCCGACGGCCTGTCGGCCACGGCGGTCGCGACCTCGGTCGGGGTCTCCCGGGTGACCGCCCGCCGCTACCTGGAACACCTCACCGAGAGCGGCGTCACCCGCCGCCTGCCCCAGTACGGCGGGATCGGCCGGCCCGAGCTGGTCTATCAGCTCATCTGAGCGCTGATCTTCGCGGCGTACTCGCGCGCCTCCTCGTCGGAGGCGTACGTGGTGCGCGGCCAGAAGAAGCCGCGCAGCCCGTCTTTCGGGTTCCGCGGCACGACGTGGGTGTGCAGGTGGGCGACCGACTGCGAGACGACGTTGTTGAGGGCCACGAAGCTGCCCTTGGCGTCGAGCCCGGCCATGACGGCCCGGGTGACGGCCTGGACCCGCTCGAAGTAGGGCCCGACGTCGTGCAGATCGAGCAGGGTGACGACGTGGGTCTTCGGCACGACCAGGACGTGGCCCTTGAAGACGGGCCGGTGGTCGAGGAACGCGAACACGACGTCGTCGTCGTAGACCCCGACGGTGCCGGTCTCCCCGGCCACCATCGCGCAGAACAGGCAGTCACTCACCTTCGCGACCCTAGTTGACCGGCGGTCAGGATCGGCCGCCAACTTTCCATTGAAGATTCAACCATCTTCTGCCTATGATCCCGTCACTCGGAGATCTTGTTGAACCGGAAGGCAGAAGATGCTCACGTTCACGAAGCAATCCGTCATGCGCCTGGCCGCCGCGGCGTTCGCGGCGACGGCGGTGGTCACGGCGGCGGCGCCGGCCTCCGCCGCGACGGGCCCGGCCGGCACGGTGAACTTCTACGCCGACGCGTGGTTCACCACCCAGATCGCGGCCTACGACGCGGCCACGCTGGGCGCGGGCTGCCACGCGCTCCCCTCCGTCGCGCACGCGGAGTGGAACGACACCAACGTCGCCATCGAGGTCTACGCCACCGCCGACTGCACCGGCCACGCCCTCTACTTCCCCGCCAACGACATCCACAGCTTCATCAGATTCGACGCGCGGAGCTTCCGGATCGCCTGATCCGCCTACCAGCCGACCCTGAGGCTCCCCTTCAGCAGGGCACGGGCGATGACCATGCGCTGGACGTCGTTCGTGCCCTCGCCGATGGCCATCAGCGGCGCGTCGCGGTAGAGGCGTTCGAGCACGAACTCCTGCGAGTACCCGTAGCCGCCGTGCACCCGCATGGCCTCCATCGTCGTGGTCAGCGCCGTCTCGGAGGCGAAGTACTTGGCCATGGCCGCCTCCCCGGTCACCGCCCCCTGCTCCGACCGGGTCGCCGCCCAGTAGGTCATCAGCCGGGCCGCCTGGATCTCGGTCGCCATGTCGGCGAGCTTCAGCTGGATCGCCTGGAACTCGGAGATGGGCTGCCCGAAGGCCGTCCGCTCCTTCGAGTACGCGAGGGCCGCGTCGTAGGCGCACTGGGCCACCCCGACCGCGCGGGCCGCGATGTTGATCCGCCCGAGTTCGAGCGCGGCCAGCACCTGCTGCATCCCCCGCCCTTCGACCCCGCCCAGCAGCCGCTCGGCCGGAACCCGCACGGCGTCCAGGACGACCTCGCATGTCTCGGTCCCCTTGTAGCCGAGTTTCGGCAGGTCACGGCTGACCTGAAGGTCGTCCTGGTCGATCAGGAGGACCGACATGCCCCGGTGCGCCGGCGTCTCGGCGGACGTCTTCACCAGGACGGGCAGCGGGTCGGCGTGCCGGGCGTTGGTGATCCACGTCTTGGTGCCGGTGACGACGTAGTGGTCGCCGTCCCGGACGGCGCGGGTGGCGATGCCCTGGAGGTCGGTGCCGGCGCCGGGCTCGGTCAGCGCGATGCCGGTACGCCGCTCGCCCGACGCCCACCCCGGCAGGAACTCCTCCTTCTGGGCCTCGGTCCCGTACTGGGCCACCATCCAGGTCGCGAGCGAATGGGAGCCGAGGATCCCGGCCACGCCCATCCAGCCCCGCGCGATCTCCTCGAAGACGAGGGCGAAGGACACCCGGTCGAGGTCGAGACCCCCGTACGCCTCCGGAATCGTCATGCCGAACAGGCCCAGCGACGCGAACGCGTCGACGATCTCGGCCGGGTAGCGGCCCGAGCGTTCCCATTCGGCCGCCACCGGGACGATCTCGGCGTCGACGAACTCCCGGAGGGTCTCCCGGAAGAGCCGCTGGTCGTCGGTGAGGTCGAAGTTCACGCCAGCGGGCCGTTCTTCGCGACGGGGAAGAAGCCCTTGTCGTGGGGGGCGTCGCGTTTGTACACCAGCACCGAGCGCCGCCACGACATGACCTCGTCGCCGTCCTGGTTCAGGCCGCGGGTGCGGCAGGTGACGATCCCGGCGTAGGGGCGCGACTGTGACTCGCGCGCGGCCTCGACCAGCGACTCGGCGTAGAGGGTGTCGCCGACGAAGACCGGGTGGGTGAGCCGGATCTCGTCCCAGCCGAGGTTCATCGAGGCGTTCTGGCTGACGTCGATGACCGACAGGCCGAGCACGATCGCGACCGACAGCCCCGAGTTCACGATGATCTTCCCGACCGGGGCCCGCGCGGCGAAGTGGGCGTTGAAGTGGTTCTGGTTGGTGTTCATCGTCAGCAGGGTGAACCAGGTGTTGTCGGCCTCGGAGATGGTGCGGCCGAGGGGGTGCTGGAACACGTCACCGACGACGAAATCCTCGTAGTAACGGCCGAGATGGGCTGCGTGTACGGTCACTCCCCTATCGTCCCCAGATCTCCGCCGGAGTGATCACCCCGCCGCCCGGGAATGCCTGGGTAAACAAATGGTGAACAAAAGGCAAACGAGGGGAGATTGTTGTCCGCCTCATTGGCTGTTCTCGCCGGAGTGTTCGCGGTGGTCTCGGGGGTCAACGACGGAGGCGCCCTGCTCGGCGCCGGGCTCCGGGTCCCGGGGGTGCGCCCGCTGGTGGCGCTGTTCGTACTGGTCGCCGCGGTCGCGGCGGTCCCGATGCTGACGTCGCGGGTGGCCGCGACCTTCACGACCCGGCTGGCGTCGCTGCCGGGCACGGCCGGACAGGTCGCGATGACCGTCGCGGTGGTCTGCGCGCTCGTCGTGGTCCTGGTCCTGAGCAGCCGGGGGTGGCCGACCAGCCTGACCCTGGCCATCGTCGGAGGGCTGACCGGCGCGGCCGCCGGGCTCGGGCTGCCCGTCTCGGCGGGCGCGGTCGGCCTGGTCCTGGTGGCGGGCGTCGTCGCGCCCTTCGTCGGGGCCACGGTGGCGGTGCTGGCCAGCCGCGTGGTTTCGGGGCTGGGCCGGGCGCAGTCGCTGCCCCGTCTCCACTGGGGCGGGTTCGCGGTGCAGTGCCTGGCGTACGCCGCCAACGACGGACAGAAGATGCTGGCCGTCTTCCTCATCGGGCTCGGGGTGGGCGGCGCCCCTCCCCTGGTCTGCCTGCTGGTCGCGGCGCTGTTCGCGGTCGGCGCCGTCTACGGGCTGCCGCGCGCCGGGCGGACCCTCAGCCGGCAGCTGCTGCCCGCCCGTCCGCTGCACGCGGTGGCCGCCGGGCTGGGCAGCGGCCTGTCGGTGATCGGCTGCGCGGCGGCCGGGGCGCCGGTGAGCATGACGCAGGCCATCGCGGGCGGCTTCGTCGGCGCGGGGGTGGCCGACAGCGTCCGGCGGGTGCGGTGGGCGGCGACGTCGAAGATCGTGCTGGCCTGGACGCTGACCCTGCCGGTCAGCGGCCTGCTGGGCCTCGGGGCCGGGCTGATGATCAAGGGGGTGGCCGGTTGAGGCGGCTCCGGCGGATGTTCGGCATGATGCGGGGCCGCATGGACACCAGCCTCGCCGACGCCCTCATCGGCCAGCTCGACGCCACCCGAGAGGGCGCGTGGCTGGCCATCGCCATGAGCGGCGGCGAGATCGGCCGCACCAAGGCCCACCAGGCGATGCGCGAGATCGAGCACCGGGGCGACACCTGCCGTGCCCGCCTGGTCGCCGAACTGGCCGGGGCCCTGGTCACCCCGATCGACCGCGAGGACCTGTTCCGGCTGTCGCGGTCGATCGACGACATCCTCGACTCGCTGCGCGACTTCGTCCGCGAGTCGCACCTCTACCGGGTGCGCGGACGCCAGCGGTTCGCCCCGATGCTCGACCAGGTCATCGTGGGCGTCGACGCGCTGGAGAAGTCGGTCCGCGACCTGGCCACCCGTTCGTCGGCGGTCGGCCACGACGCCCTGGAGGCCAAGAAGGCCGGCGGCACGATCCGGCGGATGTACCAGTACGAGATCGCCCGCATCCTCTCCTCCGACATCACCGCCGAGGCCCTGCGCGAACGCGAGCTCGTCCGCCGCCTGGAGATCGTGGGCACCGCGATCGGCGAGGCCGCCGACGCGATCGCCGACGGCGCGATGAAACGGTGAATACAGTCGGGGCATGCGAAGATCACTCCCCTTCCGGCGGCTCACTCCGGCGGAGAAGCGACTCGTCGCCGCCTACCCGACCGGGGAATGGGTCGACGTCCACCCCGACCGCGCCCGCACCACCCGCGACCGGGTGCACCCGCCCGACGAAGACCAGACCACCAGGGCCGGCCGGGTCCGGGCCGCCTGGGCCTCCCTGAACGGGGGCGGCCCGGCCGATCGGGAGCGGGTCGTGCGGGCCGAGGTGATCCGGGCGCTGCTGCTCGGCGCGCGGCCCTCGCTCCCCGGGCAGGTGGCCGCGGTCCGGCTCATCGGCGCGCGGGTGGTGGGGGACCTCGATCTCGCGGGGGCCGAGCTGACCACGACGCTGCACCTGATCGAGTGTCACGTCGGCGGGGTGATCGACCTGGTCGAGGCGCAGACGCGGGCGCTGCGGTTCCGCGACTGCGACCTGCTGCGATTACGCGCCGGGCGGGCGCGGGTCGACGGCGTGCTCGACATCGGCGGCTGCGTCGTCCACGACGGGATCCGGCTCGACAACGCCCACGTCAGCGGGCAGTTGCGGATGTCCGGCTGCGAGATCGGCAGCCCGGTCCACTGGACGCTCAAGGAGGCGGGGTGGGCCGGGACCCGCTACGCCGGCGACCCCCGCGAACAGGAGCAGAAGCAGACCGCGCTCTGGGCGGGCGGCCTGGTGGTGGAGGGCGGCGCGTTCCTGCGCGGGATGACGGTGACCGGCGGCCTGCGGCTCCAGGGCGCCCGGTTCAACGGCGGGCTGTGGCTGCAGCACACCTCGATCACGGCGCTCGGCCGGTACGCCGTCCACGGCGACTATCTGCAGGCCACGGTCATGAACATGGGCACGGGGTTCTCCGCCGAAGGCGAGATCAGCCTGCGCGGGGCCCGGATCAGCGGCACCCTCTCACTCGACGGGGCGAGCCTGAAATCGGAGCAGCTGGCGGTGCACACCCGTCACCTCGACGTCGGCGAGTTCCTGCTCACCCCCGAGTCGATCGAGGGCGGGGTCGACCTCGGCTACACCCGCGTCGGGTTGCTCGCCGACCGTCCGGAGAGCTACCCCGGCGTGGTGCGGCTCGACGGTCTCGTGTACGAATCCCTCCGCAGCCCCGCCACGATCCGCGACCGCCTGAACTGGCTGAACCGCCACCCCGACCGCTACCGCCCGCAGCCCTACGAGCAACTGGCCGCCTACTACCGCCGCATCGGCCACGAACACGACGCACGGCGGGTCCTGCTGGCCAAACAGCGCGCCCGGCGCCGCACCCTGGCGGTGTCCGGACGGGCCTGGGGCCTGGTCCTGGACGCCGTCGTCGGCTACGGCTTCCGCCCCTGGCTGGCGGGGGCGTGGCTGTCGGCGCTGCTCACGGCGGGGACGGTCGTCTTCTCCCTGGTTCCCCCCGTCCAGATCGGACTGGACGAGCGTCCCCGCCACTTCAACCCGTTCGTCTACACCCTCGACCATCTGGTGCCGGTGAGCCTGTTCGAGCAACGGGCCGCCTGGGAGCCCACCGGCTGGACGATCTGGGTGGCCAACGCGCTCATCGCATCGGGGTGGATCCTGGCGACGGCGCTCATCGCGGGCGGCACGCGAGTGCTGCGCCCGGCGAACACGGCACCCTGATCACCTCCTGATCAGCGCTTGCGGCGCAGGAGCCGGCGGAACACCAGCAGCGCGGCGACCCCGGCGGCGACCGCCAGCATCGGGCGCTTCCTCGCCTCGGCGGTCAGGCGGTCGGTGGCGTCCTTGACCTGCACCGGCGTCACCTCGGCCGCCTTGGCCGACACCGTCTCGGTCGCGCCCCTGACCTTGTCCTTCACGGCGTCGGGGATGTGCTCCTCGACGCTGGCCACCGCTTTCTGGGCGGCGTCGCGGACCTCGGGCATCTTGTCCTCCACGGTCGCGGCGACCTTGGCGGCGGTCTCGTGGAACGCCCCCTCGATCTTGGCGGCGGCCGTCTTCGCAGCGTCGGTCATCTCGTTCACTCTGTCGTTGGCCATGGGCGCGCGTCTACCCGCAGGTGACGGCCTCACACGTGGCACTCGGCGAGGTGAAAGTTTCACCTTCGGGCAGGACAAAGGGCGGCGAATGCGCACGTCGATTGACAGAGATTCGGGCGATCCGGGCATGCTACCGGTGGGAGCGCTCCCATCCCCCTTAGTCCCTGAGAGCT
This sequence comes from Herbidospora galbida, assembly GCF_005233835.1. GTDB lineage: Bacteria > Actinomycetota > Actinomycetes > Streptosporangiales > Streptosporangiaceae > Herbidospora > Herbidospora galbida. The sequence goes on along the minus strand of NZ_SZQA01000041.1, from coordinate 13,513 downwards.
TGGAGACCCCCCGACAATGGCGATACGTGCTTATCGCAAACGCGCCCTGTGGGCGGCCGTGCTGGCCGTCTGCACGGCTGCCGTGACCTTGGTCGCGCAACCGGCGTCCGCCGCCGTGACCTGCGACGTGACGTACACGACCAACGACTGGACGACCAGCCCCGGCAACGGCGGCTTCACCGCGAACCTCACGGTGCGGAACACCGGCGACGCCCTGAGCAGCTGGAACCTCGGTTTCACCTTCCCCAACTCCGGCCAGCGCGTCTCCCAGGGATGGTCGGCGAACTGGACCCAGTCGGGCGCCAACGTCACCGCCACCAACATGCCGTGGAACGGCACGCTGGCGAGCGGCGCGACCCTCTCCCTGGGCTTCAACGGGACCTGGAGCGGGAGCAACCCCAAGCCGACGACCTTCCGGGTGAACAACGTGGTCTGCGGCGGCACCCCCTCGCCGTCGCCGTCGCCCTCTCCGTCGCCCTCTCCGTCGCCCTCTCCGTCGCCCTCCCCCAGCCCTTCGCCCTCTCCGTCGCCGAGCCCGTCTCCGAGCCCGTCGCCGCAGCCTGACGGGTTCGTCCGCATCGCGCCGACGTCGGTGCTGGTCGCCGAGGGCGGCTCGGCCACGGCGGCGGTGTCGCTGTCGCTGCAGCCGACCTCGAACGTCACGGTCACGGTGTCGAAGCAGAGCGGCGGTGACGCCGACCTGACCGCGGCGCCCACGACGCTGACCTTCACGCCGGCCAACTGGAACGTCCCGCAGACCGTCACGGTCAGCGCGGCGCAGGACGCCGACGCGACCGGCGGCACCGCCCGGTTCAACATGTCGACGAGCGGGGGCGGGGTCTTCTACTTCTCCTCGCCCCTGGACGCCACCGAGGCCGACGACGACGGCACCACGCCGGGCAACGAGTACATCCAGCGGTTCACCAGCCTGTACAACAAGATCCACGACCCGGCGAACGGCTACTTCTCGCCCGAGGGCGTGCCCTACCACTCGGTCGAGACCTTCCTGGTCGAGGCGCCCGACCACGGGCACGAGACCACGTCGGAGGCCTACAGCTACTACCTGTGGCTGGAGGCGGTCTACGGCCAGGTGACCGGCGACTGGACCAAGTTCAACACCGCGTGGGCGTCGATGGAGAGGTACATCATCCCCTCCACGCAGGACCAGCCGACCAACTCGTTCTACAACGCCAGCTCCCCGGCCACCTACGCCGGTGAGTTCGACGACATCAGCGCCTACCCGTCGCAGATCAACTCGGGCGTCTCGGTCGGCACCGACCCGATCGCGGCCGAGCTGCGGACGGCGTACAACACCAGCGACATCTACGGCATGCACTGGCTGCTGGACGTCGACAACACCTACGGCTTCGGCCGCTGCGGCGACGGCACGACCAAGCCTGCGTACATCAACACCTACCAGCGCGGCCCCGAGGAGTCGGTCTTCGAGACCATCCCGCAGCCGTCGTGCGACACCTTCGCGCACGGTGGCCGCAACGGCTTCCTCGACCTGTTCATCAAGGACAGCAACTACGCCCGTCAGTGGAAGTACACCAACGCCCCCGACGCCGACGCCCGCGCCGTGCAGGTGGCCTACTACGCCAACGAGTGGGCCAAGGCCCAGGGCAAGCAGTCGCAGATCGCCTCGACCGTGGCCAAGGCCGCGAAGATGGGCGACTACCTGCGCTACGCGATGTACGACAAGTACTTCAAGCAGCCCGGCTGCACCAGCACCTCGTGCCCGGCCGGCACCGGCAAGAACAGCGCCACCTACCTGCTGAGCTGGTACTACGCGTGGGGCGGCGCGACCGACTCGTCGGCCGGCTGGGCCTGGCGCATCGGCTCGTCGCACAACCACGGCGGCTACCAGAACCCGCTCGCGGCCTGGGCCCTGTCGACCCAGACGGACCTGCGTCCGCGCAGCTCCACCGGCGCCTCCGACTGGGCGACCTCGCTGACCCGCCAGCTCCAGTTCTACAAGTGGCTGCAGTCGGACGAGGGCGCCATCGCCGGCGGCGCGACCAACTCGTGGCAGGGTCACTACGCGACGCCGCCGTCGAACCTGCCCAAGTTCCACGGCATGACCTATGACTGGCAGCCGGTCTACCACGACCCGCCGTCGAACCAGTGGTTCGGCTTCCAGGCGTGGTCGATGGAGCGCGTGGCCTCGCTGTACTACGCCAGCGGCAACGCCGACGCCAAGACGATCCTCGACAAGTGGGTCTCCTGGGCGATGGCGAACACCACCATCAACGCCAACGGGACCTACCAGATCCCGTCGACCCTGCGCTGGTCGGGCGCCCCGGTGGCCAGCTGGAGCTCGACCACCGGCATGCCCCCGGCCAACCCGGGCCTGCACGTGACCGTGGCCGACCACACGACCGACGTCGGCGTCGCCGGCTCGTACGCGAAGGTCCTCATGTACTACGCCGCCCGCGCGAACCACACGGGCGCGAAGAACATGGCCAAGGCGCTGCTGGACGGCATCTGGCTCAACCAGGACGCCAAGGGCGTCTCGGTGCCGGAGACCAAGGCCGACTACAACCGTCTCGACGACGCGGTCTACGTGCCGCCGGGCTGGACCGGCACCATGCCGAACGGCGACCCGATCAACTCCAGCTCGACCTTCCTGTCGATCCGGTCCTTCTACCAGAACGACCCCGACTACCCCGAGGTCAAGGCCTACCTGGACGGGACCGGCCCGGCCCCGACCTTCAACTACCACCGTTTCTGGGCCCAGGTCGACGTGGCCGTCGCCATGGGCGAATACGGCCGCCTCTTCCCGAACGGCTGATCCCGCGGACGGGGGCGTGGCGGTGCCGGACCCGCCGTCACGCCCCTACAGAACGACCATGAGGAGCCCCCTCCGGGGGGCTCCTCCCCTTTTTGCGGGGACCCCCGATGTGAAACATTCAGAGGACGATTCCGCAGGTCAGCGGCCTGCCGAGGCCCGCTTGATTGACATCTCAACCGTCGTACACGAAATTCCCCTTGGGAGCGCTCCCACGCCCCAGATGGCGAGGGGCGCGACAGCGCCTGACCCGCTGCCGCGCCCCCGACACCCCCCTCCGTAAGGACGCTCCTATGCGCCGTACCCTCCGCGTCGCGGCCGTCGCACTGGTCGCCGCCGTCACCCTTCAACCCCAGCAGGCCTCCGCAGCCGTGTTCAACTACGGCGAGGCGCTGCAGAAGTCGATCCTGTTCTACGAGGCCCAGCAGTCGGGCCCGCTGCCCTCCTGGAACCGTGTCTCGTGGCGTGGCCCCTCCGGGCTGACCGACGGGGCCGACGTCGGGCTCGACCTGACCGGCGGCTGGTACGACGCCGGCGACCACGTCAAGTTCGGCCTGCCGATGGCGGCGGCCACCACGATGCTGGCCTGGGGGGCGGTCGAGTACCGCTCGTCGTACGGCACCCAGCTCACGCACCTGATGAACAACCTGCGGTTCGTCAACGACTACTTCATCAAGGCGCACCCGTCGGCCAACGTGCTCTACGGGCAGGTCGGCAACGGCGGGCTCGACCACGCCTGGTGGGGGCCGGCCGAGGCGATGCAGATGAACCGGCCGTCGTACAAGATCGACGCGAGCTGCGGCGGCGCCGACCTGGCCGGTGAGACGGCGGCGGCGATGGCGGCCTCCTCGATCGTGTTCCGGCCGACCGACGCGACGTACGCCAACACGCTGGTGACCCACGCGCGGCAGCTCTACGCCTTCGCCGAGAACGTGAAGCGGGCCTACAGCGACTGCATCACCGACGCGGCCGGCTACTACCGCTCGTGGAGCGGCTTCAACGACGAGCTCGTGTGGGGCGCCATCTGGCTGCACCGGGCCACCGGCGAGGCGTCCTACCTGGCCAAGGCCGAGGCCGCGTACGCGAACCTGGGCACCGAGCCGCAGTCGACGACCAAGTCGTACAAGTGGACGATCGCCTGGGACGACAAGTCCTACGGCGCCTACGTGCTGCTGGCGAAGCTGACCGGCAAGCAGCAGTACCTCGACGACGCCAACCGCTGGCTCGACTACTGGACCGTCGGAGTCAACGGGCAGCGGGTGGCCTACTCGCCGGGAGGCCAGGCCGTCCTCGACCGCTGGGGCTCCCTCCGGTACGCCGCCAACACCTCCTTCGCGGCGCTCGTCCACAGCGACTCGATCACCGACGCGACGCGCAAGGCCCGCTACCACGACTTCGCCAAGCGCCAGATCGACTACGCGCTCGGCGACAACCCGCGCAACTCCTCGTACGTGATCGGCTTCGGCGCCAACCCGCCGAAGAACCCGCACCACCGCACGGCGCACGGCTCGTGGACCGACCAGATGACCAACCCGGTCGACACCCGCCACGTCCTGTACGGCGCCCTGGTCGGCGGCCCGCCCGACCCGAACGACGCCTACACCGACAAGCGCGACGACTACGTGATGAACGAGGTCGCGACCGACTACAACGCCGGCTTCACCAGCGCCCTGGCCCGCCTCTACGGCGAGTACGGCGGCACGCCGCTCTCCAACTTCCCGCAGCCGGAGACGGCGCCCGAGCCGGAGATCTTCACCGAGGCGTCGGTGAACGCGACCGGGAGCAACTTCACCGAGGTCAAGGTCATGGTCCGGAACCAGTCGGGCTGGCCGGCCAGGAACCTGACCAACGGCTCGTTCCGCTACTACTTCACCCTCGACGGCGACACCACCCCGGCCGACATCACCATCACGGCCAACTACAACCAGTGCAGCGCGCCGACCGGCCCCACCCAGCACTCCGGCGCCACCTACTACGTGACGATCAACTGCACCGGGCAGAACATCGCCCCGGCCGGGCAGTCGCAGCACCGGCGCGAGGTCCAGTTCCGGGTGGCCAGCTCGAAGCAGTGGAGCGCGGCCAACGACTGGTCGTTCGCAGGCGTGTCGACGACGCCGGGCTCGACGCCGGTGCGCGTCACCAACATCCCGCTGTACGCGGGCACGACCAAGATCTGGGGCAACACCCCGGGCAACGACCCGTCGCCCTCCCCCAGCCCGTCCCCGTCCCCGTCGCCTTCCCCCTCGCCCAGCCCCTCGCCCAGCCCGTCGCCTTCGCCTTCGCCTTCGCCCTCGCCGAGCCCCAGCCCGAGCCCGTCGCCTTCCCCGACCGGTAAGGCCTGCACGGCGACCTACACGATCAGCAGCCAGTGGGGCGGCGCCTTCGGCGCCGAGGTGTCGGTGCGGAACTCCGGCAGCGTCGCCATCACCGGGTGGACCGTCAACTGGACGTGGCCCAACGGCCAGAGCATCACCCAGCTCTGGAACGGCCAGCACACCCAGTCGGGCTCGGCAGTGACGGTCCGGAACATGAACTACAACGGCAACCTGTCCCCCAACGCCTCGACCGGCTTCGGTTTCAACGCCAGCTGGAACGGCAGCAACGGAGTGCCGGCGGTGACCTGCACCCCGGCCTGACCCGAGCCGCCCGCCTTCCCCAGACGGACCCCTCTGGGGGAGGCGGGCCACCAACGGCCCCGCCCCTCATTCCGCAGGGGGGCGGGGCTTTCCACATGCGTTTCCTGGACCTCCGATTTGAGGTACGGCATTCTGCTCGCGTGACCGATCTGAACGATCAGGCGATTTCGCCCGCCGGATGGCGAACGGGTGAGCCGCCGGGAAAGATGTTTCTTTCCTGCACGATCCTGGTGACGCTGATGGCTTTCTACCTGACCTCCGTTCCCGACCCCTATTCGGAGGCGTTGGTCTTCGGCTTTCTGGCCTGGTGCGTCATTCTTCCGACGTTCGTCGTCAAGCTGGTGCTGGCCAAGCCCGGTGGCGGATCCTCGGCGGTCCCGTCGCTGCTGGTGCTGGTGGTCTTCGCGGTCTGCCTGCTGGGAATGGCGTCCGACCTTCCCTACAAGGCGCGTTTCGCGTTGTCGGAGAGCAGCCTGGAGGCGTACGCGCGCGACATCGTCGCCAACGGCGCCAAGAACGACTGCGAAATGGTCGGCCTCTACTACGTCTGCGGCGTCCACGTCGGCGGCGCGCAGCCCGTCGCCGGCGGGGCCCAGATCATGGTCACCGATCCGCCGATCGCGCAGTCACGGGGTTTCCTGTGGCTTCCGGGTGGAGTTCAGCCGCCCGACGACTCCGGGTGCGAGACGTTCCGGCATCTGTCCGGCCCGTGGTGGTCGTGCAAGACCTGGGACGGATGGTGACATTCCTTGGCGCGATGAGAACATCCACGCCGAAACAGACGCGGTAGAACCGAAGAGTGGAATCGGATTCAGCCCGGCGTTTTCTGCACTGGTTCCATTTCGCGGTGCGCATCGTGCTGCTGGTCGTCATGGTCGGTGGGGCCGTTCTGGTCAGCGCCACATTCCGGCCGTCGATCCGCACGCTCGACCAGTTCCGGTTCGCGCTTTCGGCCGGCGAGGTCGACCGGGTGACGTGGCAGGGTGACGGCGGCCAGATGTCCCTGCTCATGTGGTCGGAGTCACCACTGGTCTGGCACGAGGTGCGGAGCGACGGGCTGCGGGACGCCAAGGGGCCGTACACGATCAAGCGGCTCAACGCCGACGCCTCGCGCAACCCGGTCTCGCCGTCGATCGTGCGTCTCAACGATCGGAGTAGCGGCTCCATCCCGCCCTCATGGCCGTTCCGGTTCCCCGGCGGCACGAACCTGTGGTGGCTGGCGACCGCCTGGGTCGTCACCTTCCTGATGATGCTGGGATCGCGGCCGAGGCTGGGCAACCGGTGGGCGTGGTTCTGGCTGTTCACCATCGGGGAGATCGGCGCGCTGCTGTTCCTGGTGCTGGAGCCGAGGCCGCTGTGGCGGGGGCCCGGTGAGGGGGCGGCCCACAGCAAGCCGATCAGCGGCAGCACCGGCTGCCTCTATTCGATTCTGCTGGCCATCGTGTCGGTGGGCGCCGCCCTGGGCATCGGCGAGCTCGTCCGGCTGCTGCTGGGGTGATCGGGCAGCCCGGCTCGCTCAGCCGGGGGCGGGCAGGGGGCGGACGCGTACCACGTTGCGGGTGGGCCCGCCGGCTTGTTCCTCGGTGTACTCGGCGACCGTGCCGTAACCGTGTTCCTCGTAGAGGCGGCCCAGTTCCGGACTGCCGGCCCAGTGGTCCAGGGCCAGCGCGGGCGCGCCGTGAACCCGGGCGAGGCGCTCGGCCTCGTGCAGCAGGGCCGCGCCGACGCCGCGCCCGGCGGGGCCTCGGTCGGTCATCACGGTGTGGATGAACATCGATCCGTCGGGCACCGCGCCGGCGGGGATCCTCGGCGGGATCACCGGGGCGGCGGCCAGCATGCCGACGCAGCGGCCGTCTCGTTCGGCCAGGGTGATGACGTTCTGGCGGGTCCAGTCGGCGATCCGGTCGGGGAAGCCGGGGATGCGGGAGAACGGCACCGTGCCCCACTGCCCCGGCCGGCCTCGGGCGAGGAGCCACGCGTGGACGGAGTCCATCAGCGTCAGCAGGGCGGTGACGTCGTCGGCCGTGGCCGGTCTCAGTCCTGGCATCGTGCCCTCCGGGAGAGTTAGACTTCAGATCACCCAGTTGATTCAACTTTCTAAAGGTTAGATTGTCAAAGGAATTCAGGGTCCAGGCCGTGGCCAGGGCCGTTCAGGAGCTGCAGGATGCCACCGACCTCATCGACGAACTCGCAGGCCGGCGCCTCGGCGTCAACCGCACCGACCTGAGGTGCCTGAGCCGGCTGACCGCACGCGGCCCGCTCACCGCGAGCGAGCTGGCGGCCGCCGCCGGGCTCACCGGAGGCGCCGCCACCACCGCCATCGACCGGCTGGAGCGGACCGGCCTGGTCGAGCGGGTCCGTGACACGGCCGACCGGCGCCGGGTTCTGGTGCGGCTGACCGCGCCGGGCCGGAGCGCCGTTCAGGAGATCTGGGGGCCGATCGCCGACGACGCCCGGGCCGAACTGCTCCGGTTCAGCGTCACCGAACTCGAACTCATTGAGACCTTCCTGCGCCGCGCGCTGGACAACCAGGCACGGCACGCCGACCGCCTGCGCGGGCGGACCGCGAGGCCCTGACCGCTCCGTGACATGGGCCTGCACCACGCGAGCAGGCGGCGCGATTTGATTTACGGCCTGCCGCACCCGACCATGGCCGGGTGAAGCCCTGGGTGAAAGCCGTCTGTCTCGTCCTGGTCGTCAGCCTCGCCGGCGCGGCGCTGTTGTCGGCCGTGAACCTGGTCGCCTCGTTCCTCTAGGCCGCCGTGATCTGGCGCGTGATGCTCGGGTCGGTGATGGCGGTGTCGTCGGCGAGCAGGAAGGCCTTGCTGAGGATCAGCGACAGGCGGCCGTCCTCCTCGAACGGGAGGAACAGGCCCCCTGACGCGGTGGTCTTGGCGACGATGCACAGGTAGGCGTCGTTGGGCTCCATCAGGATGTTCGCCGAGCCCAGGTGAATCTTGTAGGTGCGCAGGTCGCCCCGGACGACCAGGAAGCGGCCCGCCAGGGTGCAGCGGTCGGCGATGGTGAGGCGGGGCAGCAGGCGGGCCAGGGCGTCGCGGCGCACCTCGGCCGACGACGACAGCTCGGCGAAGGAGTTGGTCTCCCAGTAGTGGCGCAGCTCCCCCTGTTCCCGCTCGGCCCACTCGGGCTCGGACATGATCGAGCTGACCCCGACGAACAGGTCGGCGTCGCGCATCGCCTCGCTGAAGACCAGCGGCGGGACCTCCGTCAGCGGCGCCTCCTCCCACGAGCTCCCGGCCCGCCGGTGGAAGCGGACGACAGAGGTCTGGGCGTAGCCCTCCTCGTAGAGGTGGTGGCTCAGGGTGGCCCGCCACTGGCCGCCCGCCAGCACGCGCCGGGCCTCCCCGTCGTCGTGTCCGCCGTCCCAGAAGCCCATGTAGCGGGAGGTCCAGCCGCGGTCTTTGAACAGCGCGCGGATCTGCGAGTAGTGGACGATGTGGTTCTCGAACCGGCCGGAGTAGACCCGCGTCGCCTCCTCGGCGGGGGTCAGCAGGTAGACCTCGCGGAACGCCTGCTTGAACGGCTGCCGGATCTCCTTGTCCTGGACGACCTCCCGCCAGGCCCGCACCTCCTCGACCGAGGCCCGCGCCGGATGCCACAGCCGGACCGGCACGTCGGGCACCGTCAGCCCGAGCTGCGCCTGCCAGACGCCGGGCGCGACCTCGAACTCCCAGATCAGGCGGTCGGTGACCGGGTTGCCCTCCAGCTGGCGGTAGGGCGGCGGGGTCTGGCTCGTGTATCCGGCCTCCAGCGCCCTGGCCAGCGTGACCTGCTGCTGAGCGGCCTGCCTGGCCAGGTCTTTCAGCCTCTTGACGTCGTCGGGGTGATCGCGCCGGACCGCCGCCGGCACCGACTTGAGCCTCCGGTCGCCGTGCCACCACGACAGCTCGACGGCACCATCGGTGGAGATGACCGCGGTGTGCTCGCCGAACGTCTCGCGGAGCCGGCCGTCGGGCATCCGGAACGCGACGTCGAGCCGCTCGGCGAGGGCGGGCTCGATGCGCTTGAACTTCTTGGCGAGCTCCTTGGGCACCCCCGCGTGCCGGGTGATGCGAGCGGCGGTGCGCAGCGCGGAGATCGCCTCGGGGGTCGGGAAGTCTTCGGTCGCGCGGGCGATCTCGTAGAGCAGCGCCTGGGAGGGCAGGGTCTTGGCCGCGGTGGGGGCGACCGCGATGCCGCGTACGAGACGGTCGAGCAGGCCGGGCAGCCACGTCTCGTCGCGATGGAGCGCCAGCCGGACGGCCCGGCCGAGCGCCATGACCTCCGGGTCGTCGAAGAGCCTGGTCGTGTACGGGATCTCGCCCGCCTGTAACGCGCCGACCCTGGCCTCGGCCGACTCCAGCGCGGCGCGGGCGAAGCCGAGGTAACCGGGCTGCTCCGCCAGCCAGTCGAGCCCGCCGGCGGGCATCGGCGTGCGGGGCAGGGTTTCGGCCACGCTCCGCAGCAGCTCGCTGAAGCGCGCCCGCCGTCCGACGTCCCAGCCGAAGACCACCGCCTGCTCGGCGACCGCGACGGCGCCCTGCCGCTCGGCGAGCCAGGCCGCCAGCTCGGCGTCCATGCCCGCGATCCCGGCCGCGACCACGGTGGGCCACGTCCCCATGCGGGGATGACGGTCGTTCGTCGCGTTGTCGACCAGCTCACGGGCCGAGGGCGCCATCACCCGCAGGTCGGGGATGTTCGCCCCGGCCAGGGTGCCCGTGTCGCGGGCGGTTCCGTTGAGCACGTGGTAGAGGCGCCGCGCGAGCGCGGACAGTTCGGTGTAGGTCATGGGGATCATCTCAGGATCTGGTGGGTGATGGACGGATCGGTGATCTCGGCGTCGGCGGCCAGGAGGAACGCCTTGGACAGCACGACCGACAACATGCCGCCGTCCTCCTCGAAGGGCAGGAAGACCCGGTCGCCGCCGCCGGTCGGCACGATGCACAGGTAGGCGTCGTTGGGCTCCATCAGGATGTTGCCCGAGCCTAGATGGATCTTGTACGTCCGCAACTCGCCCCGGACCACCAGGAACCGGTCGGTCAGGGCGCACCGGTCGGCGATGGCCAGGCGGGGCAGCAGCCGGGTCAGGGCGTCGCGCCGGGTCTTCGCGCTCTCGGTGAGGTCGCCGAAGCCGTAGGACCGCCAGTAGTCGCCGTCGCCCTCCGGATCGAGCCCGGTCGAGGTGACTCCGACGGCCAGGTCGGCGTCGCGCAGCGCCTCCGACAACAGCAGCGGCGGCACCTCCGCCAGCGCGACACGGCCGCCGCGCTCGTCGTGGAAGCGCACGTCACCGCTCACGCAGACGGCGACCGTACCCGTGTGGTCGTCGGCGTGGACGTCGGCCCAGAAGTCCCAGGCCACGGTCAGGCCGCCGGGCAGCCCTTTGGTCGCGGTGCACTGGTCAGAACCGCCCGCGGCGTCCCAGTGACCCAGTGACATGCCGGTCCAGCCCCGCTCGGTGAGCAGTGCCTTGGCCTGGCCGTAGCGGAGCCGGTGGTCGGCGAACCGGCGCGAGTGGTCGCGGGTCTCCTCTTCGGCCGGGGTCAGCAGGTAGACCTCGCGGAACACCTGCTTGAACGGCTGCCGGAGCCCGGCGTCGAGCAGGTGGTCACGCCACCGCCGAACCTCGTCGGCGGTGTGGCGGAGCGGATGCCACAACCGGACCGGGGTCTCCGGGTCGACCCCGACGCGTCTCCCGACCGGATCGGTCAGCTCCCACCGTTCGCCCTCGACCCGCGCCGGCAGCCCGGCCGGGCCTTGGACGACCTCCCAGATGAGGGTGCGGGCGTAGCCGCCCGTGACGGGGTGGTCGAGGTAGAGGGCGCAGGCGTCGCGCCAGCGCCACACGCGCTCGGCGGCCAGCGCGCGTTCGACACGGAACCGCTCGGCGGGGAGCGCCTTCTTGAGCTCGGCGGCGGCGGCGCGGAACTTCGCCAGCAGCGCGCGGTCGACGCTCTTGGGGATGGTCTTGCGGCCGTCGTAGGTGATCGCGCCCGTCACCGACAGGGTCAGTCCGCCGTCGGTGCGGGTGCCGTCGAAGCCCAGGCCGAAGGCGGGCACGGTGCGTTCGAGCAACTGGTCGGGCGACAGGCCCTCCCGGGCGCCGATCGACACCAGGATCGCGGCGACCTTCGTCAGGATGCTCTTCTTACGGACCTTCGCCTGCACCCTGGCGAGCTGGGGAACGACGTCGAGCCCGCCGCGCCGGTCGAGCACGCCCAGGGCGGCGTTGGCCACCCGCTCGTTGCGCGAATTGGGACCGGAGCCGCCCACCCCGGTGCCGGTGGCGAGGGCGACGTCACCCAGCAGACCGGTCACCCAGGGCTCGTCGATGACCGAGCAGGTCCAGATCATGCCGCGCAGGAGGTCGGCGGTGCGGGGCTCCATGTAGACGACGACCTCGACGTAACCGTTGTGCCGCGGCTTCTCCCGGTAGGCCGGTACGCGACCCAGGATCTCCCGGATCAGCTCGACCGCCTCGGGGGTGAGCCGTTCGGCGGCGACCTTCGTCCACCGCGCCGACGGGTTGGCCGCGATCGCGGTGGCCCAGTGGCGCACCATCGGAAGGACGTGGCCCAGACGCTCGCCGTATTCCTCGTGCAGCAGCTCGGCGAAGGCGTCATCCGAGGGCAGCAGGCAGTGCACCGCCGCGGCGGGCTCACCGGCCAGGTGCTCGGCGAGGAGGTCGTCGAGCCGACGCACGACCGGCGCAGCGACGGCGTGCGGGAGCTTGTCCATCTCCCGGCGCGCCCGCGTCATGCTGGGCACCAGGGGTTCGCGCTCGGCGACCGGCAGCCCCCGGACGGCGGAGACGGGGATCTCGAGGACGGTGTCGGCGTAGCGCACCGAGGCGGTGCCGGTGGTCCGCCACAGCAGGTCTCGCTGGTGCGGCGTCCAGTTCAGCTTGCGCTTGGCGACCTGGATGAGGAACGGCCAGTCGAAGACGTCGCCGTTCAGCGTGAGCAACTGCGCCCAGAGCGCCGTCGCCCGCCACTCGGCCTCGCCCCACCCGCCGGACAGCTCCTTGAAGAGCGGGTTGTCGATATAGCCGTAGGGACCGCGCGGCGTGACGACGCCGTCGAGGCGGTCGAACACCTCCAGCGTTTCGGGGTCGAGCTCGTCGAGCCAGCCGCGCGACTCCGCCGGGAGGCCGTCGAGCACACCCATCTCAGCCGCCCACCAGCGGGACCAGCTTGACGAACGAGACGACCGGGTCGACCAGCAGGTCGATCTCGACGTCGAGGTCGAGGATCTGGCGGTCGCCGATCAGCAGCAGGAAGCCGTTGCGCTGGAACGCCGCCTCGGCCGCGTCGGCCTGCTTCTCCCAGTCGAGCGTGCGGGCCGTGCGCATGCGGTAGCCGTTGAGGTCGGCCTCGGCGTCGGTCGGCCGCACCAGGCCCCGGTAGTGGTGGGAGGGGGAGGCGTTGTGGCGGGCCACCTCCTCGCGCACCCGCAGCCGGACGAGCTCCCGCGCCGAGATGCGTTCGGGCAGGTCGGGCAGGGAGAACTCGGCCAGCGCGCGGCCGGTCGCGGTCTCGTCGCGGAACGTCACCAATGCCATGGGGGGACACCGTCCTCGTAGGGAAGATCACGTGTAGGCCCTCATTCAAGCAACGGCGCCCGACAAAAACGGGGGTAGCTTGTCGGGATGCCAGTGCACGCGGTCTGGGCCGGAGGGCGGGCCGGATTCTGGGCGGAAGGTTCGCCATGCCCCGCGACGTCGGAACACCATCCCTTCGCGGGGCCGCCGGAGGAGCTCGACGGCCGGCCCGAGGAGGTCGTGCTGCGGCTGCCGTCCGACGCCGACGGGCCGGTCCACTCGTCGTTCACCACGGCGACCCACCTGCGCGAGTGGTCCCTGCCGGTGGTCTTCCCGGGCGACCTGCCCGAGCTGGAGGAGCCTTCGGGTTCGGTACGCTTCCTCGCCGCCCTCGACGACTTCGCGCGTGACCTGGTCAGACGCGGCCGGGTGCTGCCTGGCCTGGTGGGGCGCGAGGCCCGCTGGCGGCCGGTGCTGACCGGCGCCGACGCGGGCCGGGCCGCCGAACTGGCCGCCGCGATGCCGCCGGTGTTCCGGGCGGCCGACGCG
>NZ_SZQA01000040.1 GCF_005233835.1 Herbidospora galbida | reverse complement strand
ACAAGGCGCTGGCCGCCCGCGACTCCGACGAGGCGTGGCTCGCGCTGGCCGACGCGCTCCGCCGGGTGCCCGACCTCCCCGGGGCGGCCGACCTGCAGCGGCGGCTGGCCCCGCTGCCCGCCGAGGACGTGACGGCCACGGCCGACGACGCCTCGGTGGTCGTCACGTGGCGGCCGTCGGGGTCGAAGGCGGGCGAAATTTCGTACGAAATCCTGAGAAATGGCGTTCCCATCGACGGCGGCGAGCCCTTCCGCGTGACCGATCCCGCACCCCCGATCGACGAGCCGGTCGTCTACGGCGTGGTGGCCCGCAGGGGCTCCGCCGCCGCCCGCGCGACCGCCGCGCCGCCCGTCACGGTGCGGCCCGAGGTCGCGGACGTGCACGTGCGGGCGGGCGACGGCCTGGTCACCGGCCGCTGGACCAGGCCCGCCTCGGCGGCCGGGGTCGTGGTGACCCGCGACGGGACGCCGATCGAGATCGACGGCAGCGGCTTCACCGACCGGAAGGTGCGCAACGGCACCGGATACGTCTACCTGGTCAAGGCGGTCTATTCGGGTGGGGTGACGACGCCCGGGGTCCGCGCCCGCGCCACCCCGCACGCCCGGCCCGTGCCGGTCGGGGAGTTCACCGTCGAACCCGCCCCCGACGGCCAGATCCTGTTGCGCTGCGCGCCGCCGCCCGCCGGGCACGTGGAGTTCCGGCTGCTGGAGACCGCTCCCCCATGGCCCTACGGCACGACGGTCTCGCTCGCCGAGGCCCGCGCCACCGGCCGCGCCCTGGCGGTGCTGCCCGCGCCCGACGGCCACCTGGTCAGGGCGGCGTCGGGGGTGCTGCTGGCGGTGACCGTGGCGGGCGACCTGGCCACCATCGGCGGCGCCCGGGAGCACGTCAACCTGACCCCGCCGCGCTCGCTGACCGCCGAGCGCCTCGGCCGGGCCGTCCACGTCGGGCTCGACTGGCCGGCCGACGTGCCCGAGGTCGAGGTGGTGGTGAACGGGACGGCGACGCTGGTCAGCGCGGCGGCCTACCGGGCGCAGGGCGGGATCCGGCTGGACGTGGCCGAGGACGAGCCCGTCACGGTCGAGGTGGTGCCGACGGCGGTGGTGGGCGGGGTGCGGCTGCGCGGGCCCGGCCTGTCGCGGTCGCTGGAGGCGGCGACCCCGGTGCGGTACGACCTCTCGCGGAGCGGGCCGTTCTGGCGGCGGCGGCTGGTCGTCGAGGTCGCCGCGGAGCGGCCGGTGACGGTGGCCCGGCTGGCCCTGGTCCTGCGGCCGGGACGGGTGGAACCGCTCTCCGAAGAACAGGGGCAGCTGCTGGCCGAATGGGCCGACGTGACGCCGCCGGCCCGGTTCGAGGTGCCGGCGCCGCGGCGGGCCAAGCCGTACTGGCTGAAGTGCTTCGCCCCCGGCGTCGAGCTGATCGGGCCGCCGGTGCGGCGGCTCAAGGTGGGCTCATGATCACCTGTCCCTACTGCTTCGCCCGGGTGGCCGAGGACACGATCGCGTTCCGGTGCGCCGGCGGCTGCGACCCGGTGGCCGACGAGCCCCTCGGACGGCTGCGGGGCGGCACTCCCCCCTCGCTGCCGCCGGTGTTCCAGGTGCGGCGGCCGGGCCGGCGGGCCGACTGCCCGACGTGCGGACGCGACACCGGGCGGCGGGTCTGCCCCGAGTGCCACAGCGGGCTGGCCGCCGAGTACTGCGCCAACCCCGGCCGGATCGTCGCCCTCATCGGGGCGAAGGGGTCGGGCAAGAGCACGTACATCGCGGTGCTGCTGCACGAGCTGATGAACCGGGTCGGCGCGGAGCTCGACGCGTCGCTGGTGCCGTGCGACGACCGGACGATCGAGCGCTACCGCCGCGACTTCTCCCGGCCCCTCTTCGGGGAGCGCCGGCTGCTGCGGGCCACCCAGTCGGCGGTGACCGACACCCTGCGCGACCCCCTCGTCTACCTGCTGTCCCGGACCGTGAAGGGCCGGCTGCGGAGCCGCCGGGCCGCGCTGACGCTGGTGCTGTTCGACACGGCGGGCGAGGACCTGCGCAGCCGCGAGGTGACCGAACGGCACCTGCGCTACCTGCGGGCCTCCGACGCCGTGGTGTTCCTGGTCGACCCCTCCTCGCTGCAGACCCCGTCGGACGACCCCGACAGCGACCCGGTGAACGTGATCGCCCGGGTGACGGAGCTGCTGCGTACCGGAGACGGGCCGTTGAAGACCCCCGTGGCGGTGGCGCTCAGCAAGGTCGACGCCCTGCGGCGGGAGGCCGGCTCGGCGCTGCACCGGTCGCGGACCCCCTCGGGGGCCTTCGACCTCGACGACCACGAGGGCGTGCACGAGCAGGTCCGGGCGCTGCTGGAGAGCTGGCAGGCCGGAGGGCTCGACCGCTATCTGCGGCAGAACTACGCCGACTTCGCGTTCTTCGCGCTGTCGTCGCTCGGCGAGGTGCCCGGGGAGGCCGAGGTCGGCCCCGGCGGCATCCGCCCCTATCGGGTGGAGGATCCGCTGCTGTGGCTCCTGCACCGGTTCAAGATGCTCGACGGCGTGCGGAGGTAGGTCATGGCCTGGCAGCTCCAGTACACGTCGGCCGAATCGGGCCCCTCGGGCCGCTCGGGGTTCCAGGTGACCGCCGAGACCACCGGCCTGCCGCCCGTCCTGCGGGAGCGCAGCGCGCCCTACCTGGTCTACCAGCCCCCGCCGGACGCCCCGCTCGCGCCGACGCCCGCCGAGATCGCCGGGCTGCCGGTCTCGATGGCCTACGGGGCCGGGATGCTCGTCCGGTGCGTCTACCTGGGCCAGGACTATTCCGGACGTTATGGGAACTTCCTGGCGCACGCCGTGCTGCCCGGCGAGGGGGAACTGGTCGGGCTGCGGCCGATCGAGTTCTGGGAGGCGCCCTGGTGGGCCGCCCGGCCCTCCGACGGCCCTGAGCTGCCGGTGCTGGAGCCGTCGCCCGGCCCCCTCCTCGACCCTGAGGGGCTGGTGGCGTGGCTGGCCGCGCTCGGCCCCGACGCCTATGTGCGGCTCGGCGGGCTGCTGGAGGCGGTGCGGCTGTTCCTCACCCGGGGGCACGGGCGGCTGGTGCTGGTCAGCGCCGACGTCGCCGAGGTGGTGCGGTGGATCGCGGTCATCTCCTTCTCGCTGCCGTGGGCGTCGGCGATCCGGCTGTCGTTCGTGACGTACACGGCCGATCCGGCCTCCTCGGGCCAGGTCATCGCCGGGACCACCCCCGACGTGTGGATCCCGCCGGACGTCGACGCGACGGTCGTCCGGCTCGA
Organism: Herbidospora galbida; assembly: GCF_005233835.1. Classification (GTDB taxonomy): domain Bacteria; phylum Actinomycetota; class Actinomycetes; order Streptosporangiales; family Streptosporangiaceae; genus Herbidospora; species Herbidospora galbida. The sequence goes on along the minus strand of NZ_SZQA01000040.1, from coordinate 63,298 downwards.
CGAACCGGCCGCGCCCGTGCGGACCGGGCGCTTCGCCGGGACGGTCGCCGGGTTCTGGCGGCGCGGCGACCTCGACGGGCTCGACGCGCTCGGCGAACTGGGCGACGACCCCGAGACGGCGGCGGCGCTGCTGGCGCTCTGCCGCGGCGACCACACGGTCTCCCCCGAGGAGCAGACCGCCGTCGCCCGGCTCTCCGCGGGCGGCCTGCCCGACTGGGCGTGGCAGCGGCTGGCCTCCCAGGCCGGGCTGCTGACCTACGACCTGGCCGCCGAGGTGGCCGTCCACGCCGCCGAGGGCGCGGCCCGGTGCGTGTCGCTCGCGCTGCGCGACCCGGCACTGCCCCTGCCGGTACGGCTGCCGCCCCCGGGTTACGCGTCCGCGCTCGGCGCCGAGGCCACCGCCGCGCTGCGGTCGGCACTCACCCCCGCCCAGGTGGCCGGGATCGTGCGCGTGGCCGACGCCTGCGACCTGCCGGTCGACGCGGCCGAGGTGGAGTCGGCGGCGGCGCGGGCCGTCCCCGGCAACCAGGAGGAGGCGGCGGCCGAACTGGCCCGCACCCCCGCCGCCTGGCGCGAGGCGATGATCGCCGGTTACGTGGCCGGCCTGGAGGCCGCCCCCGGCGAGGTGAGCGCCACCCTGTGCGGCCTGCTCGCCGGAGCCCGCCGCGACTGGCGCCGCGCCCCCCGTACGGGGGTGGCGGTGCTGCGCTGGCAGACGCTGCACGGCGGCCGCGACCGCGTCGACACCACGGTCGAACTCATGGACCGCGCGTTCGACGGCTTCCGCGAACAGGCCCTCCCGTCGCTGTGGACCGCGCAGCCGACCCCGGGCGAGATCGGCCGCCTGGTCGACCTGCTCGGCCCGCGTATGGACGCCAGCCCGACCCTGGGCGAACTCCCCGGCCGCGCGTTCGTGAAGGCGGGCCTGGCCAGCGGCGAGGCCCTGGAGCTGGCCGAACGCGTCCGCGACGGCCTGCCCGGCTTCCCCGCCGACGACGCCGAGGCGACCCTCATCGCCGCCCGCCTGCCGTCGGCCCCCACGCCGGTGGAGGCCGCCACCGCGATCGACCGCCTGACCGACCTCACCCGCGAGGGCAACGCCGAACTCGCCGAACTGACCCGGGCGACGTGCGCGAAGGTGCTGGCCACCCGCGACCCCCGCTTCCGCTCGACGGTCGCCAAGGCCGTCACCGACGCGACCCGCCGCTGGCTGATCCCCGAATGGCTCAAACCCCGCCGCAACCGCGACCAGCAGATGGCCCTGCTGGAGATCGCGATCAGGATGCGCGTGGCCGGGGTGATCGAACCCCGCCTGGACGCCTGGGCCCGCTCGGAGGTCAACAACTGGGGCCGCTTCGGCTCGATGGAGGCCCGCTTCAAACAGGACGCCGAACTGGCCGCCGGCCTGAAGGAACTGGCCGGTCAGCGGAGACGGCTGTTCGGGCGCGGAGAACGGTAGATGTGGTGGCTCGTCCTGGCCGGCTTCTGGCTCGTCGCCATGTGGGCGGCCTTCGCGTTCGTCTTCCCGGTGGTCTTCGCGGCGACCGTGGCGGTGGCGGTGCTGGGGGCGCTGTGGGCGTACTTCACGACGGCGGCCCGCGTTTTGCTCCCGGACCGGGGGGTGCGCGCGCCGCCGGAGGGCCTTGAGCCCGCCCACCGGCACTACCTGGTGTCGCAGGTCTGGCAGGACTGGTGGGCGGTTTTGGCCGGGGCGGTGCCGGTCGTCGACGGGCGGGTCCGGCGGGTGGTCCGCGCGCTGACCAGGCTGCTGATGTCGGACGAGCGGCGCTACGTGCTCTTCCCGTTGTGGCTGGCGGTGGTGGCCGGCCTGCTGGCGGCGCTGCTGCCCCTGAGCCTGGTGGCCCTGCTCGTCACGGCGGCCTACCTGGTGACGGTGGCGGCCGGGCTGCTGGCGTGGCTGACGTTCGTGGCCGTGCTGCGCGGGGTCGAGCAGTCGGTCATGCTGCTGCGGCGGATCCTCCAGGCCTGCCCCTATCCCGGCTGTTACGCCCGGATCGACCGGCCGATCTACGTGTGCCCGTCGTGCGAGGCCCAGCACCGGGCGCTGCGCCCCGACCGGAACGGGGCCTTCCGGCACGTGTGCCGGTGCGGCGCGCGGCTGCCCACCACGATCCTGCTCGGCCGCCACCGGCTGCGGGCGTTGTGCCCCCACTGCGGACGGACGCTGCCCGGGAAGATCGGTAAGGTGCGGGTGGAGCCGGTCCCGCTGGTGGGCGGACCCGACGCCGGGAAGACGACCTTCCTCGCGGTGGCCGTCGACGCGCTGCGCGAGACCTCCGGGGCCCGGTTCGTCGACCAGGGCGACGAGCAGACCTTCCTCCGCCTGCGCCAGGCGTTGGCGGCGGGGACCATGACCAAGACCGGGACCCAACTCCCGAAAGCCGTCATGCTCGACGTGTCGGCCCGGATCCTGTACCTGTTCGACCCCTCCGGAGAGCACTACACGGGGGCCAGCCGGGTCGAGGCGATGGGGTACCTGGCCCACGGCGAGGCGATGGTGCTGCTGATCGACCCGTTCGCGCTGCCCGCCGTCCAGGACAGCCTTGTGCCTGCCGACCGGGAACTGCTGGCGGCCGGGGGCGTGGTCCCCTCACGGGAGGACCCGGCCGACACGGTCCACCGGGTGCGCAACGAGCTGTCGACGCGCGCGGACGGGGGGCACCAGCGGCGGATCGCGGTCGTGGTGACCAAGGGCGACCTCCTCGACCGGACGACGACCGGGCAGGGGGCCTCGGAGGATCCGCAGGCGTGGCTGACGACGATGGGCATGGGGAACTTGGTCCGCGACCTGTCGAACCGGGGATCGGAGGTCCGGTACGCGACGTCGGGCCTGCCGCCCCGGGCGGACGAGATCGCGGGGCTGGTGACGTGGCTGACCGGCCTGAACGGCGAACGGAGGGCTGACCGGGCGGCCGGGGAACCGTGGCGGCCTCGCGCCAGGCCCGAGGGGCGGCCTCCACTGAGCTACACCGTGGTCCGGCGGTTACTCTTCACGACCAGCGTGTTGCTCAGCGTAGGCGCGGTGGCCGGTCTGATCCTCTGGTACGTCAGCAGATGACTACGATCGAGCCGTGTACGTCACGGAGATCAAGATCTCGGACGTCAAGGGCTTCACCGGAGCCCGCGACGTCGACCTGCGGCTGACCAGACCAGACGGCAGCCACGCCGGCTGGACCGTCCTGGCGGGCAGGAACGGCTCCGGGAAGACGACCATCCTGCGGGCGATCGCACTCGCACTGGCCGGGCCGGACGTCGCGCTGAGCCTCACTCTCGACTTCGAAGGCTGGGTCACCGACGAACGCGCCCAGGCGACGGTGACGACCGGTTTCACCCAGGACGCGGACGACGTCTCGACCGATGACCGGCCCCTACTGCTCGGGACCGTGATCTCCTGGCGTCCATCTGGGCATCACATCGGCCGCGCGATGATGATCGGCCACACTCCGGACGCGAAACTCGGTCCGTGGGCACCTGATCTTCAGGGCTGGTTCTACGCGGGATACGGCCCTTTCCGCCGCCTGGTCGGCGGTTCGGCCGAAGCACAGCGCCTGATGCAGCGGCCGGGGCCGGTCTCCCGCCTGGCGACCCTGTTCAACGAAGACGCCTCACTCGCCGAAGGCGTCACCTGGTTGATCGATCTGCACCTGAGACGGCTCGAAGGCAACAGGCAGGCGGCGGCGCTTCTCACCTTCGCGCTGCGCCTCCTCAACGACGGGCTTCTCCCTGACGGCTTTCAGGTCGACCGCGTCGACAGCGACGGGCTGTGGGCCCGCAGAGACGGTCGCCGGATCCCGATGCGCGAGATGAGCGACGGCTATCGCGCGGTCACCGCCTTGGTCCTCGACCTGGTGCGGCAGATGAGCGCGGCCTTCCCCGAATCGGCGCCCAGCGCGGCGATCACCAGGTCAGGTGTCGTGCTCATCGACGAGATCGACGCCCACCTGCACGTGAGCTGGCAGCAGAAGATCGGCGGCTGGCTGAAGGCCCACTTCCCCAACATCCAGTTCATCGTCACCACCCACAGCCCCTACATCTGCCAGTCGGCCGACCCGGGCGGCCTGATCCGCCTCCCCGGGGTCGACGAAGACGCTTCCCCCGCGGTCGTGAACGACGACCTCTACGAGCGGGTCGTCTACGGCAGCGGTGACGACGCCCTGCTCAGCGACCTGTTCGGCATCGAGACGCCCTACTCTCCCAGAGCCGAGGCCATGCGCAGGCGCCTGGTGGTCCTGGAGCGCGCCGTCCTCCGGGGGCAGGCCACCCCCGAGGAGGAAGGGGAGTTCGAGGAACTGCAGGAGACGCTGAACAGCTCGCTCACGGCCAGGGTGGACGAGGTCGCGGCCCGGATCCGCCCGGCAGAATGATCCGCATCCACCGCGTCCAGTTGCCGGGGAGTCTGGTCGAGGACCTCGCCCGGCGCACCGGCGAACTGTCGACCGGGATCGCCGGCACCGACCGGGCCCGAACCGCCTGGCAAAACGCGAAGAGCACCCGGCGCAGACTGACCGGACACCTCATGGAGATGGCGACCGGCATCAGCCGGTGCATGTACTGCGGTGACAGCCTCGGCACCGCGATCGACCATTTCGAGCCGCTGCACGAGACCCCGTTACGCGTGTTCGACTGGCTCAACCACCTGCTCGCCTGCACCCACTGCAACAGCCACGGCAAGCGCGACCGGTTCCCCCGCGACGACATCGGCGCCCCTCTGCTGATCGATCCGTCATCCGCCGACCCGGCCGATCACCTGTGGCTCAGCCTCACCGGCGGCGCCTACGAGGCACTCACACCACAGGGCGAGGCGACCATCGAGGTGTTCGGCCTCAACCGCGCCGACCTGGTGAAGGGACGGCGGGCGGCCTTCATCCGCACCAAATGCATGCTGAGAGACCTGGGCAGATGCGCGGGAGCGGAAGCCGACGAGATCCGATCCTCGTTGTCCGCGCAGCCCTTTGCGGACGTGCTGGCCGCGATGATCATCGCGAGCGGTCTCAAGAACCCACCCGCCTTCCTGGGCGGCCCGGAAGTCGTCGCCGTACTGAGGACCTACGAGGACGGTTCTTGATCCCACCATGGAGGGGATGCCCCCTTCCCTCGCCCACGCCTCCCTGCCTCGGCGGGCGGCGACGTCGACACGACGTGCGCGATCGTCGGCGGCATCGTCGCGGCCTGCACACAAGTCCTTCGCTGATTACGACTCAGTGGCTGCATTGTGCGTTCAAAAAGACTTCGATCAGGCTCGGGCCAGAGTAGACGCCCTGATGGAGAAGAACCCCGACGACCCGACGGCCCATCAGGCGCTGGCCGAGGCCTACGCCGCGGACCCCGGCCGCGACCTGCTGCTCGAAGCGGACCACCACGCCGCGAAGGCGGCCGTCCCGGTGCCCGACGAACCGGTGGAGAAGCGTTTCTCCTGGACGCCGGGCGTCGTCCTGTCGATCTTCGTCTTCATCGTGCTCTCCGGGCCCAGCCTGAAGTGGGTGGGCCGCGGGATCGAGGACTCCCCGGCCGGCTCACCGCCTCGGCGACGGGCTTCGCGGCCTGCCTCTGCTTTCTGCCCTTCCTCGTCACGATATGGCTCGGCTTCCCCGTGCTGGACGACGGAGTGCCGCCCTCCCCCGGGGCGGCGGCCGCCGCGGCCGGCGTCGTCGCCGCCTTGAGCCTGCTCCTCTGGCCGGCCCTCCACTGGTGGCTCGGCCCCGGGCAGGCCAGGCGGTTTCTCACGGCCGGTCGGACGCTACGCGTCTACCTGCCGATCACCGCCGGCCTCATGCTGACCTCCATCGTCATGGCGGCCGCCCAGGTGACGAGAGAACGCCTGGCTCGTCGTCACGCTGCTCCACGTCGCCTGGGTCGCGGCGGCGATCGTGCCGGCGGTCACCCGGCATCAGAGGACCGGCAGGTAGCGCCCCAATTCGAACTCGGTCACCTGGCGCCGGTACTCGCGCCACTCCGACCGCTTGTTCCGCAGGAAGTAGTCGAACACGTGCTCCCCGAGCGTCTCGGCCGCGAGTTCCGAGTGCTCCATCGCCGTGATCGCCTCGTCGAGCGACTGCGGCAGCGGGTGGATGCCCAGCGCGCGCCGCTCGCCCGAGGTCAGCGCCCACACGTCGTCTTCGGCCCCGGCGGGGATGTCGTAGCCCTCTTCGATCCCCTTCAGCCCGGCCGCGAGGATCATCGCGTAGGCCAGGTAGGGGTTGCAGGCCGAGTCGAGCGACCGGAACTCAATGCGGGTCGAGCCGCCCTTGTGCGGCTTGTACATCGGCACGCGCACCAGGGCCGACCGGTTGTTGTGCCCCCAGCAGATGTACGACGGCGCCTCGCCGCCCGCCCCCGCGATGGCCTCGGTGTCGCCCCACAGGCGCTTGTAGGAGTTCACCCACTGGTTACAGACCGCCGTGATCTCGGCGGCGTGCTTCAGCAGTCCGCCGATGAACGAGCGGCCGACCTTGGAGAGCTGGTAGTCCGAACCGGGCTCGTAGAAGGCGTTGCGGTCGCCCTCGAACAGGGACATGTGGGTGTGCATGCCCGAGCCGGGGTATTCGGTGAACGGCTTCGGCATGAACGAGGCCCAGACGCCCTGTTCGAGCGCCACCTCCTTCATGACCAGCCGGAACGTCATGATGTTGTCGGCGGTCGACAGCGCGTCGGCGTAGCGGAGGTCGATCTCCTGCTGGCCGGGGGCGCCCTCGTGGTGGCTGAACTCCACCGAGATGCCCATGGCCTCCAGCATCATGATCGCGTTGCGGCGGAAGTCGTGGCCGGCGCTGTGCGGGGTGTGGTCGAAGTAGCCGCCGTCATCGATCGGCTCGGGCCGGACCCCCTTTTCGGGGCGGTTCCGGAGCAGGAAGAACTCGACTTCGGGGTGGGTGTAGAAGGTGAAGCCCATGTCGGCGGCCCTGGCCAGGGTGCGCTTGAGCACCCAGCGGGGGTCGGCGTGCGACGGGGAGCCGTCGGGCATCAGGATGTCGCAGAACATCCGGGCCGCGCCGGGCGTCTCGCTGCGCCACGGGAGGATCTGGAAGGTCGACGGGTCGGGCTTGGCGAGCATGTCCGACTCGTAGACCCGGGAGAACCCCTCGATGGCGGAGCCGTCGAAGCCGATGCCCTCGGCGAACGCGCCTTCGAGTTCGGCGGGCGCGATGGCTACGGACTTCAGGAAGCCGAGAACGTCCGTGAACCAGAGCCGGATGAACCGGATGTCGCGCTCTTCTAGCGTGCGGAGGACGAATTCCTGCTGGCGGTCCAAGGCGACTACCTCACGAAAGTTCCATGTCTGGGCACCTACCAGTGTGCCCCTTGTGTGTTTCACATACGTTACGCACCTGCCGTGAGGACACCCCGTCGCGCCTCAGGGACAACCGGCGAACGCTCACCTACCGTGTCATCTTATGACCCCTGAGCTGCGCATACCTTCGGCTGCGGCCGTTCTGGCCCCGCTCGCGTACGCCCTCCCGCCGGTCCTCGGAGAGCCGGTCGAGTGCGACACGCGCGCGCTGGGGGCCTGGGCCGGGCTCTACGGGCTGTCGATCCACGCCCGTCCGCAGCGACTGGCCGCCCGGGTGCTGCCGGGCAACGAGCTGCTCGCCCGGTGGGTCACCTGGCAGCTGGCCTACGACGACTGGTGCGACGAGGGCAGCGGCAGCCGGGACACCACCGTGCTCGACCAGATGCAGGGCCGGCTGCGCGACGCCGCCCGGACCGGCCGGGCGACCGACGAGCCGCTGGTGGCGGCGTTCGGCGACCTGTGGCGGGTGACCGCGCCCGACATGAGCCCGGCCTGGGAGCAGCGGTTCGCGGCGCGGATGGAGGCGCAGGCCCAGGCGTGCCGGATGCAGGCGGTGAACCGGTCGATCGGGCGGGTGCCGTCGGCCGGGGAGTACCCGTCGCTGCGGCGGGACGTCTTCGCGGGCCCCGGCGCCGAGATCGTCGAGGGGTGCCTGCGGATCGAGGTGCCCGGACGGCTGCACGCCACCCCGCCCTGGCGGACGCTCGTGGAGGCCGTGGTCGACGTGACGGCCTGGTGCAACGACGTGGCCTCGCTCGGCAAGGAGCGCGGCGACCCGCACAACTACCTGCGGGTGGCGGCCTCGAGGATCGGGGTGCCCGCCCCGGCCGAGTGGGTGGCCGACCGGATCGTGGAGCGGGCCGAGGATTTGACCGACGCGGCCAAGGCGCTGCCCGAGACGTACGCGGAGCACGGGGTTCCCGACGACGTCGAGAAGGTGGCCGCCGCGCTGTTCGGAGCGCCCCGGGCCTACCTGGAATGGCTGCTGGAGTCCCCGCGCTACCAGTGAAGATCTACGTAACGTAATCACCGCGTGTCTCTATGTATCCGGCATGAGGCATGCGAGACGCCGTAAGCGGCGCGGGGTGGTGTTCGCCGTCGCGGCGCTGGTGGCGGCGGCGGTGTTCGTCCAGCTGACCGGGCCGGTGTGCGCCTCGCCCGACCGGCGGGGGCGGGCCTACTTCTATGAGGCGCGGGCGCCGGGCAACTGCTCGCTGCCCCGGCACGGCATGCTGTTCGCCTCCGTGTCGACGGCCGAGTACGCCGGGTCGGCCGCCTGCGGCGGCTATCTCGACGTGACGGGGCCGACCGGCACGGTCCGGGTGCTGGTGGTCGACCGCTGCCCGGCCTGCGGGCCCGGCGACCTCGACCTGTCGGCCGAGGCGTTCGTCAGCATCGCCGACCGCGACGACGGCAGCGCCGCCATCGCCTACCGGGAGGTCCGCGACCCCGAACCGGCCCGGCGGCTGGCGTTCCGGCTCAAGCAGGGCTCGACCGCCCACTGGGCCGCGCTGCAGGTGCTCGACCACGGCAACCGGCTGGCGCACGTGCGGGTGCGCAGCGGCCCCCACTGGCGTGACCTGCGGCGGGGGGCCGACAACTACTGGGTGTTCCCGGGGGAGCCGGGCCCGGGGCCGTACACGATGAGGATCTCCGACGTGTACGGCGGGGAGGCCACGATCACCGGTGTGCGGCTGCGGCCGGGCGCGACCCAGCGGTTCTCCCAGCGCCTCTACGGCGCGCCCCCTCCGATCGTCCGGACCATCACCACCCCGTCTGACAAACCGTCACCCGAAATGCCGGAGATCTGCTGAACTTTCCCCCACCGGACCCCGTCTCAGAAGCCGTGGAAGAGACCCGGCCGCGCTGGATGCGGCTGCCCGACCGGGCGGCCCGGATCCTCGCTGCGGGTATCGCGGGCGCCGCCATATTCCTGGTCGTCGCCGACCTCGTGATCGGCGAGCGGCTGCCCCGGCCCGCCGACGGGCCGCTGCCGGTCGCCCCGGAAGACGTGATGGGGGTCGCCTTCTCCGTCTTCGGCGCGCTGCTGGTGCAGCGGCGGCCGAAGCTGGTGATCGGCTGGCTGCTGACGCTCGGCGGGCTCGGCGCGGCGGCCAGCGTCGCCTCGGTCAACCTGGCCGCGCTGCTGGTCCAGACGGGCGGCCACCCCCTGGCCGCGCCGCTCGGCGTCTTCTCCCACGGCGTCTGGAACCTGACCACCTACGCCCTCGGCGTGCTGCTGCCGATGCTCTACCCAACCGGGGCGCTGCTGTCGAAGACGTGGTGCTGGCCAGGCGGCTTCGCGGCCGTGGTGCTGGCCGCCGAGTGGATCGCGCCGGACGTCGGGGTCCTGCCGCCCCTCATCACCGTGGCGCTGCTGCTGGCGTTCTCGTCGCTGGTGATCAGGTTCCGGCGGGCCGAGGGCGACGAGCGGCGGCAGATCCTCTGGCCGCTGCTGGCCATCGCCTGCCTGAGCGTGCCGTGGATCATCGGCGGGTCGGTCTGGTGGATCACCGCGCTCACGATCCCGCTGATCCCCGCCGCGATCACGCTGGCCGTGCTGCGCTACCGGCTGTTCGGCATCGACACCCTGATCACGCGCGCGCTGGTCGGCGCCGGGATGGTCACCGTGTTCGCCTCGGCGTACGTCCTGGCGGGCACCGCCTCCAGCCTGTTCCTGGCCGAGGTCGACCGCTACTTCGGCCTGTTCGTGGCGCTCGGGGCGGGGGTGTTCTTCCACCCGATGAGGCGGGTGCTGCACCGGCTGGCCGACCGGGCCCTCTACGGCACCAGGGGCGACCCCGTCAGCCTCGCCGCCGACCTGCGCCGGCGGCTCCAGCAGAGCGACCCCGTCCACGGCCTGCTGGCCACCCTGGAGACGATCAGGGAGGGCCTGGCGGTGACCGGCGCGGCCCTCGACCTCGACGGCGCCCGCACCCAGTGGGGCGAGTTACCCGTGGTGGCCCGGCGGGTCGACCTCGTGTGGCACGGCGAACCCGTCGGCACGCTGCTCATCGGGCCGCCGGGCCGCCGCCGCTTCCCCGCCGCCCACGACGAGCGGGTGATCGCGGGCCTGACCCCGTACATCGCCGACGCCGCCCACACCATGCGGCTGACCACGGCCCTGCGCCGGTCGCGGGAGCGCATCCTGACCGCCCGCGAGGAGGAGCGCCGCCGGCTCCGCCGCGACCTGCACGACGGCCTCGGCCAGACCCTCAGCGCGATGGCGATGCGCATCACGATGGCCCGCATGAGCCTCAACGGCAGCCCCGAGACCGCCGACACCCTGCTCGCCGACCTCCGCTGCGGCATGGACGCCGTCTCCGGCGACATCCGCGAACTCGTCTACGGCCTGCGCCCGCCCGCCCTCGACGACCTCGGCCTGGCCGGCGCGATCAAGGACCTCGGCCCCGGCGAACTGGTCGTCGACGGCGACCTGACCGGCCTCCCGGCGGCGGTCGAGGTCGCCGCCTACCGCATCGCCCAGGAGGCCCTGACCAACGTCCGCCGCCACGCCGCCGCGACCCGCTCCACGATCACCCTCAGACGGGGATCGGACCTGATCGTGGAGGTCCGCGACGACGGCAAGGGCATGCCGGCGGACGCCCGTCCCGGCGTGGGCCTGTCGTCCATGCGCGAACGCGCCGCCGAACTCGGCGGGGTGTGCGAGGTCCACACCTCCGCCGACGGCACCACGGTCATCGCCAGGCTCCCCCTCTGAACCGCTTCCTTCCGTTACGGCTCCGCCCACCCCGGCCCCGCCCACCGCCCCCGGACCGCACCGCATCCGGCGCCGAGCCCCGCTCCCGGCCCTCGCCGCCACGGCTCGGCTACGACCCGCCCACCAGGGCGTCACCGATGGCCGTCCGGCGATAGAGGACCTCGCGGCCCAGCCGCTGCCGGGACACCAGCCCTCCGTCCGACAGCACCGTCAGATGCTGCGAGACCGCCCCCGGGGTCAGCTCCATCACCCGGGCCAGCCCCGACGTCGACGCCGGCAGCTCCAGCGCCGTCAAAATCCGGGCCCGCGTCCGCCCGATCAGGGCCGACAGCGCGCCGGGCACCTCGTCCGGGGCGCGCTGCCACAGGTTGCCCATCCCCCGGGCCGGATAGACGAGCATCGGCCGGTAGGGCTCGTGCATGACCGACACGCGGTCGAGCGGCTGGAACACGCTGGGCAGCAGCACCAGCCCGGCGCCGCCCAGCTCGCCCCAGTGGATGCAGCCCTTGTCGGCGATCAGCCGGTCGCCGTGCCAGGTCACCGACGGGTGCAGGGCGGCGAACAGGTCGCGCACCCCGCCCTCGGCCAGCCGCCGCGACCGGTAGAGCACGTCGGCCTCCAGGATGCCGCGCACCTTCGGCCAGAACTCCTCGAACACCAGCGTCCAGTACGACTCCAGCGCGTCCCCCACCCACGCGAGCGTCCCGGCGGGGTCGCGGTCGAAGCGGGCGGCCATCCCGGCGCTGCGCGGCGCGGAGCGGGCCACCTCGGCCCGCGCGACCGCGGGGTCGGTGGCCCTGACCTGGGCCAGTTCGCCGGCGAAGTCGGGCTGGTGGGTGTCGGGGGTGGGCGTGAGGAAGTCGGGCACGTATCCGGCGGCCGGCACCAGGCCGGTCAGCTCGTTCAGCCCGAGCGCGCCGAGCCGGTCGCGTACCGCCCGCAGCCACGGCACCTGCGCGGTGTGCAGCGCGGCGCCCTGGACGGCCCGGAGGCTGGCGACCACCTCCCACATGGGCGAGAAGGCGAACCGCGACCGCGCCACGTCACCGGGCGTGAACAACCACTCCACGGCCATCCGTCACCAACCCCGATTGTTTACGCATTTCAGACCATGTTTTAGCAGAGCCTAAAACGTTCGCGCCGGCCGCCGCCCGGTAACGACGCTTGCCTTATGGCCGCACCCCCCATCCACCGCTCCCCCGTCCGCCGCTTCGTCCACTCCCGTGTCGGCGGGCTGCCCAGAGAGTTCTGGGTGCTGTTCTCCGGGACCGCCGTCAACAAGCTCGGCGCGATGGCGCAGCCGTTCATGGGGATCTACCTGACCCAGTCGCGGGGCGTCTCGGTCGCGATGACCGGGTTCATCCTCATGCTGTGGGGGTGCGGGTCGCTGCTGTCGCAGCCCGTGGCGGGGTTCCTGGCCGACCGGATCGGGCGGCGGGCCACGCTCACGGGCGGCATGGTGGCCACCGCCGCGACCATGATCTTCCTCGGCTACGCCCACGACCTGACCGCGATCGCGGCCGGCATGTTCGTGCTGGGGATGGTCGTGGACACGTACCGGCCCGCCTCGCAGGCGATGCTGGCCGACCTGGTGTCGCCGGAGGACCGGCCCCGCGCCTACGGACTTCTCTTCTGGGCGATCAACCTGGGCTTCTCGGTCGCCATGGTGGCCGGGGGGCGGCTCGCGTCGGGCGGCTTCCTGCTGCTGTTCTGGATCGACGCGGCGGGCTGCCTGATCTTCGGCTTCCTGGTCTGGCGGCTGATCCCGGAGACCCGGCCGCCCGCGGCGGAACGGCTGCCCGGCGGCTACCGCGACGTGCTGCGCGACCGGACGATGGTCGCGTTCGTGCTGATGAACCTGGCCTACACGTGCACCTATCTGCAGGCGTTCCAGACGCTGGCCATCGCGATGACCCAGCGAGGACTCCCGCCGGAGGCGTTCGGCACGGCGATCGCGCTCAACGGCGCGCTGATCATCATCGTCCAGCCGATCACCACGGCCTGGCTGACCCGGTTCTCGCCGAGCCTGGTGCTGGCGTCGGGCTTCGCCGTGGTGGGCGCGGGGTTCGCGCTGCAGGCCTTCGCCACCACGACCCTCCAGTACGCCCTGGCCGTCGCCGTCTGGACGTGCGGCGAGATCCTCACCGCCGGGATGCCCCTGGCGATCACCTCGGCGCTGGCGCCGCCCCACCTGCGCGGCCGGTACAACGGCCTCTACGGCCTGTCCTGGTCGATCGGCGCGGCGGTCACCCCCGTGCTCGGCACCCGGCTGCTGGAGGTCGGGCACGAGGCGCTCTGGCTGACCACGGGCGCGCTGGGCCTGGTGGCCGCGATCGGGCAGCTGCTGCTCGCGCCCGCGATCCGTAATAGGACCAGTACACAACAGTCATAATTCGGCAATACCCTGGCCCGAAATGGGAGACAGAGGCTCGGGTCCGGCACTGGTGATCGCGGCCGTCGTCGGCGCGGCCTCCGCCGCCGCCGTCGGCGCCGCCCTGGCGATCCGGTTCGGGCTGCCGCCGCAGTCCCGGGCCGCCTTCGAGCCGACGCCCGACTACACGGCCGGAGTGATGTTCCCCGCCCTCGGGGCCTACATCGCGGCCCGCCGGCCCCGCCTGCCGATCGGCTGGCTGATGATCGCCGGCGGCCTGTTCGAGGCGGTCAGCGTGCTCTTCTCCGCGCTGATGGTGCAGGCCGACAACGCCGGCGACCTCGACGCGGCGGGCCTGCACCGGATCGTCGGCGTCGCCGCCTGGTCGCTGGGCGGCGGCTTCCTGGCGATCCTGGTGCCGCTGTTCGCCATCGGCGGGCGGCGGCCGTCGAAGGGCTGGAGCGTCTTCGGCGTCGCCGCCGCGGCGATCATCGCCGTCCAGACGGCGCTCCGGGTCGGCCGCCCCGCCCCGCCCGCCCCGACCCGGGGGATGTCGTCGGTCATCCCCAACCCGCTCGACTTCGGCATCCCGCGCGAGATCTGGGCGCCGGTCACCGACACGCTGTGGCTCGTCGAGCAGGGGTGCATCCTGCTGGCGCTGGTCTCCATGGTCGTCCGGATGCGCGGCGCCGACGCGGAGACCCGGCGGGCGATCGCCTGGCCGGCGCTGACCTTCGCGGTCTACGCGGTCCTGGTGGTGACCGGCGATCCGGCCTTCCACACCTTCCTCGTGGGCTGGGTCGCGCTCATCCCCGTGTCGATCGCCTTCTCGGTGCTGCGGCACGGGCTGTTCGGCATCGACGACGTGCTCAGCCGGACCGTGGTCGTGGCCGGGACGGTGGCCGGGGTGAGCGCCGTCTACTTCGCCACCGGCGCCGTCTTCAGCCTGATGGCCGCCGAGTACGACATCCTCGCGGGCCTGGCCGCCGCCCTCTTCGCGGGCGCCTTCTACCAGCCGCTGCGCCGCCTGATCCAGCGCGGCATGGACCGGCTCCTCTACGGCCCGGTCGGCGATCCCCGCTTACTGACCGCGCGGCTCGTCGACGAGGTGCGCAACGCCGACCCGTCCGAGGCGCTGTCGGCCGTGGTCGACGTGGTCCGCGACGGCCTGGCGGTCGGCGGGGCCGCCGTCGAGGTCGTCAACGGCCTGCACGTCGAGTCGGGCCAGGTCGGCGCCGTCCCCAGGGAGCTCCCGCTCGTCTGGCACGGCGAACCGGTCGGCCGCCTGCTTTTGGGCGCCCCCGAGGGCGGCAGGTTCGGCGCCGCCCACGACGAACGCGTGGTCGCCACCCTGCTCCCCTACGTCGCCGACGTCGCGCACGCCGTCCGGATGGCCAGTGACCTGCAACGCTCCAGGGAGCGCATCCTGGCGGCCCGCGAGGAGGAGCGCCGGCGGCTGCGCCGCGACCTGCACGACGGGCTCGGCCAGACGCTCGGCGCGATGGCGATGACGCTCAACATGGCCCGGCTCAACATCAAGGGCTCCCCCGCCACGGCCGACCACCTGTTGCGCGACCTACGCTCGGGGATGGACGCGGTGGCCGGCGACATCCGCGAACTCGTCTACGGCCTGCGCCCGCCCGCGCTCGACGACCTCGGCCTGGTGGAGGCGATCCGCACGCTGGCCGCCGACACCCTCGACACCGGCACGGTCACCCACGTGACGGCCGACGGGCCCATGGACGACCTCCCGGCGGCCGTCGAGGTGGCGGCGTACCGGATCGCGCAGGAGGCGCTCACCAACGTGCGGCGGCACGCCCACGCCAAGCGGGTGTCGATCGCGCTGGCGCTGGAGGGCGACCTGCTGACGCTCCGGGTCGCCGACGACGGGATCGGGCTGCCCGAGGTGCGCCGGGCGGGGGTCGGCACGTCGTCGATGCGGGAGCGGGCGGCCGAACTCGGCGGCTCGTGCGCGATCACCGCGCCCGACACCGGCGGCACGGTCGTGGCGGCCCGGCTGCCGTTGACCGGCACCATGTGACGTTGCTCTACGCTTACCAGAACCATGGTGATACTTCGGGCCCTGGGGCCGTTCCAGGCCATTTCCGACGGGCGGCCGCTCGACCTGGGAGGTCAGCGGCAGCAGGCCGTCCTGGCCCGCCTTCTGGTGGCGGGCGGGCGGGCCATTCCCGTCACCACCCTGATCGACGAGCTGTGGCCGGGGCGTCCGCCCGCACAGGCCCTGTCGACGATCCAGGGCTACGTGTCCCGCCTGCGGCGGGCCCTGGAGCCCGGCCGGGCGCCCCGTGAAGAGGCCGGGGTGCTGGTGTCGGCCCCGCCCGGTTACGCCCTGCGCGCCGAGGTCGAGAACGTCGACGCCTGGCACTTCGAGCACCTCGTGAAGCGCGACGACGGCGACGACCTGGCGGCCACGCTGACCCGGCTCGACACCGCGCTCGCGCTGTGGCGGGGCCCGGCGCTGGCCGAGTTCGGCGACCTGGCCTGGGCCCAGGCCGAGGCGCAGCGGCTCGACGACCTGCGGCTGATCGCGGTCGAGCGGAGGGCCGACGCGGCCGTCCGGCTGGGCCGCAGCGCCGCGCTCATCCCCGACCTGGAGGCGCACGCCTCGGCCCATCCGCTGCGCGAGGAGGCCTGGCGGCTGCTCGCCCTGGCCCTCTACCGGGCGGGCCGGCAGGCCGACGCGCTCGGCGCGCTGCGGCGGGCCCGCGACGTCCTGCGCGACGACCTCGGGCTCGACCTGGGGCCCGCGCTCCAGCGGCTGGAACAGGACATCCTCGGGCAGGCCCCCCATCTCGACGGCCCGGTCCCGCCCGCCACCGTCTCGGCGCCGAGGGCGGCCGAGGTGCTGCGGGTGGTCGTGGCCGACGACCAGGCCCTGGTGCGCGCCGGGCTGAAGATGGTCCTCGACAGCGAGCAGGGCCTGACGCTGGTGGCCGAGGCCGAGAACGGCGAGCAGGCGATCCAGCAGGTCCACCTGGTCCGCCCCGACGTCGTGCTGATGGACATCCAGATGCCTCGCCTCGACGGCCTCGCGGCGGCCCGGCGCATCCTGGCCGAGACCGACCCGCCCAAGGTGATCATGATGACCACCTTCGGCACCGACGACAACCTCTACTCGGCGCTGCGCGCCGGGGTCAGCGGCTTCGTGCTGAAGACCTCGGCCCCCGAGCAGATCATCGCCGCGATCCGGGCCGCCGTGGCGGGCGACGCGCTGATCGACCCTGCCGTGACGACCCACCTGATCGCCGCCTTCGCGGGCCGCCACAACCCGGCCGCGCCCGGCGGGCTGAGCGACACCGAGGTCGACCTGGTCCGGCTGATCGCGCGCGGCTTCACCAACCGCCAGATCGCCGTCACCCTGGCCGTCGACGAGTCCGAGGTCGCCGCCGAGGTCACCGGCCTGCTGAAGCGCCTCGACCTGATCGACCGCGCCCAGCTCGTCGTGCTCGCGTACGAGACGGGACTCGTCAGCCCGGGAACGTGACAGGGTGCTTATCGTCACATTGATGAAAACCAGGCGGTCACCGTAGGCTGGTGCCGTGGCCCAACTCCGCATCGCACTCGCGCAGACCAATCCCGTCGTCGGCGACCTCGCCGGGAACGCCGACCGGCTCGTCGAATGGACCGGCAAGGCCCACGCGGGCGGCGCCCATCTGGTGCTCTTCACCGAGATGTTCCTGACCGGCTATCCGGTGGAGGACCTGGTGCTGCGCGCCTCCTTCGTCGACGCGTCCATCGCGACCCTGGAGACCTGCGCCCGCCGCCTGGCCGACGCCGGTTACGGCGACCTTCCCGTCGTCGTCGGCTACGTCGACCGCGCCGACCGGGTGGCCCGGGTGGGCCAGCCCAAGGGAGCCCCTCTCGACGCCGCCGCCGTCCTCCACCAGGGCCGCGTGGTCGCCCGCACCGCCAAGCACCACCTGCCCAACTACGGCGTCTTCGACGAATACCGCTACTTCGTGCGCGGCGACCGCCTGCCGGTCTTCCGCCTCCACGGCGTCGACGTCGCCGTCGCGATCTGCGAGGACCTGTGGCAGGAGGGCGGCCCGGTGTCGGTGGCCGGTGCGGCCGGCGCGGGCCTTCTGGTGGTGCCGAACGCCTCGCCGTACGAGCGGGAGAAGGACGACGTGCGGCGCGACCTGTGCGCCCGCCGCGCCCGCGAGGCGGGCTGCGCCCTCGCCTACGCCAACCAGGTCGGCGGCCAGGACGAACTGGTCTTCGACGGCGACTCCCTGGTGGTCGGCGCCGACGGCGCCGTGATCGCCCGCGCGGCCCAGTTCACCGAGGAGCTCCTCTTCGCCGACCTCGACCTCCCCCTGGGCTCAGGCGACCCCGGAGAGTCCGTGTACGACGCCGGCGACGGCACCGCGATCACGGTCGAGCGGATCGTCCTGTCGGAGGAGCCGGTGGCCTTCGCCCCGCAGGAGCCGGTCGTCGCCGAACGCCTCGACGACGCCGCCGAGGTCTACGGCGCCCTCGTGCTCGGCGTGCGCGACTACGTGGAGAAGAACGGCTTCCGCTCGGTCATCCTGGGCCTGTCGGGCGGCATCGACTCGGCCCTGACCGCCACGATCGCCGCCGACGCCATCGGCGCCGACCGGGTCCACGTGGTGCTGATGCCCTCGCGCTACAGCTCCGACCACTCGATCGCCGACGCCGAGGAGCTGGTGCGCCGCCAGGGCCTCCACTCCCGGATCCTGCCGATCGCCGACACGGTGGCCGCCTTCGAGAAGGAGGTCGAGCTGACGGGCCTGGCCGCCGAGAACCTCCAGGCGCGGGTCCGCGGCATGTTCCTCATGTCGCTGTCGAACCAGCACGGCCACCTGGTGCTGACGACGGGTAACAAGAGCGAGCTGGCGGCCGGCTACTCGACCCTCTACGGCGACTCGGCGGGCGGCTTCGCGCCGATCAAGGACGTGCCGAAGACCCTGGTCTGGGAGCTGTCGCGGTGGCGCAACGCCCAGTCCGACCCGCCGCCGATCCCGGAGAACTCGATCACCAAGGAGCCCAGCGCCGAGTTGCGGCCCGACCAGCGCGACACCGACTCGCTGCCGCCCTACGAGGTGCTCGACCGGCTGCTCGACGACTACGTCGAGAAGGACATGGGCCGCGACGCGCTGATCGCGGCGGGGCACGACCCCGAGCTGGTGCTGCGGATCATCCGGCTGGTCGACTTCGCCGAGTACAAGCGGCGGCAGTACCCGCCGGGCCCCAAGATCAGCCCGAAGAACTTCGGCCGCGACCGCCGTCTGCCGATCACCAACAAGTGGCGCGAGATGCCGTCATAAGGACTTCGCTCTGGGCGGTGAGATCACCGCCCAGTAGTGGAAGCCGAGCCCGATTCCCCAGAACACGATCGACCACATGGGCCAGAAGAAGTGGTCGGAGTCGTAGAGCCGCCAGACGATGACCTGGGCGACGTTCGACAGCACGTAGAACAGCAGGTGGAGCCGCAGGCCCCATTTCCGGCCGCTTTCGCTCATGGCGCTTTTCATACCGGCACGCTAGGTCGGCGGAGTTGACGGCCAGTGAATCGCGCGTCCAGTGGTCGTCAAGTGCGTCCGCCGTTCAATGGGTGGCGAAATCCCCCGTTGAAAGGTGCATTCGATGATGACTCGCCGAGCGATATTGGCCGGATCCGCGATCGTGGCGGCCGGCGCCATGGTGGGCGCGGCCGAGGCGCAGGCCCGTCCGCGGCCCAGGCCCAGGCCCACGGTGGTGCTCGTGCACGGCGCGTTCGCCGACGCCTCGGGCTGGAACGACGTGGCGGCCAAGCTGGTCCGCGACGGCTATCCGGTCATCGCGCCGGCCAACCCGCTGCGGTCGGTGTCCTCCGACGCCGCCTACCTGGCCAGTGTGCTCGCCACGATCGGCGGCCCGATCGTGGTGGCCGCGCACTCCTACGGCGGCATCGTCGCCACCAACGCCGCCGAGGGCAACGCGAACGTGAAGGCGCTGGTGTACGTCGCCGCGTTCGCTCCCGACAAGGACGAGTCCCTGATCGACCTGCAGAGCAGGTTCCCCGGCACCCGGCTCGACGAGTCGGCGCTGGACATCCGCCCCTACGGGGAGCAGCTGCTCGACGCGTACATCAAGAAGGAGGTCTTCCACGACGTCTTCGCCGGCGACCTGCCCCGGTCGGCCACGAGCCTGATGCAGGCGAGCCAGCGCCCCGCCGACCTGCGCGCCCTCGGGGAGAAGTCGGGCGCCCCGGCGTGGCGGACCATCCCGTCCTACTACCTGGTCGCCAAGAACGACCAGGTGCTGCCCGCCGCCACGCAGCGGTTCATGGCGCAGCGGGCCGGGTCGCAGATCCGCGAGGTCGCCTCCTCGCACGTCGCGATGATCTCCCAGCCGGCCGCGACGGCCGAGCTCATCAGGCGCGCCGCCGACAAGTGAGGGGCGCTCCGCGCTGACCGACCACGGGTGACGGGCGTGCCCGTGTAATTTTCACCGGCGCGGGTCGCGGACCGCGGCCCACCTCCCGGCGAACCTCCAGGCAGCGCGGGCTCCCCGCCGCGACTGCCGAGGTGCGCCGGGAGGGCGCGTTGACGCCGGATCAGGCGGCCGGATACTCACCGGTACGCCCCCCGGGGACCCGCTCGCGAATGTTAGCGATAACATCCCCAGAAAGGACGCTCCCGTGTCCCTCAGCCGCAGGCAGTTCGGCAAGACCGCCCTCACCACGGCCGCCCTGGCCACCACCGGCGTGGCCGCCTTCCCCCGCGCCGCGTGGGCGGCCAACACCGCCTACGTCTTCGCCTACTTCACCGAGACCCCGAACCAGTCGGCCTCCAACTACGGCCTCCACCTGGCCGTCAGCCGCGACGGCCTCAACTGGTCGCCCCTCAACCAGAACAACCCCGTCGTCACCCCCACCGCCGGAGAGCAGGGGCTGCGCGACCCGCAGGTCTACCGCAAGGTCGACGGCACCTTCGTGGTCATCGCCACCGACCTCAAGGGCACCAACTTCAGCTCGGTCAGCCAGTATCTGCACGCCTGGGACTCGGTCAACCTGACGTCGTTCACGAACTACCGCCGCCTGCGCATGCACACCACCGGCGGCCACACCTGGGCCCCGACCGTCTTCCGCGACAACTCACGCGGCCAGTACGGCATCGTCTACTCGTTCAACACCGGCGGACGTGACATCCTCGCGGTCAACTACACCGGCGACTTCCAGACGGTCGGCGCGCAACAGACCTTCTTCAGCCCGAGCTTCAACGTGCTCGACGGCGACATCGTCGTCGACGGCTCGACGACGTACCTCTACTACAAGAACCTGGGCGACGGGCTGCTCTACGGCGCGCGGTCGTCGACCGGCCAGCCGAACAGCTTCACGACGTACACGAGCGGCCTGCGCCAGGGCAACTCCATCGAGGCGCCGCTGCTGCTGAAGACCAACGAGGGCGGCTGGCGGCTCTGGGGCGACTCGTTCAGCCCGGTCAACAACGACTACTACCTGTGGACGTCGTCGAACATCGGCGCCAACGCCTGGACGGTGGCCGGCCAGCGCGACTACACCCCGCCGCTGAACTCCAAGCACGGCTCGATCGCGGGCATCACCGACGCCGAGTACACCGCGCTGGTCTCCCGGTGGGGGCTGCCGAGCTGGGTCAGGCTCAAGTCGTACAACTTCCCCGACCGCTTCGCCCGGCACGCCAACCTGGTGGGCCGCATCGACCCCTACCCGTTCGACCCGCACCAGGACCAGCTGTGGCGCATGGTGCCCGGCCTGGCCGACTCGGCGGGGGTGTCGTTCGAGTCGGTGAACCGGCCCGGCAGCTACCTGCGCCACTGGGACTACGCGATGCGGCTCGACCCCAACGACGGCTCGGCCGTCTTCCGGGCCGACGCCACCTTCTATCGGGTGGCCGGGCTGGCCGACGGCACCTGGTCGTCGTTCCGGTCGTACAACTTCCCGACGCGGTACCTGCGGCACTACGACTACCTGCTGCGCGTCGACCCGATCAGCACGGCGACCGAGCGTCAGGACGCCACGTTCCGGGTGACGTCGTAGCGGAAGCCGCGCAGCGCCTCGTCGACGAGCCGCACCGCGAGGTCGTCGGGCACCGGGTAGGCCGGGCCCGACATCTTCGTGTGGAAGAGCATCGCGCCGATCAGCATCGACATCGCCACCTCGACGTCGAGGTCGGGGCGGAGCTCGCCGGTGGCCACGCCGCGCCGCAGGACCTGCCTGAAGGCCTCGCGGCGCGGCTCGATGACGAGTTCGCGGAACCGGCGGTAGAGGTCGGGGAAGCGGTCGGCCTCGTTGAGCGCGATGTTGGTGATGCACCGGTTCCGCAGCTCGCTCGACTCCGACCGCATGACCTCCAGGTATTCGATCAGGTCGGCCCGCACGTCGGTGCCGCCGGGCTCCGGCATGGGCAGCCGGAGCGTGGCCAGCGAGTCGACCACCAGGTCTTCCTTGTTCGCCCAGCGCCGGTAGATCGTCGTCTTGCCGACCCCGGCGCGGTTGGCGACCGCCTCGATCGACAGCTCCGACACCGTGACGCCCTCACCGATCATGTCGAGGGTGGCGTCGACGATCGCCTTCTCGGCGCGCTCGCTGCGGGGGCGCCCCCGCCCCGCGGATTCCTGAATGGTCGTCATGGCAGTCTTTTATCCTACGGCGCTTTCGGCCTTCACCAGGTCCGGGATGACCGTGGGCGCCGACTTCCCGGGCATCCAGCGGGCCACCACGAAGACGCCGATCAGGGTCATCAGCGCGGCCCCGCCCGACGCCCAGTGGACGCCCGTGACGAACGCGTCGTTGGCGGCGTGCAGCAGCGTGGTCCCCTGCGGGCCGAGGGCCGAGGCGACCCCGGCCGCGCCGGCGATCGACTCCTGGGCCACGTGGCCCACGTCGCCGGGGAGCGCGGCGGCCACGCCCTCCATGTCGTTGCGGTAGCTGGCCGACAGGATCGCGCCCAGGACCGCGATGCCGAGGCACGAGCCGACCTGGCGGAACACGTTGCTCATCGAGGAGCCGACACCGGCCTTCTCGCGCGGCAGCGCGTTCATGATGGCCGTGGTCGCGGGCGGCAGGATGTTGGCCATCGCGCCGCCCTGGACGAAGCCGAGCACGAGCAGGATCCAGATGGGGGTGTCGACGCCGACGAAGACGTAGGCGCCCAGCACCACCGTGATCACGCTCATCGCGACGGTGCCGACGAGCTTGGCGCCGTAGCGCTCGACCATGGCGGCGCTGCGCGGGGAGAAGAGCAGCTGTCCGGCGGCGAAGGGCAGCACGAGCGCGCCCGACTGCAGCGGGGAGTAGCCGCGGACGATCTGCCAGTAGAAGGCCATGAAGAACATCACGCCGATGGCCGAGAAGAAGGTCAGGCCGACCGTGGTGATCGCGGTGGAGAAGGCCGGGTTGCGGAAGTGGCGGACGTCGAAGGCCGGGTGGTCGGTGCGGGACTCGTACCAGACGAACCCCGCGAGGATCGCCACGCCGACCGCGACCGGCACGATGACGGTCACGTCGACGACGGTGCCGAGGTCGCTGATCCGGACGATGCCGTAGACGAGCGAGATCAGGCCGAGGATCGACAGGACCACGCCGATCGGGTCGAGCTTCGCCTTGTGCGGGTCCTTCGAGTCGGGCACCAGGATGGCGTTGAGGACCAGCCCGACCAGCACGATCGGCACGTTGACGAGGAAGACCGAACCCCACCAGAAGTGCTCGAGGAGAAGACCGCCGGTGATGGGGCCGATGGCGACGGCGATGCCGACCCCGGCCGCCCAGATACCGATGGCGCGGCCGCGCTCGTGGAAGGGGAAGACGTTGGAGATGATCGCCAGAGTGGCCGGCATGATCGCCGCGCCCCCGATGCCCATGAGGGCCCTGGCGGCGATCAGCTGGTTGGGGTCCTGCGCGTACCCGCTGGCCACCGAGGCCAGCAGGAACAGCGCCATGCCCGCCATCAGCATGCGCTTGCGGCCGAGCCGGTCGCCCAGCACGCCGAAGGTGAACAACAGACCGGCGAACGCCAGGGTGTAGGAGTTCATGGCCCATTCGAGCTCGCTCTGGGTGGCGCCCAGACCGTGAACGGGATCGGCGATCGTCTTGATCGCCACGTTCAGGATCGTCTGGTCGAGCACCACCGCGAGCAGCGAGAACACCATCACGCCGAGGATCTGCCAGCGGCGCGGGTGTCCCGAGTGTGCATCCACGGATGCCCCCGATAACTTTCGATACGATGTCGTTTCGTATCGAAAGGTACACCCGTCGAATAACGATACGCAACGGTCTCGTTTCGAAAACTAGGCGGGGACCTTGACGGGTTGCGGAGTGAGCCGCCAGAACGGCACCGCGATCAGCACCAGCGCCAGCCCGATGATGCCCGCCCCGGTGAACGCCCAGTTCGGGCCCCACCCGTCGATGAACAGACCGGCCACCGGACCGGCCGAGGAGACGCCGATGGTGAGGAACGTCCCGTGCATGCCCATCGATTCCCCGCGCGCGGCGGCCGGGACCGATTTGGTGACGTAGTCGACCGTCGTCGACAGCGACGGCGCGCAGAGGAGGCCGCCGGGGATCAGCGCCGGGATCAGCCACCACCAGCCGCCCCCGACGAATCCGACCGGGATGGTCAGCGCGCACAGCCCGCCGATCATGACCAGGGGCGAGAACCCGCGCGGCAGCACGCCGTAGACGAACCCCCCGACGAGCGAGGCGAAGCACCACAGGCCGATGACCAGCCCGATCCAGGCGGTGTCGCCGGAGCGCTGGAGGGTGGCGACGATCGCCAGGTCGGTCGCGGTCAGCACGAAGGTCAGCGCGGAGGTCACCCCGAAGATCGTCAGCACCCGCACGTTCAGCCAGGCCCGCGTCGGCACCTTCTCGCCGTCCCCCTCGGCCAGTTCCTCGGCCGACCGGCTCGCCGGGTCGAGCAGGTAGAGCCCCAGCCCGGCCAGCGCGAACCCGACCCCGATGGCCCGCATCGCCACCGCGCTCGACAGCAGGCTCACCGAGGCGGCGCCGACGGCCGGCCCGACCATGTACGACAGCTCGACGCACATCGAGTCGAGCGCGAACCCGGTCCGGTGCCGGTCCTTCGGCACCGTCGCCGCCATGCACTGCCGGATCAGCCCGAACACCGGCAGCATGAGCAGACCGCCCACGAACACCGCCGGCACCAGCGCCTCGAAGGGCAGCGCGGGCGCCACCAGCCAGAACACCACCTGGACCAGCGTCGTCACCAGCACGACCGGCCGGACGCCCCGCCGGTCGACCACCCTCCCGAGCAACGGCGAGCCCACCGCGATGCCGACGGTCGAGGCCGCGCTCACCACACCCGCCTGCAGCCCGGAGACCTTCAACGTGTCGGCCGCGTGCAGCCACAGGACCAGCCCGGTCGCGGTCGCCGGGATGCGCGTCAGCAGCCCGAGTAGCACCAGAGAGGGGACTCCCGGAAGCTCGAAGAGCCTCCGGTAAGGTTCAATCGCCGTTTTCATTACTTACAACCTCCGCATGGCATTGTGCCAAGCGGTCGGCTTCTGACAGAACCGGATTACGGGTAGTGGGCGGGGTGTTCTATCCCGAAGTCGCATGCGATGATGCGACTGTCCGGGGACGCCACAGGGGCGCCACGAGACCAGGAGGTAGCCATGTCCTCTGCACTTTACGGTGGGGCCGCCGGCCGCCGGGTGACCGTACGCGACATCCAGGCAGCCAAGTCGAGCGGCGAGAAGTGGCCGATGGTGACGGCCTACGACGCCATGACCGCCCGCGTCTTCGACGACGCCGGCATCCCGGTCATGCTCGTCGGCGACTCGGCCGCGATGGTCGTCTACGGCTACGACTCGACCCTGCCGGTCACGGTCGACGACCTCATCCCGCTGACGGCGGCGGTGGTCCGGGGCTCATCCCGCGCCCTCGTCGTCGCCGACCTCCCCTTCGGCTCCTACCAGGCCAGCCCCGCGCAGGCCCTGGAGACCGCAGCCCGCTTCATGAAGGAGGCCGGCGCCCACGCGGTCAAACTCGAGGGCGGCCACCGGGTCCTCCCTCAGGTCGAAGCCCTGGTGTCGGCCGGCATCCCGGTCATGGGCCACCTCGGCCTGACCCCGCAGTCGGTCAACGCGTTCGGCGGCTACCGCGTCCAGGGCCGGGGCCAGTCGGGCGAGGAACTGATGGCCGACGCCAAGGCCCTCGAACACGCCGGAGCCTTCTCCCTCGTGCTCGAATGCGTCCCGACCGACCTGGCCGACCGCGTGACCGCCGCCCTGTCGATCCCGACGATCGGCATCGGCGCCGGCCCCGGCACCGACGCCCAGGTGCTGGTCTGGCAGGACCTGATGGGCCTGACCGAACGCCCGGCGAAGTTCGTGAAGAAGTACTTCGACCTCCACGGCGAGATGGACCGCGCCGTCCGCGCCTTCGCCGATGAAGTGAGCTCCGGCGCCTTCCCGGCCAAGGAGCACAGCTACAGCTAACCTCACCGGTCACCCCCGTCGCGACAAGGACTCCGCCGGGGGTGACCGGGAGGTCCCTTCCTCCGTTACGGCCCCGCCGACAGCGGCCCCGCCCACCGCAGTGCCCTCCCACCGCAACCGGCGCCAACCGGCCGCGCCACCTCGCGCCGCGACGACGAGGACCCGCCCGGGGGAGATCGGCCCCGGGCTGTGGGTCAGGCCAGGGTCGCCGGGTCGGTGTTCGAGCCGCACACCACGATCGCCGTCGTGGTGCCGGGCGCGGGTTCCCATGCACCGGAGAGCAGGGCCGCGTAGGCGGCCGCGCCCGCGTGTTCGGCCGCGATGCGGTGGTCTCGCCACAGGGTCCGGCGGGCCTCGATGATCGCCTCGTCGGTCACCAGCACGCTCGTCGCCCGGTCCTGCAGCACGTCCAGCGCGATCTGGCCCGCCCGGCTGGCCCCCAGGGCGTCGGCGCCCACGCCGGACACGTTCACCTGCACGGGCTGCCTCGCGGACAGTGCCTCGTGGATCGTCGGGATGAGTTCCGGTTCGACCACCACGACCTCGCCGCCGAAGGCCGCCCGCACTCCCCCGGCCAGGCCGCCGCCGCCCGCCGCGACCACGATCGTGTCGAGGCCGGGGATCTGCTCCTCCAGTTCGAGGGCGAGGGTCCCCTGGCCGGCGACGACCTCGCGCTGGTCGTACGCGTGCAGTTCCAGCGCGCCCGTCTCGGCGGCGCGCTTGCGGGAGGCGTCGAGGGCGTCGGCGTAGATGGCGCCGGTCACCACGACCTCGGCGCCGAGTGCGCGCAGGCCGGCGATCTTGACCGCCGCGCAGACCTCCGGGACGAAGATCTCCGCCCTGATCCCCAGCGCCCGCGCCGCATACGCCACCGCCAGCCCGTGGTTGCCGCCGCTGGCGGCGATCACCCCGGCCGCCGGGAGGTCGGCGGCGAGGATCCGGTTGAAGGCGCCCCTGACCTTGAACGAGCCCGAGTGCTGGAGGCACTCCAGCTTGAGCCAGACACCGGGGGCGGCCTCGGCGACCGGCGTGCGCCTGACGCGCCCGCCGATCGCCGAAGCGGCGTCGATCACTTCGTCGCGCGTGAGCCTCATCGGCCCATCATCGCGCAGGGTCGAGAGCCTGGGCGAAGTCGGCCCACAGGTCCTCGGGGTGTTCGATGCCGACCGCGATCCTGACCGTGCCGGGGTTGATCCCGGCCGCCGCCAGCGCCGCGTCCGAGACCGAGCGGTGAGACGTGGACGCCGGGTGCAGGACCAGCGTCTCGACGCCGCCCAGCGAGGGCGCGAGCAGCGCCACCTTGAGCGACTTCATGAAGCGCACCCCGGCTTCCCGCCCGCCCGCGAGGTCGATGGAGAACACCCCGCCGAAGTCGGGCAGCAGCTTGGTCGCCAGGGCGTGGGACTTGTGGGTGGGCAGGCCGGGCCAGTGGACCGCCGCCACGGCCGGGTGCTCGGCGAAGCGGGCCGCCATGATGCGGGCGTTCTCGTTGTGGCGGGCCATCCGGAGCGGCAGGGTCTGGAGGCCGCGCAGCGACAGCCACGACGCGAAGGGGTCGGGGGCCGCGCCGAGGCCGCAGTGGAACTTCCACACCTTGCGGTGCAACTCGTGGTCGGCGAAGACGGAGATGCCGCCGACGATGTCGGCGTGGCCCGACAGGTACTTGGTCGAGGAGTGGACGACGATCGAGGCGCCGTGCTCGATGGGCCGGCACACGATCGGCGAGGCGAAGGTGTTGTCGACGATCACCGGGACGCCGGCCTCGCGGGCCGCCGCGCACATGCCGGGCAGGTCGGCGACCTGGGTCATCGGGTTGGCGATGGTCTCCAGGTAGAGGAATCTCGTCTCCGGGCGGAAGGCCGCGCGGGCCGCCTCGGGGTCGTCCTCGGCCACGTACGTGACCGAGATCCCGAATCTGGCCTCCAGTTCTTCCAGCATGTGGCCGGTGCCCCCGTACAGGGAGTGCTGCGCGACCACGTGGTCGCCGGGGCTGAGCAGGGCCAGGAAGATGGTGTTGATCGCGCCCATGCCGGTCGCGGCGGCGACGGCGGCGACGCCGCCCTCCAGACCGGCGACGGCCTCCTCGAACACCCGAGTGGTCGGGTTGGAGTAGCGGCCGTAGACGAAGGCTCCGTCGGGGCGGTCCATGCCGTCGGCGAACACGGCCGGGTCGTCGAACAGGAACCCGGAGGTCTGGTAGATCGGCGTCGAGATCGGCGCGCTACCTTCTGGCTGAACCTTGGGAAGGTGGACAACTCGTGTATCCGGTCGCAAATCAGTCACACAGCTAAGGATGACGGTTCGCGCGGACTGGTTGGAGAGCCAATCACGGTGAATTGGCTCGCATCCCGATCCAATGTCACGATGTCGGCATGACGGAGGAGGATCGTCTCGTCGGCTGGCTCGGGCGCTGGGCGTCCGGGCGGGGCCCGCTCTATCTCCTGCTGGCCGCCCGATTACGCGGCCTCATCGACGACGGGGTGCTCGCCCCCGGCTCCCCGCTGCCGCCCGATCGGGTGCTGGCCCGGCGGCTGGCGGTCGGGCGGGGGACGGTCGTCTCGGCGTACGAGCTGCTCCAGCAGGAGGGCCGCCTGGTGCGGCGGCAGGGCAGCGGCACGCGCGTGGCCGAGGCGGAGCTGCCGGTCAGCCGGTCGTCCGGTGCCGGGACCAACCCGCTGCTGCTGCACGTGCTCGATCCGCCCGACGGGGTGACCCTGCTGACCTGCGCGGCCCCGGTCGAGCCGCCGCCGGAGCTGGTCGAGGCCTACCAGGAGGCGGCGACGCGGCTGCCCCATGACATCGGCTACCACCCGGCCGGGCTGCCGGAGTTCCGGCGCGCGGTGGCCCGCCACTTCACCCGGCTCGGCGTGCCGACCGAGCCCGGGGAGATCCTCGCCACCAACGGCGGCCAGCAGGCGATCTCCCTGCTGGCGAGCCAGTTCGTCGCCCCCGGCGACACGGTCCGCGTGGAGTCGCCGACCTACACCGGGGCCTCGGAGATCCTGCTCGACGCCGGGGCCAGGATCGACGCCTGCGACCTCGACGAGCTGCACGAATGGGGCGTCCTGAAGCCCCGGGGACGGTCGGCGCCGGTGCGGCCCGCGTTGGCGTACACGATCCCGACCGCGCACAACCCCACCGGACGGGTGATGCCGCCGCCGGCCCGGCGCCGGCTGGTGGCGTGGGCCGAGGAGGCCGACGTGCCGGTGATCGACGACGCGGTCCCGGCCGAGCTGTGCTTCGACGGCGAGCGGCCGCTGCCGCTGGCCGCCTACGCCCGGGGCGAGCAGGTTTTGACGGTGGGGTCGCTCAGCAAGCTGGTGTGGGGCGGCCTGCGGGTCGGCTGGATCAGGGCGGCGGCCCCGGTGATCTCCCGCCTGGCCCGGCGGCGGGCCATCCACGACTTGGGCGGCGACGCCGTCGGCCAGCTCGCGGCGGTGATCCTGCTCGACCGGGCCGACGAGGTGCGGCGGGCCCGGCTGGCGGTGCTGAAGCGCCGCCACGACCACCTCCTGTCACTGCTGCGCGAGCACCTGCCCGAGTGGTCGGCCCGGCCGGTGGCGGGCGGGCAGACGCTGTGGGTGCGCCTGCCGAGGGGCGACGCGGGCGCGTTCGCGCAGCTCACGGCCCGGCACCGGGTCGCGGTGCCGCCCGGCACGGCCTTCGACCCGGCCGGGACCGGCTACGAGGTCATGCTGCGCCTGCCGTTCGTGCATCCCGAGGCCGAGCTGACCCGCTGCGTCGAGGGCCTCAAATCGGCGTGGCACGACTACAACGGCGCCCGCCGCCGGCCGGCGCTGCCCACCCTCGTGGTCTAGAAGATTGTTCACGGGCAGCGGACAAGCCACCCAAAATCGGCGCGACGGGTGAATGCTGGTGCCCATGGACGCCACCTTCCTCCTCGTGCACAGCCCCGCGGTCGGACCGTCCACGTGGACCCCGGTGGCGGCCGAGCTCCGCGCCCGCGGCCGCCGCGCCGTGGTCCCCTCGCTGACCGAGGTGACGGCGGGCCCGCCGCCCTACTGGCCGCGCGTGGTCGACCAGGTGTCCGTGTCGGCCCCCGACGGCCCGGTGGTCGTGGTGGCCCACAGCAACGCCGGCCTGTACGTCCCCCTCGTCGCCGAACGCCTGCGCGGCCAGGTGACGGCGGTGCTGTTCGTGGACGCCGCCCTCCCGCCCCGGCGCGGCTCGATCCCGGCGGCCGAATCGGACCATCTGACGTTCCTGGGCGCGATGGCCGACGAGAACGGCCTGCTGCCCCGCTGGACCGACTGGTGGCCCGAGGAGATGGTGTCGGCGCTGGTCCCCGACCGGCGCACCCGCGACGAGATCGTGGCCGAGCAGCCGCGCCTGCCGCTGCTCTACTACAGCCAGCACATCCCCGTCCCGCACACGTGGGACCACGTGCGCGGGGCGTACCTGTGGTTCAGCGGCCCCTACGGCCGCACGGCCAAGGAGGCCGACGAGCGGGGCTGGCCGGTGACCCGGATCCCGGGCGACCACCTGCACCAGGTGGTCGCGCCGGGAGCGGTGGCCGACTGGCTCGTCGCCCACGCCTGAGGCGGCTCAGACGTCGGTGACGCGGATGCCGGCGTGCGCCTTGTAGCGCCGGTTGATCGCCACCAGGTTGGCCGTGAACGCCTCCACCTGGTGGGCGTTGCGCAGCCGCCCGCCGTAGATCCCCCGCACGCCCGGGATGCGGGCCGCGAGCGCCTGCACCAGATCGGTGGCCTCGCGGTCGTCGCCGAGCACCAGCACGTCGAGGTCGATCGCCTCGACCGAGGGGTCGAGCAGCAGCTTGGCCGACACGTGGTGGAAGGCTCCGACGACCCGGCTGCCCGGGAGCACGGCGGCGGCCTGCTGGACCGCGCTGCCCTCCTCGACGGGCAGCGCGTAGGCGCCCTGCTTGTCGAACCCGAGCGGGTTCACGCAGTCGACCACGATCTTGCCCGCCAGCACGCCGGCCAGGTCGGTGAGCAGCGCCTTGTGACCGTCCCACGGGACCGCGACGATGACCAGGTCGGCCTCGGCGGCGACGTCGGCGTTGGCGCCGCCCTCGACGCGGCCCGCGTCGGCCAGCGCTT
This sequence comes from Herbidospora galbida, assembly GCF_005233835.1. GTDB lineage: Bacteria > Actinomycetota > Actinomycetes > Streptosporangiales > Streptosporangiaceae > Herbidospora > Herbidospora galbida. The sequence goes on along the minus strand of NZ_SZQA01000040.1, from coordinate 32,351 downwards.
CGGCGGCGGCCTGGGCGCGGTCGGCGCTGCGGGAACCGATGAGCACGCGGTGCCCGGCCAGGGCGAACCGGCGAGCCAGGCCGTTGCCCTGGTCGCCGGTCCCGCCGAGGATCGCGATCGTCACATCTTCAAGTTGGTCGGCCATGTTCTCGATCATGCCAGGCACAACACCCTGTCCGGCCGACGTCATCCCCGCGTCTCAGCAGTTGCCGAACGCCGGCAGGCCGAGCACCCGCCCGGCCAGCCAGGCGATCGCCAGCGGCCCGCCCTCGACCGCCCCCAGCACGTGGCTGGGCGCCGGGACGCTCGTCCACGTCACCGTGCCCCCCTTCGCGCACCACTCGGAGCGCAGCGTGCGGCTGACGCCGATCGGGATGATCTCGTCGCCGGTGCCGTGCCAGACGAACACCGGCACCGAGGGCCTGGTCGCGCCGAGGCGGTTCTCCTGGAGGCGGGCCGACCAGTCGGGCCGGTTCATGACGTCCTGGGTGGTGAGGTCGGTCAGGGTCCGCCCGGCGAGCTTGTCGCGCAGGTCGTCGACGCAGTCGTCGCGGGCGTCGGCGAACAGGGCGGCCCCTTCGGGGGTGAGGTAGTCGGCGAGCCGCAGTTCGGGGTAGGCCGCGTCGAACCCGAGGCCCGCCGCCGCGGCCAGCCCGAAGTCGCCGCCGCCGTCGACGTTTTCGGCGACCTTCTTCAGATCGGCCGGCACGCCGCCCGCCGCCACCCCGCGCAGCCGCAGCTCGGGGGCGTAGGACGGCTGCAGCTGGGCCGCCCACCCCGCCGACGCGCCGCCCTGCGAGTACCCCATGATCACCACGGGCCCGCCGCTCGCCAGCCCCGCGTCGGGCACCCGGGTGGCCGCCCGGATCGAGTCGAGCACCGCGTGCGCCTGGGACCTGCCCGCCATGTACGTGTGGTCTCCCGGCGTCCCCAGCCCCTCGTAGTCGGTGACCGCCACGGCCCAGCCCTTGAGCAGCATGAGGCTGACGAAGGCGAGTTCGAGCTCGGTCCCGTTGGCCATGGCGGCGCTGGGCGCGCACTGGTCGCCGAGGCCGTGGGTGCCGACGGCGTACCCGACGATGGGACGTTTACCTAAATATCCGGACTTGGGGACGAGCAACGTACCGGAGACGACGTTCGACCCCCCGACCGCCGAGGTCGACCGATAACGGAGGTGCCAGGCCCTGACCGGCACCTCCAGCAGCCGCCCGGGGGCGAGGTAGACGGTGGTCGGGGTGGCCTCGACGACGTCGCCGGGCGCGGCGGCCCGGGCGGCCGAGGGGGCGAGCACCTGGAGGAGGGGGAGCAGGAGGGCCGCGATCGCGAGCACGGTTGCACGGACTCGAAGACGCATGGGACATGCCGCCCTTCACGGGATCACTTCTCGGGGGACGGCGCCGTGAGCCGATGGTTACCCGCGAGTAGACGCGAGTCAAGTACCGAGTCAGGCGAATTGTCCGGGGCCGGAAAAACAGAAGCGCCCCGTGCGCTCCCACCCCCTGAGGCACGATGGGCGCCATGGACGCCGAAGCGGTCAGCCTCCTCCGCGAGGCCCTCGACTCCACCGAATGGCCCGACCGGGCCCGCGCCCTCGGCAGGGCGATGCGCACCACCCGCTCCCCCGGAGGCCTGCTGATCGCCGGGACCCCCGACGACGAGCCGTGGCACCTGACCGCCCACCTGGCCGACGAGGCCCGCCTGTCGGGCCTGACCCAGCTGACCCCGACGCTGGTCCGCTGGTCCCCCGACCTCACGGCACCCCCGCACCTGCGGGTGGGCGTCGACCGCCTGCTGGAGGCGCGGCGGGGCGAGACGCTGGTGGTGGTGTCGGAGACCGAGGCCCCGGCGCCTCTGCTCGAACGGGTCGCCGACGCCCGCAAGACCGGCGCGACCATCCTGGCCATCGACGGCGGCGACCCGGAGCTGGAGGCCCTGGCCCACGACGCCTTCGCCGTCCCCCGGCTGACCGCCCCGCTGACCTTCGACGGAGCCCAGCACCTGGTGAGCATGGCCGCCGGAGAGGCCCCGAGGAAGGGCCTGCGAGAACGCTTGGCCCGCCTGGCGGACAGAATCAGCGGTCCACGAGTGCCGGATTGAGCGCGAGCAGGCCCGCCCCCGGCCGCAGAGCGCCTTCCTCCCGGCGCGGCGGGTTCAATGGGCCTCCAGCGAGGCGCTGAGGATCGCCACCCGCTCGGTCAGTTCCTCCGCCGCCTCCCGCAGCACCTCGATGACCACCGCCTGCACCGGGTCGGGCTCCCCCGACCGCGTCCGGCTCACGCGGGTCAGCGCCTCGATCCGCCGCGACCCCACCTCGTGGATCCCGGTCACCACCACCTCGCCACGCGGGAAGTCGAGCAGGGCGAGCGAGGGCACGATCGCCACCCCGTGCCCCGCCGCGACCAGGCTGAGCACCGGCGGGAACTCCGAGATGACGTGGGTGCGCCGCGGCTCGAAGCCGTGGAGCTGGCTGAGCCGTTCGAGGGCCGCGCCGCACGCCTGGAACGACACCCCCGCCACCCACGGCAGGTCGGCCAGTTCAGACACGTCGGCGGGGATGTGGTCGAGGCTGGGCGGGGCCACGATCCGGTATTCGTCGTCGTAGAGCCGGTGCCGGGTCATCGACGGGAGCGACGGCGCGGGGGTGCTCATGTCGCGTTCGGTCACCACCAGGTCGACCGCGCCCAGGCGGAGTTCCTGGAGGGCGTCGCTGCCGTACACCTCGTGGATCACCGGGACGATCCGGGGATGCCGCTCGGCGAGGACCCGCAGCGCCGGCACCAGCAGGTGCCTGATCACCGTCGGGAAGGCCGCGATGGTCACCGGACCGGACAGGCGTTCGGTGAAGCGGTTGAGCTCGTTGCGCGCCTCGGAGAGCTGTTCTTCGATCCGCTCGCCGTACGCCGACAGCACCCGCCCCGCCGGGGTCAGGGAGATGCGGCGCTGGGAGCGATCGAGCAGGGCAAGGCCGACTTCGCGTTCGAGCTGGGCCAGTTGCTGGGAGACGGCCGACGGAGTCAGGTGGAGCGCTTCGGCGGCCTTCATCACGCCACCGCGACGGGCGACCTCATGGAGGATCCGCAACCGTCGGGGATCGATTTCCATGTAGAGAAGCTTATTGGCCGCTTAAGAATTCTTCACTTGCCCTTCAAATGGACATACCGCGAACATGAGGGGCAAATGTCAACGTTCATCACCGCGATCGGCACACTCGGCGCGATCGCCCTCCTCATCGCCTACGGCCTCGTCTCCACGTCCAGGATGACCGGAGACAGTCTGGCCTACCAGGCCATCAACCTCGGCGGCGCGGCCGCCCTGGCGATCAACAGCGGATATCACGGCGCCTGGCCGTCGGCGATCCTCAACATCGTGTGGAGCGCCATCGGCGTTCTCACCCTCAGCCGGTTCATCGCGCGAAGGGCGGCACGGAAGTCATGAGCCTCATCGAACTGAGCCACCGCATCGTCGAGGGGATGATCACCTATCCGGGGATCCCCGCGCCGGTCATGGGCGTGCACCTGAGCCGGGAGGCCTCCCGCGACCTCTACGCCGAGGGCACCGAGTTCTTCATCGGCACGATCACGATGGCCGCCAACACCGGCACCTACCTCGACAGCCCCCACCACCGCTTCGCCGACGGCGCCGACCTGTCGGGGCTCCCCCTGGAGAAGCTGGCCGACCTCGACGGCGTGGTCGTGAAGGGCGTCGACCTGCCGGGCGACCTCGACGTCGCGGGCAAGGCCGTCCTCTTCCACACCGGCTGGGACACCCACTGGGGCACCGACGCCTACTTCTCCGGCCACCCCCACCTCACCGCCGAGACCTCGGCGGCCCTCGTGGCGGGCGGCGCGGTCCTGGTCGGCATCGACTCGTTCAACATCGACGCCACTCCCCCGAAGGGCGACCGCCCGGCCCACACGACCCTGCTCGGCGCGGGCATCCCGATCGTCGAGCACCTCACCAACCTGGGGTCGCTCCCGGCGTCGGGCTTCCGCTTCCACGCGGCCCCGCCCCTGGTCGCGGGGATGGGCACCTTCCCGGTCCGGGCCTACGCGGTGGTCTGAACACGTCAGCGGGGAGCGCCCGGCCTCCGGGCCGTCGCGGCGACGAAGCGGCGCGGCCGGGGAGTGCCGGGTGCGGCGCCGCGGATGGACGGCGGCCGGGGCCGGGGTAGGCGGAGCCGTAACGGAAGTCGGCTTGAGAACGATCCCGGCCCGGCCACGCGCCCCGGATCTAGTCGTCGTCCCAGTCCTTGTCCTGGTCTTTCCAGGCCTTGTTGCGGGCCGAGGCCGTCGTCAGCGCGTTGGCCGCCTCGGCCTCGGTGTCGTAGGGCCCCATGCGGTCTTTGTTGGGGCACCCCTGGTCGCCCTCGACGCGCATGTGCTTGAGACAGAACCACCAGTGTCCATTTTGCTCGCTCACATCGGCCATCTTGCCCCTTCCGCGCGCACATAGACTTGCGCGCATGACGACACTGCTCCGGCCCGGGCGGATCTCGCCCACCCGCAAGGTTCCCGCGCACATCGAGCGTCCGGAATACGTGGGGAAGAAGGAGCCGAAACGCGGCGCGTCAGACGTGCAGACCCCCGAGACGATCGAGAAGATGCGGATCGCCGGGCGGATCGCCGCCCAGGCTCTGGAAGAGGTCGGCAAGCACGTCGCGCCGGGTGTGACCACCGACGAGCTCGACCGCATCGGCCACGAGTTCCTGCTCGACCACGACGCCTACCCCTCGACGCTCGGCTACCGCGGCTACCCCAAGTCGCTGTGCACCTCGATCAACGAGGTCATCTGCCACGGCATCCCCGACGACACGGTCCTCAACGACGGCGACATCGTCAACATCGACATCACCGCCTTCATCGGCGGCGTCCACGGCGACACCGACGCGACCTTCCTGTGCGGCGACGTCGACGACGAGTCGCGCCTGCTCGTCGAGCGCACCCGCGAGGCCACCAACCGCGCGATCAAGGCCGTCGCCCCGGGCCGGCAGCTCAACATCGTCGGCCGGGTGATCGAGGCCTACGCGAAGCGGTTCGGCTATGGCGTGGTCCGCGACTTCACCGGCCACGGCATCGCCCACTCGTTCCACAGCGGCCTGATCGTCCCCCACTACGACGACCCGTCGCTCGCGGTGACGCTCGTGCCGGGCATGACCTTCACGATCGAGCCGATGCTGACCCTCGGCACGATCGACTACGAGATCTGGTCCGACGGCTGGACGGCCGTGACCAAGGACCGCAAGCGCACCGCCCAGTTCGAGCACACCGTGCTGGTCACCGACTCGGGCGTGGAGATCCTCACGCTCCCCTGAGCGCCCGCTTCGGCACGACGCCGCTCAGCGTCGTGCCGGAGCCCAGCACGCTGTTGATCGACAGGGTGCCGCCGATCTCGACGAAGCTCGCCTTCATGGCGGCCAGCCCCCGGCCGGTGGTGCCCTCGGAGAAGCCGACGCCCTCGTCGCTGACGGTCATGCGCAGGCCCGTGTCGCCGACCGTGACGGCGATGGCGACGTGGCGGGCGCCGCTGTGGCGTTCGACGTTCGTGAGCGCCTCGGTCACCACGGCGCAGACCCCCCGCACGACGGCGCACGGCAGCGGCGCGTCGGGCAGCGCCCACGTCTCGACCGCGATGCCGGTCCTGACCGACCAGTCGCCCAGGTATTCCTCGAGGGCGGGCTTGAGCCCGCCGCCCTCGCGCAGCCGCAGTTCTTCGGACAAAGCTCTCCAACTCCCCTGATCTTCACCGGCGACGCTAACGGGTGAGACTCAAGGAACGGTTGCCGTTTGCTTAGGGTTTGCCGAACCCAGATGGTGATGCCCGCTACCGCTTTTGGTCACGCTTGTTGAGCTTTGCCAGATAGTCGTTGTAGGCGTCGAGCTCGGTGTCGCCGCTGCCGCCCGTACGTGCCGCGACCAGGTCGGCCTTGCGGTCCTGGCGCCGGGCGACCCGCTCGTCGGCCCGCCACCACTGGATGGCCAGCGCGATGAGCACGATCAGCGTGGGGATCTCGCCGAAGCCCCAGGCGATGGCCCCGCCGGTGTTCTGGTCGGACAGCGACGACGCCCCCCACGTGCGGCCGAGCTGTTCGTACCAGTCGGCGGCCAGCACGCTGCCCATGCTCATGATCGCCATCGCGAAGAACGCGTGGAACGGCATCGTGACGAACAGCAGGAGCAGGCGGCCGAAGTAGGGCAGCTGGTTCGGCGCCGGGTCGACCCCGACGATCACCCAGAAGAACAGGGTGCCGACCAGCAGGAAGTGGAGCGACATGGCGATGTGCCCGAGGTGCTCCTCCATGGCCGACTCGAACAGCGGCGTGAAGTAGAGCGCGTACGTCGACACGACGAACAGGGCGGTCGCGATGGCCGGGTGGGCGACGAACTTGGCGACCCGGCTGTGCAGGACGACGGTGATCCACTCGCGCGGCCCCCGGTCGCCCCGTCGCGCGGCGGGCTTCAGCGCCCGCAGCGCCAGCGTGACCGGGGCGCCGAGCACCAGGAAGATCGGCACCAGCATCGAGAGGATCATGTGCTCGGTCATGTGGACGCTGAACAGCACCGGCGCGTAGCGGGCCACGCCGCTCTGGGTGGTCAGCACGAGGATCAGGATCCCCAGGCCCCACGCCAGCGACCGCCCGAGCGGCCACTTGTCGCCCCGGCGGACGAGGCGGACGACCCCGGCGGCGTACAGGCCCCCGAGGACCGCGGCGATCACAGCGAAGAAGAGGTCGAACCACCAGAGCGTGAGCAGGTTGGTGAACGAGATCGGCGGCGGCATGACGTAGCCGAGCAGGTCGAAGGCCCGGTCGGTGGGCAGCGTCTCGACGGGCGGCGGGGCGGTCTGCGCGAGCGCCACGGCGATGCCGACGGTGCCGGCCATCAGCATGATCTCGCCCAGCACCAGCTTGACGAACGCCCCGGGCCGCCCGGCGGCCAGATCGGGCAGGGTCCGCTTGCGGTGCCACCAGCCGACGCCGCCGAGCACGGCATACGCGACGATCTTGAGGAGCAGGATCACCCCGTACGCGGAGGTGAACAGCGCCGACACCGAGGCGATGCGGGCCGCGACCGACGCCAGCCCCGACAGGCCGACCCCGACGAAACACCAGAACGCCATGCGGGAGAAGCGATCGGCGGCCGTCGAGAGCCGGTCACCGCCACGCAGGGCGTGGTAGCAGAGCAGCCCGAGCCCGCCGACCCACAGGGCCAGGAACAGCAGGTGGAAGGCGACCGACGTGGTCGCCAGCCCGTGGTTGGGCGCGCTGGAGGAGTGCCCGGTCAGCGCCGGCGGAAGCAGCGTGGCCAGCGAGAACACCAGCAGCCCGCCGGCCGCGCCGACGGTGATGGCCCCCCGCGCGAACAGCGCGATCGAGACCGAGAAGAGCACGACGAGCGTGAGGGCGATGCCCTGCGGGGTCTGCCCCGCGTAGCTGGTCAGCTGATTGCCGTCGAGCACGACGCCGACCGGCTGGCCGAGCGACTGCGACAGCCCGAAGACGAGGTTGAGCGCCGCCGCCCCGCCCCACGCCAGGGCCGACCAGCTGGCCGCCTTGACGTGGCCGAGGGCGGTCTTGCCGAGCAGTCCCTTGTCGGAGGGCAGCAGCGCGGCGGCCATGAGCAGGAGCCCGACGGTGACCAGCCCGGCGACGTCCATGCCGAGCTTGGAGACCGGGACCATCCACCGGGTGAGCGTGCCCTCGTCGGGCAGCCCCGGGATGACCCGCGGCGTGGCCGCGCCCCCCGCCACCATGCCGACAACCAGCGCCCCGGCGGCGGCGCACCCGCCCGCGATCGCGAGCCGGACGGTACGGTTCATCCGGGCGGCCTTCCCATCGGACATTCCGGCCATTATGGCTTCTTACGCATACTGAAGGCCATGCCGATCCCGATGCCGGCGATCCCGAAGATCACAATCCAGATCCAGGCGGGAATCTGCTCGTCCTCCGCGGGCGCGACGGTGTTCCCGGGGGCGTTCTCGGTGGGCGCGGCGGCGGCCTGCACCGGCTGCGGAGTGGCCGGAACCGCCCCCCGCACGGAGGACACCGGCGCGTAGGTGAACGGGATCTCGCCCTCGACGGGGTGCCCGTCACGGGAGACGACGCGATAGGCGATCGTGTAGGCCCCGGAGGGCAGCGCCGAGGCGGGCCCGACGTCCTGGAGGACCTTGCGCCCGTCGACCCGGGGCTTCCCGTTCTCGTAGCGCTCGCCGTCGGGCCCGGTCAGCACGACGGCGGGGAACCGCACCGACTCGCTGAACTCGAGCGTCACCCTGGGCAACGCGGTGACCCGCGTGTTCTCGGCGGGATCACTGCTGCGCAGAGAGGTGTGCGCGGCGGCCGGCGCGGAGGGCAGCAGAAGTGCCGCGACGACGGCCAGAACGGCGACGATCGGTGAACTCTTCATGGCGCCCTAAGGCTACCGACGCGGGGCGGTGGTCTCACCGTGAGCCCGTTCCCGGACGACCGGCCCGTCGGCCTCCTCTGTGCCCCAGGCGACCCCGGCCTGGATGATCAGGCGCGAATCCCCGCCTTCACCGGCCAGGCGAAGACGGGGATCACGCGCAGGAGACACAGGTCACAGGCCGACGCAGGCCAGCGCCTTCTGGGCGGCGAGGATGCTCTGGTCATGGTCGTGGAGGCGGTCGTAGGCCTCGGCCACGGTCATCCAGCTCTGGGCCCTGCGGCGCATCGGAGCCGGGTCGAACGACTCGCTGGCGTTGCCCAGCGCCACCGCGGCCTCCTCGTCTTCGTGGAGCAGCAGGAGGGCCTGCCCCTGGACGAGGTTGGCGTCGGCCCAGTGCTCGCCGCCGGACTCGCGCAGCGCCTCGTCGGCGATGCGGGCGTACTGGACGGCCTCGCGCGGGTGGCCCAGGGCCAGCTCGGCGCGGGCCAGCTCGATGTTGCAGCGGGCCTTGTCGAGCACGGAGGCCGACGACTCGCCGAGCTCGCGGAGGGCGCGCAGGAGCAGGTCGCGGCCGGCCTCGACGTCGGTGGCGCGGGTGCGGACGATCATGGTCGCGTAGGCCACCCGGAGGCGGGCCAGGTTGCGGGGGTCGCCGCCGTTCTCCGACTGGATGGCCATGGCCCGCTCGAGCAGGCTCATGCCCTCTTCGCCGCGGCCGGTCTCCTGGGCGACGAACGCCGCGTTCCACGAGGCGGCGACGATGGCGCGGGGGGTGCCGAGGAGCTCGGCGGCCGACAGCAGCTCGGAGGCGAAGTGGCGGGCCCGCAGCAGGTCGCCGCGGGTGCGGTAGACCGAGAGCAGGGTCGAGCCCAGCTCGATCAGGGCGTCGGTCCAGGCGGGGCGGGAGTTCCCGCCGAGCAGCGCCTCACCCACCCGCACGGCCTCGCCGAGCTCGCCCTCGTCGCGGTAGCACCGGCAGAGCGCGACCGCGACGGCCACCTGCCACTCGACCGTCATCGGCCGCTCGGTGTCGGCGCGCAGCCCCTTCAGCAGGCGGATCGCCTCGGCTCGGTCGCCGCACGACTCGGTCGCCAGGGCGCAGCCGTATTCGGCCTCCTGGCGGAGCTGGGCCAGCCCGGTGAGGCTGGTGTCGGTGAGAAGTTCGGTGTAGCGGCGGCGGGCCTCCTGGGCCTCGCCGTTCTCCAGCGCCAGCCGCGCGAATCGCAGGCCGACCTCGATCTCTTCCATCTGTTCGGCGGTGACGCCGTTGACGAGATAAGTGAGAGAACAGTCGAGTTTTTGAGCCAGGAGCTCCAGAACTGCCGGAGTAGGGGTACGCTTACCGCTCTCAATTAGGGAAACATAGCTGTCGGACAGCTCAGGATGTGCGAGTTGCGCTTGAGAGAGCCCCCGCTGTCGGCGGATGGTCTTGATGCGCTGACCCACTAGATCTTGACCGGTCACCAGCACCCCCTGGAAAAATGCAAGAACCTCTAGACCCGACGGGAGCCCCACCGTGCGACGCCGCCTGATCATGCTTGCTCTTACGACCCTAGTTGCGGTTACCACCGCCGCAGGGATCAATGCTACGGCCGCCAGCGCCGCTTCGTCCCCCTTGCGCCCTTACAGCCTGGAATGCTGCTGACTCGTTACGTGAGTCAGGAAAGTCAAGGGAAGTTTCCTAGTGTGAACCCCATGTGAGCCTCCCCCAGCCGACCCCAGGCACCGGGACTCGGACCGGATCCCCGGCCACAGCATGAACATCGAATCGCGGCACTGGCCAGTGCCGCGATTCTTTTTGTTTTCGGACAGCACACGAAGCCGGTTTTGCCATCTACGAAAAACATCAATAAGCCGGACATAAAGAAAAGTCTTGCTCCTTGTTGATCTCTACCGTAACGTCCTCGACGTAGATCGCTCCAGTCGCGACGGCGCGAAGGGAGCGGCGGGAAAGTTCCCCCGTGCCCCCCGACCTCGGAGCGTGCTCTTTCCATGCCCCCATTCGCGCCAAGGCTTTCGCGCGCCCTTTTTCATGTCCGGACGACGATTCCCATAATCGCGGCAATCCTTCCCGGGCTGCTTTTCCTCCCCGTGCAATCTGCCGCGGCCTCCACCGGGTTACCTTTGTTGACCCTGTCGGACAGCACCGGCGTCGGGGTCGACCCTCCCCGGCAATTGGCCGGGAGCGCGGCCGGCCGGGCCCACCTGACCGGCCCGGCAGCCACCGACCTGACGTCTGAACCTGTCAAGCAGGACTCCACCGCACCACGTGACGCTCTACCTCGCGAGAGTCGCCATAAGAGTTCAGGCCAGCCCGCGACGGGCGGACTGCTGAAGCCACCTCCATTACCTGAGGAACTGACGGGGACCGCCGGGGACCTGACCGGTCTCGACGCCGACCGTCCGGCCGCGAGCGCCGAGGCCCGCAAGACCGGCGACCGCGTGCTGGTCGAGTCGGCGACCACCGAGTCGTCGCTCACCTACGCGAACGCGGACGGCACTTTCACCACCGAGATGAGCACCGGGATCAACCGGGTCAGGCGGGACGGCGACTGGGTCCCCGTCGACACCTCGCTGGTCGGCGGTGACGGCGGCGGTGACAAGGTGCTGCGCGCCAAGGCGGGCAAGGCCGACGTGGAGTTCTCGGCGGGCGGGGATGCGGCGCCGCTGGCCCGGATGAGCCTGGAGGGCGGCGAGTCGGTGGACTTCACCTGGCCGGAGCCGCTGCCGAAGCCGGTCGTCAAGGGGAGCAAAGCCACCTACGTCGACGCGGCGGGCGAGAACGCCGACCTGGTCCTGACCATGCTCCCGGGAGGGTTCACGCAGGATGTCGTCCTGCGTGAGCGGCCCGACGGGCCGGTGAAGGTCAGCATGGACGTCGAGGGCGAGGGGCTCGTCCTGACCGAGAACGCCGGTGGTGGTCTCGACGTGACGTCCGAGGCCGGCCGGGTCGTCGCGCGCGCGGCCAGACCGTTCATGTACGACTCGTCCGGCGATGAAGGGGAGCACGGCGACGTCGCGGAGATCGACACGACGATCGTCGAAAAGGGCGGGCGTCAGACCCTGGTTCTCGAGCCTGATCCGGAATTCCTGGCCGATCCGGACACGGAATATCCGGTCACGGTGGACCCCACGGTCACGCGGTGGTCGGGCAAGGACACCTACGTCTACAACAACCTAGCCAACACCACACACGACGGCATGACCCAGCTGCAGGTGGGCGAGTCGTCGAGCAGCTGGGCCTACCGGTCGCTGATCGAGTTCGACCTGCCCAATCTGTGGGACGCCACGGTGACGGAGGCGACGCTCGAGGTCGCCCATCTGCTCTCCCCCTGCGCCACGATGACCGCCAAGCGGCTGACGGGCAGCTTCTCCTTCAGCACGACGTGGAACAACCAGCCGACCGTCACCAGCACCGGGTCCGCCACCAGCTCGAACGCCGCCTGTCCTTATTCACGGTTCAACGTGGCCTCCATCGTTCAGGCGTGGGCCGACGGGGCGAGCAACTACGGCTTCCAGCTCAGCAAGACCTCGGCCTCCGCGGTCCAGACGCTGCGGTCGGAGGAGAGCGGCATCGAGCCGGTCCTGTCGATCACCTACGCGTTCGGCTCGGCGCCGGCGGTTCCCACGCCCAGCGTCGCTCCCCAGGTGGAGGCCGAGAACGGCGGCGTGATCACCTCGCTGACCCCGGTCATCTCGGCCCCGCTCAGCGACCCCGACGGCGGCACGCTGCAAGCCGACTTCGAGGTGCGGGTCGGGGGCACCACCGTGTGGGAGAACTCCGCCTCCGGCGTCGCCTCGGGCGGAACGGCCACGGTCGCCGTCCCCTCGGGCGAGCTGTCCGACGGCCAGACCATGGAATACCGGGTCCGCGCCACCGACGGAACCAACACCTCGTCGTGGTCGTCGTGGATACCGGCCAGGGTCACCTCGATGCCGGTCGCGTCGCTGAGTTTCGTGTCCTACAACCCCATCGACAACACCCAGGTCGGCTCGCTGACCCCCGCCCTGTCGGCCTACGCCAAGGCGCCGGGCGAGGCGGCGACGAACTACTGGTACCAGGTCTGTGAGGGCACTCCCGGAAACTGGATCTGGTGTGAGGCGTCGACCTGGGTCAAGGGCTCCTGGACCGTGCCGCCCGACAAGCTGAAGTGGGGACGCACCTACTACTGGTACTCCCAGGCGGCGACCACCGCCACGACCAGCACTTCGCCGTGGCGGACCTTCACCACCACCCCCGAGCAGGCGACGATCAACTCGCTGCTCGCCGAGGGCACCGACGGCCGTGAGTTCGACCACGTCACCGGCAACTACACGACCGCGGCGACCGATGTGTCGATCCCGACGGTCGGCCCGCCGCTGTCGGTCACCCGTACCTACAACAGCCTCGACCCCCGCACCGACGGCGTGTTCGGCGCGGGCTGGACCAGCCGGTGGGACACCCGCCTGGTGAACGAGCCGCGGCGCAACACGGTCCTGATCACCTATCCCGACGGCCGGCAGTGGCGCTTCGCGGAGAAGCCCGGCGGCGGTTACGCCGCCCCCGAGGGCATGTACGCCACCCTCGCCACCCAGTCGGGCGGCGGCTGGCGGCTCATGGACAAGGAGTCGACCTCCTACTGGTTCGACTCGGCGGGACGCCTGACCCAGGTGACCGACCACCGGGGCCGCAGCCAGACGCTCACGTACACGGCGGGGAAGCTGTCGAAGGTCACCGCGACCGGCGGCCGCTCGCTCAACTTCGGCTGGACGGGCGACCACATCACCTCCGTCTCCACCGACCCGGTCGGCGGAACCGTCACGCCCCCGGCCTCGGCCACCGACGCGTTCACCCGGACGGTGACCGGCGGACTCGGCACGGCCGACGTCGGTGGTACCTACACCGCCACGGGCAGCGCCGCCAACTACAGCGTCGACGGCGGCGGCGCGAAGCTGGCCATGCCGGCCACCGGCGCCAACCGGCGCGCCTACCTGCCGGCCCTGGCACTGACCACCTCCGACATGACCTTCAGCGTCGGCAGCGACAAGGCGGCCACCGGCAACGGCATCTACCTGTGGGGCATCGGGCGGAGCGTCGCCGGCCAGGGCGACTACCGGGTCCGGGCGCGCCTGCTCGCCAACGGCTCGGTCGTCCTCGCGCCCAGCCGCGTCGACAACTCCCAGGCTGAGACGCTGCTCGCCACCGAGACCACCGTCTCGGGCCTCACCCACACCGCCGGAACCCCGCTGAAGATGCGGGTCAAGGTCAGCGGCACCTCCCCCACCACCGTCCAGGCCAAGATCTGGCCCGCCTCCGGCAGCGAGCCGGGCAGCTGGCAGGTCACCGCGACCGACGGCACCGCCGCGCTCCAGACCGCCGGCGGCATCGGCTTCGGGTCGTACCTGTCCGGAACCTCCACCAACGCCCCTGTGGTCGTCACCGTCGACGACCTCAACGTCACCAACGGCGGCTCGGGCGGGACGGGCGGCACCACCGGCACCCCCCTCACCTGGACCTACACCTACACCGGCGACCTGCTCACCAAGGTGTGCGCTCCCGGGGCCGGGACGCAGTGCACCACCTACGAGTACGGCAACGACTCCCGCTACCGCAGCGCGGTCATGGACTCGGGCCCGCGCGGCTACTGGCGCCTGAACGAGACGGCCGGCGCCCTCGGCACCACGGTGACCAACGAGGTCGGCACGGTCTGGCGGGTGGGACACGCGAAGATCGCCGGCGCCACCGCCGACCTCGCCACCGGAATCGGGGCGCCGCTGGAGGAGACCGACGACAAGGCGATGCGGTTCGAGGGCACGGCCGGTTCGTCCTACGTGTCGCTGCCCAGCGGCGCGGTGAACGGCCAGGGCGGTGACGTCTCGCTGGAGACGTGGTTCCGCACCACCGCGTCGGGCACGATCTTCGGCTACCAGAACTCGGCGGGGTCGACCCCGACGGCCTACACCCCGGCGATCTACGTCGGCACCGACGGCAAGCTCCGCGGTCAGTTCTGGACCGGCACCGCAGCGCCGATCACCACGACCGGAACGGTGAACGACGGCCAGTGGCACCACGTGGTGCTGGCCGGCGCGCGCAACACGCAGAGCCTCTACCTCGACGGGCAGCTCGTCGGCTCACTGTCCGCGCAGATCGCCCATCTCGGCCAGTGGGACGCCCGCATCGGTTCGGGCTTCGGCTCGGCGAGCTGGCCGTTCAGCACCGGCAGCAGCGGGGTGTTCGGCTTCGACGGCGACATCGACGAGTTCGCCTTCTACGGCAAGCACCTGAGCACCGAAGAGGTCCAGACCCACTGGACCACCAAGAACGCCCGCCGCCAGATCACCAAGATCACCACGCCGTCGGGCCGCGTCTGGGCGCAGAACACCTACCGCAAGGACGGCGGCCGCCTGCTCACCCACACCGACAAGGACGGCGGCCAGTGGGAGCTGTCCAACCCGGTCGACGCCGAGGTGTCCGACACCCAGACGACCCGGACGACCACGGTCACCGACCCGCATGACGGGACGCTGGTCTACGTGGCGGACCCGTGGCGCGGCTCCCGGCTGATCTCGGCCAAGGACCAGCTCAACAAGACCGTGAGCTACGAGTACGACACCGGCGGCTACCTTTCGGAGATCACCGACCGGAACGGCAACGTGAGCCGGCAGCAGTACAACCCCCGGGGCAATCTGGTCGGGCTGCACCGCTGCCGGTCCGTGGGCAACTGCTCGTGGGAATGGGTCGAGTACGAAGAGCACGAAGACCAGTTCGACCCACGTAACGACCAGCCCAGCGTGCGCCGGGACGCCCGTTCCGCCAGCGCCACCGACGACACTTACGCGACCACCTGGACGTACAACACCCACGGCGAGATGGTGTCGGAGACCCGGCCGACGGACGACGGGCCGGGGCTGACGCTGACGTACACCGATGGCACCGAGGCGGCGGTCGGCGGCGGAACGGTGCCGGCGGGCCTGCTGAAGAAGAAGGTGGACGCAGAGGGCGGGGAGTGGACGTACCGCCAGAACGCCTCAGGAGACCTGGCCGAGGAGACCAACCCGACGGGGCTGGTGACGACGTACACCTATGACGCGATCGGCCGGCAGACCACCCAGACAGAAATCTCCGACGACTTCCCGTCCGGGAACACCACAACGATCGCCTACGACGCCCGGGGCCGCGTCGCCACCCGGACCGAGCCGGCGATCGAGAACGAGATCACCGGCGTGACCCACACCGGACGCACGACCTACACCTACGACCCCGACGGCCGGCCGCTGACCGAGACGGCCTCCGACCTGACCGGCGGTGACGCACCCCGGCAGACCACCTTCGCCTACGACGACTACGGCCGGGTCGAGACGACGACCGATCCCGAGGGCGGAGTACGCGAGTACGCCTGGAACCACCGAGGTGCTCAGGTACTGGCGACCAACGAGGTGGGGACGCGACTGGCCTACACCTACACCTCCCGTGGGCAGTTGGCCACGGAGGTGCTGAAGGACTGGACGGGCAGCCCGACGGCGCCGCAGCCGGCCGCCGACGTGGTGCTGTTGTCGTACGCGTACGACAACAACGGCCGCCTGTCGTCACAGACCGACGCCATCGGCCGCACCACCCGGTACACCTACTTCACCGACGACCTGATCGCCGAGAAGATCGCCGACGACGCCCATCTGAACGGGTCGTCCACCCCACGTGACGTGGTACTGGAGTCCCTGTTGTACGACGCCGCCGGCAACCCGACCCGGGTGACCACGGGAGGCGGCAAGACCCGCGCCGACTACGAGGTCGACGAGTCCGGCCGCGTCACGTCGATCACGCTCGACCCCACCGGCCTGGCCAGGAAGACCGTCATGGCCTACGACGGCAATGACAACGTCGTCAGCGTGACCAAGACCGGCGGGGGCGGCCCTCAAGCCGAGGTGACCACCTACGAGTACGACGCGGCCAACCGCCGGACGAAGTCGACCGTCGAGAACGGCGCCGACGACCTGGTCACGACCGTCGCCTACGGCGACCGCGGCTTCCCGACCGAGAGCACCTCCCCCGGCGGTCACACCACGGAGTTCCGGTACGACCTGGCCGGGCGTCTGGTGGAGCAGAAGCAACCGTCAGTGAACGTCGAGCGGAACGGCGCGGCTCCCGTCGCCCACCGGCCCAGCATCCGTTACGCCTTCAACACCTACGGCGACCAGACCCACGCCACCGACCCCGAAGGCCGTACGACCGTCTCGGCGTTCGACAAGGCCGGGCGGAACACGTCGATCGCCGCCCCCTCCTACACCCGGCCCGGCGGCACCGCCGTCACCCCGACCGCGACCATCACCTACGACGACGCGGGCCGCCCGGTCGATTTCACCGACGTGCTCGGGGCGACCAGGGTCAACACCTACGACGCCCTGGGCAACCTCGTCCGGGTCACCGACCCGCCCGCCACGACCGGGGCGACCGCGGGCCGCACCGACTTCACCTACACGCTGACCGGCGAACGTCTCTCCCAGACCAACCCCGTCGGTGGCCGCACGGAAGCCACCTACGACGACCTCGGCCGCCAGATCACCACGACCGTGATCGACCGCTACCCGGCCGCCGTCACCCTCGTCGGCCACGCCGAATACGACGACGCCGGCAACCTGATCTCCGAGCAGCGCCCCACCGGTGACACCTCCGAGGCCGAGGTCAACGCCTTCGGCGAGATCACCGAGCTCACCGACGCCCTCGGCAAGATCACCGCCTTCGGGTACGACCTGGCGGGCCGCCAGACCACCGTCACCGACCCGCTCGGCAACCAGACCGCCACCGCCTACGACCTGGCGGGCCGCCCGACCTCGATCGCCAACAAGGACGACTCGGGAACCGTCCTGCGCACCCGTGCCCTGAGCTTCGACCTGGACGGCCACCCCACCGGCACCGTGGACGCGGAAGGCCACACCCACACCGCCGCCTACGACGCCCTCGGCCGGCTGACCCAGATGGTCGAGCCGGTCTCGGCCGGTCAGTCGATCACCACGTCGTTCGGCTACGACGCGGCCGGCGCTCAGACCCGTTACACCGACGGGCGGGGCAACGCCACCATCACCACGTACAACACCCTCGGCCTGGTCGAATCGGTGATCGAGCCGGCCACCGCCGCCTATCCCAACGCCGGCGACCGCACCTGGACCACCGGCTACGACGCGAACGGCAACGCGGTCACCCAGTCACAGCCCGGTGGCGTCGTCATCAGCCGCACCTTCGACAACCTCGGCCGCCTCACCGGCCAGACCGGCAGCGGCGGCGGCAGCGCCACCACGGAGGCCAAGACCTTCGGTTACGACCTGGCCGGCCGGGTCACCTCCGCGGGCGACCTGACCTTCGCCTTCAACGACCGGGGCGCCCTGCTCAGGACCACCAAGGCGGGCGTCGACCAGGCCACCTTCGCCTACGACGCCAACGGGCGCCTGACCCAGCGCGCCGACGCCGCCGGTGCCGCCAGCTTCACCTGGGACGGCGACAACCGCCTCACCACCGCCACCGACCCGCTCACCGGGGTCACCGTCAGCTACGGCTACGACGACGCCGACCGCCGCACCGGCGCCACTTACGGCACCGGCGGCCCGCAGCGCACCTACTCCTACGACGACCTGAACCGCCTGACCGGCGACGTGCTCAAGACGGGCGCCGGAGCCCCGCTGGCCTCGATCTCCTACGGCTACGACGCCGAGGACCGGCTGACCTCCAAGGCCACCAGCGGAACCGCCGGTGCGGGCGCCAACTCCTACACCTACGACCACTCCGGCCGTCTCACCTCCTGGACCGCGCCCACCGGCACCACGGCCTACGAATGGGACGCCGCCGGCAACCGCACCAGAGCGGGCGCCGACACCTTCACCTACGACCAGCGCAACCGCCTGACCTCCGGCGCGGGCACCGACTACACCTACACCCCGCGCGGCACCCAGGCCACCGCCACCAAGGGCGCCCTGACCACGACCTCCACCTTCGACGCCTTCGACCGCATGATCACCGACGGCGGCGCCACCTACATCTACGACGCCCTCGACCGCATGACCACCCGTACCCAGTCAGGGACCACCGCCAAGTACGTATACGGCGGCACCTCCAACGACCTGACCGCCGTGACCGACGCCGCCGGGGCCGTCCAGGAGCTCTACAACCGCGACGCCACCGGAGCACTGCTCTCCAGCAAGACCGGCGCCGCCACCGCCCAGTTCCAGCTGACCGACCACCACCGCGACGTCGTCGCCGGCTTCACCGCGGGAGCCACCAGCCTGTCGGGCTCCACCTCCTACGACCCCTTCGGCACGGTCCTCGCCACCGGCGGCGCCCGGCCGCAGCTCGGTTACCAGGGCTCCTGGACCGACCCGGCCAGCGGCAAGTCCAACATGGCCTCCCGCTGGTACCAGCCCGGCACCGGCACCTTCGCCTCCCGCGACACCATGACCCTCGCCCCGGCGCCGTCAGGCAGGGCCAACCGGTACGCGTACGGACTCGGTTCGCCGCTCACCATGATCGACCCGTCGGGGCACGCTCCCAAGGTCCCGTCCAAGCCCGTGCCCAACGTGACCATCGACGCCGACGGCGTCTGCCGCGGCACCCTCAGCAACTGCGACGCCTACTTCAACCCGCCGATACCGGACCTGGACCTCGGCGGGGGGTTCGGGATCGACTCGAGCGGGACCTGCCACGGTGATTTCAACAAGTGCGTCAAGTATTTCGAGGGCAACTACTGGGAGAACCTCGCGGACGCCTACGTTCCGATCGACCCCCGGATGTATTTCAACGAGGACATGGCGCGGGAACTCGGCGTCATGGAGAACGGGAAGCCGCTGGTCGAAGGCGTCCCCTACTGGGGCATGAACGAAGACGCCAGAATGCGCTACCTGGCCGGTTACAACCCCTCGATGAGCGACGAGGAGCACTTTCTGGCGGCGTTGGACGCCATGGCCGAGACCAACGACTTCGCGGGCCTCGACTGGATGCTGAGCGGACTTCCCAGCGGCGGTAAAGGCGTCAAGGGGAAGGACGTCGCAAAGGCGTGGAAGGCGCAGAAGAAATTAGACACCGAACTCGAGCACTGCAGGTATGTCCTGAGTGAAGGGAAACACAAGAAGGACTCGGAGTGTCAGCGGAGAATCGAGGATGCATGGGAGGAATGGCGCTCGCTCTTCTGCGGAAACAGCATCAAGTCGGGCCCGTGCAGATTCAGCGTGGCCGCCACATGGCTTTCAGAGGCCACCGGGATGCCCAAGGCATTGTATGAATTCCTCGGCTCGACCATGCCATGGATCTCTTATGACAAGTTCGAAGAACGACTCATTGCGTGGGCGGAGAAGCAGGGCGGCTACTGCCATGACGCCCCGAGAAACATCACGATCTGCAGCAACCTCGTCAGCGGCGTACATTTCGGCAGAGGAGCGACCACCCTGGGCTCGGTGATCTTGACGGCGAAGCCTTACAGCAGAATCAGCCAGATTCTTCTCAATCACGAATACGTGCATACGAAGCAATTTCATGACATGTACGCATACACAAACTACTGGCCCACTTTCCTGGTCTTCTATCTGAACGAGCCACTCTGGGACCCGTGCGACAACCGATATGAGAAGGAGGCCGAGAGGGCGGGAAACACGTACACATGCTAAGTCGCCGTCCTTCCCGATCTGCATTTCGTCGGCTGAGGTCGCTCCTGCTGCCGGTATGCGCGCTGTTCCTGACCGGGTGCTTCCTGCCCGTTCTCGGTGATCCGATACCGCGGCCCATCGGCTTCGGCAGAGACGGCGACGGACAAATCCGGTTCATGGTCGTGCTGTGCCCCGGCGAAAAGCTCGCGGCGCTTACGGTGACCGACAAGGCGACCCTGCAAGCGATCTGGAAGGTTTCGCAGCCCTCGGACGCGAAACAGTTCGGTGGGCCGATCACGCTGAACGACCCGCAGGGATTCGCGAAGGTCGAGGTATCGATGGGCAGCGCCGTGCCCGAGGCGATCGACGCGACCGCGGAACTGGTGGACGGCCTGCAGTTCGGATCCGCATTCGGGGTCGACGATGTGCCTGAGACGCTGACGGGCACGAACGACGTCATCGACGCCGATGACAAACGAGTCACGGAAGACGAATTCCGTGAACAGGTGCACGACGAGTACTGCTGATAACCACAGATGAGGCCGCGCCTACCAGGTGTAGGTCGGCGCGGCCTCATCGCATACGGCTTCAGGAGGCGCGGAGCGCCAGATACAGATCGACGCGGTCGGCCATCGTCGTCAGATTCCGGCCGGTCAGTTCCTCCACGCGTCTGATGCGATAACGCACCGTGTTCACGTGCACATGCAACCGCTCCGCGCAGACATTCCACGACCCCGCGCAATCGAGAAACGTCGACAGGGTCCGCACCAAATCGGCCTGGTGTTTGCGGTCATATCCGAACAACGGATCGAGCAGCCGCGAAGCGAACCCCCGCCGAATATCGTCAGGCACCGTAGCCAGCAACAACGCGTGGGTGTAGATCTCGTCGCTGGTCACCAGCCCGCCGTCCCGGGCGTCGGCCATCCGGCGCGCGTACCCCGCCTCCTCGATCCCCCCGCGAATCGCCGCCGGACCGGTCAGCGCGGCGCTGACGCCGACCGAGAGCCGGACACCCGGGGCGCTCAGCGCGGCGAGCCGCGCCTTCAGCGACGTGGTCAGCTCCTCGACGGAGTCACCCAGCGGCACCAGGGCCAGCCCGGCGTCGGCGGCGGCCACCGCGACGACCGTGCGGTCGAGCATCTCCTCCAGGACCAGCCCGCCCAGGGTGGCGGCGTCGGGGCCGTCGGAGGCGGCGGCCCGCAGAGCCGTGCAGGCCACAATCGCGTAGGGAGAGGCCACGTCGAGGCCGCAGGTTCTCATCCGGGCCGACAGCTCCGGCAGGTCGGCGCTGCCGGCCAGGCCGATGAGCTGTTCCAGCAGCCGCCGTTCGACGCGGCGGCCCTCTTCCATGCGGGTGCGTTCGAGGGCCACGCACGCGGCCAGTTCGAAGCCGATCTCGGGGTTGACGTCGCCGTCCAGGACCAGCGCCCAGCCGGCCACGCGGTGGCTGCGGTCGACGGTGAAGATCGTGCGGGGGTCGGCGGTCACGTGTGGGAGCCGGACGGCGCGCAGGAACTCGTAGGCCATCCGGGAGGCGTCGGGGACCTCTCCGGCGATCACCCGGCCGGTCGCGGAGATCACGCCGCCGGTCACGCCGAGTTCGTCGTGGGCCATCCGGAAGAACTCCGGCAGCCCGGCGCCCTCGGCGACGGCGGCGAAGATGCGGCGGTGGCGGCCGAGGGCCAGGCGCTGTTCCCCGGCCATCCGGCGGTCGACGACGTCGATGACCGCGCCGAAGGACACCTCTATCGGGACCTCGACGAGGGCCAGGCCGCGTTCGCGGCAGGCGTCCACGAGGTCCTCGGGCACGTGGCCGAGGCGGGCGTCTCCGGCGGCGAGGGCGGTGACGCCGGCCCGGACGAGATGGTCGACGAAGACGGCCGAGTCGGCGGGCCGGTGCCGCCACATCATGCCGGTGAGCACCAGTTCGCCGCCGGACAGATAGCGGCCGGGCCGGGGCAGGTCGGTCACCACGACGCCGGTGATCTCGCCGACCGGCTCCCCGGTCAGCAGGATGAGCCGCAGCGTCTCATGGGCCAGCAGCTCACTTATCTGCACAAGACCCACCTTATTTGGATGAATCTACAAGCGCCGCCCTCTGCGGCCCCGGCGTTTCATGGGTCAGCCGATAGGTCCGGAAACAAAAGGTTGGTCTACTGGGCGTCTATGAGCATCGCCACCGGACGCACCCAGGAAACCGGGCAGGGAATCGGGCAGAGCCTGCTCCGCCCCGACGGCACGCTGAAGGTCACCGGGGAGTTCGCCTACTCCTCCGACCTGTGGCTCGACGGCATGCTCTGGGGCGCCACCCTGCGCAGCCCCCACCCGTCGGCCTGGATCAGGTCCATCGACGTCGGCCCGGCGCTCAAGGTGCCGGGGGTGTTCGCGGTGCTCACCCACGAGGACGTCCCGGGCGAGAAGTTCTACGGCCTGGAGCACAAGGACCAGCCCGTCCTCGCCATCGACCAGGTCCGCTACCAGGGCGAGCCGATCGCCCTCGTGGCCGCCGACCACCCCGAGACGGCCCGGCGGGCCGCCGATCTCATCGAGGTCGTGTACGAGGTCCGCGAGGCCGTCACCGACCCGCGCAAGGCCGCCTTCGACCTCACGATCCCGCCGGTCAGCGTCCACGGGAACCTGGTCAGGCACCAGCCCGTCAGGGTCGGCGGCACTTTCACCGCCGACGTGGTCGTCACGGGCGAGTACGAGGTGGGCATGCAGGACCAGGCCTTCCTCGGCCCCGAGTCGGGCCTCGCGGTCCCGGCCGAGGACGGCGGCGTGGACCTCTACATCGCCACCCAGTGGCTGCACGTCGACCAGGACCAGATCGCGCCCTGCCTGAACCTCCCGAAGGACAAGGTCCGCCTCACGCTGGCGGGCGTCGGCGGCGCGTTCGGGGCGCGCGAGGACCTGTCGATGCAGATCCACGCCTCGATGCTGGCCCTCCGCACGGGCAAGCCGGTCAAGTTCGTGTACGGCCGGGAGGAGTCGTTCTTCGGGCACGTCCACCGGCACCCGGCCTGGATGCGCTACGAGCACGGCGCCGACCGCGACGGGAAGCTCGTCTACGTCAAGGCGGAGATCGTTCTGGACGGGGGCGCGTACACCTCCAGCTCGCCCGCCGTGGTCGGGAACGCCGCCTCGCTCGGGGTCGGCCCCTACGAGGTGCCGAACGTCTTCATCGACGCCTACGGGACGTACACCAACAATCCGCCCTGCGGAGCGATGCGGGGGTTCGGGGCCGTGCAGGCCTGCTACGCCTACGAGTCGCAGATGGACCGGCTGGCCGAGGCGTGCGGGCTGTCGCCGGTCGAGATCCGAGTACGCAACGCCGTCTCGCAGGGGTCGCTGCTGGCCACCGGCCAGGTGATCGACACCCCGGCGCCGCTCGCCGACATGCTGCGCGAACTCGACGCCATGCCCCTCCCCGGGCCCTCCTCCCTCGACCTGCGCGAACTGCCGGGAGGCGTGGCGCAGACCACCCACGGCGAGGGGGTCAGGCGGGGGATCGGCTACGGCGTCGGCATCAAGAACATCTGCTTCTCCGAGGGGTTCGACGACTACTCGACGGCCCGGGTGCGGGTGGAGCTGCTCGGCGACGAGCCCCACGTGCTCGTGCACACGGCGGCGGCCGAGGTCGGGCAGGGCCTCATCATGGTCAAGACCCAGATCGCGCAGACCGAGCTCGGCATCGACCGGGTCACCATCGTGCCCGCCGACACCACCGTCGGCTCGGCGGGGTCGTCGTCCGCCTCGCGCCAGTCCTACGTGACCGGGGGCGCGGTCCGGGCCGCGAGCCTCGCGGTGAAGGAGCGCCTCGACGCGCTGACCGCCGACGGCCGGAGCCTCACCCAGGTGCTGGCCGAGGAGGGCCCGGTCGAGGAGACCCGCGAATACCGGCACCGCAGGACGTTCCCGATGGACCCGCTGACCGGCCAGGGCGACTCGCACACCCAGCTCGCGCTGTGCGTGCACCGGGCGGTCGTGGACGTCGACGTGGAACTCGGGCTGATCAAGGTGGTCGAACTGGCCGCCGTCCAGGACGTGGGGAAGATCCTCAACCCGCTCGCCCTCGAAGGCCAGATCCACGGCGGCACGGCCCAGGGCCTCGGCCTGGCGCTGATGGAGGAGATCCAGGTCCGCGACGGCAAGGTCCTGAACCCGTCGTTCACCGACTACCTGATCCCGACCATCCTCGACATGCCCCCGATGAAGCTCTCGATCCTGGAGAACCCCGACCCCCACGCGCCCTACGGGCTACGGGGAGCGGGCGAACCCCCGACCCTGTCGTCGACCCCGGCCATCGCGGCGGCGGTCCGCGCGGCGACGGGCCTGCCCTTGTCCCGGGTACCGATCAGACCGGATGACATCGCCCTGGCCGTCCTGGCATAGGCCGATGAATCCGGCGAGGCGTCAGCTCCGACAACTCGGTCGATCTAGCGAGCCCGGCATGAGCCGAAATCCGGCGAGGCCGCGTGCACCGACGTCCCGGTTGATCTAGCCGTCCCGGCTGAGGCCGATGAAACCGGCAGAGGCGCGTGCGCCGGCATCCCGGCCTATCGGCCTTGCGACACGACGCTCAGGCGAGCTTGCCTTTCGACATCCGGGTCGCGCGGGGAGTCGACGGCCTGAAGGTCAGGACACGTCGTCGCGGTCGCAGGCGACACCGTCGTTGTCGACGTCGATGTACCACTCGTATTCCGAGTGGATGCCCTTCGTGTAAGGGCCGGCCGCCGCCGCGATCGCCGCCGCGCAGGTCGGGTAGCGCTGGGAGGTCGTGCCCTGGCCGTTCGCGGAGGGCTGGTTGGTCCCGCCGGGCTGCTGGTTGGGGTCGGTGCCGCCGGGCTGCTGGTTCGGGTCGGTGCCGCCCGGTTGCTGGTTGGGGTCGGTCACCCCTGGCTGGCCGCTGGCCGCCGGGTCGCTCGTGGGCTGGCCTGCGGGGGGCTGGGCGGGTGGGGCGCCGGTGCCCTTCAGGCGGGCGAGAAAGGCGTCGGCCTCGTCCTTGGTGAAGCCGCCGACGATGCTCAGGCTGTCTTGGGTGATCTCCTGGGCCACGCGCGGGGTCGAGACGACCTTGTCGCCGACCACGATGGCGAGCAGGCGCTTCACGGTGTCGCGGGTCAGGTCTTCGATCTGGGCCCGGTTGTCGGGGGCCAGGACCACGCGGATCGAGTAGGTCCCGTCGGACTCGGTGAAGGTCTCGATCTTCTGCACCGACGTCAGGGTCACGCCCGGTTCGAGCTGGTAGCAGGTGGTGCCGACGTCGTCGAGGACGGCCTCGGTGTCGGCCGGGCAGGGGGCGGCGCCCGACGCCTCGACGGGCGCGAAGTGGATGGGCACCGCGAGCTTGGTCACGACCGGCTGGGTCAGCGGCGGGGAGTCCTGGTTGTTGGTCATCAGCACCGCGACGGTGCCCAGCACGCCGGACATGATCACCACGAAGACCAGCGCGACGCTGAGGGCGATCGTGGCGCCCTTGGTCGCCTGCGGCGGCTGCGGCGGACCCGGCTCCTCCGCAACGGGGGTGTTCTGCATCCCGGCCTCAATCCCTGACATCGCCCGCAGAGCCTATCGACATGGGACGGCCCGTGGCCAAACTGGCGCACGGGCCGTACCGGACTTCACAACGGTTGTTACTGGGCGGGCGCGTCCGTCGCGGGCGAGGCCGCGTCCGACGGCGCCGGGGCCGGCTGGGAACCGGCGGGCGGCAGCGGGGCGTCGGCGGCCGAGCGGGTCTCGCCGCCGTCGCAGCTGGCGCCGAGCTCGGGGGTGTCCTCGCCCTGGCGGAACTTCAGGATGAAGGCGTTCAGGTCGGGAGACGAGGCGCTGTCGAGCTGGATCTGGTGGTTCCACGACGAGGCGACGATCTTCGACGGGAGGCCGGGGTAGGGGCTGAGCAGCATGTAGGGCTCGCCCGCCAGCGCCTTCAGCTTGTCGACCTCGGCGGCCGGCAGGTCGGGCTGGTAGGTGATCCAGACCGCGCCGTGCTCCATCGAGTGGACCGCGTTCTCGTTGTTGATCGGCTGCTCGTAGATGCCACAGGTCTGCCAGGCCGGGTTGTGCTCGCCGCCGGCCGGCGGAGTCTCCTTGTAGGCGACCTTCGTGTTGACGTGGCCCGCGCCCTTGTACTCGTAGTTCTTGACCTTCGGCAGCATCGCCTCTTGAGCGGCGGTCGCGGCCTTCTCGGCCTCCGACTTGTCCATCTCCTGACGGATGATGTAGAAGGCGACGCTTCCGACGAGAAGCAGGATGACCAGGCCGCCGATACCCCACATGAGGACAGCGGCCCGCCGTTCCTTGGCTCGCTGCTGCGCCCTCATCTGGGCGATGCGGTCACGCCGTGCCTGCGCTTTCTCCTTGGTCATCGACCCTCCATCACGCGGTCACATATGGACAAGGAGAATAGTGGGTATAGATAGCCGTTTGGCCCATCGCGTCCTGGCGGGAAGTAATCTGAGGGCGATGAAGAACCCCCGTTCGCTTCTGCTCCCCGTCGCCGCGGCCGTCGTCGTGGTCGTCGCGATCGTCCTGCTGCTGGTCAACCTGACCCGGCCGGGCACCCCCGGCGACCTGTCGCCCGAGGCCGGCTTCGCCCGTGACATGGGGGTTCACCACGCGCAGGCGGTCGAGATGTCGTTCGCGGTGCGCGACGAGAGCACCGACGACGGGGTGCGCAGGCTGGCCTACGACATCATCACGACCCAGTCGGCGCAGCGTGGAATGTTCATCGGCTGGCTCCAGCAGTGGGACCTGTCGCAGGCCTCCAGCGTCAAGCCGATGACCTGGATGGCGGGCCACGGCCACGCGGCGCCCGCGAACGTGACCCCGGGCGTGATGCCCGGCATGGCCACCTCCGACGAGATGAAGCGGCTCGCCGACGCGAAGGGGCAGGCGGCCGAGGTGCTGTTCCTGCAGCTGATGATCCGCCACCACGAGGGCGGCGTCGAGATGGCCAAGGGCGCGGTCGAGCTGGCCGAACGCCCGGAAGTGCGGAACCTGGCCCAGCACATCGTCGACGGCCAGACCGCCGAGATCGACCTGATGAAAGAGATGCTCGCGACGCGCGGCGCGCAGCCGCTTCCGTCGATCCTCAAATAAACAGGACGTGTCGGACGCGGGAACGCTCCCCCGACAGGGCACCATGGAGGCGACCCGGAGGGATGAGGATTTGACCAACGAGCCCGAGAGCCGCCTGGAAGTGAGCATCACCCCCGAAGTGGAGGCCGGCCAGTACGCCAACTTCGCCTCCGTCTGGCATACCCAGGATGGGTTCGTGCTCGACTTCGCGGTGATCACGCGCCCGCCCGGACTGGCCGACAACGGCGACGGCCAGCAGTACATCAGCGTCCCCACGCGGATCGTGAGCCGGGTGCGCATTCCCCCGGCCCAGGTCTTCGAGCTGATGAAGGCGCTGGAGCAGCAGCTCACGGCCTACGAGAACGAGGTCGGCCACAAGATCTAGACGGTCACGACGTCGCCTTCCCGGGCGAACAGCACGTCGGGCCACTCCTTGGCGACGGCGTCGAGCTGGTCGTCGGTACGGCCCGGCGCGTGGTGGGTCAGCAGCAGCCGCCGCGCGCCGCAGCGTTCGGCGAAGGCCAGCGCGTCGGTGATGGTGGCGTGCCCGTAGTCGTCGGCCGGCGCCTGCTCCTCGGGCCGGAACTGGCCGTCGTGCACGATCAGGTCGGCGCCCCGGCACAGCTCCTCGGCCGCCGGCGAGCCGAGCTGCGGCGCGTGGTCGGGCAGGTAGACGACGGCCACGCCGTCGCACTCGACCCGGGTCCCGACGGTGGTCCCGCCTTTGTGCGTCACCTCGGCCTGTCTCAGGGTGAAGTGCTCATAGTCACGGCTCCCGCCGGAAGCGGTCACCGACACGGCTCCTCGCAGACCCGTCGGCTCGATCGGGAAGTGCGGCGGCGAGAACGCCCGGGTGAGCAGCTCCCACGGCTCCTCCCCGGGCACGATCAGCTCGACGACCGCCTCCGGGTGGTCCACCGCCCGGCTGAACGGCAGCCCCTGCACGTGGTCCCAGTGCAGGTGCGACAGCGCGATCACCCCTCGGAAGGGGACCGGCGCGAGGTTCCTGATCCCGGTCCCGGCGTCGAGGACCAGCGGCGGCGCCGCGCACCCGTCGGGGAGCACGGCCACGCACGAGGTGTGGCCGCCCCAGCGGGTGAACTCGGCGCCGGGGGCGGGCGTCGACCCGCGTACCCCCAGGAAGTGCAGTCTCACGCGAACTCCTCGCGGCGGTGGCCCTGGGCCAGGTGCTCCAGGGCGGCCCGGTCGATGGTGTCGGCGGCGGCCTCGGCCACCCTGATCGGGGTGAGCGCGGTCAGCGTGGCCGTGCGGCGGCCGTTCTCCAGCAGGGCCCGCTCCCCCAGCACCGCGCCCGGCCCGACCTGGCCGAGTTCGCGGCCGTCGACGTCGACCGTGACGACGCCGTCGAGGAGCAGGAACAGCGACTCCCCGGGCTCGCCCTGGCGGACCAGCGCCGCGCCCTGCTTCAGTTCCCGGATGGCCGGCTTGCGGGTGCCCCGCATGATCAGCCGGGACAGTTCGCGTTCGAGGGCGGTCTCGGCGGCCGTGACGACGACCGGGGAGTCCTCCGCGCCCCACGGGGTGGCGCGCTGGGCCGCCCACGCCTTGAAGTCGGTGACACCCGCCTTGAGGATCAGCTGCCCGGCGGCGTCGTAGACCCAGTGGCGCGGGAACGGGCTGGCGCCCGACAGCGTGACGTCGGAGGTCCCGTCGGCCCGCAGCGTGATCGAGATCGTGGTCCAGACGAGCGGTGAGCGCCAGCGCGGGATCCCGCCGGTGGCGCGCGGCATCGGGAACGAGGTGCGGCCGCCGGCCGACTGGGTGACGGTGACGAATCCGTCGCCGACGGTCTCGGTGCGGAGGTCGGGCAGGCTGATCGCGGCCAGGGTGAGGCCGAGAGGGCCGAGGCGGACCGTGGTGGAGCCCATCACCCCGCCTCCTTCGGCGCCGTGGGCGATCACCCGGCCGTCGTCGCCGAACTCGGCCCAGGCACGCAGCACGTTGGCGAACCGGAACCGGTCGGCGCGGCGCAGCGCCTCCAGGTCGTCGACGCGTCCGGGGGGCGGGTCGTCGTAGTGGGAGATCCCGGCGTCGAACATCGGCCGGGTGTACCCCTTGACCGCCTCCGACGGGATCCAGGACACGGACGTGGCCTGCGATTCGACGCGCATTCTGGCCTCCTCTGGTCGGTTCCGACGGTAGGGAGCGGGAGGCCGGCGGCACAGGGTGGTGTCCATCCGGGCGCAGGAGGGCTAACCCTCTGTTCGGGGCGTGCGGTCAGGAGGGACATTGGCCGCGTGGACCGCATCACCGTGCTGCTCGCCGACGACAACCTGATCGTCCGCGAGGGCGTGCGAGCACTGCTGGCGAGGGATCAGGCCCTCGACGTGGTCGGCGTGGCCGCCGACTACCACGAGCTCGTCGCGCGCGCCGAGGAACTGCGTCCCCAGGTGCTCGTGACCGACATCCGGATGCCCCCGACCTTCCAGGACGAGGGCATCGACGCCGCCCGGGAGGTACGAGGGCGCCTCCCGGGCACCGGCGTCGTGGTGCTGAGCCAGTACGACGACCCCGACTACGCGGTGAAGCTGCTGTCGGAGGGGGCCGACGGGTATGCGTACCTGCTCAAAGACCGGATCGCGGACGCGCGGTTGCTGGGGCGGGCCATTCGTGAGGTGGCGGCGGGCGGGTCGATGGTCGACCCCCAGATCGTCCAGGACCTGCTCTCCCCCGCGCGGTCGCCGGAGCTGAGTGCGGCCGAGGAGGCGCTGCTGCGGCAGGTCGCAGAAGGGCGGTCGGTGAAGGCCATCGCGGCGGCGGCCGGCGACAGCCCCGAGAAGGTGAACGCCCTGGTCGAGCAGCTGTTCCTCAAGCTGGCGCGGGGCGCGTCGGCCGGGCGGCAGGGCGCGCTGAAGCGGCTGCGGATGCTGCACACCGCGATCCTGCGCCGCGACGAGCAGGGCGAGCGCCTCTCGCGCCTGTTACCCGGCGGCCTGGCCGACAAGCTGCTGGCCGACCGGCTCGACCGGACCGAACGGCTCACGGTGACCGTGCTGATGAGCGACGTGCGCGGCTACTCGGGCATCGCCGAGCGCACCGACCCGGCCGTGCTGGCCGGGCAGCTCAACGCCCACCGCCGGGCCATGAACGCGGCCATCCTCCGCGAGGGCGGCACCGTCATGCAGTACGTCGGCGACGCCGTGATGGCCGTCTTCGGCGCCCCCGACCCGCGCCCCGGCCACGCCGCCTCGGCGGTCGCGGCGGCCCGGCAGATGCACGTGCGCCAGCACCGCCTCAACGACGAGTGGGAGACCCCGTTCCGGCTCGGCATCGGCCTGTGCACCGGCGAGGTGGCCGCCGCGCTGCTCGGCAGCGAGGAACGGGTCGAGTACACGCTGGTCGGCGACACGGTGAACCTGGCGGCCCGGATGCAGGACCTGGCCCGCCCGGCCGGGACGGTCGCCGCCGCCAGCACCCTGGCCGCGCTCCCCGAAGGACTGCCCTGGATCGCCCTCGGCCCCCGCGCCGTCAAGGGCCGGACCACCCCCGTCACGGCCTTCCACCTCCCGGAGGAACACTGATGTCCACCGACCTCTCCACCGAGAACCTCTCCCCGGGTGAGTCCGCCGAGACGCCCGCCGTCAGGGTCAGAGGCGCCCGCCGCACCTTCGAGGCCGAACTCGCACCGGTACGCGCCCTGCGGGGCGTCGACTTCGACGTCGCCAAGGGCGAGTTCGTCGCCGTCATGGGCCCCTCGGGATGCGGCAAGTCGACCCTGCTGAACGTCATCGCCGGGCTCGACGGCGTCGACGACGGCACCATCGAGGTCGCCGGGGAGCGCGTCGACGGCCGCGACGAAGACTGGCTGGCCCGGTTCCGCCGCCACCACATCGGCTTCGTGTTCCAGTTCTTCAACCTCCTCGACGGGGTGTCCGCGCTCGACAACCTCGTGCTGCCCGGCGTGCTGGGCGGCATGAAGCGGCGGGCCGCCGAGGCGCGCGCCCGGGACCTGCTCGACCTGCTGGGACTGGGTGACAGGTTGCAGCAGGTCCCGGCCGTGCTCTCCGGCGGCCAGCGGCAGCGCCTCGCCATCGCGCGGGCGCTGGTCAACCAGCCGAGCCTGCTGCTGGCCGACGAGCCGACCGGCGCGCTCGACAGCGAGGGCGGGCTGGAGGTGCTGGAGCTGTTCCGGCGGCTGCACGAAGACGGGCAGACGATCGTCATGGTGACGCACGCCGCCGAGGTGGCGGCCGGGGCGTCGCGGTCGATCCGGATGCGCGACGGCCGGATCGAGTCATGATCCCCGGCCTGACCTCGGTGTGGCTGCGCCTGGAGTGGCGCCGCCGGGGTCGTTCGGCGGTGGTGCTGGCGCTGCTGATCGCGTTCGCTCTCGGGACGGTGCTCACGGCGGTCGCGGGGGCGCGGCGCGCGGACTCGGCCTACGACCGCCTGGCGGCGCGGACGCTGCCCTCGACGATCACCGTGCTGCCCAACCAGCCCGGGTTCGACTGGGATCGGGTGCGGGCCTTCCCCGAGGTCGAGGCGGTCACCACGTTCGTGGTGGGCGGCTTCAACGTGGAGGACCCGCCCTCGTTCTCGGCCGGGGCGATGCCGCCGGGCGACGACCACGTCTTCCACGGCACGGAGGTGCCGGTCGTGCTGGCCGGGAGGCTCTACGACCCGGCGCGCGAGGACGAGGTCGTGGTCAGCCAGGCGTTCGTCGACCGGTTCGGCAGAAGCGCGGGCGACCGGGTGGTCCTGCGTCTGGGGGCGCCCGACGAGGTCGGGATCAACGCCGACAGCGGCATCCCCTACACCGGCCCGCGCATCGAGGCGACCATCGTCGGGGTGGTCAGGTCACCCTGGTACATGGACATCGTGGGCGACTCCGACGGCATGATGCTCGGCACGCCGGAGCTGATCCGGCGCTACCCGGGCAGTTTCCTGGGCGCCGACCGCGACGGCTACGTCAACGCGCTGGTCCGGCTCCACGGCGGCGCGGCCCAGATCGAGGCGTTCAAGACCCGGCTGACCCAGCTGACCGGCCGCGACGACATCGACGTCTGGAACAACGCCGACAAGGGCAACCGGCTCAAGCGCCTGATCGCGTTCGAGGCGGCCTGCCTGCTGGCCTTCGGACTGGCCGCGTTCGGCGCGGCGGTGGTGATCATCGGCCAGGCGGTGGCGCGCTACACGGCCGCCGCGTCGGTGGACCTGCGGGCGCTGCGGGCGCTGGGGATGACCCCGCGCCAGGCGATCCGGGCGGCCGTCACGCCGCCCCTGCTGTCGGCGGCCGCGGGCGCCCTG
>NZ_SZQA01000004.1 GCF_005233835.1 Herbidospora galbida | reverse complement strand
CTGAACCAGGACATCCTGGACTGGATCGAGACCTGGAACGACGACCCACGGCCCTATGTCTGGACCAAGGCCGCCGACCAGATCCTCGAATCCATCGCACGCTACTGCAAACGAATCAACGACTCACGACACTAGCCCGCTTTGTGCAGCGAGGCCATGATCAGCTTGGCGAACGCGTCGATGGTCTCGTAGCCGCTCTTCGGCCCCGAGTAGTAGAGCCACATCGCCACGTTGGCCGTGCGGACCACCAGTCTGGTCTGGTTGTACGCCCCCGCGTCGCGGGTCCAGCCGATGGTCGCGTCCCCGATCCGCGCGCCGAGCCGGAGCTTGGTCGTCGGGTCGCGCTTGGGCTCGTCCTCCTCGGTGGCGCGGCTGGTGTCGAAGGTGAGCCGGGCCGTGGTCTCGGAGTCGAGCTGGATCTTCTGGATCTGGAGGTACTCCCCGCCGGGGGTCATCCACTGGCAGGCGTCGTTCGTCATGAACTCCTGCTTGGCCGCCGTCCCGAGCAGCTTGCGGATCTGCGCCTGGGTCACCAGGGCGCACGCCTCGGGGTTGCTGGTGAGCACCGCCTTCTTGGCCGCCTCGACGGCCTCGGTGGCTTTGGCGGCCTTGGCGGTCGACACCGCCGTGGTCGTCGGAGTGGGTGAGCTCACGGGGCGGTCGGCCGTGCCGAACCACCACGCGGCCCCGCCCCCGGCGACGAGCACCGTGGCCAGCCCGGCGGCCGCGAACACCGGCGCCCTCTTCTTCGGCGCGTGCCGCATCGACGGAGCCGTCTTCGGCGCGGCGCCCCCGAAGCCCCCGGACCCTGCGGCGACGTCCCGCAGCAGCGCGGCGGCGTGCCCGGCCGGCATCCGGCGGACCGGGTCCTTGTCCAGCATCGCCATGAGCACCTGGCCGAGCGGCCCCGCCCGCCGCATCGGATGCGGTTCGTGCATGAGCACGGCCGCCATCACCGCGGCCGGGTTGTCGCGATGGAACGGCGCGTTCCCCTCGACCGCCGTGTAGAGCGTCGCCGCGAGCGACCACAGGTCGGACGGCGGCCCGTCGGGCTCCCCGCGCAGCCGCTCGGGCGCGATGTACCCGGGCGAGCCCGACACCGAGCCCGTCTGCGTCAGGTTCACGTCACCCGCGACGCTGGCGATGCCGAAGTCGGTCAGCAGCACCCGCTCGTCGTCGGTGACCATGACGTTCCCGGGCTTCACGTCGCGGTGCAGGATGCCCATCGTGTGGGCGGCGGTCAGCGCGTCGAGCATGGTCACCCCGATCGCCGCAACCCGCTCGGGCGTCTGCCGCCCCTCCTTGCGGAGCAGCGCCTGGAGCGACCGCCCCCGCACCAGCTCCATGATGATCCACGGCCGCCCGTCCTCCAGCACCACGTCGTGGACGGTCACGATCGAGGGATGCGACCGCAGCCGCGCCGCGGCCCGCGCCTCGCGCAGGGTGCGTTCGCGCATCTCGGCCCGCTGTGGTTCGTCGAGGTCGCGCGGCAGCAGGACCTCTTTGACGGCGACCTCCTGGCGCAGGAGCTCGTCGACGGCGCGCCAGACGGCGCCCATACCGCCCTGGCCGATGCGGGAGAGCAGCCGGTAGCGGCCGGCCAGCAACGTCACGGCACAAACCGTACTTCATCCGGCCTTTCTTAGGCGTTCGAACCCGTCGAGCAGGAGATCGAGCGCGAACTCGAACTCGAACTGGTCGTCGCAGCCCGACCCGACCACCGTCTTCTCGTCGTGGGCCACCTGCAACGCCATCTCGGCCAGCCACGGGAACGTCCCCGCCATGGCGTGCGCCGCCTGCTCCTGGGCGTCGGGGTCGGTCGGGGTGTCGTCGAACAGCTCCTGGCTGAAGCCCAGGATGCGGCTGCCCAGGGCGTGGATCGCGTGGTGGACCTCGTCGACGCCGAAACCGCCGGCCCGGAACAGGCCGATGATCGAGTCCAGGTACGCCATCACCGCCGGCGTCGGGTTGCGCCGCGCCTCGATGGCCCCCGACGCCCACGGGTGCCGCAGCAGCGCCTGACGCGCGGCCAGGATGCGGCCCCTGATCACCGGCTTCCAGTCGCCCTCGACGGGGGTGAGGTCGATCTCCGAGACGACCGTGTCGATGATGCCGTCGAGCAGCTCGTCCTTGTTGGCGACGTGCTTGTAGAGCGCCATCGGGACCACGCCGAGTTCGGTCGCGAGCCGGCGCATGCTCAGCCCGTCGAGCCCGGCCTCGTCGGCCAGGGCCACGGCGGCCTCCAGAACGCGTTCCCGGCTGAGTCGAGCCAATGTGTCGTCGCCTCCTTGACGGGTGTACAGCGTACACCTATGGTCTAGGTGTACGCCGTACACCCATCGAGAGGGGAGCCCCCGTGAAGGCGATTGTGCAGGACCGCTACGGCCCGCCCGACATCCTGGAGTGCAGAGACGTCCCGGCGCCCACGCCCGGACCCGGCGAGGTGCTGGTCAAGGTGATGGCCGCCTCCCTCAACGCCCGCGACTGGCACGTGCTGCGCGGCGACCCCTACCTGGCCCGGCTGAGCTTCGGGCTGCGCGCGCCCAAGGCGCCGATCCTGGGCACCGACTTCGCCGGGGTCGTCGTGTCGGGAGAGGGGTTCGAGCCCGGCGAGGAGGTCTACGGCGAGTTCGGCGGCGCGTTCGCCGAGTACGTCGCGGTCCCGGCGGGCCTCGTCGACCGCAAGCCCGAAAGCCTCACCTTCGAGCAGGCCGCCGCGATGCCACTGGCCGCCAACACCGCCTTGCAAGGGCTTCGGGGCCTGGAGAAGGGGCAGTCGGTGCTGATCAACGGGGCTTCGGGTGGGGTGGGCACGTTCGCCGTCCAGATCGCCAAGGCCCGGGGCGCGCGGGTGACCGCGGTGTGCAGCACCAGGAACGCCGACCTGGTCGCGGGGCTGGGCGCCGACCGCGTCGTCGACTACCGCAAGGAGGACTTCGCGCTGACCGGCGACCGCCACGACCTGGTCTTCGACCTGGTCGGCAACCGGTCGCTGCGCGACCTGCGCAGGGCCCTCGTGCCGGGCGGGACGCTGGTGATCTCCGGCGGCGGGGTCTTCACCGGCGGCAGTCTCTTCGGCCCGCTCGGGCTCGTGATCCGGGCCCGGCTGGCCGCCCGCTTCGTCCGGGAGAAGATCGTGGTCCTCGAAGCCGTGCCGGGCCGGGCCGCCCTGGCCGCCCTGCGGGAACTGGCCGACGGCGGCCTGATGGTCCCGGCTGTCGACCGCACCTACGGACTCGCCGACACCGCCGAGGCCATCCGCTACATGGAGGCCGAGCATGCCCGCGCCAACATCGTGCTCACCGTGGGTGCGGCGACTTGATCTCCGAGTGTCTGTACCATTTGGTACATGCGCTACGAATCCACCGTCGTCATCGACGCGCCGCCCTCCCGCGTGTGGGAGGTCTTCAGCGACATCGCCCGCTGGCCCGAATGGACCCCCACCGTCGACGCGCTCGACCTGCTCGACCCGGGCCCGCTCCGCGTGGGCAGCAGGGCCCGGATCCGGCAGCCCCGCCTCCCGGAGGCGGTCTGGCGGGTGACCGAGCTCGCCGACGGCCGCCGGTTCACCTGGGTCAGCGGGGGGTTCGGGCTGCGTACCGCCGGAATCCACGAGATCGAAGCCACGCCCGGCGGCACCCGCGCCCTCCTGGTGATCGAACAGCGCGGCCCGCTCGCCCCGCTGGTGAACCTGCTGGCCGGTAGGCTGACCCGCCGATACCTGGAACTGGAGGGGCAGGGGCTGAAGGCCAGAAGTGAACGCCCGTGACAAGCTGCTGGCCGGCGCGGTCGACTACTTCGCCGCCCACGGCGTCGGCGACGCCAGCCTGCGCACCATCGCGACCGCGATCGGCACCAGCCACCGCATGCTCATCTACCACTTCGGCTCCCGCGAGGGCCTGCTCTCCGAGGTGGTGCGAGAGGTCGAGGCCCGCCAGCGGGAGGCGCTGGCCGGCGTCGGCTGGGACGTCTACTGGGACCGGCTCGTCGACCAGGCGCTCGTCTACGGCCCGCTGTTCTTCGAACTGTCGGCGCACGCGATGCAGGGCCGTCCCCACACCGAGGGCCTGCGCGCCGACCTCGTCGACGGCTGGCTGCCCCCGCTGGTAGAGCTGTGCGTGGCGGCCGGGGTGCCGCCCGACCGCGCGCCGGCCTACGCGCGGCTGAGCCTGGCGGCGACCCGGGGCCTGCTGTTCGACCTGATCCTGTCGGGCGACCGGACCGGCGTCGACGCGGCCCTGGCCGTGCTCGGGTCCCTGTTCGAGGAAGGATTCCCCCATGGTCCTGGCACCTGACGGCGTGGAGATCTCCGCCACTCGCACCAGCAGCGGCCCCGCGCTCATCGTCATCGACGCGGCCGGCAATTTCAGCGGGTTCTGGCCGACATGGCGCGGCTGGCGGCCGATCACCTGCCGAGGGCGACGCGGCGGACGCTGCCCGGGGAGTGGCACGGGGTGGCGGGGGAGGTGCTCGCGCCGGCGCTGCGGGCGTATTTTCTCCAGGACTGCCGACTGATGGAGACCACATGAAGCCCGAACGCGTCCGAGGTTGTCTCATCGGCGGCGCCATCGGCGACGCGCTCGGCGCCCCCGTCGAGTTCGACTCCCTCGACCGGATCCGCGCCACCCACGGCCCCGGCGGCATCACCGACCTGACCGACGGCCTGGTCACCGACGACACCCAGATGACCCTGTTCACCGTCGAGGGTCTGATCAGAGGCTCCGTCCGCACCAGGGAACGCGGCCTCGGCGACGTCCCGTCGGTCGTCCGCCACGCCTACCTGCGCTGGCTCGACACGCAGGACCACCCGGCCCCGCCCGCCCAGGGCGACGCCCTCCACCGCACCGGCTGGTTACGCGAGCAGACCTGGCTCTACGCCCGCCGCGCCCCCGGCAACGCCTGCCTGTCGGGCCTGCGCGGCCACGTCGCCGCCGACTCCAAGGGCTGCGGCACGGTCATGCGCTCGGCCCCCTTCGGGCTCGGCCCCTGGCCGGCCGCCCAGGCCTACGCCTGGGCGGCCGAATGCTCGCGGTTCACCCACGGCCACCCCACGGCGGCCGCCTCGGCGGGCGCGCTGGCGGCGATCGTCCACCACCTCGTCGACGACACCACGCTGGAGAACGCCGTCGCGGCCACCCTCCCGCTCGTCGACGACGCCGCCACGGCCGACGCCCTGCGCGCCGCCGTCGACCTCGCCCACACCGGGCCGCCGTCGCCGGAGAAGGTCGAGTCGCTCGGCGAGGCGTGGGTGGCCGAGGAGGCGCTGGCCATCGGCGTCTACTGCGCCCTCGTCAGCGGGTCGTTCACCGAAGGGCTCGTGCTGGCCGCCAACCATTCGGGCGACAGCGACTCCACGGCCGCCGTCTGCGGCAATCTGCTCGGCGCGGAGGGCGTACGGATCCCGGCCGGGTGGATCGACCGGGTCGAGGGCCGCGAGACGATCGAGCGCCTCGCCGACGACTTCGTCAGCGAGATGACCCGGGGCAGCGCCCCGCGCGACCGCTACCCCGGCCACTGACCTAGTGGGGGTACTGCTGCGGCACCGGCTGGTAGGGCGGCACGGGCCTGGGGAGGGTCTGCATCGAGGTGATCCGGTTGAGCACCACGATGGCGAGGATCCCGGACACCAGGATCAGCGGGTAGATCAGCATCTCCACCAGTGCGGCGTTCCGCAGGTCGGGCAGTTCGGTGCCGCCGATCAGGAACCGGGCGACCAGGTTGGAGCCGAACACCGCCAGCACCCACGTCACCCACCAGGCCATCGCCAGCCCGCCGGGCTTGCGCTGCTGCGGGTCGGAGGCGGTCCAGACGTCGTCCACGATCTGCTTGGGGAACCAGAACGAGACGATCGGGACGATCCACGCGAGCACCAGCCAGGGTCGCCCGAGCCGCTGCTTGACGTGCGGGGCCAGGGCTTCGGCGTTCGCGCGGACCCGGAACAGCCAGGCCCAGTAGAAGATCCCGGCCAGCAGCAGGGTGCCGCCCTGCAGGATGCCGGTGAAGTCGTAGAGGCTCGCACTGTCGGTGACCTCGGCGACGTCGAAGTCGAGCGGGCTCGCGATCACCTCGCCGATCTTCTGGTAGAGGTCGAGGCTGACGAAGACGGCGGCGGCCTCGACGAGCAGGTTGAGGATGATCGCGATCGTGGCCACGACGGCGAGCCCACGGGCGGGCCGGACGGGATGGGGATGCATGCGGAATCCTTGGATGGGGGAGAGAAAGAGCGCATAACGCTAACTTTCCCGCCCCCGAATCCAGGATCGCGGACGTGGTAGTCGCGGCTTAGTGGTTCATTCTCCGGCGCGGGCCGACGCGGAAACAGGCCACTTTCATCCGGCGGTGACCTTCGCGAAGTGGAAGACGTCCGGCGGCAACGGGCGCCGCAACTCCCACCGGAACCTGACCGGACGTTCGCCCTCGTCGGACAGGTAGGTCATCGGCCCCGCGTAGAGGTAGGGCGGCGCGCCCTGTTTCGTCTCCCGAATGAACAAATGCACCGTCGTCTCACCGGAACGATAACGGTCGGCCGTCGGGGTGTTCCGCCGGAGTCCCGACTGCGACTCCCATTGGAACAATGTGTCCGTGATGGCGCGGTCGGCATACATCGTGGTCGGCGAATAATGCGTGGCGGATTTGTCGATGGTCACGAAGAAGACGTCGGCCCGCGCGTCCCGCACGAAGGCCACGCCCTCCCGCATGTGTTCCGGCTTGGCGACCCCGAAGGCGGCAAGAGCCTCGTTCTTCGTGTACGTCGCATGCACATGCAGCGGAACCGCCCCCTCGGCGACGTGGGTGACCCGATGCCTGCGCTCGGCCAGCAGGGAGGTCAGTTCGAGGAGTTCCCCGGCCCGGTCGGGGTGCTCGCGGAGGTCGGCCAGGCCGGTCGTCCGCAACATCGCGAGCAACCGCTGTTCCCGGACGCTCTGGGCCGTGTCGCCCCGGAGGACGCGGGCGATGAAGTCGAGCCGTTCGGCGTCGTCGATGTGCAGGATGCGCCCCAGGGCGTTCCCGATCCGCTTGTCGTCGGGCCCCGCGGGCAGCCCGCGCCCGGCCGCCCGCAGCAGGTCCGACCAGCCGAGGCGGTTGCCTCGGTAGAGGTCGTCCACCTCGATCCCCGTCGCCGCGAGGAAGCCGGCCAGGCGGGTGTCCTCGGGCAGGTGGCGCAGTTCGGCGACGATGGCCGGCCAGCGCATGCTGATGGTGGCCCGCAGGTTGGCCAGCACCAGCCGGGAGACCTCGCGGTCGAGGTCGATGTGGCACCCGGCGGGCAGGGTGGGGAACTTCGCCTCGACCTCGGCGATGACGTCGGTCCGCCGCACCCCGGTCAGCGCCCGGAAGCGCCGGTCGAACCGGAACTCCCGGTGCTGGTTGCCGATGAAGTCGAGCACCGTCAGGCACGCCTTGCCTTCGGCCAGCCGCAGCCCCCGCCCGAGCTGCTGCAGGAACACCGTCGCGCTGTCGGTCGGCCGCAGGAACAGCACCGTGTCGATCGCCGGGATGTCGACGCCCTCGTTGAACAGGTCGACCGTGAATGCGACGTTGATGGATCGGTCGGCCAGCGCCTTGATCGCCGCCGCGCGGTCCTGCGTCCGCGACGTGATGGCCATCGCCGGGATGCCCGCCTCGGTGAACCGGGCGGCCATGAACTCGGCGTGCGCGATGCTCACGCAGAACCCGAGCGCCCGCATCCCGCGCGGGTCACCGACCTTGTCGCGGAGCGCCTGCAGCACCAGCCGCACCCGGGCGTCGTTCCCGGTGTAGACGTTGCTCAGCGAGGCCAGGTCATAGCCCTGTCCCCGCCGCCACGGCACACCGGCCAGGTCGACGCCGTCGTGCACGCCGAAGTACTGGAACGGCGCCAGCAACTGCCGTTCGATCGCCTCCCACAGGCGCAGCTCGGAGGCGATCCGCCCGCCGAACCAGTGCAGCACGTCCTGCCCGTCGGAGCGTTCCGGCGTCGCCGTCAGCCCGAGCAGCACCCGCGGGCTGACCTGGTCGAGCAGCCGCGTGTACGTCGTGGCGGCCGAGTGGTGGAACTCGTCGACGATGACCATGTCGGCGTCGAAGGGGTCGAGCCGCGACAGCGACTGGATGGAGGCGAACACGTGCCGCCACTCGGTGGGCCGCTGCCCGTCGACCAGCAGCTCGCCGAAGGACCCGTCGCGCATGACCTGCCGGAACACCTCCCGGCTCTGCCCGAGGATCTCCTTCGTGTGGGCTACGAACAGCAGCGAGTCGACCGCGCCTTCGGCCCGCAGCCGCCGGTAGTCGAGCGCCGACACGATCGTCTTGCCCGTGCCGGTCGCCATCACGACGAGGTTGCGCCACCGGTCGTGCAGCGTCCGTTCGGCCGCGAGGTCGGCCAGCACCTCGGCCTGATAGCCGTAGGGCCGGACGTCGATGGTGGTGAGGATCTCCCGGTCGGCGAACCGCTCCTGGCCGAGCGCCCGGTCGAGCAGGTCGCGGTCGCGGACCGGATCGTAGGTCTCGAACGACGGATCGGCCCAGTACTCCTCGAAGGTGGCCGCGAACGTGTCGAGCAGGTGCGCCTGCTCCATGGCCGAGAGCCGGACGTTCCACTCCAGTCCGTCGATCAGCGCCGACTTCGACAGGTTGGACGAGCCGACATAGGCCGTCGAGTAGCCCGACAACCGGCGGAACAGCCACGCCTTGGCGTGCAGGCGGGTGGTTCTGGTCTCGTACGAAATCTTGACGGTCGCGCCCAGCTCCGCCAGCCGATCGAGGGCCCGTCGTTCGGTCGCCCCCCGATAGGTCGTGGTGATGACCCGTAACTCACCACCCCGGTGCACGAACTCGGCCAGCTCCCGTTCCAGGATGCGCACCCCCGGCCATCGGATGAACGCGCACAGCAGGTCGATCCGGTCGGCGGAGCCGATCTCCTTGCGCAGTTCGCTGCCCACGTTGGGCTGCCCGTGCCCGTTGACCAGCAGCGCGCTGGCGCCGAGCGGAGTGCTGGGCCGGATGGGGAACACCGCCTTCCCGTCGGGGGTACGGGTCCGTGTCACCGCCAGCAGCAGATCGTTGACCGCCTGGTCGCCGGGGTCGCCGACGAGCTTGGCCAGCTCGTTCGCGATGGTGAGCTGTTCGGCGAGCTGCTCCTCGTCGGTGCCCCGCACTGCGCGCAGCCGCCGCCGGACCAGCGAGGCGATATGGGCGGTCAGCACGTCGGCCGACTCGGCCGGATCGAGATGGCGCGATAGTGCCAAATCGCCGTGGGCGGCCAGGTGCCGCTGCCATCCTTCCGTGACGAGTTTCTCGTAGACGCCGGGCGCGAGTTCCGTCATGGCCGGCACCGTACCCACCGGGCCGGCCTGTTCGGTAGCTTTCCGGGCAGAGGAGGGATCATGGGCGTACGCGAGGCCGACGACCTCTGCCGCGTGGCCGAGGGACTGGTGCGCACTGCCCGCACCCTCCTCGCCGACCACGCCGCCGTCCAGGCCCAGGCTCTCACCGCCCTCGACACCCTCCGCAAGCACACCGTCCGCGACGACCTCGCCCGCATGCCCGTCGCCCGGCTCAAGGACGTCACCGGCGGCAGGCTGCGCACCGGCGTCCTCGAACGGTCCGGCATCACCACGGTCCTCCAGGTCCACGACATGTCGGCCTACCGGCTCCAGGAGCTCCCCGGCGTCGGGGCGCAGACGGCGCGGCAGATCAGGGCCGCCGCCGACCAGATCGAGGAGGCCGCGCGGCAGCTCGCGAGCGTGCGGATCGAGCGGGACGACTGGAAGTCCGAGGCGCTCGTCGTCGCGCTGAAGCGGCTGCTCGACGCCGGCACGGAGCTGCCCTTTCACGTCAGGGCCGCGCGCGACGTCGACTCCACCCTCAGCCCGCTCCTGAAGGCCGCGCATCCCGCCCGGTCCCGATGGCGGCTGCTCACCGCGAGCAGGCGGCGGCGGGCGGAGGCCTACGAGGCCGTCGAGGCGATCGACGCGACGCTCGACCAGGCGGCTCAGGCCGGCCGGGAGTTTCCGCAGGTCATCACCGATCTGCTGCGGCCGCCGGCGAGTGGTCCCGAGGCGTGGGGCGACTTCGAGTTCCGGTCGGCCGACTACTACGCCCTGCTGGCCGACCTCGCGGGGGAGCGGGTCACCGAGGGCGTGCTGCCCGACGACGTCCTGGCCCGGGTGAACGCGCAGCCGCTCGACGACGCCTTCCGCCGCGTCTCGCTGCGCGGCTACCAGTCGTTCGGGGCGCGGTTCGCGCTGGCGCAGAAGCGGGTGATCATCGGTGATGAGATGGGGCTCGGCAAGTCCATCGAGGCCATCGCCGCGCTCGCCCATCTCGCCGCCGAGGGGGCGACCCACTTCCTGGTCGTCTGTCCGGCCAGCGTCGTCGTCAACTGGGTCCGGGAGATCGAGGCGCGCAGCACGCTGAAGGCGCAGAAGATCCACGGGCCGCGCCGTGAGGCCGCCCTCGACGAGTGGGAGCAGGAGGGCGGCGTCGCCGTCGCCACGCTCGACGGGCTCCATCGGCTGACGCCCACGGCGGCCGTCGCGATGCTGGTCGTCGACGAGGCCCACTACGTCAAGAACCCGGCCACCAAGCGGGCCAAGGCGGTGGCCGCCTGGTGTCAGACCGTCGAGCGGGTGCTGTTCCTGACCGGGACGCCGATGGAGAACCGCGTCGAGGAGTTCCGCGCGCTGGTCGCCCACGTCAACCCGGGGCTGGAGATCAGCCAGGGCGGGCCGCAGGCGTTCCGCAAGTCGGTCGCCGCCGCCTACCTGCGGAGGAACCAGGAAGACGTCCTGCACGAGCTGCCCGACCGGGTCGAGGCCGACGAGTGGGTCGAGTTCTCCGGCGACGACCTCGACGCCTACCGGCAGGCGGTGGCCGACCGGCACTTCCCGAGGATGCGCCGGGCCGCGTTCGCCCACCCGGCGACGTCGGCCAAACTCAAGCGGCTCACCGAGCTCGTCGAGGACGCCGAGGCCAACGGGCTGAAGGTGATCGTGTTCTCCTATTTCCGCGACGTGCTCAACGTCGTCGGCGAGCGGCTGGGCACCGAGCGCAAGCTGACCGGCGACCTCGATCCCGACCGCCGTCAGGAGCTCGTCGACGCGTTCTCGGCCACCACAGGACATGCCGTCCTGCTCAGCCAGATCGTGGCGGGCGGGGTCGGGCTCAACCTCCAGGCGGCGTCCGTGGTGATCATCTGTGAGCCGCAGCTCAAGCCGTCGACCGAGACCCAGGCCATCGCGCGCGCCCACCGCATGGGGCAGACCCGGAAGGTCCAGGTGCACCGGCTGCTCGCGGTCG
Source organism: Herbidospora galbida (assembly GCF_005233835.1). Classification (GTDB taxonomy): domain Bacteria; phylum Actinomycetota; class Actinomycetes; order Streptosporangiales; family Streptosporangiaceae; genus Herbidospora; species Herbidospora galbida. Next base: position 236,789 of record NZ_SZQA01000004.1, on the reverse strand, counting down.
ACTCGGTCGACCAGCGGCTCCTGGAGATCCTCGCGGCCAAGACCCAGCGGTTCGACGAGTACGCCCGCCGCAGCGATCTGGCCGAGTCGAGCCCGGCCGCCGTCGACATCTCCGAACAAGCCCTCGCGCACCAGATCATCGAAGAGGAACAACGGCGGCTTTTGAGTTAATGTTCTTGAGCGCTCCCACGCCACTCCTCTCAGATGGGGTTCCCTGGGATGCGTTCCTCGATCTATCTCTCTTACGCGGCGTTCGTGCTCGTCGGGATCGGCGCCGCCGTCGGCGGGGTGCTGTTACCCGCCCAGATCGCCGACTACGGGGTCGACAAGGCCCTGATCGGGCTCGGCTTCTTCACCAATTCGGCCGGGTTCCTGCTGGCCGGGCTCACCAACGGCGCGCTCATCGAGCGGCTGGGGCTACGGCTTGCCCTCGTCGCGGGCAGCGGCGTGTTCGTGCTCGCCGCCGTCGTCACGGCGGCGCGGCCGTCGTTCTGGGTGCTGATCGTCGCCCAGGGCTTCTGCGGGTACGGCGTGGGGGTACTCGAATCGGTGCTGAACGTGCACCTGGCGGCGCTCCCCGACGCGGCCACCCTGCTCAACCGGCTGCACGCCTTCTTCGGCGTCGGCGCCCTGGCCGGCCCGGCCATCGCGGCCCTCACCCTGACCTACGCCCCCTGGACCGTCGTCTGGTGGGGCCTGGCGGTCGCGACCGCCCTCATGGGCGTCGCCTTCTACGCGACGTTCCCGAAGAGGGTCGTACAGGAGAAGGAGGAGAAGCAGCGAGGGCTGCTGCCGGAAGCGCTGCGCAGCAGGACCGTGCTGCTCGCGTCGGTCTTCCTCACCGTCTACCTGGGGGTGGAGATCGGGGTGGGCAACTGGGCCTACTCCTACCTGCGTGAGGTGAACCTGGAGAGCCACCTGATCGCCGGGTACGCGGTCAGCGGCTACTGGGCGGGGCTCACCGCGGGCCGCTTCGTGATCAGCCCGATCGCGGGACGGCTCGGTCTGACCCCGGCGCGGACGACGCTGTGGTGCTGCGTCGGCGTCGCCGCCTGCACGGTCCTGATCTGGCTCGGCGTGGTGCCGGTGGCCGGGTTCGTGCTGCTCGGGTTCTTCCTCGGCCCGCTGTTCCCGACCACCATGGCGATCCTGCCCGAGCTGCTCCCGGCCCGCCTGGTGCCGACCGCCATCGGGGTGCTCAACGGCGGCTCGGTCATCGGCGGCTCGCTGCTGCCGTGGACGGCCGGGGCGCTGGGCCAGGGCGTGGGCATGCAGGCGCTGATGCCCTTCGCCCTCGTGCTGGCCCTGGTCCAGCTCGCCGTCTGGTACTACTTGTCGGCCCCCTCGTTGGCGCCGCGCACGAAGTAACGCTGGAAGACCACGAAGATGATCGCCACCGGGATCGTCGCCAGCACCGCCGCGCCCAGCTTGAGCGGATACTGGTTGCCCGATCCCAGCGATCCGCTCACCAGCACCGCCAGGCCTCGCGGCAGCGTGTAGAGATCGGGGCTCTGCACCGCCACGAGGCTGTGGGGGAGCTCGTTCCACGAGCTCTGGAACGAGATGATCGTCAGCGTGATCAGCGCGGGCCGGCCCATCGGCAGCACGACCGACCAGAAGGTCCGCCACGGGCCGGCGCCGTCGATCCGGGCCGCCTCCTCCACGCTGCGGGGGATCGACTCGAAGAACTGCTTCATGATGAACACGCCGCCCGCGTCGGCGATGATCGGCAGGATCAGGGCCGTGTACGTGTCGTACATCCCGAACTGCTTGAGCACCAGGAACTTCGGGATGAACAGCACGACGCCCGGCACCGCCAAGATGGCGATCACGGCCGAGAACAGCGCCTTGCGGCCACGGAAGCGCAGCCGCGCCAGCGCGTAGCCGGCCATCGAGTCGAGCAGCACCCGGCCGAGCGTGATCGCGATTGTGACGATCAGCGAGTTGCCCAGCCACAGCGGCATGTCGGTGCTGAGGAACACCTTGTGGTAGGCGTCGGTGACGAACGGGTCGGGCACCGGGTTCAGCGGGGTGAGCGCCGCGTTCGGCTCGGTCTTGAACGACGCCGAGAGCTGGATGACGAACGGATAGAGGAAGACCAGCGCGAAGAAGACGAGGATGAAGTAGCCGACGAAGGTCGACGCCACGGTCCGCGCGCCGTGGTTGGCCCTGACGGTGGCCATCAGGCGTTCCTTTCCCTCAGCAACCACCGCTGCACGATCGTGAACAGCACGATGATCGCGAACAGCACGAACGAGATGGCCGTTCCGGTGCCGTACTCGAAGCTGTCGAACGCCTGGGTGTACGACAGGTACGCCGGCGTCAGCGTCGTCTTGCCGGGGGCGCCCTGGCTCATCACGTACACCTGGTCGAAGACCTGCCAGGTCGAGATGATGCCCATGGTCAGCACCAGGAACAGGGTCGGCTTCAGCATCGGCAGCGTGACGAAGCGCAGCCGCTTCCACCGGCCCGCGCCGTCGAGCATCGAGGCCTCTTCGAGGGTGACCGGGATGTCCTGGAGGGCGGCCAGGAACATCAGCATGAAGGTGCCGGAGGTCGTCCAGATGACCAGCAGCATGATCGTCGACATGGCCACCGAGGGGCCGGCCAGCCAGTCCCACCAGCTCAGCCCGAACGGGCCGCCCGAGGTGAGAAACGCCGGCGGGTTGTCGACGTCGACCACGCCGAGGCCGCCGAGGACCAGATGCAGGATGCCGCGCGCGTCCGCGAACCACTGCGGGCCCTGGACGCCGAAGAACGCCAGCAGGTTGTTCACCGCGCCGGAGCTGGCGAAGATGAACAGGAAGACCACGCTGATCGCGACCGAGCTGGTCACCGACGGGAAGAAGAACGCGGCCCGGAAGAAGCCCTTGCCCTTCAGCATCCGCGAGTTGACCACCAGCGCCAGGCCCAGCGCGAGCACCGTCTGCACCGGCACGACGATGCCGACGTAGTAGATGTTGTTGCGCACGCTGGTCATGAAGTCCTGCCGCGTCAGCCCGTCCTCGGTGAACAGCTTCGAGTAGTTGTCGAAGCCGACGAACGGGACGCCCGACTTGAACGGGCTGCCCTGGCCGTTCCAGTCGGTCAGGCTGACCCACATCGCCATCAGGATCGGCAGCAGCATGAACAGGCCCAGGATCACGATCACCGGGGCGACGAACAACCAGCCCGCGATGTTCTCCCTGGCCTTCGCCGAGAGCCGCATGGGCGGTACCTCCTCTTACGCGGGATGACCGCGCCCGGCACCCTCCCCGATGAGTGCCGGACGCGGAGCCTTGCCTACTCGCCGAGCGCGGCCTGGGTGTTCTTCTGCACCCGCTCGAGCAGCGTCTTGGGCGCGATGGAGGTGAGCTGCTGGATGCCCGTGTCGAAGTCGGCCAGCACGCTGTCCATCTTGGGAGCGTTCACCGGGCCGTGGGCGTAGTCGGCGCCGTTCACGAACGGGGCGTCGTTCGGGAACTCGGCGGTGTACGCGTCCTTGGCCGACTGGCGCGAGGGCATCACGCCGAACGCCTTGGCGTAGGTCATCTGCTGCTCGGCGGTGGTCATCGCCTCGACGAAGCTGATGGCCGCCTCCTTGTTCTTGGACTTGGCGGCGATGCCCCAGCAGGTGGTGAACGACAGGGTGCCCTTGCCCGCCGGCCCGGCCGGCAGCTCGTGGACGCTGTACTTCACGTCGGGGAAGTCGTTGGTCATCGCGCCCTTGATCCAGTTGCCCTCGATCGTCATGGCCGCGGCGCCCTTGCCGAACGCCTCGCCGCCCCAGCCCGCGCTGAGCTGCTTGGGGAACTGGGCGGTCTTGTCCTTGACCAGCTTCTGGACGTACGTCAGGGCTTCGAGGTTCTCGGGGGAGTCGGCCGTGGCGGTCTTCCCGTCGGCGCTGGTGACCCAGCCGCCCGCCTGCACCATGAACGCACCCACCCGGTCACGCGTGTCGCCCAGCGCCAGCGGGGTGATGTCCTTGGCCTTCAGCTTCTCGCCGACCGCGGTGAGCTGGTCCCACGTGGTGGGGATGTCGGCGTCGGTCAGCCCGGCCTTGCTCCACAGGTCGGTGTTGACGATGAGCGCCAGGGTCGAGAAGTCCTTGGGCGCGCAGTAGAACTTGCCGTCGAAGGTGAAGGTGGTGCGCAGGCTCTCGTAGAAGTCGGTCGCGTTGGAGATCTTGTCGCCGTACGGCTCCAGCGCGCCCACGCTGGCGTAGTCGGCGAAGCGGCCGGCGTCCACGTAGAACACGTCGGGCGGGGTGTCGCCCGCGAAGGCCTGGCCGAGCTGCTGGCCGAGGTCCTGCGCCGGGGTCACGGTCGCGGTGTTGCCGGTGGCCGCGCCCCACGCGGCGGCGGCGTCGGTCACCGCCTTGGTCTCGGCGTCGCCGGAGGAGCCGATGAGAACCTGCAGCTGGGCGGGGCCGGCCGAGGCCTGGGTCGGCTGCGCGGCCGGGTCGTCGGTCTCCTCGAACCCACTGCCGCCGCCACAGGCGGCGGAGGACAACAGGACGGCGCCGACGGCCGTCGACAGGGCCGCCTTCCGGACGTTGCTGCGCTTCATCGCGTTTCCTTTGTTTCTCTTCTTCGGGGTGGTGGCCGGTCAGCCCGACGCGCGGACGACCAGGGAGGGCGGAAGCAGGAGGTACTCCGGAGGCGCCCCCGCGCCTCCGTCGAGCCGGTGGGTCAGCAGCCGCAGGCAGCTCGACGCCACCTCCGCCAGCGGCTGCCGGACGCTCGTGAGGCCGATCGCCCTGGCGACCGGGGTGTCGTCGAACCCGACCACCGCTACGGGGCGGTGGGGATGGCCGCCCGCCAGCCACGCGGGTCCGGGGGCGCGCGCCACGTGCAGTGCGCCGAGGGCGAGGGAGTCGCTCGCGCAGACCAGGGCGGTGATCTCGGGGTCGCGGTCGAGGAGGTCGCGGGCGGCGTGTTCGCCGGGGACGACGTCGTCCTCGGTCTCGCGGTGCAGCCCGGCGACGCCGAGGCCGACCTCCGCCAGCGCCCGCCGCCAGCCCTCACGCCGGTCGTCGCCGACGCCCGACCCCTTGGGCCAGCCGAGGAAGCCGATCCGCCGGTGGCCCTGGGAGAGCAGGTGGCGGGTGGCGGCCTCGGTGCCGGCGGCGCCGTCGACGTCGACCCAGCAGTGCGGGGCGGCCGGGTCGCTCCACGCCCGGCCGAACGTGACGAACGGCACGCCGCGCTCGGCCAGCCAGGTCGTGCGCCGGTCGCCGTGGTGAGTGGCCATCAGCACGAACGCGTCGGGTTCGTACGCGCCGAGCAGGTCGTCGAAGGCGGCGGTCTCGGCGTCGTCGCCGTCGGCGGTGTAGAGCAGCACCCGGTAGCCCTCACGGGCGGCCGTCTCGGTGAGGCCGTGCAGGAAGCGGTCGCCGACCGAGCCGTTGATGCCGTCCTGCTCGGGGTCGATGCGGGCGGCGATCAGCCGCGACCGGCCGGTCCGCATCTGGCGGGCCGCCTGGTTGACCCGGTAGCCGAGCTCCTCGACGACGTCGAGGACCCGGCGGCGGGTCTCCTCACGGACCACCTCGGGGGTGTTCAGAGCGTTGGAGACCGTCTGGCGAGATACACCGGCAGCGCGCGCCACGTCGGCGATCGTCACCTTGTCGGCCATCTGTGCACCTTTCGGGGGGTTGAACGATCAAACGGAAGTAATGCATGATTTGATCGTTCAAGTTAGGGAATTGTTTCGCAATCTGCACCCCTGCTCTTGATCTGTCAAGACACAACTTCGTGAAGGACCACCGCGTGCCTGCCGACACCCCTTCTGCCACCGACCTCCGGTTGCAGCCGCTCCTGCACGACCTGGTCAGCACCGTCATGGCGCCCACGAGCGCGCTCAGCGGGGCCGACGGCCAGATACGGGCGGCGGGGGTGCAGGGGGCCTTCCACGCCGACCGGCGAGTGGTCTCCGAGGCGGTCCTGCTGATCGACGGCAGGGAGGCCGAGCCCATCGCGCACGCCGCCGCGGGCCCCGGCCGCAGCCGGTTCACCTCGCTGGCGCGCTGGCTCGGCGACGTCCAGCCCGACCCGGTGGTCCGCGTCGACCGGCTGCGCGAGATCCGCGCGTACGGCATGGCCGAGGAGATCACCATCGCTTCGACCGCCACCATGCCCGTGGTCATGACCGTGGCCATGCGGGTCGACTGCGACCTGGCCGCCATCGAGACCGTCAAGTCGGGTTACGCCGCCGAACCGGTGACCCCGGTCGGCGGCGAGCTGACCTGGGCCTCCGGCGGCACCACGGTGGCGATGACGGGGGAGGGGGCGGAGGTTCACGGACGTGAACTGCGCTGGGAGGTGGCCCTCAAACCCGGCGAGAGCACGACGTTGTGCTGGCGCGTGATGGTGACCGACCCGGCCGCCGTCGTGGCGGCGCCGGCGGGCCCCGTCGAGTGGACGCGGCCCGAGGTGAAGGCCACCGACAGACGGCTGGGCCGTCTGGTGGCGCAGAGCCTCGACGACCTCGCCGGCCTGCGCCTCACCGAGACCGGCCACCCCGCCGACACCTTCCTCGGCGCGGGCGTGCCGTGGTTCCTGACCGTGTTCGGCCGTGACAGCCTGTGGGCCGCCCGCATGCTGCTGCCGCTCGGCACCGACCTGGCGCGGGGCACGCTGCGGGTGCTGGCCCGCCGCCAGGGCGTCAAGCACGACCCGCTGACCGGCGAGGCCCCCGGCAAGATCATGCACGAGCTCCGCAGGGGCGAGTTCGTGGTGCCCGTCAACGGGCTCCGGCTCCCGGCCGCCTACTACGGCACGATCGACGCCACCCCGCTGTGGATCGGCCTGCTGCACGACGCCTGGCGCTGGGGCCTGCCCGAGGGGGAGGTCGAGGCGCTGCTCCCGGCCATGGAGGCGGCCCTGAGCTGGCTCGCCACCGACGCCGACCCCGACGGCGACGGCTTCCTGGAGTACATCGACGTCAGCGGGCGCGGCCTGGCCAACCAGGGCTGGAAGGACTCCGGCGACTCGGTCAGGTTCCGCGACGGAAGCCTGGCCGACCCGCCCATCGCCCTGGCCGAGGTCCAGGGCTACGCCTACGAGGCCGCCGTCAAGGGCGCCGCGATCCTGGACGCCTTCGGCCGCCCCGGCGGCGACGTCTGGCGCGCGTACGCCGCCGCGATGGCCACCAGATTCCGCGAGCGGTTCTGGGTCGAGGGCGGTTACCCCGCTCTCGCACTCGACCGCGACAAGCGGCCGGTCGATGCGCTGACCAGCAACATCGGCCACCTGCTCGGGACCGGCATCCTCAACCACGAGGAGTCGGCCCGGGTAGCCTCCTTCCTCGCCTCACCCGAGATGTCGGCCGGGTTCGGCCTGCGCACGATGTCGTCGGCCGACAAGGGCTTCAGCCCGCTGTCCTACCACTGCGGCTCGGTCTGGCCCCACGACACCGCCGTCGTCATCGCGGGCCTGGCCCGCGACGGCTTCGGCGCCGAGGCGGCCGCCCTCGCCGAGGGACTGCTGGCGGCGGCCGAGCCGTTCGAGAACCGGCTGCCCGAACTGCTGTCGGGCGACGCCCGCGACGCGGTCGGCCGCCCGGTGCCCTACCCGGCCTCCTGCCGCCCGCAGGCCTGGTCGGCGGCGGCCGCCGTGGTGATCACGCATGCGGCGCTCGGCCTCTACCCCGACGTGCCGGGCGGCACGGTCGACCTGCGCCCGATGGCCGGCGCGCCCCTCGGCGCGGTCACCGCCGACGGGTTCGTGGTCGCGGGTACGCCGGTGTCCGTATCGGTCGACGCCGCCGGGGCCGCCGAGATCGATCGGTTGCCGGACCGATTCACAGTGGTAACCACGGGTTAACCGGCTCACCGGAAACTGGGCTGTCCTGATCATCGACGCGCCCAGGAGCGTTCCATATGGCCGAGCCGGTGCAGCCGCCGCGCCCCGCGATGTTCTCCTTGACCGACACGCGGGACGCGGAGGAGGTCTCGGTACGCGGCCTGGTGTTCACCGGGTTCCTGCTGGCGGCGCTGGTCACCACGTCGTGGATCCTGCTCACGGTGCCGACCACGCTCACCGAGCAGTGGATCGTCGGCGCCACGGTCACGCTGACCGGCATCGTGGCGTTCTTCGGCCTCTACGCGTCGGTGAGGAAGATGCGGGTCGCCCTGGCGGGCGCGCTGTTCGTGGCGTGGCTGCTGCTGAACACCTACGCGTTCGTCATCGGCCCGCTCGACGACCGCAAGGAGTTCTGGGACACGCTGCGCCAGTTCATGACCGTCGCCGTCGCCTTCTACTTCGGCTCGGAGACGATCGTGCAGGCCACGAAGGTCTTCCAGGCCGGGAAGATCACCTCGGAGACCATCCGCCGGACCGGTATGGCGCCCGATCCGGCGGGGGTGCGGGCGGCGCTCAACGTCGACGCCGAACGCGCCCGCCGCAAGGCCTAGCGAAGCCCGCGGAACAGGTCGTCCTCGACCCCGTCGTACGCCGGAACCGTCGACTTCACCAGCGTGAACGCCTCGCCCGAGAACATCAGCCGCTGCGTCTCGGGCGGCAGGCCCAGGAAGAACGCGCTGTCGCCCTGGCTGCCGTGGGCACTGATCGCCTTGATCTTGTGCTCGACGTAGGCCGAGGTGTCGAGGATCGCGCTGATCTCCTCGTCGGGGGTGGTCCAGCTCTCGTATTCGTCCCACCCCTCGGTCTCCATGCCGGCGGCGACCATGCCGTCGTACATGTCCTTCATCCAGCTGCGCGGGGTGGCGGTGTAGTAGAACTTCGCCGGTACGCCGCTCAGCTCGACCGCCCGCGCCGCCACCCGGTGGGCCTGGATGTGGTCGGGGTGGCCGTAGCCGCCGTTCTCGTCGTAGGTGAGCACCACCTGCGGCTGGTACTTCCGCATCAGCTCGGCCACCCGTTCGGCCGCCTCGTCGACCGGGACGTTGGCGAACGCGCGCTCGTGGCGGTTGCCGTCCCAGCCGTCCATGCCCGAGTCGCGGTAGCCGAGCAGCTCCACGTCGGAGATGCCCAGATGGGCCGCCGACTCGCGCAGCTCCGCCAGCCGGACCTTCGCCACCGCCTCGTCGTCGTGACCGGGCTCGCCCGGTTTCACCCCGTCGGGCCCGTCTCCCTGCTCGCCATTGGTGCACGTGACCAGCACCGTTCGCACGCCCTGAGCGGCGTAATGGGCGAAGACGCCGCCCGTTCCCATCACCTCGTCATCGGGATGGGCGTGCACGGCCATCAGTGTGAACATCTCATTACCTCCACGAATTGCTAGAACATCCCGCCCCCATGGGCGATTCCAGTTGCGTCACGACCATCGAGGGCCATGAACTTTCACCGTCATCGGCGAGTCCCACTCCCCGAGAGACGTTTTCAGCACGAACCGACCACCCCCGGGGGAAACCGAATGACCCGCCCGCTCATCGCCGCCGCCGTGACCGCGCTGGCCGCGACCACGCTCATGGCCGCACCCGCCGCCGCCACCGCGAAGACACAGACCATCTACGGCTACGCCTGGGCGGACGGTTCCAACCATCTGCGCATCACTCCGGCCAAGGCCAAGCTCGTCACGCAGCACGGCGTCCGCCGCTACAAGCTGACCACCGTCGCGGGCGCGAAGGAGCGCCGGATCTTCACCGACGGCGTGCGCTTCCGCCGCATCACCACCGCGTGCGACCTGAAGGAGACCGAGGGCCGGATCAGGCAGGACAAGAAGGGCCTGGGCACCACCGACTGCGACGCCCTCGACCTCAAGTTCGTGCTCAGCCTCGGCCCGGCCCCGGTGAAGATCACCATCACGCCGTCGCTGACCACCGTCGCCGAGTTCCTCGCCGTCCCGACCAACCCGGTCACCGCCTACGGTCAGCTGACCCGCGTCGACGACCGGACGGTGCTGTTCAAGCGCCACGGCAGGGCCGCCGTGAAGCTCCGCTACACCCACCTCGGGTTCAACCGCGTGACGAAGAGCTGCTCCGACCGCTGGACCGCGAACGTCCCGAACGAGGAGGCCGGCATCGGCACCAAGCCGTGCAGCGCGACGGCCTTCAGGAAGGCCATCAGGCACGCGGGCCCGGTGACGGTGAAGGTCTACTACCAGCCGGTCAGCGGTCATCTGTGGGAGGTCTGGGAGGCCCTGGGCGACTGACCCGCCACCGCGAACACCTTCGGCCCGAGCACGCTCACCTCGGGCCGGAGGCCGTGGCGGGCGAACACCTCGGCCAGCCGGTCGCCGAGCTCGGCCGACCGCTCGGCGGGCGTCTCGTAGACGAGCGTGAGCGAGCCGCCCGGAGCCAGCAGGGCCAGCAGCCGCTCCATCTCGGCGGCCGGATCGCGCGCCCAGAAGTGGTTGACGTTGACCGCGAAGATGACGTCGAACTCGCCCTCGACCGACAGCCGTTCCAGCGCCTCACACCGGAAGTCGGCCCCCGGCACCTTCTCGCGCGCGGCCCTGACGGCGGTCTCGGACCGGTCGACCCCGAGGTAGCGGCCGGTCGTCAGCTTCTCGAGCACCAGCCGCGCGGCGCCCCCTCGGCCGCACCCGATCTCCAGAACCCACGCGTCGGGCGGCAGATCGAGCGCGTCGACCGCCAGGGTCAGTCGTCGGGGAACCGCCATGCGGCCACGCTAACGAGCGCCACCGACATTCTTCGTCGACTGCCCGTGCGCCCCGGCGCCGGTGAGGGCGCGTACGGACAGCTCCGAATAGCGGCCCGGGTCGGCCTTCTCCCTGCTCAGCAGCGTTCCGACCACCGCGCACAAGAACGCGAACGGGATCGACACCAGCCCGGGGTTCTCCAGCGGGAACACGTGGAAGTCGACCGGCGGCGGCAGCAGCGAGCGCGGCCCGCCCGACAGCACCGGCGACAGCGCCACGAGCACGATCGAGCCCAGCAGGCCGCCGTAGACGCCGCAGACCACGCCGGTCGAGTTGAAGCGCCGCCAGAACAGCGACAGCACGATCGCCGGCAGGTTCGCCGAGGCGGCCATCGCGAAGGCCAGCGCCACCAGGAACGCCACGTTCATGTCGCGCACCAGCACGGCCAGGAACACCGCGAACACGCCGATGACGAACGCCGAGAAGCGCGCCACCGCGACCTCCTGCGACTCCTTCGGCTTGCCGAACATCAGCACGTGCCCGAAGAAGTCGTGCGCGAGCGACGTCGACGACGCCAGCACCAGCCCCGACACCACGGCCAGGATCGTCGCGAACGCCACCGCGCCGATGAAGGCGAGCAGGATCTCCCCGCCGACCGGCCCGGCCACCGACTCGCCGACCGCCCGCGCGAGTTGCAGCGCGGCGGTGTTGCCCGACGGGTCCTGCGCGGTGATGGCCTGCTGCCCGACCAGCGCGGCCGCTCCGAACCCGAGCGCGAGGGTCATCAGGTAGAAGGCGCCGACCAGGCCGATCGCCCAGTTCACCGACGTCCGGGCGGCCCGCGCGTCGGGCACCGTGAAGAACCGGCCGACGATGTGCGGGAGCCCAGCCGTGCCGAGCACCAGCGCGACCGCCAGGCTGACGAAGTCGAGTTTGCCGACGATGCCGTCGGCGTCCTTCGCGTAGCGCTGGCCGGGGTTGAGGAACTCGCCGGGCCGTCCGCTGCGCGCGTCGGCCGCGCCCAGCATCTCGCTCAGGTTGAAGCCGAACCGGCTCAGCACCAGGACGGTCAGCGCGAGGGTCCCGGCCATCAGCAGCACGGCCTTGATGATCTGCACCCAGGTGGTGCCCTTCATGCCGCCGTAGCTGACGTAGAAGATCATCATCATGCCGACGACCAGGATCGTGATGACCTTGGCGGCCTCCGGCGAGATGCCCATGTAGGTCTCGCCCGGGTGGATGCCGAGCAGCAGCGACACCAGCGCGCCCGCGCCGACCATCTGCGCGACCAGGTAGAACACCGACACGGTCACGGTCGAGACGGCGGCGGCGGTGCGCACCGTCGGCCGCCTGCCGACCCGGTAGGACAGCACGTCGGCCATGGTGAACCGGCCCGCGTTGCGCATCAGCTCGACCAGCAGCAGCGTCAGCAGCCACGCCACCAGGAAGCCGATCGAGTAGAGGAACCCGTCGTAGCCCGACAGCGCGATGATCCCGGCGATGCCGAGGAACGACGCCGCCGACATGTAGTCGCCCGCGAGCGCCAGGCCGTTCTGCGCGCCCGAGAACGCCCGGCCGCCGGCGTAGAAGTCGTCGGTGCCCTTGGTGTTGACCCGGGCCCAGATCGTCACCCCGAGGGTGATCACGATGAAGACGGCGAACAGCCCGATGGTCATCGGCGCGTCCAGTTCTCGATGCGGTGGCGCTCGGCCAGGATGCGGCGTTCCCGTTCGCGTTCGGCCTGGCGCTGACCGGCCTCGTCGCGCAGCTCGGCCGACAGCGGGTCGAGCATCCGCCGGGCGTAGCGGGTGTAGCGCCAGGCCAGCGCGAACGTCGAGACGAACTGCAGCACGCCGAGCAGCAGCGCGACGTTGACGTTGCCGATCGCGGGCAGGGCCATGAAGTCGCGGGCGAAGGCCGACAGGGCGATGTAGAGGAAATACCAGCCCAGGAACGCTCCAACGATCGTCAGCGCCAGTCGCCGGAACCGTGCTTTGAGCAGGCGGAACCGCTCGTCGGTCGCCAGCCCGGCCAGGTCGTCCGCCTGCACGGGGCCTCCATCAGGGGAAAGATCTCTTGCGGTGACCGTCCGTACACGGGTCGCTCCGCACCGAGACCTCACCATAAAGGGGGTTACGCCGATTTTCCGGGGAACGCGGGAAAGTGGGTCGCGGACTTCGTCGAGGCGACCACCCGGCCGCCCACGACGACGTGCCGGGGCGGGTTGTGGCGGGTCAGCGCCTCCCTGATCGTGGTCCCGTCGAGGACGACGAAGTCGGCCGCGGCGCCCTCCTTCAGGCCGCCCGAGTCCCGGCCGATCACGCGGGCGGCGGTGGTGGTGACCATGTCGTACAGGTCGTCGAGGCGGCTCGGGCCGAGGACGTGCGCGGCCAGGAAGGCGACCTCCAGCAGGTTGTGGCGGCCGAAGGGGTAGTAGGCGTCCTCGATGTCGTCCTGGCCCAGCGCGACCGGCACCCCGGCGTCGGTCAGGGGGAAGACGGGCAGGTGCAGCGGGCCGGTGTGCGGGTCGCTGACCAGGCCGAGGCCCGCCCTGGTGATCAGGCCGGTCAGCCGGCGCAGGTAGGGCTCGGGGTAGAGGGCCATCGCGCGGGCGTGCTGGGCGCTGGCGCGGCCCACCATGTCGTGGGCGATCAGCTCGGCGGCGAGGGTCTCCGTGGTGCGCAGGCCGGGGTCGCCCGCGTCGTCCACCAGCATCGCGACCCGCTTCCCGGTGCGCTTGGCCAGCGCCACCATCCGCCGGACGTGCTCCGCGGCGTCGGCGTCGGTGAACTCGATCCACGGGATGCCGCCGACCACGTCGGCGCCCAGGCCGACCGCCTGCTCGACGAGCTCCTCGGTGCCGGGGGCCTTCAGCAGGCCGTCCTGGGGGAAGGCGACGACCTTGACGTCGACGAACTCGGCGAACTCCTCCTTCAGCGCCAGCAGGGCCTTCACGCCGGTCAGCCCGGCGACCGGGTCGACGTCGGCGAACGCCTGCACCGCCCGCACCCCGTGCCGGACCGACTCGACCAGGGCCGACCGGGCACGCTCGGTGACGGCCTCCTCGGTCTGGTGGGTCTTCACGGCCGAGGCGCCGTCGATGGCGTCCATGGCCGCGCCCATGGTTCCCTTCGTGTACGCCGCCAGCGGCCCCTCGCCCGCCAGGTCGAGCGTGTGGACCTTGCAGAGGTGGAGGTGGGCGTCGACGAACGGCTCGGTGACCAGGTCGCCCCCGGCGTCGAGGGCGGGGCCGGCGGGGGTCGTACCGGAATCGGGGGTGATCGAGGTGAGGCGGCCCCGCTCGGCGGTCAGCGACCACCGGCCGGAGCGGCCGCGCAGGGCGGCGTTGTGCACGGTCAACATGAGGGGACGTTAACGGGTTCGCGCTGGTTGTAGCGTCGGAGAAAAGTTTTTCCGGCCCGGTGTCCATCTGGCCCCGGCCCGTTCGTCGTCATCCCGTCAGACCACGAGAACAGAGGAGCACGAGCTCGTGAAATACATGCTCTTGATCTACAGCGGCGGCGCGGCGGGCGACTTCGAGGCCTGGGTGGCCTACGACAAGTCGGTCAAGGACGCCGGCGTCTACGTGTCCGGCGAGTCCCTCACCGACGTCGCGCAGGCCACCACCGTCCGCGTCGACGGCGCCGAGCGCGTCGTGACCGACGGCCCGTTCGCGGAGACCCGCGAGGTCCTCGGCGGCTACTACGTGCTCGACGTGCCCGACAAGCAGACCGCCCTCGACTGGGCGGCCAGGTGTCCCGGGTCCTGGGAGGGCGGCGCGGTCGTGCTGCGGGAATGCGAGCAGTACTGATGAAATACATGCTGCTGATCCACGGCGCCAGCGAGAAGTGCACGGTCGACGACTGGATGGACTACGGCAAGGCCCTCACCGACGCCGGCGTCTGGGTCGCCAGCGCCCCGCTGGCCGACCAGAGCCTCACCACGAGCGTCCAGGTCACCGACGGCGGCGAGACCGTCGTCACCGACGGCCCCTTCGCCGAGGCCCGCGAGGTGCTCGGCGGCTACTACCTCATCGACGTGCCCGACCTCGACGCGGCGACCGACTGGGCCGCCCGCTGCCCGGGGGCGCGCTTCGGCGGCCGGATGGTGGTCCGCCCGCTCGTCGACTTCCCCTGACGCCCGTGACCGGCGACGTCAACGCGTCGGTCGAGGCGATCTTCCGTGAGGAGCGCGGCCGGCTGCTGGCCGCGCTCGTCCGGCGGTTCGGCGACCTCGACCTGGCCGAAGAGGTCACCTCGGAGGCGATCGAGGCCGCCCTGATCCGGTGGCCGGTCGACGGTGTGCCGGCCAGCCCGGGGGCCTGGCTGATGACCACCGCCCGCCGCCGCGCGGTCGACCGGCTCCGCCGCGACCAGACGTACGCCGCCCGGCTGGCCCTGCTGCAGGTCGAGGCCGACCGGGCCGCGCCGCCGGTCGCCGACGGCGTGCTGCCCGACGAGCGGCTGCGGCTGTTCTTCACCTGCTCCCACCCGGCGCTGCCCGAGGCCGACCGCGGCGCGCTCACCCTGCGCTACCTGGCCGGCCTGACCACCGCCGAGGTGGCGCGGGCCTATCTGGTGCCGGTCGAGACCATGGCGAAACGCCTGGTCAGGGCCAAGAAGAAGATCAGCGGGGCGCGCATCCCGTTCCGCGTGCCGGAGCCCCACGAGCTCCCGGCCCGCCTGCCCGGCGTGCTCCAGGCGATCTACTCGATCTTCACCGAGGGCTACGCCGCCAGCGCCGGCCCCGACCTCGTCCGCCACGACCTGGCCGAGGAGGCGCTGCGCCTGGCCCGCATCCTGCACCGCCTCCTGCCGGGCGAACGCGAGGTCACCGGCCTGCTGGCGCTGATGCTGCTCACCCACGCCCGCCGCGCCGCCCGCACCGGCCCCGACGGCGGGCTGGTCCTCCTGGAAGACCAGGACCGTTCCCTGTGGGACCGCGCCATGATCGACGAAGGCGAGCCCCTGGTCGTGACCGCCCTGACCGGCGGCCCACCCGGTCCCTACGGCGTCCAGGCCGCCATCGCCGCCCTGCACGACGAGGAGCCCACCGACTGGCCCCAGATCGTCTTCCTGTACGACGTCCTCCGGTCGCTGACCCCCTCGCCGGTGGTCGACCTCAACCGCGCCGTCGCCGTCGCCATGCGCGACGGCCCGGAAGCGGGCCTGGCCCTGCTCGACGACCTGGCCGCCGAACCCCGGCTGCGCGGCCTGCACGTCTATCCGGCCGCCCGGGGCGAACTGCTGCGCCGGCTGGGCCGTTCGGCCGAGGCGGCCACGGCCTTCCGCGAGGCCCTGGAGCTGGTCGGCAGCGAACCGGAACGCCGCCACCTGCTGGCCCGGCTCGACGACCTGAACGGCTAGTCGACCTCGGCGCTCCCGTTGACGCGCAGCTTCCGCCGGGCCCGCTCGTAGAACGACGTCGCCCCCAGCCGCACCACCCGGGCCGCCGCCCGGACCGCCGTGACGGTGATCCGGTCACCGGGAGACAGGTGCCCGGCGATCGTCCCGTCGACCTCGACCGCGATGTGCCCGCTGGTCGGCAGCACCTCCAGCGTCACCTCCTCGTCGGCCGACAGCACCAGCGCCCGGTTGAACGTCGAGTGCGCCGCCGCAGGCACGACCAGGAACCCCTCGACGTTGGGCGAGACGATCGGCCCTCCCGCCGAGAAGCTGTAGGCCGTCGACCCGGTCGAGGTCGCCACGATCACCGCGTCGGCCGCCAGCCGGACGAACGGATGCCCCGCCACCGACACCGCCACGGCCGCCATCCCGTCGCCGGGGTGCCGGACCAGCGCGATGTCGTTGAACGCCAGCACCTCGCCGTCGTCGGGCAGCAGCGTCCGGACGGCCATCCGCGCCTCGACGAAGTGCTCGTGGCCGTCGATGGCCGTCAGCGCCGGAGGCAGCTCCTCGACGTCGATCTCGGCCAGGAACCCGAGCTTGCCCAGATTGACCCCGAGCACCGGCGTCGGCAGCCCGGAGATCAGCCGCATCGCCCGCAGCATGGTCCCGTCGCCGCCGAGGCTGACCATCAGGTCGGACCGCGCCGCGAGTTCGGCGGGCCCGACGGGCAGGGCGCTGCAGTCGATCCGCCCGACCTCCTCGGGCAGCCCCAGCACCGTCACGCCCCGCCCCCGAGCCCACTCGATGATCGTGTCGATGGCCTCTTTGGAGTCGCGGCGCGGATGCAGGACCAGCCCGACCGTGTTCACCATGCCCATCCGCCCACTGTAGATCGCCCCTACCGGCGACGGCATGATGGCCTGATGGGTGTGCGGCCGGTCTCCGTCGAAGGGCTCGTCGCGGAGCTGGTCGAGACGATCTCCGACCGCTCCGGGTGGGTGCGGGTGGCCGTCGACGGCGCCGACGCGGCCCGGCCGTGGGAACTGGCCGACCGGGTCGCCGAGGGGCTGCGGGTCCGCCGGAACGTCCTGCGGGTGTCGGCCAAGGACTTCCTCAGGCCCGCCTCGCTCCGCTACGAGTTCGGCCGGCACGACCCCGACTCCTACTACGACGGCTGGCTCGACGTGAAGGGCCTGACCCGGGAGGTCCTCCAGCCGCTCGAACCCGGCGGCACCGGCCGGGTCATCCCCTCGCTGTGGGACCCGGTCAGAGACCGGGCCACCCGTGCGCCCTACCAGGTCCTCCCGGAGAACGCGGTCGTCGTCGTCGACGGGCCGCTGCTCCTCGGGCAGGGGCTGCCCTTCGACTTCTCCGTCCACCTGAGCCTGTCGAAGAGGGCGTTGGAGCGGCGTACCGAAGAACAGTGGACCCTCCCGGCCTTCGAACGGTACGCCGACGAGGTCAGGCCGCAGGATTGGGCGGATGTGGTGGTTCGGGCGGATGATTCCCGACACCTCGCACTGGTAGAAAGTGACGCATGAATATCGGTGAGCTCGTCGCGGACTTCGCGCTTCCGGACGAGAACGGGGAGACCCGTCGCCTGAGCGAGTTCCTCGAAGAAGGGCCCGTCGTGCTCTTCTTCTATCCCGCCGCCATGACCTCCGGGTGCACCGCCGAGACGTGCCACTTCCGTGACCTCGCCGCCGAATTCGAAGCCGTTGGAGCGCTCCGCGTCGGGATCAGCAAAGACAAGGTGAAACGGCAGAAGCTGTTCGCCGAGACCAACCGGCTCGGCTACCCGCTGCTGTCCGACGAAGACGGTGTGGTGGCCAGGCAGATGGGGGTACGCCGTTCGGTCGCCGTCGGGCCGTTCGTCACCCGGCGGGTCACCTTCGTCATCGACACCGACTTCCGGGTGCTCGACGTCATCCACAACGAGGTCATGATGAGCGACCACGCCGACCGGGCGCTGAAGACCCTCAGGGATAGAGGCTGACGCGGTCGTCGACCTCGTGGTCGAACCCGCCCTCCAGACCGACGTCGTGGGCGAGCGTGACGGTCCACTGTTCGTAGTACCACTCCAGGCTGTAACCGCTGAAGCGGAAGTTGGCCCGATAGCGGGCCCGCTGGCCGGGGGCCAGGGTGAACAGGTCGTCCGGCCGCCGGTGGCGCGGGTGGGAAGCGAGCACGGCGGCGCGGGACACCCGGCCGTCCGGGTGGAGGCGCAGGCCGGCCACGGTCGCGGGCAGCGTCAGTTCCCGGAGTGTCTCGGCGCGCGGTGTGAGCAGCACGTCGTGGAAGACGACGTCTCCGGTGCAGGCCGGCAGCGGCACCCGATCCGGCAGCGACCCCCGCAGCGTGGCCGCGGCCGCACCGCGACCGGCCTTGGACCAGCGAGTCAGCACCCGCTGCACCACGAGCATGGTGGCATTTTAGAAGGCATGCGCGTTCCCGCCCAGGCCGGTCTCGGAGCCATCACCGTGGCCGCGGCCGCCATCCTGACCCTTGAGTTCTCCTCGGGCATCGACCTGACCCGCCGGACGATCAGCGAACACCAGTTGGGCGAGCACGCCTGGCTGTTCGGCGTCTCGGTGGCGCTGATCGCGCTGGGGTCGCTCGGCATCGGGGCGACCCTCGTCGCGCAGCGCAGGGCCAGGCCCCTCGGCGTGGTCGCCCTGTTCGGATGGAGCCTCGGCTTGCTGATCGTGGCCACCTTCCCCAAGCACGACTGGTCCGTCGGGCCGTCGTTCTCCGGGTCGATCCATCGCGTCGGCAGCGTGGTGGCCTTCGTCTGCCTGCCGGTCGCCGTGCTGCTGCTGGCCCGGCCGTGGCGCGACACGATGGCGAGGGTGGCGGCGGCGCTCGGGTTCGGGGCCGTGGTGTGGATCGCCGGGATCGCGCTGGTCGGCTTCACCGCCGCCCGCGACGGGATCCCCTGGTGGCGGGCGATGCCGGTCGGGCTCGGGGCGGTCGAGCGCGGGCTGGTGTTCACCGAGATCGCCGCGCTGGCGGCGTTGGGGATTTGGGCCGTCGCGCGGCAGCGGCAAACGGCATGAATAACCCTATTCCCTGCGGAACCTCGCTGATAGATTCCACGTTTGCAAGGGGGACGGCGCAATTGCCGTAAAGGGGATAGAAGTTGCGCGATTTCCTGGACGCCGCATTAGGTTTCCCGGCTGTCCTGTTCAGCTTCGCGCTGATCGTCGTCATCGGGTTCTGGCTGCTCGTGGCCTTCGGCGTGGTCGACCTCGACGCTCTTCCGGCGGCCGAGGTCTCGGGGTTCGTGGCCGCGGGGTGGTTCGCCGCGCTGGCCGGATCCGTGCTGTTACCGGCGCTCGGCTGGGTCGTCCTGGCCGCCGCGCTCGCTGTGGGCCTCGGCGCCGCGTTCCTGGTACGCCGCCTCACGCCCGCGCCCGAGAAGGTGCCCTCACGGCACGACTTCGTCGGGCAGATCTGCGTCATCAGAACCCAGTCGGTCTCCACCGACTTCGGTCAGGCCGAGATCAGGGCCGTCGACGGCTCGACCTCGGTCATCCAGGTGCGCCAGACCGGCGCCGACAGCTTCCGCGCGGGCGGGGCCGCGCTGATCTTCCAATATGACGCGGAAGGCGAGTTCTTCTGGGTCATGCCTTACGAAGGGGGCCTGTAACTTCATGGACGTCATCTCGGCGGGAGCCGGCATACTCATCGCGGTCGTCCTGATCGTGCTCGTCGCGCTGGTGATCGTGGTCAGCCGGCTGTTCCGCAAGGTCGAGCAGGGCAAGGCCCTGATCGTGTCGAAGGTGCGCCGGGTCGACGTCACCTTCACCGGCGCCGTGGTCTTACCGGTGCTGCACAAGGCCGAGTTCATGGACATCTCGGTGAAGACCATCGAGATCGAGCGATCGGGCCACGAGGGCCTGATCTGCCGCGACAACATCCGCGCCGACATCAAGATCACGTTTTTCGTACGCGTGAACAAGACCGCCGAGGACGTGGTGAAGGTCGCCCAGGCCATCGGCACCGCCCGCGCCAGCGACGAGTCGACCCTCCAGGCCCTGTTCAACGCCAAGTTCTCCGAGGCGCTCAAGACCGTCGGCAAGCAGCTCGACTTCGTCGACCTCTACACCCAGCGCGACGAGTTCCGCGACCAGATCATCCGCGTCATCGGCACCGACCTCAACGGCTACTCGCTGGAGGACGCGGCCATCGACTACCTGGAGCAGACCCCGCTGTCCAAGCTCGACCCGGCCAACATCCTCGACGCCCAGGGCATCCGCAAGATCACCGAGCTGACCGCGATCGAGCACGTCCGGACCAACGAGTTCCAGCGCAACGAGGAGAAGGAGATCACCCGGCAGAACGTCGACGCCCGGGAGGCCATCCTCGAACTGGAGCGCCGCCAGGCCGACGCCGAGATCAAGCAGAAGCGCGAGGTCGAGACCATGCGGGCCCGCGAGGAGGCCGAGATCTCCCGGGTCCGCGCCGAGGAGCGCCTCAAGGCCCAGGCCGCGGCCATCAAGACCGACGAGCAGATCGGCGTCCAGAGCGAGAACAAGGCCCGCGAGGTCGCCGTCGCCGAGAAGAACCGCGAGCGCGTGATCGCCATCGAGAGCGAGCGCATCGAGAAGGACCGCCTGCTGGAGGTCATCGCCCGCGAGCGGGAGACCGAGCTGTCGCGCATCGCCAAGGAGAAGGAGCTCGAGGTCGAGAAGCGCTCGATCGCCGAGGTCATGCGCGAGCGCATCGCGGTCGAGAAGACGGTGGCCGAGCAGGAGGAGCAGATCAAGCGCCTGCGCGTCATCGAGGAGGCCGAGCGCACTCGCCAGTCGGTCATCATCGCCGCCGAGGCCGAGGCGCAGGAGAACCTGGTCAAGGACATCAAGGCCGCCGAGGCCGCCGAGGCCGCGTCGAAGTTCAAGGCGCGCGAGGCCCTGGTGCTGGCCGAGTCGCGCCAGCAGGCCGCCGAGCTCGACGCCCGCGCCAAGATCCGGCTCGCCGAGGGCGTGCAGGCCGAGGCCGCCGCGACGGGCCTGGCCGAGGTGCAGGTCAAGGAGCGCGCCGCCGCCGCGATCGAGAAGGTCGGCAAGGCCGAGGCGATCGTCGAGCGCGAGAAGGCGCTGGCGTCGGCCGAGGGCACCCGCGAGCGCCTGAAGGCCGAGGCCGACGGCGAGCAGGCCAAGGCCGTGGCCGCCGCGATGATGGTCGGGGAGAAGCTGAAGGCC
The DNA here is from genome assembly GCF_005233835.1 of Herbidospora galbida. GTDB lineage: Bacteria > Actinomycetota > Actinomycetes > Streptosporangiales > Streptosporangiaceae > Herbidospora > Herbidospora galbida. The sequence goes on along the minus strand of NZ_SZQA01000004.1, from coordinate 215,693 downwards.
GAGGCCGAGGGTCTCACCGAGAAGGCCGCGGCGCTGGCCGCGATGTCCGACGCGAGCCGCGTCCACGAGGAGTACCGCCTGCGGCTGGAGGCCGAGAAGGAGATCCGCCTGGCCGGGGTCGAGGTGCACCGCAGGGTCGCCGAGGCGCAGGCCGAGGTCCTGTCGGCCGGCCTGTCGAAGGCCAACATCGACATCGTCGGCGGCGACAGCGTCTTCTTCGACAAGCTCGTCGGCGCGGTGACCATGGGCAAGAGCATCGACGGCTTCGTCGACAACTCCGAGGTGGCCCGCACCCTCGCCGACCCCTACCTGAACGGCGACGCCAGCCTCAGCGCCGACCTCGCCAAGATCGTGTCCGGGGTCGACTCGGGCGCCGTGCGTGACATGACCGTGTCGGCGTTCCTCGCCACCCTGATGAAGAACGGCGGCAGCCCGGCGATCACCCCGGTCGAGAAGTGACGGGACTCGACGCCGGCACCTACGAGATCCTCCGCGCCCGGCTGGCCGAACAGGCCAAGGAACTGGCCGGCCGGGCCGAGGAGCTCAACACCCGGCGCCTCGCGGTGTTCGGCGGCTCGGAGATGCGGCTGGTGGGGACCGAGCGCATCCGTACCGAGAACAACTGCGTGCCCCGGGACGTGGTCTCCGCCGGCGACACCATGATCTTCGGCTACAACGTGTTCATCGGCCTGCGCCCGCAGACGAGCGTCTCCGACGTCTTCTCCTTCCACCACTTCTCGCGCGACGGCGACGCCTTCACCTTCTCGGGGTCCGAGAGCGTGCTCGGCGACCCGGCCTTCGAGAAGGACTTCGGCGAGCTCTACCGCTACTACAAGGACACCCGGCTGCTGCAACTGCGGAAGATCGAGGGCAAGCTCCTGGCGATCTTCCAGACCGGGCCGCAGGACATCCGGGTGCTGCGCTGGACGATGACGGCCGACGGCGCGCTGTCCTACCTCGACTCGCGGGGCGAGCGCGACCACGTCCTGCCGCCCTCGCACGACTTCGAGTGGGTCGAGACCACCCGCGACGACCACGTGCTCGGGCGGCATCCGCACATCTCCATCGCCGGTGAGCTGTTCGTCGAGACCGTCGGCGGCGACCTGACCATCAAGGTCGAGAACAACACCGAGTCGGGGGAGGGCGTCTACTCCGAACCGGTCACCGAGCGGCTGCAGAGCCTCGCCGACGCCGACGTCCTCCACGCGCGGGTCGGGCCGCTGATCCTGCTCAAGATCCGGCCCTACAAGGAGACCGACTGGCGCTATCTGGTCTTCAACACCCGTACCAAGAGCGTGACCAGGCTCGACGGCATCGGCCAGGCCTGCCAGCGGCTCCCGGAGGACCAGGGGATCATCTTCCCCGGCGGCTACTACCTGACGACCGGCGTGGCCAAGACGTTCGAGACCGACGTCGCCGCGCTGGAGTTCGAGCGGGTGATCCGGAGCGAGGAGGACGTGCTCTACGTCTTCCACGCGCGGGAGGAGGGGCGTTATCTCCTGCTGCCGTACAACGTGATCCGCAAGGAGGTGGCCAACCCGCTGCCCTGTCACGGCTACTCGCTGTTCGACGACGGCACGCTGGTGGTGTTCCGGGCGACCTCCGACGAGCCGTCGCGGGTCCACCCGATGCAGGTGTGGGACACCCCGTTCGCCGTCGAGTCGGCCACCCCGGTCGGCACCGGCCCGCTGGAGCGCATCGGCAACGGCGAGCTGGTCAGGGGCATCTCCGACTGCCTGTCGGTGGCGCGGATGGTGGGCGAGATGGCGCCCGCGCAGGCCGTCTTCGAGGCGCTGATCGCCTCCTGCGACCGCATCTCCGACGCCTACCACTGGCTCGGCGAGCACTCCCTGAGCGAGCCGCTGACCGCGCTGCGCGGGACGGCCGAGCAGGTCCTCGACGAGTTCGAGAACGTGCAGCGCCTGACCGAGGACGCCGCCCACGCGGTGGCCGGGGCGCGCGAGCAGATCGCGGCGATCCGCTCGACCGGCGTCGCCCGCCTGGCCGAACTGCGCCGGGCCCAGGGCCACCTGGTGACACTGCGGGAGCGCCGGTACGCCGACCTGACCGCCCTCGACGCGCTCATGGAGACCGTCGAGGGCCAGGTGACGGAGACCGCCGCCCAGGTGGTCGCCGACCTGCAGCGCGACGACGCGTTCGCGGGCTTCCACGGCACCGTCTCCGGCCTCGCGGAGGAGGCCGAGGCGATCACGACCGTGGCCGGCGCCGCGCCCGTCACCGAGCGGCTGGCGGCGCAGTCCGACGGCCTGGAGACCCTCGTCGAGGTGGTCGGGACGCTGGAGGTCGAGGCGACCGCCCGCACCGTCATCCTGGAGAAGGTCGGCGCGGTCCTCGCCGAAATCAACCGCGTGCGCGCCACCCTCGACGCACGGCGGCGGGAACTCCTCGCCGCCGAGGGCCGGGCGGAGTTCGCCGCCGAGTTCGGCCTCCTCGGCCAGGCCGTGACGGCCGGGCTGACCGGCGCCGACACCCCCGAGAGGTGCGACGAGCGCCTCGGACGGCTGCTGCTCCAGATCGAGGGCCTGGAGTCCCGCTTCGGCGAGTTCGACGACTTCCTGTCGCAGCTCGAACGCAAACGCGAAGAGGTCTACGAGGCGTTCTCGGCCCGCAAGCAGACCCTCCTCGACGACCGCGCGCGGCGGGCCGACCGGCTCTCCGAGTCGGCCGACCGCATCCTCGGGACCGTGCGCCGCCGCTCCTCGACGCTGGCGTCACTGGACGAGGTCAACGCCTACTTCGCCGCCGACCCGATGGTCGCCAAGCTCCGCGCGGTGGCGGCTGACCTGCGGGAACTCGGCGACTCGGTCAGAGCTGACGAGCTCGACGGCCGGGTGCGCGCCGCCCGCCAGGAGGCCGGCCGCGCCCTGAAGGACCGCACCGACCTGTTCGACGGCGACACGGTCAAACTGGGCCGCCACCGCTTCGCCGTCAACACCCAGCCGCTCGACCTGACCCTGGTGCCGCACGAGGGATCGCTGTCGTTCGCCATCACCGGAACCGACTACCGCGCCCCCGTGACCGGCTTCACCGACACCCGCCACTTCTGGGACCAGCTGCTCGTGTCGGAGACGGCGGAGGTCTACCGGGCCGAATACCTGGCCGCGTCGCTGTTCCCCGTCGAAGGGGACCCCGCGGAGGCGGTCCGGCGGGCGGCCGAGTCGCGCTACGACGAGGGCTACGAGCGGGGCGTCCACGACCACGACACCGTGAAGATCCTCGACGTCGTGACCCGCCTGCACGCCGCGGCGGGCCTCCTGCGCCACCTGCCCTCGGCGCGCGCGACGGCGCAGTTCTTCTGGGCGTACGGAAACCCGTCGCCGACCTGGGAGGTCAGGGCCCAGTCCCTCACCCGGGCCAGGGAGCTGTTCGGCGGCGGCGCGGAGGCGCTGCAGGCGCTGGCGGAGGAACTGGCCTCGGCGATCGAGGCCCACGGCTGTCTCGACGGCCCGGCCGCCCTGGCCGCCGACTACCTGATCGAGGAGCTCGCCGCCGCGCCGTCCGGCTTCGTCACCTCCACGGCGGCGCGGGCGTTCCTGGACGGCTTCCAGGAGGCCCTGGGAGCCGAACGCTTCGCGGCCTTCACCGCCGAACTGTCGACGCTGGACCTGCCCGCCCGCATCCAGCTCGCCCGCGCCTGGCTGGCCGCCTTCGGCAAGGGCGACGTCTCACCCGAGGTCGTCTCGCTCCTGCTGTGCGACCTGCCCCGCTACGACTCCGCCGCGACCCTCGACGGCGTCGTCGAAGGCCTGCTCGGCGCCCACCCGCGCATCCAGGGCCGCTCGATGGACCTGCGCCTCGACGAGTTCCTCGCCCGGACCCGGATCTTCCGGTCGGAGCGGGTCCCGGCGTACCGGGACTACCAGCGCCGCCGCGCCGAACTGGTGGCCGGCGAGAAGAAGCGCCTGCGTCTGGACGAATACCGCCCCAAGGTCATGGACTCCTTCGTCCGGAACGCGCTGATCGACCAGGTCTACCTGCCGCTGATCGGCGACAACCTGGCCAAGCAGCTCGACCACGGGACGGGCCTGCTGCTGCTGATCTCCCCGCCCGGTTATGGCAAGACGACCCTGATGGAGTACGTCGCCAGCCGCCTGGGCCTGGTGTTCGTCAAGGTCAACGGCCCTGCCCTCGGGCATGAGGTGACCTCGGTCGACCCCGCCGACGCGCCCGACGCGACGTCGCGGTCGGAGGTCGAGAAGATCTCGTTCGCGCTGGAGATGGGCAGCAACGTGCTGCTCTACCTGGACGACATCCAGCACACCTCGCCCGAGCTGCTGCAGAAGTTCATCTCGCTGTGCGACGCGCAGCGGCGGATGGAAGGCGTGTGGAACGGGACGGCCCGGACGTACGACCTGCGGGGGAAGCGGTTCGCGGTGTGCATGGCCGGCAACCCGTACACGGAGTCGGGGCAGGTGTTCCGGGTGCCCGACATGCTGGCCAACCGCGCCGACGTGTGGAACCTGGGTGAGGTGCTGAGCGGGAAGGACGACCTCTTCGCGCTGAGCTACATCGAGAACGCCCTGACGGCGAACTCCGTGCTGGCTCCCGTGTCCGACTACGGCGAGATCGAGAAGCTGGTGCGGCTGGCTCGCGGGGAGGGGAGCGCCGACCAGCTCTCGCATCCGTACGGCACCGTGGAGCTCGACCAGATCCTCAGCGTGCTGCGGAAGATGCTGCGGCTGCAGGAAGTGGTGCTGGCCAACAACCGGGCCTACATCGCCTCCGCCGCCCAGTCCGACGCCAGCCGGACCGAACCTCCGTTCCTGCTGCAGGGGTCGTACCGGAACATGAACAAGCTCGCGCAGCGCATCGTGCCGGTGCTGACGGACGCCGAGCTGGAGGGCATCATCGACGACCACTACCTGGGGGAGGCGCAGACTCTCACCTCGGGGGCGGAGGCGAACCTGCTCAAGCTGGCGGAGCTTCGCGGGGTGCTGACCGACGTCCAAAAAGTGAGGTGGGAGGAGGTCAAGGCCGCCTACCGACGGGCGAAGGCGATGGGCGGGCAAGAAGACGACCCGACGACCCGGACGGTCTCCGCCATCACCCACCTGGCCGACCGGCTCGGCGGCGCGATCACCTCCCTGAAGGACCGATGACCCCGCGCTCGGCCGAAGAGATCCGCGACTACCTCGCCGACCAGCTCAACGACGTGTTGCGCCGTCCCGGCCTGTACGGCAACGAGACCGCCCTTCGCGTCGTCTTCGACCATTACGCCTACGTCGACGGCAGAGAGGAGACGTGGAGAGCGGAGCAGGAGACGATGCGCTCGCGGGGGGCGTTGGCGCCGACCGGCGTGCAGGGAGCGATCAGGAACGTCTTGGGAACTCCTGACGGAGATGACCACGCGGTGGCCTCGGTCTACGCGGAGTTCGCGAGATCCCAGGGATGGTTGCGGACGGATCGGCTGCTGACCGCCGAAGAGTACGCGTCGATGCGTGACGACCTGGCGGTCGTATGCGGCAGCGACCGGACGTTCACCGAGGTGCGCGACAGGTTCGGCGCGCCTTCCGTGTTCATCGGCGGGAGCAATCCCTACTTCGGCAAGACCCTCGCCTACTCCTCCGGCAACGTCGCCGACCTCATGATTTTCTTCCACTTCTGGAACGGACGCGGTCCCGGAGGCGAACGGGCCATGTACAAGGAACCGGCCCTGCTGGCGGCCCGCTGCGGCACCGGCAGGTTCGGCGACACCTTCACCTTCACCCCGATCGGAGCAAGCCGGACGAGCCCGAAGCTCTCCTGACGGTACCGCCGCATCGGGGCGTTCCTTCTCCGGAAGTCATCCCCTGAACGCGCCCTACTTCCTTCCTTTCGGCTGACGACGCTTGCCCGCTTTTCCTCCGCCGAACAGGAGACCTTTGATGCGCTCCTTTATGGTCTTCTGCTCTCCGCTCAGATTGCCGGGCGGTTCCTTGGACAACCAGGACAGGTGCTGGACGATGATCGCCTTCTTCGCATTCGCCTCGTGAGGTGAGGAGAAGACGGAGGCCAGCTCCATCGCCATTCTCGACGTCAACGGGTTCTTCTTGCCATGGGCACGCACGCTGATGTCCAGGGCTTCTCGAAGCAACAGGCGGGCGTCAGCCGTCTCTTCCAGCGCATTGAGGGTGATGGCGAGGTGGGCGATCACGGTGAGGGTGTCGGGGTGTTCGTCGCCGAGGATGCGTTTGCGGGCGGTGAGGACGTGTTCTTGCATGGTGCGGGCTTGGCGGTACTCGCCCAACGCGTGGAGGGTGGCCGCGAGGTGGGCGTTGGCGGTGAGGGTGTCGGGGTGTTCGTCGCCGAGGATGCGTTTGCGGGCGGTGAGGACGTGTTCTTCCAGGGTGCGGGCTTGGCGGTACTCGCCCAACTCGCGGAGGGTGGCCGCGAGGTTGGCGTTGGCGGTAAGGGTGTCGGGGTGTTCGTCGCCGAGGATGCGTTTGCGGGCGGTGAGGACGTGTTCTTGCATGGTGCGGGCTTGGCGGTACTCGCCCAACCTGCGGAGCGTGTCGGCGAGGTTGGCGTTGGCAGTGAGGGTATGGGGGTGTTCGTCGCCGAGGATGCGCTGGCTTGCGGTGAAGACGTGTTCCTGTATGGTGCGCGCTTCGTGGGACTCGCCCAACATGTTGAGGGTGATGGCGAGGTGGGCGTTGGCGGTGAGGGTATGGGGGTGTTCGTCGCCGAGGATGCGTTTGCGGGCGGTGAGGACGTGTTCTTCCAGGGTGCGGGCCTGGCGGAATTCGCCCAACTCGCGGAGGGTGGAGGCCAGGTTGGCATTCGCGTCGAGCGTGTGCGGGTGTTCGTCGCCGAGGATGCGTTTGCGGGCCGCGAGGACGTGTTCTTGAATGGTGCGGGCCTGGCGGAATTCGCCCAACGCGCGGAGAGTCGCGGCGAGGTTGGCGTTCGCTTTGAGGGTGTCGGTGTGTTCCTCGCCGAGAAGCCGAAAGCGCATCTCCACAACACGTTCTTCCAGAGTGCGGGCTTCTCGGTATAATCCGGCCGCGCCAATCAGTGTCGCCTGATATGCAACGGCGGTGACGGATTCCAGGTCCTCTGCTCCGAGGATCGCGGTGAAGGCGTCGACGAGTTCGTTCTGCACTTCGGTGGCCTGCGCCCAGTGGCCCTGCCGAAAGAGCGCCTCGACGAAATCGCGGCCGGCGCGAAGGGTGTCCACATCATGCGCCCCGAGCTTCTGGATTCTGGCCCGGTAGACTTCTTCTTGTGCTTGCCGTGCCCCGGGAAAGTCCCCTCGGCTCAGCAGGATCAGACCTTGCGTGTTACGACAGCGAAGATAGTCGAGAGCGTCGGCGGAAAACCCGGCCGATTTCAAAGCAGTCTCGACGACCGAGGCCGCCCGCTCCAGTCGTCCGCGAGCGAGGAGATAGCGTGCGATCCGATCCAGCAGGTCACTGGTCTTCGTGACATCGGCTTCGATTCGCTGAGCGTGCTCGGCACTGGAAAGCGCGTGGGCGAGCATCGTCTCGCAGGCAGGCCAGGAACCAGGGGTCTCGACCTCGCTGGGGAACGTGTTGCTCGTCGCGTTGAGTGCGATTTCCGCCCAGCGTGTTTGATCGGCACCGAGTTCGGCTCGGGTGACGGCTTGCACTATTCGATGTATCGACATCAAACCGTCGCCGGTTTTGGCCAGGGAATATTCGCCGAGAGCCTTCGTCGCCGCGACTCGCTTGAACGGATCCTTCAGTACCTCAGCCAACTCGGCAGGCATGCCTGTTACCGGGACGAGTTGGTCGAGCGGAATCGCCTCTGCCCCGAGGAAGGCCGCAAGGCGGAAGAGGGCTACGGCGGCCGGTGAGCGATCTGCCAAGCGGTCGAAGGACACCCGCCACGTCGAGGCGATCGTCTCCTGGTGACTTCCCGCCGCGAAGAGGGCCGGCGACTCCTTGCGGAGGTGCTCGAGGTATTCGGCGGCCGACATCCCGTCGGCTATGACACTCGCCGCCTGGGCCAAGGCCAGCGGAAGACACCCCAGCGCTTCCGCCAGTTCTCTTGCGGTGTCCGCGTCGGACATCCGTCCCCACTGCCTCAGATACTCCACCGCAGCGGGAACGGTCAGCATGTCCAGGTGCCGCACCTGCACATGGGGCCATTCCGGCTTTCGGGACGTTATGAGCACGTGGCCGGTGAGCTTCTCGGGGAGGAGGGGGAGCAGTTCCTTCGGGTCTTCCGCGTTGTCGAAAAGGAGTAGCCAGTTCCTCCGCCGCCGCAGTGACTGACGCAGAGCCGCGATGGCCTGGTCGTCGGTGTCGAACGGCAGGCCCAGTTCCTTCGCCAGTTCGACGTAGTCGCCCCGCAGCGTGGCCGGGTCCTCGGCGCGGATCCACCAGATCAGGTCATAAGACCCGCCATGCCGGAACGCGTATTCGATGGCCACCTGGGTCTTCCCCAGTCCGCCCAACCCCGTGATCGCCTGTATGGCCGACGCCCTGAGGTCCCGATGGAGATCCGCCAGGAGTTCGTCGCGCCCGGTGAAACGCGGGTCGGAGCGATGCCCCCGGAGTTCCCACACCTCCTGCTCGGCACCGGGGAAACGCACCGGCTTCGCCGACTTGTTGGGAAAGCCGCCGCGTGCGACCCGTTCCGTCGAATTTCCCACACCGCTGAGAAGACGCCGCCGCGCCTCGTCCTCGTCGACGTCGCAGAGGTCGATCGGCTGCAGCGCGGCGACGGACCCCGCCACGTCACCGTCGCGCAGCCGGATGGGGATCAGGGCCCGTTCCTTGCCCGCCAGTCCTTGGTGTTGCGCCGCCGTGCGCACGACCGCTTCCGCGTCCTGCTCGGAGGACAGGAGGTGGAGGGTGTGGCGGCTGGTGGCCAGTGCCTTGTCGATCTCTTCCAGGCGGTTGTGCCCGGGCCGGATGTCCCACGCGGTCAGGATCACCCCGTAGCCGGCCTGTTCCAGTTCGCACGCGATCCATTCCGCCCAGGCCACGTCGTCGTCCGCGTGGTGGATGAAGAAGTCTCGGGTGTACTCCGGGTCCGGCAAGGAATCTCCTGGGCGGTCAGTGGTTCGGCGTGCCGGGGAATCTGGCGTCACGTCGTGCTCGGGGCACCGAGTCGGCCACGCCGGTCAGCAGCCGGCGGCGGGCTTCGTCCTCGTCCACGCCCACCAGATCGACGTAGACCAAGGGGCCGAGCAAGGGACTCGGATCGCACTCGGCCGCTCTGACCGGGATGAACGCGCGCGGCTGACCCAGCAACGTCTGACGGTAGGCCGCGGTCCATTCCGCCCGGGTGAAGAGGGAGGCCAGATAGTGGGAGGACAGCACGCCCAATGTCTGGCGGCACGCCGTCAGGGCCTCGTCCATGCCCGCCATGAAGTTGTCTCCCGGCCGGAAGTCCCAGGCCTGGATGACCGTCGTGTGACCGGCCGTCTCAAGGGTTTCGGCGATCCACGTCGCCCAGGCCTCGTCCCTGTGGTTGTACGTGATGAAGAAATCCTGCTGCTCCACCATCGGACCGTTCCTCCGCGACACTGAGATGATCCCCAGGCAACATACCGTGACGTACCACGCGGACGTAGCCGATTCGGGCGAGGCTTCAGCCTCTCCGGCCAGGGCAGCCGACGGTCATGCGCTTTCAAGCACTGGCCTGTGACTACGACGGCACCATCGCCACCGACGGTCGGGTCGACGACGCGACCGTCGACGCGCTCGACCGGCTGGCCCGCTCGGGCCGGCGACTGATCCTGGTCACCGGCCGGGAGCTGGACGACCTCATCGACCTCTTCCCCCGCCTCGACCTGTTCGACCGGGTCGTCGCCGAGAACGGGGCGCTGCTCTACCGGCCCGGTGAACAGGAGCGCGTGCCGCTCGCCGAGCCGCCGAAGGCCGAGTTCGTCGACATGCTGCGCGAGCGGGGTGTCGAACCGCTGAGCGTCGGGGCGGGGATGGTGGCGACCTGGCAGCCGCACGAGGGGACGGTGCTCGACGTCATCCGGGAGCTGGGACTGGAGTTGCAGGTCGTCTTCAACAAGGGCGCCGTGATGGTGCTCCCCGCCGGGGTCAACAAGGCCACGGGGCTCGACGTCGCGCTCGCGGAGCTGGGGCTGTCGGCGCACAGCGTCGTCGGGGTCGGCGACGCCGAGAACGACCACGCGTTCCTGGCCGCGTGCGAGTGCGCGGTCGCGGTGGCCGGGGCGGTGCCGTCGCTGCGGGAGTCGTGCGACCTGGTCACCGAGGACGTGGTCGAACTCGCCCGGTTGATCGTGGACGACGACCTCGCGGACGTCGCCCTCGACCGCCACGACATCCTCCTCGGCGACGAGGTGAAGATCCGGGCGTACGGCGAGCGCATCCTGATCGCCGGGCCGTCGCACAGCGGGAAGTCGACCGTCGCGGCGGCGCTCGTCGAGCGCATCCAGGAGGCGGGCTACCAGATCATCCTGATCGACCCCGAGGGCGACTACGCCGAAGGGCTCGGGGACGCCGTCGTCCTCGGCGACCCGGAACGGGCGCCGACCCACGCCGAGGTCCTGCGGGTGGTCGACGACTCGTCGCGGAGCGTGGTGGTCAACCTGCTCGGGGTGCCCATCGACGACCGGCCGGGCTACTTCGAACAGCTGCTCATGCGGATCGCCGCCGTCTGGGGGCGGGTCGGGCGGCCGCACTGGCTGGTGGTCGACGAGGCGCACCACATGGTGCCGGAGGGGTTCCACCTGCAGTCGTCGGCCACCTTGGACGACGCGGGCGCCGTCCTGGCCATCACCGTGCATCCCGGCTCGGTCAGCGCGCCGGTGCTGAGCGAGTTCACCGCAGTCATCGCCGTGGGCGACGAGCCCGCCGGGGTCCTGGACGCCTTCAACCAGGCTGAGCGGCCCGAGGTTCCGGACGAGCTGGAGACGGGCGAGCTGGTGCTCTGGCGGCCCGGCGACGACCCCGTCCAGGTCACGCTCACCCCGTCGACCGGCGAACGCCGCCGGCACATCCGCAAGTACGCCGCCGGGACCCTCGGCGACGACTCCAGCTTCTACTTCCGCGGGCCCGACGACCGGCTGAACCTCAAGGCCGACAACCTCAACCTGTTCCTGCGGCTGGGCGAGGGGGTCGACGAGGACACGTGGGAGTTCCACCGGGGCAACGGCGACTACTCGCGCTGGATGGCCGGGTGCGTCAAGGACGAGGAACTCGCCGCCGCCGTCGCCGAGGTCGAGCAGTCGGGCGGCGGCGTCGACGAGGGGCGGGCGCGGATCAGAGAACTGGTGGAGGAGCGCTACACGGCGCCCGAATGACGCCGGGCCATGATGATCACATGGCATTGACGACGAGTTTCACCAGGTTGGTCGGGGTGCGGCACCCGATCGTGTCCGCGCCGATGGCGTTCTCGGCCGGTGGGGAGCTGGCGGCGGCCGTGTCGCGCGGCGGCGGATTCGGGTTCGTCGGCGGCGGGTTCGGGGTCCGCGACTGGCTCGAACGGGAGCTGCCGATCGTCGCCCACAGCACCCGGGAACCCTGGGGCGTCGGGTTCGTCTGCTGGGCGGCCGAGGTCGCCGGGGTCGAGTACGCCCTGGAGTTCGGCCCGGCGGCGGTGCTGCTGTCGTTCGGTGACCCGACCCCGTTCCTGCAGCCGATCAGGCGGGCCGGGGTGCCGCTGATGATCCAGGTCACCGACCTGACCGAGGCCAGGCAGGCCCTGGACGCCGGAGCCGACGTCATCGTGGTCCAGGGCACCGAGAGCGGCGGGCACGGCGCGCGGAAGGGCCGGTCGACGCTGCCGTTCGTGCCGGCGGTGGTCGACATGGCGGGCGAGACGCCGGTGCTGGCCGCCGGGGGGATCGCCGACGGGCGGGGCGTCGCCGCCGCGCTGGTGCTCGGCGCGTCCGGGGCCCTGCTGGGCACCCGCTTCCAGGCCAGCGCGGAGGCGATCGTCGACCCGGCCGTGACCAGGGCCATCGTCGAGAGCCACGGCGGCCAGACCCAGCGCAGCAGCGTGCTCGACATCGTCAAGGGCGTCGACTGGCCCGAGAAGTACGACGGCCGGAGCCTCGCGCATCCGTACATCGACCGATGGCACGGCAGGGAGGCCGAGCTGACGGGAGAGACCAGGCAGGCGGCGAGCGACGAGATGGCCCGGGGCGCGGTCCCGCCGGCGGTCTGGGCGGGCGAGGCGGTCGGCCTCATCGGCGACCTGCCCTCGGCCGAGGACCTCGTCACCACCCTGGCCGCCGAGGCGGAACAGGCGCTCGACCGGGTCAGATCCGGATCAGCCTGAGGGCTCAGGCCGTTCGCCACGACTCCAGCACGGCGTCGATCCGGTCGCGGATCTGGGCGCGGGCCGTCATCCGGGGGACGCCGTTCATCAGGAGTTCGTCGTAGGCCGTGTCCTTGTGCCGGACCGAGGCCACCACCGCCAGGGTGATCGCCGACTCGTCGAGGACCTTGGCCGCCGACGTGCGGCCTACGCGGCCGCTGCCGCGCAGGGCCGCGTGGGCGGCGATCTCGTCGGCCCTCGGGCAGCCGGGGAACAGACGCAGGATCTCGGCCGCCATCCGGGCCTGGAACTCGACGTCCTGGTGGGCGCGGCGGTCGGCGTCGCGGGTGCGGCGGCGGGCGCGGAGGTCCTCGTCTTCCAGGCAGAGGTCTTCGGCGCGGGCCAGCGCGGCCTCCTCGATGAGGACGCCGCGTCGTTCGAAGCGCTTGCGGCGCGGGTTGTACTCGACGACGACGGCCGACAGGCCGCTCTCCTTCTTGGCCCGGCGGCTCAGCGCCGCGTTGCCCGCCGGGAGCATGACCAGATGGTCCATGTCGGCGCAGGTCAGGCAGTAGGGAGAGGCGTCTTCCATGATCAGGTAGGGGCCGGTGTCGGAGCAGCCCGCGCAGCGCCACGGCTCCTGGGGGACCAGCACCCGCAGGTCGGGCGGGCGGCTCTGCGTTTCGGCCAGGCGGCGGCGGCGCGTCTCGGACATCGCGGGGCTGATCCACTGCCGGTGGAAGTTGCGCTCCTGCTCCTCGGAGCCGTCGCGGGTGAAGCGCAGCGCCGAGCGGTCGCGGCTGCCGGAGACGTACGCGGCCTCCCCGGCGATCAGGCCCTTGTCGCCCGCCCATTCGGCCAGCAGCGCCGCCGCGTCGGTCATGCGGGCGGCGTCGACGGCGGCGAGTTCCTCCAGGGAGCCCGCCCGGCCCTGCCGCCAGCTTTCGACGTGCCGGGTGTGCACCCAGCGCAGGCCCGTCAGCACGTCGACGACCGTCACGTATTTGCGGGTCGCCAGTGCGATCTCGGCCGCTTCCGCGACCCGTCGTCCCAGTCTCATCGGGCGAGGGCTGCCCGATGGACGTCCCGGGCCAGCCGGGTGATCTTGGTGACGGAGTCGGACCAGCGGGAGGTCTGGGTGGTCAGCACGACCTCGATGTAGCGGTCGCCCGCGCCGACGACGCCGGTGGTGTGCAGCACGGCGTTGCGGAAGTCGACCGGGGCCGGGGCCCGGTAGGAGGTGGCCGAGCCGTTGCCCTTGCAGCGCACCGGCGGGATCGAGCCGTAGCCGGACCAGCCCTGCTTCACCGCCCACGGCCTGGCGACGCCGCGCGGGATGCCGAAGAACTGGTCGAAGCCGTCGCTGCCGCACGGCCCGGCCTGCCGCAGGTGGCCCATGATCGTGTCGCGGACCTTGGGGGAGGCCTGTTCGAGGATGTACTTGTAGACCTTGGCGATGTCGAGCGCGCTGATCGCGGTGTAGCCCCAGAACCCGGGCTTGTCCGCCGGGGGCGGCCCCGAGTCGGTGAGCCTCAGCTTCTTGGCCACCCGCTGGATGATCTTCCCCTGGCCACCGAGCGTGAACAGCTTCGTCGCGGCGGCGTCGTCGCTGACCCGCAGCATCGGCTTGATCAGGGCCAGGTTGGGTTTCCTCACCCGTTCCAGGTGGTCGATCGCGATCATCAGCTTCACGACCGACGCCGACCGGAACCGCTTGTGGGGGTTCCTGCTCACCGTGATCTTCTTCTGGACGCGGTCGTACACGACGTAGCCGGTCGTCACCCCGGACGGCACCGCGACCGGCTTCGGCGCGGTCTTCGCGGGCGCCGACTTCGCCGACGCCGTTCGCACGGCCGGCGGCTGTGACGCGGGCGTGGCGCAGGCGGTCACCAAGAGCAGGGATACGAGTAGCAGGCGCGGCACCCGGCCTACGCTAGCCGACCCCGACCACGGCGATCGTCGCTTTCCCGCCAGGCGGCCACCCGGGGCGGCAGTGTGGGCACCACACGGCGGGGGCGGTCGGCCGGGTTGGCGGTGTGGGCGGGGGCCTGCCCGAGCAGGTCGAGCGCGATCTCGACGGCCCGCTCCAGCTGGGCGTCGACCCCCATCGCGTACTCCTGCGGGGTGATGTCGACCTCCACGTCGGGGTCGGCGCCGTAGTTCTCCACCCGCCAGCCGACGTCGTCGAACGCGAAGGAGAACTCCGGCTGCGTGGTCAGCGTCCCGTCGGCCAGGCGGTGGCGGGGCCAGACGCCGACGACCCCGCCCCAGGTGCGCCTGCCGACCAGCGTCCCGAGCCCGAGCAGCTTGAAGGTGTGGCAGAAGATGTCGCCGTCCGACCCGGCCCACTCGTTCGTCAGGCCGACGATGGGCCCGCGGGGCGACTCGTCGGGGTAGGGCGCGGGCACGCCCCAGCGCGGGAAGTCGTAGCCGAGCCGCCGCCGCGACAGCTTCTCCAGCAGCAGCGCCGACACATTCCCCCCGCCGTTGAACCGCACGTCGACGATGAGGGCCTCGCGGTCGTACTCGGTCAGGAAGCCCCGGTGGAACTCGGCGAAGCCGTCGGGGCCCATGTCGGGGACGTGGACGTAGCCGACCCGCCCGGAGGTGTGCTCGTGGACGAGCCGGCGGTTGGCGTTGACCCAGTCGCGGTAGCGGGCCGGCTGCTCGTCGCACAGGGCCCGCACGACCACGAGGTGGTATTCGTCGTCGCGTTCGAGGGTCAGCTCGACCTCCTCGTCGGCGAGGTTGACCAGCAGCCGCCCGGGTGAGGCGTCGGGGCCGACGGGCACCCCGTTGATGGCGGTGACGACGTCGCCGGGGAGGGCGTCGACCCCCAGGCGGTTCAGCGGCGAGGTCGCGAGCGGGTTCCACGGGTCGCCGGTGACGATGCGGCCGATGATGTAGCGGCCGTCCTCGTACAGCCAGTCGACGCCGAGCTTGCCCTGCCAGTAGTGGGGGCGGTCGCGGTACTCCCCGCCCGACTCGAAGGCGTGGGAGGTGCCGAGTTCGCCCAGCAGCTCCCACAGCAGGTCGGAGAACTCGCCCCGGGTGCCGACCCGGTCGACCAGCGGCAGGTAGCGGGCGTAGACGCCGTCCCAGTCGATGCCGGCCATGTCCTCGTCCCAGAAATTCTCGCGCTGCAGCCGCCACGCCTCGCGGAACATCTGCCGCCACTCCGCCTCGGGCGCGACCGACACCTTCACGCGGTCGAGGTCGATCCAGCCGTCGTTGCGGTCGGTCTCGTCGTCCTCCGAGGGCGACTCCCCGGCCTTGACGACGCGCAGCCGGTCGCCCGACCGGTAGAGCAGGGTCGAGTGGTCGCGGCCGAGGCTGAAGTCGGCCACGTCGGAGACGAGCTCCTCGGCCTTCTGCTTGGCGAACTCGTAGCAGTGGAGGGTCGAGCCGTGGTCGCCGACCACCGGGGTCGTGGTGTAGATGACCTTGCCCTTCAGACCCGCGACCCGTTCGTAGCGGTTCTCCTCGACCGGGAAGGCCACGATCCGCCGGGGCAGGCCGTCGGTGTGGATCTCGAAGTCGGGTTCCTCGTTGTCCTCGTGGTCGAGCGGCCGGGGCTCCGGCACGAACGGCGACCCGACCCCCTCGCGCAGCGCCACGGCGTAGGGGCGGGTTCCCATCGGGAAGCCCAGGTCGAACTGGAGCTCGTCGTAGACGGCGTTGAACACCCGCTGCCCGATGAAGTAGAGGTAGCGGCCCTCGGGGTCGAAGGCGGGCCGCCGGTCGACGAGCACCGGGTCGGTCGCGGGGGCGATCTCGCCGGTCTCGGCGTTGAACAGCTTGATGATGGTGGTCTGCCGGGCGACCGGGCACGCGTACGCGAGCCACGTCCCGTCGGGCGACCACGCCGGGTCCTCGATGGCGCCGAACGGGCTGGCCTCCACCTCGGTCACCGTCGCCCCGTCGTCGTGCAGTTCTACGACCAGTAGTTCGTTGCGGTGGTTGGTGACGGCGAACCGGTCGCCCCGGGGGGAGACCTCCAGTTCGGTGATCCGGCCGGTGTCGGCGCCGTCGAGCCTGACCGGCTCCTCGTGCGACAGCACGACCAGCACCTCGCGGTCGGCGTCGTCGCTGGCCGCCGCGACGAGCCGTTCGCCGTCGTCGTCGAGCCAGGTCAGGAACCGGTAGCGGACGCCGTCGGGCTCGCCGTGCTGGAGCACCGGGCCCTCCCAGCAGGCGAAGGAGAAGGCCTTGCCCCGGGTCGTGACGGCCAGCCGCGAGCCGTCGGGGCTGAGGGTGGCGCTGTCGAGGAAGTTCGCGGCCGGCACGAACCGGCGGTTGCGCTGGGTCAGCGAACTGCCGAGCCGCACGTCGATGCGGCGCGGCTCGTCGGCGCCCGGGTCGAGCAGGAACAGCTCGGCGCCGCAGTGGTAGACCAGCCGCCGCCCGTCGGAGGACAGGTTGCGGGCGTAGTAGTCGCCGTGGTCGGTGTGCCGGCGCAGGTCGCCGCCGTCGGGGGAGCACGAGTAGACGTTGCCGACGCCCTCGTGGTCGGACAGGAAGAAGACGCGGTCGTCCACCCAGCACGGCGAGGCGAGGTTGCCCGGGAGGGCGATCAGGCGGCGGAAGCGCCGCGCGCCGATCCACAGGTCGCCGACCGTGCCGCCCCGGTAGCGCTTCCAGCGGGCCGGGTCGGAGGTGTTGCGGCCGAGCACGATCCCGCCGGGGCCGTAGGTGATGGCGGAGGCGGGGCCGTAGGGCAGCGGCTCCGGCACGCCGCCCGGGACGACCCGGTGCAGCCAGCGGTAGCCGTGGAAGGGCTGGCCCTCGTCGCTGGTGTAGACGATCGCGCCGTGCGGGTCCCAGCCGGTGACCTGGCAGTCGGCGCCGTGGAAGGTGAGGCGTTCGGCGGCGCCGCCGTCGGCCGGCATGACGTACACCTCCTCGGGCCCCTCCTCGCGGCCGACGAAGGCGATCTGGGTGCCGTCGGGGGACAGGCGCGGGTAGGCGGCCTCGGCGACCCCGGCGGTCAGCCGGAAGGCGCGGCCGCCGTCGGCGTGCACCATCCAGAGGTCGTCCTCGGCGGCGAAGACCACCACGTCGCGGAAGATCGTGGGAAAGCGCAGATAGCCGGCCATCCGTCTCCCTGAAAAGCGGAACAGGCTCGGGGAACGGGTCGCCCCCTTCCCCGAGCCTTCACCTCAGACCCCCACTAGGCAGGTCAGTGGTGCTGCTGACCACCCTGGCGCTGCTGATGCTGCTGCTGCGAGGAGTGCCCCGGCTGCCGGCTCTCCCCGCCGCTCACGCGGTTGCCCATCGAACCGCCGCCCATGCCCTCACGCTCGGGACGGTTGTCGCCGCCCTCGCGCTTGTCCTGCTTGGCCGCACGCTGGTCCTTGATGGTGGCGCGCTTGGCCTTGCCCGAGACCTTGGGCTGGCGCTTCTGAGGCATTTCAGCCATATTTTCCCCCGAAAGTGGCTTTGATGACGCTCTGTGTGTCATCGGTGACATTCATACCCATATGGGCGAAAGTAATCACACATGCGGTTTGTGTGAGAATGGTCGCAGACGATTGTTCTGGACTATTGTTCTGGAGGGCGTGCGGTGACCCAGTTCGACCTGGCCACGCTGCATGAGGCGATCGCGACGGCGGTCCCCGACCGGGAGTGCCTGGTGTGGCGCGACCGGCGGGCCACCTGGCAGACCGTGACCGAACGCACCCGGCGGCTGGGCAACCTGCTGCACTCCCGGGGCCTCGGGCCGGGCGCGCGGATGGCCGTCTATCTGCACAACGGCCCCGAATACCTGGAGGCCCTGCTCGGCGCCCACAAGGCCCGGGTGACCCCGTTCAACGTCAACTACCGCTACACGGCCGACGAACTGGCCTACCTGTTCGCCGACGCCGGACCGGCCGTCGTCGTCTTCCACGCGGCGTTCGCGCCGCTGGTCGCGCGGACCGCGCCGCCGTCGGCCCTCCTGCTCCAGGTCATGGACGACTCGGGCCACCCCCTGGTGCCCGGAGCCCTGCCCTATGAGGAGGCGCTGGCCGCCGCGTCGCCCGGCCCGGTGCCGGCCGCCCCCTCGCCCGACGATCACCACATCATCTACACGGGCGGCACGACCGGCATGCCCAAGGGCGTCGTGTGGCGCATCGGGGACCTGCTCGACGGCCCGGTCGGGATCCGCCGCCGAGACGGATCCTCGTTCGGGAGTCTCGACGAGCTGGTGGGCCACGCGCGGGCGAACCGCCGCCGCATCCTGCCCGCCGCGCCCCTCATGCACGGCACCGGCATCTGGTTCACCCTCAACGGCTGGTGCCTCGGCTCGACCGTCGTCATCGCCGACCGCGTCGACCGCTTCGACGCCCCCAGCCTGCTGGCCACCCTCGAACGCGAGCGCGTCACCGGCACGGTCATCGTCGGCGACGCCTTCGCCCGTCCCCTGGTGGAAGAGCTCCAGAGCCGCGTGTACGACCTGAGGCTCGGCATGATCGGCACCAGCGGGGCCTTCCTGGGAGAGGCCCTGCGCGCCCGCCTGTCCGAGCTCGTCCCGGGCGTCCGCACCGTCGACACCCTCGGCTCCTCCGAGACCGGCAACTCGGCCGTCCGCATGGACGGCGGCAGGTTCGAGGCCGGTCCGTGGACGGTCGTCCTGAGCGCCGACCAGACCCGCGTCCTGTCACCCGGCGACCCGGAGGAGGGCTGGCTGGCCCGCTCGGGCCCGATCCCGCTGGGCTACCTGGGCGACCCCGAGAAGACCGCCCGCACCTTCCGCACGGTCGGCGGCGTGAGATACGCGATCCCCGGCGACCGGGCGGTCTGGCGGGAGGACGGCACGATCGACCTGCGCGGCCGCGAGGCCACGGTGATCAACACGGCCGGCGAGAAGGTCTTCGCCGAAGAGGTGGAGGGCGTCCTGCGCGAGGTCGAGGGCGTGGTCGACGCCCTGGTGGTCGGGCGGCCCAGCGAGCGGTGGGGGCAGGAGGTCGTGGCGGTCGTACACACGGGCAAACCCGGGGAACCGGACGACGCCGCGCTCAAGGACGCGTGCGCCGCCCGGCTCGCCGGGTTCAAGGTGCCGAAGGAGTTCGTCAGGGCCGACGAGGTCCGGCGGCACGCCAACGGCAAGGCCGACTACGCCTGGGCCCGGTCGATGGTCTGAGCGCTGAGCGGCTCGGCGATGTCCTCCAGGGACCGCCGGGCCGCCTCGACGCCCAGGAACCACTGCACCAGACCGGCCGCGATCATCAGCCCCGCCCCGATCAGGTAGCCCACCGTCACCTGCCCGACCTGCTGGCTCTCCACGAGCCGGCCGAACAGCACCGGCCCGATGATGCCGCCGATGCCGGTGCCGACCGCGTAGAACAGCGCGATCGCCAGCGCCCTCGTCTCCATCGGGAAGATCTCCGAGACCGTCAGGTAGGCCGAGGAGGCCCCCGCCGAGGCGAAGAAGAAGACCACCATCCAGCAGACGGTCAGCGTCGTCGCGTCGAGCGCGCCGGCGTCGAACAGCAGGGCCGTGCCGACGAGCAGCAGGCCCGACAGCACGTAGGTGCCCGCGATCAACGGACGGCGGCCGATGGAGTCGAAGAAGTGGCCCAGCAGCAGCGGCCCCAGGAAGTTCCCGATCGCGATGGGGATCAGATACCAGGGGGTCGAGCCGTCGGGCACCCCGAAGAAGGTGGCGAGCACCAGGGCGTAGGTGAAGAAGATGGAGTTGTACAGGAACGCCTGGCCGATGAACAGCGACAACCCGACGACCGTACGCCGCGGATAACGCCGCACCAGCGTCTTGGCGACCTCCGTCAGCGGGGTGTGGTCGCGCTGGTTGACCGTGATCTGCCGGTCGGCCTTCGGCAGCTCCCGGTGCACCGACCGCTCGATGTCGGTGACGATCCTCTCGGCCTCCTCGTCCTTGCCGTGGATGAACAGCCAGCGCGGGCTCTCCGGCACCAGCCTGCGGATCAGCAGGATGCCGATGCCCAGGATCGCGCCCAGCCCGAACAGCACGCGCCAGCCGATGTCCTCGGGCAGCACCTCCGGGTTGAGCAGCGGGATGGCCACCAGCGCCCCGAAGACGGTGCCCAGCCAGTAGGAACCGTTGATGATCAGGTCGATCCGGCCCCGCAGCCGGGCCGGGATCAGCTCGTCGATGGCCGAGTTGATGGCGGCGTACTCACCCCCGATTCCGGCGCCGGTGAAGAACCGGCACAGGAAGAAGTACCAGGGCTCGAACGAGAACGCCGTGGCCACCGTGGCGGCCAGGTAGAGGGCCAGCGTCGCCAGGAACAGCTTCTTCCGCCCGAACCGGTCGGTCAGATGGCCGAAGAAGAGCGCGCCGACGCACGCGCCGAGCACGTAGATGCCCGCCGCGAGGCCCACCTCGGAATCGGTCAGGTTCAGTCCGCCGGCGTCGCTCGTCAGCCGGGGCCCGATCACTCCGACGATGGTGACCTCGAGACCGTCGAGCACCCACACGGTGCCCAGCCCGAGCAGCACGAGCCAGTGGAAACGCGACCATGGCAGTCGGTCTAACCGCGCGGGAATGTCAGTCGTGATCTGCTTCATGCAAGGCCAGCTACCCCAAGAAGGACTGGGGATTCTCCGGCGGTGCAGAAATGTCCACCGTCACTAATCCGCATTACCTGGAGTCCCTAACGCGGCGTGGCAGACTCCGTGACACCGGCATTACCTGGAAATCGGCTGGGGGGAAATTCGCACAATGGCAACTGGGCGACTGCCGACGATCCGGTTACGCCGCCTCGCCGGTGAACTGACCCGCCTGCGCACCGACTCGGGCTACAGCCGCGAGGAGGTCGCGGGCCGTCTCGGTGTCGCGTTCTCCACCATCTACCGCATCGAGACCGGGCTCACCCGACCCCGCGCCAAAACCCTTCGTGACCTGCTCGAACTCTACGACGTCGACCCCGCCCACCGGGCCGCCCTGGCCGACCTCGCCCGTGACGCGGGGGATCGCGGCTGGTGGCACGCCTACGGTGACGTCCTCCCCGGCCCCTACGTGGGGCTCGAATGGGAGGCCGTGTCGGTGCGCAACTACGAATCGGTGGTCATCCCCGGACTCCTCCAGACCGCCGACTACGCGCGGGCCGTCATCAGCGCCGCTCTCGAGGAGACCCCGAAGGCCACCGGCCGCCGGGTCGCCCTGCGGCTCCAGCGGCAGCGCAAGCTCGACCAGCGAGACTTCGCGATGTGGGTGGTGCTCGACGAGGGCGTGGTCTGGCGCCGCGTCGGCGGCCCGCGGGTGATGGCCCAGCAACTCCGTCACCTGCACGAACTGGCCAACCGCCCCAACATCACGATCCAGGTGCTCTCTCTGCGTGGTGGCGCCTATCTCGGCATGGGCAGTCCGTTCAGCATCCTCAGCTTCGCCGGGCCCGCCGACGGGGAGGTCGTGCTGCTCGAGAACCCGGGCGGCGAACTCTACCTGGAGGCGCCCGACCAGCTCAGGCGCTGCGCCCACATCTTCGACCACTTACGGGCCGCGGCACTCAGCCCGGAACGGTCGTTGGAAGTACTCGAATCCGCAGAGAAGGAGATGACCTCGTGAAGTTCACCGACCTCGACGTTTCCGCCGCCACGTGGCGCAAGGCCGAGAAGTCCAACAGCCAGGGAGACCAGTGCGTGGAGGTGGCTTTGATGGG
The DNA here is from genome assembly GCF_005233835.1 of Herbidospora galbida. Classification (GTDB taxonomy): domain Bacteria; phylum Actinomycetota; class Actinomycetes; order Streptosporangiales; family Streptosporangiaceae; genus Herbidospora; species Herbidospora galbida. The sequence goes on along the minus strand of NZ_SZQA01000004.1, from coordinate 193,863 downwards.
CCACGCCATCGCGCTGCGCGACTCCAAGAACCCGACCGGGCCCATCCTCGCGTTCACCCCGGGTGAATGGGACGCGTTCGTCCACGGGGTGAAGGGCGGCGAGTTCGACCTCTAGGCATTAGCAAAGGTGGCGGAAAGGCGATTCTTCGCCTTTCCGCCGCTTTTCGCCGTGCCGGAATGGAAAAAGGTGGGGGGCCACGGAGGCCTCCCCACCTTCTTCCGGAGTACTACCTACTGGATCTCGGAGAGGAGCTTGTTGGCGTCCCTTTCGAGGGCCGCGCGGAGCTCCGCGTCCTTGACGTAGTCACGCTGCGACAGCGTGCGGATGAAACCGTTCAGCTCCGACCTGGCCGCCGACGGCTTGTTCAGGCTGAGGCTGTGCTGCGCGTCGCGCAGGTGATTCAGCAGCGCCGTGGCGCCGTTGGCGGTGATCTTGCCGGCGTCGCGCATCCGGGGGATCAGCGTCTCCAGGTCCTCGTACGACGTGGTCACCGTGAACTTGACCTCGGCGGTCGCGGTGCGGCCGGCCTTGTCGGTCACCGTGCCGACGAGGGTGTGCTCGCCGAGCGACAGCTTCCACAGGTCGAACGGCTGGCCGGGGGTGACCGGAGTGCCGTCGATCGTGGCGGTCGTGGTGTCCACGCCCGAGTGGGCGTCGGTGCCGGTCACCACGGGGGTGACGACGTCGCCGGTGCCGTACTCGGTGGCGGTGACCCCGGAGATCGCGGCCGTCGGGTTGGTCTTGTCGATTCGCACCGTGAGGGTGCCGACCTGCGAGACGTTGCCGCCGTTGTCGGTCGCCCGGTAGAGGAACGTGGTCACGCCCTCGGCGGTGATGCTGACCGGGTTGTTGGCGTTCGACCAGGTCTGGCCGCCGTTGGTCGAGTACTGGCGGCTGGAGACGGTGCCGTTGTCGGTCGCGGTGACGCTGACGCTGACGTTGCCGCTGTTCCACCCGTTGGCGTTCGGCGCCGGGTTCGGCGTCGCGGTCACGGTCGGGGCGGTGGTGTCGGCGACGCCGCCGCCGACGTAGGTGAACGAGTCGACGTCGACGCCGCCGGTGGAGGTGACGTAGAGCCGGCCGGTGCCCGTCGGGGCGTTGGTCAGCGCCTGGGTGACCTCCTGCCAGCCCGCGCCGGCCGGGATGGTGACGCTGGCGAACGGCGTGGCCGTCGCCGAGTTCCAGCGCAGCGCCAGGGTGCCGGCGCCGGAGGCGCGGACCTTCACGCTGTTGATGCCGGCGAAGTTCACCGGGTCCCAGGCGATGGAGTCACCGGGGTCGAGCGAGGTGATCTTGCCGAGGCCCGAGGCGTTCGGGTCGTCGGTGTCGACCGCGCCGTCGATGATGTCGGCGTGCTCGGCCTGCTGCAGCTTGGGGTTGAGGATGATGCTGGCCTCGCCCAGCGCCGGCGGGAGGCCGTTGGCGCCCGCGTCGCGGTAGGAGATCACGACGACGCCGAAGATGTTCTCGGTCTCACCGTGCTCGGGCGCGTTGGCCGGGGTCGGCCAGGCGCCGGTGCAGCCCGTGCCCAGGGTCTCGGGGTGGGCGTGGTTGTCGTGGCCGAGGCCGAAGTTCCACTGCATGCGGGAGCAGACCGCGTTCGGGCCGTCCTCGGCGTCGTTGGCCGAGAGGTTGAACGGGATGGCCTGGCCCCAGTCGAAGAAGCCGCCGTTGCCGGGGGTGTTGACGCTGACTTCCGGAGCGGTGTTGCCGACGGAGATCTCGACCGAGGTCAGCGCCGACTTGCCGCCCGAGTCGGTGACCCTGAGGCGGGCGAAGTAGAGGCCGTTGGCCGCGTAGGTGTGGCTGACCTGGACGCCGGTCTTGTCGAAGGTGCCGTCGCCGTCCACGTCCCACTCGTAGGTGAGGGCGCCCGGCTCGGTGTCCGTCGAGCCCGAGGCGTCGAAGTTCACGGTCAGCGGCGGCGCGCTGGCCGACGCCTTGTCGACCTTGATCTTGGGCTGCGGGGTCTTGTTGTCGGCCGCGTAGTCGATCCGGTAGAGACCGGAGTCGGGGTTGGCGCGGAAGAAGCCGTCGCCGTAGTCGAGGACGTAGAGCGCGCCGTCGGGGCCGAACTCGATGTCGATCGGGCTGTCGGTGATCGGCATGGCGGCCGTGGTCAGCGCCTTGTTCGGGAAGAACTGCTCGATCTTGGTGACGGGACCGTCGGGGCCGCCCAGGGTGAAGGCCGCCAGATAGTCCTGCGAGAACTCGGCGAAGAACGCCTTGCCGTCCCAGTACTGCGGGAACTTGTAGGGCGAGGGGTTCGCGGCGTCGTAGTGGTAGATCGGGCCGCCCATCGGGCCCTGGCCGGTCTGCGGGTCGAAGTCCGTCAGACCCGCCCACTCGGCCGGCTGATGGGTGTTGTTGTCGCCGTAGTACAGGTCGGCCGGGGTGGCCGGGGGGAGCTGCGCGATACCCGTGTTGTGCCGCGAGCCGCTGACCGGGCCGGCGGCGCAGTCGAAGAACTCACGCGGCGTGTTGGTCGCGAAGTTCCAGTTGTTGTAGTTGAAGTTGTTGCCCGTGCAGTACGGCCAGCCCGCGTTGATCGGCTTGTTCGTCGGCGTGGTGTTCCACTCGACCAGGCCCATCGGGCCGCGGTCGGCGTTCGGCGCGCCGGCGTCGGGGCCGTAGTCGGCCCACGACAGGGTGCCGGTCGACGGGTCGACGTCCAGGCGGAACGGGTTGCGCACGCCGGTCACGAAGACCTCGGGACGGGTCTTCTCCGTGCCGACCGGCCACAGGTTCCCAGGCGGGATCGTGTACGAGCCGTCGGCCTGGACCTTGATGCGCAGGATCTTGCCGCGCAGGTCGTTGCTGTTGCCGGCGCCGCGACGGGTGTCGTTGCCCGGGTTGACGCCGGGGGCGTCGTTGTTCGGGGCGTAGCCGTTGGCGCCCGGCGCGGAGGCCGGGGTGTTGTCGCCGGTGCCGAGGTAGAGGTTGCCGTCGGCGTCCCAGTCGATGTCACCCGCGACGTGGCAGCACTGGCCGCGCTGGACCTCGACCTTGATGATGACCTGCTCGGTCGTCAGGTCGAGCTTCTCGCCGTCCCACTTGAAGCGGGAGAGCTGGTTGTAGCCCTTCCACTGGTCCCAGTAGGCGTCGGTCTGGCCCGCCGGCAGCGTGTTCGGCGCCGAGCCCGTCGGGGTGGTCGCGACGTAGGGCGGGGTCATCGTGCGGGGGGCGTAGTAGAGGTACACCCACTTGTTGGTCGCGAAGTCCGGGTCCAGCGCGACGGTCTGGAGACCGTCCTCGGAGTTGTTGTAGACCGGGAGCGTGTTCACGATCTTGGTGATGCCGGTCGACGGGTCGGTCAGGCGGAGGTCGCCGGTCCGGGCCGTGTGCAGGACGCGCAGGTCCGGGAGCACGGCCATGTCGACCGGCTCGCCGACGTTCTTGGTGAGGGTGATCTTCTCGTAGTTCGACCAGGTCACAGCCGGGTCATCGGCTGCCTGCGCGGGAGCGCCGAGCATGCCTAACGGAAGCGCCAGGGCGGTCACGAGGACCCCCAGCGCCCTTCGGGTACGCTGCATGGAAGGTACTTCTCCTTGGACGAGGAGTATCGGTGACCGGACCGCCGTGCCGCCGGGGCAACGGCGGATCCGCGCGGCGGTCCGGTAGAGAACAGGGATGCGTCAGCGGTTACTCGTAGTACCGGTCTTCGCGCATGTCGGCCCAGTTGTTCCAGCTCAGCTGAGCGAGCCCGAGAGACTGCGCCGGGTCGGCGCCGTTGGGGGCGTTGTCCTGCTCGTACATCGGGTGGTGCTTGTCGCGGATCTTGACCCGCTCGAAGAACTCCCGGTAGTTGATGTTGCCGGTGCCCAGCGGGACCATGTCGTAGCCGTTGGCGATCGCCGGGTTGGCCTTGCCGTCCTTGATGTGGAACAGCGGGTAGCGCTTCTGGTTGTCCCGGATGAGCGTGAACGGGTCGAAGATGTCCTGCACCACGGTGCCGTCGGCGGCGGTGTAGTTGCTGAACTTGTACTGGGCGACGTGGGCCCAGAACAGGTCCATCTCCAGGAAGACCAGGTGCTTGTCGGTCTGGCTGAGGAAGTACTCGAGCTTGCGGATGCCGGACGAGCGGGTCGGCCGGCCCAGCGCGTCGAGGGGGCCGCTGTCCAGCAGGAAGTTGTACGCGGCGTCGTGGTTGTGCGTGTAGAGCTTCAGGCCCGCGGCCGTCGCCAGCTCGCCCAGGGCGTGCCACTTGGCGATGGCGACGTCCCAGTCGGCCTTGAAGTTGCTGTTGGTCGGGTCGCTGCCGGTGCCGACGTGCTGCATGCCGAGGATGTTGGCGATCTCCAGCGTGCGCTTGAACCGGTCGAGGTCGGCGGTGCTGAGCGGCCAGGAGCCGGGGATGAAGCCGTGGTTGCCCTGGGCGCGCAGGCCGTTGGCGTCGAGCCACGACCGCAGTAACGTCGCGCCGGCGACCGATTCGAGGTTGTTGCCGCCCTCGGCGTTCGCGTGCTGGGTGTAGCCGGCGAACTCGATCTGCTTGTAGCCGATCGCGGCCAGGGCCGCGAAGACCTCTTTGAAGCCCGAGGGGTGCGGGCTCGCGTTGGGGTCGCGGCTGACGGCGTCGCGGACGGTGTAGAGGATGATGCCTCGCTGCGAGGCGGGGACCAGGGCGCTCCGATCGTCGGGCAGGGCCGCGGCGGCGGGGTCGGCCACGGGCACCTCCTCGGCCTGGGCGGTCCCGGGCAGGGCGAGCGGCAGCGCCGTGGCCGCGGCCACGCCGGTCGAGGCCGCAATGAACTGGCGCCGGTTCAGCCCCAGGTTACGGCGGAGGGAGTCTTGTTGGGCATGCGTGTCGCTCACGCTTACTCCTCTTCGGTGAGGGACGCGTGCGCCGATCACGTCTCTGTGACTCTGTGTCGACCCGCAGGCTGCCACCGCCCTTGAGCTGATCGATGACATTGTTACTACGGGATATGAGGGGGGTCAACGGGCGCGGTCCCGGGTTGTGATCCCCGCTCGGACCGTTCCGGAGTCGTGTGGGAGCGTGTTCCTGCTGGCAGGTGACGACAGTGCAACGTCACATGGGGCCCGGCGAGGCTAATTAATCTCGCTCGTCGGCAGACTTCTGTTGACAAAAATCATAAGTCCCATCTATCGTCCCGAAACATGTAGGACATCTGTGGTTTCTCCTACAAAACGTCCGATGTATACCGGGTGACGGTTCCTCCAGAGCCGGACTCCCTCCCACCCCCCGCTATTCCGTCTCCTGGTGGATTCGGTTCGGTCCCTCCCGTCGTCGCGCCGAGTCGACGGGTCGCCAGGGAATGCCACCCCGGCCTGGATCCCTCAGCCTGATTGTTCGGAAAACACCGAGATCGCCGTACCTTTTCGTGAGGTACGGCGATCTCGGGTTGACCTATGCGAAGTGCCCGACGACCCGCCGGTGGGATTCATCGCCGGCCGGTCGTCCGGCGCGTTTTGGCTGGTGGGGCTGTTTTAAGTCGTCACCGGACGAGCTCCGGGTGTGCCTGACCGTGCCTTTGTCGCCGGGGCGCCCGTCGAATTCCCGTCGTCTGTCCCAGGCCTCTTGCCGGCGTTTTCCTTCGCCGCTCCATTTTCGTGGGCCGCATGTCCGGCGGCTTGACCGGTGCCCCCGTGGGCCCTGCGAACTGGCGCTGCTCACACGGGCACGCCGAAATCGCGGAGGTGCTCGCCGCCGGAGCCTCGGCGTCGATCGTGGGGCGTTCGCCTTCGCGTTGCGGGGCGGTGCCGCGCGGCCGGTTGGCGCCGGGGACGGTGGTCAGTGGGGGGCGGCGGGCGGTGCCGGGGTGGGCGGAGCCGTAACGGAGAGAAGATCGTGCCCCGCCGGGCCGTCGTGGCGGCCCGGCGGTGTGAATGGCGTCAGCCGGCGCAGGCGAGGCCGAGCTCCTGGGTCGCCTCGGAGGTCTTGGTCGCGAACTCCGTGATCGCCGACGGGTTCGCCGGGTCGATCTTGAGGGTGGCCCACGTGTCGGCCATCTTGGTGAGCGACGACTTGAGGTCGCCGTCGGCCTTGCCGGCCAGACCCTTCAGCTGGGTGGCGAGGGCCTGGGTCTCGGAGTTGATCCCTTCGAGGTTCCCGGCGGCCTGACCGACCTTGGTGCTGTAGTCGGTGAACGCCTTCATGGCCTCGTTGCAGACCTCGGTCGTGTTCGCGCCGGCGCCACACGCGGCGACACCCAGCAGAAGGGAGGTCGCACCGGCGACGAGGATGAGGCGAGCGGTCTTCATTGGGAGAGTGCCTTCCTAGTTGTCTTTGACGAGACGGAACACTAGGGAAGCCCGCTTGCGGCGGCCTTTCACGCCGCTTACAACTTTTACGCCCGCCTTATGCCTCAATCCTTACGCGGGCGGGCGCTCGGCCGCCGCCGGGGTCAGGTCACTTGTGCAGAAGGCGCACCTGCGCGCCTCGATCGGTACGTCGCTCAGACACTCCGGGCACTTCTTCTCTGTGGCGACCTTGTCCTTCTCGAACATGGCGACCAGCCGGGTCATGGGGGTGACCACCAGCCAGTAGACGACCCCCGCGATGATCAGGAAGCTCAGCAGGGTGTTGAGGAAGTGGCCGTAGGCGAACTCGCTGTCGTTGATCGTGAACTTGAGCTCGCCGAAGCTCTCCTCGGCGCCGCCCGTGATGGCCTTGACCAGGGGAGTGATGAAGTCGGCGACCACGGCCTGGACGAGACCGCCGAAGGCGGCGCCGATGACCACGGCGACCGCCAGCTCCACGATGTTGCCGCGGAGGAGGAATTTTTTGAATCCGCTCATGGGCCCGCAGGCTACCCAATGGGAGGGCGCAGAATCCGGACGAAAGATTCGGCAGGCTTGCGGGAAGGTGAAGGGTGGGTGCGGCAACCGAGGCGATACGGGCATGAAACACGTGCTTATTCTGGGAGCGCTCCCATTGACGGGAGCGCTCCCACGGGATATCGCGAGTTTTGCGGGGAGATAATCGCGGATCGTGCGGACACGTGCGGGGGCCCGCACGATCTGGCTTTACTCTGCAGGGTCAGGTCGGAAGTTCGCCAGCGGGCGTTCCACAGAGTGGACCCTGAAGGGCTTGCACGCGCATTCTGAAGCTTTTTGGAGCAGGCTCCTCGCAAGGGCCGGATGAATGCCCTCGCGCTACTACCGCCCGGCCCATGGACGCCACCTGGCGCGCCCGGAGCAGACCATGGTGGCTGGTCGGATCGGTCAAGCGTGGCCCGTCAGGTGCCCTTCGCGGCGAAGGCTGCGGACAGGCGGTCGAGGGCCCCTTCGAGGCGGGATTTGAAGGCGGGGGTGAGGACCTGTTCCCTCAGGCGGTCGTCGAGTTTTCTGCGGAGGTTGGCGATCGCGTTCGCGTCGTTGTTGGCGATCATGTTGCGCAGTTCCAGCCGCAGGTCCTCGGCTGCCACGCGGCCGATGTGGCCCGCTTTGTCGCCTTCGGCCACCAGGCGGTCGAACTCCGCCGCCGCCGACTTCACCGACGGGACGCCGGGGGCGGGGCTGGCCAGCGGGATGGGGCCCAGCGTCGACCCGGGGCGCGGGACGGGCCGGGGTGGCCGGCTCTTCGGCGGGGGTTTCGGCTCGTCTTCCGCGACGGAGGGTGAGCCCGCGTCGGTCGCTTCGGGCTGGGCCGTTTCGGGGGCCGGGTCCAGGACGGCGACGCTGCGGTCGGCCGGGGTGCGGGCGGTGGCCTGGCTGGTGGGGGTCACGGTCAGGGTGATGTCCGCGGCCAGGCCCGCCGGGGTGCCCGGCTGCTGGACGAGCAGGACGCCCAGCGCCAGCACGCCGGCCACCGCCGCCCCCCACTTGACCCAGCCGGGCTCGCGTTCGGCCTCGCCGGGCATCAGGGCGGCGGCGACCTCGCGGGCGCTGGGGCGTTCTGTCGGGTCAGGCGACAGACAGCGGCGGCAGAGGGCGGCGATCTCGTGGGGGAGGCCGGGCACGCCGTCGGGGCCCGGGGGCGGGCCGTCGCGGCGGGCCTGTTCGATGCCCTCCCAGGTCGTCTCGGGATAGGGCGGGCGGCCCTTGAGCATCTCGTACAGGAGGACGCCCAGGGAGTAGACGTCGACCGCCGGTGCGGCGGGTAACTCCTTCAGGCGTTCGGGGGCCACGTAGGGCGGCGTGCCGAAGTCCTTGACCAGCTCGTCGTCGGCCTCGCCGGCGAACGCGGCGATGCCGAAGTCGAGCAGTTTGGCGCCCTCCGGCGTGAGCAGGACGTTCTCCGGCGTCACGTCACGGTGCACGATGCCGCGTTCGTGGGCGGCGGCGAGCACCAGGGCCAGGCGGGCCGCCGTGGCGGCGGCCTCCTCCCAGGGGAGCGGGCCCTCGGCCAGGCGGTCGGCCAGAGAGCGGCCCTCGAGCAGGCGCATGACGACGTAGGCGGCCAGGCGTCCCCGGGGGGTGACCGTCTCGCCGTAGTCGTAGACCTCGATGGCGTCGGGGTGGATCAGCCGGGCCGTCGCCCTGGCCTCCCGCCGGATGAGTTCCCGGCCGGGGTTGTCGCCGTCGAGGGAGGAGTCGAGCAGCTTGATGGCGACGGTCCGCTGGAGAGACTGGTCGAACGCCTTCCAGATGACCGACATGCCGCCCGTCGCTATCCGCTCCTGGAGCAGATAGCGACGGGTGAGGACATCGCCTTCGGCCAGCTCAGGTCGATTCACGGACGATCAGTTCCGTGGGCAGGACGGGGTTCCCCTTGGGCGCCTCGCCTTCGGCGAGGGCCATGAGGAGCATCCGGGCGGCCAGGGCCGCCTGTTCCTCTACGGGCTGGCGGACCGTGGTGAGCGTCGGCGACGTGTGCCGGGCTATGGGGGCGTCGTCGAACCCGACCACCGCGACGTCGTCGGGCACCTTGCGCCCGGCCCGCCGCAGCGCCTGGATCGCGCCGGCCGCCATCACGTCGGACGCGGCGAACACCGCGTCCAGCCTGGGCGCGCGTTGCAGCAGCCATTGCATGGCGTGCGCGCCCGAGGCGTGGGTGAAGTCGCCGTACGCGACGGGCATGTCGGTGACCCCCGCGTCGCGGAGGGTCTCCCTGAACCCGTCGAGCCGATCCCTGGCCGCCGGGAGAGTCGGCGGTCCGGCGATCGTGGCGATCACCCTCCGGTTGCCCAGCAGTAGGTGCTCGGCGGCCTGGCGGCCACCGTCGCGGTTGTCCATGTCGACGTACGGGAGGTCCACGCCGTCCGGTGGACGCCCGGCACTGCGGACCGGGATCCCCGAGGCGGCGAGCGTCACGGCGAGCGGGTGGCGGGCCCGCGCCCCGATCAGGAGCACCCCGTCGACTGCCCCCGCCACCAGCGGCGGAGCGGCGATCGCGGCGGTCGCCGGAGTGGCCGTCATGACCACGAGGGGAACCCCGTGGCCGGCGAAGACCTCTTCGGCGGCCGACAGCAGTCGTGCGTAGTACGGCTCGGTGAACAACCGAGGCGTCTGTTCGCAGACCACTGCGGCGACGATCTGGTCCGTACGGCGCGCGGTGGAACCCCGAGGGGCTCTCCGGCGGACGTACCCCAGGCGCGACATGGCGTCGTGGACCTGTCGCCTGGTGCTTGTTGTCACTCTGACCGAGCCCGTCAGGACTCGGGAAGCGGTTGCCGGGGAGACGCCAGCAGCGGCGGCTACCTCTGCGAGGGTGGGAAGATCGGCCATCCGGTCTCCTCAGGCCCGAATTGTGTCACGCGGCGGCTTGGGAGCGCTCCCAAGAACGTATCACTGTTTCGTGCGTGTCAACAGAGGTTTCGAGTGGATGAAACCTTTCATCGATTTTCGGTCCACTTGCGCATGATCGCAGGCTAGAACACGTGCTCCGGAAGCGCATCATGGTTTGACCGAAAGAGTTAGGAGAGTTCTGCGGGTGGCACGATACGGGCGATGTGTGGCCCTCCACCCTTTAGTTGAACACTCCCTTATGGGGGTTTCGGTAGGGTCTCGCCCCATGACGACCTTCCGCCGGATCGCCGTGCCCGCCCTCGCGGCCATGGCCTTGATCTCCGGGTGCTCCTCCGAGAGCGGCACTGCCGCCACGCCGCCCCCGGCCGCCTCTTCCTCCGCTCCCGCCATCCCCACCGTGACGGCGTCGCAGGAGCCCCAGGCGACCGAGGCGGTCGAGGAGCCGACGGCCACCGAGGCACCCGAGGTCGTCGCCGACGCCGGGCCCAACGAGACCGACAAGACCTTCGCCGCCACGTTGATCACCCACAACCTGCAGGCCTACGACCTGACCGGCCTGGCCGGGACCGCCGCCGGAGACCAGTGGGTACGCGACTTCGCCGCCGAGATCCGGGCGGCGCGCGAGCCCGAGGTGGAGACGTTGAAGGGGTGGCTGGCGGAGTGGGGGGTGGAACCCCTTGAGCGCGGGAAGCCGATGCCGGGGCTGATCTCGGACAAGGACATGGCCGACCTGGCCGGCTCGGCGGGGGCGGCCTTCGACGAGCGGTTCGTGGCGTTGATGATCCAGCACCAGAAGGGGGCCCTGGCCCTGGCCGAGGAGGAGACGGCCGGCGGTGAGTACGGGCCGGGGGTGCAGATGGCCAACGCGATCATCGAGTCGGGTCAGAAGCACCTGAAGGAACTGCAGAAGTACCAGAAGTCGCTGAAGTAGCACTTCACATGGGAAGGGGCGGCCGAGCCGCCCCTTTTTTTATGCTTTGTTCAATACGCCGCCGGCAAGCGTTCTTATGGCAGGTGGGCAGGCCTTTTGTCTGGGGGTGGCGAGGCGGGCCAAGAGCAGGCAGACGGAGAGGGCCCCACCAGCCCGGGGATCCATCGTCTCGGCCGCGGCGGACAATTTCCCGGCGGCTTCTGCGGGCTGTGGACGACTCCAGGGGCGGGGCGTTGCTCATGCAGTGGACCGGAAGGCTCTGCGGGAGGTGCGACCTCGACGGGCGGCCGGTGTCACGTCTCGTAGGTGTCGAGCCTCGGGGGCAGTGCGTTCCACGTGCAGAAGGCCGAGGACTCCTTCCCATCCTTCAGAAACGTGATGCGCAGCCAGTGGGGCTCGGTCCACGTCTTGAGTTCCCAGCCCTCCGCCGGTGTGGCCGACACGATCCGGCAGTCGGTCTCGCCCACGGCGACCGTCGCCCGGCCGCCCTTCAGAGTGAAGGTGTGCAGCTTCTCCTCCGGAGTCGGGGAGGGGGAAGGGGCGGGAGATCGTTGAGGGGCCGGAGGGCGTTCCGGGGTGCTCGGGGTTCGCGTCGCCGTCGGGCGGCTGCTCGCCGTCGGCTTCTGCCGCGGCCCCTGACTCGGCTCCTGAGCCGGTCTGGCAGCCGACCCCGGAGTCGCCCCAGGAGCCGGCCCAGGAGTCGGCCCAGGAGTCGGCTCGGAAGTCGACCCGGGAGTCGGTTTTCCGGGAGTCGAAGAGACCAGGGCCGAGGTGGGCTCCTCCGGTGCGGGGGGAGGTTCTTCCGGCACCAGGTCCGGGGCCGCGACCACCAGTGGGGTCAGCGGTTCCCCGTCGCCGAGGGCGGTCCGCAGGACGCCGCTCACGCCGAACCAGGCCACTCCGACGGCGAGGGCGGTGGCTCCGCACCACGCCACGGTGTACCCGATCGCACGCATATGGCGGCATTATCCCCGAAAGACCATTGATACGTGACGTAACGTGTGGGGCCATGGCGACGGTTCTGGTGGTGGAGGACGACGAGTTCGTCCGGTCGGCGATCATCCGCGATCTGGGGGGCCGCAGCCACGCCGTGCGCAGTGCGGGCGGAGCCCTCGACGCGCTGCGCGACATCGCGCACTTCCCGCCCGACGTGGTCGTGCTCGACCTGGGGTTACCCGACCTCGACGGGGCCGAGGCGCTGAAGATGCTGCGGGCCATCTCCGACGTGCCGGTCATCATCGCCACGGCGCGGGACGACGAGGCCGAGATCGTGCGGCTGCTGCAGGACGGCGCCGACGACTATCTCGTCAAGCCGTTCTCCGGCGACCACCTCAACGCCCGCATCGAGGCGGTGCTGCGGCGGGCCCGGACCGTCCCGGCGACGGCGCCGATCCGGATCGGCGGGCTGACCGTCGACCCCGCCCGGCGCGAGGCGGCGCTCGACGGGAGGCCGCTGGAGCTGACCCGCCGGGAGTTCGACCTGCTGGCCTACCTGGGGGCGCGGCCCGACCGGGTCGTCTCGCGGAAGGAACTGCTGACCGAGGTCTGGCGGCAGTCCTACGGCGACGACCAGACGATCGACGTCCATCTGTCGTGGCTGCGGCGCAAGCTCGGGGAGAGCGCGTCGAGTCCCCGTTACCTGCACACGGTGCGGGGCGTCGGCGTCCGGCTCAGCGCCCCGGGCGTCTAGTGCGCAGGAGCCTGGCGCTGGTCGCCGTCGCCGTGACGGCCATGGTGGCGCTCGCGTTCCTGATCCCGCTGGCCGCCGCCGTCAAGCAGGCCGCCGAGAGCCGGGCGCTGAACGACGCCGAACGCCAGGCCAGCATGATCGTCCCGGCGCTGGTCGTCACCACCGACCCCGACCGTCTCGAACCGGCGCTGGCCAGCACCGCCGCCGGGGGCGCGAGCCGGCTGGCCGTCCACCTCGACGGCGGGTCGGTCGGGGTGAGCAGGGTCAGCGGGCTCGACCCCGCCACCGCGCGGGCCCAGACGATCAGGGTCGCGGGCGGGTTCGCGCTGCTGCGCCCGGTCGCGCTCGACCGGGGGAACAGGGCGGTCATCGAGGTGTACGTCCCCGACGCCGCCCTCAGCGAGGGGGTCGCCGCCTCATGGGCGGTCCTCACCGGGGTGGCCGTCGCGCTGGTCGCGGGCTCGGTGGTCGTGGCCGACCGGCTCGGGTCGCGGATGGTGAAGGCGACCCGCTCCCTGGGCGAGGCCGCGAGCGCCCTGGGCGCCGGCGACCTGTCGGTGCGCATCGCCCCGGCGGGGCCGCCGGAGCTGGTCGCCGCCGGCCAGGCCTTCAACACCATGGCCGACCAGGTCGCCGGGCTGCTCGCGGCCGAGCGGGAACTCGCCGCCGACCTGTCGCACCGGCTGCGCACCCCGCTCACCGCCCTCCGCCTGAACGTCGGCACCCACGGCCCGGCCGCCGAGCAGGTCGACCGGCTCGAACGCGAGGTCGACGCCATCATCGAGACCGCGCGCCGGCCCTCCCGCCCGGTGCAGGGCTGCGACGCCGCCGCGGTGCTGAGGGAGCGGCTCGCCTTCTGGTCGGCGCTGGCCGAAGACCAGGCCAGGCCGTGGGATCTGTACGGCGCCGAGGAGCCCGCCAAGGTCCCCGTCGCGGCGGCCGACCTCAGCGCCGTCATCGACGCCACCCTGGGCAACGTGTTCCGGCACACCCCCGAACGGACCGCCTTCACCGTCACCCTCCACCAGGGGTCCGGCACGGTGGGCATCCTGATCGCCGACGCCGGGCCGGGCATCGACGATCCGGCGGGCGCGCTGAAGCGCGGCCACAGCGGCGCGGGGTCGACCGGTCTCGGGCTCGACATCGCCCGCCGGCTGGCCGAGTCGACGGGCGGCCACCTCACGGTCGACCGGTCGCCGCTCGGCGGCGCGGCCGTCCAGATCTGGCTCCGTACGACCGGTCCGCGACCGGCGCGCCGGTTGCTGCGCAGAGCCGGACATTAGCCCTTTTTCGGTAGCATCCCCCAATGGAATTCCGGGTGCTCGGGCCCATCACGGTGATCGGCGCCGACGGCGTCGCCCTTGACATCGGACCGCTCCAACAGCGGTCGGTGCTGGCGCTCTGCCTGCTGGCCTCCCCCCGGCCGGTGACCGTGACGCGGATCATCGACGCCCTGTGGGACGAGGGCCCGCCGGCCAGTGCGGTCAACACTGTCCAGGCGTACATCTCGAAGCTGCGGCGGGTGCTCGAACCGAGCCGGTCGCGGCGGGGGGCCGCGGCCGTGCTGGTCGGGCGGGCCGGCGGCTACGCCCTCGACATCCCCGACGGCGACGTCGACCTGCGCCGGGTGACCGGGCGGGTCGACGAGGGGCGGCGGCTGCTCGCGGCGGGCGACGCGGGGAAGGCGGCCCGGGAGTTCCGGCTGGCCCTCAGCGAGTGGCGCGGCGACGCGCTGACCGGGTTCGAGAACCTCCCCTGGGCGCGCGAGGAACGCGTCGCGCTCGACGAGCTGCGGCTGACCGTGGTCGAGGAGGCCAACGAGGCCGATCTCGCCCTCGGCCGTGGCTCCGAGCTGGTGCCTGAGCTGGTGCGGCTGGTGGCGGCGTACCCGACGAGAGAGCGCGTCAGGAGACACGCCGCGCACGCCCTCTACCAGGCGGGACGCCAGGCCGACGCGCTCGCCCTGCTCGCCGAGGGGCGGCGGCTGCTCGTCGACGAGCTCGGCCTCGATCCCGAGCCGCGCACCCGTGAGCTGGAGGCGCGCATCCTCGCCCAGGACGCCGCCCTCTCCCCGTCGGTTCCGGTGCGGGTGGCCGCGCCGCCCCCGGCGGCGGAGATCCTGGGCCGCTCGGCCGAGCTGGCCCGGCTGGCCGCCGCCGTCGAGGCGCCGGGGCACCGGATCGTGCTGGTCGCCGGGGAGCCCGGCATCGGCAAGACGAGCCTGGTGGAGGCCGCCGCCCACCGGGCGACAGGTGCGCCCGGCGCGCGGGCCGTCGTCGGGCGGTGCTGGGACGGCGGCGGCGCGCCGCCGTTCTGGCCGTGGGTGCTGGCGCTGCGCGAACTGACCGGCCGCGACGGCGAACTCGCCGAGATCACCGCCGCCACCGGCGAGTTCCCCATGTACGAGGCCATCGCCCGCCTGGTCAACGCGGCCGGCCCCACGGTGATCGTGCTCGACGACCTCCAGTGGGCCGACGCCGCCTCGCTGCGCCTGCTCGACTTCCTCGCCACCACCCGGTCGTGCCCCGGGCTGACCGTGCTGGCGACCTACCGCGACACCGAGGTCGGCGAGCCGCTGGCCCGCGCGCTCGCGGCGCTGCGCCGCCTGTCCCATGTCGAGGGCGTGACCCTGGGCGGGCTGCCCGAGGACGCGGTGGCCGAATACCTGGCCCGCTCGGGCGGCGACCCGCTGCGGGCCGGGGTGGAGCTGCGGCGTACCGGCGGCAACCCGTTCTTCCTCGGCCTGGGCGACACCCCGGGCGCGATGGCCGAGGTGCTGCGCGGACGGCTGGCCGCGCTCCCGCCGGGCGCCCACGACGTGCTGAGCGCCGCCGCGCTGATCGGCCGGGAGACCGAGCTGGGCGTGCTGCTCGACGTGCTCGACCTGCCGCAGGACCAGGTGCTCGACGTGCTGGACGCCGCGGTGCAGGCCCGGCTGCTGACCGAGCGGCAGTTTCTCCCGGAGACGTTCACGACGCGAGGCACGGCCGGCCTCCGGCCGTCCGCGACTCGCTTGGGCTACACCTTCAGCCACGACATCGTGCGCGACGTGCTGCGCGAGGGGCTGGCCCCGCTGCGCCGCCGCCGGATGCACGCCCGGGTCGCGGCCGTGCTCGAAGGCCGGGGCACCCAGCCGGGGGAGCTGGCCTACCACTACCGCGAGGGCCTGGTCATCTCGGGCATGGCGGCCAAGGCCATCACCTACGCCCGCGCCGCCGCCCGGCATGCCACCGGCCAGTTCGCCCACGAGGACGCCGCCGTCCACTTGGAGCACGCCGTGGCCCTCACGGGCCAGCTGCCCGTCACCGACCTGGCGCTCCGGTGCGACCTGCTGATCGAGCTGGCCGAGGCGCTGACCGTGGCGGGGCTCAACTCCCGCGTCCACCCGGTCCTGGACGAGGCCGTCGCGGTCGCCGACGAGCTGGGCGACGGCGAACGCCTCGCCCGCGCGGCGCTGGGCTTCTCCGACCCCCTGGTCTGGGCCATGTACGAGGAGCTGAACGCCACCGCCGTCCTGGTCGAGCGGATCGACCGGGCCCTGAGCGGGGCTGGCGCGCGCTGGCGCTCCATGCTCCTGTCGGCCTCAGCGATCATCGGCGCCTTCACCCGCCCGATGGACGACAGCCGCGCCCTGGCCGCCCAGGCCATCGAGGAGGCCACCGACGACCGCTCGCTGCTGCGGGCGCTGAGCGCGGCCGAACTCCTCTCGCGGGGCGTCGCCCCCGTCGAGGAGCGCGCGGCCCTGCTGGCCCGCATGCGCGGCGTCGGCGTCGACCTGGTCGACGAGTGGCTGGTCCAGGAGGCCTGGTACGTCGAGCTGTCCACCCAGGGACGCTTCGACGAGGGCCGGCCGATCCTCGACTGGCTGCGCCGGACCGCCGCCGAACTGCGCCGCCCCGCTCTCGTGGGCCTGGCGGCCTGGCAGGCCGCGATCAGGGCCTACATGCTCGGAGACCTGGCCTTGGCCGAGGCCGAGGCGGCGGAGGCCGCCCGCGCCCACCCGGAGGGCGGCCGGGGCCCGAGGTCACGCGCCGACCTGATGCGCGCCCTGCGGCTGCGCGCCGAGGGCGACTCGGCGGCGGCCCTGGAGATCGACCACCCGGAGCAGATGTGGACGATCCTGCGCTGCGCCCTCCTGCTCGACGTCGGCAGGGAGGAGGAGTCGAGGGAGATCTTCGCCGCCCTGTCGCACGACGGCTTCGCCGTGATGGTCGGCGACCTCGCCTACCGGATCGTCCCCGACCTGCTCACCGAGCTCATCGTGGCCTTCGACGACCGGGAGGCGGCGCGGGCCCTCTATCCCCACCTGGAGGTCTGCGCCGGGCGCGTCCTCGGCTGGGCGGTGGCCGACCGCTGCCTGGCCCGCCTGGCCGACGTGCTGGGCCGTGACTCCTCCGCGCTGCGTAAATCGGCCGACGAGTTCGCCCGGAGGGCCGGCATGCCCCACTGAGCGGTCCGACGGCCAAGTGCCCGGCAAGAAACGGCCAAGCCGGAGCCGCGAGGCTGGACCGCATGCTCGAACCGCATCGCATCGCTCCCGACACCGTGCTGGTCCCACGCCTCGTCCCGGCCGCCGACGGGTTCGGCTTCGTCAACACCATGGTGATCACGGGCCGGGAGCCGGTGCTGGTGGACACCGGCTCGGCCGTCCACCGTGACCAGTGGCGCGAGGACGTGTTCTCCGTGGTCGATCCGGGAGACGTCCGCTGGATCTTCGTCAGCCACGACGACGCCGACCACGTGGGGAACCTGACCGCAGCCCTGGAGACCTGCCCGCGCGCCACCCTGGTGACCGGCCGCCTGCGCCACCCGCCGCTCGACCCGCGCCGCCGGATCCGCCACATCCGCGACGGCGAGGCCTGGACGGTGGCCGGCCGCACCCTGACGGCCGTCCGCCCGCCGCTCTTCGACGCCTCCGCGACGCTGGGCCTCTACGACGGCCGCACGGGCGTCTACTGGTCGGCCGACTGCTTCGGCGCGGTGGTGCCGCACCCCACGGCCGACGCCGGCGACCTGCCCGCCGACGAGCACCTTGAGGCGGTCGACCGCTTCGCGACGGGCCTGAGCCCCTGGCGGGCGTGGCTCGACCCGGTGGTCTTCGGCGGGTACGTCGACCAGCTCGCCGCCATGGAGCTGACCGCCCTCGCGACGGCCCACGGCCCGACGATCACCGGACGGCGGATCAGGCTCGCCTTCGACGCGCTGCGCTAGCTGCCGCTCGACGTCTCCGGGGGGAAGGTGTGGCCGCTGCGGAGGAACTCGCGCCACTTCTCCTGGTCGTATCGCTGGGGGTGGGTCGTCTTGACGAAGTCGACGACCGTCTCGACGAAGCGCTCGGGCTGGTCGTGGTGGGGGAAGTGGCCGGTCTGGGGGAAGACGGCCAGCCGGCTGCCGGGCATGGCCTGGTGGGCGACCGTCGCGTGGGTCGCCGGGATCACCGTGTCGTTGGCGCCCCAGACGATCAGGGTGGGCATGCCGGCCGTCAGATAGCAGCGGTCGAGCATGGTGATCACCTGGCCGCGCATGTCGACGCCCGCCCGCAGGGTGCGCAGGAACGCCTGGCGGGCGGTCATGCTGGTCAGCCCCTGGTAGCGGGCGAGCACGTGGTCGAAGTCGGGGCCCATCCGCAGGCCCCGCTTCAGGAGGGGGGCGGCCAGGCGTACGAGCCGCTGGACGGGGGCGGAGGTGGCGACGGCGAGGCCGGTCTCGGCGGCGAGGGGGCCGGTGGCCAGGCGGAGCAGGGGGTGGACCTCGCGGCCGACGCCGCCGCTGCTCACCAACACCATCCGCTCGCAGCGCTCGGGGAACTGGTAGGCGAACTGCATCGCGATGCCGCCGCCGAGGGAGTGGCCGACCACGGTCACCTCGTCGACCCCCAGGACGCCCAGCAGGTCGCGCATCCCGCAGGCGTAGGCGGCCACCGAGTAGTCGGCGCGGGGGCGGTCGGATTCGCCGTGGCCGAGGAGATCGGGGGCGATCACGGTGTGGTGCTCGGCCAGCATGTCGATGACCGGCTTCCACGTCTCGGAGCTGTCGGCGATGCCGTGGATCAGCAGCAGGGGCGGCCCCGCCCCGGCTATCCGGTAGGCCCGCCTGTACCCGTGGACTTCAAGGAAGCGCACCTCGCTACTGTCCATACAAGATTGTTCTGCCAGGTTGTTGCCGGTTTGTAACGCGTCCGTTTCCCGAGGAAACCGAGGTTTTCCCGGACCGTGGGACTAACTCGCGATATGCGGGCAAAGAGAGTTCCCGCGATGGAGCATATGAAGATGCGAGAGATCTGGCCGGGGGATCCTTATCCACTCGGCGCGACATATGACGGCGCGGGCACCAACTTCGCGCTCTTCTCCGAAGTCGCCGATCGGGTGGACCTCTGCCTGTTCGACGACGAGGGCGGCGAGGAGTGCGTGACCCTCTCCGAGGTGGAGGGCCACGTCTGGCACTGCTACCTGCCGGGAATCCAGCCCGGGCAGCGCTACGGCTACCGCGTCCACGGCCCCTACGACCCGAAGCAGGGCCAGCGCTGCAACCCGCGCAAGCTCCTGATCGACCCCTACGCCAAGGCCATCGAAGGCTCCGTGAACTGGGACCAGGCGGTCTACGGCTACACCTTCGGCGACCCGGCCAGCCGTGACGACAGCGACTCGGCCCCCTACGTGCCGCGCAGCGTGGTGATCAACCCGTTCTTCGGCTGGGGGCACGACCGGCCGCCGCAGACGCCTTACCACGACACGGTCATCTACGAGGCCCACGTCAGAGGGCTGACGATCCGGCACCCGGGGGTGCCCGACCGGATCAAGGGCAGCTACGCCGCCATCGGCCACCCGGCGATCATCGACCACCTGACCTCGCTGGGGGTCACGGCGATCGAGCTCATGCCGATCCACCAGTTCGTCACCGACCACATCCTCGAGAAGCGCGGCCTGTCGAACTACTGGGGCTACAACACCATCGGGTTCTTCGCCCCCCACAACGCCTACTCCTCCTCGGGGGAGCGCGGCGGGCAGGTCCTCGAGTTCAAGGCCATGGTCAAGGCGCTGCACGAGGCCGGCATCGAGGTCATCCTCGACGTCGTCTACAACCACACGGCCGAGGGCAACCACCTCGGGCCGACGCTCAGCATGCGGGGCATCGACAACGCCAACTACTACCGGCTGGTCGAGAGCGACAACCGCTACTACATGGACACCACGGGCACCGGCAACAGCCTGCTGATGCGCTCGCCCCACGCGCTCCAGCTGATCATGGACTCGCTGCGCTACTGGGTGACCGAGATGCACGTCGACGGGTTCCGCTTCGACCTCGCGTCGTCGCTGGCCCGCGAGCTGCACGACGTCGACCGGCTGAGCGCCTTCTTCGACCTGGTCCAGCAGGACCCGGTGCTGTCGCAGGTCAAGCTGATCGCCGAGCCCTGGGACGTCGGGCCCGGCGGCTACCAGGTCGGCAACTTCCCGGCCCGCTGGACCGAGTGGAACGGGCAGTACCGCGACACCATCCGCGACGTCTGGCGCGGCGAGCCCGCCCGGCTGCCCGAGTTCGCCTCGCGGCTGACCGGGTCGAGCGACCTCTACCAGCTCGACTCCCGCCGCCCGGCGGCCTCCATCAACTTCGTCACGTGCCACGACGGGTTCACGCTGGAGGACCTGGTCTCGTACAACGACAAGCACAACGAGGCCAACGGCGAGGAGAACCGCGACGGCGCGAACGACAACCGGTCGTGGAACTGCGGGGTCGAAGGCCCCGCGACCGGGCCGGTCGCGCAGCTCCGGGAGCAGCAGAAGCGCAACTTCCTGGCCACGCTGTTCCTGTCGCAGGGCGTGCCGATGCTGTCGCACGGCGACGAGCTCGGCCGCACGCAGGGCGGCAACAACAACGCCTACTGCCAGGACAACGAGATCGCCTGGGTCGACTGGACCGAGAACTGGCTGTTCCTCGACTTCACCCGGCGGGTCTCCAAGCTGCGCCGCGAACACCCCGTCTTCCGGCGGCGGCGGTTCTTCTACGGCCGTCCGGTGCGTGGCTCCGGCGACCCCCTGTCGGACATCGTCTGGCTGACCCCCGGGGGCACCGAGATGGAAGACCAGGACTGGAACAACGGCTACGCCAAGGCGCTGGCGGTGTTCCTGAACGGCGAGGCCATCACCGAGCCCGACAGCCGGGGCCGGCGGATCGTCGACGACTCGTTCCTGCTGCTCTTCAACGCCCACTACGAGGCGATCGAGTTCACCATCCCCAGCGACTACGGCGAGATGTGGGAGACCGAGCTCGACACCGCGATGCCGATCGCGACCGGCACGCGGATGTGCCGGGCCGGCGAAGCGGTGCCCGTCGCCGGACGATCCGTGCGGGTTCTGCGCCGCTTGTGACGTTTCTGCCCGCTGAGGAGCGGGGTAAGGGGCCAATCGTGACGTCGACCTACCGTGTCCAGCTCACGCCTGAATTCGGCTTCGGCGAGCTGTCCGAGCTGACCGGTTACCTGCGCCGTCTCGGCGTCGGCGGCCTCTACCTGTCGCCGACGCTCCAGGCGGTCGCCGGATCGCAGCACGGCTACGACGTCACCGACCACTCGCGCGTCCGCGCGGAGTTCGGCGGCGTCGACGGCCTGCGGAAACTGGCCGGGCAGGGCTTCCGGATCGTCGCCGACATCGTGCCCAACCACATGACGGTGCCGGTGCCCGAGTCGGGCAACGCCCAGCTCTGGTCGGTGCTGCGGCTCGGCCCGGAGTCGCCGTACGCCGCCTGGTTCGACCTGACCTTCCCGGTCGCGCTGCCGGTTTTGGGCGAAAACCCGGAGTTCACGGTCGACGGCGACGTGCTGCGCTACTGGGACCACGAGTTCCCGCTGCGGCCGGGCACCTCCGCGTTGCCACTCGACGAGCTTCTGGAGGCGCAGCACTACCGGCTCGTGCCCTGGACCGAACCGCCGGGCTACCGGCGGTTCTTCGACGTGTCGTCGCTGATCGGCATCCGGGTCGAGGACAACGAGGTGTTCGAGGCCACCCACCGGGTCACCCTCGACCTGATCGACGAAGGCGTGATCGACGGGCTGCGGGTCGACCACCCCGACGGCCTGGCCGATCCGCGCGGCTACCTGCGGCGGCTGCGCGCCTTCACCGACGTGCCGGTCTGGGTGGAGAAGATCGTCATCGGCCACGAGCGGCTGCCCGCCGACTGGCCCTGCGAGGGCACCACCGGCTACGAGGCGCTCAACGCGATCACCCGGCTGTTCGTCGACCCGGCCGGCGCCGACAAGCTGATCCAGACCTTCACCCAGCGGACCGGCGTCTCCGCCGACTACGGCGCGGTCCGCTACGAGGCGAAGAAACACGTGCTGTCGCTGTTCTTCAAGGGCGAGGTCGACCGTCTCGAAAGCGCCCTGGGCGAGCCGGGCCTGCACGACGCGGTCGTCGAGATGCTGGCCGCGATGCCCGTCTACCGCGCCTACGTGAACCCCGGCGAGCCCCCGTCGGCCGAGGCGGTCCGGATCGTCGAGACGGCCGCCGCCGAGGCGGGCCGCCGCACCGACCCCGGCGCCGTCGCCCGGGTCGCCCACCAGGTCCTGTACGGCCCCGCCGAGGCCGTGACCCGCTTCCAGCAGACCTGCGGCCCGGTCATGGCCAAGGGCGTGGAGGACACCGCCCTCTACCGCTGGTTCCCGCTGGCCTGCCTCAACGAGGTCGGCGGCGAGCCCGACCACTTCGCGGTCACCCCGGAGGAGTTCCACGCCTTCTGCGCCGTGATGACCCCGACGACCATGACGACCCTGTCGACCCACGACACCAAGCGGTCGGAGGACGTGCGGGCACGGCTGGCCGTGCTGTCGGAGCTGCCCGACGTGTGGGCCGACGCGGTCGAGTCGTGGAGCGGCCAGGTCAGGTTCGACCCGGCCCTCGACTACCTGGCCTGGCAGTCGCTCATGGCGGCCTGGCCGATCGACGTCGACAGGTTCACGAACTACCTGCTCAAAGCCGCCCGCGAGGCGAAGACCTCGATCTCGTGGATCAAGCCCGACCCGGTCTACGAGGCCGGGCTGCGGGACTTCTGCCGCAAGGCCGTCGAGGTCTGCGGCTTCTCGGTGGCCTCCTTCACCGCCGTGGTCGACCGCTACGCCCGCGTCAACTCGCTGGGGCAGAAGGTCGTCCAGCTGCTGATGCCGGGCATCCCCGACATCTACCAGGGCAACGAGACCACCGACTTCTCGCTCGTCGACCCCGACAACCGCAGACCGGTCGACTACGCGTTCCGGCGGGCCCTGCTCGACAATCCCGACGACGACACGTGGGACGGGCAGAAACTCCAGACCGTGACCGCCTGCCTACGCGTCAGAACCCGGTTTTCGGCGGATGAACCCTACTTTCCGATCGAGGCGGGACGTAACGCCATCGCCTTCGCGCGCGGTGACAAGGCGGTGGCCGTGGCGACGCGGCTGCCCGCCGCACTGGAGCGGCGAGGCGGGTTCGGCGGCGACACGGTCATGTTGCCGCCCGGCCGATGGAGGTGCCTGCTGACCGGGGCGGAACACACCGGCCGGGTGCCCCTGGCCCACCTGCTTTCCCGATTCCCCGTCGCCGTCCTGGAAGGCAGCTGAAACATGTTCGAGGTGTGGGCCCCCACGGCAGAACGGGTCGAGATCGAGATCGACGGCGACCGCCGCGACCTGACGGCCGACGGCGAGTGGTGGCGCGGCCCCGACCTGCCCCACGGCACCGACTACACCCTGTTCGTCGACGGAGACGGCCCCTTCCCCGACCCGCGCACCCTCCGCCAGCCCTTCGGCGTCGAAGGACCGAGCCGGGCCTACGACCACGACCACTTCCTGTGGGGCGACCAGAACTGGCGCGGGCGCGACCTGCGCGGCGCGGTCGTCTACGAGCTGCACATCGGCACGTTCACCCCGGCGGGCACCTTCGAGGCGGCCGTCGCCAAGCTCGACCACCTGCTCGACCTGGGCGTCGACTTCATCGAGATCATGCCGGTGGCGCCCGTACCGGGAAAGCGGAACTGGGGGTACGACGGCGTCGACCTGTGGGCGGTGCGGGAGGACTACGGCGGCCCCGACGGGCTGAAGACCCTCGTCGACGCCTGCCACCGGAACGGCATCGGGGTCATCCTCGACGTCGTCTACAACCACCTCGGCCCCTCGGGCAACTACCTCGGCAAGTTCGGGCCCTATTTACACGACTACAAGGGCTCCTACTGGGGCGACGCGGTCAACCTCGACGGGCCCCGCTCCGACGAGGTGCGGCGTTACCTCATCGGCAACGCCCTCCAGTGGCTGCGCGACTACCACGTCGACGGCCTGCGACTCGACGCCGTGCACGCGCTGCACGACAAGCGGGCCGTCCACTTCCTGGAGGAGCTGGCCGGGGAGGTCGAGCTGCTGTCGGCCATCCAGGGCCGCCCGCTGACGCTGATCGCCGAGTCCGACCTCAACGACCCCGGGCTGATCACCCGCTACGGCCTGCACGCGACCTGGAACGACGACGTCCACCACGCCGTCCACTCCAACGTGACCGGCGAGACGCACGCCTACTACGCCGACTTCGGCGGCCCGGCCTCGCTGGCCAAGGTGCTGACCTCGGCCTACTTCCACGACGGGTCGTTCTCGTCGTTCCGCGGCCGCTCGCACGGCCGCCCGGCGACCGGGCTGCCCGGGTGGCGGTTCGTGGTGTGCGCGCAGAACCACGACCAGATCGGCAACCGCCCGGCCGGCGACCGGATGACGGTCGACCAGCTGTGGGTGGCGTCGGGGCTCGTGCTGACCTCGCCCTTTACTCCGATGCTCTTCATGGGCGAGGAATGGGGCGCCTCGACGCCGTTCTATTTCTTCACCGACCATTTCGACCCGGCGCTTTCCTCGACCGAGGGAGAGCGCAGGGAAAAGGAGTTCGTCGATTTCGGATACGACTGGAAGGCCCCCGATCCGCAGGACGAACTGACCTTCCTGCGCTCGAAACTCGACTGGGCCGAGAACACCGAGGAGGAGCACGCCGCCCTGCTCGGCTGGTACCGCGACCTGATCGCGCTGCGCAAGTCGCACCCCGATCTGGCCGACCCCCGGTTCGAGCTGGTCAAGGTCGACTACGACGCCGACCGCCACTGGGTGGTGATCGAGCGCGGCTCGATCCGCGTCGCGGCCAACCTGGGGGAGACCTCGGTGCCGGTCCGGGTGCCGCCGGGCCGGATCCTGCTGGCCTCCGACGAGGCGATCATGCTGACCGGTCAGGACCTCTACCTGCCGCCGCTGTCGCTGGCGGTCATTCAGACGTGACTACGGCGAACCCCGGGTCGGGGTCGTCGAGCAGGGACAGCAGCCGGGTGAGCACGCCCAGGTCGCCTTCGTGGTCGCCCGGCTCCTGCCCGTTCAGCACCGCGAGGAACTCGGGCTTGGTCAGGCGGAGGCTGAGGTCGGCCGGGCCGCCGGGGCCGATGATCAACGCGCCGTTCGACAGCGTGGTGCGGCGCAGTTCGCCGGTGTCGGTGAGGTTCCAGTCGATCGACAGGGTCTCGTTCCACGCCTTCGGGCCGTTGACCCTGATCGCCACCGCGTCGAGGAGCTGGTCGAGGGTGAGCGCGGTCAGCACGTCGGGGGCGGCGGTGTCGGCGCCCGACGGGAAGGTGCGCCGGGCGGTGAGTTCGAGGGCGGCGGTCAGGTAGAAGTTGCGCCAGACCCCGTTCTCGGCGCTCTGGCCCAGGCGGGTGTAGACCTCGGTCAGCTTCCGGCGGGCCTCGCCGTGGCCGGGGGCGGCGAAGACGGCGTGGTTGAGCAGGGTGGCGGCGAACCGGAGGTCGCCGTCCTGGATGTAGCGGGTGGCCATCGCGACGGTGGCCGAGGGGCCGCCGAGGCACTCGACGTAGCGGCGCGACTGCTCGACCGGCGGGTGCTCCCACAGGTGGGCGGGGTTGCCGTCGAACCAGCCGAGGTAGCGCTGGTAGATCGCCTTCACGTTGTGGCTGGCCGAGCCGTAGTAGCCGCGGGTGTTCCAGGCCGTCTCCAGGCCGGGCGGCAGCTCGATCCGCTCGGCGATCTCCGCGCCGGTGAGGCCCTGGTTGATCATTCGCAGGGTCTGGTCGTGGAGGTAGGCGTACAGGTCCCGCTGGTCCTGGACGAATCTGGCGATCCGCTCGCGTCCCCAGGTCGGCCAGTGGTGGGAGGCGAAGGCGACCTCGGCGTGCGGGACGAACAGGTCGAGGACCTGGTTGAGGTAGCGCGACCACAGGCGGGCGTCCCTGACCGGGGCGCCGCGCAGCGTGCCGAGGTTGTGCTGGGTGTGGGTGGCGTTCTCGGCCAGGCACAGGGCGTGCCGCTCGGGGAGCAGGAAGTTCATCTCCGCCGGGGCTTCGGTGCCGGGGGTGAGCTGGAAGACGATCCGGACCCCGTCGACCGTTTCGAGCTGGCCCGTCGTGGTGACGTCGACCGTCGGCGGGAGCAGGCTGACCGTGCCCTGCGAGGCGGTCAGGCCCAGGCCGCAGCCGATCTGGCCTTCGGGTGAGACGGGGAGGGCCAGGCCGTACATGTAGACGCCGCGGCGGACCATGGCGGTGCCGGCGTAGACGTTCTCGGCGACGGCGTGCTCCAGGAAGCCGGCCGGGGCGATGATCGGGACGCCGGCGCCGTCGGTGACGCCGCGCACGCCGCCGTAGTGGTCGGCGTGGGAGTGGGTGTAGATCACGCCGGTGACCGGGCGCTCGCCCCGGTGCCGCCGGTAGAGCCCGAGGGCCGCCTCGGCGCACTCGGTCGAGAGCAGCGGGTCGACGACGATCACGCCGCGCTCGCCCTCGATCAGGGTCATGTTCGACAGGTCGAGGCCGCGGACCTGCCAGACGCCGTCGGTCACCTCGTAGAGGCCCTGCCGGGCGCACAGGCGGCTCTGCCGCCACAGGCTCGGGTCGGCGGAGCCGGGGGTGTCGTGGTCGAGGAACCGGTAGGCGTCGGCGTTCCAGACGATCCGGCCGTCGGCCGACCTGATCAGGGCCGGATCGAGGCGGGCGGCGAAGCCCCGGTCGGCGTCGGCGAAGTCGGTCTGGTCGTGGAAGGGAAGGTCGGCCATGAAACCGGGCATTCCCCGACAAAAGTAACGCTAGAGGTTCAATTAGGTACGTGGTTGCGGAGCCGCAGATCCGCCGGGAACGGCGCGAAGAAGGTCTGGTCGCGGACGTAGTCGGCGGCCTCGCCCTTGGCGTGGTGCAGCAGCAGCGTCATCGGCACGGTGATCGCCACCTGGTGCTCCTGGTAGGCCGCGATGACCTCGCGCAGGTCGGCCCGCCGGGCGTCGTCGAGCGCGTGGCCGACCATGCCCAGGCAGTGGTGCAGCGCGTTGACGTTGCGGCCGATCGAGGCCTTGCGCGCCAGGGTGCTCTGGAAGGCGACCGTGTAGTCGCGCTCCAATTCCTCGCGCGGGGCGCTGCCCGCCCGGGAGACCACCCGCCCGGCGACCCGGTAGCCCTCGGGGTCGTGGGCGAGCAGCTGCATCTTGTGGCAGGAGTGGAAGGCGACCAGGTCGCGCGGCTTCCAGTCGGACTCGAACAGCTCACGCAGCCGGGCGTGGGCGAAGATCCGCTCGACGAACTGCTCGCGGAGCACGGCGTCGTTGAGGCGGCCCTCGTCCTCCACGGGCAGCAGCGGGTAGGCGTCGATGATGCGCTGCGCGAAGACGCCCCTGGTCCGGCGGACGGGAGCGTCGTTCTCGTACACGGGGATGCCGTGGATGCCGCACGAGGGGCTCTTCGACTTGAAGACGTAACCGTCGACCTCAAGGGTGGCGATCCGGCGGCCGGCGACCTCGTGCATGGTCGCGGTCAGGTCGACGCGGCTCTTGCGCAGCATCAGCCGCTCGCCCTCCTCCGGGCCCGGCTCCAGGCGCAGCGTCTCGCGCGGGGTGCCCAGGCCCGCCTCGACCTCGGGGCAGAACGGCACCCAGTCGACGTGGTCGGTGAGGTCGCCGGCCAGGAAGCGGTCGCGGCTGTGCCCGCCGTTGAACCGGACCGGCTCCCCGAGGAGACAGCTCGACACGCCGACCCGGGGTCTCATGCGGCCTCGAGCACGGTGGAGAGCTTGTGCAGCGCCCGCGCGGTGCGGGCCTTGACGGTGCCCAGCGGCACGTCGAGGCGTTCGGCGATCTCGCGCTGCGTCAGGTCGCCGTAGTAGGCCAGCGTGATCGCCTCGCGCTGCACCTCGGGCAGGTGCCGCAGGGCGCGGCGCACCTGGTCGAGGTCGTCGAGCCGGCGGGCCGGGTCGACGTGGTCGCTCGGCTCGGGCACCCCGTCGAGCGGCACCGTCGCCGGGTGGCGGGCCCGCAGGTAGTCGATGGCCCGGTTGCGGGCGATGCCCAGCACCCACCCTTCGAGGCTGCGGCTCGGGTCGTAGCGCCGGCGCGAGCGCCAGACCTCGCCGAACACGACCTGGAGCACATCCTCGACGTCCTGCTTCGGGATGAAATGCCGGAGATAGCCGCGGACCAACGGCGCGTGGCTCCGGTAGCACTCCGTCACCGCGATCTCCTCGCCGTCCATGCGACCTCCCCGATTCGAGAACCTACTCAAAACCTATTCACACTCGGGCGTGAGGCGCAAGTGGTTCGACGGGAATATGCCCTGCTCAGCGCAGGACAGCGCAGATCGACGTGATGGCCTCGTCAAGAGATCGCAGGTGGACGACACCTGCGGGGAGATCACCCCACCCGGGCCCGCCCACGAAGAGGGCGGACGCGGGACGGAGCCGGGGCAGCCCGGCCAGCGGCGCCGGGTCGCCGGTGCCGGCCTGCTGGGACCACAGGAACACCGCCACCGGGGCGAGCCGCCGGATGGCGTCGGCGAGGGCGTCGTAGGGCATCCGGGCCCCCATGACCCGGCACTCCACGTCGTGCTCCACCGTCAGCGCGGCGGCCAGCGCGAACAGCGGGAGGCTGTGCTGCTCCTCCTCGGCGCAGGCCAGCAGGACCGGGCGTGGGTGGACCGGCGCGGCGGGACGCTCGACCAGCGGGGCGAGGGCGGCCAGCACCCGTTCGGAGAACAGGTGCTCCAGGTCGATCCCTGCGCCGGTGTCGTCCTGGCGGCGCGAGATCGCGGCGAAGACCGGGATGACGAGGTGGTCCCAGGTGCCGGCGACTCCCCGTTCGCGCAGCCAGTTCTCCAGTGCGGCCGTGACGAACCAGGAGTCGAGGGAGAGCGCGGCCCGCGCGACCTGGGTGACGGAGTAGACGGGCTCGTCCCAACCGGCGGGCGATCGGCCCGGCTCCGCGCGCGGATCCCGGGCGGCCGGGCGTCGTGCCGGAGTCGTGAGCCGCAGGATCTTGAGCGCCGTCTCCGCCGCCTCGGCCGCCGGCGCGCCCGCCCGCACCAGGCGGTGCATCTCCTCGATCCGGCGCACGTCGAGCTCGGTGTAGCGCCGGTGGCCGCCCGCCGTGCGCAGGCTGGGCCCCAGGCCGTAGCGCTGGTCCCACGTGCGCAGGGTGGGGGCGGGCAGGCCGAATCGCCGGGCTACCGCGCCTATGCCGTAGCTCGGGGCCGTCGGTTCCCGTTCCGGCACAGTCCCCTACCTCCTCACCCGTGCTTTCGAAGGTGGTCGACGATTGGATGCAACCGGTCACGTGGCGTGCACGAAAGCACGGTCGTGCCGGAAGTCATCATTGTCCTCTTCAACCGCGATCTGCGGATCACCGATCACCCCGCGCTGCACCAGGCGTGCCAGGACGCGCGGCAGGTGGTCCCGCTGTTCGTGATCGACCCGGCCATCCCCCCACGCGGCCGGGCCGGATTCCTCATCGAGTGCCTCGAAGACCTGCGCCGTTCCCTCCGGGAGAAGGGCGCCGACCTCGTGGTCAGGCGCGGCGACGTGGTCGAGGAGACGATGAGGGTCGCGGCGGAGACCGGCGCCACCGCGATCTACGCCAGCGGCGACGTCACCGCACGCGCCAGAAGGCGGGAGAGCCGGTTCGCGGGGGAGAACATCGACTTCCAGACCTTCCCCGGCGTCACGATCGTGCCGCCCGCGAAGCTCAAGCCCGCCACGGGCGACCACTACCGGGTCTTCACGCCCTTCTACCGCGCCTGGTCGGAGATCCGCTGGCGGCCGCTCGTGGAGACCCCCGAGACGATCTCCATGCCCGAGGTGCGGCCCGGCGACATCCCCACGGCCCGGCGCAAGCCCCACCTGCCCGGCGGCGAACACGAGGTGCGCCGCCGCCTCGACCTCTGGCTCCGCCACTGCCTGGGCGACTACGCCGCCGGCCACGACGACCTGGCCGGCGACCACACCTCCCGGCTCAGCCCCTACCTGCGGTTCGGCTGCGTCTCGCCGCTGGAGCTGGCCACCCGGTCGGGGGGCTCGGAGGAGTTCGTCCGCCAACTCTGCTGGCGCGACTTCTACGCCCAGGTCACCTTCGCCTTCCCGCGCATGAACCACGACGACTACCGGCCCGGCCGGGGTGAATGGCGCCACGACAAGGAGGTCGAGGACGCCTGGCGCGAGGGCATGACCGGCGTGCCCATCGTCGACGCCGGGATGCGCCAGCTCATCGCCGAAGGATGGATGCACAACCGGGCCCGCCTGATCGTCGCCTCGTTCCTGACCAAGACCCTGCGGATCGACTGGCGTGTGGGGGCCGATCACTTCGAGGAACTGCTGCTCGACGGAGACGTGGCCAACAACTACGGCAACTGGCAGTGGGTGGCCGGCACCGGCAACGACACCCGGCCCTACCGGATGCTCAACCCGGTCCGCCAAGCCAAGAAGTTCGACCAGGACGGCGAGTACATCCGCCGCTACGTGCCCGAGCTGGCGAACGTCCCGACGGCCACCCTGCACGAGCCGTGGCGGGCGCCCTCGCCGGTCCTCGGGTACACCTCACCGATCTGGCGAGGTTGACCCCAAATAAATATCGGGCATTGACCTATTCAGAGGCATAGATCGGGCATGGCACCCTAATCTCAGTGAATATGAACGGTGACCTGGTTCTCCTGATCGTGGTCGTCATCACGGCACTTTCGTTCGACTTCACCAACGGCTTCCACGACACGGCGAACGCGATGGCCACCTCGATCGCCACCGGAGCGTTGAAACCCAAGATCGCGGTGGCGCTCTCCGCAGTGCTGAACTTCGTCGGCGCGTTCCTGTCGCTGAAGGTGGCGGCCACGATCGCCAACGGCATCGTCGACAGCGGGGCGATCACGCTCACCGTCGTCTTCGCCGGCCTCGTCGGCGGCCTCGCCTGGAATCTGGTCACCTGGTACTACGGCATCCCGTCGAGCTCCTCGCACGCGCTGATCGGCGGCGTCGTCGGCGCCACCCTGCTCGCCTCGGGCATCAAGGCCGTCAAAGGAGAGGGACTGGTCTCCCACGTCATCGTCCCGGCCCTGCTCGCCCCGATCGCCGCCATCGTCGTCGCCACCGTCGGCACCTATCTCGTGTACGTCCTGACCCGGAAGGTCGGCGAGAGGACCCGGACCAAAGGCTTCAAGATCGGTCAGATCGGCTCGGCCTCGCTGGTGTCGCTCGCCCACGGCACCAACGACGCCCAGAAGACGATGGGCATCATCACCCTCGCCCTGATCGCCAACGGCACCATCACCCAGAACTCCGGCACCCCCTTCTGGGTGATCGTGTGCAGCGCCACCGCCATCGCCGCCGGCACCTACGTCGGCGGATGGCGGGTCATCCGCACCCTCGGCAAGGGCCTGACCGAGATCGAGACCCCGCAGGGCTTCGCGGCCGAGACGTCGTCGGCGACCGTCATCCTGACCTCCACCCACTTCGGCTTCCCGCTCTCCACCACGCAGGTGTGCACCGGCTCGGTGATCGGCGCCGGCCTCGGCAAGCGCCTGGCCGAAGTGCGCTGGGGCGTCGCGGCCCGCATGGGCGTCGCCTGGCTGATCACCCTCCCGGCGGCCGCCCTGGTCGGCGCCCTCGCCTTCGGCGCGGCCCAGCTCATCGGCGGCACGCTGGGCGTGATCGTGGTCTTCGTGGCGGCCGTGGTCTTCGCCGCCCTGCTCTACCTGGCGTCCAGGAAGACGGCCGTGCACGCCGGGAACGTCAACGACGAATGGGTCGGACGGGGTACGCCCACCCAGGTGAGGACACCGGTATGAGCTACATCGACGTCGACGCTCTGTGGCGGGTCATGGTGGCCTCGCTCATCGGCGGCGTCGGCATCGCGGCGCTGTTCTCGGTCGGCCTGATCGGCGTCTCCTCCGGCAGGGTGGTGGGCCGCGTCGCGGGCGGCGTCTGCTTCCTGCTCGTGGTCGCCGGCGTCCTGCTCGGCGTGTACGTCATGCTCGACAAGTAAGAGAATGGGACAATCATCCCGTAACGGTCTTCACGGGGAGGATTCCGGGTGGGTTCCATCGAAGCGGTCAGCAGATCGGCGCAGTACACCTTCAGCAAGCCCAACGAGGGCGTGATCAGGCTGATCGCCGGGCTCGGCGTCGAAGGCGACGCCCACTACGGCGAGAAGGTCCGCCACCGCAGCCGGGTGGCCCGCACCCCCGACGCCCCCAACCTGCGCCAGGTGCACCTCATCCACGCCGAACTCTTCGAGGAGCTCGCGGGCCGGGGCTTCACCGTGGCGCCCGGCCAGATCGGCGAGAACGTCACCACGCGGGGCGTCGACCTGCTCGGCCTGCCCACCGGCACGCTGCTGCACCTCGGCCCGGAGGCGGTCGTGGAGGTGACGGGGCTGCGCAACCCGTGCGTCCAGATCGACGGGTTCCAGCAGGGCCTGATGAAGGCGGTGCTCGACCGCGACGACGACGGCGGGATCGTGCGCAAGGCGGGGATCATGAGCGTCGTGGTGACGGGCGGCGAGATCCGCCCGGGAGACGAGATCAGGGTGACCCTGCCCGACGGGCCCCACCGGAAGCTGGAGCCCGTCTGACAGGTGGTGGCTCACACGTGGTCGTGATCGTGGTCGTGCTCGTCTTCTTCGTCTTCAAGGGAGCCGTCTGACGGCTCGACACCCAGCATCGCCTCACGCGGCTCGACCTCGTCGATGTGCTCGACGAGGCTGAGCACGTGATCGGGCTCGATCAGCCACTGCAGGGCGGCGGCGCCCGTCTCGTCCGCGTTCACCAGGTCGATCTGCTCCTGGCGCTCGGACTCCTCGAGGTCGGACTCCGGGCTGCGGATCTCCTTCAGCGCGGCGGCCTGAAGGGCGCCGACATCGGTGACTTCAACCACGAGATCCACCGTGAGACGGAGATAGCGTGCGGTATCCGTAACATCGCTCATGGTCGCAGATCCTAAGGGAGTTTCCAGTCGACAGGGGTCGCGCCCTGCCGCTCCAGCATCTCGTTGGCCTTGCTGAACGGCTTGGAGCCGAAGAAGCCGCTCCGGGCCGACAGCGGGCTCGGGTGGGCCGACTCGATGCACGGGACCTGGCCCAGCATCGGGCGCAGGTTGCGCGCGTCGCGGCCCCACAGGATCGCCACCAGCGGGCCGCCGCGCTCGACGAGCGCCTTGATGGCCTGTTCGGTGACCTCCTCCCAGCCCTTGCCCCGGTGGGAGGCCGGCTTGCCCGGCATCACCGTCAGGACGCGGTTGAGGAGCAGGACCCCGTTCTCGGTCCACGGGGTCAGGTCGCCGTTGGAGGGCTTGGGCAGGCCCAGGTCCTCCATCAGCTCGGTGTAGATGTTGCGGAGGCTTCCCGGGATCGGCCTGACGTCTTCGGCCACCGAGAAGCTGAGCCCGATGGGGTGCCCGGGGGTCGGGTAGGGGTCCTGACCCATGATGAGCACCCGCACGTCGGCGAAGGGCTGCTTGAAGGCCCGCAGGACGTTCTCGCCCGCGGGCAGGTACTGCCTGCCTTCCGCGATCTCATTCCGGAGGAAGTCGCCCATCTCGGCGATCTTGTCCGCGACCGGTTCGAGGGCCTTCGCCCACCCCGGTTCCACTAGCTCGTTTAAGGGACGGCCTGCCATGCCGCGAAAGCCTAGTCCTCCCGCTCGGTGAGCGAGAACCAGAAGAAGCCGTGGGAGGGCAGCGTCAGCAGGTAGGGCAGGTCGCCGATCACCGGGAACGGCACGCCGCCGCGGCATTCGACGGGGGTCATGCCCATGAACCGGCGCAGGTCGAGCTCGACCGGCTGCGGGTGGCGGGACATGTTGTTGACGCACAGCACCCGGTCGTTCCCGTCTTCGCGCAGGAAGGCCAGGATGGCGGGGTTGTGCGACCACAGCTCGATGTACTCGCCGGTGCCGAAGACGGGGTGCTCGCGGCGGATCTGGAGCATCCGGCGGGTGAAGTGGAGCAGCGAGCTGGGGTTCTTCAGCTGGGCCTCGACGTTGACGGCCTGGAATCCGTAGATCGGGTCCATGACCGTCGGCAGGTAGAGGCGGCCCGGGTCGGCCTTGGAGAAGCCGGCGTTGCGGTCGGGGCTCCACTGCATGGGGGTCCGGACGGCGTCGCGGTCCTCCAGCCAGATGTTGTCGCCCATGCCGATCTCGTCGCCGTAGTACATGACCGGGGAACCCGGCATCGACAGCAGCAGGGCGGTGAACAGCTCGATCTGGTCGCGGTCGTTCTCCAGCAGCGGAGCGAGGCGGCGCCGGATGCCGAGGTAGGCCCGCATGCGCGGGTCCTTGGCGTACTCGGCGTGCATGTAGTCGCGCTCCTCCTCGGTGACCGTCTCGAGGGTGAGCTCGTCGTGGTTGCGGAGGAAGATGCCCCACTGGGCCGTCTCGGGCAGCTTGGGGGTGCGCGACATGATCTCGGAGATCGGCTCGCGGGACTCGCGCCGTACGGCCATGAAGATGCGCGGCATGAGCGGGAAGTGGAAGGCCATGTGGCACTCGTCGCCGCCGACCGACGGGTCGCCGAAGTACTCGACGACGTCTTCGGGCCAGCCGTTGGCCTCGGCCAGGAGCACGCGGTCGGGGTAGAGGCGGTCGACCTCGGCGCGGACCCGCTTGAGGTAGGCGTGGGTCTCGGGCAGGCCGGAGCACTGGGTGCCCTCGCGCTCGAACAGGTAGGGGACCGCGTCGAGGCGGAAGCCGTCGACGCCGAGGTCGAGCCAGAAGCGCAGGACCTCCAGCATGGCCTCCTGCACGGCCGGGTTGTCGTAGTTGAGGTCGGGCTGGTGGTGGAAGAAGCGGTGCCAGTAGTACTGGCCGCGGACCGGGTCGTAGGTCCAGTTCGACTCTTCGGCGCCGACGAAGATGATCGGCACGCCCTCGTACGTCGTGGGGTCGTCGGTCCAGACGTAGAAGTCGCCGTAGGGGCCCGTGGGGTCGTGGCGGGAGGCCTGGAACCAGGGGTGGCGATCGCTGGTGTGGTTCATCACCAGGTCGGTGATGACGCGCAGGCCGCGCTCGTGGGCCGCCTCGATCATGGCCACGAAGTCGGACAGGTCGCCGAACTCCGGGAGGATCTTGAGGTAGTCGCTGATGTCGTAGCCGCCGTCGCGGAGCGGGGACTCGTACAGGGGAAGGAGCCAGAGGCAGTCGACGCCGAGCCATTGGAGGTAGTCGAGCTTGTCGACCAGACCGCGCAGGTCGCCGGTGCCGTCGCCGTTGGAGTCCTTGAAGCCGCGTACGAGGATCTCGTAGAAGACGGCCTTCTTGTACCAGGCGGGGTCCTGGACCTCAAACTCTTCGATCGGCTCTGACACGGGTTCAGGGCAGGGCGCAGCCGCAGTCATCAGACCTCGCTCCACGGAAAATGAAAATAGGGAATGTCCGCAGCTCAGCGCGGCCTTCCGGAGAAGGTACCACCCGGTAGCCCCTGACAAAGAACGGTTACGTAGCCCTTACTTCGGGCTTTCCGTCGGTTGTCGATCGACTACTCCCCGTGTTCTAACGAGAGCTCCACGGAGGGGTGAGATCTCCGAGGACCTCGTCGTAGTCGGTGAGCCAGGCGCCGAAGAGCGCCAGCCCGCGCAGCCAGAAGCGGGAGTTCCACGACCCGAACGCGGCCAGCGCGTCGGGGCCGCCCTCGACCACGTCGGCCATCTGGGGCGACAGCAGTCCGGGAACCCGGGCCACCCGGCGGAGCATGGCGTGGTTCCACTCGCGGGCCCAGACCGAGCCCGAGCGCAGCGGCACGCGGCGGTGCGGCAGGCCGCCGTTGGTCGACGGCAGCGATGCGACCCGGGGGTTGGCGGCCCACAGGATCTCCCGGTAGAACTTCCCGCCCTCCTTGCGGCCGACCGGGACCGACAGGGCGGCGTCGAAGAAGCCGGGGTGCAGGAACGGGAAGACCGGGGTGGCCTCGGGGCCGACGAGGTTGACGGGGGAGCGGGCGATGCCCCGGGCGGTGCGGGTGTGCAGCACGCTCAGGGCGAGTTCGCTGCGGTGGCCGTTCAGCATCGAGGTGGCCTGCGCGAACGTGGTCTCGACGACGTCGTCCATCCAGGCCAGCGCGCCCTCGCCGAGCACCGGGATGTGGGCGTCGCCGGTGGTCATCGACTTCAGCAGCGCCTGGCGGCGCTCCAGCGGGGTGGTGGCGGCCGCGGCGGCCGACATCAGGAAGTTCTTCATCAGCGGGCCGCCGGCCAGGCCGTCGACCACGGGACGGCCGCCCTCGTGGACCTCGCGGGCGAACGGCGAGTACCAGGCGTGGTGGCTGGTCAGGAACTCCAGCCTGCGGGCGGCCCACAGGGCCTCGGCCGGGAAGTCGGCCGCGTTCTGCTCGATGACCCGGTGGGGGATGCCGAGCTCGCGGGTGACCGCGATGGCGAAGTCGATGTCGTTGTCGAGGCCGTCGTCGGGGCTGGTCGTCCACGAGACGACGTCCTTGCCCTGCGCCACGGCCACGCTCGCCAGCAGCCGCGAGTCGTAGCCGCCGCTGACGGGCACCAGGACCTTCTCGTACGGCTTCAGCGACTCGTGCAGCAGGCTGACGATGTCGTGGGCGGTCACCCCGTGGTCGAACGGCTCCTCGCGCACCCAGCGGGGGGCCCGCTTGTCGACCGACAGCCGCCGCCGGTCGCGCGACCACGACAGGGCGGTCGCCCCGGGGAGGCGCTTGACCTCGGCGTAGGGGGTGTCTTCGAGCAGCGGGTACGTCAGCTTGAGGATCGCCGCCCAGGCGTTCCAGTTCACCACGTAGGGCTTGCGCGCCAGGGCGAGCAGCGGCTCGATCAGGCCCGAGAAGTAGACCGCGTCGCCGTCGGTCAGGTAGTAGACGTCGATCAGCCCGAACGCGCCGGTGTGCAGCGTGACCGACGACGGCTCGTCGATGAAGCCGGGCGCCTCGTAGTGCTCGGCCACGTGCAGCCAGTCGCCGCCCGCGATCGGGGTGCGGTCGCCCCACGAGAAGGCGGCCATGGTGGGCGAGGAGTCGTACATGGTGAGCGGGCCCGATGACAGCACGGCGGCGTCGCGGGTGACGTAGGCCGTCTCGACGTGGGGCCCCGACCGGGCGAGCAGGTCGAGCCGCTCCTGGGAGAACGGCCCGAAGGCGCCACAGACGTACGGCCTGGCCCGGAACGACGGCCACTCTCCCTTGCGCACCTCAGGTCCCTCCCCGATCGGTGGTGTGCGTCGAGTTTACGGACGTCAGGTGGACTCTTGGTGCCTTAATGACGGTTTCGATGCAGGTAGACCATGATCTGAGAATATGGTGACTGTCGCCGTTACCTGGAGGAGTGGGCGTTTATGAGTGAGCTGGAGAGCCTGCGGCGGGCGCTGGCACAGGCGGTCGAGAAGGCCGAGGGCGCCGCCGAACTGGCCCGTCTGCTCGCCGACTACCAGGCCCGCCTGGACGAGGCCGCCCGCACCGAGGCCGAGGCCCTCACGAGGGCCCGCGACGCCGAGACGGCCCGCAAGGCGGTCGAGAAACAGGCCGAACGCCAGCTCGCCCAGCTCGCCAAGCAACTGGCCGAGCAGAAGTACCAGACGGCCGTGGCCGAGTGGAAGCTCGCCAAGCTGCAGGGCAACCGCTGGATCAAGATAGGCGAGGCCGTCCAGGCCAAGAAGCCCGGCTCGGTCGCCCGCTCCCTGCGGGCCTCCGCCCCGAGCGCCAAAGCCCCCAAGCGCACCGACTTCCCGGTCGAGAAGCCCTCGATCCAGCCCGCGGCGGCCGAGACCAAGGCCCCGCCGGTCGACCCCGACCCCCGCGCGCCCCTGTTCTCCACCCCGCTCACCGAGTACTTCGCCGTGCCGAAGGGGCCGCTGACCCGGCCGTACATGACGGTCGCGGCGATCGTCGACCGGCGCACCGAGGCCCTGCTCCGGTACGAATGGCGTCAGGTCACCAACTTCGGCCCCGACAACTGGGCCAAGATGCTGGACACCTACCGGCCCTCGATGCTGTTCGTCGAGTCGCTGCACGCCGGGCCGCGCCAGGGCAACGGCGGGCGCTGGCTCGACTCGATGGCCGGGCAGGACCGGGCGCTGCGCGACCTGGTGGAGGCGTGCAAGAAGCGCGGGATCAAGACCGTCTTCTGGCACTCGGGCGGCTCGCTCGGCAAGGCCGTCCCGGTCGCCGAGCTGTTCGACCTGGTGCTGGCCACCACCGAGCAGCGGGCCCGCGAGTGGCGGGCGGCGCTGCGGCACGACCGCGTGCTGGTGCTGCCGCACAGCGTGCAGCCCCGGGTGCACAACACCTTCCGCGCCGAGGGCGGCCGGACCGGCGGCGTGGCCACGCTCGGCACCGCCGAGGGCGGCGACCCGCTGCCCGCCCAGGGCGACGACAAGACGAGCTACGACGACTTCCTGACCGCCGTGCGCAAGATCGAGGTGGTCGTCGCCGGGCCCGACGCGAGCGACCGCGAGATCGCCGAGATCGAGGCGTGCGGCACCCCGGTCGTCGCGACAGGCGCGGCCGAACTGGCCGCCGACCCGCAGGAGCGCGACCGCCGCGCCCACCTGGCCTGGCGGGCCACCGTCCCGGTCACCGCCCGCCTGGAGCCGGTGTTCTCCGCCGTCGGCCTGCCCGACGTGCGCAACACCCAGGTGGTGACGGCGCTGGTGGCCGTACGCGACCAGATGGAGCTCGACCAGGCGGTGACGCAGATCATTGGCCAGCGCCGGCGGCCCGACCAGATCGTCGTGGTGGCCGAGAACCTCGACGCCGGGGTGGTCGAGAAGACGGCTAGGCAGGCGATCGGCGCGCGCGAGGAGGGCTACAACAAGGGCGTGCTGCCCGAGCTGGTGGTCCGGTCGACGTCGACGTCGACGCGGGGGGCCGCGCTGGCCCACGCGCTGCTGCTGGCCGACGGCGACTACGTGGCCGTCGTCGACCCGCGCGACCTCTACGGCGAGCACTACCTGGCCGACTCGCTGCGCCGGTTCGCCGAGGTCGAGACCGAGATCGTCGGCAAGGCCGCGTTCTACGCCCACGCGGCCGGGGCGACCCTGCTGCGCCAGCCCGACGCCGAATACCGCTTCCTGCCCGAACTCGGCGGCGGCACCATCGTGTCCCGCCGGTCGGTGCTGGTCGACCTGGGCATCGCCGACCTCAGCGAGGAGTGGGACGAGACGCTGATGCGGCAGTGCCGTTCCGGCGGGATCCGGGTCTACTCGGGCGACCGCTTCTCCTACGTGTGCGTGCGCGCCCGCGCGGAGGGCCGCCTGTTCGGCTCAGCTCGTCTGGAGGGGTACGTCCCCGCCGGTCCCCTCGCCCTGATCTAGCTCTTGATCGGCCGACGCCGACCCGACCATGATGGGGTGACCGTCGCCGTGCCCGCCCGCCACGACGTCGGCCACGACACAGGTGATGTTGTCGGGGCCGCCGCCCCGGTTGGCCAGGTCGACGAGGGTCGTGACCAGCTGGTCGAGGTCGGCGACGGAGGTGAGCAACTCGTGCAGCGTCTCGGGCGAGACCACGCCCGCCAGGCCGTCGGAGCACAGCAGGTAGCGGTCGCCCGCGAAGGCGGCGCGGTGCGACACGTCCGGGCTCACGTTGCCGGTGCTCTCCAGCGCCCGCATCAGCATCGACCGGCGCGGGTGCTCGGCCGCCTGCTCGGGGGTCATCCGGCCGTCGTCGACGAGCGACTGCACCAGCGTGTGGTCGTGGGTGATCTGGTAGAGCACGCCGTCGCGCAGCATGTAGCCGCGCGAGTCGCCCACATGGGCCAGGGCGAAGCCGCTGCCGTCCCACAGCATCGCGGTCAGGGTGGTGCCCATGCCGTTGAGCGCCGGGTTGGCGTCGGCCATGCCCTTCAGGGTCTGCGCCGCCTGCTGGATGGCGCCTTCGAGCGCGACCACGGGGTCGCCTTCCAGGTGCGCGCCGGACAGCACGCGGATCGCGGTCGCGCTGGCCACCTGGCCGTAGTTGTGGCCGCCCATGCCGTCGGCGACGACGAGCAGGCGGGGGCTGGCGTAGGCCGCGTCCTCGTTCTCCGGGCGGCGCTGGCCGACGTCGGATCGGGCGGCGTACCGGAGGCCCAGCGTGCTGTGGTTCATGTCCACAGTAAAACATTGGTTGAAGCACTTCACAAGTGGACGCTTCGTGTAGAGTAACCACGTGACTTACGTGAACGCCGGTGACATCGCCCGCCTCGCCGACGTCGGCCGGGCCGCGGTGTCCAACTGGCGTCGCCGTCACGACGACTTCCCCCAGCCGGTCGGCGGCACCGCCGCCAGCCCGCTGTTCTCGCTGACCGAGGTCGAAGAATGGCTGCGCCGCAACGGCAAGCCGTTCTCGCTGTCGGCCGCCGATCTGGCCTGGCAGCGCCTCCGGGCCAGCGGCGATGACCTGAGGCTAGGGGAGCTGGTGGCGGCCGCGGGCGATTTCCTCGAAGGGCGTCCCTCGGCGTTGCCCCGCGAGGTCACCCAGCTGGTCGCCGGGCTGGCCGAGGAGCGCGGGCGGCTGGAGGCCTTCGAGTTCCTCTGCGAGCGCTACGTCGAGGCCCACTCGCGCCAGCTCGCGATCACCCCGCCCGACCTGGCCGACCTCATGGTGCGCCTGTCTGGCGGCGGGGTGCTGCTCGACCCCGCCTGCGGCCTGGGCACCCTGCTGCTCACCGCCAAGGCCGCGCGCGGGCAGGACGTCTCGGGGTCGGCGGCCCGCATCGCCGCCACCCGGCTGCGGATGCGCGGGATCGCCGCCACCGTCCTGACCGGCGACTCGCTGCGCGCCGACGGCCTGCCCGGCGGCGCCGACGCGGTCGTCTGCGACCCGCCCTTCAACGAACGCACCTGGGGCTACGAGGAGCTCACCGCCGACCCGCGCTGGGAGTTCGGCCTGCCGCCGCGCGGCGAGTCGGAACTGGCCTGGGTGCAGCACTGCCTGTCGCGGGTCCGTCCCGGCGGCACCGTCACCGTCCTGATGCCCCCGGCCGCCGCCGCGCGCCGTCCGGGCCGCCGCATCCGGTCGAACCTGCTCCGCGCGGGCGCCCTGCGGGCCGTGATCGCGGCCGGGACCAGCGACGTCTGGCTGCTGCGCCGCCCCGAGCCCGGTGAGCGCGCGCCGTCGCGGGTGCTGCTTTTTGACGCCGCCGGCGACCTCGGCTCGGTCGAACCGGCCTGGCGCGAGTTCCAGCGGACCGGCCGGGGCGGCACGAGCGTCCTCGACCTGCTCGACGACGAGGTCGACGTCAGCCCGCTGCGCTTCGGCGCCACCGCCGGGCCGCCCGACTACGCGGGCGCCCGCGCCCGCTTCACCGCCGCCCTCGACGGCCTGACCGGCACGCTGCCCGCCCTCGCCCCGGTCGACCCGCCCCGTGAGCCGCCCATGACGACCATCGCCGAGCTGGCGCGGGGCGGTTCGGTGGCGATCCACCACTCCGCGGCCCGCCTCGGATCGGGCGACCAGCCCGTGCTGACCGCCGACGACCTCGTCGCCGGCGGCCCCCCGACCGGCTGGACCGAGCCCGGCGCCGGCCTGGTCATGATCGAGCCAGGCGACGTGGTCGCCACCCCGACCGGCGCGGTCCGCGTCGTCGAGGAGTCCGGCTGGGCCCTGGGGCCCCAGCTCACCCTCTACCGCGTCGACCCCGCCCGGCTGGACGCCGACTTCCTGGCCGGCTTCCTGCGTGCGGGTTCGAGCCTGTCCCGCGGCGCCAGCCGCCTCGACGCCCGCCGCACCAAGGTCCCCCGGCTGCCCCTGGCCGAGCAGCGCGAATACGGCCGCTCCTTCCGCCGCCTCGCCGACCTCGACACCGCCCTCCACGAGGCCGGGAGAAGAGGCCAGGAACTGATCCGCCTCGCGCTCGACGGTCTGGCGGCCGGACATCTGCAATGAAACGGGTGCGGCATGGGGGCGAGCGGGACATTCACGTCTCGACGAGCGCCGCGTGGAAGACGGGTCGAGCGGCCGGACATCTGCAATGAAACGGGTGCGGCATGGGGGCGAGCGGGACATTCACGTCTCAACGAGCGCCGCGTGGAAGACGGGTCGAGCGGCCGGACATCTGCAATAAAGTTGCCGCATGGTCATCGGTGACCGCTATGAACTGGACGACCTCCCGCTCGGCCAGGGCGGGATGGGCGCCGTCTACGGCGGCCACGACAGACATCTCGACCGCAAGGTGGCGGTCAAGTTCCTCCGGCCCCCCGGCGGCCCCGATCGGGAGCTGGAACGCCGGTTCATCCGCGAGGCCCGCATCCTGGCCCGGCTCGACCACCCGGGCGCCCCGGTCCTCTACGACTTCGGCACCCACGAGCAGCGGCTCTTCCAGGTGATGCAGTTCATCGAGGGCGTCACCGTGGCCGACGTGGTCAGCGAGCACGGGCCGCTGCCCGTGCCGTGGGCCGCCGCGATCGCCGCGCAGGCCTGCGCCGTGCTGTCGGCCGCCCACGCGCTGTCGATCTGCCACCGCGACCTCAAGCCGACCAACCTGATGCTGTGCCCCGACGGCACGGTCAAGGTCCTCGACTTCGGCCTGGCCATCCTGCGCGAGGCCGACGCCGGCCAGTTCACCCGGACCGGCCAGATCCTCGGCACCCCCGCCTACATGGCCCCCGAGCAGATCAAGCGCGGCGTGGCCGACCCGCGCAGCGACCTCTACGCCCTCGGCTGCGTGCTGCACGAGATGCTCACCGGCCGCCAGCTCTTCACCGGGCCCACCGACTACGCCGTCTACGAACGCCAGGTCAAGGAGCGCCCGCCGAGGGTCCGCGACATCCCGGCCGGGCTGGCCGACCTGGTCGGGGCGCTGCTGGAGAAGTCGCCCGACCAGCGCCCGCCGACCGCCGACGCCCTCTACACCGAACTCCAGCGCTTCGCCGTCGACCTCCCGGCCCTGCCGGGCTTCCTGACGGCCGTGGTGGCGCCGACCCGGATGTACGCCCGCGTGGTCGGCCGGATCCCCGGATGATCCCGGTCGGCGACTGGGCGAGCGAGGCGACCTACCTCGTCCGGGGCGAGCTGGTCATCGGAGAGTATCCCTGGGACCAACTCGCCAAGGTTCCGGAAAATCTGGCCGCCGAGACCTGGCCCGACTTCCCCCGCACCTGGGCCAACCCCGGCTTCGTGGTCCGCTACGCGCATGCCCGCGCCCGCTGGGCCCGCCGGTGGGCGGGGGCCGCCGACCCCGAGTGGGAGTCGCTGCCCGCCGAGTGGAGGGGCGTGGTGCGGCTGCTCGCGGAACTGCCCAGTCGTGGGCGGAGCCGTAAAGGAAAGTGGAAGACCTTCGCCGAGCACCTCGCCGCGCGCTATCACGACGCGTTCGAGGCCGCGAACCCCCTGCCAAGGGGGGACGCGGATTTCACGGGCGCGTCGGCGGCGCGGGTGGCGACCGGCGACGCGGTCGCCGCCGTGCTCGCGGCGATCAGCGCGGAGCGGCTGCCGGAAAGGATCTAGGAGATCTTCCGGGCGAGATGGTCTCTCGCGACCGAATTTCCACTTTTCGTCACGTCTCGCTACGTGAGCACCTGTCTCGGGAGACACCCCGAGTCGGATAGCCTGCTTCGGGTGAGTCGATTCGCCCATCCCGCCGGTGACCGGCATGCCGAGGTGCTCCCGGAGGACCGTCCTCCCCATGCGCCCGCCGACCTGAACTCCATCGATCCGGCCATCTGGCCGCGAACGTCCGAGCGGATCGCGGGATCGCTCACGATCGGCGGGCTCGACGTCCGTGACCTGGCCAAAGAGTTCGGAACGCCGCTCTACGTCCTCGACGAGCACGACTTCCGGGCCCAC
This sequence comes from Herbidospora galbida, assembly GCF_005233835.1. Lineage (GTDB taxonomy): Bacteria > Actinomycetota > Actinomycetes > Streptosporangiales > Streptosporangiaceae > Herbidospora > Herbidospora galbida. Next base: position 150,569 of record NZ_SZQA01000004.1, on the reverse strand, counting down.
GCCATCGACTTCCGGCAGGCCTTCCACGACGGCGACGTCCACTACGCGGGCAAGGCGTTCCTGTGCCGCGAGGTCGCCCGGTGGATCATGCAGGAGGGCCTCGGCCTCGACGTGTGCAGCGCCGGCGAGCTCGCCGTCGCGCTGAGTGTCGGCTTTCCGCCCGACCGGATCACCATGCACGGCAACAACAAGTCGATCGCCGAGCTCGAGAAGGCCGTCACGGTCGGGGTCGGCCACGTCGTCGTCGACTCCTTCGAGGAGATCGCCCGCCTCGGCTACCTGGCCGAGAAGCACGGCGCGCGGCCCAAGGTGCTGATCCGCGTCACGGTCGGCGTCGAGGCCCACACCCACGAGTTCATCGCCACCGCCCACGACGACCAGAAGTTCGGCCTGTCGCTGAGCAGCGGCGCCGCCGCCGAGGCGGCCCGCCGCATCCTCGCGATGCCGTCGCTGGAGCTCGTCGGCCTCCACAGCCACATCGGCTCCCAGATCACCGACACCGCCGGATTCGAGGTCGCCGCCCGACGGCTGGCCACCCTGCTGGTGCAGATCCGCGACGAGCACGGCGTCGTGCTGCCCGAGCTCGACCTCGGCGGCGGCTACGGCATCCCCTACGTCGACGGCGACGAGTCGCCCGACATGAAGGTCATCGCCGACGCGCTGCGCGAGATCGTCACCACCGTCTGCCAGAGCAAGGGCCTGCCGGTCCCGCGCCTCACCGTCGAGCCCGGCCGCTCGATCGTCGGCACCGCCGGGGTGACGCTCTACGAGGTCGGCACGGTCAAGGACGTCGAAGGTCTGCGCACCTACGTCTCGGTCGACGGCGGCATGAGCGACAACGTCCGCACCGCCCTCTACGGCGCCGACTACACCGCCCGCCTGGCCTCCCGCGAGAGCACCGCAGCGCCGATGCTGTCGCGGCTGGTCGGCAAGCACTGCGAGAGCGGCGACATCGTGGTCCGCGACCTCTACCTGCCCGCCGACCTGGTGCCCGGCGACCTGATCGCGGTGGCCGCCACCGGCGCCTACTGCCGGTCGCTGGCCAGCAACTACAACTACCTGCCCAAGCCCGCGGTCGTGGCGGTCGCCGGCGGCAAGGCACGAGTCATCGTGGCGCGCGAGACCGAAGAAGATTTGCTCAGGGGGCAGCTGTGAGTAAACCCGTCAAAGTGGCGCTCCTGGGCTGCGGTGTCGTCGGCTCCCAGGTCGCCCGCCTGCTTCACGAGCAGGCCGACGACCTGGCCGCCCGGGTGGGCGCCCCGCTGGAGCTCGCCGGGGTGGCCGTCCGCAAGATGAGCCGCAAGCGCGACGTCGACCTCGACCCCGCGCTGCTCACCACCGACGCCCACGCCCTGGTCACCCGCCCCGACGTCGACATCGTCGTCGAGGTGATCGGCGGCATCGAGCCCGCCCGCGCGCTGATCCTGGCCGCCATGGCCGAGGGCAAGTCGATCGTCTCGGCCAACAAGGCCCTGCTCGCCGAAGACGGCGCGACCCTCCACGCCGCCAACCGGGCCGACCTCTACTTCGAGGCCGCCGTCGCCGGGGCGATCCCGCTGATCCGCCCGCTACGCGAGTCGCTGGCCGGCGACCGGGTCCACCGGGTGCTCGGCATCGTCAACGGCACGACCAACTACATCCTCGACAAGATGGACTCCACCGGCGCCTCGTTCACCGACGCGCTGGAGGAGGCCCAGTCGCTCGGCTACGCCGAGGCCGACCCGACCGCCGACATCGAGGGCTTCGACGCCGCCGCCAAGGCCGCGATCCTGGCCGGGATCGCCTTCCACAGCCGGGTCACCGCCGCCGACGTCCACCGCGAGGGCATCACCGAGGTCTCCGCCTCCGACGTCGCCTCGGCCAAGGCCATGGGCTACGTCATCAAGCTGCTGGCCATCTGCGCCCGCTCCGACGACGGCCGGTCGATCGGCGTCCGGGTGCACCCCGCGATGATCCCGCGCACCCACCCGCTGGCCGGGGTCCGCGAGGCCTACAACGCCGTGTTCGTCGAGGCCGAGTCGGCGGGCCGCCTCATGTTCTACGGCGCCGGCGCCGGTGGCGCCCCCACCGCCTCCGCCGTCCTGGGCGACATCGTCGCGGTCGCGCGCAACCGCATCGCCGGCACCCGCGGTCCGTCCGAGTCCGTGTACGCCGATCTGTCGGTCCACCCCATGGGCGAGACGGTGACGCGCTACCACGTGTCGCTCGACGTGGCCGACAAGCCCGGCGTGCTCGCGACCGTGGCCGAGATGTTCTCCCGCCACGACGTGTCGATCCAGACCGTCCGCCAGGAGGGCCGGGGCGACGACGCCCAGCTCGTCCTGGTCACCCACCGGGCCTCCGACGCGGCGCTGTCGTCGACGGTCGAGGGCCTGCGCGAGCTCGACATCGTGCGCGCGGTGGCCAGCGTCATGCGCGTCGAAGGCGACGAAGCGCCTTAACGGCCTCACCCAGCGCGTCTTCGGGGTCGCCGGCGTGATAGCGGCGTTCGGAGGGCTCGATGCCGTCCAGGAACTCCTGGTACCGCACGGCCTGCCCGAGCGCCGCCAACGGCGCGGCGACCTCCAGCGCCCTGCGCGGGTCGGCCCCCGGCAGGGACCAGGCTTCGACCCACGCCTCGGCGTCGCCGGTCCACTCCCGCAGCCGCAGCCCGTCGGCGGCCGGATGCCCGACGTGCGCGTCGGCGAAGTCGAGAACCACGGCCGCCCCGCCGGGGACCGCCCGCCAGTTGCCGGGGTGGAAGTCCCCGTGAACCAGCGTGTACGGAATCCCGCAGGCCGCCAGCTCCTCTTCCAGGGCGGGAACCTCGGCCAGCAGCTCGTCCGACCCGGGGATCCGGGGGAGCCGGCGGGTGGCGGCGAGAACGCTCCGCCGATCGATCAGCCCGGGCGGGAGACCACGCTCTTCGCCGATCGCCTCGTGCGGGGCAGGCCTGTCGTCGATGCCCTGGAGCCCGAGGCTTAGCCGCTGCTGTGCCCGAGCGAAACGCCGGACCGTTTCCGGCACCAGATCCGGGCCCGCCTTCCAGCAGTCCTCGCCTGGGATGTGCTCCAGCAGCATCCGGCCGCGAGCGGGATCGGCCGCCAGCACCTTCGGGACCAGCGTCGGATCCACCTCCGCCAGCGCGGCGATGATCGACGCCTCGGGGGCGGCGAACGGGGGAGTGGTCTTCAGCCAGGCGTTCCCGCCCGGCAGGTGGAAGAGCCCGGCCAGGTTCCACGTCTTGACCTGGCGGATCTCGCTCGGCCCGGTGATGGCCAGCGCCCAGTCGAGGGCCGCGCGCAGTCCTTCGCGGGTCGCCCAAGAGGCACGAAGCGGTTCTTCGTCCCCGAGGTGAATCGGCACGTTGGCCGGAAGACCGGCCGGCTGTTCCAAGGCTTCCGCATGGTAGGTCACGTGGCCGTCGCGCATGAGGGCGCCGCCATCGACGTCGAGCAGGCGCAGGACCACAACAGGCACCCCGAGCAGCCCGGAGAGCCAGGTCACCACGGGGGCGACGTCGTTCCACCATGGGGAGGGCATCTCTACGGGGCCGAATCGGCCATGGAAAGTATCGCCGCAGGTCACCACGGCGCTCACCTGACGCATCCGGACAGTTTGCCATTTGCGCAGCTTGCGGCGCTTACGCCAAGGTAAGACGATGCTTGCCCGTCCCGTCCCCCTGCTCGGCCTGGTCGCGCTGGGATATCTCGCGCTGCAGGCCCTGCTGGTCCCGGCGGACATGACGCTCGAATGGGACGAGGTCGTCTACACGAGCCAGGTCGCACCAGGGGTGCCCGACGCCATGTTCTCGGCCCCCCGCGCGAGGGGCGTGACCTGGCTGGTGGCGCCGATCGTGCAGGTCACCACCGATCCGGTGGCGATCCGCTGGTGGATGATGATCCTCGCGGCCGGGGGACTGTTCCTGGCGTTCCTGCCGTGGACGAGGCTGCTCAAGCCGACCGCGCTCGTGCTGGCCGCCGGGCTGTTCGCCACGCTCTGGGTGGCCCTCTGGTACGGCCCGCAGGTCATGCCCAACCTCTACGTCGCCTTCGGCGCGGTGCTGGCGATCGGGTCGCTGCTGGTCGTCAGGGAGTCGCCGTCCGGGTGGGCCTATGCGGGCCTGGCGGCCGGGTTCGCCTCGGTGGCGATGCTGCGGCCGAGCGACGTCCTGTGGCTGGGGGTGGTCGCCGGGCCGGCCGCGCTGCTCTGGCGGAGGTGGGCCGCCGCCGCGACCATCCTCGTCGCGGCCGTGGTGGGGTCGGTGCCGTGGGTGGTGGAGGCGTACACGAGCTTCGGGTCGCTGCTCCAGCGGTGGGCGGCGGCGGGGGAGGTGCAGGGCGGGATCGCGCCCGCGCCCGGGTTCTGGTACGAGTTCAAGGCCGCCAACGGGCCCGCCTTCTGCCGCCCGTGCGACATCCCGCTGGAGAGGCCCTACCTGCTGATCTGGTGGCTCGCTCTCCCGGCGCTGGCGCTGGTGTCGGCCCGGCGGCATCCCGTCCCGCTGCTGGCGGGGCTGGCGATGGCCGCGCCCTATCTGTTCCTGGTCGACTACGCCGCCCCCCGGTTCCTGCTCCCGGCCTACGCCCTGCTGATGATCCCGGCCGCCGCGACGATGTCGCGGTTCCGGCCGCCGTTCGCGGTCCTGCTGGCCGCCTATCTGGTCGTCCAGTTCACGGCGTTCCAGGGGGTGAAGGGGCAGGACTATCCGCTCCGGCAGTTCCAGGCCGCGTTCGTGCAGAAGATGATCGACGCCGGGGTCACGCGGCCGTGCACCCTCGTGGGGACCTCCGTCAACCCGGCCCACCAGTTCCTGACCGGGTGTGACGTCCGGATCGTGCGGCGCGGGGAGTCGGTCGCCGAGGCGGCTCAAGGGCTTCCCGGCGTCGTCGCCACCCTCAGCCAGAAGACGCCGCCGAAGGGCGCCGAAGAGTGGGACCGGCACGTCCTGGCCAGTAGCAACGGCAAACCGACCTGGATCACCATGATCCGCCCGAACCCCTAAGATGCTGCGATGAACCGGACCGACGTCGCGATACCCCTCTCGGCGGGCGCCGTCGGTACGGCGGCGATGGTCGTGGGCATCTCCACGCCCTCGCTGTGGAACGACGAACTGGCCACCTACAGCGCGATCACCCGGTCGCTCGGCGGCCTGTGGCAGCTCGCCCAGAACATCGACGCCCACTTCCTGCCCTACTACACGGTCATGCACTTCTGGGCCGAGTTCGGCGACGACCTGTGGTGGCTGCGGCTGCCGACCGCCCTCGCCGTCGGGGTGACCGCCGGGCTGCTGGCCGACCTGGGCCGCCGCTTGTGCTCCCGGACGGCCGGGATCTGGGCCGCGGTCGCGTTCCTGCTGCTGCCGTTCACCTCCTACCACGGGCAGAACGCCCGCCCCTACGCCTTCGCCGCCCTGGCGGCCGTGCTCTCCTTCTGGGCCCTGCACCGGGCGATCGGCCAGACCGGGCGGCGGCCGTGGGTGGCGTACACGCTGAGCGTGCTCTTTCTCGGCTGCACCCACCTGATGGCGGTGCTCGTGCTTCCGGCGCAGCTGCTGGTGGCCTGGCGCAGCGGGGATCTGCGCAGGTTCCTGATCCCCGCCGCGATCGGCCTGGTGCCGTGGGCGGGCCTGGTCGTGCTGGGCGCGCTCCAGAGCGAGGCGGTGGGCTGGATCGAGCGGCCCGACTGGAAGACCGTCACGAGCCTGCCCGGCGCGCTGACGGGGTCGGGCGGGCTGGCGCTGCTGCTGATCGGCGCGGCCGTGGCCGGGTCGGGCACGCCGCTCAAGCCGTGGCTGAGCGGGCTCTGGACGTGGCTGCTGCTGCCCCCGCTGCTGCTGTTCGCCGTCTCGTGGGTGACCATCCCCCTGTACGTCGACCGCTACTTCTTCGCCGCCGCGCCCGCCCTGGCCCTGCTGGCCGGGCTCGCCCTGGCGCGGGTCCGGCCGCCCGCCGCGCTGGCGCTGCTGCTCGTGGGCGGGATCGTCGCGCTGCCCGACCTCGCCCTCAACCGCGCGCAGGACGGCCGCCGCGAGGACTACCCGTTCGTCGTCGAGACCATCGAACGCGCCTATCAGCCGGGCGACGTGCTGATCTACGGCTCCGCCCCACAGCGTGAAGGCATCCTCTACTACCGCCGCACGACCGACGGCTTCCCGTCCGACGTGCTGCGGCGCGGCACCAGCCGAGTCCCCGGCACCTTCGGCTTCGTCGAACGCGGCGACCTCAACCACGTGCTGAGCCAGGCCACGCGGGTGTGGGCGGTCTGGCGCGGCAACCCCGCCCTGGGCGTCGAGGACCTCGGCCGGGTGGCCCCGGCCAAGCTCAGGTCGCTCCGGGTGCTCGGCTTCGAACCGCTCCGGACGTGGGAACCGGACCGGTCCCCGGGCCTCGTTCTGGTGCTGTTCGGCCGCAAGTGATCCATGTGTACCGATTGGGTCTAGCAGCCGGTTTCCGGGGCAATAGCCGCTAGCCTGGTCACCTTCCCCCACCACACTTGAAGACGGGAGTCGGTCATGCGGTCTTCGCTCCGGTTAGGAGCAGTGGGCGTCCTGTTGGGAACGCTCCTTCCGATGCTGCTGGTCACCACGCCCGCGCAGGCCGCTCGCCCGAAAGCCAAGGTCAAGACGGTGGTCGCGCTCGGTTTCGACGACGGCGACGCCACCCACCTCACCGCCGCGAAAATCCTGAATTCACACGGTGTTCGCGGAACGTTCTACATCAACAGCGGCGACCTGAACACCAAGGGAAAACTCAGCGTCGGCCAGGTCCGCGCCCTCGCCCGGCAGGGCCACAAGATCGGCGGCCACACCCTCCACCACGTGCGGCTGCCCGACCTGACCGCCATCGACCAGCGGGTCGACATCTGCGCCGACCGGGCCGCCCTCCTCAAGCTGAAGCTCCCGGTCACCACGTTCGCCTACCCCTTCGGCGCCAACAACGGCGACTCCCAGCACGCCGCCCGCTTCTGCGGCTACAACGCCGCCCGCACCGTCGGCGGCCTGGCCCTCGGCTCGTGCGACTACTGCGCCCCGGTCGAGTCGATGCGGCCCGCCCAGCTCTACTCGGTCCGGACCTACGGCTCGGTCAACCACGACACCACCCTGAACGACCTCAAGAAGCAGGTCACGGCGGCCGAACGGGCCGGCGGGGGGCTGCTCCCGGTGGTGATCCACAAGGTCTGCGCCCGGGTGTGCGGCGACTACTCCACCACCGAGAAGCTGCTCGACGAGTTCCTGACCTGGCTCGACTCGCGCAAGAAGCACGGCACGGTGGTGCGTCCGCTGGAAGACGTCATCGGCGGCAAGTCGCGCCCGGTCCCCGACAAGTCGACCTGGGAAGAGTTCTAAGCGATCCCTTCGGTCAGTTCATCGGGCAGGTCGCCTGAGTCGGCCGCGCCCCCGAGTTCGGCGGCCGTCTCCTGGGCGGCCTCCGCGATGCGCCGCTCCCACCACTCCGGAGCCCGGCCGTTGGCCTGAGCGGCCTCGGCCACGGCCGTCCGCTCTCCCTCGGCCAGCGCCATGAGGTCGATCTGGCGCGGAGTGGGCTTGTGGCCGTTCAACTCGGCCGGAGCGGCGACCGGTTCGGGCAGCACCGGCGTGTCGGTCCGGGGCTTGGTCCGGGTTAGCACCGGCCAGACCGTCGGGGCCCGCCTGATGCGTTCGTTCGGGCCCAGCAGGTCCGACCGCGCGCCGACCCAGTCGCGGATCGACGCGAGGATGGACGTGTGGTCGAACTCGGCACCCACGGTCAACGCCTGGGGCGCCAGGTGGTTGGCGCCCTTCTGCCCCAGCGCCACGCCGAGCATCGCCCCCGGCGGCCAGGTCAGCGGGTTGGTGTCCACGTCGAAGGTGGCCAGGCCGCCGTTCGCCGGCACGTGGTTGCCGTTCCAGTCGGGGTTCTCCAGCCACTGCGGGTCGGAGCCGTCGGGCTTGGAGTGCCGCAGGGCCAGCGCGATGCGGTTCCCGGTCGACGGGTCGTGGCCGGGAGGAGCCTTCTGGCGGAAGGCGAGACCGGTGACGACGCGGCCGGGCGGGCAGATCAGCGGGTTGGTGTCGGCGACGAAGCTGCCCAGGCCGCCCCGCTGGGGTACGTACTCGCCGTTCCAGTCGGCGTTCTCCAGCCACTGCGGATCGGAGCCGTCGGGGCGGGAGTGCTGCAGCGACAGCGCGACGCGGTTGCCCTCCGATCCGGGAGGCGCCTTCCGGCGCAGGGCCATGCCGGTGACGACGCGGCCGGGCGGGCAGACCAGCTCGTTGGTGTCGGCGTAGAACTCGGTGAGGCCGCCGCTCGCCGGGAACCGCTTGCTGTTGTCGTCGTCGTTGCGGAGCCACGCCTCGGCCGGCGCCCGGAACACGGTGCCCGCCTCGATGTAGGGCGACACCAGGATGGCCGGCACCCTCGGCCCGTACACCCGGAAGGGGTTGATCTCCCCGACGCAGAACTGGGGCACGTAGCCGTCGGGCGGCATGGCCGCGGGCGGGGGCACGTGGTCGTAGCAGCCGCCGTGTTCGTCGTGGGTGATGACGAACAGGATCCTGTTCCAGCGGGGGCTGGTCGACAGCGCCCGGTAGATCGTGCCCACCAGCGCGTCGCCGCTGGAGACCTTGTGTGGCGGATGCTGGTCGTTGTTCTCCAGCCAGTACGACGGCTCGACGAAGATGTACTCCGGCGGGAACTGGATCCGGAACCCCGGCTTGAGGTCCGGCCCGATGTACATCGCGTGGTGGGCCTGCCGTTTCAGCTTCTGCGGCACCGTCCAGAACTGGGCGCTCAGCAGGGTGCCGAGCACGGCGGCGTCCTGGTAGAGACGCCAGCGGATGCCCAGTTCGTCCAGAGCGTCGAAGACGGTGCGCTTCCCGGCGTAGGGGAAGAAGTTCGGTACGCAGTCCTCCTGGTCGGGGGCGTCACAGTTGTTGAGCCGGCCGAACGACGTACCGGCGTGCAGGAACGAGCGGTTGGGCCAGGTCTCGCAGGGCGCCGAGCCGAACCAGCGGTCGCAGACGGCGAACTGCTTGGCGAGGGTGCTCATGTTCGGCACCTGGTCGGGCGTGAAGCAGTCCATGACGACCGACCGGTCCCGCGGCCGGGTGTGCGCTTCGTAGTTGGCCAGGAAACCCCACATGTTGGGCTGCTGCCCCGCCCTGGGCATCGGGGTGCCGTACATCTGTTCCACGAACGACCAGCAGATCTCGCTGGGGTTCGGGTCGGGTGTGGTGTCGGTCCGCGCCCCCTTCCGCGCGTAGGTGCGGCCTTCCTCCGGAGCGGTGTCGTGTGCGCCGGCGGCGACGGTGTTCCAGTACGCCTTCTCCTTGAGTCCCAGGAAGTAGGGCTTGCCGTCCGGCGGCGCCGGGACGTTGCGCGGCGGCACGTTGTCGGTGTCGTCGTAGAGCCAGCCGAGCAGGTTGTCGAACGACCGGTTCTCCAGCATCAGCACGACGAAGTGCTCGATCCGGTCCATCGGGGCGGGATCGCCGAGATGGTTGTAGATGAAGCAGCCGTCGGCGTCCTGGTCGATCGAGACCTGGGTCGTCCGCATCGAACGCGGGACGTGCAGCATGTCGCCGAGGGCGCCGGTGTTCCAGAAGACCACCTGCTGCCGCTCGGCCGCCGGTGAGAACTCCTTCCGCTGGTGGGGCAGAAGCTTCTGGCGGGCGCCCCACGGAAAGGTGGTGGCGAGGTAGGCCCTGTCCTGCAGGGTGTACAGCCCGAGCCAGACCGTACGGTCCGTCCTGTTCTCGACCAGCATGATGTGAACCCTCTAACCGGAATTAACGCACAAACGGGATGAAACCCGACGAATGACGTTTTCCCTGGTCAGAGAGTTATGAAACGGGCGTGGGTGCTTCCTGGGGCCGGTGGAGGACGACGAAGCCGCCCTCGTCGAAGACCGTCCGGTATCCGGTGGAGCGGAGCCGCTCCACCTCGGCCACCTGGTCTTCGACGCGGTCGAACGGGGTCGTCTTCCAGCGGGTGAAGGCCACGATCCACGGCGGGTTCTCGTAGGCAGGCGCCGGCTCCCAGAGGATCACCGGGTTGCGGGCCGTCAGGCTCGCCCCGACCGGCAGCGCCGCCGCGACCATCGGGCCCGGCGGGACCGCCGCGACCGCCCTGCGCGCGACGGCCACATAGGCCGGCTCGGGCCCGAGTTCGGTCCGCGCGATCGTCCCGTACGCGAACAGCGGCGCCGTGACCAGCCCGGTCGCCAGCACCCCGGCCGCCCACGTCACCCGTGTCCGGGGCCCGAACCGGGCGATCCCGTCGACGGCCGCCAGGAACAGCGGGATCGCCAGGAACGCGTTGTAGTGGAACGGCACCCCCCACCAGTGGGGATACGACGACAGCATGCGCTCGGCGAGCAGCGGCAGCGACAGCAGGGCCAGCGGTGACAGCAGGCACGCCCCGAGCACCATCAGCAGCAGCCAGCCCGTGACCAGCTTGTCGGGTGGGGTGCCGAGCAGGGCCAGCGTCCGCACCGGATGGGTCAGCACGTGGACGAGCGCGGAGAACGGGCCGTCGCCGAGGTCCTCGTAGCGCCAGTAGAAGCCGTCGCGGCCGCCGAAGAACGGGATGAGCACCTTGGTCGCCACCAGCACGGCCGCGACCCCGCCGCCGACCAGCAGGAGCCCGCTCCGCCAGCGGCCCCGGGCCGCCAGGTAGAGGCCGAACCCCGCGATCACCAGGCCCATGTCCTCTTTGGTGAGCAGCAGCAGGCCGCCCATGAGCAGCGCGGTGCGGACCCGGCCGGCGTCGTACCGCTCGACCATCCACGCGATCAGCGGCGGCGCGAACGCCACCTCGTGGAAGTCGAACTCGACGGCCTGGGCGACCGGCCAGCAGACGACGTACGCGACCGAGACCAGGTAGGCCGACGCGGCGCCGAGGCGGCGGCGGGTGAACAGCCACAGCGGCGGCGCCGCCAGCGCGAACAGCACCCCCTGCGCGAAGAGCAGCGATAACGGGCCGTCGTTGAGCCAGTAGAGCGGCGCGAGCAGCGCCAGGATCGGCGACCAGTGGTCGCCGAGCAGCGAGAACCCCTCGTCGTGGAAGCCGTCGAGGTACTCCTTGGTCACCGACTCGGGCAGCCGGAACTCCGAGTAGCTCCGCACGCCCTGGTCGAAGATGGCCAGGTCGAGCACCCCGGCCCGTATGCCGCGCAGTTCGAGGTAGCCGACGAGGGTGTAGCCGACGGCCGCGACCACGGTGATCAGGCCCACCCATGGGCCATGACCGCGAGCGGCCTCCCGCACCGGGAGGCCGCGACTCACCGTGAGGGTCATCAGCCCAGCAGCCGCCGGGCCTTGCGCAACGCCCGCTTGAACACCGTGCGCTCACCGCGCCGTTGCAACCGCACCGTCTGCACCCGCCAGTTCTCCGCTTTCGCCTGCCAGCGCGCCGTGTCGGCGGTGCCCTTGGCGGCCTTCTTCTCCAGGGCGGCGACCTGCCGCTCCAGTGCGTGGACCTGCTTCTCCAGCCGTCCGGCGGCGATCTTACGGTCGATGGCCAGGGCCCGCCAGTGGGCGGCCTCGGTGTTCCGGCTCACGATGGGCGGCTTGACGCCGGTGTCGACCGGGGCGAACCCGAGCTCCTCGCCGTCGAGCCATTCGGAGCCGTAGAGCTCGTGGACGACGTCGTCGAACTCCTCGCCGTCCTTGATGACGTGGCGGGCGCGGGCGATGGCGGCGGTGCGTTCGAGCCGGGCGGTGACGATGCCCTCGTGGGTCTCGGTCAGCGCGATGTGCAGCAGCCCGAGGTCGGTCGCGTCGGCCTTCTCGATGAGGGTGGCCAGGGTCTGGGCGGCGATCGTCCAGCCGGGCGGGCAGACCAGCCGGAACGGGGCCGGCGCCGACGTCGGACCGGGGTCTTCGACGAGCCTCACCCGGCCGTCGTGCTCGTAACCGCCCTTGATCAGCCGGGCGTCGAGCCGGGGGTCGTCGAAGGCGGAGCGCCGGCCGTCGTGCAGCTGCGACCATTCGCCCACCAACGTCACCCGTACGTCGGGCAGCGTGCTGACCAGCGCCGCGTCGGCGCCGCCGCGGACGTGCTCATAGCTCGCGCCCCGGGTGTCGATGACCACGTCGACGTAGGGCACCAGCCACTGGCGTCCGCCCTCGGTGCGCAGGAACCGCCGGTAGGGGATGCGGTCGGCGACGAACGGCGCGTTGTAGCGCTTCACCTCGGTCTGGCGCCGCATTAAAGTCGACCGGCCGAGATGCCAGGCCGGCGCCTCGAGTTCGGGCACGAACACCGCGCCCGCCTGGGTGAGCCGGTAGCCGAGGTCGGTGTCCTCGGCCAGCACGAGCGAGGTGTCGATGCCGCCGGCCTGCGTCCACAGGTCGTGGTGCTGGGAGACGCTCGCCCCGACGTGGACGCGGTGCAGCAGCGGGCTGGGGGCCCGCCGGAGGCCGTCGTGCTCGTCGACGAGCTGGTGCCACCAGGTGTGGCCCTCGCACTCCTCGAACAGCGCGGCCTCCCGCCCGTCACGGACGGCCTCGCGCAGCGCCCACACCGGCGGCAGGCCGGTCTCGGACGCGGTGAACCGGAGCGACCCCAGGACCACCAGGTAGTCGGCCGCGTGGTGCCACCGCATGTGGGCGCTGACGTGGCCGCGCGAGGGCACCACGTCGGCGTCGAGCCGCAGCACGACCTCGCCGGTGGCGTAGCCGAACCCGGTGCGGATCGCCCACGCGATGCCCCAGCCCTCGTTGGGCACCAGGCGCACCCCCGGCGGCACCGTGAGCGGCCCGCCGTCGTCGACGACGATCACCTCCATGAGGTGGGCCGGGTAGTCCTGCACGGCCAGCGCGGCCAGCGTCAGGTCGAGTTTCCGCTGGCAGTCGCGGGCCGGGATGACGATCGACACGGTCTTGCCGGGTTGCCAGGAATCGGGACACGGCGGCACCAGCACGCCGTAGTCGTTGCGGGGTACGCGAGCCGTCATGACCTGCCTCCCGTGAGCTCCATCAGGGCGTTGGGCCGGAACCCGCGCCACTGCCGCTTGTTGCGTTTGAGGAAGGTGCCGATCGGCTCCCGCCAGGTGTGCTCGGTGGCCTTGCCCCGCCGCAGGATGTAGCCGAGGCCGTGACCTCGGTAGATGGTTCCCCCCGCGGCCTGGACCGCGTGCTGGAACTGGGTGTCGACCGATCGGGGCAGCGGGCGGAAGCCGCCCACCGCGTCGAAGGCCGAGCGGGTGGCCAGGATCGTCCCGCCGGCGATGAAGTTGGTGACCTGCTCGGTGATCTGCTGGTGGTGGACGGTCACGTCGATGGCCGCGAGATAGACGAACTCCGGCGAGGTGCCCATCACGTCGGCGCCGCTGTAGGAGTGGGCGAGCAGCAGGTCGGCCAGGAAGTCGGGGCCGTACCAGTCGTCGTCGTCCATCTTCAGCAGCATCGACCCGGAGGCGCGTTCGGCGGCGGCGTTCAGCACCGACCCGAAGGCCTGGGCGTGCGGCGCCTGGTAGACGGTCAGCGGCCGGTCGAACTTCTCGATGGCCGCCGCGACGCCGGGATGCTCGCGGGGCACGCCGTGCAGCGCCAGCACCACTTCGAGGTCGGCCTCGCGCTGCCGTCCGGCCTGTTCGAGCGCGAACGCGACCTGGTCGGGCCGCCGGGTGGCCAGCAGGATCGAGGTGGTCGGCAGGTACGATCCGACCGCGCCGAGCCGCGCCCAGCGCTCCTTCACCCCGTGGTCGCGCAGCGCGCGCCGCCGCAGCCGGATGCTGTGCTCCTCGCGGGTCAGGTCGTCGTCGAGCACGCCCTCGGGGGCGGCGCCGAGCAGGGCGACCAGGCCGGGGCCGAGCGCCCCCGCCCACACCGGGACGTGGTCGCAGACCAGCGGCACCCCGGCGGCGGCCAGCCCGGCCACGACCCTGACGGCGGTCAGCGGGCCCATGGTGCCGAGGGTGCTGCCGCGCCGCCAGTCGATCGTGACGCCGCGCAGCTTGCGGACCCGGTTGACGTCCATGACGGTCACCGCGCCCGACGTCGCGATCCGGGTCAGCACCGCGCCGTCGTACCGGATCACCCAGGCGTCGTCGACGACGGTGAGCTCTCCGACCCCCTGCGTCGGCACGCTGACGAACCCGATCGGGTTGACCGACCGGTCGTCGACCGGCGGCACCAGCGCGGGGTCGCTCAGCCCGGCCGCCAGCAGCCTCTCGCCGCCGGGACGCCCGATCTCCTCCCAGCTCGGCGAGGCCGGCCGGTCGACGGTCACGGCGTCGCCGGCCCAGGGGGCCGACGCGTCGGTGCGGACCACGAGGTCGCCCGCGGGCGCCCCGATGCGGATCGGCATCGGGCCCTTCGGATCGGCGACGGCGGCGTTGGGGTCGCCGGGCCGCCAGTGGGCCGCGCCCGGACCGGCCACCACCGGCACCGGCGAGGCGATGGCCTCCAGCCGGTTCCCGGAGAACGCGCGGGCCACGGCCGTGACCACCCGGCCCGAGGGCGTCGGGGCGCTGAAGGTGACGTCGACCTGCCAGCCGGCGCCCTTCTTATATGTGCGGACCTCGGTCAGCGCCCGCCACCGGTGGGCCGGGGTGAGCGACGGGTTCGGCGCGGTGAACCAGTAGGGCGCCTCGGCGACCACCACCGACACCTTCGACGCCTTGGGCAGCGTCGACTGCAGAGTCATCGCCCGGCGCAGGTCGGTGGGGGTCTTGGCGAGCACCGTCAGCTCGGCGACCTCGGACTCGGGATCGAGGTGCGGTCCGCTGTCGAGGTCGCCCTCGCCCTCGTCGAAGCCGATCGTGTACGTCGTCATCGGCCCCTCCATCGGCGCTTGGCCGGCGGCTGGGCGGCCAGCTTCTCGGCCTCCGCCTTCCACCGTTCGGCCTCGGCCCTGTGCTTGCGCGCCTCGGCCTTGTGCTTCTCGGCCAGCGCCCGCCAGGTCTGGGCGTCGCCCTTGAGCGGCTCGGCCTCTTCCAGCGGGACGACGCCGAACTCGGCCCCGTCGACCCAGTGCGCGCCGAACAGCTCGTCGACCACGTCGTCGGGGGCTTCCCCGGGGAACAGCCGGGCCCGGTTGTAGGCGGCCGTCTTCTCCAGCCGGGCCGTCGCCACGCCGTCGTGGGTCTCGGCGAGGGCGGCGCAGACCAGCCCGTACCCCTGGCTCTCGGCCAGCTTGACCAGCCGGGCGACGCTGTCGGCGCCGAGCGACCAGCCCGCCGGGAGGGTCAGCCGGTAAGGGGCCTGCACCGCCCGGTTGACGCGGGGTTCGCCGGCGTAGAGGTTGCCGAGCAGCCGCAGGTCGAGCATCGGCTCGTCGAGCGAGGCCCGGCGGCCGGTGGGCAGCTCGTCCCACGGGCCCTCGATCGTGACCGAGAGGTCGTGGATCGTCTGGGCCAGGGCGCTGTCGACGGTTCCCCTGGTCTCCTCGTAGGTGGTGGCGGCGACGACCACCTCGACGTACGGGACCGAGTAGACCCGCCGCGGATGGGCGCGCAGCCAGCGGAGATCGGGGATGCGGTCGGCGAACAGGGTCCAGTTGTGCCGGTGCACCTCCTTCTCCCGGAGCATCACCGTCGACTTGCCGACGTGCCAGCTCAGCGCTTCGGCGTCGGGGATGAACACGGCCCCGGCCTGGGTCAGCCGGTAGCCGAGCTCGGTGTCCTCGCCCATGTTCATGGTCACGTCGACGCCGCCCGCCCGCGCCAGCATGGCCGCCCGCACCGAGGTGGTCGCGCCCGAGTGGAGCCGCGACGGGTTCGACCGCGCGTCGCGCAGGTGCCGCGTCTCGGCGAGGGTCTTCTCCAGCCACACATGAGGGTGGACGTCCGCCCCCGGGAACAGGTTGGCCGACCGCCCGGCGGCGACCTCGGCGTAGACGTGGGCGGGGGAGGGCTGCTCGGCGGAGACGAACCTGATCGTGCCGTGCACGACCACGTATGCGGCCAGGTGGTGCCAGCGCATGTGGGCCTCGATGTGCTCGCGGTCGAGCAGCATGTCGGCGTCGAGCCAGTGGATCACGTCGCCGGAGGCGGCCGAGGCCCCGGCCTGCCGCGCGGCGCCGCGCCCCCACGAACCGGCGGGCACCCGGACGATCCTGGTCTGGTGGGGCGCCAGCGGCGGGAGCGTCAGCGCGGGCGTGCTGCCGTCGTCGGCGACGACGACCTCGGTCAGGTCGGCCGGGTAGCTCTGCGCGGCGAGCGCGGCGAGCGTGCGGTCAAGTGCGTCCTGACACTGGTAGGCCGGGATGACGACGCTGACGGACAGGCGCGGGGTCCAGGCGCCCAGCGGTGCCGGGCGCAGGGAGCTCCAGTCGTTGTGCCTGATCCGCGCCGTCAACGCTCGCCCACATCGGTCCTCACCCGGGGCGGCGCCCCGGTGATGCGGCGGATCTCCTTGATCTCGGCCTCGACCTCGTTGCGCAGGAACATCGCGTTGACGCGGTCTTCGCCGAGGGCGGCCAGCACCGCGCGCAGGTCGTCGTCGCGGCGGGCCGCGCCCTCGGCCAGCAGCCGGGAGGCGCCCGCCAGCTCATCGGAGACCGTGCCCAGCGTGTCGGTGACCCGGGCGAGGTTGGTCTCGAGCTTCTTCACGCGGGTGTCGATCCGCTGGGTCTTGCCGTCGAGCCGCCGCACGCTGAACAGCAGCAGCGCGAGCGCGGCCAGGCACCCGCCCAGCAACACCAGCACCAGGGCGTCGACCACGGGAAGCGCGCCCATCAGGACGAGGGCGGCGAGGGCGGCCAGCACGACCGTTCCGGCTGCTGCGCCGAGCATCGCCAGACGGCGTAGCGTGGGCATCTTTTGTCAGCCTCCGTGTCAACAAGGAATGGATCGGGATTCTATTGGAAGATCTCTCATGATTCGTTAGCAGGAATACGGAGATTTTGCCGTCGAATCGACATGTCATGACGTGCGGCGGCGAAACAACCCTAGCCCGCGCCGCTTCTCCTGAGGCACGTCGGAGCCGGGATCCGGGCGGGGCCAGAAGTTCGCGGGGGAGGTCCGCCTGACCCCGTGTGTCTGGCGGATGACATCGTGTGGAGTTTCGCCTGGACGCGCCAGCAACAAAGCGCGCGAAACCGCCTCGGTGCGTTCCATGACGGCCTCGGTCCCGGCCGGCGATTCGGTCACCAGGACCCCCAGCCGCCCGTCTGTCATCGTCCGTGTCATGCGCTCGAGGGTCTCGGGGGCCGGCGGCGCGTGCACCGATCCCCGGTAGCGGAACGGGACCGGGAAGGCCGTCGCCGGCGCCCGTTCGGCCAGGTGGACCCGGGGGTCGCCGCGCATGCTCTCGCTGATCAGGCGCAGCTCGAACTCCTGACCCGCCATGGCCTCGCCGCGCCCCGTCTTCACCGACGACCACGGGGCGGTCAGCAGCACCCGCACGTCGGTGATCGAGCCGGTCAGCGCCGACTCGACGGCGTCGCGGACCTCCCGCTCACTCGCCTTCGACACGTCGAACACCACCTCTATGTACGGTGTGTGCCACGTACGCCCGCGCTGTTTGCGCAGGTCGCGGCGGAGCGGGATGCGCTGCGCGTGGTAGGGCTCCACGGCCTTCACGGTGGCCGCCCGGTTGCGCTTCTGGGCCGGCACCCCCATGTGGACGGCCCGCGCCGACAGGTCGGGCACGAACACCGCGCCGCCCTGGGCCAGCCGGTAGGCGAACTCGGTGTCCTCGCCCCGGTGCACCTCGGCGTCGAGACCGCCGACCGCCTTGAGCAGGGTCCGGTGCAGCGACAGGGTCGGGCCGGTCACCACGTGGTAGGGGTTGCGGCTCTTCTTCATGCCGTCGAGCCGCAGAATGGTGCGCTCGGTGCTGCTCGGCGTCGCCTGCGACAGGTCGATCAGCTCGCCGAGCCGGTCGCGGGCCACCGCCTCGACGATCTGCTCGGGGGTGAGCGCGGGCGGCTCGACGAAGACCTTGGCGCCGATCGTGACCAGATAGTCGGTCAGGTGATGCCAGCGCAGCAGCCGTTCGAGATGGTCGCGGTAGACGACCATGTCGGCGTCGAGCCGCTGGACGACCGTGCCCTCGCTGGCGGCGATCCCGGCGTTCAGCGCGAACGCGGGCCCCCAGCCGCCGGGCCCCGAGCGGATGATCCGGGTGTTCTCCGGCCGGATCTTCGGCAACCGCAGCGGCGGCAGGCTGCCGTCGTCGACCACGACGACCTCGGTCAGATGGGCGGGATAGGTCTGCGCCGACAGGGCGGCCAGGGTGAGGTCGACGAGCGGCTGGTTGCCGTGGGCGGGGATGACCACGCTGACCGGCAGGCTCGGCGTCCAGTGACCGGCCTCCGGCGGCGACAGCGGCGAATAGTCGTTGTGGCGGATCCGGGGCCGGGTGGCGGTGCCCGTCACCATGCCTTCTCCTTCACACGATCGCCGGTCTTCTGCGGAACGTTGATCGACAATAGTCAACCTCTCTGGCAGATTCCTGAGAGCGTATTAGGCGGACAAAAAGGGCGCCCTACCCCGCATCCGGGGAGTCGTCCCACCTGGCGGACGCCGAATCCCGGATCTCGAACGTTTGCCCGTAGACTCGGTCACCGATAACGCAGGTGACATGGAGGATCCGCATGTCCAGGGTTTGGCGTGGACTCATCGAGGAATACCGCGACCGGCTTCCCGTGAGCGCGACGACGCCCGTGGTCACCCTCCTCGAGGGTGGCACCCCGCTGGTTCCGGCGCCGAAGGTCTCCGCGCTGGTCGGCTGCGACGTGTTCCTCAAGGTCGAGGGCCTCAATCCGACGGGCAGCTTCAAAGACCGCGGCATGACCGTGGCCATCAGCAAGGCCGTCGAAGAGGGCGCCCAGGCCGTCATCTGCGCCTCGACCGGCAACACCTCGGCCTCGGCGGCGGCCTACGCCGTGCGCGCCGGGCTGACCTGCGCCGTCCTCGTGCCGCGCGGCAAGATCGCGATGGGCAAGCTGGCCCAGGCGCTCGTCCACGGCGCGAAGCTGCTGCAGGTCGAGGGGTCCTTCGACGACTGTCTCGAGATGACCAAGAAGCTCGCTGAGAATTACCCGATCGCGCTGGTCAACTCGGTCAACCCGCACCGCCTCCAGGGCCAGAAGACGGCCGCCTTCGAGATCGTCGACGCCCTGGGCTCCGCGCCCGACGTCCACTGCATCCCGGTCGGCAACGCGGGCAACATCTCCGCCTACTGGATGGGCTACCAGGAATACGCCGCGAAGCCGCCGAAGATGTTCGGCTTCCAGGCCAGCGGCTCGGCGCCGATCGTCAACGGCGCCCCGGTCACCCACCCCCACACCATCGCCACCGCGATCCGCATCGGCAACCCGGCGTCGTGGAAGCTCGCCGAGGCGGCCCGCGACGAGTCGGGCGGCGTGATCCAGGCGGTCACCGACCGCCAGATCGCCGCCGCCTACAAGCTGCTGGCCCAGGGCGAGGGCGTGTTCGTCGAACTCGCCTCCGCCGCCAGCGTCGCCGGCCTGCTCCAGGCCCACGAGCAGGGCCTGCTCCAGCCCGGCCAGCGCGTGGTCTGCACGGTCACCGGCAACGGCCTCAAAGACCCTGACTGGGCCATCTCGGGCGCTCCCGCGCCCGTGACGATCCCGATCGACGCCTACGCGGCGGCGGCCGCGCTCGAACTCGCATGACGCGCGGAACGCGAAAGACCCCACCTGTCGTGATGGCACATCTCGGGGATTCCGCGCCCGTCACCATCCCGATCGACGCCTACGCGGCGGCGGCCGCACTCGAACTCGCCTGACCTGCGGGAGCACCCTTTGACCGTTCTGGTGCGCACACCGGCGACCAGCGCCAACCTCGGCCCCGGATTCGACACCCTCGGCCTGGCCCTCGACCTCCACGACGAGGTGACGGCCTCGATCGGCGGTCACCCGACGGTCGTCGAGGTCGAAGGGGCGGGAGCCGGCGAGGTCGACACCGGCGAGGGGCACCTGATCGTGCGGACGATGCGCCGCGCCTTCGACGAGATCGGCGTCGCGCAGCCCGAAGGGATCCGGCTGACCTGCGTCAACCGGATCCCCCACGCGCGCGGCCTGGGCTCGTCGTCGGCCGCGATCGTGGCCGGCATCCTGGCCGCCAGGGCGCTGGCCGAGAGACTGTCGGGCGCCGTCTTCGACGACGACAAGGTCCTCGCGCTCGCCACGGCCATCGAGGGCCACCCCGACAACGTCGCGCCCTGCCTGCGCGGCGGGCTCACCATCTCCTGGGACTCCGGGGTGTGCAGACTTCTGCCCCACGGCGACATCCGGCCGGTGGTCCTGATACCCCCGTTCCGGTTGTCCACAGAAGAGGCACGTGGGCTGCTACCGGAGAAAGTCCCGCATTCCGACGCCGCCGTGAACGCCGGCCGGGCCGCGCTGCTCGTCGCCGCGCTCACCGGAACGCCGGAGAACTCGGTGCTGCTGGCCGCGACCGAAGATCGTCTCCACCAGAGATACCGCGCGCCCGCCATGCCGCAGACCGCCGATCTGGTAGAACGTCTGCGGTCGAAAGGGGTTCCCGCGGTCGTTTCGGGAGCGGGCCCCACGGTTCTTGCGTTTTCCACGCCGGATACGCAGGATTTGATCGAGCCCGAAGTGGGTATCGACTGGCAAATCCAGCCACTGAACGTCGACCCTTCCGGTGCGACCGTTCAGTTTCCCGAGACACGCTGATGCCTCTTCGACCTTCAGGGAATAGCTGTGTGCGCCGGTGATGTTAGGCTGATAGCCGCACCAGGTGCCCCCGTGTTGGGTGCGTGCTTGTCATTCGTACATCGCGGTTCCTCGCACAGCCGAAGCCGCCGTGGCGATTTCCCTGAACCCACCTCCTCCATCCGCCGACGCGGCAGGGGGCGGCGTGTTCGGAGACATGCGCGTTCGAGCCACCTCGACATCTGGTCGGTCGTGGCATCCCAGGGGGTCTCCCCTGGAAGCCTGCCGCTCGTGATTCTCGGCACCCGGCTCGACCGCACGAGATCCACGAAGCCCGACCCGGTCTGTCCCGCCGGGTCGCATAACCGGGACGGCGGAATCAGACAGTCCGGCGCCCGACCCCTGGGAAGGACCCTTAGTTGAGCGACACCACCGAACTCCTCGCCGACGCACCCGTCGGTGACGCCCCCACGACCGCGCGCCGTCGCCGCTCCGGCACCGGCCTGTCGGCCATGGTGCTCCCCGAACTGCAGGCGATGGCCTCCGGTCTCGGCATCAGCGGCACCGGCCGGATGCGGAAGAGCCAGCTCATCGCGGCCATCCAGGAGAAGCAGGGGGCGGCGGCGCAGCCCGCCGCGGAGAGCAAGCCCGAGCCCAAGAGCGAGCCGAAGGCGGAAGCCGCCCCGGCTGAGCGGCCCACCAGAGCCCGTCGGGAACGTTCCTCCCGCGCCGCCGTCGCGGCGCCCGCCGAGGCCCCGGCCGAGGCTCCCGCAGAGCGTGTCGAGTCCGCCCCGCCGGCATCCCTCGAGCCTACGGTGCAGACGACCCCGACCGTCGTGGAGCAGTCCGAGGCCCCGTCCGAAGGCCGTGAGCAGCGCGGCGACCGCCGCGAGCGCCGTGGCCGCGGGGAGCGCGGCGAGCGCCGTGAGCGCCCCGACCGCGGTGACCGTGGCGACCGCCAGGACCGCGGCGACCGTCAGGACCGCGCCGACCGCGGCGACCGCCCCGACCGTCAGGACCGCGGCGAGCGCAGCGACCGTGGCGACCGTGGCGACCGTGGGGGCCGCAACGACCGGCAGGACAACCGCCAGGAACGCCAGCAGGACACCCGCCAGGACGGCCAGGGCCAGAACCAGGGCGGACCCGGCCAGGGCGGCCCGCAGGACGACGACCCGCGCGGCCGTCGTGGCCGCTTCCGCGAGCGCAACCGCCGCGGCCGCGACCGTTTCGGCGACGCCAACGAGCCCGTGGTCAGCGACGACGACGTCCTGATCCCGATCGCCGGCATCCTCGACATCCTCGACAACTACGCGTTCGTCCGCACCAGCGGCTACCTGCCCGGCGCCAACGACGTCTACGTCTCGCTGGCCCAGATCCGCCGCAACGGCCTGCGCAAGGGCGACGTCATCACCGGCGCCGTCCGCCAGCCGCGCGACGGCGAGCGCCGCGAGAAGTTCAACGCGCTGGTCCGCCTCGACACGGTCAACGGCATGGAGCCCGAGCAGGCCCGCCAGCGCCCCGACTTCAACAAGCTCACGCCCCTCTACCCGCAGGAGCGCCTGCGGCTGGAGACCGAGCCGAACATCATGACCACGCGGATCATCGACCTGGTCAGCCCGATCGGCAAGGGCCAGCGTGGCCTGATCGTGTCGCCGCCCAAGGCCGGCAAGACGATGGTCCTCCAGGCCATCGCCAACGCGATCACCCGCAACAACCCCGAGTGCCACCTGATGGTCGTCCTGGTCGACGAGCGTCCGGAAGAGGTCACCGACATGCAGCGGTCGGTCAAGGGCGAGGTCATCCACTCGACCTTCGACCGTCCGGCCGAAGACCACACCACCGTCGCCGAGCTGGCCATCGAGCGCGCCAAGCGCCTCGTGGAGCTGGGCCACGACGTGGTCGTCCTGCTCGACTCGATCACCCGCCTGGGCCGCGCCTACAACCTGGCCGCCCCCGCGTCGGGCCGCATCCTGTCGGGTGGTGTCGACTCCACGGCCCTCTACCCGCCCAAGCGCTTCTTCGGCGCCGCCCGCAACATCGAGAACGGCGGCTCGCTGA
Source organism: Herbidospora galbida (assembly GCF_005233835.1). GTDB lineage: Bacteria > Actinomycetota > Actinomycetes > Streptosporangiales > Streptosporangiaceae > Herbidospora > Herbidospora galbida. The sequence continues at coordinate 127,956 of NZ_SZQA01000004.1, read as the reverse complement.
CGATCCTCGCGACGGCCCTGGTCGAGACCGGCTCGAAGATGGACGAGGTCATCTTCGAGGAGTTCAAGGGCACCGGCAACATGGAGCTCAAGCTCAACCGCTCCCTGGCCGACAAGCGCATCTTCCCGGCTGTCGACGTCGACGCGTCCGGCACCCGTAAGGAAGAGATCCTCATGGGCAAGGACGAGCTCCAGGTCATCTGGAAGCTGCGCCGCGTGCTGCACGCGCTCGACATGCAGCAGGCCCTGGAGCTCCTCCTGGAGAAGATGAAGGAGACCAAGAGCAACGTCGAGTTCCTGATGCAGGTCCAGAAGACCACCGTCAGCAACGACCGCGACTAGCTCTCCGAGCGAAAGACCCCGGGCGCCGCCCGGGGTCTTTTTCTTCGCCTCCGTTACGGCTCTCGCCCACCCTGCCCCGCCCGCCGCCGCCGAATCCCGCCGTAACCGGCGCCAACCGGCCGCGCCCGGCCCGCACCGCGACGGCTAGGCCGAGCCCCGCGGGGCCGCGGCCTCGGGTCGCCGAGAACGGGCACACACGCGGCCACGGCCATCGCCCACATCGGCAGCCCGAGTAACAGGCCGGAACGATCGCTCATGGATCGATTGTCATCCGCGGAGATCGGCGATCCCGCTGGGTTCACCCACCTGGACATCTCAGCCGCTACGGGAGCGGCCCGTTTCCAGACTCAGGAGCAAACGGATCCGTCGCGGTCATGTCTGACATCAAGGGGCAAATCGGGGGGTTACCCCCACCCCGGTCGCTCCATACCCTGGGCAGCCTGCCCTTTGGCATCCTCGACGCATGGAGCGAAGGATGCGGGACCGGGTCCCCTTCGGCCCGTGGGGGCCACTGGGCATCGCCGTCGACCCGGTCACGTGGAAGGCGGCCCCCTATTTCATCGTCGCCCCCGTCGTCGGCACCGCCTGTTTCGTCGGCCTGGGCCTGGCGCTGCCGTTGTCGCTGGTGTTGGTCCTGGTCTGGGTCGGGCTGCCCATGCTGGCGGTGCTGATCCTGCTCTGGCGGGGCGTCGCCTTCGCGGAGCGCCGGTTCGTCCGCTGGACGCTCGGCGTCGACATCCCCGACCCTTACCGCCCCCGCCCGGAAGGCGGCCTCTACGCCCACTTGAGGTGGCTCTTCGTCGACCCGGCCACCTGGAAGGATCTCGGCTACGTCCTCCTGCTGTGCCCCCTGGGCCTGCTGGAGTTCGTCGTCGTCTTCGGACTGTGGTCGCTGGGCCTGGAACTCCTGGCGATCCCGTTGCCGCTCGTCCTGACCGACCGCACCATGTCGGCCTGGTTCGTCGAGGTCTCGACGGTGCCGGAGGCCGTGCTGGTCATGCTGGTCGGCGTGGTCTCCCTGGTGGCGTCCCTGTACGCCCTCAGAGGCGCCGCGCTGGCCCACGGCTGGGTGGCGCGGGCGCTCCTGGGCACTGACGACCGCAAGCTGCTCCTGGCCCGCAACGAGGATCTGAGGGCCAGCCGCGCCAGGGGCGTCAACGCCGCCGAGGCCGAACGCCGCCGCATCGAACGCGATCTCCACGACGGCGCCCAGCAGCGCCTCCTGTCGGTGGCCCTCGATCTGGGCCGCGCCCAGGCCAAATTCGACGACGACCCCCAGCAGGCCAGAATCCTGGTCGAAAGCGCCGCCGCAGGTGCGAAGGCGGCGATAGCCGAGCTCAGAGACCTGGCCAGAGGCATCTACCCGGCGATCCTCACCGACCGGGGCCTCGACGCCGCCCTCTCGTCCCTGGCCGCCCGCGCCCCCGTGCGGGTCGAGGTGACCGTCGAGATCACCGAACGCCCCCCGGCGGCCGTCGAGAGCATCGCCTACTTCGTCGTGGCGGAGGCCCTCACCAACATGGCCAAATACTCCGAAGCCACCGAGGCGAGCGTCAAAGTGAGCAGAGCGGTTGGCCGGGTCGTCGTCGAGATCGCCGACAACGGGATCGGGGGAGCCGTCATCCGCCCAGGCGGCGGCCTCAACGGCCTGGCCGACCGGGCGGCCACCATCGACGGCAACCTCACCGTCGACAGCCCGCCCGGCGGTCCCACCCGCATCAGGGCCGAGCTGCCCTGCGTATGGTGACGGGCATGCGTGTCGTGATCGCCGAAGACTCGGTTTTGCTGCGCGAGGGCCTGTCCCGGCTCCTGGCCGACGGCGGAATCGAGACCGTCGCCGCGGTGGGCGACGGCCCTTCGCTGGTGGAGGCGGTCGACGTACACAACCCCGACCTGGCCGTCGTCGACGTGCGCATGCCCCCCTCCCACACCGACGAGGGCCTGCGCGCCGCCCTGGAGGTCAGGTCCCGGCGTCCGGGCTTCCCGATCCTGGTCCTGTCGCAGTACGTGGAGGAGCGCTACGCCACCGACCTGCTCGGCGCCGGCGCCCAGGCCGTGGGCTACCTGCTGAAGGAGCGCGTGGCCGAAGTGGCCGAGTTCCTCGACGCCGTGCGTCGCGTCGCCTCGGGCGGCGCGGTGATCGACCCCGACGTGGTCGTCCAGCTCCTGGGCCGCCGCCGGCTCCCACGCGAACGCCTGACCGCCCGCGAGACCGAAGTCCTGGCCCTGATGGCCGAAGGCCGCTCCAACAGCGCCATCGCGGCCCGCCTGGTCGTCTCGGAGGGCGCCGTCGAGAAGCACATCTCCAGCATCTTCCTGAAACTGGCCCTCGACCCCGCGCCCGACGACCACCGGCGCGTTCTCGCCGTCTTGGCCTATCTCGGGCACCGGCCCTGAAAGTTCATTTTCCGTTACGGCTCCGCCCACCCAGGCACCGCCCGCCGTCGGCGGCTCGCCTTCGCATCCGGCGCAACCCGGCCCCGCATGGCGCTCCCCGAAACGACGGAGAAGTTTGGCGCGAAACGGCAATAGGGACTGTCGTGGAGGACAAGGCCCAGGGTCGGGCCTCCGGGGCAGACGGGACACGTGTGGTCATGGAGGCGTTGGCCCAGGCATCCACGGCCGACGCGGTGAGGTGCGGCCACTGGGAAGATCGCTGGGAGCCTATGTGGCGGGCATGGTCAGGTGTGGATGCTGAGCCGACTCGCCTGGGTCTCTGCGGCTGACGCGGTTGAGTGCGGTCACCAAGGCGATTCGCCTGGATCCTGTGGGCTGAGATGGCGGTGCGGGGTTGCCGAGATGACGAGCCTTGAGCTGCTGGCCCTCGCCGCCCCTCCTACCCGAGGGCGGTGCTGCTTGTGGGGCGGGCGCAGCTCGCGGGCCCGTCCACCCGGGTTCGAGTCAGTTTCGCCGCTGCGACTGACGATCTGCCAGGTGTGGCCGACCACTGTGGAAAGTCTGCAGCGGGCCTGTCCACCAAGGTCGGCGAGGGGCTGGTCGGCTGGGTCGGGCAATTCCCGGACCGAGCGGAACCGCCCGAGCCCGCCCACCCGGGAGCCGGACCAGCTTCGCCCCCGCGACCGACGTTCCCGCCCGGCTCATCCAGGCCCTGTGGATAACCGCTCGGCACCTGTTGAGCCAGCCGGCGACAAGGTCGCAGACACCCGCTGACGCCGTTCGCGCCCCCGCTTGAAGAGAGGGCAGGCACGAGAAAGGGGCGCCCCTTCCGGGACGCCCCTTTCCGTATGCGAGCAGGGGTTCGGCTAGAACGACGTCAGCGGACGTCGACCAGCTTGTACGGCGACAGCGACGAGTTGGTCGCGCTGGTGCTGGTCGCCGAGAGACGCCAGTAGCCGTCGTACTTGGGCTTGACGGTCTTGCTGTACTTGCCGGTCGAGTTGGCGCCCACGTAGCCGACGAACTTCCAGGTCGAGGTGCCCTTCTTCTTGAAGTAGAGCTTGAGGATCTTCTTCGACCACGCGCCCCACTTGCTGGTGCCACGGTAGACCTTGCCGTAGATCTTCACGGTCTTGCCCTTCTTCACCTTCGCGGGCGAGACGGCGATCGTGATCTTCGACTTGGCCTTGGCGGCCTTGGTGGAGCCGCTGACCGAGAAGCCCTTGACGAAGCTGTAGCTCTTCGAGCCGCGGGTCACGTTGACCTTGAGCTGCCAGCTGCCCGTCGGCGACTGGTCGTCGAACGAGGCCGAGCCGTGGTAGCTGTCGTCGGCCTCGAGGCCGCTGTTCAGCGAGTAGTAGTCGCCCGAGGAGGCGTGCTCGAAGCGGACGGCGGTGACCTTCTCGTCGCCGTACTTCTCAAGTTTGAAGTTGGCGAAGACGTCGACCTCTTCGCCCTTCTTCAGCTTGACCGGGTCGGGGTCGACGGTCGCGGAGGTCACCCGGGTCGCCGTGGCGACGGTGAAGGTGACCCAGTTGTTCCATTCCTTGGTCGTGGAGCCGTTGGGCGCGTAACCGACGCGGTACTTCCACGTACCGGGCTTGTCCGACGCCGCCACGGGGATAGAGGCGGCGACGTCAACCGTCGCGGTCGGAGCCGGTGTGGCGGTGACCGTGGGAATCTCGGCGGCGGTGCCCTCATGGGGGGTGGCGGAGTCGGGCTCGTCCGGCTTCCGGAACTCCACGTGTACCCGGACCGGCTTGTCCAGGCCCGCCGCGTACGCGTCGGTGACCTTCACCTTGAAAGGAATCTTGTCGCTGCCGCTCGGCGGGATGAACAGGTCGGTGAGGCCGGTGCCCGAGTCGACACCGACGGCGGCGTAGGCGGGTGCCGCAACGACGGCGCCGGTGGCGAAGAGAGCCGCCCCCGTGGCGGCCGCAAGCATGAGCCGCAGGCTCTTGCGCATGTAAGGCCCCTTACATGAGTGATTATTGGGAGAAATGTAGCTTGTGAGAATAACGTGACATGGGCCCACGTGTGCACACATGGGCCCATTCGTCACCTATACGGCTTGCGCCAGGGGTTGGTGGCGCGAGCCGTACAGGGTCAGCGAACGTCGACGAGCTTGTACGGCGAGTACGAGGACTTCGTCAGGGACGTGGCGGTCGCCGCCATCCGGAAGTAGCCGTCGTACTTGGGCTTGATCGTCTTGCTGTACTTCCCGGAGTTGTTGGCGCCGACGTAGCTGACGAACTTCCAGCTCTTGGTGCCCTTCTTCTTGAAGTAGAGCTTGAGGACCTTCTTCTTCCAGACGCCCCACGACTTAACGCCGCGGTAGACCTTGCCGTAGATCTTGATCGACTTGCCCTTCTTCACCTTGGTGGGTGCGATGGACATCGTGATCTTCGACTTGGCCTTCGCCGCCGGAGCGGAGGTCTTGCTGACGGTGAAGCCCTTGGTGAAGGCGTAGGTCTTCGTGCCGCGCGTGATCGTGAACTTGATCTGCCAGGAGCCGGCCGGAGCGTCGGTCCCCATCGTCACGAAGTTGTAGTAGCTCTTGTCGTCGCCCTCGAGCGAGGTGCCGAGCGAGTAGTACTCGCCGCTCGACGGGTGCAGCGCGCGGACCTGCTTGAGCGTCTCGCCGCCGAACTTCTCGATCGTCGCGCTGAAGCCGACGTCGGTCGCGCCCTTGAGCACGACGGGGTTCGGGTCGATGCCGACGTTCGTGACCCGCGTGGCGGGGGTGACCGTGAAGGTCTTCACGTCCTGCCAGGCGTTGGGCGCGGTCGTCGCGGTGGGCGACGGAGTCCCGGCTACGGGAAGGAGCTCCGGGGAGATCTGCAGTCTCCACCGGTCACCGGGCTTGTCGTTGTTCTGGACGGTGAAGTTGCCGGTGATCCTCTTCGCGCCCGTGCCGGGGTCGGTGGTCACCTTGGCGAGCTGGGTGACGCTGGCGGTGCGCCAGTTCACCGTGACGCCGGCTCCGGGGTTGTAGTCCGGGGTCACGCGGGCCCAGATCTTGTACTTGGGGTACCAGGAGTTGTCGGGGGCTTTCCCGTGATAGGCGTCCGCCAGATCGAACGAGAACGACATGATGTCCTGGGAGACCGGCGGGATGAACGTGTCGTTGACGACGGCGTTCGACACCGTGACGGGCTCGGCTGAAGCGGGGGAGGCGGCGATGGCCACACCGCTGGCGAAAAGTGCCACCCCGCTGGCGCCTGCAATGAGCAGTCGCAGGCCTTTCCTCATCGAATCCCCTAACTAAGGTAATTTTGAGGGAAAAGCTCGGGTTTGAGCAGGGCGAGCCTAGTGGGGCCCCTGTGACCAGTCCACATGCGCGGTGACCTTCTCACGGACTTCCCAGGCATCGTTCAGCGACGACCCCGGGAATGCGCGATGGCCTGGGAGGGTTCTCCGATCTGGCACACTGGTAGCCGAACCGTTGCGGTTCCGGTTCCCGCCCCCCTGGTCTCCAGGCTGACAGAGGCGATCCGGCGACCGCGCCCCGGAGAGGAAAAAGGTATGAAGCCCGACATCCACCCCACGTACGTCGTCACCAATGTGACGTGTTCGTGCGGTAACACGTTCACCACGCGCAGCACCGCCAAGAACGGCACGATTCACGCCGACGTCTGCTCGGCGTGCCACCCGTTCTACACGGGCAAGCAGAAGATCCTCGACACGGGCGGCCGCGTGGCGCGCTTCGAGGCCCGGTTCGGCAAGAAGGCCGCGGGCAAGTAGCTCCTTCCCAGACGCCGGCTCGGAACCGTCCTCCTCTCGCAGGGGGCGCGCCCGGGTCGGCGTTCGTGGTGAAAGGGCTTACTCGATTCGACCAGCAGGAGGGGACGCGCGGTGAACCTCGACGAGCTCATCAACGAATACGCCGATCTCGAGCTGAAGCTCGCTGACCCGGCCGTGCACGCCGACCAGGCGAAGGCCAGGCAGTTCGGGAAGCGCTACGCCCAGCTCACGCCGATCATCGGCACCTACCGCGAGCTCGGTCAGGTGCGCGACGACATCAAGGCGGCCCGCGAACTCGCCGGCGAAGACTCCTCGTTCGCCGAAGAGGCGGCCGAGCTGGAGGCCCGCGTCCCCGCGCTGGAGGAGCGGCTGCGCCACCTGCTGGTGCCCCGCGACCCCAACGACGACAAAGACATCATCATGGAGATCAAGGCCGGCGAAGGCGGCCAGGAGTCCATGCTGTTCGCCGGCGACCTGCTGCGCATGTATCTGCGGTACGCCGAACGCATCGGCTACAAGACCGAGATCATCGACGCCCAGCACTCCGACCTCGGCGGATACAAAGACGTCACCGTCGCCATCAAGGGCCGCGAAGGCGCCTGGGGGCGGCTCAAGTTCGAGGGCGGCGTCCACCGGGTGCAGCGGGTCCCCGCGACCGAGTCGCAGGGGCGCATCCACACCTCCGCCGCCGGGGTGCTCGTCTACCCCGAGGCCGAGGAGGTCGACGTACAGATCGACCCCAACGACCTGCGCATCGACGTCTACCGCTCCAGCGGTCCCGGCGGCCAGAGCGTCAACACGACCGACTCGGCGGTGCGCATCACCCACATGCCGACCGGCGTCGTGGTGTCGTGCCAGAACGAGAAGAGCCAGCTCCAGAACAAGGAGTCGGCGATGCGCATCCTCCGGGCCCGGCTGCAGGCCATCGCCGAGGAGGAGGCCAACGCCGCCGCGATGGCCGAGCGCAAGTCGCAGGTCCGCACGGTGGACCGGTCCGAGCGGGTGCGCACCTACAACTACCCGGAGAACCGCATCTCCGACCACCGGGTCGGGTTCAAGGCCTACAACCTCGACCAGGTGCTCGACGGCGACCTCGACGCGGTGATCCAGGCCCTGCTCGACGCCGAGCTCGCGGAGAAGCTCGCCGCCGCCGCGACCTGAGCCGATGACCTTCCTCCTGGACGAGATAGCGCTGGCCACCGCCCGGCTCGCCGAGGCAGGTGTCCCGTCGCCGCGCGCCGACGCCGAGGAGATCGCGGCGTTCGTCCACGGCGTGACCCGCGGCACCCTCCACACGGTGAAGGACTCCGAGTTCGACGCCCTCTTCTGGGAGGGCGTCTCCAGGAGGGAGTCGCGCGAGCCGCTGCAGCACATCACCGGCCGCGCCTTCTTCCGCTACCTGTCGCTCGAGGTCGGCCCCGGGGTGTTCATCCCCAGGCCCGAGACCGAGGTCGTGGTCGGCTGGGCCATCGACCGCCTCAACGAGATGGACGTCGCCTCGCCGATCGTGGTCGACCTCGGCACCGGATCGGGCGCGATCGCGCTGTCGATCGCCCAGGAGGTCGCGCTCGCGCAGGTCCACGCCGTGGAGATCGACCCGGCGGCCTACCGCTGGGCCAAGCGCAACATCCTCGAACACGGCCAGGGCCGGACCTCCCTCCACCCGGAGGACCTGTCCGACTGCCTGCCCGAACTCGAAGGCCAGGTCGACCTGGTCATCAGCAACCCGCCCTACATCCCGCCGGGGGCGGTGCCCCGCGACCCCGAGGTGCGCGACTACGATCCTCGCCGTGCCCTCTACGGTTCGGGCGACGACGGCCTGGGAGAGGTCCGGGCGGTCGAAGCCACGGCCCGCCGGCTCCTGCGGCCCGGCGGCCTGGTCGCGGTGGAGCACGCCGACGAGCAGGGCAACGCGGTCTACTGGCTGTTCCCCGAGGGCAACGGCTGGCGCGACGCCCGCCTGCGTCAGGATCTGACCGGCCGCGACCGCTTCGTGACGGCCAAGTACGGCCTGGAGTGACAAGGGAGATCACATGACCCGCCGATACCTCTGTTCCAACCCCGGCGAGCGCGAGTCGGGCCTCATCGACGCCGCGTCGGTCATCAGAGCCGGCGACCTGATCGTCCTCCCGACCGACACCGTCTACGGCATCGGCGCCGACGCCTTCACGCCCTCGGCCGTGCGGGCCCTGCTGACCGCCAAGGGCCGTGGCCCCGACATGCCGGTCCCCGTCCTCGTCGGGACCGTCCGGGCAGCCGGGGCGCTCGTCGAGTCGCTCGGCACCCACGGCCAGGACCTGATCGACGCCTTCTGGCCCGGCCCGCTGACCCTCGTCTTCAAGGCCAACCGGTCGCTCAAGTGGGACCTCGGCGAGACCAAGGGCACCGTGGCCCTGCGCATGCCGCTCCACCAGGTGGCCCTCGACCTGCTCAAGGAGACCGGCCCGATGGCCGTCTCCAGCGCCAACCGCTCGGGCAACCCGCCCGCCACCACGGCGGCCGACGCCGAAGAGCAACTCGGCCAGTCGGTGGCGGTCTACCTCGACGCCGGACCGTGCAACGACAACACCCCGTCGACCATCCTCGACCTGACCACCTCGGTGCCCCGGGTGCTGCGCAAGGGCGGCGTTCCGGTCGACAAGATCCGGGGCGTCGTGGGGTACCTCGCGACCGAGGAGTAGATCCATACCGTCTGGCTATCGCACCGGGTCACCGGGGGCGTGGCGGCCTAGCGTGAGTCGAGGTTTTCGACCCCGGGAGGCTGGCGCATGCCCAAGATCGATGGGATGGACCCCAAACTGGTCCGCGATCTCCTGGCCGAGCTGCGAAGCGCGGCCAAGGAGATGGAGACCATCGAGGCCAAGGCGACCACCACGGTCCGCAACGCGGGCGTGCCCGCCGCGGTGACCTACCGCCCCTCGGCGGTGGCCGACGCCATCGCCGAGATGGACAAGGACGTCACCGCCCGCCTGGCCCTCCTGGAGAAGCGCGAACGCGAACCCGGCACCCAGCCGAACCCCACGACCTCCGGCGACGCCAACCCGGCCCCCAAGCCGACCGGGGGCGACTCCGAACCCCCGAAGAAGCCCTCCGGCGACGCGGATCCGCCGAAGAAGGGCGACACCGAGACGACCGCTCCCAACAGGAGCGACGACTCGAACCCGCCCCCGAAGAAGAGCGACGGCGAGACCGAGCCGCCGAAGAAGGGCGACACCGAGTCCGCCGCCCCGGACCGAAGCGACGACTCGAACCCGCCGCCCAAGAAGCCCGAGGGCGAGACCGAGTCGCCGAAGAAGGGCGACACCGACTCGAACCCGCCGCCCAAGAAGAGCGACGGCGAGCCGCCGATCGACACCCCGAAGAAAGACCATCCCGACGACATCGACCAGACGAAGGGCCGGGTCGAGCTCGACGTCGACGGGACGAAGGTGGTGTCCTACCCGCTCAACCAGGACCTCGACGTGGTCCGCCCGGTCGACTCCGCCCAGCCCCCCACCGGCCCCCAGCCCGACGGCAAGCCCGGCTACGTCGAACCGCTGGAGCCCACGGTCAAACACCCCGCTCCCCAGCCCGGCCTCGATCCCGGCGACCCCATGGGCCCCTACGTGGGCACGGCGGCCGACAACGTGACCGAAGACCCCTACCTGAAGAACAACCCGGCCGCCGCGCAGCCCGCCCCCCAGCCCGGTCTGGCCCCGGGTGACCCGATGGGCGCCTATGTGGGCACGGCGGCCGACAACGTGACCGAGGACCCGTACCTGAAGGGCAACCCCGTCACGCAGCCTCCGCCGCAGCCCGGTCTGGCCCCGGGTGACCCGATGGGCGCTTACGTGGGCACCGCCGCCGACAACGTGACCGAAGACCCCTACCTCAAGGGCAACCCCGTCACCCCGCCCGCAGGCGATCCCAGTGGCGCGAACGTGGGCACCGCCGGCAACGTCCCGGAAGACCCGTTCCTGGCCTCCGCCCCCCAGCTCCCGGCGGACACGACGCTGGTGAGCGGCGACGCCGTCGATCCCAAGGCCCTGGCCGCCGCCCAGCCCGGCGACGTGCTGTCCGCCCCGGCGAACCCGATCTCCGACCAGGCCCTCGGCGCGCTCCTCGGCAACGACTCGCAGATCGGCCCGCAGGGCATGCCGACGGTCACCGACGGAAGCGGATCGGCCGGGGGCGGCAATCCGCCCGCGGCGATCGGCGGCGAGGGCACCAACGACAGCGGCTCCCAGCAGCCGTCCGCCGGGGGGAACTCGGGCAATTCATCCAGTCCGCAGGGTGGGAACGACGGTCAGTGCGGGCCGCAGGGCGGTGACAAACCCGCGGCGAACGGATCGGCCAACGGCCAGGCCGGGCTCACGACCGGTCCGACCATGGCGCACTACGGCCCGGCGGGCCTCTCGGCGGACGGTCAGTCGGGGCTCGCGGGTCAGGCCGGGGCCGAGATCGATCCCAAGAAGCTGGCCGCAGAGCAGCCCGGCGACGTCCTGTCCGCCCCGGCGAACCCGATCTCCGACCAGGCCCTCGGCGCGCTGCTGAACATCGACTCGCAGATCGGTCCGCAGGAGATGCCGTCCATGACCGGCGGAGGCTCGGGTGCGGAGGGCGGGCCCGGTGGAAATGGTTCAGACCAATCCGCGTCAGGTCCCGCAGCCGCTCAGACCCCCTCGGCGAGCCACGCCGGCGGCGACGTCGACCCGAGGAGACTGGCCGCCGAACAGCCCGGTGACGTCCTGTCGGTTCCGGCCCACCACATCTCTGACCAGGCGCTCGGCGCCCTGCTCGGGTTCGACGACCAGATCGGCCCGCAGGAGACGCCGTCCATGGCCGGCGCGGGTTCCGGCTCCGAGGGCGGTCCCGCGCAGGGCCCGGCCGGCGGCGCGTCGGGCGACGGCGCGGGTGCCGCGCAGGGGAGTGGTCCAGACCAATCCGACGACCCCAGGCGGCTGGCCGCCGAGCAGCCGGGCGATGTGCTCTCCGCCCCGGCGAAACCGATCTCGGATGAGGCGATCCTCGCGCTGATGGACGTCCACGCACAGATCGAGCCGATCGACATGCCGAGCGTCTCCGTACCGGCAGGGGAGTGGGGCACGGGCGAATGGGTGCCCGAGGACATCGAGCCCGACGGCCCCGCCGGTTCCGTCGCCCCCGGTCAGCCCGCGTAAGGAGATCCGATGAGCTATCTCGACCCGCCCGCGCCCCGGCCGCTGCAGCCGGGGGAGACCCCGCCCGCCGCGAACGGGAGCGACCTGCTGATTCCGGGCGGCCAGGCGACGACCTGGGTGTTCAACCCCGAATACCAGCGCCTGGTCGACCTCTGGTTCCAGGTCATGCCGCTGATGGAGAAGATCTCGACGCTGCTCGACCGGCCCTACACGCTGGCGCGGAGCACCGACACGTGGAACGCCGACGTCGCCAAACGGTACATCCAGCAGATCTCCGAGTGGCGCACCCGCCTGGGGCTCTACCGGCAGGCCGTGCTCACCTCGATCAGCGACGAGGCCGCCGACACCCCCCGATGGGTGCCGAGCAAGGCCGGCGCGCCGCACGCGTACTCGTAAAGCTGCGCTAGCGTCGTCGCAAAGAGGCGGTGTGTGTACTTCTCCCGTCTCAACTGGTCCGTTGATCCGGGAAACTGGTGCCGTGCGCGAATACTTCTTCGTGGGCCTTGTCACTGCCGTTGTCACCTACCTGCTGGTGCCTCCGGTCCGGGCCTTCGCGCTGCGCATCGGCGCCGCTCCCGAGGTCAGGGAGCGCGACGTCCACAAGGTGCCGACGCCCCGGCTGGGCGGCCTGGCCATGTTCGGCGGCATGGCCGCCGGGCTGCTGGCGGCCTCCCACCTGCCATGGGTCGGTTCCGCGCTGGCCGGCGAACAGTCCGGTCGGACCACGAGCGCGCTGCTCGCGGCCGGTGGTCTGATCGTGGTGACCGGCTTCCTCGACGACTGGCTGGGCATGGACGCCCTGGTCAAGCTGGGCGGCCAGGTCGCGGCCGGTGGCCTGCTGGTCTACTACGGGGTGTCGCTGCGGTCGCTGCCGCTGCCCGAGAGCATGGGCGGCAACGTCTTCCTCGACACGAACCTGCAGGCCGTGATGACGATCCTGGTCGTCGTGGTCGCCATCAACGCGGTCAACTTCGTCGACGGGCTCGACGGCCTGGCGGCCGGCATCGTCGGCATCGCGGCGATGGCCACACTGGTCTACTCCATGGTGCTGTCGCAGGACCAGCAGCAGACCCGCATCAACCTGACCGCCGTGGTCGCGGCCCTGCTGGTCGGCATGTGCCTGGGCTTCCTGCCGCACAACTTCAACCCGGCCAAGATCTTCATGGGCGACACCGGCTCGATGCTGATCGGGCTGGTCCTGGCCACCTCGCTGGTGACCATCACGTCGTCGGTGCCGACGACCGCGCTCGACGTGAACCGGTTCGCGCTGGTGCTGCCGCTGCTGCCGCTCGCGGTGGTCGTGCTGCCGCTGACCGACCTGATCATGGCGGTGATCCGGCGTACGAGTGAAGGACTGTCGCCGTTCGCGCCCGACCGGGGGCACCTGCACCACCGGCTGCTCGACATCGGCCACTCCCACCGGCGGAGCGTCCTGATCATGTACGCCTGGACGTTCATCTTCGCGTTCACGATCGTGGGCCTGTCGCTCGAAGGGGTGCCGCTGATCCTGTTCCCGCTGATCAGCGTGGTCGCGATCGCGGTGCTGGTGGTGCTGTCGAGGCCCAAGGGGCGCAAGGGGGCGCACGCCGCCGACCGGCCGGAGAGCTCGCAGGCGGGTCACCATCGGGCGACAACCGGGTGAATTCGCCGCGAAAAGCCAGGTAAAGCCCGTGACGCGGAGCTTGTGATAGCTTTCACTAACAGCAACCCATAGCCTGGGCGAAGCAAACGCTCGGTTGACAACATGTTCTGGAGTCGTCCATGCAGGCCAACGACGTGCGCGTTCTCAAGGGCGCCGCCGTGCCAACGGTGGCGGTCGGGGTCATAGCGGTCATCGTGTCGGCGATCTTCGCCGGATTCGAGGGCGCGCTCGGCGCCGTCATCGCCCTGGGCCTGGTGGCCGCGTTCTTCACCGTCGGGCTCATCGTGGTCACCTGGGCGGGCCGGATCTCGCCGATGGCCATGTTCGCCTCGGCGGTTTTGAGCTATCTCGTCAAGGTGATCGCTATCATGATCACTCTCAGGGCATTCGAGACGACCACCGTCTTCAACCCCAAAGCGTTCGCTTGGAGTGTGATCGTCCTCACCGTCGTGTGGACCTTCGGCGAGATGCGCGGCTTCATGAAGCTGAGGCTCCTGTACGTCGAACCAGACTCCAAAGTTCCCGGTCAGGGGAACTGATGGGGTCCGATATGACTAGTCCTTGCGGTGCCTGCTATCGTCGTGCCCGCGATGAGCGAGAAGCAGCGCAGGCCCGAGGACGACGGCCGCGACTTCGCCGACGCCGCCTGGTCAGTACCCAGCTATCTGCTATCGGGAATGCTGCTTTGGGGTGGCCTCGGCTGGTTGCTGAGCCATTGGACGGGCGTGCACGCGTTCATCCCCATAGGTGTGGTTATCGGGGTAGGGCTGGCCTGCTGGCTCGTCTACCTCAAGCACGGCCGCTGAACGCGCCCGCACAAGCTCTGATTCTTCCAATGATGGTCCACGACGTTGAAGGGAACGCCGCGTGACTACGCTGACGCTCCTCGCCGCTGACGGAGAATTCCAGGCTCCCGGGCCGGAGATCTTCGATTTCCCTCCGCTTTACTCCGGGGCGCCCGTCTGGCTCACCAAGCCCGTAATCCTGGCGGTCATCGGTGCCCTGATCATCTGCGTCCTGGCCTGGACCGCTTTCGCCAAGCCGAAGCTGGTGCCGCGCGGCATCCAGAACATCGGTGAATACGGCTACACGTTCGTCCGCGACCAGTGCGCCCGCCCGTTCCTGGGCAAGGACGCCGAGCGCTGGATGCCGCTGCTGCTTTCGCTGTTCCTGCTGATCCTGCTGTGGAACTTCTTCGGTGTGATCCCGGTGCTGCAGATCCCGGTGAACTCACACATCGCGTATCCGATCATCTTCGCGGTGACGATCTACGTCATCAAGATCTACCTGGGCATCAAGCACCAGGGTGGCATCGGCTACTTCAAGAACATGATGTTCCCGCCCGGCCTGCCGAAGCCCGTCTACGTCCTGATGGCGCCGCTGGAGCTCATTTCGAACCTCGTTCTCGCGCCGTTCACCCACGCGGTCCGACTGTTCGCGAACATGTTCGCCGGCCACCTCATCCTGGCCTTCTTCGCGAGCGTCGGCTTCCACTTCCTCTTCGAGCAGCTCACCCCGCTTGGTGCGCCGCTCGGTCTGGTGGGCGTGGTCATGACGACGATCATGACCGGCTTCGAGATCTTCATCCAGTTCCTGCAGGCGTTCCTCTTCACGATGCTGGCCGCGATGTACATCGGCGGCTCGCTGCACGCGGACCACTGAACCACCCACTGACGTGACCAGACCGGATGGGTCACAGTGACCCACCGGCCGACCAGTAAAGGAAACCGCAATGAGCGTTCTCGCTGAAGTCTCCGGCAACATCGGCGCGATCGGTTACGGCCTCGCGGCGATCGGCCCCGGTATCGGCGTGGGCATCATCTTCGGCCAGGGTGTGCAGGCCATCGCCCGCCAGCCCGAGGCCTACGGCCTCATCCGTCAGAACATGCTGCTCGGCTTCGTTCTGACCGAGGCCCTCGCCCTGATCGGTCTTGTCGCGCCGTTCATCTACGGCTGACGCGTTAACCCACTGACGGAAGGCTGCGCCCATGACTCAGGCAGCTGTGGTTCTGGCGGCGGAGACGAACAACCCTCTGATCCCGCACGTCTACGAGCTGGTCGTCGGCGGCTTCGCGTTCCTGCTCGTCTTCATCGTCGTCGGAAAGATCCTCACCCCGCGCATCCAGAAGACGCTGGCTGAGCGGACCGAGGCCATCGAAGGCGGCATCCAGAAGGCGGAGAACGCCCAGGCCGAGGCTCAGGCCGTGCTCCAGCAGTACCGCGACCAGCTCAACGAAGCCCGCCAGGAGGCCGCCCGCCTCCGGGAAGAAGCTCGTGAGCAGGGCGCGCAGATCAAGGCCGAACTCCGCGAGGAGGCCCAGGCCGAGGCCCGGCGCATCGTCGAGGCCGCCCACGCCCAGATCGAGGCCGACAAGGCGCAGGCGCTCGCGCAGCTGCGTTCCGAGATCGGCCGCCTGTCGACCGACCTCGCCGGCCGCATCGTCGGCGAGTCGCTGGAGGACGATGCCCGCCAGCGCCGCGTCGTCGACCGGTTCCTGGAGGAGCTTGAGGGCTCCGGCACGGCGGTCCGCTGATGCAGGGCCTGAGCAGGACCTCTCTGGTCGACGTCGAGGAGCGTTTCAACAGCGTGGCCGGGTCGGCCGACCTGGGCACGCTGGCCGATGAGCTCTTCGCGGTCGCCTCGCTTTTCGACCGGGAGCCCGGTCTGCGCCGTTCGCTCTCCGACCCGTCGCGTCCGGCCGAGCAGAAGGCGCAGACCATCCGCGCCCTGCTCGAGGGCAAGGTCTCGCAGGCGGCTCTGGAGACGACGGTGGCCGCGGTCGAGGCCAAGTGGTCGCGATCCGGTGACCTCGCCGACGCCGTCGAGCGGCTCGGCGTGATCGCCGCCGCGAGCGAGGCCGAAGCGGGCGGCCGTCTCGACGACGTCGAAGACGAGCTGTTCCGGTTCGGCCGCATCCTCGCCGCCAACCCCGACCTGCGCCGCGCGCTGGCCGACCCGGCCGCCACCGGCAAGGAGTCGCTCCTGGCCGACCTGCTCGGGGCCAAGGTCGCGCCGACCACCCTGCGCCTCGTCTCCCAGGTCGCCGCACACCCGCGCGGACGTAGCCTGGAGCGAGGTCTGGAGGAGTTCGGCCGCCTCGTCGCCCTGCAGCGGCAGCGTCTGGTGGCGGTCGTCACCAGCGCGGTGCTGCTGTCCGACGCGCAGAAGCAGCGGCTGGCGAACTGGCTGCGGGCCACCTACGGCCGTGACGTCCACCTGAATGTCGAGGTGGACCCGAAGGTGCTCGGTGGGTTCTCGATCAAGATCGGGGACGAGATCATCGACACCACGATCGCCGCACGTATTGAAGAAGTCCGCCGCCGGTTGGCCGGCTAGGCGAATAGGGAGACAGGAAGAGATGGCGGAGCTGACGATCCGGCCGGACGAGATCCGGGACGCGCTTGAGCGCTTCGTCCAGGCGTACGAGCCGGAAGGCGCGGCACGTGAGGAGATCGGGACCGTCGTCGACTGTGGCGACGGTATCGCCCATGTCTCCGGCCTTCCCTCGACGATGGCGAACGAGCTGCTCGAGTTCGAGGACGGCACGCGTGGCCTGGCACTGAACCTGGATGTCCGGGAGATCGGTGTCGTTATTCTGGGCGACTTCAGCAAGATCGAAGAGGGCCAGTCGGTGCGCCGCACCGGTCAGGTCCTCTCGGTCCCGGTGGGCGACGGCTTCATGGGCCGCGTTGTCGACCCGCTGGGCAACCCCCTCGACGGCAAGGGCGCGATCGAGGCCGAGGGCCGTCGTGCCCTCGAGACCCAGGCGCCGTCCGTGGTCCAGCGGCAGCCGGTGAAGCAGCCGCTGCAGACCGGCCTCAAGGCGATCGACGCCATGACGCCGATCGGCCGTGGCCAGCGCCAGCTGATCATCGGTGACCGAGGCACGGGCAAGACGGCCATCGCCGTCGACACGATCCTCAACCAGAAGGAGAACTGGCTCTCCGGCGACCCCGAGAAGCAGGTCCGCTGCGTCTACGTCGCCGTCGGCCAGAAGGGTTCGACGATCGCCCAGGTCAAGGGCCGCCTCGAAGAGGCCGGCGCGATGGAGTACACCACCATCGTGGCCGCTCCGGCGTCCGACGCCGCGGGCTTCAAGTACCTCGCCCCCTACACCGGTTCGGCCATCGGCCAGCACTGGATGTACCAGGGCAAGCACGTCCTCATCATCTTCGACGACCTGACCAAGCAGGCCGACGCCTACCGCGCCGTGTCGCTGCTGCTGCGTCGTCCGCCGGGCCGTGAGGCGTTCCCCGGCGACGTCTTCTACTTGCACTCGCGTCTGCTCGAGCGCTGCGCCAAGCTCTCGGCCGACATGGGCGGCGGCTCGATGACCGGTCTGCCGATCATCGAGACCAAGGGCAACGACGTCTCGGCGTTCATCCCGACCAACGTCATCTCGATCACCGACGGCCAGTGCTTCCTGGAGACCGACCTGTTCAACGCCGGCGTCCGCCCGGCGATCAACGTCGGTGTCTCGGTCTCGCGAGTCGGTGGCTCGGCGCAGATCAAGGCGATGCGCAAGGTGGCCGGTACGCTCCGTCTGTCCCTGTCGCAGTACCGCGACCTGGAGGCGTTCGCCGCCTTCGCGTCCGACCTCGACGCGGCCTCCCGCGCCCAGCTGGAGCGCGGCGCCCGCCTCGTCGAACTGCTCAAGCAGCCGCAGTTCTCCCCGTTCCCGGCCGAGAAGCAGGTCGTCTCGGTGTGGGCGGGCACCTCCGGCGAGCTCGACGAGGTTCCGCTGGAAGACATCCGCCGCTTCGAGTCGGAGTTCCTCGACTACGTCGGCAGCACCCAGAAGGGCGTCTTCGACGGCATCCGCGAGAGCGGCGAGCTCACCGACGACACCGTCACCGTGCTGAAGGACTCGATCACCGAGTTCAAGAAGGGCTTCACCACCTCCTCCGGTGACCTGCTGGTCAAGGACGAGCCGGTGGCCCCGCTCGGTGCCGACGAGGTCGGCCAGGAGAAGATCGTCAAGCACGTGCGGAAGCCGGAGGCGAAGTAGCCGATGGGCGCCCAGCTTCGACTGCTGCGGCGGCGGATCAAGTCGGTCAAGTCCACGGCGAAGATCACCCGCGCGCAGGAGCTCATCGCCTCGTCGCGCATCGTCAAGGCTCAGCAGCGCATGCAGGCCGCGGTGCCCTACGAGCGGGAGATCACCCGCGCCGTCACCGGTGTCGTCAGCAACACCTCCTCCGTCGACCACCCGCTCACGGTGGCCAAGGAGAACCCGGCCCGCGCCGGCGTGCTGATCATCACCAGTGACAGCGGCTTCTGCGGCGGCTTCAACGCCAACCTGCTGCGCGAGGCCGAGGCCCTGCGTGGCCTGCTGGAGTCGCGCGGCATCCAGGTCACGCCCTTCGTCTCCGGACGCAAGGGCGTGGGCTGGCACGCGTTCCGCCAGCGCGAGATGGGCGGCCAGTGGGTGGGCTTCTCCCGTAAGCCGTCGTACAACGACGCCAAGGAGATCGCCGACACGCTGATCGAGTCGTTCAAGGCCGAAGACGGGATCGACGAGATCCACATCGTCTCGACCGAGTTCGTCTCGATGCTGACGCAGAACGTGGTGGTGAACCGCATCCTGCCGCTGGAGGTCGTCGAGACGACCGAGGCGCCCAAGGACGGCCCGCTGCCCTACTTCGAGTTCGAGCCCTCGGCCGGTGCCGTGCTCGACTCGCTGCTGCCGCGCTACGTGGAATCGCGCATCTTCTCCGCGCTGCTGCAGTCGGCCGCCTCCGAAGAGGCCGCCCGGCGCCGCGCGATGAAGTCCGCGACCGACAACGCCAACGAGCTCATCCGGGTTTTCACCCAGAAGATGAACCAGGTTCGTCAGGCGGAGATCACCCAGGAAATCAGCGAGATCGTCGGCGGCGCGAACGCGCTCGCCGACTCCGCCGCGGGGAAAGAGTGAAATGACCGCACAGACTGTTGAGACCGGCGTGGGCCGCGTCGCCCGTGTCACCGGTCCCGTCGTCGACGTGGAGTTCCCCGTCGAGGCGATGCCGGACATCTACAACGCGTTGAACGTCGACGTCACCCTCGAAGTCGATGGTGAGTCGCAGACCAAGACCCTGACGATGGAGGTCGCCCAGCACCTGGGTGACAACCTGGTCCGGGCCATCTCCATGCAGCCCACCGACGGCCTGGTGCGCGGCGCGGCGGTGTCCGACTCCGGCGCGCCGATCTCGGTGCCGGTCGGCGACGTCGTCAAGGGCCACGTGTGGAACGCCCTCGGCGAGTCGCTCGACGTGCCGACGTCGTCCATCAAGGTCACCGAGAAGTGGGGCATCCACCGCCCCTCTCCCGCCTTCGACCAGCTCGAGTCGCGCACCGAGATGCTGCCCACCGGCATCAAGGTCATCGACCTGCTCACCCCTTACGTCAAGGGTGGCAAGATCGGTCTGTTCGGCGGCGCGGGCGTCGGCAAGACGGTTCTCATCCAGGAGATGATCCGTCGAGTCGCGCTGAAGTTCTCGGGCACCTCATGCTTCGCGGGCGTCGGCGAGCGCACCCGTGAGGGCAACGACCTCTGGCTCGAAATGGAGGAGGCCGGCGTTCTCAAGGACACCGCCCTCGTCTTCGGCCAGATGGACGAGCCCCCGGGCACCCGTCTGCGTGTGGCGCTGTCGGCCCTGACGATGGCGGAGTACTTCCGCGACGTGCAGAAGCAGGACGTGCTGCTCTTCATCGACAACATCTTCCGCTTCACCCAGGCCGGTTCCGAGGTCTCCACGCTGCTCGGCCGTATGCCCTCCGCCGTGGGTTACCAGCCGACGCTGGCCGACGAGATGGGCGTGCTCCAGGAGCGCATCACCTCGACGCGCGGTCACTCGATCACCTCGATGCAGGCGATCTACGTGCCCGCCGACGACATCACCGACCCGGCCCCGCACAACGCGTTCGCCCACCTCGACGCTCAGACGGTTCTGTCCCGTCCGATCTCCGAGAAGGGCATCTACCCGGCGGTGGACCCGCTCGACTCCACGTCCCGCATCCTCGACCCGACCGTGGTCGGCGAGGAGCACTACGCGGTGGCCCAGGAGACCAAGCGGATCCTGCAGAAGTACAAGGAACTGCAGGACATCATCGCCATCCTCGGCATCGACGAGCTCTCCGAAGAGGACAAGGTCACCGTTCAGCGTGCCCGCCGCATCGAGCGTTTCCTGTCCCACCCGATGTACGCCGCCGAGGCGTTCACCGGTCAGCCGGGCGAGTTCGTCCCGCTGGACGAGACCATCGCCTCCTTCAAGGGCCTGTGCGCGGGTGAGTACGACCACCTGCCCGAGCAGGCGTTCTTCATGGTCGGCGGCATCGAGCAGGCCATCGCCAAGGCGAAGGAACTGACCCGCTAATCATGCGGCGCCGGCGCGGCCCTGTGGCCGCGCCGGTGTTCTTGGAGGGAAGAGATGGCAAAGCTGCAGGTGGGCGTGGTCTCACCGGAGCGTGAGATCTGGTCTGGCGAAGCCGACATGGTGATTGCCAAGACCGTCGAGGGCGAGATCGGTATTATGCCGAATCACGCGCCCGTTATCGGCGTCCTCGTCGAGGGTGGCGTGCTTCGCGTCAAGCGTGACGGCAACGCCGACCTGGTCGCCGCCGTACACGGGGGCTTCATCTCGGTCGCCGCCAACGAAGTGTCCGTCCTCGCCGAAGCGGCCGAGCTCGGTTCCGAGGTCGACGTGGCGGCAGCCAAGGACGCTCTCCAGCGGGCCCAGGCCGCGATCGAGTCCAGCCAGGACGACGCGGACGCCCAGCTGGAGGCCAAGCGCAACGCGGCCCGCCTCCGGGCGGCCGGCGAAGAGGTCTGAGTTTCAGAAGGAGGGGCAGCGGTGGAGCTACTCATAGGGTTGGCTCTGCTCGCTGCCCTGTTCTGTATCCGTGTCGTCGCCCTGGCGTCTCGCCGGGGGACGGTCGTCTGTTGTGTACGAACCGGCACCGGTAAATGGCAGAGCGGAGTAGCCCGCTACGCCGGAGGAGAGCTCCACTGGGTGCCTTTCGCCGGAATCCGTCTGAGGCCGCGCCACGCGATAGCGAGGCGCGGCCTCGTCGTTTCCCGCCGCCGCCCCCTCGACGCGGGCGAAGGCCCCGAGGGTTACTGGACGGTCGAGGCCGGAACGGTCAGCCTGGCGATGAGCGAAGACGCGCTGACGGGCTTCCTGGCCTGGCTGGAGTCAGCCCCCCCGAGCGCCCACCTCGACGCCGTCTAGGTTCCACGTCGCTAAGGTCACCGCGAGCCTGCGCGCCCCCGCCACCAGGAGCGGCAGGGCGAGGAACCAGCACCGGAAGGCGGCCACGGCGCCTTCGTTGGTGTGCTGGCCGTTCCCCTCGACCGGCGGGGCCAGATCTGCGGCGATCACGGGGATGAGGGCGAGCGCGATGGTGGTGAGCACGAGTGCCGCGCCCGCGCCGATCGTGTGGGTCCGCCGATGGGCGCGCGCCGCCAGCAGGGTGATCGCCGTCGCGCACACCAGGGCCGGCGGGACCTCTTTGGTCGCCCAGTGGATCAGCATCGTCGTGCCGAACCACTCCTCGTCCGGCATCGCGTCCTCGAAGTAGAGGATCGCGGCCGGCGCGCCATGGAGGTCCCTGTATGTCCCGTGCCAGACGCCGCCGACGAACGCGGTGAGGAAGACGATCCAGGTCCGCGCGCCCAGGGCCGCGGCGATCGCGGCGGCGCCGGCCGCGATCAGGCCGAGGACGACGCCCTTGGTCAGGCCGTTGGTGAACGGGATCCACTGGTTCCACGGGTAGTTTCCGACCGTCAGGGCCGTCCAGGCGCCGACCGTGCCCCAGGCCACCGCGCCCGTGGCGATCCCGGTGGCGAATAAGTTGCCGATCCGGTTCCTGGGCAGCATGTCAGCGGGTGCCGCCGGGCTTCCAGAGGATCTCGTTCCCGTCCGACGACACCCGGCACAGGATGAACAGCAGGTCGCTCAGCCGGTTCAGGTAGGTCGCCGTCAGCGGGTTCATGTCGTCGTGCGCCGCAAGGGCCGCCCACGTCGAGCGTTCGGCCCGCCGGACGGCCGTCCGGGCCACGTGCAGCAACGCGGTTCCCGGTGAGCCCCCCGGCAGGATGAACGACCGCAGCGGCTTGAGCCGGGCGTTGAACTCGTCGCACTGCGACTCCAGCCACTCGACGTAGGAGGGCTCGACCCGCAGGGGCGGGAACTCCGGATCCGGCACGACCGGCGTGCACAGATCGGCGCCGACGTCGAACATCTCGTTCTGCACGCGCAGCAGCACCGCCCCGATCTCCTCCGGAGGGTTGCCCATGGCGAGGGCGACGCCGATGGCCGCGTTGGCCTCCTCCACGTCCGCGTAGGCCGCGAGCCGTGGGTCGGTCTTCGCGGTGCGGGACATGTCGCCGAGGGCGGTCGTGCCGTCGTCGCCGGTCTTCGTGTAGATCTTCGACAGCACCACCGGCTGGTCGTTGTGGTCAGGCGTCATGCGGCCAAGCGTAGCCATGTGGCAAATGTCATCCCGAACGGCTGCGTAATCCCCGGCCGGTTGCTGATATCGACGTCTACGAGTCAGCGGCGGGTAAAGCCAGGATGGTCTCATGTTGGAGATCAGGGGTTTGCGCAAGATATTCGGGGCCGGCAAGGTCGCCCTCGACGGGGTGAGCTTCGCGGTCCCCGCCGGGCAGATGTTCGGCTTCGTGGGCGCCAACGGGGCCGGCAAGACGACGACGATGCGCATCGTCATGGGCGTGCTGCAGGCCGACGAGGGCGACGTGCTCTGGAACGGGCGTCCGCTGACGTTCGCCGAGCGGCGGACCTTCGGCTACATGCCGGAGGAGCGCGGGCTCTACCAGAAGATGCGGGTCGGGGAGCAGATCGACTACTTCGGGCGGCTGCACGGGCTCGGCGCGGCGTCGGTCGGCAAGGCGCGTGACGCGCTCATCGGGCGGCTCGGGCTGACCGAGCGGGTCGACGACACCGTCGAGTCGCTGTCTCTCGGCAACCAGCAGCGGGTGCAGCTGGCCGTGGCCCTCATCCACGATCCCGAGCTGCTCATCCTCGACGAGCCGTTCTCGGGCCTCGACCCGATCGCGGTCGACGTGCTGGCCGAGGTGCTGCACGAGCGGGCGCGCGGCGGCGTCCCGGTCATCTTCTCCAGCCACCAGCTCGAACTGGTCGAGCGGCTCTGCGACTCCGTCGGGATCGTGTCGGCCGGGCGCATGGTGGCGAGCGGGTCGGTCGAGGAGCTGCGCGACGCCGAGGGGCGGCGGCTCCGGGTGGTCGTCCGAGACCCCAAGCCGGGCTGGGCCGACGGCCTGCCGGGCGAGTTGAGCAAGGAGGGCGACCGCGACGTGCTGACGGTCGTCGGCGGCGACGACCAGGCCGTTCTGCGGCGGGCCGTCGAAGCGGGGCACGTCGAGTTCTTCGGTGTCGAGCGGCCCACGCTGGTCGAGATCTTCAGGGAGGCAGTGGCATGAACGGCCTGTTGATGGTGGCGGGGCGGGAGATCCGCACCCAGGTCAGGACGCGGGCGTTCGTCATCAGCCTGATCGTCTCGGCGCTGCTGACCGGCGGCATCGCGTTCGCGCCCAAGCTCTTCGGCGGGCCCGACGAGTACAACCTCGGCCGGGTCGGGGGGCAGGAGCTGGCCGTCCAGGCGCTCGCCCCCGAGGCGAAGATCATCTGGAAGACCTTCCCCGACGAGCAGGCCGCCTCCAAGGCGGTCCTCGACGGCGACGTCGACGTCGCGCTCGTCGACTCCAAGCGGGTGCTGACCAACGGCGAGATCGACAGCGAGCTCGGGCTGCTGCTGCAGAGCGCGAACCGCGAGGCGCAGATCGGCGCGGCCGGGGTGACCGTGACGCCGCTCCAGATGCAGTCGGTCGGCGCCGACACCCGCTACGAGGGGGCGCGGCAGGGCATCGCGACCGTGGTGGTGCTGCTCCTGTTCTTCATGATCATGAGCTCGGTCATGGTCGTCGCCATGGGTGTCGTCGAGGAGAAGGGCAGCCGGATCGTCGAGATCCTGCTCATCTCGATCAGGCCCTGGCAGCTGCTCGGCGGCAAGATCTTCGGGCTCGGCGTCGTCGGGTTCGTCAACCTCACGGCGGTGGTGGCCGCCGGGCTCGTCGGCGCGTTCCTGTCCGGCTTCGCCACCGACTTCCCGCCCGGCATGGCCGGCATCGTGGTGAGCGCCGTGGCCTGGTGGATCCTCGGCTACGCCTTCTTCGCCGCCCTCGCCGGGTCGCTCGCCTCGCTGGTGTCGCGGCAGGAGGAGGTCGGCAACGTGCTGCAGCCGATGATGCTGCTGTTCCTGATCTCGTACGGGGTGTCGTTCTTCGCCTCCACCAACCCCGACCACCCGGTGTCGGAGATCCTCTCGTTCGTGCCGCCGTTCTCCTCGATGGTCATGCCCGTGCGGATGGCCGCCTCCGAGGTGGCCCTCTGGGAGAGTCTGCTGTCGGGCGCCCTCATGGTCATCGCGGTCGCGGCGGTGCTGATGGTGGGCGGGCGCATCTACGAGCGCGCGGTGCTGCGTACCGGCAGGCGGCTGAAGGTTTCCGAGGTTCTCCGCACGAAGTGACCCACTTAAGATGGGCAGGCGATGATGGACAAAGTGATCAAAAGAGTCCGACGTGTCGTCCGCTGGACGCTCAACACGACTCTTGGGCTGGTCTGGTTCGTCATCGTGCTCGGCCTCTTGGCGGAGCAGGAGGCCGGGCCGGTCAACTGGTGGCGGCTCGGCCCCGCGCTCGCCCTCGTCGTCGTGTTCAGCGCCCTGTTCCTCCGCGTCACCAAGGCCATCCTCGAACGGCGCTACGCCCAGCGTGAGCTGGTCGCCGGCGCCGTCGTCTCGCTGGCGGTCGCGCTCCTCGGCACCGGCGCCCCGACCTCGTGGTCGTTCGTCGCCTTCACCTGGCTGTCGGTCGCCGTGATCGGGGTGCGGGTGCGCACCGCGTGGATCCTGTCGCTCGCCACCCTGCTGGTGACGGCGCCGCTCAACGGCTACCGGATGCTCGACTACATCGGCGACGCCGACACGGCCACCCAGGTCGGGGCGGTGGTCGGCTCCTTCCTCTACACCGCCCTGATGTGCGGGACCCTTCCCTGGGCCAACCGCCTGTGGGTGTGGATCTGGCGCATCGCCGAGGAGGCCCACGAGGGCCGTGAGGCGCAGGCCCGCCTGGCGGTCGCCGAGGAGCGCCTGCGGTTCGCCCGCGACCTCCACGACCTGGTCGGACACCAGCTCTCGGCCATCGCGGTCAAGAGCGAACTGGCCGTCAGGCTCGGCGGCGACACCCCGGCGAGCGCCGAGATGGCCGAGGTGCGCGGTCTGGCCCGCACCGCCCTGCGCGAGCTGCGCGAGGCCGTCAAGGGATATCGCCAGCTCGACCTGACCGCCGAACTGGCCAGCGTGCGGGGGGTGCTGGAGGCGGCCGGGATCACCTGCGACCTCAAGTTGCCCTACCGCGAGGCCCCCGGCGACACCGCCCCGGTGTTCGCCTGGGTGGTCCGCGAGGCCGTCACCAACGTGCTCCGCCACAGCACCGCCACCACCTGCGAGATCACCCTGCGGCTCACGCAGGAGGAGACGATCCTGGAGGTGCGCAACAACGGCGTCCAGAAGGACGCGGTCAAGAACGGCGAGGGCAGCGGCCTGGCCGGGCTGTCCGAACGGCTCGGCGCCGTCGGGGGGAAGCTGACGGCCGAGCCCGACAGGAAGGGCGGCTTCGTGCTGAGGGCGGCCGCCCCGAGGGTGCAGGAACCGGTGCTGGCGGGCCGGTTGTGATCAGAGTCCTGCTGGCCGACGATCAGCACCTCATCAGGCAGGCCATCGCCACCCTCCTCGACCTGGAGCCCGACATCACCGTCGTGGTCCAGGTCGGCAGGGGCGACCTGGTGGGGCCCGCCGTGGCCGAGCACGCCCCCGACGTGCTCGTGCTCGACGTCGAGATGCCCGGCATGGACGGACTGAGCGTCGCCGAGTCGATGCCCGGCCAGGCGATGCTGATCCTCACCAGCTTCGGCCGCCCCGGCTACCTGCGCCGCGCGCTGGCGGCGGGGGTGCGCGGCTTCGTCCCGAAGGACGCCTCCGCCGAGGAGCTCGCCGCCGCCATCCGGAAGGTGCACGCGGGCGGCCGTTACCTCGATCCCGAGATGGCCGCCTCGGCGATGATGGCCGGGGAGTCGCCGCTGACCGACCGCGAACGCGACGCGCTCGCGCTGGCCGCCTCGGGCGCGTCGGTGACCGAGATCGCCTCGTCGCTGCACCTCAGCGAGGGCACGGTGCGCAACTACCTGTCCAACGCGATCGCCAAGCTGGGCGCGGTCAACCGCATCGGGGCGATCCGGACGGCTCAGGACATGGGCTGGATCTGACGGGTCGTTCCGGGCCCGTGACCCCTTTCTGTGTCATCGTGTGACTACGGAACGTGATCTCGTTTCGCCCGCTCCGGGACGCCGGTCCCGGTGTTCACATATTTGCGGCCCCTGGCCCGCCCCTCACAGATCCTTCTGCAGGTGGGCCAGGGTCCGCGGACTTCCGGTCAGTTCTGGAACGAGCGCCGGAACACGTGCACGGCGGTGGCGACCAGCAGGTCCTTCTCCGGCCGGTCGTCCGAGAGCACCCACTCGATGAGCAGCTCGGTGAGCGCCCCTATCAAGGCCAGCGCCAGCAGGTGGAGCTCGGCGGGCAGCTCTTCCTGCAGCCCCTTGAGCGAGCTCTCGATCATGTGGGTGAACCCCGCGACCGCCTTCTGCCGCGACCCCGACAGGACGTCGCCGGCGCGGCGCACCTCTAAGTGCATGATGCGGGCGCGGCGGACGTCGAGCGTCACGAAGCGCACGTACTCGGTGATCCCGGCGACGATGCGCCCCTCCAGCGTGGGCGGGGCGTCCTCGATGGCCGCGCCGACCGCGTTCAGGGTGTCGTCGACGCAGCGTTCGTAGACGGCCCGCATCAGCTC
Source organism: Herbidospora galbida (assembly GCF_005233835.1). Taxonomy (GTDB): domain Bacteria; phylum Actinomycetota; class Actinomycetes; order Streptosporangiales; family Streptosporangiaceae; genus Herbidospora; species Herbidospora galbida. The sequence continues at coordinate 100,742 of NZ_SZQA01000004.1, read as the reverse complement.
CTCCCTGCCCGCGAAGCACTCGTAGAACGCGCGGTTGGAGATGTGCGCGGTCGAGCAGAGCCGCTCGATCGTCGTCGCGTGGAAGCCGGGATTGGCGAACAGGCCGTAGGCGGCCGTGATGAGCCGCTCCCTACGATCGGCGACCCGCTCGGCCGCCGTCATCCCCCGATATTCTCGTCCCGTCACCGTTTCACCTCGCCGTCCTGGCCCCCCCAGAAGCCACCATTATGGACGCAAGATCTTTTTAACGGAAGTATCGGGAAATTAGCTTCTTTTATGCAAGTTGGTTATCGGATGTCACTAAAGCAGACCTCGGTTGAGCGCGGTGGTGACGGCGGCGGTCCGGTCGGAGACGCCCAGCTTGCCGAACACCCGCAGCAGGTGGGTCTTCACGGTGGTCTCGCTGATGAACAACTCCCGCCCGATCTCCGCGTTGGTCAGCCCGCGCGCCACCAGAGACAGTACCTCGGTCTCCCGGGGTGACAGCGACTCGATTACGGGCGCTCTCATTCGCGTCACCAGTCTGGTCGCCACACTGGGGGAGAGCACCGTCTCGCCCCGGGCCGCCGCCTTGATCGCGCCCAGCAGGTCGGCCCGAGAGGTGTCCTTCAGCAGATAACCGGCCGCGCCCGCCTCGACGGCCCGCACGATGTCCTGGTCGGTCTCGTACGTGGTCAGCACGATCACCCGGGCGCCCGGCTGCCCGGCGAGGATGCGGCTGGTCGCCCCCACGCCGTCGCCGCCGGGCATGCGCAGGTCCATCAGCACCACGTCGGGCGCGAGGTCGCGGGCCCGGACGACGGCCTCGTCGCCCGAGCCGGCCTCGCCGACCACCGTGATGCCCTCGTTGCCGTCGATCATCCCCCGCAGGCCCTCGCGGACCACGGGGTGATCGTCCACGATCATGAGCCGGATCATCGTTCTCCCATCGGCAGCGTCACGTGGACCGAGGTCCCTTCTCCGGGCGCGCTCACGAGGTCGAGGCGGCCGCCCTGCTGTTCGATTCTGGCGCGCATCCCGCGCAGTCCGAACCCGGCGCCGGCCGCGGGATCGAAGCCGGCACCGTCGTCCGCGACGGTCAAAGTGACGTCATTACGGCCATAGCCGACCGTCACCCGGACCGAGGAGGCCCCGGCGTGCTTGCGGATGTTGGCCAGCGCCTCCTGCGCCGTCCTGATCAGCACCACCTCGCTGCTCGGCGGCAGCTTGCGCGACTCGCCCTCGACCGCGTGCGACACCGCGACGCCGATCTCCTCCGACAGCCGCAGCGAGAGCCGCCGCAGCGCGTCATCGAGGGTGGAGCCGTCGAGCGGCGCCGGGCTGAGCGCCGCGACCAGCGCGCGGGCCTCGGCCAGGTTCTCCCGGGCCGTCTGGACGGCCAGCGCGAGGTGCCGCGCCGGATCGCGCCCGGACTGGGCGGCCTGGATGAGCATGATGATGCTGGTGAACCCCTGGGCGATCGTGTCGTGGATCTCCCCGGCGAGCCGCTCGCGCTCGGCCAGCGTGCCCTTCTCGACCGACAGCCGCGTCACCTCGGCCTCGCTCGCCTCCAGCTGCCGGATCAGGTCGGCCCGTTCGGCGCTCTGGCGGATGATCCGGGTGATCCACGGCCCGAACACCAGCGAGAACGTCAGCGCGATCAGGGTGGTGCCGGAGAACCTGAGCAGGTCGGGGAACCGCAGATCGGTCTGCTGGACGAACCACAACGCCGGAGACAGGTTGAGCAGCACCACCGCCGCGGCGGCCAGCCGCCCGCTGAGCAGCATGAACACCTGCGGGCACAGCGTGAACAGCCCGAACGAGGCGTTCGGCACGATCAGCGTCGCCGGGATGAACGCCAGGCAGAGCAGGGCCACGTAGAGGATCGCTCGGGGGCTGTCCTCCTGGTCGCCGATGATCAGCTTGCGGCCCATGAGCAGGTAGGCCACCGCGCAGCAGAGCATCAGGCCGATCGTGACGGTCCGTTCGAGGGGGGAGGCCACCTCGTCGTACAGGACGAAGAGGAGGGCCGTCGTCCAGGCCAGGGCGAAGAGGATCTCCCAGCCCCGGAAGGACTCCCAGGCGTTGGTCTCCTCGGGGAAGGCGGCCCGCACTTCGGGCCGCCTGCCCAGGAAGGCCCTCAGCTTTCGCCGCGGTTGGTCCACCGGAACGTCGTCAGGCAGAGCACCAGCCCGCCCACCAGCCACAGTCCCAGCACCAGCGCCACCTTCGGCAGCTCGTACGACCCCGTCAGTTCCAGCGCCGCCCCCGCGTCGCCCAGGAACACCGAGCGCAGGCCCTGGCACATCCACTTCAGCGGGAAGATCGCCGCGACGTCGTTCAGCCATGAGGGAAGCTCCGTGAAGGGGATGTAGACGCCGGAGATGAACTGGAGCAGCACGTAGGGCATGGACACCACCGCCGAGGCGCTCTTGGCGTTGCGCGGCAGGTTGCTGACCGCGATCCCCAGGAGAGCCGCGCCGGCCAGGCCGAGCGTGAGCACCCAGACCAGTGTCACCCATCGGGTGACGTCGGTGGGAAGTTCGAGGCCGAACAGGAACACCGCCACCGCCAGCAGCAGCGCCACCTCGATCGCCGCGAGCACCAGCGAGCTGACCAGCTTGCCGACGAAGTAGGCCGCGCGCGGCATCGGCGTGCCCGCCAGGCGCTTCAGCGTGCCGTCGTCCCGGTCGATGGCGATGCCGATCGCGAGGTTCTGGAACGCCACGCCCATCACGCCGGCGCCGATCAGCCCGGCCGAGTAGAGCTGGGCGACCGTGATGCCGGTGCCCTCCAGGTCGCCTTCGAAGATCGAGCCGAACAGGACCAGCAGGATGATCGGGAAGGAGAAGGTGAAGATGACGGCGTCGCGCTGGCGGAAGAAGAGCTTGGTCTCCAGCGACGCGCGGGCGAGGCCGATGTTCAGGGTGGCGGTCACTGGGCGTCCCCGATCAGGTCCAGGTAGATGTCTTCGAGGGAGGGCCGCACGATCTGCAGGCCGGGGATCTCGCCGTCGTACTTGTCGGCGAGGGTGCGCACGAGCGCGGTGGGGGTGTCGGTCTCGGCGTAGCCGTCGGCCCAGGTGACACGGGCGCTGGCGGTGGCGCGTCCGCCCAGCGTCTGGGGGGTGCCCTCGGCGACGATGCGTCCCTTCGCGATGACCGCCACCCGGTCGGCGAGCGCCTCGGCCTCGTCGAGGTAGTGGGTGGTCAGCACGATCGTGGTGCCCTCGGCGGCCAGCGACCTGATGAGGTCCCAGAACTGCCGGCGGGCCTCCGGGTCGAAGCCGGTCGTGGGCTCGTCGAGGAAGACCAGTTCGGGGCGGCCGACGATGCCCAGGGCGACGTCGACCCTACGGCGCTGGCCGCCGGAGAGCTGGCGGATCCGGGCCCCGGCCTTGTCGGTCAGCCCGACCTTGGCGATGACCTCGTCGGGGTCCTTGCTGTGGGGGTAGTAGCGGGCGAAGTGGCGGACCGTCTCGCGGACCGTGAGCTCGGCGGCGTCGTTGGCGGTCTGCAGCACGATGCCGACCCTGGCCCGCCACGCGCTGGTGGCCTGTCCCGGGTCGACGCCGAGGACGGAGACCTCGCCGGCGTCGCGCTTGCGGTAGCCCTCGAGGATCTCCACCGTGGTGGACTTCCCGGCGCCGTTGGGGCCGAGGATGGCGAACACCTCGCCGGTGTGTATGTCGAGGTCCAGGCCCCCGACGGCCTGGACCTCACCGTAACGCTTGGTCAGGCCGCGAACGTGGATCGCTGTCGTCATGGGTAAAGCGTCCGCGAAATCGCGGCCCCCGGGGACCTCCGGCCGGTCGACCGCGATGTCCTCCGAACGATGGACATCTAGGGTGACGAAGGTGATGAAGTCGGAGATCTGGCCACTCGTCCACGCCGAACGGGCCGCCCTGGCCGGCGACCTCGCCGGCGCTGACCCTGGTGGCCGGTTATTACGCGGGCAGCGACATGGTCGTCGAGGCCAAGGGCCGCATCGGCGGCCTGCGGCTGGAGGCGGCCGACGGCGACTTCGCGACCGGCTCGGGCGCGCTCGTCACCGGGCCGACGCTGGCGCTGATCATGGCGATGACCGGGCGCCCGGCCTTCCTCGACGACCTCGACGGCCCCGGCGTCGCGATCCTGCGCGACCGGTCGGCCTGACGCCGCTCAGAAGAGGGTGGGGTTCTCGGGTTCGATGCCGCGCAGGCCGTCGTAGTCGAGGGTCACGCAGTCGATGCCCCGGTCCATGGCCAGCACCTTGGCCTGGGGCTTGATCTCCTGGGCGGCGAAGACGCCGCGTACCGGCGCGAGCAGGGGATCGCGGTTGAGCAGTTCGAGGTAGCGGGTGAGCTGCTCGACGCCGTCGATCTCGCCCCGGCGCTTGATCTCGACGGCGACCGTCGCGCCGCTCTGGTCGCGGCAGAGGATGTCGACCGGGCCGATCGCGGTCATGTATTCACGCCGGACCAGCGTGTAGCCGGCGCCCAGGGTGGTGATGTGCTCGGCCAGGAGCTCCTGCAGGTGGGCCTCCACGCCGTCTTTCTGCAGGCCGGGGTCGACGCCGAGCTCGTGCTTGGAGTCGTGCATGATCTCGTCCATCGTGAGGATCAGCTTCTCGCCGGTCTTGCTGTGGGTGACCGTCCAGGTGCCGTCGTCCTCACGGATCTTGCAAGGCGGGTTCATCCAGTTCAGGGGCTTGAAGGCGCGGTCGTCGCAGTGGATCGACACGCTGCCGTCGGCCTTGATGAGGATGAGCCTGGGCGCCATCGGCAGGTGTGCCGTCAACCGTCCCACGTAATCCACGCTGCATCGCGCGATGACCAGCCGCATGCCCGAACCTTACCGGCGAAAGCGGCTCTGGGAGACTCGGAGCCGGAGGTGGTCTCGTGGAGACGGTGGGGGTTGCCGGGCTCGGCACGATGGGGGCGGGCATCGCCGAGGTCTTCGCCCGCGCGGGGCTCGCGGTCGTCGGCGTGGAGGCCGACGAGGCGGCGCTGGCGCGCGGTCGCGGGCACCTGGAGAGGTCGACCGGCCGGGCCGTCGAGCGGGGGCGGCTCACCCCGGAGGAGCAGGCGGCGATCCTCGCCCGGATCACCCTGTCGACCGACCGGGCCGCCTTCGCCGAGGCCGACCTCGTCGTCGAGGCGATCCCCGAGCTCATGGAGCTCAAGCTCCCCCTGTTCGCCGACCTCGACCGGGTCTGCAAGCCGTCGGCGATCCTGGCCACCAACACCTCGTCCCTCAGCGTCACCGAGCTCGCCGCGCACACCGGCCGGCCCTCGCGGGTCGTGGGCCTGCACTTCTTCAACCCGGCGCCGGTCATGCGGCTCGTCGAGGTGATCGGTACGGCCCACAGCACCGTCACCGACGAGGTCGCGGCCCTCGCCCGCGCCATCGGCAAACGCCCCGTGGTCGTCGGCGACCGGCCCGGCTTCGTGGTCAACCGGCTGCTGCTCGGCTACCTCAACCACGCCTGTCAGCTGCTCGACCAGGGGGTGGCCTCCAAGGAGGTGATCGACACCGCGATGGTCGTCCAGGCCGGGCTGCCGATGGGCCCCTTCGCGCTGCTCGACCTGATCGGGCTCGACACGGCGTACGAGATCTGCGCCGTGCTCCACCGCGACGGCGGCGACCCCCGGCACGAACCGGCCAGGATCCTCGCCGACCTCGTCGCGCGGGGCCGCCTGGGCCGCAAGTCGGGCGGCGGCTTCTACGACGGGAAGCCCGGGACGGAGGAGGGCTTCGACGCCATGGTGCTGCTGCGGCCCTACCTGGTCGACGCCATCGAGATGGCGAACAGCGGCTACGCCTCCCAGGACGACATCGACGAGGCCATGAAGCTGGGCTGCGGCTACCGGTCGGGACCGTTCGAGACCATCGCCGCCCTGCGGATGCGCTCGCTCGACAGTTTTCCCGAGCTGGAAGAATAGGACGTATGAGCCCCCGCCGTGCCCGCCGAGCCGACGAGTTCCCCAAAGGGCCCCTGCGTCCCTCCGGGGTCGACCGCGTCGAGGAGGCCGCCGACGGCGACTGGCTGGTCCGCACGGTCACCGGCGGTTCCGCCGACCGGCCCTACCGATGCCCCGGATGTGATCAGGCGATCCGTCCGGGCGTTCCCCACATCGTGAGCTGGCCCCACTGGGCCGGCGGCGAGGAGGAGCGCCGCCACTGGCACACCGCCTGCTGGCGCAACCGCCTCAACCGCGGCCCCGGCCGCACCCGCTACTGAAGAGGAGACGACGACAGTGGAGATCCGGGCCTCGACGGTGCTGCCTGCCCGCCGCACCGACATCGAGTTGCAGACCGCCGACGAACTGACCCTGGTCGGTGAGCTGGCGGTGCCCGAGAGCGCGCCGCCGGTCGCCACGCTGATCTGTCTCCACCCACTGCCGACCCACGGCGGCATGATGGACAGCCACGTGCTGCGCAAGGCGTCGTTCCGGCTGCCCGCCCTGGCCGACGTCGCGGTGCTGCGGTTCAACACCCGCGGCACCTCCTCCGAGCGCGGCACCTCCCAGGGCGCGTTCGAAGAGGGCGTGGGGGAGCGGCTCGACGTCGCCGCCGCTCTGGAGTTCGCCGAGTTCAACGACCTGCCCCGGCCGTGGCTGCTCGGCTGGTCGTTCGGCACCGAACTGGCGCTGCGGTGGGGCCGCGACCCGCTGGTCGAGGGCGCGATCCTACTGTCGCCGCCGCTCAAGCGGGCCACCGACGCCGACCTCGACGCCTGGGCCGAGTTCGGCCGGCCGCTGGTCGCCCTGGTGCCCGAGTTCGACGACTACCTGCGTCCCGCCGAGGCGGCCGACCGTTTCAAGCGGGTGCCGCAGGCCGAGGTCGTCGGCGTCGACGGCGCCAAGCACCTGTGGGTGGGGGAGCCGTACGTCCGGATCGTCCTCGACCACATCGTCCGGCGGCTCAACCCGTCGGCAGTCCCGCTCCCCACGGAGGTCTGACGGGGTTACGGTGACGCGGTGAAGTTGTATACCCGGACGGCCGGCACCGGCGTCCCGCTCGTGCTGCTGCACGCCTTCCCGCTGTCATCGGCGATGTGGCTCGCCCAACGCGGCGGCCTCGCCGCCGGCGCCCACGTCATCACGCCCGACCTGCGCGGCTTCGGCGGCTCACGGCTCGGCGACGACGAACCGTCGGTCGACGCCATGGCCGACGACGTGGCCGAGCTCCTCGACACCCTCGGTCTGGAGAGGGCCGTGGTCGGCGGCCTGTCCATGGGCGGCTACGTGGCGATGGCGCTGGCCCGGCGTCATCCCGGGCGGCTGTCGGGGGTGATCCTGGCCAACACCAAGGCCTCCGCCGACACACCGGAGGCCGCCGCCAACCGCGAGACGATCGCGCAACGGCTCCTCGACGGCGGCGACCTCCTCGACACGGTCCCCAACTTGCTCGGCTCGACGTCACTGGAACGCCGAGGCATGGTCGTCGGCCGCGTACGCGGCCTGGTCGGCTCGGCCCCGGCACCGGCGGCGGCCTGGGCCCAGCGCGCCATGGCCGCCCGCCCCGACTCCTTCGACACCCTGCGCGGCCTGAACGTGCCGGCATTGGTCATCGCGGGCGACGAAGACAAGATCACCCCAGTAGGCGACGCCGAGGCCATGACCAAGGCCCTCCCCGACGCCCGCCTGGTGGTGATCGGCCACACCGGCCACCTGTCGGCGATCGAGACTCCGGAAACCTTCAACCGCGAGGTGGCGGGCTTCCTGGCCGAGCAGATCCCCTTCAGCGGGTCAAGACCATGACGTCGGCGAGCATCGTGTCGGGGGCCGGGCGGCAGGTGCCCGCCACTTTCCAGCCCCAGTGCTCGTAGATGTCGTGGGCCGCCGCCTCCGGTAGCGACAGCAGCGTCGCGTAGGGCTCGGTGCGCCCGTCGAGCAGTTCGCCCAGAAGGCGTTTGCCGATGCCCCGGCCGCGATATTCGATCCGCAGGTTCAGTTCGATCACCGCGAACTTGTCGGCCGCGACCACCTCGGGCGGGCCGGGGGTGGTGTCGCCGCCCCACCAGCGGCCGGCCGGCATGGTGAAGCCGAAGGCGAAGCCCGCCAGCGTCGGTCCGTCTTCGACGGCGACCAGGGTGAAGCCGGGGCGGTCGAGCTGGTTTCCGGTCCGTTCGCGATAGCGGTCGGGGTGGTAGAGGGGGCCCGAGTTGTACGGGGGTTCGGCCCTGATGAGGGTGTAGACGGCGGTGTAGTCGTCGTCGACGACGACGGCCGCGTCGGGGCCGGTCAGGTGGGTGAAGATGACGTTCACGACATGCCTCCGCGTAAGCCGGCGACCCGGTCGCGGAAGGAGTGCAGTGCCTCGTGTCCGGCCGGCGCCTGATCCGCGACCATAGTCGCCAGTTGCCCCACATAGTGGGAATATCCGGCAGATTGCGCGACCGTCAGCGCCCTCTCCGCGTGCGCGAGCCCGGCCACCACCTCGCCGCCGCGTATCGCCGACATCGCCTCGTGCATTCTGATCTGGGCGACCGGTCTGACCGCACCGGGCGGGTAGGCCGCGACGGCCTCCGCCTGGGCGGCCGCGGCGCCGGGATGCCCGGCCAGGGTGTAGACGAGGGAGCGGCTGTGCAGCAGGCGGGTGACCGGCCAGCCCTCGGCCGAGGCGGCGTCGCCGGTGACCTCGCTGGGCAGGCGGTCGAAGACCCGGGCCTGCTCGTCGAGGTCGGCGTAGGCCGCCGCGAGGTCGCCCAGCAGCACCTTCGCGTGCGCCCGTGCGCCCAGGGCGCGGGCCCGTGCCACCGAGGGGCGGTCGTCGGCGAGGGCCTGCCCGGCCCGCGAGAGCACCAGGGTGAGGGGCCTCTTCTCGTACAGGGCCTGGATGGCCTCCTGCGCGGCGACGAACGCCCGCATGTCGTCGCCCGCCGCGACGGCGGCGCGGCGGGCGGCGGCCCACCAGTGCCGCGACTCGTGCTCCCGCCCGGCCGAGCCGAGCGCGTAGGCCAGCAGGTAGAGCAGCCGGGTGCGCACCCGCGCCCAGGCCGGCGGGTTGCCCTTGACGTGGGTCAGCGCCGTCTCCAGCGCCAGGACGTCGGCCGACAGACGCCCTATTCCGTCGGTGGCCGGGTGGGCGCCGACTCCGTGGGCGTGCTCCCAGGCGACCTCTTCCCAGAACCCCAGGTCGGGACCGCCCAGACGGCGTTCGACCAGCATCCGGATGCGTTCCAGCCCGTCGGTCGCCGGAAGGGCCCCGGACACGCCCCCCAGCACGACTCCGATCAGGCCAAGCGCCTCTCTTCGTTCCGTCGGACCCACCTCCATGTCGTGCAGCCTGATCAGTTCACCGCCGGCTCCCAGTGCGGCATCCAAGGCCGACACCACTGCCGAACTCGGGATGTTCTTCCCGAATTCGAGCGCGGAGATGTAACTGGGAGAACAGTTGGCCCGGCGGGCGAGGCCACGAATGGAGAGGTCGCCTCTCAGGCGGCGAAGCGCCTCCCCGAATGACTCCATAGTGCGCACAGCTCCCTGCCGTCAGGGGGGAACGCTGTCCTGTCCTTGACCGGACACGACTGGACAGCCGGTGAATGGACGCTGACTCCGAGTGTAGAGATGCTTACGCTCAGGAATATGGCAAGCGGCGAAATGTAAATCCTCGAGGCAAATGCCGTAGAACGAGGCTTTCGATCGGGCGGGTGGTATGCGCACATGGCACTCGAAGTCGCGACGCGATACGAACTATTCCCCGCTCATCCGAGGTCGGCCGCACTGGCCCGCGACCGGGTCCGCGCCCTGCTCGCCGATTGGGGCCTGACCGATCTGGCGGGCGCGACCGAACTGGTCACGGCGGAACTGATCTCCAACGCGGTGAAGGTGAGCGAGCCCGGCGGCCAGGTCGGCCTGGGCGTCTACCGGGCCGGCGGCGCGGTCGTCGTGGAGGTCTGGGACGGCGAGCGCCTGCCGCCGCGGCTGCTCGACCCGGGCCCCGACGACATCGGCGGCCGGGGGCTCATGCTCGTCGGGGTGCTGACCCGGCGCTGGGGCTACCGCTGGCCCGTCACCGGCGGCAAGGTGGTCTACGCAGTGGTCGACGCGCCCATGTGAGGTCTGGTGTTCGCCGGCAAAAAGAACGGCCGGCGCCTCCCTCAACGCCGGCCGAACCTGTCTTCCTCCCTCAAGGACCGGCGCGACCGGTCTGAAGACGCTTCAACGATGACGTGAATTCCGCATGGATTGCGCGAATTGTGGTGGCCGGTACCGGTCAGTGACCGGAATCTGCCAAGGTTGTCCCATGTGGGAAGCCATCGGCCTGAGCTCCCTCGAAGAGCGCCTCTACCGGCTCCTCCTGCGTGACCCCAAGATCACGCCGGACGAGGCGGCCCGCCGCCTCGAGTCCTCGCCGGAGACCGTCGGGGCCGCGCTGGCCCGTCTGCAGGAGACCGGTCTCATGGAGTCCGACCCCCTGTCCGGGTTCCGGCCCGCCGACCCCCGCATGGCGATCGGGTCGGCGATCAGGCGCCGCCGCGCCGAACTCGACCGGCTCGCCGTCGAGGCCGAGGAACTGGCCACCGACTTCCAGGAAGGCCTGCTGCGGGCCGACCCCGGGCGGGTCATCGAGGTCGTCGAAGGGGCCGCCGCCGCCGGGCGCAAGGTCGCCGAACTGGCCGCGCAGGCGCAGGAAGAGATCCTCGCCATCGACACCCCGCCCTACGCCACCAGCGGCACCTCGATCGACGCCGAGTCGGCCGCGCTCGCCCGGGGCGTGCGGGTGCGGGCGCTCTACTCCTCGCTGGTGCTCGACATACCCAAGAAGCTCGACGAGATCCGCCAGGTGACCGCACTGGGGGAGCAGGCCCGGATACTGGCCGAAGTCCCCATCAAGCTCATCCTGGTCGACCGCTCCACCGCGCTGCTGCCGCTCACCGACCGGGAGGAAGGGGTCCGGTTCACCTCGGTAGTGGTCGGACGCAGCGCCCTCACCAACGCCCTCGTCGCCCTCTTCGAGACCCTCTGGCGCGAGGCCTCCCCGGTGTGGGGCAACGGCACGGGCGCGATCGACGGCGTCGACCAGCAGATCCTCGAACTCCTCGCGGTCGGCATGAAGGACGAGGCGATCCTCCGCCAGTTGGGCATGTCGGAGCGCACCCTGCGCCGCCGCATCGCGACCCTCCTGAGCAGGCTGGGCGCGACGGGCCGCTTCCAGGCGGGGGTGCAGGCCGCGCGCAAGGGCTGGATCTAGTCCTTCCGTTACGGCTCCGCCCACTCCGGCGCCGCCCGCCGCACGCAGTGCCCGCCGCATCCGGCGCCACCCGGTCGCGCCGGTGACATGCGGCCGACGACCGGCACGGGGACACACGAGAAAAGGCCCGGCGGATATCCGCCGGGCCTTACTCATGTCCTGTAGCCGTTCGCCCCGAGTCGATGCCGAGTGGTTACTCCTGCCACCACTCCGCGTCGTCGTCGGCCTTGGCCGCAACGGGCTCGGCCGGCTTCGGCACGGGCTTGTGCTCGACCGGCGGGGCCGCCGACAGGGCGGGCTTGACCGGGGCGGCGGCCACGACGGGCGCGGGCTCCGGCTCCATGCCCGGGAGGGCGGCGCCGCCGAGGAGCTGGCGGAGCTGGGCGAGGTGGCTGGTGATGCTGTCGCGCTGACGGGTCAGCTCGTCGACCTGGCGCTGCATCGCAGTGCGGGTGCGCTCGGCCTCGTTCTTCGCGTCGGTCGTGATCGACTCGGCGCTCGTCTTGGCCTCGGCGACCAGCTGGTCGGCGTTCTTGCGCGCGTTGGCGAGCAGCTGCTTGGCGTGGGTGTCGGCCTCGCGCCGGGTCTGCTCGGCCTGCTGGGTGGCCTTGGTGGCGCGCTGCTCGGCGGTGGCCGCCCGCTGCTCGGCCTCGGCGACCAGCTTCTGGGTGTTGGCCTGCGCGGTGGCGTGGCGCTCGGCCTCCTGGCGCTCGGCCTCCTCGCGGCGGCTGGCGAGCTGGATCTCGAACTCGGCTTCGTCCTGGGCCCGCTTGGCCTCGGACTCCTCGAGCACCCGCTGGGCCTGGGCGCGCATCTCGTCGGCCTGGCGCTTGGCGGTGGTGAGGATCTCGTCGCGCTCGCGCTTGGTGCTGGCGCGCAGCTGGGCGACCTCACGCTCGGTGGTGGTGCGCAGCTTGGCGATCTCGCGCTCGGCGTCGGCGCGCTTCTCGGCGACCTCGTGATCGGCGGTGGCGCGCTGCTTGGCGACCTCGCGCTCGGTCGTGTTGGTCAGCTCGTCGGCCTCACGCTTGGCCGTGCCCCGGATCTCCTCGGCGTCGCGCTCGGCGGCCGTGCGCATCTCGTCGGCCTCACGCGTCGCGAGCGCCCGCTTCTCGGCGGCCTCGTTCTCGGCGGCGGCCCGGGTGTCGGCGGCGTCGACCTTGGCGGCGGCCTTGATCTCGTTGGCCTCCGACCGTGCCGCCTGCACCAGTTCGGTGGCCTGCTCTTCAGCGAGACGCAGGAGCTGCTCGATCCGGGCGCCGAGGCCCGAGTAGGTCGGACGCTCCTGCTCCTGCAACTGGCGCTGCGAGTCGGACAACTCGCGCTGAAGCGAGCCGACCTGCTCACGCGCCTGCCGCAAATCGGTGTCGAGCTGCTTCAAGTGGTCGTGGACCTGGTGCCGGTCATAGCCACGAAGCACCACGTCGAATTCCCGGGAGGGGGCGTCTTCGAAGAAATTGTTGAGCTGGGCATCGATGTCGGACTGCATGAGGCTCGATCCTGGGTTGTCGAGACGGCTACACGGGCCGGACGGGGGGTTTGGGACATCCGAGGCGAGGAGCCCATTAGGGTGGGATCCACGTCCGGTGGAAGGCCAGCGTACTCCGAGCGTGCGCCGTTGGAGGCCTCCACGGACTTTCTGCGCGACTTGTTACGTATGAACCTTTCTTACGTTCCATTACGCCCTCGGAGCCTCGACCAGCTCTGTCAGCACTCCTCCCACATCCTTGGGGTGGAGAAACGCGATTGAGGCACCCATAGAGCCATGACGTGGGCGTTCGTCAATCAACCTGACACCTTTTGCGGCGATTTCCGCCATTGCCTTGCTGACGTCCGCCACCCCGTAACCGATGTGGTGCACGCCCTCGCCGCGCTTGGCCAGGAACTTGCCGACGGCCGTCTCCGGACTCAGCGGTTCGAGCAGTTGCACGTAGCTCGTCCCGCCCTCGCCGTCGGCCACGTGGAGCATGGCCTCGCGGACCCCCTGCGCCTCGTTGACCTCGCGGCTCACCACGACGAGGCCGAACGTCGACTCGTAGAACTCGATCTTCTCCTCGAGGTTGTGACACGCGATGCCCACATGGTCGATTCGCAGAAACATTGGCAGGCCCTCCTTGACTAGGCGCTGAACGCTGCTGGGTATGGTGACACCGTCGCCCCCATATCGCGTAGGAGGCCCTCCAATGTCCGGTTCCGTCATCGTCGCCGGAGCTCGCACGCCGATCGGCCGTCTGCTCGGCGCCCTCTCCGGTCTGTCCGCCGTCGAACTGGGCGGCGTCGCCATCAAGGCCGCGCTCGAGCGGGCCGGTGTCGCCCCCTCCGACGTACAGTACGTGATCATGGGGCAGGTCCTCCAGGCAGGCGCGGGGCAGCTTCCCTCACGTCAGGCCGCCGTCAAGGCCGGCGTCCCGATGAGCGTGCCGTCGCTCACGATCAACAAGGTCTGCCTGTCCGGCCTCGATGCGATCGCCCTGGCCGACCAGCTCATCCGCGCCGGCGAGTTTGACATCGTCGTCGCCGGCGGCATGGAATCGATGTCCAACGCGCCGCACCTCCTGCCGGGTCTGCGCAAGGGCGTCAAGTACGGCGCCGCCGAGGTGCTCGACTCGATGGCCTTCGACGGCCTCACCGACGCCTACGACCAGATCGCCATGGGCGAGTCGACCGAGCGCCACAACGCCCGCCTGAAGATCTCCCGCGAGGACCAGGACGCCTTCGCCGCCCGGTCCCACCAGCTCGCCGCCGCCGCCATCAAGAACGGCGTCTTCGACGACGAGATCGTCGCCGTCGACGAGTTCACCGCCGACGAGGGCGTGCGCCCCGACACCACGGCCGAGAAGCTGGCGAGGCTCCGGCCCGCCTTCACCAAGGACGGCACCATCACCGCCGGATCGGCCTCGCAGATCTCCGACGGCGCGGTCGCGGTCGTCGTCATGTCGAAGGCCAAGGCCGAGGAGCTGGGCCTGACCTGGCTGGCCGAGATCGGCGCCCACGGCAACGTGGCGGGCCCCGACAACTCGCTGCAGTCGCAGCCCGCCAACGCCATCGCCCAGGCGCTGGCCAAGCAGGGCCTCGACGCCGGCGACCTCGACCTCGTCGAGATCAACGAGGCGTTCGCCCAGGTCGTGCTCCAGTCGGCGAAGGAGCTCGGCATCTCCCTCGACAAGGTGAACGTCAACGGCGGCGGCATCGCGCTCGGCCACCCGATCGGCGCCTCCGGCGCCCGGATCGTGCTGGCCCTGGCCCACGAGCTGCGCCGCCGGGGCGGCGGCCTCGGCGCGGCGGGCCTCTGCGGCGGCGGCGGACAGGGCGACGCCCTGATCATCAGCGTCCCCGCGTGAACGACCTCGTAGAGAAGGCGCGCGCCGGCAACGCCCGCGCGGTCGCGCGCCTCATCTCGCTGGTCGAGAGCGGCTCCGACAATGAGCTGCGGGAGGCGGCGAAGCTGCTGAAGGCGCCGGGCCGGGCCCGCGTCGTCGGCCTGACCGGCTCGCCGGGCGTCGGCAAGTCGACTACGACGGCCGCGCTCGTCAAGGCGCTGCGCGCGCGGGGCGACCGGGTGGGCGTGCTGGCCGTCGACCCGTCGTCGCCCTTCACCGGCGGCGCGCTGCTCGGCGACCGGGTGCGCATGCAGGACCACGCGCTCGACGACGGCGTCTTCATCCGGTCGATGGCGACGCGCGGTCACCTGGGCGGCCTGTCGTGGGCGGTGCCGCAGGCGCTGCGCGTGCTCGACGCGGCCGGGTTCGACGTCGTCCTGGTCGAGACCGTGGGGGTCGGGCAGGCGGAGGTCGACGTCCGGGCGCTCGCCGACACCACGGTCGTGCTGCTGGCCCCCGGGATGGGCGACGGGGTGCAGGCCGCCAAGGCGGGCATCCTCGAGATCGCCGACGTGTTCGTGGTCAACAAGGCCGACCGCGACGGCGCCCAGTCGACGGTGCGCGACCTGCGCAACATGATCTCGCTCGGCGGCGCCGCCTGGCGGCCCCCGGTGGTGCCGACGGTGGCCGTCCGCGACGAGGGAATCGGCGACCTCGTGAAAGCGCTCGACGACCACGCGCGTCATCTGAGTGAAACCGGAGAAGGAAGGGCCAGACGCCTTGCGCGGGCCCGCGACGAAATCACCGCGGTCGCACTGCGCGCATTGCGGGACAGATTCGGCGATCCGGCCAGTGACCTGCGCCTATACCGCCTCGCCCAAGACGTGTTGGACGGCCTTGCCGACCCTTATACTGCGGCTGACAATGTGATTGCGGAGCTGTGACGCACTTCGACGTTTCCCAGTCGAAGTTCACCCTCGATTAACTTGGTGTCCCTACGTTGCCAGCCATGAAGTGGAAGCAAGTGGTCAATACGACCCTTGAGGGCGTGACCGGTTATACGATCCAGCGTCAGAAGTTGCCCGTGCGGCCGGTCTCGCCGCCGAAGCCCATGACGCCCCCGCTGCCGGCCCGGCTCGAGGGCGACGTCGCGCGTCCCCCCGCCGACCTCGAAGCCGACCGGTTGTTGCGCGCGCCGGTGTTCATCCTGTCGCCGCCCCGTTCGGGGTCGACCCTGCTGCGGTCGATGATGAACAGCCACTCCCAATTGCACTCGCCCATCGAGACCCACTTCCGGCGCATCTCGACCAACCTGAACACCGACCCGGTCCGCCAGGCCGTCGTGGCGCTCGGCCACAACCAGAGTGACGTCGAGCACCTGCTGTGGGACCGGCTGCTGCACCGCGAGCTGATCCGCTCGGGCAAGCCGACCCTGGTGGAGAAGACCCCCAGCAACGTGTTCGCGTGGAAGCGCCTGTCGATCTGCTGGCCCGACGCCCGGTTCGTCTTCCTGTTGCGCCACCCGCTCTCGATCGCCCGCTCGTGGCACGAGGCCGACCCGGTCAAGCGGCCGATGCACGAGGCGGTGCGGCACACCTTCCAGTACATGAAGTACCTGGAGGAGGCCCGCCACCGCCTGCCCGGTCATGAGATCACCTACGAGAAGCTGACGACCGACCCCGAGAACGAGCTGCGGGCGCTGTGCGCCACGCTGCGCATCCCGTTCGAAGACGGGATGCTCGACTACGGCCGCCACAACAAGCCGACCGACTTCACCAAGGGCATCGGCGACTGGCGCGACAAGATCCAGTCCGGCCGGGTGCAGCCGGGGCGGGAGCTGCCGGCGCCGGAAGAGGTGCCCGAGATGCTCCGCGACGTGGCCCGGAAGTGGGGCTACATCTAGCGGGCGCGTGAACGAGGCCCTCCGATCGGAGGGCCTCGTCGTCGCTACGGCTGGGGGCCGTACTTCACCGTGACGTTGGTGAAGCCGAGGGCCTTCATCATGCCCTCGATGGCCGCCTTGGTGTTCTGGTCGGCGCGGTTGCGCAGGTCGCTGGCGGTGGCCGCCTCGGTGATCTTCTTCTCGGCCAGGAGGTAGAGCTCCTTCTGGTCGGGCGGGTTCGACGACAGGAAGTCCTGGGCGCGGTCGATGAGGCCGCGTTCCTGCGCGTAGACGTAGGAGCGGCTGTTGTCGAGGCTGGGCTTCTCCAGCGCCGCGTGCGGCAGGGTCACGGTCACCGACTTGCGGTCTTCGGAGACCGAGACGGCCTCGCCGGTGAGGCCGCCGAACTCGACGTAGGCGTCGACCGTGCCGGCGCCGACGAACAGGGTGCGGGTGCCCTTGACGGCGTCGGGCAGGAAGGCGGCGTCCTTCTCGAGGTCGACGATGACCTGGAAGCTGCCGGTGGCCGCCTGGTAGCGGCTCATGTTCTGGATCGACTGCAGCAGCGCGGGCTGGCTGCGGTCGATGCTCTGCTCCCCGAACGGGTCGAGCCACGTCCAGGCCAGTCGGCCGCCCACCACGAGGAGCAGCGCGACGAACAACAAACCGGCGAGCCAGCGCCAGGCGCGGCGGGGGCCGCGCCTCACTGGGGCCGGTTGAGCGAGCGGTGCGCGAGTCTGTCCGGTCACGGTGGGACATCTTCCCGCAAAGCCCGCCGTTTCACCTCGCCTGTGGGCCAGACATCACCGTGGGGCTCGGCACGGGATGGGTGTACGCCGCCGCGCCGAAGTGGGCGGCCTGCAGGCGGCAGTTGGCGAAGTCGGCGTAGTACATGCGCAGCCACTCGCGGCGCTGCTGCTCGGTGAGCACCGCGAACCAGGCCGAGGCCGTCTGGTGCTCGGGGTAGTCGCCCGGCGGCAGCGGTTCGCCGCGCAGCCAGGCCAGCACGATCTCGCGGTATCCGGCCGATCGCTGCGCCGGGCACGGACGGGAGAGGCGCTCGACGAACTCGCGGGCCGCGCGGTCGGCGTAGCCGGCGCCGAGGTCGTCGACGTGGATCGGGACCACCCCGCCCTGGAGGGTCTCGCCGGTCTTGCGGGAGTGCTGCTCGACCCGGTTGAAGGCCGCCGGGGTGCCGCTCAGCCGGGCCGCGATGCCGGTGAAGGCGGTGCCCAGCTCGGGCAGGCCCTCTTTCATGCCGGGGTGGACGCACACCGTGATCGGCCAGTCCTGGCACGAGTAGGCCACCTGGCCCGGGTGGGGACGGTGGTCGGACACCAGCCGGGCCACCCCGACCCCGGCCGTCAGCACCGCGACCATCGCCGCCGCCAGCGCCACCGAATGGCGGGTCACCGCGGCCGTCCAGCCCATGAGCAGGGCCAGGCTGAGGCCCAGCAGCCAGAGGGTCTGGTCGACGAACGCGGTGGTGCTCAGGCCCTCGAACAGGTCGTAGGGCTCGCGGGTGCCCGGCGCGAGCCGGTCGGCCCAGGTGGTGCGGGTGGAGATCCACGTGAAGACCGCGTAGACGGTGAACCCGGCGAGCATCGGCGTGATCGAGTAGGGGATCAGCCAGCCGATGACCCAGCCGAGGACGACGTACAGGACCAGACCGGCGGCGCCCATGGCCAGGCCGCTGGGCAGCAGCTTCCCGGCCTGCTCGTCGGCGACGGCCCGCAGCGACAGCACCATCACGGTCGCCCCGAACGAGCCGGTCACGACCGCGAGGATCGCCACCGGGGCCTTCAGCACCCGCCACGACTCGGGGCGGTTCTTCGACCGGCGCTTGCGCACCGCCACCCAGGCCGCGAACGCGCACGCCACCGGGCCGGTCAGCCGGACCGAGCCGATCACCGCGATCACGATGTTGTCCCAGGCCATCACTCCGGGGATGAGCACCGTCCAGGCCGTCACCAGACCGAGGGCGAGCAGCACGGTCACCGTCACGACCGCGCTCTGCTTCAGCTCCTCGCGTGACACGCCCTTGTGCTCACGCCCCATGTAGGACCCCCCGTCGAACCCCGATAACCATAACGGAGCGTAATGTTTGGGGGGTGCTTCTTCTGGTCAAGGACTGAGTTTGGTCACGGTGCGTGAAGTCCCAAAGCGGACTATCGCCGCGCTACGGTAGGCGCGTGCCCCTCAACCTGCCGTTCGACCCCATCGAGCGCGCCGCCGAGACCTGGCGAGAGCGGTTCGGTCCGTCGTCCGCCATGGCCGCGGTCACCTCGATCATGAGAGCCCACCAGATCCTGATCGCGCAACTGGACGCGCTGCTCAAGCCCTATGACTTGACCTTCGCCCGCTACGAGGCACTGGTGCTGCTCACCTTCAGCCGGACCGGCGCGCTGCCGCTGTCGAAGATCGGCGAGCGCCTCATGGTCCACCCGACGAGCGTGACCAACACCGTCGACCGCCTGGAGAAGGCGGGGCTGGTCCGGCGCATGCGCAACCCCAACGACGGGCGCGGCGTCCTGGCCGAGATCACCGACGCGGGGCGCGAGGCCGTGCGCGGGGCCACGGCCGACCTGATGGGGGCCGACTTCGGTCTCGGCATGTACGACCACACCGCGCTCAAGGACATGTTCGACAGCCTGCGCACCCTCCGGGTCGCGGCGGGCGACTTCACCGACGGCGAGGGGCCCGCCCCGCGGTAGCGGAACGGGCCCCCTTTTGACGGCTGACGGGCTTAGTGGCCCACGGCCCTCAGGGCGTTCACGATGCCGGAACCGTAGAAGCCGTTCCGGAGGGTGTTGCCCTCACAGGTGTGCGTCGCGGTCACGGTCGAACCGGTCGGCAGGTGACGGGTGTAGGTGTAGCTGCCGCCGGGCGGGCACGGGGTCTTGACCGCGGTCGCCTTCAGGCGGGCCTCCACCACGTCGGGGTCGAGGCCGAAGCCGCCGCCCCACGTGGCGCGGCCGTACTTGCTGACGATCAGGGCGGCGACGCCGGCGGCGCGCGGCGAGGCCATCGAGGTGCCCTGGAGGTACTGGTAGTAGGCGCAGGTCGAGCCCTTGCAGTCGCGCACCACGTAGTCGACCGTCGGAACGCCGTTCTCGTCGATCTCCTCGTTGGCGCGGGCCAGCGACTCGGGGTAGGCCGACAGGGTCGCCCTGGTGACGTCACGGGTGTTGCCCGGCGTGTCGTAGGTGTCGCCGCCGGGGGCCGCGACGTCGATGTACCCGTTGCCGAAGCTGGAGTAGTACGACTTGCGCTTGCTGATGCCCGTCGAGGAGACGGAGATCACGTGCTCGCCCTCACCGGGCAGCGAGATGCAGCTCGGCGGGATCGTCCGGTCGTAGGGCGCCTCGCCCGGCTCGCTGGCGAAGTCGGGGCTGCCCGAGTCGACGTTGGTCTTGGTGTAGTCGATCGCCTCGTTGCCGGCCGCGCCCACCAGGGTGACGCCCTTGCGGTGCGCGTAGTTCAGCGCCCGCTGGGTGGCCTTGATGATGGTCGCCTGCTCCGCGCGGGCGGCGGGGGAGTCGGCCGGGTTGTCGACGCAGTTGAACAGCCACGGGTCGATGTAGTAGCTCATATTGACGACGTCGACGCCGATGTCGCCGGCGTAGGTCAGGGCGTCGACAGAGGGCTGCAGGAAGAAGTAGCCCGAGTCCTGGCCGGCCCGGATGTTGACGATCGTCACGTTCGGGGCCACGCCCGCGACGCCCAGCTTGTTCAGCGGCGAGGCGATCGACGACGCGACGTGCGTGCCGTGGCCGTCTTCGTCGACGTTGGCGGGGTCGTTGCACGACTGGTCGGGCTCGGCCTCACACGGACCGTCGATCTCGTCGCCGTTGGCGTCGACGGGGACGTCGGTGGTGAAGTTGCGGCTCAGCCGGTTGCTGAAGTTCGGGGCGATGTCGGGGTGACTGCCGTCGACGCCGGTGTCGAGGATGCCGACGAGGACCCGCTTGTCGCCGGTCTCGTACTTGTGCGCCTCGTTGGCCTTCATCTGGTCGAGGTCCCACTGGGCCTCGTCGAGCGGCTCGGCGGAGGGCTTCTTGCCCCACTTCTTGTTGATCTGGCCGCCGTGGTTGCGGCCTTCCTTCTCAAGGGCGCGCGACTCGACGACCTTCTTGAGCGCGGCCTTGGCGCGGGCGTTGACCTCGGGGGCATGGCCGATCACCCGGTTGTGGGCGACCCCTTCGATCAGCGGGCTGGCCGAGACGGCGGCCGCGAAACCGGCGTTCGTGGTGCTGACCGTGGCGACGCCGACGGCGGTGTTGACCTTCACGACGGAGCCGCCGGCCGCCTGGACGGCCTTCTGGGCCTCGGCGGTGCTGGCGCCCTCCTTGTAAAGGACGACGTACTCGCTAGCGGTGTCGGCCGCGACGGTGGGCACCTGGGCCTGAGCCGTCGTGGCGGGCGCCGTCAGCGCCGCCGCGGTTAACACCACAGCGGACGCGATGACGATGCTGCGCTTCACTGCCACCTCCCTGTAGGCAGATTGGGACGACGCTCATATTTGGTGATTGACGCCCCGTGTCATAGGTCAGTGGAAATTCGCAATCAATGTGTGACATTGAGGTGTTGATCTCCCTAACCCTGGCGATAACTAGTAGGACGTCCTAGTATCTGGGCGGGAGGTCACATGGACGAGATCAACTCCGGCCGCGCGCGGTGGCAGGCGAGATTCGACGCGGCGCCGAAACGCGACCGCGAATTCCGCACCCTGTCGGGGCTTCCGGTCGACCCGGTCTACGGCCCGGCGGCGCCCGATCCCCGGTTCGAGCGCATCGGCTGGCCGGGTGAGTTCCCCTTCACCCGCGGCCTCCATCCGACCGGCTACCGGGGCCGTCCCTGGACGATCCGCCAGTTCGCCGGCTTCGGCAACGCCCGGCAGACCAACGAGCGCTACAAGATGATCCTCGGCGCGGGCGGCGGCGGCCTGTCGGTCGCCTTCGACATGCCGACTCTCATGGGCCGCGACTCCGACGACGCCCGCTCGCTCGGCGAGGTCGGCCACTGCGGCGTGGCCATCGACAGCGCCCTCGACATGGACCTGCTGTTCGACGGCATCCCGCTGGGCGACGTCACGACCTCGATGACCATCAGCGGCCCGGCGGTGCCGATCTTCTGCATGTACGTCGTGGCGGCCGAACGCCAGGGAGTGCCCGCCCGCGCCCTCAACGGCACCCTGCAGACCGACATCTTCAAGGAGTACATCGCGCAGAAGGAGTGGCTGTTCGCCCCCGAACCCCACCTGCGCCTCATCGGCGACCTGATGGAGTACTGCGCCGCCGAGATCCCGGCCTACAAGCCCCTCTCGGTCTCCGGCTACCACATCCGCGAGGCCGGCTCGACGGCCGCGCAGGAGCTCGCGTTCACCCTCGCCGACGGGTTCGGCTACGTCGAGCTGGGCCTGTCGCGGGGGCTCGACGTCGACGTGTTCGCCCCCGGCCTGTCGTTCTTCTTCGACGCCCACATCGACTTCTTCGAGGAGATCGCCAAGTTCCGCGCCGCCCGCCGCATCTGGGCCCGCTGGATGCGCGACGTCTACGGCGCGACGACCGAGAAGGCGCAGTGGCTGCGCTTCCACACCCAGACGGCCGGAGTGTCGCTGACCGCCCAGCAGCCCGACAACAACATCGTCCGGACCGCCGTCGAGGCCCTGGCGGCGGTGCTCGGCGGCACCCAGTCGCTGCACACCAACGCGCTCGACGAGGTGCTCGCCCTGCCGTCGGCCAAGGCCGCCGAGATCGCGCTGCGCACCCAGCAGGTGATCATGGAGGAGACCGAGGTCGTCAACGTGGCCGACCCCCTGGGCGGCTCCTGGTACGTCGAGGCGCTGACCGACCGCCTGGAGGAGGAGGCCGAGGCGATCTTCGCGAAGATCCGCGAGATGGGGCCCGACGGCACGATGACCGGCGGGATCCTGCGGGGGATCGAAGACGGGTGGTTCATGTCGGAGATCGCCGAGGCGGCCTTCGACTACCAGCGCAAGCTGGAGAAGGGCGAGAAGAAGATCGTGGGGGTGAACTGCCACACCGCCACGACCGAGGAGCCGCTGGAGATCCTGCGGATCAGCCACGAGGTGGAGAAGGAGCAGAACCGGGTGCTCGCCGCCCGGCGCACCGCCCGCGACCAGGCCTCGGTCGACGCCTCCCTGCGCGAACTGCTGGAGGTCGCGCGGGGGACCGGGAACATGGTGCCGCCCATGATCGAGTGCGCCCGTCGCGAGGCCACCCTCGGCGAGATCTGCGACGTCCTCCGTGACGAGTGGGGGACCTACACCGAACCGCCGCGGTTCTAGACCGTTCGGGCCGCCCAGACGTCGTCGGACGGCCGGGTCTGCCCGGCGTCGCGGCGCGTGCTCCCGCGGTCCTGGGCGCCATGGACGGTGGGCGCGGGGGGCGGCGGGAGGTGGCCGGGGTGGGCGGAGCCGTAACGGAGCAGAGGTTTTCCGGGGTGCGGAGTGGGAGCCCTCGCCGATGCGGCAGGATTGGCCTTATGGCAGCGGACTTCTCTCGACCCGGATCGCTCTACGGCGCCATCGACCTCGGCGCCCGTAAGCAAGCCCTCGACGCGCAGGCCCGGCGGGAGGCCGCCGCGCAGAACCCGGCCGCCCCCGGCGCGGCGCCCGAGATCATCGACGCTACGGCGGCGACCTTCACGACCGAGGTCGTGGAACGGTCGATGGGGGTGCCGATCGTCGTCGAGGCGACGGTGCCGCGGGCCGCCCAGGTGCAGGAGTTCAGCCGCGCGCTCGAGAAGCTCGCCGCCGAGGCCAAGGGCGCCTGGCTGCTGGCCAAGGTCGACGTCGAGGCCAACCCCGAGCTGGCCCAGGCGCTGCGGATGCGCGCCATCCCCACCGTCTACCTGGCCTTCCAGGGGCAGCTCATGCCGCTGTTCGAGGGGCCGCTGTCCGAGCCGCAGCTGCGTCAGGCCATCGCCCAGGTCTTCGAGCAGCTCGGCGTCGCGCTGCCGCCGCCCGGCGAGGGAGACGACGAGGCCACCCCGCAGGAGCCCGCCGTCGACCCCGACCTGCTCGCCGCCGACATGGCCATCGAAGACGGCGACCTCGAGGCCGCCGCCCAGGCCTTCCAGCGGCTGCTCGCCCGCCAGCCCGGCAACGAAGAGGCCAAGATCGGCCTGGCCGGGGTCGGCCTGCTCAGCCGCACCCTCGACCTCGACCCCGCCGACGTGCTGAACCGGGCCGCCGCCGCGCCCGCCGACGTGGCGCTGCAGCTCCAGGCCGCCGACGTCGAACTGCTCGGCGGCCAGGTCGACGCCGCCTTCGACCGGCTCATCGCCACGGTCCGCCGGAGCGCCGGCGACGACCGCGACAAGGCCCGCGTCCACCTGCTGAGCCTGTTCGAGACGCTGCCCGCCGACGATCCCTCGGTGGCCAAGGCGCGCCGCGGTCTCGCCTCCGCGCTCTTCTGAACCGGGCATATCACCTGCTGGATGGTGGCACGATTGGATGCACACCCAATGCGCAAAGGAGCGGATTGACGTGGCTACCGTGCCCAGCGTGTCCTATTCGATCACCGTCCGTCTGGAAGTGCCCGCAGGGGGCAAGGCGGTGAGCCAGCTCACCCATGCGGTCGAGAACGCCGGAGGCGTCGTCACCGCCCTCGACGTGACCAACGCCGGACATGAGAAGCTGCGCATCGACGTGACCTGCGCCGCCCGTGACACCGACCACGCCCAGGCGATCGTCGACCGCCTGGGCGAGGTCGAAGACGTGGTGATCCACAAGGTCTCCGACCGGACCTTCCTGATGCACCTCGGCGGCAAGATCGAGATGAAGTCGAAGGTGCCGCTGCGCAACCGCGACGAACTCTCGATGGCCTACACGCCGGGCGTCGCGCGGGTCTCCATGGCGATCGCCCGCAACCCCGAAGACGCCCGCCGCCTGACGATCAAGCGGAACTCGGTCGCGGTCGTGACCGACGGCTCCGCCGTCCTGGGCCTCGGCAACATCGGCCCCGCCGCAGCCCTCCCCGTGATGGAGGGCAAGGCCGCCCTGTTCAAACGGTTCGCCGGCATCGACGCGTGGCCCATCTGCCTCGACACGCAGGACGCCGACCAGATCGTCGAGATCGTCCGGGCCATCTCGCCCGGGTTCGGCGGCATCAACCTCGAAGACATCTCGGCGCCCCGCTGTTTCGAGATCGAGCGCCGGCTGCGCGAACTCGTCGACATCCCCGTCTTCCACGACGACCAGCACGGCACCGCGATCGTCGTGCTGGCCGCGCTCACCAACGCGCTGCGGGTGGTGAAGAAGGAACTGCCCGACGTCCGCATCACCCTCGCCGGCGCCGGCGCGGCCGGCACCGCCGTGCTGCGCCTGCTGCTCGCCGCCGGGGCGCGGAACGTCATCGTGTGCGACTACCTGGGCGCCGTCCACCAGGGCCGCGACGACCTCGACGAGTCGCTGCGCTGGATCGCCGAGCACACCAACGCCGAGGGCTACAGCGAAGACCTGCGCGGCGCCGTCAAGGGCGCCGACGTGTTCATCGGCGTCTCCGCCCCCGGCATCCTGACCGGCGACGACATCGCGACGATGAACTCCGACGCGGTCGTCTTCGCCCTCGCGAACCCCGAGCCCGAGGTGTCGCCCGACGACGCGCGCGAACACGCGGCCGTGGTGGCGACCGGCCGCTCCGACTACCCCAACCAGATCAACAATGTGCTGGCCTTCCCCGGCGTCTTCCGCGGCCTCCTCGACGCCCAGGCCGACGGGGTCACCCAGGAGATGCTCCTGGCCGCCGCCCGCGCCCTGGCGGCGGTGGTGTCACCTGAGGAACTCGGCCCCAACTACATCGTGCCGAGCGTGTTCCACCCCGACGTGGCGGGCGCGGTCGCGGCGGCGGTCCGGGAATCGGCGGGCGGCAAGGCCCGCGGCTTCACCGAGGCGTAGTTTCCGGTACGACCTGCTTCGGCCTGATGGCGTGACTGGTGCGTGTGATCCGGCCCGGGCTGGGTTTCCAGGCCGGGCCGTTTCGAGCTAGCGAGGGGTCACCGGGAAGGTTCGGCGGGGCCAGATACGGGCCAGCCACCAGAAGACGCCGCCCATGATGACCAGGCCGCCCGCCGTGGCGACCTTGCCCCACAGGTCGGCGGGCGGGCCGGTGTAGGGGAGCACGTCCTCGTCGTGTACGCGGTCGCGGTTCCACCAGCCGATGTTCTCGGCCTCGCGTTCGCCCCAGCCGCCGTGGTCGGGGCCGTGGTCGTCTTCGCGGTCCCACCAGCCGCCGTGGTGGTCGCCGTGGCGGTGGTGGTCGTCGCGGTTCCACCAGTTGTCGTGGTGGTGATGGTGGTCGCGGTTCCACCAGTTGTGCTCTTCCCGGTTCCACCAGCCGCCGTGGCCCCGGTCGCCGTGGTGGTCCCACCAGCCGCCGTGGTCGTGGTGGTCGTGGTGATCCTGGCCCCATTTGCCGAAGTCGAAGAGGCCGTGGTGGCGGTCGCCCTGGTGGTCTTCGCGGCCTTGACCCCATTTGTCGAAGTCGAACAGGCCGTGGCCCCGGTCGCCCTGGTGGTCGTGGTGGTCCTGGCCCCATTTGCTGAAATCGAAGAGACCCTGCTGGCGGTCGCCGCCGTCACTTTGGCGGTCTTCGCGGTCCTGGCCCCATTTCCCGGAGTCGAACAGACCCTGCTGGCGGTCGCCGCCCTCGCTTTGACGGTCTTCGCGGTCCTGGCCCCACTTGCCGAAGTCGAACAGGCCGTGGTGGACCTCTTCGGAACCCTGCTGGTCCTCCCTCTGCCGGCCGGCCGTACGGGTGGTGGCCGGCAGGCAGGCGTCGATCCAGCGTTCGGAGACCTGTTCGCCGTCGCCGTGGACCTTGAGGCGGGCGCTCCGGGTGATCCGTACCGACTCCTCGACGGTCTCGTTGGCCGCCGAGCGGCCGCGGGCGATGACGTCGTCGTCGCGGTAGAGGGTGAACTCGTGGGCGTCGGGACCGGGGTTGGTGATGCTGACCAGGACCTCGCCGGAGGCGCAGTCGATCTTGTCGTACTTCACCTGGAGCGGAGGCGGGGCCGCGGCCGCTTGGCCGGGCAGCAGCAACGCCGCCCCGATCGGTGCGGCCAGCAGCGCGAACGCCCTGCGTGCCGGTGTGCTCTGTCCCACGGGTCCCCCTCGGCCAAGATCTTTCTTGTACGGAGAGTTCCCATGTCCTCCAATTTCATAACTCAGAGTAACGGGGTGGGGTGACGTGCGCGAATCGGCCTTCCTGTCGCATCATGGAGGGTATGGCGGAGTCGATCTACGTCGGTGGGCTGCTGGTGGCGACGCCACTGCTCGACGACCCGAACTTCCGGCGTAGTGTCGTCCTCATCCTGGAGCACGACGAAGACGGCGGCACGCTCGGTGTGGTGATCAACAGGCCCAGCGACATCAGCGTCACGTCGGTACTCCCCACCTGGGACCCTTTGGTGACCGGCCCGTCGGTCCTGTTCGAGGGCGGGCCCGTACAGACCGACAGCGCCCTGGCCCTCGCCGTCGTCATGAGCGGCGCCGAACCCCTCGGCTGGCGCCGCCTCCACACCGGCCGCCGGGGCGTCTCCCGCCTCGGCACCGTCGACCTCGACGCGCCCCCCGAGATCCTGGCGGGCGAGATATCCCAGATGCGGATCTTCGCCGGCTACGCCGGCTGGACGCAGGGCCAGCTGGCGGGCGAGGTCGCCCAGGGCGCCTGGTACATCGTCGACTCCGAACCGGGCGACACCTTCCACCCGCACCCGTCGTCACTGTGGCGAACGGTCCTCAGGAGACAGCCGGGCGAACTGGCCTTCGTGGCCAGCTATCCCGACGACCCCTCCCAGAACTGACGGCACACCCCGGGAAGCCGGGGTCGTCAGCGGTCCCAGTCGGGGGTCATCAGGTCGTCCACCAGAGCGAAGGTGTCTTCCAGGCGTTTGGTCATGCCTTCGAGGTCGCTCAGTTCTTCGACCGTGCAGTTCTCGAAGCCGACTCTGATCGTGCTCGTGAACGTCGCGGTCACGAACTGGCTGCGCAGATCGTCGGCTCCGCGGCGTCTGGCCACCTCTTCCAAGATGCGCCGCTCGTTGGCGAGCATCAGGCGCATCTGGCCCGCGAAGATGGTCGGGGTCGCCTCGACGACCTGCCTGGCCTTGAGGAAGCGCTGCTTGTCCTCCGGTTCGCCGTCGCGCAGGAGCGCCACCGCGCCCCGCATGGCCTGGGCGAGCGCCGTAAAGGGGGACTCGGTTCCGGGACGGTCGTGGAGCTCCGATAGAAATACGTCCTGCGCGTCGGTGGCGGGCGCCAGGGCCACTTCCTCCTTCGAGCCGAAGTAGCGGAAGAACGTGCGGGGCGACACGTCGACCGCCGCCGCGATCTGGTCGATCGTCGTCGACTCGTAGCCCTGCTCCAGGAACAGGTCGAGGGCCGCGTCGATGAGCGCGACGCGTGTCTTGAGCTTCTTGCGCTCACGCAGACCCACCCCTGTCACCTCCTCGAAACATTCAGTTCACCAGCTGCCAGTTGTCAGGATATGTCGGATAAAACACTTTGTCATCTGTCATGGACTGACATAATCTACGTCGCGTTGACTTTCTATCCGGGGGAGAACCCGTTATGTCACAGACCACCGCCCTGCCGAAGGAGGCGCAAGGCGAAGCCGGCCCAGCTCGGCCGTGGCTGACCCTGCTGGCCGTCTCGCTCGGCGTGATCATGGTGATGCTCGACGGCACCGTCGTCGCCATCGCCAACCCGGTCATCGGGGCCGAACTCCAGGCCTCGCTCGCCGACCTCCAGTGGGTGACCAGCGGATATCTGCTGGCCCTGGCGGTCTTCCTCATCACCGCCGGCAAGCTCGGTGACATCTTCGGGCACAAGCGGGTGTTCCTGATCGGCGTCGTCGGCTTCGCGCTGACCTCGCTGGCGATCGGCCTGACCTCCTCGATCGGCCCCCTGATCGCCTTCCGTGTGCTGCAGGGCCTCTTCGGCGCGCTGCTCCAGCCCGCCGCGCTGGCGCTGCTGCGCATGGCCTTCCCCGGTGACCGGCTCAACATGGCGATGGGCGCCTGGGGCGGCATCATCGGCCTGTCGTCGGCGGCCGGCCCGATCGTGGGCGGCCTGCTGGTCGAGCACGTCAGCTGGCAGTCGGTCTTCTTCATCAACGTGCCGGTCGGCGTCATCGCCCTCGCGGTGGGCTGGTGGGCGCTGAGCGAGAGCAAGGCCAAGTACCTCTCCAAGGTCGACTGGCTGGGCGTGGTGCTGCTGTCGATCATGATGTTCTCGCTGGTCTGGGCGATCATCAAGGCCCCCGAGTGGGGTTGGGGCGACACCGGCACGCTGATCTCCCTCGCCGTCGCCGTCGTGTTCCTCGTCGGGTTCCTCTGGTGGCAGACCCGGGTCTCCCAGCCGTTGCTGCCGCTCGGCCTGTTCCGCAACGCGTCGTTCTCGGTCGGTACGACCCTGATGATCCTCACCGCGTTCTCCATGTTCGGCGCGATGTTCTTCCTGACCTTCTTCTTCCAGGGCGTCCACGGCCTGTCGCCGCTGGAGTCGGGCCTGCGCATGCTGCCCATGAGCGCCGGCATGATCGTCGCCTCGCCGCTGGCCGGGTTCCTGATCGGCAAGCTCGGGCCGCGGATCATGATCTCGGGCGGCATGCTCATCACCGCCGTCGCGATGTTCCTGATGTCGCGCCTGTCGATCGACGCGGCGTTCGTCGACAGCGCCATCCCGTTCGTGCTGCTGGCCTTCGGCCTGTCGCCCGTCTTCGTCGGCGCCACCGAGATCATCGTCGGCAACGCCCCCGAGGAGCTCTCGGGTGTCGCGGGCGGCCTCCAGCAGTCGGCCATGCAGGTCGGCGGCGCGCTGGGCACCGCCATCCTCGGCGCGATCGTCGCGGCGAAGGTCTCGTCGGTGTACGAGGGCTACCTCGGCCCCGTCGCCCAGTCGTTCCCCCCGGAGCAGCTCGCGGGTCTCAAGGACGCCGCCTCCTACGGCGCCGCCCCCACCGGCCTGCCCGAGCAGATCGCCGGCGCGGTCACCAACGCCTCGCACCTGTCGTTCATGGACGGCCTGCACCTCGGCTTCGAGGTCAGCGCCGGCGTGGCGGTCTTCGCGGCGGTCATCGCCCTGCTCGTCAGGGCCGGCCGCAAGACCGAGGGCGCTGCGGTGCACATCGGCTGAGAAACTCCCAAACGGTGGCTCCCCTCCTTTTTTTTGGGGTGGGAGCCACCACAGTTTGTAGACTCGGTTCCCGTGAGCAGTACGAAGATTCTTCCCGACCAGAAGACCGAGGTCGTCCCGCGCACGTCCCACGGCGGCGACGGCGACCACGAGCGGTTCAGCCACTACGCCGACCGGAACAAGGTCACCGAGAGCTACATCACGGGTGCGCCGGTACGGGCGATCTGCGGCAAGGTGTGGGTGCCCAGCCGCGATCCGAAGAAGTATCCCGTCTGCCCCGAATGCAAGGAGATCTACGAGGGTCTCCCCAAGGGGGAGTCGGGCGACGACAAGTGACGGGTGTCACTACCTCTTGATCGACTCCGATGCGGCTAGCGTTCGAACTCTGGTCCGGACCGGTCGCATCGGGGGAATCGAATGGCCCGGCGTCTTCTCGCCGTCTCTTTGGCATGCCTTTTTTCACTGACGGCCCCACCCGCGGAAGGCGCCGATCACAGGCACGGGCATGACCACGGGCACGACCACGACTGCCCGTCGCCCGAACGCGCCTCCGGCCGCGCCGAGCCCCGGCCGCTGACCGCCACCGAGTTCGCCCAGATGAACGCGGCCCTGCGCAACCACCCCGGGCCGGTCCCCCCGACGGTCACCGTGCCGCTGTGGGTCCACGTGCTCACCGACGGCCACACCGGCGCGCCCGACGCGGCGGTCCGCGAACAGGTCAACGTGCTCAACCGGGCCTACTCGGGTGGCTACGGCGGCGCCGACACGGGCGTGCGGTTCGCGCTGCGCGGCATCACCCGCACCGAGAACCGCGACTGGTTCCGCAACCCGCTCGGCATGGAAGACCCCATGAAGACCAGCCTGCGCAGGGGCGGCTCGGAAACCCTCAACCTGTACGTCTCCCAGCTCAGCGAACTGGTGCTGGGCTACGCGACCTATCCCAACTGGTACGCCGGCAACCCCAGCCAGGACGGCGTCGTGATCGACTGGCGCACCCTGCCCGGTGGGGCGCTGCGCAACTTCAACTTCGGCTTCACCGGCGTCCACGAGATCGGCCACTGGCTGGGCCTCGTCCACACCTTCGAGAACGGCTGCTCCGAACCGGGCGACTCCGTGGACGACACCCCGTTCCAGGCCACCCCCACCGAGGGCTGCCCCGATCGGCGGGACTCGTGCGCGGCGGCCGGTGAGGACCCGATCCACAACTTCATGGACTACGCCCACGACCGCTGCATGAACCAGTTCACCGCCGGACAGGGGCTGCGGATGCGGCAGGCGTGGGTGACCTACCGAGGCGGCGTCGCGGGAATCCAAACGCGGTCGAGCATGGTCTCCGGGCTGCTCGGCACCCAGGCGGGCCAGGCGCCGATCGCGCCCCCTCGGCCCCACATGGGGATGGCGGCCTCGCTGTTCCTGCCGCGCGGCCGGGGCTGAGCCGTCGTGGCGGTCGCCTTGCGAGACCGGTCGGCGCCGGATGCGGCGCGGGCCGGGGTCGGCGGGCGGGGCCGGGGTGGGCGGAGCCGTAACGGAACGAGGCTCTTCTGGTGATAGCGAAACCGTGATCGTTGTTGACGGCTGGGGCTCCGGCGTGACTGACTGGGCGGCATGGACGAGCGGAGGGTCTGGCCGCCCACCGACGACGCCGACGATCTGCCTCCTTCGGCCCGCTGGTACGGCACGCCCGCTCCACCGCCGCGCCGCATTCCGCGCGGGCTGCGCCGCCTCCTGCTGATCGCGATCGTGTCGCTGGGCGCCGGTGCGGTCATCGGGGGGATCGTGTTGTTCGTGCTGAGCCGCCCCGAGGCGCCGGTCGAGACGGTGCTGGTCACCGACGAGCTGGCCGGGCTCACCTACCCGATCCCGCCGGGGTGGCACGAGGGCGCGCTCGCGCCGGTCACCGGGTTCACCTCGGTCGCCGTCAACGACGACCGCGCCACCGTGATGGCCCGGCCGGGGGAGAAGCTCGACGCGGCCGACCCGCGCCCCGCGCTGCTCAAGCTGGCCGAGACCTACTCGCGGCTGCTGCTGCACGGCGACACGATCGACGTCGTCGACGACGAGAAGGTCGAGATCGGCGGACGCACCGGCCACACCCGCGCGGTGCGGGCCGAGTATCGCGACGTGGTGAACCAGCCGGCCTTCCTGCGGGTCACCGTGCTCACCGCCGAAGAGGGGCGCAGTGTGGTCATGCTGGGCCTCGCGCACCCCGACGACCCGGTCTCGCGGCGCGAGATAGACACGATCATGACGGGCGCGCGATAGCAGTTACCAGGCACGATGGCGAGGATCTCGCGGCCTCGGCACGTCTTGTCGGTGGGTCCGGCTAGTCTGTGGCCACGTGAGGGGAACCGATAGATACGGCAATGTCCGAGTGACCGGCGGGAGGCGCGCGTGAGCACGTCGGCCGCGTCCCACCTGTCGCCGTCATATCCCGACCGCGCCGCCTGGGGCACCGCCCCGAAGCTGCGCGCGTGGCAGCAGGAGGCGTTCGACCTCTACTTCACCCGCGAACCGCGCGACTTCCTGACGGTCGCGACCCCGGGCGCCGGTAAGACCACCTACGCGCTGCGCATCGCGAGCGAACTGCTGAGCCGGGGCGTCATCAAGGCCGTGACGATCGTCACGCCGACCGAGCACCTCAAGCGCCAGTGGGCCGACGCCGCGGGCCGGGTCGGCATCGGCATCGACCCCGAGTTCAAGAACAGCCAGGGCGCCACCTCGCGCGACTACACGGGCGTCGCGGTGACCTACGCCCAGGTCGCGATGCACCCCGCGCTCCACCGCGCCCGCACCGAGGGCCGCAAGACGCTCGTCATCTTCGACGAGATCCACCACGCGGGCGACGCGAAGTCGTGGGGCGACGGCGTCCGCGAGGCGTTCGAACCGGCCACCCGCCGCCTCCAGCTGACCGGCACCCCGTTCCGCTCCGACGACAACCCGATCCCGTTCGTCGGCTACACCGAAGACGCCGAGGGCGCGCTGCGCAGCGTCTCCGACTACAGCTACGGCTATGGGCCCGCGCTGGCCGACGGGGTCGTGCGGCCGGTCATCTTCCTCGCCTACAGCGGCGAGATGAAGTGGCGCACCCGCGCCGGCGACGAGATCACCGCCACGCTCGGCACCCCGCTGACCAAAGACCAGCTCGGCCAGGCCTGGCGGGCCGCCCTCGACCCGAAGGGCGACTGGATCCGCCAGGTCATCCAGGCCGCCGACCGCCGCCTCACCGAGGTGCGCCGGGGCATGCCCGACGCGGGCGGCCTCATCATCGCCACCGACCACGAGTCGGCCCGCGCCTACGCCAAGCACCTGCGCGCGGTGACGGGCGAGGGCGCGACGGTCGTGCTGTCCGACGACCCCGGGGCGTCCGCGAAGATCAAGGAGTTCAGCGCGTCGCAGCAGCGCTGGCTCGTCGCGGTCCGCATGGTGTCAGAAGGCGTCGACATCCCGCGCCTGGCCGTCGGCATCTACGCCACCAGCATCTCCACGCCGCTGTTCTTCGCCCAGGCCATCGGCCGTTTCGTCCGCATGCGCAAGCGCGGCGAGACGGCGTCGGTGTTCGTCCCGTCGGTGCCGCTGCTGCTCACCTTCGCGGCCGAGATGGAGGCCGAGCGCGACCACGTCCTCAACCGCAAGCGCGACGAAGACGGCCTCGACGACCTGCTCCTGGAGCAGGCCCAGCGCGAGCAGAAGCAGCCCGACGTCCTCGGCGACGAGCTGCCCTTCCAGACGCTCGAAGCCTCGGCGACCTTCGACCGGGTCCTCTACGACGGCGGTGAGTTCGGCACGGCCGCCGCCGCCGGCTCCCCCGAAGAAGAAGACTTCCTCGGGCTTCCCGGGCTCCTGGAGCCCGAGCAGGTGGCCTCGCTGCTGCGCAAGCGGCAGGCCGACCAGCAGGCGGCCGCGAGGAAGAAGCCCAAGGCCGGGCCCCCAGAGCTGGCGCCCCACGAGCAGATCGCCGAGCTGCGCAAGGAGCTCAACGGGCTGGTCGGGGCGTGGAACCACCGCACCGGGCAGCCCCACGGGGTCATCCACGCCGAGTTGCGGCGGTCGTGCGGCGGGCCGGCCATCGCGCAGGCGACCGCCGACCAGATCCGCGAGCGCATCGCGATGATCCGCAAGTGGGCGGCCGGGCGTAAATGACGATCGAGATCGGAGTGGCGCGGGCCGACGACGGCGACGCGGTCGGGGAGATCCATGCTGCGGGCTGGGTCGTCTACGAGCCGTTCTTCGAACCGTCCTACTACGAGAAGGCGGTGGCTCATCGGCGGGGGAAGTGGCACGAGGTGCTGGCCGAGGGGTCCGAGACGGTTCTCCTGGCCCGCATTGAGGAGCGTCCGCTGGCCTTCTCCTACTACGGGCCCTCCGCCGACCGGGCGTTCGCCGCGGAGATCCACGGCTTCTACGGTCATCCTGACGGGTGGGGGTCGGGGATCGCGGCGGCGCTGATGGCGGCGACGTTGTCGCGGATGGAGCGAGACGGGTTCGGGTCGGTTCATCTGTGGACGTTCCGCGACACTCCGCGGTCGCGCCGGTTCTACGTGAAGACGGGGTTCGTGGAGTCGGGGGAGAACCGGCGATACGACTTCGGCGAGGGCGGGCTGATCGACCAGGTCGAGTATGTGCGCAGGGTGCCCTGAGGCCTCAGCGGTCGTCGAGGCCGTCGCAGTAGGCGATGGTGGCGTCGTCTGGTTCTGCGGCGTGGCGTCTCTCCGCCTGCCGGACCTGGTCGATGACGGCGCCGGGTCCGGCTGAGGCCAAGAAGGCGAGGGTTCCGGGCCAGTCGGTGAGCTCGAAACGGTCGACGATTCGGCCGGCTCCGTTGCTGAGCAGGGCGGCGGCCGACAGGTCGGCGATCGGGTGACGGCCGGTGACCGCCTCGTCCGCCGCGCGCGGGTCGTCTCTGGCCACCCAGAAGCCGCCCGGCCGATTCCGGTGGGCGCGCAGCTCGCCGAGGAGACGGCGGTGTTCGTCGCTCCCCGGCGTGATCGCCGCCAGTCTGGCCTCATAGATCCTGCCGATGGCCACCTCGCGCGGGTCGGTGGTGACGATCGGCGGGCCGCCGGGCCGGTCGAGGACGATGACCGCGTCGCCCAGCACCAGGTGGTCGAGGCCGTCGCCCGACACCCGCACGATCGCCACCGCCGCCGACGGGCTGATGGGGCTGGTCACGTCGCAGGTGTGCCGGTGGACGTCGGTCACCCGGGTGATGGCCTCGGCGAGCAGGGCGGGCAGGCTCGAACCCGGGGCCAGTGACAGCAGCGCCAGCAGGCCGCCGCCCAGCGTGGTGGCGTACCAGGCCACGCCGTGCCGGCAGGTCGGCTCGGCGCCGGGGATGCCGGCGCCGTCGACCACGACCGCCGCCGTCGGGGTGGCTCCGGTGAAGTCCTCGTTCAGCCGGCCGGGCCGCGCGGCGACGCTCGCCATGGTCACCTTCATGACCGGGACACTAGCCGTGGATGATCGTGGGGATGCGCTCGCCGCTGCGGCCGTCGACCGCGACCCAGCGGTGCCGGGCCAGTTTGTGGGCGACGTCGACGAAGGCCGTGTGGCCGTCGATGTTGACCGGGACCACCGACGCCCGGTGGTTGCCGACCAGGGCGCCCTCGTGGACCCACACCTTCAGGCGGTTGCCCTTCTCGCCCAGGACGACCGCCGCCGTGTCGCATTCGCCGACGACGGCGGGCCAGAGGATGGTGACGTGGGTGCGCGACAGGCGTACCTCGTCGGGATGCGGAAGCCGCACGGGGCAGGACTCGTTCGTCGGCGACGGGACCGGACGGGGCGACATGATCGCCGCCACGGGCGGGGGTTCGGGGTGGTGGGCGGTGGAGGCGAGGAAGATCGTCGCGCCTTCGAGGGCGAGGATCGTCGCGACGGCGCCGAGGCGGTTGAGGAGCGGTTGACCGATCCCGAAGAGCAGCCAGACGCAGACGGGCGCCAGCACCAACCACGACACACCAAGAGCAAGAGCAAACATGACCAGCCGCCGACCTAGACGATATGACGCTAGGTAAGCGTAGTCCTACGCTGAGCGACGAAGGTCAGTCTTCCGGGTCATCGGCCACGATCGGGCGGCCCGTCAGCTCGACCCCGACCGCCGCCATCTCGGTCATCGCGACCTCGGTCGTGACCGGCAGCACGCCCGCCGTCAGGTCGAGCAGCACCCGCACGTCGAACCCCTGGGCCCGTGCGTCGATGGCGGTGGCCCGCACGCAGTGGTCGGTCGCGATGCCCACCACGTCGACCTGGGAGACCCCGCGCGAACGCAGCCACGCCGCCAGCCCCACTCCGTCGGTGGAATGTCCTTCGAACCCGCTGTAGGCCGCCGCGTGGGCGCCCTTGCTGAAGATCTCTTCGATGGGTTCGGTGTCAAGGTTCTGGTGGAACTCCGCTCCGGACGTCCCCACGACGCAGTGGGCGGGCCAGGTCGTCATGTAGTCGGGGTCGAGGGCGAAGTGGGCGCCCGGGTCGACGTGGTAGTCGCGGGTGGCCACGACGTGGTCGTAGTCGCCGCGCGCCACGTGGACGCTGATGGCCGCGGCCACGCCCGCGCCGCCGGTCACGGGCAGGCTGCCGCCCTCGCAGAAGTCGTTCTGCACGTCGACGATCACAAGCGCGGTGGTCATGCGTCCCAATCTAGAAGATCGCGGGAGACCGGCGTCGTCCTCATGCGCCGCTCTCCCGCGATCAGGAGAAAATACTAGGCACAGCCGGGTCGCCGGGCGAGAGGCTATGGGCGATTTGCGGCAATTCTCGCATCGACTCCTGGTGCCGGGCGCGGGCGGCGTCGAGGGGTTCGCGGCCGACGATCTCGCCGCCGCGCACCAGCGGGGCCAGCAGCGGACGTCCGAGGGAGTCGTCGGGACGGGTGGAGACGATCTCCTCCGCCGCGATCCCGTCGGACAGGGAGCGGTAGGCCCACTTGCGGCCGCCCTTGCTCGGCTTGCCCACCGAGGTCTTGGCGACCGGCTTCATGGTCCCGGTGGAGTCCTCCCGGTCGACCAGCTTGTAGACCAGGTTGGCCGTCGGGGCGCCCGAGCCCGTGACCAGCTTCGTACCGACGCCGTAGCCGTCGACCGGGGCCGCGGCCAGGGCCGCGATGGCGTGTTCGTCGAGGTCGCCGGTGACGACGATCCGGGTGCGGTCGGCGCCGAGGGAGTCGAGCTGACGCCTGACCTCGATGGCGACCACCCCCAGGTCGCCCGAGTCGATCCGGACCGCGCCCAGGTCGCCGCCGGCCAGTTTCACGGCGGTGCGCACGGCCTCCTCGACGGAGTAGGTGTCGATCAGCAGCGTCGTCGAGGCCCCGAGGGCGTCGATCTGGGCGCGGAAGGCGGCCTCCTCCGAGTCGTGGAGCAAGGTGAAGGCGTGGGCGCTGGTGCCGGCCGTGGGGATGCCGTATTCGAGGCCCGCCTGGAGGTTCGAGGTGGTCGCGAAGCCGCACAGGTAGGCGGCGCGGGCGGCGGCGACGGCGGCCCTCTCGTGGGTGCGGCGGGAGCCCATCTCGATCAGCGGGCGTCCCTGGGCCGCCTGGGTCATGCGCGAGGCGGCCGAGGCGATCGCGCAGTCGTGGTTCAGGATGGACAGGACGACCGTCTCCAGGACCACCGCCTCGGCGAAGGTGCCCTCGACGACCATGATCGGGGAGCCCGGGTAGTAGGTCTCACCTTCGCGGTAGCCGTACACATCCCCGGAGAAACGGAAGTCGGCGAGGAAGGACAGGGTCGGCGGGTCGACGACGCGCTCCAGGAACTCCAGCTCCGGCTCGCCGAAGCGGAATGTCTCGATTGCGGAGAGGACCCGGTCTGTACCTGCGACGACGCCGTAGCGGCGGCCTGCGGGCAGGCGGCGGGCGAAGACCTCGAACACCGCCCGGCGATGGGCGGTGCCGCCGGCCAGGGCCGCCCGCAACATGGTCAACTCATACATGTCTGTTAGCAAGGCCGAGCTCATGGACGTTTGCACG
This sequence comes from Herbidospora galbida, assembly GCF_005233835.1. Taxonomy (GTDB): domain Bacteria; phylum Actinomycetota; class Actinomycetes; order Streptosporangiales; family Streptosporangiaceae; genus Herbidospora; species Herbidospora galbida. Next base: position 63,250 of record NZ_SZQA01000004.1, on the reverse strand, counting down.
AGTCGAGAGTACGACCGCGGTGAGGCAGGATTGGGGATGTGGGTAGCACCGCTCCGATCGAGGTTGAGCGTCCGATAGCTGACGTTCGCCCAGATTTGCCGTGGGTGACCATCGTCTGGAATGACCCGGTCAACCTCATGTCCTATGTGACCTATGTCTTCCAGAGCGTCTTCGGCTACGCCCGCGAGAAGGCAGAGAAGCTCATGCTCGACGTCCACCACAAGGGCAGGGCCGTCGTGTCGAGCGGCACGCGGGAGGAGATGGAGCGGGACGTCCAGACCCTCCACTCCTACGGCCTCTGGGCCACCCTGCAGAAGGACGGCTGATGGGGCGCGGTTTCAAGGCGACGCGCGAGGGCGTGTCCGTCCACCTCGACACGGCCGAGGCCAGCGTGCTCCGCTCGCTGGTGGCCGCCATGGTGCTCGACGTGGTCGAGCCGGGGGAGACCGGCGACGACCCGCTGGAGCGGGCGCTGCGCATCGGGCCCGCCACCGAGCCGACCGACCCGGTCCTCGCTCGCCTCTTCCCCTCGGCCTACGCCGACGACGACGCCGCCTCGGCCGAGTTCCGCCGCTACACCGAGGGTGATCTGCGCGACGCCAAGCGCGCCGACGCGCTCACGCTGATCGAGACCGCCGCAGGCGGCAAGGTGACGCTGACCACCGAACAGGCCCAGGCCTGGTTGCGCGCCCTCAACGACCTCCGGCTGGTGCTGGGTGTACGTCTTGAGGTCACCGAGGAGATCCACGAAGAGATCGCCGAAATGGGCGACGACGACCCCCGTTACCCGGCCTTCGTCACCTACGACTGGCTGACCTACCTGCAGGACACCCTCGTACAGGCGCTTTGGTAGGTTCCGAGCATGCTGACGATCTCGCGCGAACTGGTCGACCAGATCATCGCCCACGCGACGGCCGACCACCCCGACGAGGCCTGCGGCGTCATCGCCGGGCGCAACGGGGTGCCCGAGCGGTTCGTCCCGATGGAGAACGCCGAGCGGTCCCCCACGTTCTACCGGTTCGACTCGATGGAGCAGTTCCGCGTCTGGCGTGACATGGACGACAACGACGAAGAGCCCGTCGTGATCTACCACTCCCACACGGCCACCGAGGCCTACCCCTCGCGCACCGACGTCTCCTACGCCTCCGAGCCGGGCGCCCACTACGTGCTCTACTCCACCGCGCTCACCCAGTTCCGGTCGTTCCGGATCGTCGACGGGGTGATCGAGGAGGAGGACGTAAAGATCCTGGAACCGGGCGTTTAAAATGGATGACATGTCCCTGGGCGTGCAACCGTGCCTCTTCGCGCACTCTCGTTCTGTCGTGGTCTACGACTGTCATTGATCGTTCACATTCCCCGTACACCACAGACCTTCCTGAAGAGAGAGAACGAGACATGGCCATCGAGGTCCGCATCCCGACCATCCTGCGCACCTACACCGACGGCGCCAAGGCCGTCGACGCCTCCGGCGCCACCATCGAAGAGCTGATCGGCGACCTGGAGGCCCGGCACCCGGGGATCAAGGCGCGGCTGGTCGAGAACGACAAGCTCCGCCGGTTCGTGAACGTCTACCTCAACGACGAGGACGTCCGGTTCCTCGGCGGGCTCGGCACCCCCGTCTCCGACGGCGACACGGTCACCGTGCTGCCCGCCGTCGCCGGTGGCTGATCACTGATGCGCTTCGACTCGCTGATCGAGTCGGTCGGCCGCACCCCGCTCGTCGGGCTGCCCCGCCTCTCGCCGTCGGCCGACGTGCGGATCTGGGCCAAGCTCGAAGACCGCAACCCGACCGGCTCGATCAAAGACCGGCCCGCCCTGTGGATGATCGAGCAGGCCGAGAAGGACGGGGTGCTCAGCCCCGGCTGCACGATCCTCGAACCGACCTCCGGCAACACCGGCATCTCGCTGGCGATGTCGGCCCGGCTCAAGGGCTACAAGCTGATCTGCGTCATGCCCGAGAACACCTCCGAGGAGCGCCGCCAGCTGCTCCGCATGTACGGCGCCGAGATCATCTCGTCGCCCGCGGCGGGCGGCTCCAACGAGGCGGTCCGGGTGGCCAAGGGCCTGGCGGCCGAACACCCCGACTGGATCATGCTCTACCAGTACGGCAACCCGGCCAACTGGCGGTCCCACTACGAGTCGACCGGTCCCGAGATCCTCGACGACCTGCCGACGGTCACCCACTTCGTCGCGGGCCTGGGCACCACCGGCACCCTGATGGGCGTCGGGCGCTACCTGCGCGAGCAGAAGCCCGACGTGAAGATCGTGGCCGCCGAGCCCCGCTACGGAGAGCTCGTCTACGGCCTGCGCAACGTCGACGAGGGCTTCATCCCGGAGATCTACGACGAGTCGGTGCTGACCACCCGCTACTCGGTGACCTCGGCCGACGCCCTGAAGCGGACGCGCGAGCTGCTGGCCACCGAGGGCATCTTCGCCGGCATCTCCACCGGCTGCGCCCTCCACGCGGCCATCGGCATGGCCCGCAAGGCCGTGCAGGAGGGTGAGCGGGCCGACATCGTGTTCGTGGTCGCCGACGGCGGCTGGAAGTACCTGTCGACCGGCGCCTACGAGGGCACCCTCGACGAGGCCGAAGACCGCCTCGAAGGGCAGCTCTGGGCTTGAGCGAGACGCGGACGGCCGAAGGACGGCCGTGGCTCGCGCCAGGAAACCTCTAGAAAAGCGAGAAGGACCCCGCCTCCCTGAGAGTTGAGGCGGGGTCCTTCCCGTATGTCAATTGAACAGCACGCGCAGAGAGAAGTTCGCGTCGCTCCCCGAGGTCCCGCCGCTCATGCCCACCGCGCGGAGCACCTGGAGGTTGGCCTTGTCCTCGTCCGACATGCCCTGCAGGTACAGGTTCTCGATCTTGTCGAGGTCGACGAACAGTCCGAACCCGGCCGTGTCGGCGTTCGGGACCGCGGTCTGGAAGGTCTCGCTGTCGGCCAGCGTGCCGCCCGCGGCGAGCTTGTTCGCGTAGTCCTGGTTGGTCGCCACGACCAGCTTGCCCTCACCGGGGGCCTTGGCGAGCTGGAGCGGCGCGCCGGCCACGGCGAGCGCCTGCTCGACCTTGGTCAGCACCTCGCCGGCCTTGGCCGGGTCGGTGGCCAGCACGGCGCCGGCGTTCGGCATGTTGCCGTCGAGGCCCTGCGAGTCGATCGCGACGGTGATGCTGTCGCCGAGCAGGGTGGCCAGGTCGTCGGGCAGGGTCAGGCCGAACTGCTGCTGGGCCTGGGTGATGAACTGGCTGAACTGGGCGCCGCCGCCGGTGCCCTCCACCGACTTCACGATCTGGTCCCAGCCGCTCTTGACGCCCTCGCCGAGGCCCGAGACGGCCAGCGCGCCGGCGGTGGTGTCGGGCAGTTCGCCCAGCTTCACCGGGCTGGTCTGCACGGTGACCGGGCTCTTGACGCCGCGGGTGATGGCGGCGAGTTCGGCGTACGAGCCGTCGAACCGCAGCGCCCCCGCGAAGCGGCCGTTCTTCAGCTGGTCGGTCAGGGCCGGGTCGGCGACCTGGGCGCCGCCCAGCGCGGCGAGCTGGCCGAGGTCGCCCCAGAAGGACAGCACGCCGGGCTCGCCGAGGGCCTCCATGTCGGCGGAGAAGTTCGCCGACTCGGCCAGGGTGGGGCCGGTGGCGTACTTGTCGGCCTCCTCCTGGGTGGTGGAGACGATGGCGTAGTCGCCCCGGATGGCCACGCCGGTCTTGGTGTCAGAGCCGGCGTCGAGCTTGGCGATGCCGGCGCGGGCCGCGTCGGCGTCCTTCACCTGGATCGCGAGGGCGAAGCCGGGCTGGTTCGCGTCCTTGCCGGGCATGACGGCGAAGCCGATGCGGTCGCCGAGCCAGGGCTCGATGTCGGCCGCGTAGTTGATGTCCTTGAAGCTCTCGTTGTCCGACGAGATGGCCTTGAAGAAGGCCTCACGCGGGTCGTCGCCCGAGAAGGCGTCCTGGGTGACGGTGAACTTGCGGGCGATGTTGAACAGCGCCAGCTTCTGGTTGGCGGCCGGGTCGAGGTCGATCCGGGCGTAGGCGAGGGCGCCGGCCGGGAGAGCCTCGGCGGGCTGCGCGCCGCCGCCGCTCAGGGCGGAGAAGGCCCACACGCCGCCGCCGCCGACGAGGCCGACGAGCACGGCGACGATCACGGCGATGATGGCGCCCTTGGGGCCGCGCTTCTGGACGGGCTCGTGCACCACGGGGGGCAGGCCGTAACCGAGTTCCTCGGGCTGACGCCACTGGCCCTGCTGCGGGGGCTGCTGGGGGGCGTACATCTGCTGGGTGCCGCCGAAGTCGATCCGGGTCGGCTCTGCGTGCGGCTGCGGCTGCTGCTGCTGCGGCGGCGGCGTCCGGTAGTTGATGGTCCGGTCCGGGTCTCCGCCACTGATGTCGTAGGGGAAACCGGGGGGGTTCTCGGCAGGCATGGGGTCAACTCGCAAAGTGGGGTGATCTCCGACGAGTCTGAAAGTATGCCGTGCCGGTAGCGAATCGCTTGCAGGGTTCTTGACTATTGGCGCTGAAGGACATCTTTCGGTTCTTTGAGGTGCACTTCTCCGGTATCGCTGGTTTCGACCAGATCCCAGGGGACGACCAGGCTGCGGGCGTACAGGAGCCGGGTGAGCCGCTGCATCGTGCCGTTGACGCGGCCGTTGGCGTCGCGGTGGACGCCGAGCAGGAACTGCGCCCGGGTGGCCGACACGACCAGCCCGGCGGTCTCGGGCTCGGTGCCCCTCTTGAACGGGTTGCGGCTGCCGGTGACCATGCGCACGTCGACCACGTGGCCGACCCACACCCCGCGTACGTCCCATACGCACTGACCGATCAGTTCCCGTCCCGTCATGGCCGGTGAATGCCCGGATCTCCCTGTACGGACGGCTATGGACCAGTCAAGATACAGTGTTCCAGAACAACATTCGGGAGGGTGTGTTGAGCGGTTTCGGGGAGGCGACCCGGGCGGTCCGGGTCGGCGAGGGCGTCTACGACGTGTGCCTCGACGACGGGTACTCGATCGGGGGCCCGCTGAACGGCGGATATCTGATGGCCGTGCTGCTGCGGGCGGCGGTCGACGACTCGCCGCACGAGCACCCGGTCTCGACGAGCGCCCAGTTCCTGCGGACCGGTCGGCCGGGCCCGGCGCGGGTCAGGGTGGAGCAGGTGAAGACGGGCAAGACGACGACGATCAGCAGGGCCTCGCTCGTCTCCGACGACGGCCCGCTGCTGGAGACGTTGGTCACCACGGCGACCCTCGACCCGCTCGCCGAGCCCCTCTACACGAGCGCGCCCGCACATGCGATGCCGCCGCCCGAGGAGTGCCTGCCGCTGCCCGAGCCCAGGCCCGAGTCGAACATGAACCTGAACGGCCAGATGGAGCTGCTGTTCGACCCGCCCACCGTCGGCTGGCTGAACGGCGCGCCGACCGGCCGTCCCGAGTCGCGGGCCTACTTCCGCCTGCGGCACGGCCAGGAGCCCGACCCGTTCGTGCTGGCCCTGGCGGTCGACGCGCTGCCCCCTGTGGTGTTCAGCGCGGGCCTGCGCGGCTGGGCGCCGACCGTCGAGCTCACCTGGCACCTGCGCGCCCTGCCGGCCCCCGGCTGGCTGACCGTCCTCGCCTCAGGACGGATGGTCGGCGACGGCTGGTTCGACGAGGACGCCGAGGTGTGGGACTCCGCCGGACGCCTCGTCGCGCAGTCGCGGCAGCTCGCGAGGGTGGGACGCGGCTGATTAATGTGCTCGTTGTCACGGGGACGGCCGGCATGATCGGCCATAAGCTGACTCCGTGGTGGAGAGTTATGGTCAGGGGTCCATCGGGATCTTCGACAGCGGATTCGGGGGGCTGACCGTAGCCCGCGCGATCATCGACCAGTTGCCCAACGAACCGGTCTTCTACGTCGCCGACACGGCCCGTCAGCCCTACGGCCCCAAGCGCATCGCCGAGGTCCGGTCCTACGCCCTCGAACTGCTCGACCATCTGGTGTCCCACGACGTCAAGATGCTCGTGATCGCGTGCAACACGGCCAGCGCGGCGGTGCTGCGCGACGCCCGCGAGCGCTACCGGGTGCCGGTCGTCGAGGTCATCCAGCCGGCCACCCGGCGGGCCGCGTCGGCGACCCGCAACGGGAAGGTCGGGGTGATCGGCACCCAGGCCACCATCTCGTCGATGGCCTACCAGGACGCCTTCGCCGCCGCGCCGCACGTCGAGCTCGTCGGGGTCGCCGCACCGCGCCTGGTCGAGTTCGTCGAACGCGGCGAGACCGAGAGCGAGGCCGTCATCGAGGCGGTGCGCGAATACCTGACGCCGATCCTCGACGCCGGCTGCGACACCCTGATCCTCGGGTGCACCCACTATCCGCTGCTGCTCGGCGCGATCTCCTACGTCGCCGGAGACGGCGTCACGCTCGTCTCGAGCGCCGAGGAGACCGCCAAAGACGTCTTCCGGGTGCTGCGCGACCGGGGCCTGGTGCGGGCCTCGGGCGTGCCCGCCCACCGGTTCGGCACGACCGGCGACACGCTGCTGTTCGAGACCCTCGGGCGGCGGTTCCTCGGGCCGGAGATCCAAGCGGTCGAGATGGCCGCGCCCGTGTTCGGAGGCACAGCGTGAAACTGACCGTCGTCGGCTGCTCCGGCAGCTTCCCCGGCCCCGACAGCCCGTCGTCCTGCTACCTGTACGAGGCCGAGGGCTTCCGGATGCTCGTCGACTTCGGCAACGGGTCGCTCGGCGCGCTGCAGCGTCACGTCAGCCCGTTCGACATCGACGCGATCTGCCTGTCGCACCTGCACGCCGACCACTGTCTCGACATGTGCAGCTACCACGTCGTCCGCAGCTACGGCCCCGGGGCCCCCTACGCCAAGATCCCGGTGTACGCCCCCTCGATGGCCCCCACGAGGTTGAACGCCGCCTACGGGATGCCGCAGGAGCCCACGATGGAGACCGCCTTCGCCTTCACGGCGCTGTCGCCGGGCACCGTCGAGATCGGCCCCTTCCAGGTCACCGCAGCCCTGGTCAACCACCCCGTCGAGACCTACGGGTTCCGCGTCGCCCACGGCGGCCGCTCGGTCACCTACTCGGCCGACACCGGCGAGTGCGACGCCCTCATCGGCCTGGCCGGCGACACCGACCTCCTGCTCTGCGAGGCCTCGTTCCTCGACGAGCCGGGCAACCCGCCCGGCCTCCATCTGACCGGCCGCCAGGCCGCCGAGCACGCCGCCAAGGCCGGGGCCGGGAAGCTGGTCCTCACCCACCTGGTGCCCTGGCACGACGACGCCCGCGTCCGCGCCGACGCCGACCGGGGCGGCTATTCGGGCGAGATCGAGTTGGCCCGATCAGGTGCGGTCTATGACCTAGGGTGAGGCCCATGGCTCGCACTGATGGACGTTCGCCCGACCAGCTCCGGCCGGTGACGATCACGCGGAACTGGCTGACCCACGCCGAGGGGTCGGTCCTGGTCGAATTCGGCGGCACGAAGGTGCTGTGCGCCGCCTCCGTCGAGAGCGGGGTGCCGCGCTGGCGCAAGGGCAGCGGCCTCGGCTGGGTCACCGCCGAGTACGCCATGCTCCCGCGCGCCACCAACACCCGCGGCGAGCGCGAGTCGGTGCGCGGCAAGATCGGCGGCCGGACCCACGAGATCTCCCGGCTGATCGGCCGGTCCCTGCGGGCCTGCGTCGACTACAAGGCGCTCGGCGAGAACTCGATCGTGCTCGACTGCGACGTGCTCCAGGCCGACGGCGGCACCCGCACCGCCGCGATCACCGGTGCCTACGTCGCGCTGGCCGACGCGATCGCCTGGATGCGCAAGAAGCGCATGTGCCCCGGCGACCCGCTGGTCGACTCGGTCGCCGCCGTCTCGGTCGGCATCGTCGGCACCACCCCGCTGCTCGACCTCTGCTACGTCGAAGACGTCAAGGCCGAGACCGACATGAACGTCGTGATGACCGGCAAGGGCGCGTTCGTCGAGGTGCAGGGCACCGCCGAAGGGGCGCCGTTCGACCGGGGCACCCTCAACGACCTGCTCGACCTGGCCGCCCTCGGCTGCGCCGAGCTGACCGAACTCCAGAAGGCCGCGCTCGCATGACCAAGCTGCTGCTCGCCACCCGCAACCAGGGCAAGATCGTCGAACTGCGGCGCATCCTCGAAGAGGCCGCGCTGTCGATCGAGCTGGTCGGCCTGGAGGCCTTCCCCGAGATCGGCGACGTCGCCGAGACCGGTCTGACCTTCGCCGAGAACGCCCTGCTCAAGGCCCACACCGTGGCCCGGCAGAGCGGCCTGCCCTGCGTCGCCGACGACTCGGGCCTGTGCGTCGACGCCCTCAACGGCATGCCGGGCATCTTCTCGGCCCGGTGGTCGGGCGGCCACGGCGACGACAAGGCCAACCTCGACCTGCTGCTGGCCCAGATCAACGACGTGCCCGACGACCGCCGCCAGGCCCACTTCGCCTGCGTGGCCGCCCTCGCGCTGCCCTCGGGCGAGGAGCGCGTGGTCGAGGGGGTCATGCACGGCCACGTGATCCGGGCGCCCCGGGGGACGATGGGCTTCGGCTACGACCCGATCTTCGTCCCCGACGGCGAGACCCGCACGACCGCCGAGATGCCGCCCGCCGAGAAGGACGCGATCTCCCACCGGGGGATCTCGATGCGGGCCATGGTGCCGGTGCTCGCCGAGGTGTTCTCGGTTTCGTAAGAACTTGGGGCTCCCTTAACAGGAGGGCGTTCGTAGGATCGAGGTCGTGACACCTCGCACCACCGCGCCCGCCTGGGCCGCGGCCCTCGCCGGCCTGACCGCCGCCGCCGTGGCGGTCGGGGTCGGCCAGCTCGCCGCCGGCGTCATCGGCGGCGACTCGTCGCCCGTCGTGGCGGTCGGCAACGCGGCCGTCGACCTGTCCCCGTCGTGGCTGAAGAACTGGGCCATCGCGACGTTCGGCGAGAACGACAAGGTCGTTCTCATCGGCGGCATCTTCGTCGTGATCGCCTTGCTGGCAGCCGGTTTCGGGGTGCTGGCCAGGATCCGGCTCGGCTACGGCCGGCTGGCCCTGCTGGCGTTCGGCGTTCTGGGCGCGTGGGCGGCGGCGACCCGGCCTGACGCGGGCATGCTCGACGTGCTCCCCTCCCTGCTCGCCGCCTGGGCCGGAGCGGCCACGCTGTCCCGGATCTTCCGGCGGCTGGAACCGGTCGAGAACGCGGAACCGGCCGTCGGTGAGCCGGACGACGCCGGAGAAGTGGCCGGAGAAGTGGCCGGAGAAGAGGCCGCCTCGGAGGCGCCGCCCGCCCGGCTTGAGCAGCCGCCCGTCATGCTGGCCGGGGAACGGCTGCGCACGATCGACCGGCGCAGCCTGTTCACCGGCGTCGCGACCGGCGCCGGGGTCGCCGTGGTCACCGGTGCCGCCGGTGTCTGGCTCGGCGGACGCAACAACGTCGCCGCCGAGCGGGCGCAGGTCGCGGCCGAGCTGCCGAAACCGGTCGAGCCGCTGCCGCCGCTGCCCGCCGGGGTCGACTTCAAGATCCCGAACCTGTCGCCGTTCGTCACCCCCAACCACGACTTCTACCGGGTCGACACCGCGCTCGCCCTGCCCAACGTCGACCCGAACACGTGGTCGCTGAAGATCCACGGCATGGTCGACCGGCCCATCGAGCTCAGCTTCGCCGAGCTGCTGAAACGCCCCATCGTCGAGGCCGACCTGACGCTCGCGTGCGTCTCCAACCCGGTCGGCGGCCAGTACGTCGGCAACGCCCGCTGGCTCGGCGTGGCCATGGCCGGGGTGCTGCGCGAGGCCGGGATCAAGGCCGGCGCCGACATGCTGCTGTCGACCAGCGCCGACGGCTGGACCGCGGGCACCCCTGTCGAGGTCGTCATGGACGGCCGCAACGCCCTGTTCGCGTTCGCCATGAACGGCGAGCCGCTCCCGGTCGCGCACGGCTTCCCGGTCAGGCAGGTCGTGCCGGGCCTCTACGGCTACGTCTCGGCCACCAAGTGGGTCGTCGACGTCAACGTCACCCGGTTCGACGAGGCGACGGCGTACTGGACCGACCGGGGCTGGGACGCCAAGGGCCCCATCAAGACGCAGTCGCGCATCGACACCCCCCGCAACAAGACCAAGCCGGGCCGCAACGTCATCGCCGGGGTCGCCTGGGCGCAGACCAAGGGCATCGCGAAGGTCGAGGTCAAGGTCGACGACGGGCCGTGGCAGGTGGCGAAGCTGGCGGAGGTGCCGGGGCCGGACACCTGGCGGCAGTGGTCGATCGAGGTCGACCTCGCCTCCGGGATGCACACGCTGTCGTGCCGGGCCACCGACGAGACCGGCGAGACGCAGACCAGCAACGGGGCCCCGCCGGAGCCGAGCGGCGCCACCGGTTATCACCGGGTTCTCATCGAGACCACGTAGACGGCAGGATTCGGGAAAGCCGGTCGCTCAGCGGAGTCGTCCCCTTACCATCGGTCACATCGAAGGGAAGGGGTCGATGGCCGAGCGTCAGTCCCGGTGGCGGTTGCCGACCGGCGTCTACAATCCCGTCGTCACCGGTGACGGGCGCAGGTGGCGTGACTATGAGAAGGCCGCCGAGACCCCCGCGCCGTCCCTCGATCCGTGGCCGTCCCAGCTGCCGTCCCGGTTGCCGCCGACGGGCGACGACTGGTTCGACCGGGCGGCGCGGCCGCGCCCGCTGGAGGAGTCGCGGCCCTACGGGGTGCCGGGCGGGCTGGCGAGACCCGACCCGGAGGCACAACGAGATCTCGCCGAGGCGTTGAGCAGCAGGTTCCCCGATCCGCGCGGGACCTGGATCCGGCTGATCAACGCCGAAGGACCGACCGACGACCCGTTCCGGTCGACCAACGCCATCGACTGCGCCCTGTCGGTCATGTCGTCGTGGCACGGCGAACCCGTCGTGGCGGCGGCCAGGCAGCCCGAATACGACCGGGTCGGCAAACCCGTCCTCTCGGGGGAGGCGGGCGGGGTGGCCAGGGCCGAGCAGTGGCTCGGCCATCGTTTCGAGTACGTCGGGCAGGGCCGCCGCGCCTACGGGGTGGTGGCCGGGCGGTTGCGGTCGGCCGGGCACGGCGCCGCGACCGTGCTCATTACGCGCTGGCCCCAGGGGGGCAGCCATGCGTGGAACGCGGTGAACTCACTGGGGGAGGTGCTGTGGATCGACGCACAGCGGGGACACATGGCCATCGAGCCGCCGTACGAGAACGTGACGGGGGTCTTCTGCGTGGTCCTCGACCGCGCGGGTCAGCGGGTGTGAGCCCGGAGACCGCCCGCGCGCTGGCCGAGGAGTGGTTCAACGGAGGGCGGGCCCGCTCCGCCGACGTCGCCGTCTACGCCTTCGACGACGGGTTCGTGGCCTGGGCGAGAGACGACGAGCCGGAAGACCCGAGCGTCCTGCCGGCGACCGTGGGGGGCGGCTGCATCGTCATCGACCGGCGTACCGGCGAACTGGCCGTCCGCCCCCTGCTGGGGCCGGAGTTCGTGGCCGAGCAGTGGCCCGACCACGTGCCCCGTTAACTGGAGGCCAGCGACCCCACGATGGAGGCGTTGGCCGCCCGGCGGGCGGGCAGCACGGCCGCGAGCACCCCGGCCAGCGCCGACAGCACCAGATAGAGCAGCACCTGCCCGACCGGCACGACGAAGACGGTCTCGTTCGGGATCGTCTGCAGCGCCGCCCACCCGAAGGCGACGCCGATGACGACGCCGACCATGGCCCCGACCAGGCCCAGCACCAGCGCCTCGATCGAGAGCATGCCGCGCAGCTGCGGCCGGGTGAGGCCGAGGGCGCGCAGCAGCGCCGACTCGCGGGTGCGTTCGTGCACCGACAGCGACAGGGTGTTGGCGATGCCGAGCAGGGAGATCAGGATCGCCAGCCCGAGCAGCGCGGCGAAGATCGTGAACATCATGTCGAAGGCCTCGTCGAACTCGCCGCGCACCTCGGCGGCGCTGCTGAGCTGCGCGGTCGGGTAGGCGACCAGGGCCGACTCGACGGCCCGGCGTGAGGCGTCGACGGCTGCGGGGTCCTTGGCCTTGACGTAGACGCGGGCCGGGCCGACGACTCCGTAGTACTTCTCGAAGTCGGCCAGGGTGACCGTGTAGGGCAGGGCCTGGTTGAAGTCGCCGTCGGCGAGCACGGCCACCACCTTGAGGTCGACCCTCCCGGCCTCGGTGGTGTCGAGGGGGACGGTGTCGCCCACCCGTACACCCAGGTTCTTCGCCTGGTCGTCGGCCAGGGCGACGGTGCCGGGCCCGAGCGCGGCGAGCGAGCCGGAGGTGACCTCCGGCCGGAAGGCCGCGCCGTCGGGGAGGCTGCCGACGGTGACGCCGCCGTGGTCGACCTGCCGGAGTTCGGCGACCAGCCCGACCTCGGGCAGCGCGCGCAGCTTCGCGGGCACCTCGGAGGGCAGGAGGGGCCTGCCGTCCTCGCGGCCGTACTGCGCGGTGATCATGAAGTCGACGGGGAACTGCTCGTCGAGGCTGCCGACGACCGTCTCGCGGGTGCTGGTGGTGATCACCGATATGAGGGTCATCAGGGTGACGCCGATGGTCAGCGCGACCGTCGTGGTGGCGGCGCGCTTCGGGTTGCGGCGGGAGTTGTCGACGGCCAGCCGCCCCGGCACGCCGAAGACCTTGCGCGGCACCCATCCGGCGAACGCGCTGAGCGGGCTGATCAGCACCGGCCCGATCACGATCACGCCGAGGAAGAAGACCGCGCCGCCGCCCATCGCGGTCAGCAGCCCGATGTCGCCGTCGAGCACCCAGATCGCCACGGCGGTCAGCCCGAGGCCGCCCGCCAGCAGCAGCCCGGCGCTGATCGACCGGGCCAGCCCGGCGCGGAACGTCTGCTCCTCGACCTGGCTGCGCAGCGCCGCGATCGGGGCCACCCGGGTCGCCCCGCGGGCCGGCAGCACCGCCGCGACCACGGTCACCAGCAGCCCGACGACCAGCCCGAGCACGATCGTGCGCGGCGTCAGCGCGATAGTCGCGTCGCTCGGGACGGGCGCGTCGAAGCGGCTCAGCGCGCTGAGGGCCAGCGCCCCCAGCCCGAGCCCGACCAGCAGCCCCAGCGCCGACGAGATGAGCCCGACGACCACCGACTCCAGCAGGATCGACCGGAACACCTGCCCGCGCGTCGCCCCGATGCAGCGCAGCAGCGCCATCTCCCGGGTCCGCTGCGCGACCAGGATGTTGAAGGTGTTGTAGATGACCAGCGCCGCCACGAACATCGCCACACACCCGAACAGCAGCAGCACGAGCACCAGATAGTCGAGCTGCACGTTGCTGTCGAGGGCCAGCTTCTGGGCCAGTTCCTCCCCGGTCCTGATCGTGTACGTCCGCCCGAGCGCCTCCGACACCGTCTTCTTGAGCGTCTCGGGGGAGACCCCGGCAGCGGCGGCCAGGTCGACCTCGTGGTAGCCCTTCGCGCCGGTCATCTCCAGCGCGGTGGCGGTGTCGAACCCGACCGCGCCGGTGAAGGCGAGGTTCTGGTCGACGCCCACGTCGATGACGCCGACCAGGGTGAACTGGCGGCGCTTCTCGGCGACGTCGAGGACGGTGACGGTGTCGCCGACCTCGAACTGCCGCGTCGTGGCGGTGTTCTCGTCGAGCACCGCCTCGCCCGGCCCGCCCGGGGCCTTGCCGCTGACGTAGATGGTCCGGTCGAGCGGCCCGGTCGCCACGGAGATGCCGCTGGTCGCCGTCGACCCGGCGGCCCGGCCCGACTTGTCGAGCAGCGGCGCGGTGCCCCGCACGAGCCCCTGCGCGCCGGCCACGCCGGGCAGGGCCTTGAGCTTCGCCAGTACGTCGCCCGGGATGTCCTCGTCCTTCGGGGTGACCGCGACGGCGACCTTGTCGGCGTCGGCGGTGAAGAGCTGGCGGAAGCCCTGCTCGATGGTGTCGGTCAGCACGAACGTGCCCGAGATGAAGCCGACGCCGAGGGTGATGGCCAGCGAGGTGAGCAGCAGCCGGAGCCGGTGCGCCACCAGCCCGGCCAGCGTGGTGCGCAGCACGGCTCAGGCCTCCAGCTTCAGCAGCATGTCGTGGACGCTCTGCGGGGTCGGCTGGGTCACTTCGCTGACCAGCAGCCCGTCGCGGAGGAACACCACGCGGTCGGCGTAGGAGGCGGCGACCGGGTCGTGGGTGACCATCACGATGGTCTGGCCGAGTTCGCGCACCGACCGCCGCAGGAAGGACAGGACCTCGGCGCCGCTGCGGGAGTCGAGGTTGCCGGTGGGCTCGTCGGCGAAGATCACCTGGGGCTTGCTGACCAGGGCGCGGGCCACCGCCACGCGCTGCTGCTGGCCGCCGGAGAGCTGGCTCGGCTTGTGGGAGAGGCGGTCGCGCAGCCCCACGGTCTCGACCACGCGGTCCATCAGGACCTGGTCGGCCTGCCGCCCGGCGATCTCCAGCGGGAGGCGGATGTTCTGCTCCGCGGTCAGGGTCGGCAACAGGTTGAAGGCCTGGAACACGAACCCGATGCGCTCGCGGCGCAGCAGTGTGAGCTGCTTGTCGGAGAGGGTCGTGATGTCGGCGTCACCGATGTGCACGTGCCCCGAGCTGACCGTGTCGAGCCCGGCCAGGCAGTGCATCAGGGTGGACTTGCCCGACCCCGACGGCCCCATGATCGCCGTGAACGCCCCGGTCGCGAAGCTCACGTCGATGCCGCGCAGCGCGTGGACGGCGGCGTCGCCCTGGCCGTATGTCTTGCTGAGCCCTCGTGCCACGACGGCGGCGCGGACGTCGGTAGTCATCGTCATGGTCAGCAACGCTATTGACGCGCCCCTGACTTTTCTTCGGTCGCCGGGACGGCCTTCGCGTGCTTCTCCGGTCGCCTCCGGTGCCCCCGTTGCTACCGGGGAGGTAGCCGGGGGTCAGACTTTCGGCCGACCATGCCGGTCTCGTACGCGTAGACCACCACCTGGGCCCGGTCGCGCAGCTCCAGCTTGGCCAGGATCCGCCCCAGATGGGTCTTCACGGTGGCCTCGGCGAGGGTGAGCCGGGTCGCGATCTCGGCGTTGGACAGCCCCCGCGCCACATGGACGAGGACCTCCCGCTCCCGCGCCGTCAGGCTGTCGGGTTCGGGGGCGGTGGGCGCCTCGGGCAGGTAGGCGGAGACGAGGTCGAGCAGCCGCCGCGTGGTGGACGGGGCCACCACGGCGTCGCCGTCGTGCACCGACCTGATCGCGCTCAGCAGGTCGGCCGGCGGCACGTCTTTCAGCAGGAACCCCGACGCGCCCGACCGGATCGCCGCGAAGGCGTATTCGTCGAGGTCGAACGTGGTGAGGATGAGGACCTTGGGCGGGTTCGGCAGCGAGGTGATCAGCCGGGTGGCCTCGACCCCGTCCATGCGCGGCATCCGGACGTCCATCAGCACGACGTCGGCGGCCAGGCCGCCCTTGACGAGCTCGACGGCGGCGGCGCCGTCGGCCGCCTCGCCGGCCACCTCGATGTCGGGCTGCGCGCCCAGCACCATGCGGAATCCGGCCCTGACCAGCTCCTGGTCGTCGACCAGGATGACCCGGATCATCGCGCGCCCCCCGCCGGGATGCGCGCCACCACAAGGAATCCGCCGCCGGGCTTGGGGGCGGCGTGGACGTCGCCACCGTACATGGAGACCCGTTCGCGCATGCCGATGAGGCCGTGGCCGCCCTCGCCCGTGGCGGAAGCGGCGCCCCGGCCGTCGTCGGCGATCCGCAGCAGCACGTCGCGGGGGCCGTAGACGACCTGGACCGTGGCGCTCACCCCGGGACCTCCGTGTTTGAGGGTGTTGGTGAGCGCCTCCTGAACGATCCGGTAGATCACCAGCTGTAGTCCTTCCGCGAGATGATCGGGCGTGCCCTCCACCCGGATGTCCACCGGCAGCCCGGACGCGCGCACCTGACGTACGAGATCGTCGAGCTGCCCGAGCCCCGGCTGGGGCGCGTACTCCTCCGACTGCGCCCCGTCGTCGCGCAGCACCCCGACCAGCCGCCGCATCTCGGCGAGCGCCTGCCGCCCGGTCGCCGAGATCGCCTCGACGGCCCGTTTGGCCTGGTCGGGGTCGCTGTCGATGGCGAACCCGGCCCCGTCGGCCTGGACGACGATGACGCTGACGTTGTGGGCGACGACGTCGTGGAGCTCCCGCGCGATGCGGGCGCGCTCGGCGGCGGTGGCGATGAGCGCCTGCTGGTCGCGCTCCTTTTCGGCGCGTTCGGCTCGCTCGACCAGGTTCTCCACGAAGCGCCGCCGCATGTTGACGTAGATGCCGCCGATCCAGACGGCGACCACGAACACGGAGGCGTTCAGGAAGATCTCGAGGTCGAGCTCACCCCAGTCGGTCAGCACCAGGCCGGTCCCGAGTTCGGCGACGGCCGCCGCGGCGACGGCCCACGGCAGCGGGCGCGACGCGGCGACGGTGAACATCGCCACCAGCACCGCGAGGTTGGCCGGGATCGCCGAGACGTCGCCGAGCCACTGGACGAAGCTGATGCCCGAGACGAGCGCCATCACCGCGAGCGGGAACCGCCGCCGCCAGAACAGCGGCCCGACCAGCAGCGTCGAGAGCCCGAGCACCCCCCAGGTCCCGATGCCCTGACTGCCGGTGATGTCGAGGCCGGCGCCGATGTCGGGCGCGCTCAGCAGGCAGTACAGCACCAGCGGGATCACCAGCAGCGTGTCGATCCACGCGGGGTGTCGCCGCCGAAGGGCGCGTAGCTTGCCGAGCACGCCTCAAGAGTACGTATGCGCAGTTCCCGGCACGGTCCGCCTAGCGGCGGATTCGGCCCTACGACCCAGGTCGCAGACCGGCGGACGGCTTACGCGCCTCTTACGGGCGGTGGGGCAGTATGAGTCTCGGGAGCTGCATCCTTGGGGTGTTAAAGGGAGAAAAGATTCGCGATGACGGATCACGACGCCGGGTTGCGCGGCACTGAGGACACGAACACCGCGCCGCGCGACCCGGCCGACTCCCCTACCAGGGAGATCCCGGCCGTGACGCCGCCTCCTGGTGCGGGTCAAGCGGGCACGGGCGCGTTCGGCGCAAGCTCTCATGGCACGGAAGCCGGCCCCGATCCCACTCGCGTGGGCGCCTTCGGCGCCGACCCTCGAAGCACGGACTCTTCCGCAGCCGGCCCTGCCGGTGCGGGTATCTCTGGTGCGGGTTCATCGGCGACCGGTTCCGCCGGTACCGCCTCACCCGGCACGGGCAGTTTCGCCTCGCCCCCGCCGCCGCGTTACCGCTTCCGCGGCCCTTCCGCTGCGAAGAAGGCGCCCGCCGGATACGCCTTTGGACCCGGCGGGGCCGGATGGGACGCCCCTGGGTGGCGTACCGTCTCCGCTTCCGAACCGGGCCCCCGCCGCCGGTTCGGTGTGATCGCCCTGCTGGCCGCGGGCCTGGTGGGCGTCATCGTCGGCGCCCTGCTCGTGGTCGCGGTCGATCAGCCCTGGCGGGATGAGCGGCCCAGGTTCGGGGTGGTCGTCGACCAGCCCGGTCCGCGGCAGAACGTCCCCCGGTTCTGCGAGCGGACCGACACCGGTTTCCGCTGCGAGTTCCCCCGCTCGTAAGCCGCTCAGGCGGCCACGCCCGCGCGGACCTGACGCAGGGCCCCCGCCCACGACTCGAGCTGGTCGAACAGGGTGTCGGCCGAGGCGTCGTGGATCTGCGACGGCTGGAAGTGCGAGAAGTTCTCGAAGTCGTGGAACAGCGAGAACGACACCTGCTGCCGCACGTGGGCGACCTGGAGCTCGCTGAGCATCGCCCGCAGGTGCTCGATGGCGCGGGCGCCGCCGAGGGAGCCGTAGGAGACGAAGCCGGCGGCCTTGTTGTTCCACTCCTTGTAGAGGTAGTCGATGGCGTTCTTCAGCACGCCCGAGGTCGAGTGGTTGTACTCCGGCGTGACGAAGACGAACCCGTCGTAGGAGTCGATGGTGGCCGCCCACGCCTTGGTGTGGTCGCCGGTGTAGTTGCCGAAGCTCGGCGGGTAGGCCTCGTCGAGGTGGGGGAGCGGGTGGTCGGCCAGGTCGACGAGCTCGTAGTCGGCGCCGGTGCGCTCCTTGGCCCGGGTCATGACCCAGTCGGCCACCGCCTTGCCGTTGCGGCCGGGGCGGGTGCTGCCGAGGATCACTGCGATCTTCAGGTTGCTCATCTCGTACTCCTCAGAAGTTGAAGATTCAACGAGATGAGACTAGACCCAGATGACATGAACGTTCAAGTCATAGCCTAGACTGTGAGTATGACCACAACAGACGAGGTGCGCTGGCTGAGCAGCGACGAGCTGGCGGCCTGGCGGTCGTTCAGCCTCATGCTGGCCCGGCTGCCCGCCGCCCTGGAGGAGCAGCTCCAGCGCGACGGCGGGCTCAACTTCGTCGAATACCACGTGCTGGCCGGGCTCTCCGACGCCCCTGACCGGACCATGCGCATGAGCGGGCTGGCCGTGCTGGTCAACTCGGAGCTGTCGCGGCTGTCCCACCTGATGCGGCGGCTGGAGAAGCGCGGTTTCGTCCGGCGCGAGCCCGACCCGTGCGACGGCCGGTTCACCAACGCGATCCTGACCGACGAGGGCCACGCCCACCTCGTACGGCTGGCGCCGGGCCACGTCGCGAACGTGCGGAAGCTGGTGATCGACGCCCTCGACCAGAGCCGGCTGGACTCGCTGCGGCAGTGCTCCGAGGACATCGTCCAGGCCATCGACGCGTGTGACGCGGGGTAAACCCATCTGTTTCCCCACGAGTAGACTGGTTGCCATGGCAGAGACGATCCCCTCCGACGACGTGCGCGACCGCGTGCTCGCCAGCGCCCGGCTGCTGTTCAACGGGCGGGGCGTCAACGTGACCGGCGTCGACCTGCTGTCGGAGACGGCCGGGGTCTCCAAGCGCAGCCTCTACCAGCGTTTCCGCACCAAAGACGACCTGATCGAGGCTTATCTGGCCGAGGAGATGCGGTGCGTCCTGGCCGACCTGCTGCCCGCCGACGACGCGGGCCTGTCGCCGGTCGAGCGCATCATGGCGGTGTTCACCACGGCCCGCCGCCAGTCGGAGGTCGGCGACTATCCGGGCTGCCCGGTGCTCAACACGGCGGCCGAGATCCGCGATCCCGCGCATCCGGTGCGGGTGGCCGCGGTGACGTACAAGAAGCGGATGCAGGCCCACTTCGAGGCGGAGGCCCGGCTGGCCGGGGCCGCCGACCCCGGCCAGCTCGGCGAACAGCTGATGATGCTCTTCGACGGCGCGATGACCTATGCGTCGGTCCGCAAGGAGCCCATGCCCGAGAGCCTGCTCACCGCCGTGCGGACCCTGCTCGCCGCTCAGCTTCCGTAGAGCGCGCTCGGGTCGAGCGAGAGCGCGGCCTTGACCTGCCGGGACGTGCCGTCGACGAGCACCTCCATGGCCCCCTTCTCGATCCCGTCGAACGCCTCGCGGGCGACCTCGGCCGGCGGCACCTTCTCGCCGGTCACGCCGGCGGCCATGTCGGTGTCGACATAACCGACGTGGAGGCTGGTCACGCCGACCTTCGGCGCCAGTTCGAGCCGCAGCGCGTTGGCCAGCATCCATGAGGCGGCCTTGGTGGCCGCGTAGGGGGCGGTGCCCGGGATGACGGCCCAGGAGAGCGCCGAGTTGACGATCAAGAGGTGACCCTCGCGCGCGGTCAGCGTGGGCGCGAAGGCGCGGCTGACCTGGAGCGGCCCGTAGTAGTTGACCTCCATCTCGCGGCGGATCGTCTCGAGGTCGTCGTCGATGATCGAGGTGCTGAGCGCGACCCCGGCGTTGTTGACGAGGATGTCGACGTCGGTGAGCCGCTCCGCGAGTTCGGCGATCGCGGCGGGGTCGGTGATGTCGAGCCTGACGGGCTCGACGCCGGGCGTGGTGACGGTTCGGGGGTCCCGCGCGGCGGCGTAGACCTTGCGCGCCCCGCGCGCCAGCGCCTCCTCGGCAAAGGACTTTCCGATGCCCCGGTTGGCACCGGTGATCAGCACGGTCGCGTCTTGGATCTTCATGGGAACCTCCGGTAAACAGACCTGTTTCCAGCAGCGTAAACCGATCTGTTTACCGGGTGCAAATCGCGGTGGCTTCAGCCGGTCGACAGCACGGGACCGTTCGGCCGGGTGTCGGCCAGCAGCCAGATGCGGGAGGTGCCGGCCTCGACGCCGAGGGTGTCCCACCCTTCGTGATGGACGCCGCTCTCGCCGTCGAAGGGGACCTCCACGACGGTCCAGGCGATCGGGTCGGGCGAGGTGCCGATGAGCACGGGCCGGGGACGGGCGTCCCAGCCCGGCGCCTGGGCCAGGCCGGAGATCCAGACCTTGCCCGAGTCGTCGCGCGCGATGGAGTTCAGCCCGATGACCTCGGGCGGCAGCGGGACCGGGGTCCACGTCGCGCCGTCGTAGCGGTGCAGCAGCGGTTCGGTCGGGCGCGGCTCGCCGCGCGTGTAGTCGGTGCCGGCGACCCAGATGTCGTCTGCGGTACGCGGCAGCACGTCCTCCAGGATCGAGCCCTCGCTGAAGGGGGCGGGGTAGGGGACGTTCTCCCAGGCCGTACCGGTGAAACGGGCGACGCCGGGGACGGAGTCGTCCTCGGCCGGCGCCCCGCCGACGGCCCACGCCTGGCCGCCCAGGGCCTTCACCGCCAGCACCTTCTGCATCGGCATGGCGTAGGGGGCCCACGCCGTGCCCTCGCGCCGCCAGATGACGCCCGTGCGGGGGTCGCCCGGCAGCCACACCCCCGCCGAGGTCTGCTCGGGGGCCGCGGACCTCAGCCCGGCCGGGGCGGCGACCTGGGTGAACGCGCCGTTGACGTACTGCGCGATGTAGGCGGCGCCGTCTTTGGTCCCGCCGATCCAGACGCCGTCGGCGGTGGCGCTCACGCTGCGCAGCACGCCCCGGCTGGAGAAGTCCGGGATGGTGAAGCCGGCCCAGCGGCGGCCGTTCCATCGGTGGACGACCGGGTTGCCCGGGTAGCCCGGCTTGAGCGCCTGGTAGCCGACGATCCAGATCTGGTTCTGCGCGGGGGCGGCCAGGTCGGTCAGCTCCGCTTCGGCGCGGAGGCCGGGGAGGGGATGGTCGTGCAGAACCGGGTCGGCGGCGAGAGCGGGAGAGGGCGTTATGACGGCGGCGGCGAGCCCGAGGGCGGCCGCGATCCTGGCCAAGGGTTTCATGCGGCCAGCTTCGCCGGATTTCCCCATTTACGGAATGGAAGTCATTCGCCGGGCCAATGACTTTCCGTCGGTATTTGTCGGATATCGGCGGTGAATTGCGCCATGTCCGCTCGTAGTGTGTGCCCCGCTAAGATCGCTTCCTATGCTTTTATGGCGGATTTGCAGAATCGGCGTCGTGGGTCTGGTTCTGGCGGCGGCGGTCGCGGGTGTGGTGTTCGACGACGCCCTGCTGTGGACGGCCGCCGAATGGACGCCCGCGCCTGATCTGGAGTTGCAGTTCATCAGGCCGGACGGGTTCGACGTCGCGACCAAGGTGATGCTGGTCGCGGCCGCCTTCGTGAAGGCCGGACTCCTGTGGCTGATCCTGCGGCCGCCCGCCCCGGGACCCGTGAACCGCGGGGAGAGGGCGCTGCGGTGGCTGCTGTATCTGGCGGTGGCGTACAGCCTGGTGCTGTGGTTCCCGCTGGGGTGGCTTCCCGACGAGGTCGACCTGGTGTTCGGCCTCGTGTTGTGGACCGCGATCAGCGTCCTCTACCTGCGCGTCATCCGCTGGCGGTCGCGCCCGCTGCGCGCGGCGGCCGGGGCGATGTTCGCGGTCACGCTGGCCGCGACCGCCAACGACCTGCTCGACGAACTCGACCTCCTGGAGCTCGAACCGGGCCTCGTCGTCGCTCTGATCCTGATGGCGTGCGGAGCGGCCGGGACGATTCTCACGATCGTCGGGCAGCATCGCGACGGCCGGTGGAGCCGCGGCACGCTGATCGCCGGATGGCTGTCGCTGAACGTGTATGTGCTGGTGTATCCGCTCGACTTCATCTTCGACCGGTTCGACGCCGACATCTTCACGGCCCCCAGCTTCGCCCCCCAGATCATCATGGACGCGGCGGCGCTCGTCCACGCCGTGTGGCTCGCGGCGACCGCCCGAGAGATGCCCTCCGACGACCTGCCCGGGGAGCCGCTCCCGCCCGCGCGGCAGCGGCTGGTCCGCGTCGCGGTGGCGTCCGTGGCCGTGCTGCCGGTCGTCGTGTCGCTCCAGCCGGAGTACGCCCCGCGCACGACCTTCAGCGGCTGGTCGATGGGCTGCTACGAGTGGGAGGCCTTCGGCGACCTGAAGCCCGAGGAACGCGACGACGCCTTCGTGTGCCGGGCCCGCGACCAGATGGGCGGAGTCCCGCCCATGTTCCCCGACACCCTGTCCGACCAGCAGATCATCGCCTACGGGCGGGAGCTGTGCCATGCGGAGGACCGCGAGGAGCAGGAGGCGCTGCTGAAGCAGGCCGGGAGCGAGCGGGCCTCGTGGGGGGTGGACCTGTCGGATCTCGTCTACGTCTGCCCCGAGGTCGTCCGCGCGATCCGGCCCGAGCTGCTGCACTCGGCCGAAGAGGCGGAGGCGGCGGACCAGGCCTACATCGCCGAGATGAACGCGAGGTGCCGCGACCCGTGGCCCCGGACCAAGGGCGTCGTCCAGGCCACGGCCAACTACTCCCTGTTCGCCGACGGCGACTACGGCTACTACGTCCACGATCCCAAGGACAAGGCCGGTGAAACGCGGGCGGAGCAGGCGATCGAGCGCCTCTACGACGACAAGTCGCAGATCGGCGTGGCCGGCAGCTCGGTGCTCGTCGGGCACCTCGAAGACGTCATCGACCTGTGCCTGACCGTGAAGGCCTTCCGCACCGCACCCCCACTGCGGCTGGCCGGCTGGGACCAGGTCACCGAGGTGCCGATCACCACCCCCACCGGCCACCTCACCGTGCCGGAGGCGGACGGCGGCGACGTGGGCGCGTACGCCCCGATCCCGAACCTGGCGATCGAGGGGAAGGGCCGCTACCGGCTGCGCGTCTACGTGCGGATCCGCGAAGACGAGGAACACCTGGTCGTGGTCTACCCCGGCACGTCGAAGAAGCGGCTCAACCTGAAGACGTGGGAGTACGCCAGTGAGTGAACTTCTCCGCCGCGTGGAGGACGACGTCCCCATCTCCTACGGCCGCTTCGAACTCCTCGACGGGACGGGCCTCTGGGATCTCACCGGCGACGAGACCGGCTCACTCCCGGTGCTCGGTACGGCCACCCTCACCAGCCCGGCGAGGGCCTACCGCGCGCTCGTGCGGATGGAGGCCTGGGACGGTGCGCCTCCCGCGCCGGCCGGGTCGTGGACGGCGGCCCGGCAGGCCGTGTACCTGAGCCCCGGCGGGACGGTCTCCGCCCACGGCCCGAGCCACGACCGGTCGAGGCAGATGCTGCTCCTCGGCCCGCCACTCTTCGCCTACGGTCTGCGCGCCTATGTGGGACCGGTCAGAACCGAACCCGCCGAGTGGGACGAGGAGGTCCTGGAACCGGTCGAGGAACCGTGGCTGCTGCGCTTCTGGCCGCTGGCCGACGCCGCCTCCGCCGCCCACGACGACGTCCTGGCCACGATGGGCGAGATGCCCCCGCCCGACCTGACCTCGGTCGTGCCGGGACAGCACGAGTGGCCCGCCTTCCACCCGCCCGCTCATCCGGAACCGCCCAGACTGATCAGGCCCACCTCTCCACCGCGCGAGATGGAACGGCTTCCCACCGACGAGTTCACGGGTCGCATCGGCTACCACGCGGAGGCCGCCTTGGCCTCCGGCCGGAGACTGGACGAGGTGCTGGGCGACCTGCGACGCACGATGCTGGGGAACCTGCCCGGCGGCATGCGCGACTGGTCACAGGACATGCTGGAGGACTATGCCGCCCAGCTGCACGTCAGCCGCCGCATCGGCAGGGAACTGAACCCCCACGGCGCACCGACGCTCCAGTTGCCCGCGTCCGACGTCAGCACCGCCCTGCTGGGCCCCGACCCCGGCGTCAGCGGCCGGGCCTGGACGTGGGCCCGCGACGAGCACGCCCATCAGGAGGTCCTGTCGGTCGACCGCCAGGTCGTAGCCCGGAACCGGATCCGCCGGACCACCCTGCTGACGGGCATCGTCACCATCCTCAGAAACGAGAACGACTTCGTCGAAGTCCGCCCCGCCACCGCCCCGGAAGCAGCCCGCGTGACCGAGGTGGAAACCACCCGAACCTGAACCATGAAGGCGGATGGCACCACCGCATCTGTTGAATGGGGTGGCCCGAATACATATGGCCAGGGCCCTGTTTCGAAGTCGACATAAATCTCGATCGACATAAATGCGAAGACCAAGCGATCAGGCGAAGCGAGGCTTTTCCAGGGAGCGCGAGGGGCGGAGCCCTTCGCCAGGAGCGACAGCGACGCAGGGGGCGCGAATGCGCACCAAGGGGAGCGCGAGGGGGCGAAGCCCTCTCGTATCGGGGGGCTCGGGGGGTCGCCCCCCGTGTGGAGGAACGAGAACGGCTCGTGGAAGCCGCCCCGAAGGGGCGTCGACCATGAGCCGTCCCGAGCGAGTGGGGTTGGCGGGACTCGAACCCGCGCTGGCATGATCCTAAGTCATGTGCCTCTGCCAATTGGGCTACAACCCCGATGGGCGGAAGTGATCCTACCTCCCGCCGTCAGGCATCAGGAAACCCCGAGTTCCTTGAGCAGCCGCGCCACGTGGCCCGTCGCGCGGACGTTGTAGAACGCCTTCTCGATCTTGCCGTCGGGGTCGATCACGAAGGTCGACCTGATCACGCCCATGATGGTCTTCCCGTAGTTCTGCTTCTCGCCGTACACCCCGTAAGCCTTGTGGACTTCCAGGTCTTCGTCGGACAGCAGCGGGAAGGTCAGCGCGTCGCGGTCGGCGAACTGGCGGAGCTTGGCCGGTTTGTCCTTCGAGACGCCGAGGACGGTGATGCCCTTGCCGGTGAGCGCGCCCAGGTTGTCGCGGAAGTCGCAGGCCTGCTTGGTGCAGCCTGGAGTCATCGCCGCTGGGTAGAAGTACAGGACGACTCGCTTGCCGTGGAGCGAGTCGAGCGACACTTCGTCGCCGTCGGCGCTGGTCAGGGTGAAGCCGGGGGCGGCGTCGCCGGGTTCGAGTCGCTGGGTCATGTCGCCTCCGTTGCGGGTGTGTCTCGACCCGAACAAACTACCGGTTCGGCCGCTGCGGGATGCGCGGCCCGCACCTGGCAGACTTGATCGAACACACCCTGTGACAGGAGGCGACCCCAATGGCCGAGCCAGATCCGGACACGCTCGAGCGGCGCATAGAGCGCACTCGCGCCGAACTGGCCAAGACGGTCGACGCGATCGCCGACCGGGTCAGCCCCAAGAAGGTCGCCGGTCGCAGTGTGGCCAAGGTGAAGTCCCAGGTCAAGGCGCAGACCGAGCAGGTCGTGGCGACCATAGGAGACATGGTGGGGCAGCCGCAGAGCCCCAACGGTCACCGTCCGGCGGCCGATGAGCCCTGGGACGACGACTATCCGGCCTCTCCCATCGCGCCGGTCCTGATCGGGCTCGGCGTGGCGGTCGCCCTCGGAGCGGTCATCGTGATCATGCGGCGGCGCCGGAGGCGTTAGCGGGCGAGCCGGTCGGGGCCGGGTGGGCGGAGCCGTGACGGAGCGGAAGTCAGAGGAAGGTCCGGCCCTCGCCCCGGTAGGTCGGGGTGGTGGCCGTCACCCGGTCTCCCTCGATCAGGTGCAGGGTGTCGAAGCGTTCGCACAGTTCGCCCGCCTTCGCGTGGCGGAACCACACCCGGTCGCCGATCTTGAGTTCGTCGGCGGCGCGGCCGTGGAGCGGGGTCTGCACCTCGCCGCCGCCCTCGTCGCCGTTGTGGCGCAGGCCCTCCGGCAGGTAGGGGGTCGCGGCCCGGCCGGAGCCCGCGCCCGAGGCGGGGTAGCCGCCGCCCAGGACGGTCACGACGCCGGGGGCGGGGCGGCGGACGACCGGGAGGGCGAACAGGGCCGCGGGGCGGCCGGTGAAGTTGCTGTATCGGTCGAACAGGGTCGGGTGGTAGAAGCCCGATCCGGCGGCGACCTCGGTGATCGCGGGCTCGCGCGCGGTCGTCTCGATGCTTCCGGTGCCGCCGCCGTTGACGAACTCCAGGTCGGTCACCTCGCGCACCGCCTCGACGATCTTCGCCCGCCGGACGGCCAGTTCCCGGCGCGACCGCCGCTGGATCAGCCTCACCGCCACCCCGTAGGGTCCCGGGATGCGGTCGCCGAGGCCGGCGATCTGCGCTTCGTAGGCCATCAGGCCGACCAGCCGCAGCGACGGGTTCTCGCCGATGAGCCGGGCCGTCTCCGCCGCCTGTTCGGGGGTTCGCACGGGCGAGCGCAGCGCACCGGCGCGGAAGCGGCCGATGACGTAGCCCGCGTCGAGGTCCAGGCAGACCCTGATCGGATATCGGCCGGTCAGCAGGGGGAACTGCTCGGGGGAGTCGACCATGAGGGTGATCTCGCGGCTCAGGTGCTCGTCGGCGGCGAGGGCGGCGACGGCGGCGCGGTCGGTGGTCGGGTAGGCGACCAGGATGTCGCGGAATCCGCACGACGCCAGCCAGAGGGCCTCGGGCAGGGTGAACGCCATGATCCCCCGGTAGCCGGGCAGGTCGAGGACGCGGCGGAGCACCTCGCGGGAGCGGATCGACTTCGACGCGACCCTGATCGGGGTGCCGGCGGCCCGTTCGGTCATCGACCGGGCGTTGGCGGCCATCGCGTCGAGGTCGACGACGGCCAGCGGGGGGTCGAGATGGGCCGTGGCCCGGTCGTATCGCTGCCGGTCGCTCATGGGCAGCACTCTAACCTTTTGTGAGCATGTTTCATATTTGCCCGGCAAAACCTGTCACAAGATCGAGTCATCCGGGCCCGGCGCGCTGATCGAGGCCGTCCGGGCGTGTATCCCTGGGTGACCATGAGCGCGGTAGACGAGATCCGGACGACCAAGGACCGCCGCCGGGCCCGCCGCCGCACGGCCATGCGCGCCCTGCGGCCGGGACGGACCCCGGCGGGTGCGGGCGTCGCGGGCGCCCTGGTGGTGCTGGGCACGGCGCTGGTGGGCGAGATGGTGTGCGCGTTCGCCGGATGGCCGACGGGCTGGTCGGGGCTGCCCGGCGTGCTCGACCTGGCCTGGGGCGAGCCGCTGGTCGCGCTGACGGGGTCGCTGATGGTGGTGACCGGGACCGTGCTGGTGCTGCTGGCGATGATCCCGGGCCGTCCCCGGCTGATCCCCCTGGAGGTGTCCGACGACGGGCTCGTCATGGGGCTGACCCGGGCGGGGCTGAAGCGCACGCTGGTCGCCGTGGCGATGACCGTCTCGGGGGTCGACCTGGCCTTCGTGCGGCTGCGCCGGGGGCAGATCGAGGTGACCGTGCTGACCAGGGGGAACCGGACCGGCGGGTTGCTCAAGGAGGTCGGCGCCGCCGTCGGCGACCGGCTGGAGGGCCTGGGCGTCCACGGTCGTCACGAGGTTGTCGTCCGGCTCCGCCGGAAGAGCTCATGAGGAGTGTCGCAATGCAGGTCCCGGAGAAGATGCGCACCCCCTACGGCGACCGCCTCGGGCTGGCGGCCGTGGGCGTCGTGCTGGTGACCGGCGGGAACTACGTCCTGTTCGCGTCCGACGCGCGGGCCGACTACAAGATCGGCGAACTGGCCGCGTTCACCGCGCACCCGTGGGCCCGCTCGATCGCCGCCGCGCTGGTCGTGCTGCTGGTGTTCGTCACCGCCCGCTGGCTGGTGTGCTCGCTCGGGCTCGGCAAGGACGGCGTGCGGCACGGCTACGGCACCGCGACGCTGGCCATCGCGCTCAAGGACCTGCCCGGGGTCGACAAGATCAGCGTCCGGGCCGTGGGCGAGGAGAAGCTCCGCATCTCGGTACGCTGCCTCCCCGGCGCCCCCCTGGACGAGGTCGTCTCCCGGGTCGACACCGAGGCGGTGTCACGCGTGCGCGGCGCGGCGGGCCGGGACCCGCTCTTTCCTGTCCTGGTCACGCTGCACGTTCGACGCGGGTGACCGCCACCCCACCGCGCAGGCCGCCGCCAGGCAGGCGAAGGGGACGACCGGGACGACGTACCGGTGGTCGAAGGCGGCCACCAGCGGGGGCAGCAGCAGGAGGGTGAGCGCGAACCCGAGCGGCAGCAGGGTCGCCGCCCGGAACCTGATGATCATCACCAGGAACGTGCACACGAAGATCGCCCCGAGCAGGGGGCCGCGCAGGTAGACGTGGCGCTGGTAGGCGCGCGTCCACGACGCGAACGGCTCGACGACCTGCGTGTCGGCCCGGCTGCCCTGGTATTGGATCATCAGTTCCGGCGCCGACCGCCCGGCCGAGGCGAGCTTGTCGGTGAGCGGCTTCACGGACTCGGGGAACTGGTAGGCGCTCTGGGTGCCGGGCGACGGATAGACCACCCGATCCCAGCGGAAGGCCCACATCGCGTCGCCGAGGCCCGTCGTCAGGAAGTCGAGCGGCTGGCTGCGCAGGGCCAGCATCGAGAACTCCGAGGCCATCTCGTCGCGCTGCTTGCCGGTCTTCATGATCGGCGATTGCGGGTCCCAGATGTAGGCCGGGGCGGCCAGCCGGGGACCGATGTCCGGGCACAGGACCTTCAGGTTCTCCGGCGGGTCCATCCGGCCGCAGTCGGCGAAGGTCATCGTGCGCGACCAGAGCCACACGCTGCTGCTGCCCAGGCCGTAGCTGCCGTAGGCCGCGTTGTACCAGAAGGCGTATCCGGCCACCGCCACCCCCGCCGCGCCGGCCCCGGCCAGCACCCGCCGCCAGCCCGCCCGCGCGATCAGCAGCCACACCGCCGCCACCCCGATCAGCGGCAGGCCGAGCGTGCGGGTCATCGCCGAGAAGGCCAGCAGCAGGAAGGCGGTGATCACCATGGTCCAGCTGCGCGGGTTCAGCAGCAGCAGCGTCACGCCCCCCACCACGAGGAACGTGAACAGCAGGTCGGCCATCACGAGGTGTTCGAGCTGGATCTGGTACGCGTCCAGCAGGACCGGCGCCGTCGCCAGCGCGGCGGCCCAGGCCGGCAGGAAGGTGCGGCGGCGCAGGACGGCGTACAGGCAGGCGGCGATGCCCAGCCCGAGCAGGTGCTGCACGGTGACGAGGGCGACGACCGAGCGGAACGGCGCGAGGAACAGCGAGTAGCCGGAGGGCCGCGACTCCAGCGGGCGCAGGTCCAGGGCCGAGCTCAGATAGGAGAACGAGTCGGCCCAGAACCACAGCGCAGGACAGTAACCGAGGCTGGTGATGACCCGGATCACGATCCCCGACACCAGGAGGGCGACGAAGAGCCAGTGCGTCCGGATGAACTTGCCTGCGGAAATGATGTCCACCGCCTTTCCGGTGGACATTTCAGCACTGTCGGGGTTTCACCGCCAGTCCCACAGGGAACACCCAGAACTTTCCCAGCACTCTTCTCAGCACTCGATGACGTTCACGGCGAGCCCGCCGCGACTGGTCTCCTTGTACTTCGCGTGCATGTCACGGCCGGTGTCGCGCATCGTCTTGATCGCCTTGTCGAGCGACACGAAGTGCTTCCCGTCGCCGCGCAGCGCGATCCGCGCCGCCGCGATGGCCTTCACCGACGCGACCGCGTTCCGCTCGATGCACGGGATCTGCACCAGGCCGCCGATCGGATCGCAGGTCAGCCCCAGGTTGTGCTCGATGCCGATCTCGGCCGCGTTCTCCACCTGTTCCGGCGTGCCGCCCAGCACCTCGGTCAGCCCGGCCGCGGCCATCGAGCAGGCCGAACCGACCTCGCCCTGGCAGCCGACCTCCGCGCCCGAGATGGAGGCGTTCTCCTTGAACAGCACGCCGACCGCGCCCGCCGTGAGCAGGAACCGCACCACCGCGTCGTCGTCGGCGCCCGGGATGAACCGGGTGTAGTAGGACAGCACCGCCGGGACGATC
Source organism: Herbidospora galbida (assembly GCF_005233835.1). Classification (GTDB taxonomy): domain Bacteria; phylum Actinomycetota; class Actinomycetes; order Streptosporangiales; family Streptosporangiaceae; genus Herbidospora; species Herbidospora galbida. Next base: position 33,395 of record NZ_SZQA01000004.1, on the reverse strand, counting down.
CCGGCCGCGCCGTTCGTCGGCGCGGTCACGATCCGCCCGCCCGCCGCGTTCTCCTCGTTCACGGCCAGCGCGAACAGCGTCACCCAGTCCATCGCCTGGAGCGGGTCGCCGTCGGCCGGTTCGCTCTGGAGGCGGCGCTGCAGCTGGTGGGCCCGCCGCTTCACCTTCAGCCCGCCCGGCAGCACGCCCTCACGCGAGGACCCGCGCCGGACGCACTCGTCCATGACCCGCCACAGGTGCAGCAGCTCCGACTTGATCTGGTCGTCGGTACGCCCGAAGGCCCGCTCGTTGGCCATCATCAGCCCCGAGATCGACAGCCCCGTCTCGGCGCACTGCGCGAGCAGCTCACCGGCCGTCGTGAACGGATGGGGGAGCGGCGTGTCGTCGGGCTTGATGCGGTCGGCGCCCGTGGCGTTCTCGTCGACGACGAACCCGCCGCCGACCGAGTAGTAGACCTTCTCCCGCAGGACGTCGCCGCTGTCGCCCCAGGCGGTGAAGCGCATGCCGTTGGGGTGGTGCGGGAGCGAGATCTTGCGCTCGAACACCAGGTCGTCGCCGACCACGAACGGGACCGTCCGCTGCCCCATCAGCGACACCGTGCCCGCCGTCCGCATCGCGGCCAGCTTGCCGTCGACCGCGTCGACGTCGACGAGCTCGGGTTTCTCCCCCGACAGCCCGAGCAGCACGGCCTTGTCGCTGCCGTGGCCCTTGCCGGTCAGGCCGAGGGAGCCGTACAGGATGACCTGCACCTTCACGGTCTTCTCCAGGAGACCGTCGTGGAGCAGGCCGCGCGCGAACTTGTGCGCGGCCGCCATCGGGCCGCCCGTGTGTGAACTGGACGGCCCGATGCCCACCTTGAACAGGTCGAAGACGCTGATCGCCATGGGCGGACGATCAGCTGTCGCCGGAGATCAGCGCGGTGTACTCCTCGGCGGAGAGCAGGTCGTCAGGGGTGCCGGTGATGCGCACCTGGAACAACCAGCCGTCGCCGTAGGGGTCGCCGTTCACCAGGGAGGGGTCGTCGACGACGGCCGAGTTGACCGCGGTGACCTCGCCGCTCACCGGGGCGTAGATGTCGCTGACCGACTTGGTCGACTCGACCTCGCCGACGGCGTCGCCGACCTCGACGCTCGACCCGACCTCCGGCGGCTGGACGTACACGACGTCGCCGAGCTGCTCGGCCGCGTAGGCGGTGATTCCCACGGTGACGGTCAGCCCGTCATCGAGCCCGGCGACCCACTCGTGCTCCTTGGTGTAGCTGAGCTCGTCGGGAATGCTGCTCACTTCTTCCTCCTGTAGAAAGGCAGGTCAACGACGTCGACCGGTTCGTGGGAGCCGCGGATGTCCACGGCGGCGGCCTGGGGTGCGGATACAGGTGCGGTCACGTAGGCCATCGCGATGGGCCGGCCGATCGACGGCGACGGCGCGCCGCTGGTGACCTCTCCGATCACGGCGCCGTCGGCGTCGACGACGGCGAAGCCGTGGCGGGGCACGCGGCGGCCCTTCATCACCAGGCCGACCAGGCGCTTCGCCGGCTCCGCCCCGTCGAGGGCGGCGCGGCCGACGAAGTCGCCCTGCTTGTCGAAGCGCACGACTCTGCCGAGACCGGCGTCCATGGGGGTGGTGGCGGAGGTGAGCTCGTTGCCGTACAGCGGCATGCCGGCCTCCAGCCGCAGGGTGTCGCGGGCGCTCAGCCCGGCGGGCACCAGGCCCTCGGCGGCGCCGGCCTCCATCAGCGCGCCCCAGAGCTTCACCGCGTCGTCGGCCGCGATGAACAGCTCGAAGCCGTCTTCGCCGGTGTAGCCGGTGCGGGCGATCAGCGCGTCGACGCCCGCGACCGTGCCGGGCAGGCCGGTGTAGTACTTGAGGTTCGCCAGGTCGGCGTCGGTGAGCGCGGCCACGATCTCCTGGGAGCGCGGGCCCTGGACGGCCAGCAGCGCGTAGGAGTCGGAGCGGTCGTCGACCACGGCGTCGAACTCGGCCGCGCGGTCGGTGAGCTCCCGGGCCACCCGCAGGTAGTTGGACGCGTTGGCGCAGACCATGAACTCCTCCGGCGCGAGCCGGTAGACGATCAGGTCGTCGACGATGCCGCCGCCGGGTTCGCACATCATCGTGTAGCGGGCCCGCCCCGGCTCCAGGGCGCCCAGGTTGCCGACCAGCGCGTAGTCGAGCGCGGCGGCGGCGTCCGCGCCGGTCACGTGGATCTCGCCCATGTGGGACAGGTCGAACAGCCCCGCGGCGGTGCGGACGGCGGTGTGCTCGGCCGACTCACTGCCGTAGCGCAGCGGCATCAGCCAGCCGGCGAAGTCGGTCAGGGTCGCGCCGAGGCTCTTGTGCACCTCGTGCAGCGGGGTCGGTCGGGACATGAAGCGCACCTCGAATAAGGTCGGATGTCAGCATCCTCCCCCTCTGTCATGGGTGCCTGAGAGCTTCGCCCGAGTTTTGCCGGACTTTCACCTTCGGCGAGGCCATCGGCCTGCTTTCCAGAGGACACCTCGCCCGCACGGTCCTTTGCCTTGAGAGGTTCGCGGGGAGGGCTTGCTCCTTCAGGGGCCCTGACCGGGTGCCAGGGCGCTCTCCCGCGCGGGATCAATGGTGTGCGGTCAGCCTATCTGCCCCGTATGGCCGGGGAAACCCGGCGCGGGTGACGAACGACCCGAACACCGGCGCCTCCTCGTCGGCCTCCGGATGCCACTGGACCGCCCACACCGAGTCGTCGAGCATGACCGCCTCGATCGTGCCGTCGTCGGCGCGCGCGATCGCCTTGAGCCCCGGTGCGAGCCGGTCGACGGCCTGGTGGTGGTAGTGGGCGGGGGTGATCTCGCCGGTGCCGTAGAGCCTTCTCAGCGGCTCGTCGAGACCTACCGGGACCCGGCCGTAGACCCCCGGGGCGGGGGAGTGGCGCTCGGTGCCGCACACGTCGGGCAGGTGCTGGACCAGCGTGCCGCCCAGCGCCACGTTGAGGACCTGGAGGCCCCGGCAGATGCCCAGGATCGGGAGCTTGCCGGCCAGGGCGGCCTTGACCAGCGAGAACTCGGCGTCGTCGCGGAAGTCCCTGATGTACGTGGTTCGCGGGTGCGGGGAGGCGCCGTAGCGGCCGGGGTCGATGTCGCCGCCCCCGGCCACGATCAGGCCGTCGAGCCGGCCGACGACCTCGCCCGGGTCGCCGGCGGGCGGCAGGATCACCGGCTGCCCGCCGGCCCGTTCGACGTGCCTGACGTAGTCCCACGGCAGCAGGGCCGCGGGGGTGTCCCAGACCGTGAAACGCGCGGGCTCGGCGTAACACGTGATGCCGATCAGAGGTCTCACAGGGGGGTCACGTACGCCCCGGAGATGCCGCCGTCGACCAGGAACTCGGCGGCGGTGACGAACGACGCGTCGTCGGAGGCCAGGAACGCCACGGCGGCGGCGATCTCCTCGGCCCGCGCGAACCGGCCGAGCGGCACGTGCACCAGGCGGCGCTGGGCCCGCTCGGGGTCCTTGGCGAACAGCTCCCGCAGCAGCGGGGTGTCGACCGGGCCGGGGCACAGGGCGTTGACCCTGATGCCCTCGCGGGCGAACTGCACGCCCAGCTCCCGCGTCATCGCCAGCACCCCGCCCTTGGACGCGGTGTAGGAGATCTGGGAGGTCGCCGACCCCATGACCGCCACGAACGAGGCGGTGTTGATGATCGACCCCTTGCCCTGCCGCTGCATGTAGGGGATCGCGTGCTTGCAGCACAGGTAGACGCTGGTGAGGTTGACCTCCTGCACGCGCCGCCAGGCGTCGAGGCCGGTGGTCAGGATCGAGTCGTCGTCGGCGGGGGAGATGCCGGCGTTGTTGAACGCGATGTCGACGCTGCCGAACTCGTCGAAGGCCGTGGCGAACATCCGGACGACGTCGTCCTCCCGGGCCACGTCGGCCTGGACGAACAGGCCGCCGACCTCCTCGGCCGCGCGCCGCCCGGCCGCCTCGTCGAGGTCGGCCAGGACGAGCTTGGCGCCCTCTTCGGCGAACCGCTTGGCGGTCGCCAGCCCGATTCCCCCGGCGGCGCCGGTGATGACGGCGACCCGGTCCTGCAAGCGTTGCATGTGCTTCCTACTCCGTTGCGATGAAGACGTTCTTGGTCTCGGTGAAGGCGGCCAGCGCGTCGGGGCCCAGTTCACGGCCCAGGCCCGACTGCTTGAAGCCGCCGAAGGGCGTCCAGTAGCGGACCGACGAGTGGGAGTTGACGCTGAGGTTGCCGGCCTCGACCCCGCGCGCCACCCGGAACGCCCGGCCGACGTCGCGGGTCCAGATGGAGCCCGACAGGCCGTAGGGGGTGTCGTTGGCCATGCGGACCGCGTCGTGCTCGTCGTCGAACGGGACCACCGACACCACCGGGCCGAAGACCTCTTCGCGGTACGCCGGGTCGTCGTCGCCCGTGAGGATCGTCGGCGGTAACCAGTAGCCGGGGCCTTCGGGGCAACTGCCCTGGAAGTAGGGGTCCGACACGTAGGAGCTGACGCGGGCGAGGTGTTCGGCGCTGATCAGCGGACCCATCTGCGTGTCTTCGGCCGTGGGGTCGCCGGTTCGCACGGCCGCGACGGCCCGGGTCAGCCGGTCGAGGAACTCGTCGTGGACGGAACGCTCCACCAGGATGCGCGATCGGGCGCAGCAGTCCTGGCCGCTGTTGTCGAAGACGGCCATCGGCGCGCTCTGGGCCGCCTTGTCGAGGTCGGAGTCGGCGAAGACGATGTTCGCGGACTTGCCGCCCAGCTCCAGCGTCACCCGCTTGACCTGCCGGCCCGCCTGCGAGGCGATCAGCCTGCCGACCTCGGTCGAGCCCGTGAAGACGATCTTGGCGACGCCGGGGTGCTCGACCAGCCGGGCGCCCGCGACCTCCCCCTCGCCGGGCACGACCTGGAGCACCCCTTCGGGGAGGCCGGCCGCGAGAGCCAGCTCGGCCAGTCGCAGCGCGGACAGCGGGGTCCACTCGGCGGGCTTCACGATGACGGCGTTGCCCGCCGCGAGCGCCGGCGCGGCGCCCCACATCATGATCACCATCGGGAAGTTCCACGGCACGATGATCCCGACCACGCCCAGCGGCTCGTGGAAGGTGAGGTCGACGCCGCCGGGCACCGGGATCTGCTTGCCGTGGTTGCGCTCGGGCGCCCCGGCGTAGAAGTTCAGCACGTCGCGGACGTTGCCGGCCTCCCAGCGGGCGTTGCCCACGGTGTGCCCGGCGTTCGCGATCTCCAGCCCCGCGAGCTCCTCCGCGTGCTCCTCGACCAGCGCGGCGAAGCGCCGCAGCAGCCGCGCGCGTTCGCCGGGGGCGACGTTCTTCCAGGTCGGGTACGCCCTGCGCGCCTTCTCGACGGCCCGGTCGACCTCGGCGGGGTCGGCGAGTTCGACGTCGGCCAGGACCTGCTCCGTGGCCGGGTTGATGATCTTCACAGCCGTTCGAACCCCCGATAGAGCTCCCAGTCGGTGACCGCCGCGTCGAAGGCGGCCAGCTCGACCCGGGCGTTGTTCGCGTAGTGGTCGACGACCTCGTCGCCGAAGGCGTCCCTGGCGAGCGTAGAGCCCTCGAAGACCGCCAGCGCGTCACGCAGCGTCGAGGGGACCGTGTCGGCGCCCGAGGCGTACGCGTTGCCGGTGAAGGCGTCCTCCAGCGGCAGTTCGTCGTCGATGCCCGACAGGCCCGCCGCGATGAGGGCCGAGACGGCCAGGTAGGGGTTGACGTCGCCGCCCGGGACCCGGTTCTCGATGCGGAGCGAGCCGCCGTGGCCGACCAGGCGCAGCGAGCAGGTGCGGTTGTCGACGCCCCACTTCACGGCCGTGGGGGCGAAGGACCCGGCCACGAAGCGCTTGTAGGAGTTGATGTTGGGGGCGTACAGGAGGGTGAGCTCGCGCATCGCCCTGAGCTGGCCGGCGATGAAGTGCTCGCCGGTCTTCGACAGGCCGTGGGGGCCGTCGCCGGCCATCACCGGGGCGCCGTCGGCGTCGCGCAGCGAGATGTGGACGTGGCAGGAGTTGCCCTCGCGCTGGTTCGGCTTGGCCATGAACGTGAGGGACATGCCCTCCTCGGCCGCGATCTCCTTGGCCCCGTTCTTGTAGACGGAGTGGTTGTCGCAGGTGGTGAGGGCGTCGGCGTACTTGAAAGCGATCTCGTGTTGACCAAGGTTGCATTCGCCCTTGGCCGACTCCACGTACAGGCCGGCGCCCTCCATGCTGAGACGGATGCGGCGCAGCAGCGGTTCCACCCGGGCGGTGCCGAGCAGGGAGTAGTCGACGTTGTAGAGGTTCCCGGGGACGAGATCGCGGTAGCCGCTCCGCCAGGCGTCCTCGTAGCTGGTGCGGTAGACGCAGAACTCCAGTTCGGTGCCGACGAAGGCGGTCCAGCCGCGTTCGGCCAGCCTGGCGGTCTGCCGCTTGAGGATCTGGCGGGGGCTCGGGACGACGTCGGAGCCGTCCTCCCAGACCAGGTCGGCCAGCAGCAGGGCGGTGCCCTCCTGCCACGGGACCCGTCTCAGCGTGGCCAGGTCGGGTTTCATGACGAAGTCGCCGTAGCCGTGCTCCCACGACGACATCGCGTATCCGCCGACCGTGTTCATCTCCACGTCGACGGCCAGCAGGTAGTTGCACCCCTCGGCGGCGTGGTGCAGGACCTCGTCGAGGAAGTGCCGGGCCGACAGGCGTTTGCCCTGGAGCCGGCCTTGCATGTCCGTCACGGCGAGCAGGACGGTGTCGATCCGGCCCGCCTGCACCTCTGCCCGTAGTTCGTCGACCGTCAGCACGCCCGCCTCACCTTCTACGGTATGAAAAAATACCAATGAGAAGCCCAACTGGGGAGGGTGGGGTGAAAGAAACACAACTCGGATCTCTGCTGCGTCCGGTCCGGGCCGGGAACGCGTTCGAGGAGACCGTCGAGCGGCTGCTCCAGGCCATCAAGCTCGGCGTCGTCCCCCATGGCGAGCGGCTGCCGTCGGAGCGTGATCTCGCCGTCCACCTGGGCATCAGCCGGGTCACCCTGCGCGAGGCCATCCGCTCCCTCCAGGAGGCCGGCTACCTCGACGTGCGGCGCGGACGCTACGGGGGCGCGTTCGTCGTCTACCTGCCGCCCGAGCCGGGGCACGCCGACCTCGCCGAGGCGGTCAACCAGATGGGCGCGGGCGACCTGGCCGACGCGCTGACGTTCCGGATGGCCGTCGAGTGCGGCGCCGCGCAGATCCTGGCCACCCTGACCCTCGATTCGGCGCAGCGCGCGATGCTGCTGCGGCGCCTGGCCGACGTGAACGGGGCCGCGCCGGCCGACTACCGCCGGCTCGACACGGCCTTCCACCTGTCGATCGCCGAACTGACCGGCTCGCCGCTGCTCGCCGCGGCGTGCGCCGATGCGCGGCTGCGGGTCACCGACCTGCTCAACGCCATTCCGGTGCTCGGACCGAACATCGCCCACGCGGCCGCGCAGCACCAGGCGATCGTGTCGGCGATCCTCGCGGGCGACCCCGACGGCGCCTCGCGGGCGGTGGCCGAACACCTCGAAGGCACGGCCGCGCTTCTGCGCGGGTTCCTGGCCTGACGAGATCACCTGGGTAGAGTCGGCGCAGGGGGCGTGCCGATGGGTGAGCTTTTCCAGCGGGCCGTGGTCGACACCCACCGGCTGCCGCTGTTCTGCTTCTTCGTGGCGTTGATCGTGACGTTCGTGTTCACGCGCATCAACGTGCGGCTGATCCGGGCCGAGGTCCGGTGGTGGTTCAGGAACGTCAGCGTGGGTGAGACGCACGTCCACCACGTCGTGTTCGGCGTGATCCTGATGATGGCCAGCGGCGTGGCCGCGCTGCTGCTCGGCCCGGCCGCCGAGGGCTGGCTCGCCCTCACGGCGGCGCTGTTCGGGGTGGGCTCCGGCCTCGTCCTCGACGAGTTCGCGCTGCTGCTGCACCTGCGCGACGTCTACTGGGCCGAAGCCGGGCGCACCTCGGTGGACGCCGTCTTCGTCGCCATCGCCGTCACGGGCCTGCTGCTCCTGGGCGCCAGGCCGCTGGGGTGGGACGACGTCACCGGTGACTTCTGGGCCGCGGTCCTGCTCCTCGCCGTCAACCTCGTCTTCGCCGTCGTCACGCTGCTCAAGGGGAAGATCTGGTCGGGTCTGCTCGGGGTCTTCGTACCGCTCTTCGGGTACGTCGGCGCGGTCCGCCTCGCCCGTCCGGGATCGCCGTGGGCCCGCTGGTTCTACGGGGACAGGCCGGTGAAGCTGGCCAAGGCGCTGCACCGGGAGGAGCGCTGGCGGCGGCCGGTCATCAAGGCCAAGATCGCCGTCCAGGAGTTCGTGTCGGGGCGGCACATGGGTTAGCCGGGGCCCGTTTCGGGCAGTCGGGAACGCCATGGAACTCTTCGCGAAACTCCGTGAGATGAAGGCCAGGGCCAAGCAGCAGATCGGCCACCGTACGGGCAACCGCACGCTGGTGGCCGAGGGCCGCACCGAGCAGGCCGAGGCGAAACTGCTCCGCACCAAGGACCGCATCCGGACCGTCGCCAACGAGATCCGCCGCAGGTACCGGTGATACTTGGGCGGGTGACCTTCCTGGGCGTCTTTCCCGACCGCATCCTGGCCGCCATCCGCCCCGCGCGCCTCGACCTGGCCCTCATCGGAGGGCCGGCGCTCCGCCTGCACGGCATGCGCGCGGCGCACACGGCCGAGTTGCGGTTCGCCACCACCGTGAAGCTCGTCGAACCGGCCTGGCACGCGACCGAGTCGCTGCACCGGGCCGGTTTCGACGTCGCGGTCGAGGAGATCTCGGCGCGGGCGACCCGGCTGATCGTGCACGACCCGGTCACCGAGCAGACCTGCGCCGTCGACCTGCTCCGCGAAGACCTGGCCGACCCCGCCGAGGAGATCGACGGCACCCCGGTGGTCGCCCTGCTCGACGCCGCCGGGCTGGCCATGCGTGACCTGCACGAACGCGGCACCGCCGACGACGTGGTGAACGTGGCCTCGGTGCGGGGGCTCTATTCGTACCGGGAGCTGGAGACCCTGGGCCGCGCCCACCTCGACGACTTCGCGGCCGAGGAGCTGGCCGACCGCCTCGACGCGGCCGAGATGATGTCGCTGCCCCGCGAGATCCGCGCCTGGGCCCTGGCCTGGGCGGAGGACATCCGCCTGCGGCGCCCCGAAGAGGGCGACACCGACTGGTGAGTGGCAAGCTGCACTGTCCGTAATTAGCCGCAGATGGAGACATAGCCGGATTTCTATGGTCTGAGCCGATCACCTTCCCTAAGGAGTTGGCTCTTCATGGACTTCACCGGCGAACTGCACGGACGCCTGGTGCTCCCGCACGACCCCGACTGGCACACCGCCCGGATGGCCTGGCAACTCGCCGTCGACCAGCAGCCGGCGGCCGTCGTCTACGCCGCCTCGGCCCAGGACGTCTCCGCGACCGTCCTGGCCGCCCTCCAAATGGGCCTGCGGGTCGCCCCTCAGGGCACCGGCCACAACGCGGCGCCGCTGGGCCCGCTGAACCGGACCATCCTGCTGCGCACCGACCGCCTCGGCGAGATCTCCGTCAACCCGCTGACCGGGATCGCCCGCGTCGGCGCCGGAGTCCGCTGGATCCAGCTCACCGACGCCGCCTCCAAATACGGCCTGATGGCCCTGGCGGGGAGCGCCGCCGACGTCGGCGTGGTCGGCTACACGCTCGGCGGCGGCGTGTCGTGGTTCGCCCGCTCCCACGGCCTGGCCTCCAACCACGTGGTGGCCGCCGAAGTGGTCTTGGCCGACGGGACCCTGGTCAGGGCCGACGCCGACAACCACCCCGACCTGTTCTGGGCGCTGCGCGGCGGCGGCGGGATCGCGGGCATCGTCACCGCGCTGGAGTTCCGCCTCTTCCCGATGACGGAGGTCCAGGCCGGGCTGCTCGCCTGGCCGATCGAGCGGGCCCCGGCGGTGCTCTCGTCCTGGCGGCGCTGGGTCGACGACGTCCCCGACCAGGTGACCTCGGTGGGCCGCATGCTCCGCCTGCCGCCCCTGCCCGACCTGCCCGAACCGCTGCGGGGCCGCTCGCTGGTGGCGATCGAGGCGGTCTGCGATCTGCCCGTTCCCCAGGCCGAGGCCCTGCTCGCCCCCCTGCGGGCGCTCGCCCCGGAACTCGACACCTTCGGTACGACCGCCGTCAGCGACCTGCACCTCCTGCACATGGACCCGCCCTACCCCGTCCCCGCCGCCGGCGACGGGATGCTCCTGTCGGGCCTGCCCTCCGGCGCGCTGGCCGCCTTCCTCGGCATGACCGGGGCCGGGCGCGACCTGCCGCTGTTGTCGGTCGAACTGCGGCACCTGGGCGGAGCGCTGCGACCGGGCGCCGCCTCCGGCGGGGCGGTCGACGGCTTCGACGCCGAGTTCGCGCTGTTCGCGGCCGGGATCACGCCCGACGCGCCGAGCGCGGTGGCCACCCACGCGGCTCTGGACGAACTGCGGATGGCGATGTCGCCGTGGGAGGCGGCGACGGGCTACCGGAACTTCGCGGAGCGCTCACGGGGGCGGTTCGACGCACCGGAGGTGGAGGCGCGGCTGCGGGCGGTCAAGGCGGCCTACGACCCCGGCGACCTGATCCACGCCAACCACCCCGTGCCGGTCAGCCGAGGGAACGGAGGGCCAGTCCCAGCCCCAGGACGATGACGACCAGAGCGGTCCCGATCGGGGCCAGCCGGGTCGCCGCCGTGGTGAGGCGGCCGAGTTCGAGCAGGGACTCCGCGCGGTCGGCGAGCCTGACCAGGAGGAGACCGGTGGCCGTGAGGGTGGCGGCCATCCCGGCGCCGTAGGCGAGGACCAGCGCCACACCGAACCAGGTACGGCCCAGGGCGATGGCGCCCAGGAGAACGATCAGCGCCGACGGGCTGGGGACGAGGCCACCGGCGATGCCCATGCCGACCAGGCCTGCACGTGAGGGCTTGGCGGCCGGGGCGGAGGGCTCGGCGACGCGGTCGAGGACCGCCACCGCATGTCCCGAAATTTCGGCACCTGCCACCTCGTGTCCATGTCCGTGGCCGTGCCCGTGCCCATGTCCGTGGCCGTGTCCATGTCCGTGGGCTGGGGAGCCGCCTTTCAGAGCGGTCTGCAGCAGGCGGAGGCCGATCGCGGTGACCAGCAGGCCGCTGGCCACGCCCAGCCAGGTCAGCACGCGATCCCCCGACAGTGACGACACCGCCGTCAGGGTCAGCCCGACGACCAGCACCCCCGCCGTGTGGGTGGCCGTCACCGTGAAGCCCACCACCAGGGCGTCGCGGGGGCGGCCGCGGCGGCCGGCCAGGTAGGCGGCCATGATGGTCTTCCCGTGGCCCGGGATCAGGGCGTGTCCCGCCCCCAGGATCAGGGCCAGGGCCACGCCCAGCAGCCCCACTCCCACGGTCAGGTTCTCGGTCCCGACCAGGTCGGTGAAGGTCCGGTCCAGGGTGTCGAGCCAGTCGCCGAGCGGGCCGGCGGCCGTGGCGGCCGAGGGGAGGGGGAGGAGGCCCGACGGGTTCACCGTCAGGGTCACCGTCCGCTGGTCGAGGGGGGAGGCCAGCAGGTCGTCGGGGTAGGTGCGCAGTTCGTCGCTGACGCTCGTGGCGGGGACCTCCGGGGGCGTGAGCCGTACCTCGTGGGAGGAGACGGTGATCTCGCGCCAGCCGATCCGGTCGGGGGCGTGGGCGTCGGTGAAGGTGATGGTTCCGGCCGGGGGCGCGTCGGCGCGGAGTTCGCACACGAGGCGGGTGGTCTTCAGGCCGCCCTGGCCGTCGAGGTGGGTCAGGTCGCTCTCGGCCACCTGCCACGGGGTGCGGCGGCCGTTCACCTCCAGGGTCTGAGCGGCGGCGACCGCCTCGCAGGTCGGGCGGTCGCCCTGCAACGTCGGGAGTTCGGCCACGTCGACGACGGCGGTGTTCTCCACGTGGGAGGCGTACAGGCGCAGGCCGTTGTAGTGGTTCACGGTGAAGTTGCCCAGCGGGTGGGCCAGGGCCGCCGGGCCGAGGGCCACGAAGGCCGCCAGGCCGGCGAGGACGGCGGGCACGATCTTCATGATGACCTCTGGAGGGCGGGGAGAGCAGGGGTGAACCGGGGGTTGTAGGCGCGGACCAGCGACGCCGACCGGGTCTTCCGGCCCAGCGCCTTCTCGATCTCGGCGCGGTGGTGCATGACCAGGGCGTTGCGCCAGCCGGTCGCGGTGGCCTCCTCCGCGTACCGGAGCGCCTCGGCGGAGCGGCCCGCGCGGTGCAGGGCCCAGGCCAGGGCGTCGGCGGCCACGACGTTGGGGTTGCGCGCGTATTCGGCTCGGGCGAAGGTCACGGCCTCGGCCGGGGAGCCGTGGTCGGCTTCGAACTCGGCCCAGGTGATGTCGTCCCGCACGCCGTTGACGCGCATGAGCTCGCGTTGCGCCTTCAGGGTCGTCCAGCCGGGGTCGCGGCCCAGGGCCTTCAGGACCTCCCCCTGCTCGACCAGGGTCTGGGTGAGCGGGAGGCGGGCGGTGACGGCGGCGTACAGGGAAGCGGCTCTTTCCAGGTCGCCCGACAGAGCGGTGACCCGGGCCAGGCCCGCGTGGGCGGGGTCGAAGGAAGGGTCGGCGGTCAGCGCCTTGGCGTAGTGGGCGCGGGCCTCGTCGTAGCGGCCCCGGCGGAGGGCCAGTTCGCCCAGGTAGTGCTCGCAGAAGGCGACGTCGGCGGGCTGGTAGGCGTCGCGGCGGGCGTATTCGAGCATCTGCCGCGCCGTCTTCAGGTCGCCGCGCAGTTCGGCGTCGTAGGAGGCGCGGGTGAAGGACGACACCCCGGGCGCCAGGGAGATCATGTCGTCGATCGCCTCGGTGGCTTCGGGGTAGCGGCCCAGCTGGTGGTAGGAGTCGGCGAGCACCCCGTAGGCCGGGGCGCCGTAGGGGTTGACCGCGATGGCCTGCCGCGCGGTCGCGGCGGCCTGGGTGAACTCGTGGCGGCCGGCCTCCAGGGCGGCCCGGCCGGTCAGGCCCGCCGGGTTGCCGGGGCGGACCTCCAGCGACCTGGCCACGGCCTGTTCGGCCTTGCCGTACCAGCTCGGGTCGCCGGTCAGCCGGGCCTTGTCGACGTAGACCGAGCCGAGCGTGGCCCAGCCGACGTAGTCGCCGGGCAGCCGGCGCAGCCGCTCTTGCAACGGGTCCGACGAGACCGCGATCACGTCGGCGGAGGGACGCGGGGAGAGCATGGCGGCGGCCGTGATGGCGATGGTCCCGGCCAGGATCCCGGCCAGCGCCACGCCGCCGCGCTTGAGGAAGCGCATGGCAAGGACTCCAGAGAGAGAAAGGGGGGCGCCGCCGCGGAGAGGGGGCGCGGCGGCGGTCGGACGGGATCAGGACCCGGAGAAGGCCCGGTTCACGGCCACGTTGCTCGGGCCGGGGATGTACGGGAACGTCGACAGCGCGGGCTGGTCGTTGGCGTCGACCTTGTCACCGGCCGCCAGCGCGGGCACCAGCTGACCGGTCTGCGCCGCGCCCGCCATGGCCTGGATCGCGATGTCGACCACGTCGTCGCCGAGCCGCCGCCCGTTCGGGAAGCCCTGCAGGTCGCCGCCGAGCACGCCGAGGCGGTTCGGGTTGGCCGTCACCGGCACGGCCATGTTCAGCCGCAGCATCTCGGCGGGGCGCAGCTTCCCGGCGTCCTTGTTGAGCGTCTGCGAGTTGAGGTCGGCGTTGATCGGGCCGTTGCCCTTCGCGATGCCGGTCAGGAAGATCTCGACCAGGTCGTTGCGCGGGGTCCTGGGCGCCTTCAGGCCGTAGATGCCCTCCAGCAGCTTGGGCAGCTCGGGGTCGGTGACCCGCTTGACCACCTCGGGGATCGAGGCGTCCTTGTCGGGGCTGATCGAGTTGAAGGCGTCCTTGAGGCCCGCCGGCACGACGACCTCGTTGACCAGCGGCTGGCCCAGACGCGACACCTGTACGTAGCCCTTCGGCGACCACTTGTCGGTGGTGGCCCAGACACCGACGACCGGGTTGCGCGAGACGTTCCCCCGCAGCGCGATCTCCTTCTTCGGCACCTGCAGCGCGAGCGTGTGCACGTTGTAGCCGCGGGTGGTGTCCTGGCCGACCTCCGACAGGTCGCCGCCGTAGAGCAGGTCGAAGACGCGCAGGTCGAGGAAGAACGCCTCGTCCGACTGGCCGGCGAACTGCCTGCCGCCGCCCTTGACGCCGTCGACGGCCTGGTTGCGGAGCACGGAGTAGTCGGGCATCGAGGCGCGGCCCACGTTGCTGGGCGCCACCGTCCCGGTGCCGATGACCGTCGCGCCGCGATGGGTGATCTTCGTCAGCGTGTACTTCTGCTTGAACAGCAGGTTCGGGTCGTTCAGCGAGGTGATGGGGCCGTTGTTGTAGAGGAACGTGCTGTTCCCCCGCTTGTCGACGTTCTTGAACGTCCACTGGTAGACGACGTCGGGCTTGGCGTCGCCGTCGTTGTCGATCTTGATGTTGTAGCGGGAGTTGACGTCGAAGAAGTAGAAGTTCGGTCCGCCGTTGGGCTCCTCGAACGGGATCCAGTTGGCCAGCAGCGTGACCGTGTCCTGCTTGTCGGGGCTGGTGAAGGCGTACACGTCGGTGTTGTCGTTGCGCGGGTCGCCCGCGATCAGCGGGGCCTCACGGTGGGAGGAGGCGCTCGGGGCCTCCGGCCGGAGAATGACGAAGGACGCGGCGGCGAGGGCGCCCGCCACACCCACGGCGACCAGCGATCGCGGGGTGATCCGGAGCTCCATGACGATGAAGTCCTCTCGGGACGATGGGACGGTTTCTGGAGGGTCCGGCCGGAGTCCTCGACCGCCTATTCGCCCCATCGCGGCGATCGGATTGGTGCCGATTGCCAAAAAGAAACGGCCCCCTCCGCCGGAGGGGGCCGTCAGGAGAACTACGCGCAGGTGTACGACGTCACCGTCGCGGTGTTCCCGTTGGGCCGCGTGACCTGGAACCCGAACGACGTGCTCGCGCCCGAGCCGAGGGTGCCGTTGTAGCCCATGCTCGTCGCCGTCACCGTCTGCCCGGAGACCGTGACGTTCGCGTTCCACGAGCCCGAGACGGTGTGCCCGGAGGGCAGCGTGAAGGTGACCGTCCACGACGTCCGCGGCGACGTCCCGTTCGTCACGGTCACCGGCTGGACGACGTAGCCGTTGCCCCACTGGCTCTGTACGGTCCCGGTCGCGGTGCAGCCGCCCGACGTGCCGCCGGTGGTGGTGAACGTGACCGACGACGAGTTGGCCGACAGGTTCCCGGCCCCGTCCCGGGCCCGGACATAAACCGTGTAAGCGGTGTTCGACGAGAGCCCGGTCAGCGTCAGCGAGTTGGTCGTGGACGTGCCGAGCTGGGTGCCGTTGGAGCGGTAGACGTTGTACCCGGCCAGGCCCGACCCGCCGGAGTCGGTCGAGGCGGTCCAGCTCAGCGACGCGCCCGACGACGTCACACCGGACACGGTCGGGGTGCCCGGAGTGGTGGGCGCGGTGGTGTCGGACGGCGCGGCGCTCGTCGTGAACGTGACCGACGACGAGTTGCCCGACAGGTTCCCGGCCCCGTCCCGGGCCCGGACATAAACCGTGTAAGCGGTCGACGGCGTCAGCCCGGTGAGCGCCAGGGAGTTGGTCGTGGACGTGCCGAGCTGGGTGCCGTTGGAGCGGTAGACGTTGTACCCCGCCAGGCCGGAGCCGCCCGAGTCGGTGGAGGCCGGCCACGACAGCGAGGCGCCGGTCGAGGTGACCGACGACGCCGTCGGGGTGCCCGGTGTGGTCGGCGGGGTGGTGTCGGTCGGCTGGGTGCCGCCGCCGCACATCGTGCACTCCTCGGCCGTGGACGCGATGCCGTTGGCCCCGTTGAACAGGCGGGTGCCCCACGAGGTGAGCTGGTTGGGGTTGAAGTTGGTCACCTGGTCGAGGTACTCGACGCCGCCGCCGTTGCCCGACCACGACCAGCCCAGGTAGCCGATCCCGCGCGACTCGGCCTCGGCCATGATCGTGTCCTCGTCGGGGTTGCCGTCCGAGTGATCGAAGCCGAACTCGCCGATGACCAGGGGCAGCCCGGCGGTCTGGAAGGCGTTCAGGTAGGAGGTGATCTCGGCGGCGGTGTCGTAGACGCCGTACATGTGCACCGAGAAGACCGTGTTGCGCTGCGGGTCGGCGGCGGCGACGGTCGCGGCGTTGTCGCGCATCGTGAACGACCAGTCCTGGCCCCAGTTGGGCGCGTCCACCATGAGCAGGTGCTGGAAGCCGGCGGTGCGCATGCGCTGGATGGCGGCCGAGGTCGCCTGGGTCCAGCCGGGCGTCACCGCGTTGTTGCCGATCGGCTCGTTGCCGATGTTGATGATGACGTTGTTCTCCTCGCCGGTCAGCACGCTCTGGAGGGAGATCCAGTAGTCGACCGCCGCGTCGAGGCTGACCGAGCCGCTCTGCTCGCCGAAGCCGGTGGTGTCGTGGTTCTCCAGGATGCAGATCAGCTTGCTGGCCTTGCACAGGGAGATCACGTTGGCGACGTCGGAGACGCCGTTGGCGGGCCAGCGCCCGCCGCTGAGCACGATGCGGACCGCGTTGGCGCCCTTGGCCTTGATGTTGGCGATCGAGCTCGTCTGGGTCGTGTACCAGGTGTGCGCGTGGCTGGTGCCGCGGATGACGAAGACGCTGCCGTTGGCCTCCACGATGTTGCGGCCGCTGACCCGCAGGCCCACGGCGGCCTGGGCGGGGGATGCGGCGACCAGAAGTGACGCGATCAGAGTGAGGACGGCCGCGCATGCCAGCGCGCATTGTCGTCTCATTGTGTGGACCTTTCCATGAACCGGTTAAGGAGCGTGCACCCCAGAGTCGGGGGAGGCGCGGCAGGTGTACAGGAATCCACCTCCGGGATGAGCTGAAGCCCAAGGTGACCGGTGAGGATGGATGAAAGCTTCAAGCGAGACGCGGACGGCCGTGGCTTGCGCCATGCATCCGTCCCGATAGCAGCGTCAAATCAGGTTGACACTCCCTTTGTCGTCAACCTACATTGACGTCGTCAACTTTCATTGACGTCCCAAGGGGGCAAACCGTGACGTCGTCCTGGCAGATGCTCGGAGATCTCGTCAAACCTCACCGGCGCACGCTCGTGTTCGCCGGTCTGCTCACGCTCGCCGGTTCGGCCGGCGGGCTCGCGATGCCGTTGTTCGTGCGGTCGGTGATCGACCGCTTCGGGGCCGGGGAGAGCGTCCTCGGGCCCGTGTTACTGCTCTCCGTCGTGGTGCTCCTCGGCGCGTCGATCTCGGCTCTCGGGCAGTTCGTGCTGGAGCGGATGGGCGAGGGCATCGTGCTGTCGGCGCGGGTGCGGCTGGTCGACCGGGTGCTGCGGCTGCGGGTGCCCGAGGTCGACCGGCTCAAGCCCGGTGACCTGCTCTCGCGCGTCACCTCCGACACGACGCTGCTGCGTACCGTCATCACCGACGGCCTGGTCGGCGCGGTCGGCTCGGCGGTGCTGTTCGTCGGGGCGGCCGTGCTGATGGGGGTGATGGACTGGGTGCTGCTGGTGGTCACCCTCGGGGTGGTGGCCGGCGTCGGCGGGCTCGGGTCGCTGCTGCTCCCGCGCATCCGCGCGGCCTCCCTCCGTGCCCAGGAGGCGCTGGGCGACATGGGCTCGGCGCTCGACCGGGCTCTCCAGGCCTTCCGTACGGTCAAGGCCTCCGGCGCCGAGGCCCGCGAGATCGCCGTGATCGAGGCCGCCGCCACGAAGGCCCGCGACCGGGGCGTGCGCTCCTCGGCCTACCAGTCGATCGCCGGCACCACCGCCTGGCTGTCGGTCCAGCTCGCGTTCCTGGTCGTGCTGGCGGTCGGCGGCGCCCGGGTGGCGAGCGGCGCGATGACCATCGCCACCTTGATCGCATTCCTGCTCTACCTGTTCTTCCTGGTGGCGCCGCTCGGCCAGATGGTGCAGGCGGCCACCCAGCTGCAGAACGGCCTGGCCGCGCTGACCCGGATCAGGGAGATCGACGCGCTGCCGGTCGAACCGGCCGCGACCCAGGGCCAGACCACCGGCGTCCCGGTCGGGGTGGTCTTCGACGACGTCGTCTTCCGCTACGGCGACGACCGGCCGACCGTCCACCACGGAGTGAGCTTCGAGGCCCCCGCCGGCCGCCTGTCGGCCCTGGTCGGCCCGTCGGGCGCGGGCAAGTCGACGGTGTTCGGCCTGGTGGAGCGGTTCTACGAGCCGGGTTCCGGGCGCATCAGCGTCGGCGGGACCGACATCGCCGACTGGCACCTGCCCGACCTGCGGGCCGCCGTCGGCTACGTCGAACAGGACGCCCCCGTGCTCGACGGCACCCTCAGGGAGAACCTCACCTTCGCCGCCCCCGACGTGACCGAGGAGGAGATCCGGCGCGCGCTGGCCCGTACGCGACTCGACGACCTGGTCGACCGGCTGCCCGAGGGACTGGAGACCGAGGTCGGCCACCGCGGCATCCTGCTGTCGGGCGGCGAACGCCAGCGCGTCGCCATCGCCCGCGCCCTGCTCCGCCGCCCGAGGCTGCTCCTCCTCGACGAGGCCACCTCACAGCTCGACGCCGTCAACGAGCTGCGGCTGCGCGAGGTCATCGCCGAGGTGGCCCGCGAGACGACCGTGCTGGTCATCGCCCACCGCCTGTCGACGGTCACCGGCGCCGACCGGATCATCGTCATGGAGGCCGGTCGCGTCAGGGCCAGCGGCACCCACGACGAGCTGATCGCCGAAGACGACCTCTACCGGGAGCTGGCGGCAACCCAGTTCCTGGTCAACTCCTAGCCGGAGCTTTCCCCTGCGGGGGAGGTGACCCGAGCGGATCGGGGGCACCCCGCAATGAGCGGAGCCTCTCCTTCGCCACAGAGCCGGACCCGGGTCAACGCGTACGTGCGGTCGCGTCCGGGAGGGGTGCCCCGGGACGCCGGGGTGCCCCTCCGACTCTCGCCGCCGTATCCTGCGGGAGACGGATGTGAATATTTTCATTCAGGAGAGTGCCTCATGCCTACCGTGCGGAGCCCCCGCGGCACGACCTTGACCGCCAAGGGCTGGCCCCAGGAGGCCGCGCTCCGGATGATCCAGAACAACCTCGACCCCGAGGTGGCCGAACACCCCGAACAGCTCGTCGTCTACGGCGGCTCGGGCAAGGCGGCCCGCGACTGGCCCTCGTTCCAGGCGATCACCCGGACCCTCACCACCCTCGACGCCGACGAGACCCTGCTCGTGCAGTCGGGCCGCCCGGTCGGCGTCATGCGCACCCACGAGTGGGCGCCCCGCGTCCTCATCGCCAACTCCAACCTGGTGCCCGACTGGGCGAACTGGGAGGAGTTCCGCCGCCTGGAGGCCGCCGGCCTCACCATGTACGGCCAGATGACCGCCGGCTCCTGGATCTACATCGGCACGCAGGGCATCCTCCAGGGCACCTACGAGACCTTCGCCGCCGTCGCCGCCAAGCGGTTCGGCGGCACGCTGGCCGGGACCGTCACCCTGACCGCCGGGCTCGGCGGCATGGGCGGCGCCCAGCCGCTGGCCGTCACGATGAACGGCGGCGTGGCCATCTGCGTCGACTGCGACCCCCGCTCGATCGAGCGCCGCATCGAACACCGCTACCTCGACGTCCGGGCCGACTCGCTGGCCGACGCGCTGCGGATGGCCTACGAGGCCCGCGACCAGCGCCGCCCGCTGAGCATCGGGGTCGAGGCGAACGCCGCCGACGCCCTGCCCGAACTGCTGGCCATGGGCGCCGAGATCGACGTCGTCACCGACCAGACCTCCGCCCACGACCCGCTCATGTACCTGCCGCGCGGCGTCGCCTTCGCCGACATGGCCGCCGAGCGCGAGAAGGACCCGGCGGGCTTCACCGTCAGGGCCCGCGAGTCGATGGCCCGCCACGTCGAGGCCATGGTCGGCTTCCTCGACGGCGGCGCCGAGGTCTTCGACTACGGCAACTCGATCCGCGGCGAGGCCCAGCTGGCCGGGTACGACCGCGCGTTCGCCTTCCCGGGCTTCGTGCCGGCGTACATCCGCCCCCTGTTCTGCGAGGGCAAGGGCCCGTTCCGGTGGGCCGCGCTCAGCGGCGACCCCCGCGACATCGCCGCCACCGACAAGGCGATCCTCGACCTGTTCCCCGACAACGAGCCGCTGGCCCGGTGGATCCGGCTGGCCGGGGAGAAGGTCCACTTCCAGGGCCTGCCGGCGCGCATCTGCTGGCTCGGCTACGGCGAGCGCGACAAGGCCGGCGAGCGCTTCAACCAGATGGTCGCCGACGGCGTGCTCCAGGCCCCGGTCGTCATCGGCCGCGACCACCTCGACTGCGGGAGCGTGGCCTCCCCCTACCGCGAGACCGAGGGCATGCTCGACGGCTCGGACGCCATCGCCGACTGGCCCCTGCTCAACGCCATGGTGAACGTCGCCTCCGGCGCGTCGTGGGTGTCGATCCACCACGGCGGCGGCGTCGGCATCGGCCGTTCCATCCACGCCGGGCAGGTCACCGTCGCCGACGGCACCCCGCTGGCGGCCGAGAAACTGAACCGGGTGCTCACCAACGACCCCGGCATGGGCGTCATCCGCCATGTCGACGCCGGCTACGCCGAGGCGGCCGAAGTGGCGGCCGACACGGGGGTCCGGGTGCCGATGCGGGAGAATTGACGCGTGGTCGACGGTCTCGAACGCCTCCTCGACGGTCGCCGGCTCTCCCCGGCGCAGCGCCGCATCGCCCACTACCTAAGCGAACACCTCCACGAAGCGATCTTCCTGTCGAGCGTGGAGCTGGCCGACCGGGCCGGGGTGAGCCAGCCGTCGGTGACCCGTTTCGCCGCGGCGCTCGGCTTCGCCGGATATCCGGAGCTGCGCCACGCGCTGCGCCCGCTCGTCCTGGGCGGCCCGCCGCCCAGGGTGGAGGCGGGCCCCGACGCGCTCGACGCCGAGATCGGCAACCTGCGCTCCCTGCGCGACCGCATCGGCCCGCTGACGACGACGGTCGGCGAGGTCGGCGCGGCCCTGGCCGCCAGCGAGCCGCTGCCCATCCTGGGCCTGCGCGTCTCCAGCGGCCTGGCCACGACCTTCGCCTACTTCGCCCGCCGCATCCATCCCGACGTGCGGCTGTTCACCCACGGCGGCTCGGAGCTGGCCGACGGCCTCCACGCCGCCCGCCGGGCCGGGGCGGGCTGGCTGCTGGCGGTGGTGCTCCCGCGCTACCCGGCCGAGGCGGCGGCGGCCCTGACCGAGGCCCGAGAGCTGGGCCTGTCGATCGCCGTGCTCACCGACCGCCCCGACGTGCCCTTCCCCGCCGACGTCGTCTTGGACGCGCCGGTCGGGGAACGGCTGGTGTTCGACTCCCACGTGGCGCCGCTGGCCCTGGCGATGCTCCTGGTGGAGGCCATGGCCGACGCGGCGCCCCTGCGAACCAGAGCCCGCCTCGACGACCACGAACGCATGACCGAACGCGGCGGCGTCTTCCTCTAGGCGGCGAGCCGGCGCAGGGAGCGCATCGACCAGACCAGCGTGATCAGCGCCAGGCCGATGAGCAGGGCGAACGCGATCGGGATGGTCGAGTCGCCGAGGTCGCCGCGGAACAGCGAGCGGCCGGCCTCCACGCCGTAGTAGAGCGGGTTGAACCGGGCGAGGGTCTGCAGCCAGTCGGGGCCGAGCGAGACCGGCAGGAACAGGCCCGCGATCAGGGTCAGCGGCATCGCGAAGAACTGCACGAGCTGCGAGACGCCGTTCTCGTCCTTGATGGCCAGGGCGAGGCCGTAGGAGAGGCTGGCCGCGAACAGGCCGGTCACCGCCATCAGCAGCAGCATGATGAGGAACTCCGGCAGGCCGATGCGCAGGCCCATCAGGATGGCCACGCCCATCACCAGGATCGCCTGGACGACCAGGACCAGCATGTCTTTGGCGACCCGGCCCAGGATGATCGCGGGCGGCCAGGCGGGGGAGACGGCCAGGCGTTCGAGCACCCCGTTCCGGGTCTCGTTGATCATGCCGAAGCCGGCGAACAACGAGCCGAACAGCGCGATCATCATCATCGAACCGGGCGTGAACATGGCCAGCACCTCGGGCATCGAGCCGCTGGAGGTGGTCTTGCCGAGCAGCGGCGCGAAGAAGACGAGGTAGAGGACCGGCTGCATGATGCCGAACAGTGGCCACACCGGGTTGCGCAGCAGGAAGCGGAGCTCGTAGCCGAGGAAGAGGGAGGTCTGGCGGATCATGCGGCATCTCTCAGGGATCGGCCCGTGTGGCGGAGGAAGACGTCGTCGAGGGTGGCCCGGTCGAGCGAGATCGACTCGAGGGTGAGGTCGCGCTCTTCGAGCACGCGCAGCAGGTGGGGCAGCCCGTGCTCGCCGTCGTCGAGGTAGGCCCGCAGCAGGCCCTCCTCGGTGCGCACCTCCTTGACGTAGGACTGCGCGCGCAGCACCTCGGCCGCGTCGTCGACGCCCTTCAGCCGCAGCGTGACGACGTCGCCCGCGACCTCCTTCTTCAGCGAGGCGGGGGTGCCCTCGGCGACGACGGTCCCGTTGTCGATGATGACGAGCCGGTCGCAGAGCGCGTCGGCCTCGTCGAGGTAGTGGGTGGTCAGCAGGACGCTGGTGCCGCGGTCGCGCAGGCCCCGCACCTCGTCCCACAGGTTGGCCCGGTTCTGCGGGTCGAGCCCGGTCGTCGGCTCGTCGAGGAACACCAGCGGGGGAGCCGTGACGAGCCCGAGCGCGATCGAGAACCGGCGCTTCTGGCCGCCCGACAGGGTGCGCGCGGGCCGACGGGCGATCTCGGTCAGGCTGAACGCGGCCAGCAGCTCGTCGGCGCGGGCCTGGGCCGCCTTCTTCGACAGCCCGGCGATCCGGCCGGCGAGCAGGAGCTGGTCGATGCCGGGGTTGTTCTCGTCGACGCCGCCGGCCTGGCTGACGTAGCCGATGTTCTCGCGGACCTTGGCGGCCTCCTTCACCACGTCGAACCCGGCGACCCGGGCGGTGCCGGCGGTGGGGGCGATGAAGGTGGCGAGCATGCGTACGGTGGTGGTCTTGCCGGCGCCGTTGGGGCCGAGCGCCGCGAAGATCTCACCCTTCTGGACCTCCAGGTCGATGCCCCGTACGGCCTCGACCTCCTCGGTCTTCCCTCGGCCACGTTTGGCGTGGAAGGTCTTGCGCAACCCGTGCGCTTCAATGATCATTCGGAAACCCGTTTCTCGCTCAGGGGGAAGGACCCAGCCTCGGGGATGACGCCGGGTCAGGGTCAACCGATTTACGGCAGCTCGCCGCTCTCGACCCGACCGATCGCGCCCTCGATCCAGTCGAGCTGCGACCGGAGCTGGGCGTTGGCGAGCCGGATGCACTCGTCGACGTGCCGGGGCGCGTCGAAGGCCAGCTTGGCCTGCAGCGCCCGCTCGGTGGAGGAGACCGCCGCCCGGAGCTGCGCCAGGCGGGCCTCCATGACGTTGACCAGGTCGGCCGGACCCAGCCGGTCCATGAACGTGAGGGCGACCTGGAACGGGTCGACGATCGGCTTGATCTCCCACCAGTAGGTGAGCAGCTGCCGCCGGAACTCCTCGCGCCCCTCGTCGGTGACCTCGTAGACGGTCTTGCCGCCCTTGCCGTGCTCGACCACGGCCAGCAGCCCCTCGTCGGCCATCTTGGCCAGCCCGTGGTAGATCGACCCGTAGGCCACGTTGGCCCAATGGGCGGCCCCCCACAGTTCCAGGCGCCGCCGCACCTCATAGCCGTGCAGCGGCCCGTCGAGCAGAGTGCCCAGGATGAGAACCCGTGTGGAGGACATGCTCAAATTTATATACAAGTTTGAGTATCGGCCGCAACGACAATTCGCGGCGAACTAAGGTGATCGGCATGAGTGATCGACCTGTCGCCCTGATCACGGGCGGTTCTCGCGGCCTCGGTGCCGCCGTCGCGCGTGCCCTCTCGCCCACCTACGGCCTGATCCTCGGTGGCCGGGGCGGTGGGAAGCTCGACGAGATCTGCAAGGAGCTCGACGCCCGGCCCTTCCCGGTCGAGCTCACCGAGATCACCGCGCGCGACGTCGAGGGGCTCGGGCGGATCGACCTGCTCGTGCACAGCGCCGGGGTCGTCACGCTGGGGCCGGTGGGGGAGACGCCGATCCGCGTCTGGCGGGAGACCTTCGAGGTCAACGTCTTCGCCGTCGCCGAGCTGACCCGGCTGCTGCTGCCCTCGCTCCGCGCGGCGAAGGGGCAGGTCGTGCTGGTCAACTCGGGCGCCGGGCGCAACGCCCATCCCGACTGGGGCTCCTACGCCGCCAGCAAGTGGGCGCTGCGCGCCTACGCCGACGTGCTGCGTCAGGAGGAGCCGGAGCTGCGGGTCACCACCGTCTATCCGGGACGCATCGACACCGACATGCAGCGCGGTGTCCGGCGGCAGGAGGGCGGCGAGTACGAGCCGCACCGCTATCTGACGGCCGAGTCGGTCGCCGGGGCCGTGGTCGCGGCGGTGACCGCGCCCGCCGACGCCCATCTGACCGAGGTCGTCGTCAGGCCGCGCTAGACGCGGCGGCGCGGGGTCCGGCGCGGATACTGCTTGGCGGTCTCGGCCAGCACCTGGGCGTGTTCGGCCTGCTTGCGCCAGTGGCCGTAGGCGTCGCCGCGCTGGGCCAGCCGGTCGAGCTCGGTCGAGGTGGTCAGCGGGATCAGCGCCGGTTCGGCGTCGCGCCACGGGGTGCCGGGCAGCGGCATGAACGTGTGGGTGTGGATGCGGGCGCCGAGGTCGGCCAGGTCGGAGGCCAGTTTCAGGGACGCCTTCTGGTCGTCTTCGGTCTCGCCCGGCATGCCGAAGATGAAGTCGACGTTGGGGCGGAACCCGAAGTCGATCGCGATCCTGGCCGCGTCGAGGACCGGCGCGGCGCCGTGGCCCCGGCCCGAGGCGGTCAGGATGCGGTCGGAGCCCGACTGGGCGCCGATGATGATGTTGTCGTTGGCGACGTATCCGCGGAGCATGCGCATCGCCTCGGGCGTCACGTGCTCGGGGCGGATCTCCGACGGGAAGCTGCCGAAGAACACCCGGCCGTTCGCCGGCGCCTCTTCCTTGCAGGCCACCAGCAGCTCCTCGACCTTGTCGAGGTCGGGATCGGCGGTCTGGCTGCCGTAGCTGAGCGAGGTCGGGGTGATGAACCGGACGTCGCGCAGGCCCCTGGCGGCCATCCGCCGCACGTGGTCGCGCACGCTCTCGACCGAGCGGTGCCGGAACTGGGCCCCGAACATGAACGGGGTCTGGCAGAACTTGCAGGTGTAGCGGCAGCCGCGGGTGATCTCGACGGGCCCGGCCCGGCCGGCCGGGAACGAGGGGAAGGCGTCGAGCGGCAGCTGCGGGGCGCCCGGAGTGCGGAGCGCGATCCCGTCGTGGTCGCGGATCGCCAGGCCCGGCACCTTGCGCAGGTCGGGTTCGGCGACCAGGGAGATGATCGTGGTCTCGCCCTCGCCGATCGCGGCGACGTCCCAGCCGGCGTCGATCACCTGCTGGGGTTCCGCGGTGGCGTGTACGCCGCCCGCGACGTGGACGACGTCGTCTCGGTGGCTGAGCGCCCTGACTTCGGCCAGTTCGGCCGTCATTAACGGGAAATCGGGCGAGTAGAAGGACCAGAGCACCAGAATCCGGTCGGCGTCGGCCTGGCCGATCTGGATCGCCGTCTCTTCGGCGCTGGTGGCGTAGCGGACCTCGAAGTTCACCGCCGGAGGCGCGGCTTCCAGTGCCGCCAGCAGGGCGTGCATGCCGTAGGTGACCGCCTTGCGGTAACGAACGACCACGCTGACATCGAAACTCACCGGGTCAGGGTAGCCCTCCCTGGACTGAATGGAGCCATTCAGTAGGGTGGAGGGATGCTGGCGGACATCGAGCAGATCGGCAGAAACCCGCGCACCGGGGGCTATCGGCGTGACGCCTGGTCGTCCGCCGACATGGAGTTGCGCGAGTGGTTCACCCACCAAGCCGTGAAACGGGGCCTGACCAGCCACGAAGACCGCAACGGCAACCTGTGGGCCTGGTGGGGCGACCCGTCCAGGCAGGGGCCGGGGCTGGTCACGGGGAGTCATCTCGACTCGGTCCGCGAAGGCGGCGCGTTCGACGGGCCGCTCGGCGTGGCGTCCGCGTTCGAGGCGATCGATCTGCTCCGGGGTGACGGGTTCCAGCCCGACCGTCCCATCGGGGTCGCCTGCTTCACCGACGAGGAGGGCGCCCGGTTCGGGGTGCCCTGCATCGGGTCGCGGCTGCTGACCGGCGTCCTCGACCCCGACCGGGCCCGGGGCCTGCGCGACGACCAGGGCCACAGCCTCGACGAGGTGCTCACTGCCCGGGGCCGCGAGCCGGGCCGCCTCGGCCGCGACGACGAGACTCTCGCCCACGTCGGGGTCTTCGTGGAGCTCCACGTCGAGCAGGGCCGCGCCCTGGAGGTCCCGGTCGGGGTGGCCAGCGCCATCTGGCCCCACGGGCGCTGGCGCTTCGACTTCCGCGGCACGGCCGATCACGCCGGCACCACCGCCTTCGAAGACCGCGACGACCCGATGCTCGCCTACGCCAACGCCGTGCTCGCCGCCCGCACCCAGGCCGAGGCCCACGGCGTACGCGCCACCTTCGGCAAGGTCCGGGTCGAGCCCAACAACGCCAACGCGATCCCGTCGCTGGTCACCGCCTGGCTCGACGCCCGGGGCCCGGAGACCGACGCGGTCCGGAGCCTGGTCGCCCGGCTCGCCGCCGGCGCCGAGGTCACCGAGGAGTCGTGGACGCCCGAGGTCACCTTCGACGAGGTGCTGCGCCTGCGCGTCGCCTGCGCGGCCGGGATCGGCGGCCATCCCGCGCCGATCCTGCCGACCGCCGCCGGGCACGACGCCGGGATCCTGGCCTCCGCCGGGGTGCCGACCGCGATGCTGTTCGTCCGCAACCCCACCGGGGTCTCCCACTCGCCCGGCGAGTTCGCCGAGCCGCGCGACTGCGTCGCCGGGGTGATCGCGCTGGCCGCCGTGCTGGCCGACCTGTCCGGGGGCGGGGCGTGACCGAGACGTACTGGTGCGAGCTGGCCCTGGTCGGCGGCGCGGTCGCCGAAGGGGTGCGGATCGACGTCGAGGGCCGCCGGATCTCCGAGGTGCGGCAGGGCGTCCCGCCGACCGGCGAGATCCTCGCCGGCCTGACCATCCCCGGCCTGGCCAACGCCCACTCCCACGCCTTCCACCGCGCCCTGCGCGGCCACACCCAGGTCGGCAAGGGCAGCTTCTGGACCTGGCGCGAGCAGATGTACGCCGTCGCCGGCCGCCTCGACCCCGACACCTATTACCGCCTGGCCCTCGCCGTCTACGCCGAGATGGCCCTGACCGGGATCACGGCGGTCGGTGAGTTCCACTACCTCCACCACGGCCCCGGCGGCGTCCCCTACGGCGACCCCAACGAGATGGGCCACGCCCTGGTCCGGGCCGCCCGCGACGCCGGGGTGCGGCTGTCCCTGCTCGACACCTGCTATCTGAGCGGCGGCTTCGGCGCCCCGCTGGAAGGGGTGCAGACTAGGTTCGGCGACGGCGACGTCCACGAGTGGGCCGACCGCGCCGACCGGCTCGCCGGGGCGTACGCCGGGGCCGACGACGTCGAGATCGGCGCCGCCATCCACTCGGTGCGGGCCATGCGGCCCGAGCAGATGCCGACCGTGGTCGAGTTCACCCACCGCCACGCCGGGCCGCTGCACGCCCACGTCTCCGAGCAGCCCGCCGAGAACGAGCAGTGCGTGGCCGCCTACGCCGCCTCCCCGGTCCGCGTCCTGCATGAGGCCGGCGCGCTCGGCCCGAGGTCGACGGCGGTGCACGCCACCCACGTCTCCGACGAGGACGTCGCCCTGCTGGGCGGCTCCGGCACCCATGTCTGCGTCTGCCCGACCACCGAACGCGACCTGGCCGACGGCATCTGCGCCACCCGCCGCCTCCACGCCGCCGGGAGCCCCATCACGCTCGGCTCCGACAGCCACGCCGTGATCGACCTCTTCGAGGAGGCCCGCGCCGTCGAACTCGGCGAGCGCGTCGTCACCGGCGAACGCGGCCACTGGCGGGCCGACGAACTGCTCACCGCCGCCACCGTGGCCGGTCACACCTCCCTCGGCTTCCCCGACGGCGGGCAGCTCTGCCCGGGAGCCTGGACCGATCTGGTCACAGTAAGGCTCGACTCCGTCCGTACGGCTGGCGCGACGGCGCGTTCGGCAGTGGAATCGGTGGTGTTCGCGGCGACGGGTGCCGACGTCGTGTCCGTCGTGTCGGGTGGACGGCGGATCGTCGGCTCCGGACGCCACGTGATCGGTGAGGTGGGCCACCTGCTGCGGGACGCCATCGGCGCGGTCCGCGGCTGACGTGATTGCGAGTGCTGAATGAGCGCGACGCTCTTCTATGACATCGGGCTGCTCTTCACGTCCGACCGGGACCGTGAGGAGATCGCCAAGGCGGCGGTGGTGGTCGAGGGCGCCGAGATCGCCTGGGTGGGCGAGGCCGCCCGCGCCCCGGCCGCCGACCACCGCATCGACGCCCGGGGCCGGGCCGTGATCCCCGGCTTCGTCGACAGCCACGCCCACCTGGTCTTCGCGGGCGACCGGACGGCCGAGTTCGCCGCCCGGATGGCCGGGGAGCGCTACACCGCCGGGGGCATCCGGACCACGGTCGCCGCGACGA
Source organism: Herbidospora galbida (assembly GCF_005233835.1). Lineage (GTDB taxonomy): Bacteria > Actinomycetota > Actinomycetes > Streptosporangiales > Streptosporangiaceae > Herbidospora > Herbidospora galbida. The sequence continues at coordinate 4,814 of NZ_SZQA01000004.1, read as the reverse complement.
GGGCGGCGACCACCCCGGAGCTGGCCGCCCGGACCGCCGGGCTGGTTCACGAGATGACCGGCCAGGGCACCACCACCGTCGAGATCAAGAGCGGCTACGGCCTGACGACCGGCGACGAGAAGCGCTCCCTGGAGGTGGCGCGGGCGTTCACCGAGGAGTCGACCTTCCTGGGCGCCCACGTCGTGCCGCCCGGGACCGACGCCGACGAGTACACCCGCCTGGTCGCCGGGCCGATGCTCGCCGCCTGCGCCCCCTACGCCAAGTGGATCGACGTCTTCTGCGAGCGCGGGGCCTTCGACGAGGCCCAGAGCCGCGAGATCCTGAGCGCCGGGAAGGCGGCCGGGCTGGGCGTCCGGGTGCACGCCAACCAGCTCGGCGAGGGCCCCGGCGTCCGGCTGGCCTGCGAGCTCGGCGCGGCCTCGGCCGACCACTGCACCCATCTCACCCGCGAGGACGTCGGCATGCTGGCCGACGCCGGGGTGGTGGCCACCCTTCTCCCCGGGGCCGAGTTCTCCACCCGCTCGCCCTATCCCGAGGCCCGGCGGCTGCTCGACGCCGGGGTGACGGTGGCGCTGGCGACCGACTGCAACCCCGGCTCCTCGTTCACCTCGTCGATGCCGTTCTGCGTGGCGCTGGCCGTACGCGAGATGGGCATGACCCCGGCCGAGGCGGTCAGGGCCGCGACGGCGGGCGGGGCGGCGGCGCTGCGCCGCGCCGACGTAGGGGTGATCAGGCCGGGCGCGCGGGCCGATCTGGTCATCCTCGAAGCGGCCTCTTATGTGCACCTGGCCTACCGCCCCGGTGTCCCGTTGGTCACACAGGTGTGGCAGTCCGGGCGGCGGGTAGTGTGAGATTTCGCGATAAAGAGATGCGCATCCTCCTATAGGAGGAATCGAAAACCATTCTGCTGGCGTATCTCTTGAGGGAATCTTTGCCCTGATCCAGCCGTTGGCACGTTCAGGACGAGGGTGTTCGCGCTGCGGAACGAGGTGCCTTGAATGGCGACGGGGAACAGGACGCAGGAAGTCGCGGATCGTGATCTGCTGGGAACCTACCTGGCGGAGATCGGGCGCGTTCCGCTCCTGAGCGCAGAGCAAGAGGTCGAGCTCGCCAAGCGGATCGAGGCGGGGCTGTTCGCCGAGCAGCTGCTCGACACGGGCGACCCGGAGCCGAAGGTCTCCGACGCGCTCGACGAGGAACTCGAACGGATCGCGGTCTCGGGGCGCCGCGCCAAAGACGAGTTCATCCAGGCGAACCTGCGCCTGGTGGTGGCGGTGGCCCGGAAATACTCCGGGCGCGGAATGCCGCTCATCGATTTGGTGCAAGAGGGGAACCTGGGCCTGGTGAGGGCGGTCGAGAAATTCGATTACCGCCGGGGTTACAAGTTTTCGACCTATGCGACCTGGTGGATTCGCCAGTCCGTGGGCCGGGCCATCCACGAGCAGGCCCGCCCGGTGCGCCTGCCCACCCACGCCGGCGAGCAGATGACCCGCCTGATGCGGGTGCGCCGCGACATGCTGGCCGAATTCGACGCCGAGCCGACCGACGACGACCTCGCGAACGTGCTCGACCTGCCGATCGAGCGGGTGCGCGAGCTGCGCCGCTGGGCCTCCGACCCGGTCTCGCTGCAGCTGGGCGTGGGCGACGAAGACGAGACCGAGCTGGGCGACATGATCGCCGACGAGTCGTGGGCCAACCCCGAGGAGCAGGCCCTGGCCACCCTCGACCGCGAACGCCTGGAGCACTGGCTGACCGGCCTGGAGGGCCAGGCCAGCGAGATGCTGCGCTGGCGTTACGGCCTGGTCGACGGACGTGAACACACGCTGACGGAAGTGGGCGAAAGATACGGCATCGGCCGCGACCGGGCCCGCCGCCTGGAACGCGACGCGCTGGCCCGCCTGCGCAAGATGGCCCACGTGGCCGCATAGTTTTACCAGCTCATGAAGCGCCTGCCGGTTTACCGGCGGGCGCTTTTTTCGTGTACGTAGCATCCGAAACACGCCCGAAACACGCTTGTGGCGAGTTTCACAGATGTGAAACATGCAGGGTCGCGACCTGAAACGGCGGAAGAACACCCTGGCGTGCACGGGAGAGGAAGCTCACCTCTCCCCCTACGACTACGTGTCAGTGCGCGAGCCGGTCGATGACGCCCTTGGTGAAGCCCACTGCGCAAGTGATAACCGGCCACACGCCAATTGGAAGGAGGGTCGCATCGAATGAAGATCGATAGCGGCTCCACTGCCTGGATGCTCGTGAGCACGGCGCTCGTGCTGCTCATGACTCCGGGACTCGCGTTCTTCTACGGGGGCATGACCAGGGCCAAGAGCGTCCTGAACATGATGATGATGTCGTTCGTGGCCATCATCACGGTGACGATCGCGTGGGTGGCCTACGGCTACTCCCTCGCGTTCGACCCTACTGATGGCTTCTTGAACAAGTTCGTCGGCGGGCTCGACAACATCGGGCTGATGGGCGTCAACGAGGCTGCCTACAACGACACCTTCCCCATGATGGTGTTCTCCGCCTTCCAGCTGACCTTCGCGATCATCACGGTCGCCCTGATCAGCGGTGCGATCGCCGACCGCGCCAAGTTCGGCGCGTGGGTGGTCTTCACCGTGGTCTGGGCCACCATCGTCTACTTCCCCGTGGCCCACTGGGTGTGGGGTGGCGGCTGGCTGACCGAGCTCGGCATCGAGGACTTCGCGGGCGGCACGGTCGTCCACATCAACGCCGGTGCGGCCGCCCTGGCCCTGGCGCTGGTCCTCGGCAAGCGCTCCGGCTGGCGTAAGGAGCCGATGCGTCCGCACAACCTGACGCTCGTCCTCCTCGGCACCGGTCTCCTGTGGTTCGGCTGGTTCGGCTTCAACGCGGGCTCCGAGCTCGCCGCCGACGCCACCGCCGGTCTCGCCTTCATGAACACCCAGGTCGCCACGGCCATCGCGGCCGGCGCCTGGCTCGTGGTGGAGAAGCTCCGCGACGGTCACGCGACCACCCTCGGTGTCGCCTCCGGCGCCGTGGCCGGTCTCGTCGCGATCACCCCCGCGTGTGGTTTCGTCGACGTCTGGGCCGCCGCCCTCATCGGTCTGCTGGCCGGTGCGATCTGCGCCTACGCCGTCGGTCTCAAGTACAAGCTCGGCTTCGACGACTCCCTCGACGTGGTCGGCGTGCACCTGGTCGGCGGTGTCATCGGCGCGGTGGCGCTGGGCTTCGTCGCCGCCTACCCCTTCCTCGACGGCCAGAAGGTCGGTCTGTTCTACGGCGGCGGCTGGTCGCAGCTGGGCCTCCAGGTGCTCGGCCCGGTCGCGGTCGGTGGTTACTCCTTCATCGTGACGTACGTCATCGGTAAGATCATCGACAAGACCATGGGCTTCCGGATCGCTCAGGAAGACGAGGTCACCGGCATCGACATCACCACTCACGCCGAGACCGGTTACGACCTCGGCACCATCCACTCCTCGGGCGTGTCCTCGCTCAACGGGCCGGCCGTTCCGGCCGAGGCTAAGAAGGTGGACGCATGAAGCTGATCACGGCCATCATCAAGCCGTTCAAGCTCGACGACGTCAAGGCGGCGCTGGAGCAGTTCGGCGTCAAGGGCATCACGATCAGTGAGGCCAGCGGCTACGGCCGCCAGAAGGGCCACACCGAGGTCTACCGCGGCGCCGAATACCAGGTCGACCTGGTACCCAAGGTGCGCGTCGAGGTGCTGACCGAGGAGGACGACGCCGAAGACGTCATCGACGTCATCGTCAAGGCCGCCCAGACCGGCAAGATCGGCGACGGCAAGGTCTGGTCGGTCCCCGTGGACACGGTCGTCAGAGTCCGTACCGGGGAACGCGGCCCGGAGGCGCTGTAACCGGATGATGAGAGGGGAAGCTCGCTCGTTCGCCGCCGCCCGCAAAGAGCGGGCGGCGGACATCGACCGGTGGCTCACGGACCTGCTCCGGACCGCCGTCAGTCAGCGGAACGGAAAGGGCGGGCTCCTCGACCCTGAGACACGCGGCCCCGATGCGCGGGGTGCAGAGCGCGGCCCCCTCACCGGGGTCGCGCTCGTCGCGGTCGGGAGCCTGGGGCGCGGGGAGCTGGCGCCCGGCAGCGATCTCGACCTGGTTCTGCTGCACAACGGGCGCGACGACGTCGCCCAGATCGCCGACCGGATCTGGTATCCCATCTGGGACTCCGGGGTCGGCCTCGACCACTCGGTCCGGACCGTCGACGAGGCCGTGAAGGTCTCGCGCGAGGACCTCAAGGCCGTGCTCGGCCTGATCCAGGCCCGCCACGTCGCGGGCGACCCCGAGCTGACACGCGCCGCGCGCGAGGCGGTGCTGGCCGAATGGCGGTCCGACTCCCGGCGCCGGCTGGGCGAGCTGCGGGAGGCGGCCGACAAGCGCGCCGACTCCTCCGGCGAGCTGGCCTTCCTGCTCGAACCCGACCTCAAGGACGCCCGCGGCGGGATCCGCGACGTCCAGGCGATGCAGGCCGTGGCCGCCGCCTGGGTCGCCTCCGCGCCCGGCCCCCGCGTCCGGGAGGCCCACGAACTGCTGCTCGACATCCGCCACGGGCTGCACCTGGTGACCGCGCGCGGCACCGACCGCCTGGTGCTCCAGGAGCAGGACGCCGTGGCGGGCACGCTCGGGCTGCTCGACGCCGAGGCGCTGATGCGCCGCCTGGCCGAGGCCGGGCGCACGATCGCCCACTCCTTCGACGCGACGTGGCGTACCGTCGACCGGCTGCTGTCCGGGCCGGCGCCGCGCGGACGCCGGCCGCTGGCCGACGGCGTGGTCGAACACGGGGGAGAGGTCGTGCTGGCGCGCGGG
>NZ_SZQA01000039.1 GCF_005233835.1 Herbidospora galbida | reverse complement strand
GGCGGGCGTTAGCGTGGGCCATGAAGACCTCCGGGATGGTGATGACGGCAATCTCCACCACATCCGGAGGTCTTCCATTTGATCAAGCATCAGCTCCGGCGAGTCACCAACCTGATGGCCGAGTACACCTAGCTCTTCAGGCCCGAGAACGCGATGCCCTGCATGATGCGCCGCTGGAAGATCAGCAGCACGATCATCACCGGGATCACCGCGAGCGCCGCGCCCGCCATGATGTAGTAGGCCCGGCCCGACTCCGTGCTCGCGAGCTGCTGCAACGCCAGCGGCAGCGTGTAGTGCTGCGGGTCGTTGAGCACGATCAGCGGCCACACCAGGTCGTTCCAGTGGAAGATGAAGCTGGTGATCGTCACGACGGCCAGGACCGGCTTCGACAGCGGCAGGATCACCCGCCAGAAGATCTGCATGCGGCCGGCGCCGTCGATCCGGGCGGCTTCCTCCAGTTCGACCGGAAGTGTGCGGAAGAACTGCCGCATGAGGAAGATGTCCAGAACCGAGGCCACGTTGGGCAGGATGATGCCCCACGGGGAGTCGTAGACGCCCAGCAACTGGGTGACGTGCAGGCGCGGCACCAGCAGGGTGATCGTCGGGACCATCATCCCCGCCAGCATCAGGACGAAGATCTTGTCCCGGCCGGGGAACGGGATGCGCGCGAACGCGTAGGCCGCCAGGGCGTCGATCAGCAGTTTCGCCGGCACCAGGACGCAGGTGATCCAGACGCTGTTCCAGAACGCGGTGCCCAGGCCGCTGATCGACAGGACGTACTCGTAGTTCCCGAGCGTCGGGTTCCACTCGCCGGTCTTCTTGTCGAGCGGCAGGAGCTGGGGCACCTGCGTGTAGACGTCGGGGCCGTTCTTGAACGACGTCGCCAGCATCCACACGAAGGGGACGACCGACACCAGCGCCAGCAGGATCAGCGCGATGTAGATGGGCAGGCGGCGAACCGTGGTCTGGTTCACGACACCTCCTGCTTCATGAACTTGAACTGGACGAACGTGATGATCATGATGAAGACCAGCAGGACGAACGACATCGCGCAGGCGGCGCCCATCGCGTTGTAGCGGAACGCGTACAGGTAGATGTGCAGCACGTAGGCCAGGCCCGACTGCTCGGGGCCGCCGGTGACGCTTCTGTTGCCGCCGCCGCTGAAGATGACGTACACGAGCCCGAACACCTGGAGCGCGGCGATGATGCCGGTCACGACGAGGTAGAACGTCGTCGGGCGGAGCATCGGGACCGTCACCTTGAAGAAGCGCTGCACCGGGCCCGCGCCGTCGATGACCGCCGCCTCCCTGATCGACTCGGGGATGCTCTTCAGGCCCGCCAGGTAGATGATCATCGAGATGCCGCACTGCCACGCGGCGATGAACGCCAGCGCCGGGATGACCAGTTCCGGGGTGTTCAGCCAGTTCTGGCGGGGGATGCCGACCAGCCCGAGCACCGCGTTGACCAGGCCGTACTGCGGGTCGTAGAGCCAGCGCCAGATGGCGCCGACCGCCGCCTCCGCGGTCACGACGGGCAGGAACAGCAGCAGGCGGAACAGGTTCGAGCCGCGCCGGATGGTGTTGATCAGCAGCGCCTGGGCGAGCGCGGTGACCAGCGTCAGCGGCACCGCGACCAGGGTGTACTGCAGGGTGACCTGGATCGACTTCCAGAAGTGCGGATACTTCACGTCGTCGAAGAACAGGTCGGTGTAGTTCTGCAGGCCGACCCAGATCGGCGCGGAGTGCAGGTCCCACTCGGTGAAGCTGTAGTACAGCGCCGCCAGGGCGGGATAGAGCAGGAAGATGATGAAGTACGCCATCGCGGGGGCGATGAGGAGCCACCCCACGAGATGGTCACGCCCGCCGATGCCCGGACGGCGGCGGCGCCGTCCGGGCCTGGCCGGCGTCTCGGCGGGCCGCTGGGCCACGACCGGAGATGCCACGGTTGCCTCGCTTCCGTGATGACTGGGCTAGCTGTTCCAGCCGAGCAGGGCGCGGGTCTTGTTCGCCGCGTCGGTGAGCGACTCCTGGGCGGTCATCTTGCCGCTCAGCGCCGACTCCAGGGCCGGGGCGATGATCTCGTCGTTGATCTGGATCCACTGCGGGATGGCCGGACGGGCCTGCGCCACCTTGAGCTGCTCGAGGAAGGCCTGCTGCTGCTCGCCGAAGGTGGCGGCGTCGCGCTCGGCGGCCTCCTTGTTGACCGGGAAGCCGCCCAGGGCCTGGGCCAGGACGGTGTTGTTGGTCGCGTTGGTCAGGTGCTGCAGCCACTTCCAGGCCAGCGCCTCGTTCTTGCCCTTGGTGAACACGACCGCGTTCTCGCCGCCGATGTTGCCGGCCGGGGTCGTCTTGTAGGGCAGCGGGGCCACGTTGAAGTCGAGGTCGGGGAACTGGTCCTTGATCGTGGCGACGTCCCACGGGCCGGAGATCATCATGCCCGCGAGGCCGTTGGCGAACGCCTGGTCGGAGTCGGTGATCTCACGGGGCGAGGACGGCAGCAGGTCGACCCAGAGCTGGAGGGCCTCCACGGCCGGCGGCTGGTCGAACAGGATCTTCTTGTTCGCCTCGTCGACCATCTGGCCGCCGGCTCCGCCGACCACGCCCGGCCACATCCAGGCGCCGTAGCCGTCGCCCTTCGGCACCACGATGCCGGCCACCTTCGGGTCCTTCTGGTGGATCGCGGCGCTGATCGACTTGAGCTCGTCCCACGTCTTCGGCGGGGTCGGCACCAGCGCCTTGTTGTAGAACAGGGCGACCGCGGTGTGGTCGATCGGGAAGCCGTAGAGCTTGCCGCCCACCTTGTTGGTGTTGAGCGCGCCCTCCCAGAAGTCGGCCTCGTTGAGCGTGCCGGCCGGGACCTCCTTGATGGTGCCCTCCAGCGCGAAGCGGGAGACCAGGGGCTGGTCGAGGATCCCGACGTCGGGGACGGTGTTCCCGGCGAGGGCGGAGCCGAGCTTGGTGTTGTAGTCGTCCTTGGGGATCTTGACGATGTTCACCTTGACCCCGGGGTTGGCCTTCTCGAAGTCCGTGCGGATCTTCTCGACCACTTCGCCGGCCTGGGGGGTGCGGTCCTGGAACATCCAGTAGGTCAACTCCGTGGCAGACCCCGCGCCGCCCTCCTCGGAGCCGCCGCCGCAGGCGGCGAGCCCGGTGAGCAGCACCGCTGCGGCAGCCGCCCCAGTGACTCTCCTGATCATTTCCATCTCCTTCTCGGGGGGTTGAACAGACGATAATGTAAGACGCAAAAAAAGATCAGTCCCTCGTCGGAAACGCTTTGGTAACGCGGCACCCGCTACCCTGTGCGGCGGCACTTGCCTGGTAGCCGTTTCGTTCACGCATTGAACTAACATGTCGGCAGAAAACGGGAGGACAGGCCCATGGCAAGGCCGGAGCGCAAGACGGTCAGGGATGTCCGGAAGGGGAATCGCGGCATGCTGCTGCGGACCCTGTACTTCGGCGGCCCGCGGAGCCGTCATGAGCTGACCGGGCTCACCGGCCTGAGCGCGGCGACCATCAGCACCATGACGGGCGACCTCCTCACCGAGAAGATCCTCATGGAGGCCGGCCAGGTCGACAGCGACGGCGGGCGGCCCAGGGTGCTGCTGCGGGTCAATCCCGTGTACGCCTACCTCATCGGCGTCGACGTCGCCGAGACCCACGTCCGGGTCGAGCTCTTCGACCTCGAGATGACCGAGAAGGCCCGGGTCGACTACACCCTCAGGCCCTCCCACCACGACATCGAGCTGGTCGCGCGGCGGATCCTGGCCGGGATCGACGTGGTGCTGGCCGACGGGCAGGTGACCGCGGCCCAGGTGCTCGGCGTCGGCATCGGGGTGCCCGGGATCGTGGAGCGCGGCGTCCCCGACGCGCTCATCCACGCCAAGACCTTCGGCTGGGACGGCGTCCCGCTGGGGGCGCTGATGCGGGCCGGGACCTCCCTGCCCGTCTTCATCGACAACGGCGCCAAGACGATGGGGCAGGCCGAGCTGTGGTTCGGGGCCGGCCGGGGGGCCGACCACGCGGTGATCGTGCTGATCGGATCGGGGGTCGGGGCCACGGTGGTGGCCGACGGCCAGGCGGTGCGGGGGACCTCGAACTCCGCCGGCGAGTGGGGCCACACCAAGATCGAGATGAACGGCCGGCCGTGCCGCTGCGGGTCGCGCGGCTGCCTGGAGGCCTACATCGGGGCCGAAGGGCTGCTCGACCGGGCCGGGGTGCCGGTCCAGACGACCGACTGGCCGTCGGCGCTCGGCCGGGTGCTCGACGTCGGCGGGCCGGTCGTCGACGAGACGGTCACCTACCTCGGGACCGGCCTGGCGAACCTGATCAACATGCTGAACCCGGAACGGATACTGATCGGCGGCTGGGCCGGGCTGATGATCGGCGAACGGCACCTCGACCAGATCCGCGTCGTGGTGGGGGAGAACTCCCTGACCCAGCCCTACAACGCGACCTCGATCGTGCTGGGCGAGCTGGGCCCCGACGCGGTCGCGATGGGGGCGGCCACGCTGGTGCTGGAGGAGTTCCTCGACGCGAGCGCTCCACTGCGGCTGCACGCCGCGAGTTGATACTTATGTCAAAGGGTTGAACTAAGGTTCCGGCCAGATCATCAGGAGCACGACCTGAGGGGTGACCTTCTCGTAGTCGGGCTCGGCGTGGTGGAACCGGATCCGGTAGCGGCCCGGCCGTAGGCCGGGCACGGTGAGGCCCTGGTCGGCGGCCATCGGATCGACCAGCATCATGTGGCCCTCGGGGCTCGTGTAGCCGACCTCGACGACGCGGTCCCAGCCCTTGCGCTCCTTCGGGGGCCGTCTGTCGTAGACCTCGACCTGGACGCAGTTCTCGAAGTCGGAGTGGGTGCTCAGCAGCAGGTGGCCCCGGCTGGTCGCGATGCCCGTGCCGGACGACCGGTCGAGCAGGCCGTCGTCGTAGTGGTCGCCCTCGAAGGACTCGATCACGCCGTAGTCGGGCCAGATGACGTCGCGCACCACCTGGCGGGCCCGGATCTTCGGCCGGTGGCGGCGCTGGTCGCAGAACGCCCCGGTGACGGCGTCGGAGGCGGCGAACGCCGCGTCTCTGGCGGCCGTCATCGCCTCGACGTCGCGTTTGGCGGTCGGGCAGATCGGGGCCAGGTCGTGGCCGGAGAACTCCTTCAGGGGGTAGCGCGCGCACGCCGCCCGGCCGTAGGCCAGCAGGTCACGGTCGGGGACCCCGCGATAGCGCCCGCTTTCGCGCATCGCGCACAGGAACACCTCGTCGGAGGTCTGCGCGGTCTGCGGGTAGTCGTGGCACCGCACCCGGGCCGCGCCGGCCTGGCTCACGTCGGTCTCGACGAACGCCAGGAGCAGGGCGGCGGCGGCCACCCCGGCGAGGATCCGACCGGCCACCCGCGGGCCCTCACCGCGTGCCGGGCGCGCGGCCAGCATCATCAGCAGCGCGGTCGCGACCGCCAGCGGGCCGTCGGGGATCGTGAAGAACCACAGCCCCTCCGTGCCGCCCCACGATTCGAGGCAGCGAGGGCCGGCGAACAGGTCGTACAGGGCGAACGCGGAGGTGTGGCCCCCGGCCACCAGCACGGCCACGGCCAGCGCCCGGACGCTCACGCGCCCCAGGAGCGGACGCCCGCCCATCGTGGTCACGACCATGACGACGATCGAGATCACGACGGCGATGGGGGCCAGCCGGTCGATGAGGAAAACGAACACGCCGTCGGGAAACTTCGTGCCGGTGTCGTCGACGCCGGACCAGAGCGCCGTCGACACCCGGTCGCGGAGGTCGTTCCCGAGACAGGACTCCAGGGGGCCTACGTAGCCGAACGAGAACTCCCGATCGCCGGACAGCGCCAGGTAGGCGAGTTCACCGGCCGAGACGACGAAGGCCAGCGTCAGGTAGATCCACGATCTGCGGGGCACGAGCGCACACCCTAGCCACGGGGCCCGACAGAACGATCCTCGGGGGCCGAGGCCAGGACCATGGCCGTGGCGGCGACCGCCGGGGGCACCGCCGGGGCCAGGTAGTAGACCAGTTCGCCCAGGTCGCCGCCCAGGCCGTAGTAGCAGTCGGAGTGGGTGAGCAGGTTGACGACGAAGAGCACGGTGCCGAAGCCCCCGGTCAGCAGCAGCACGCCCGCCAGCGCCCGGACCGTCACCCGGCCGAGCCGGGCCCGCCCGCGGGTGATGGCCACGGCCAGCACGACGAGCCCGGCCGCGACGATCACGGGCGCGGAGGAGACCGCGACCACCTGGTCGACGGAGAGCCCGGCCTCCGTGTCCTCCGGGACGTAGCCGCACTCGCCGTCGGGGTCCCGGTAGACGGTCGGCCACATCGGACCGCCCGCGTTCGCGGCCAGGTTGGCCATCGAGACGCAGAACGCCAGGGCGAAGTAGGTCAGGGATCTCCAGGACACGAGGGCACAATCTAGCGGCGGCCGCCGACAGGGAACTCCCGGCGGTGGCCGCCCTTATCGATGATTTTCGGGGCATGGGCGGCAACGCTGGCGAGTCCCGCCGGCACCGTGGTATAAAACCATCCTGTTACATAACTGAGAGGTTATTCATCCATGCTGGACGCCACGTTCGCGGCCCTGGCCGACCCCACCCGCCGGGCGATCCTGGCCCGGCTCGCGCAGGGCGAGGCCTCGGTGGCCGAACTGGCCGCCCCCTTCGCGATCAGCCAGCCGGCGATCTCCAAGCACCTCAAGGTCCTGGAGAAGGCGGGCCTGATCACCCGGGGAAGAGACGCCCAGCGCCGCCCCTGCCGCCTCGCCGCCGAGCCGCTGCGCGAGGCGACCGAATGGCTGGCCGATTACCGCGACTACTGGGAGGAGAGCTTCCAGCAGCTCGACGCGCTGCTGCGAGGCGGGGAGTGACCGAGGTCGTCGCCCGGGGCGATCGGGAGCTCGTCGTCACCCGCCGGTTCGCCGCTCCGCGCGAGCGGGTGTTCGCCGCGCTCACCGTGCCCGACCTGCTCGTCCGGTGGTACGGCGCGAAGGGGTGGCGGCTGGTGGAGTGCGCGTTCGACGCGGCGCCCGGTGGCGCCTACCTGTTCGTCTCGGAAGGGCCGGGCGGGGCGCGGATGGTGCAGCGCGGGGAGGTGCGGGCCGTCGAACCGCCCGTCTCGATCACCATCAGCGAGGTCTTCGACGAGCAGTCGTATCCGGGGGTCACCCTGATCACCCACGAGCTCACCCGCGAGCTCACTGGGGAGGGGCCCGCGACCCTGCTCACCACCACGATCCGCTACGCCACCGCCGAAGGCCGGGCGACCGCGCTGCGGTATCCGATGGCCAGGGGCATGGCGGAGTCGTACACGAGATTCGATCTTCTGTTGGAAGGACAGCCGTGAACTGGACCCTCGAAGTGGTCATCGTGCCCGTATCGGACATCGACCGGGCCAAGGCCTTCTACGCCGACCGGCTGGGCTTCGCCGTCGACCACGACACGGCGTTCGGCGACGACGTCAGGATCGTGCAGCTCACCCCGCCCGGGTCGGGGTGCTCGATCGTGATCGGGAAGGGGGCGGTGCCGGAGATGCCGCCAGGGTCCCTTCGGGGGCTCCAGCTTGTGGTGCCGGACATCCGGAAGGCGCACGCGCTGCTCGTGGAGCGGGGGGTCGACGTGACCGACGTACAGAAGATCGGGGAGAACCCCCATCCGGTGCCCGATCCCCTCGACAACGTCGGGTTCGTGTTCTTCGACGACCCCGACGGCAACGGGTGGGCGGTGCAGCAGATCTCGTCGCGAGGCTGACCGCCCACGCGCGGTCAGTCGGTCGCCAGGATCACGTCCGAGGCCTTCACGAACGCCGTGACCCGGCTGCCGACCCCCAGGCCGAGCTCCTCGGCCGCCTCGGTGGTGATCGACGCGACCAGCCGGAGGCCGCCCGCCGACAGTTCGACGTTGGCGGTGGCCTCGCCCCGCGTGACCCCGGTGACCTCGGCCGGGATCGCGTTCCGTGCACTCAGCTTCATGATCGTTGTCTGCCCAGGCTCACGGGGGCGGAAAACACCCTGTCCGTAGACTGGGGATCGGACGAAAGGGGTAAGTCATGCGCCTTGACGGCACGGTCGCCCTGGTCACAGGGGCGTCGAGCGGAATCGGGGAGGCCGCCGCTGTGGCGCTCGCCCACCAGGGCGCCGCGGTCGCGGTGGTCGCCCGGCGGCGGGAGCGCCTCGAGGAGCTGGCCGCCCGGATCGGCAAGGACGGCGGACGGGTCCTGGTGATCGAGGCCGACGTGACCGACGAGGCGCAGGCCCGCGCGGCCGTCGAGCGCACCGCCTCCGAGCTCGGCCGGATCGACACCCTGGTCAACAACGCCGGCGTCATGCTCCTCGGGCCCGCCCAGGACGCGCCGGTCACCGAATGGCAGCGGATGGTCGAGGTCAACGTCCTGGGCCTGCTCTACTGCGCGCACGCCGCGCTGCCGCACCTGATCAGGGCGGCCGACGACGGGCCCCGCTACGTCTCCGACATGGTCAACATCTCCTCGGTCGCCGGGCGGATCGCCCGCAGCGGGAGCGGCGTCTACAACCTCACCAAGCACGGCGTCGGCGCGTTCAGCGAGGCGCTGCGGCAGGAACTCACCAAGAAGCACGTGCGGATCTCGCTGATCGAGCCGGGCGCGGTGGAGACCGAGCTCGCCGGGCACAACCGGCCCGAGGTGCTGGAGGGGATCAGGAACACCTTCGGCGACGTCGAGCGCATGCAGCCCGAGGACATCGCCGACGCGATCGCCTACGTCGTGACCCGGCCCCGGCACGTCGCGATCAACGAGGTGCTCATCCGGCCGACGGAGCAGGAACGGTAAGCCGAGGAGGGCGAGATGCCGAAAGCCTACGTGTACCGGGAATACGGTGGCCCCGAGGTCGAGGAGTTCGCCGACCTGCCGAAACCGACCGCCGGACCAGGCCAGGTCGTCATCAGGGTCAGGGCCGCCGGGGTCAACCCGGCCGACTGGAAGCGCCGCACCGGCTGGCGCGGGCCGGGCGTCAACCCCGACCACTTCCCGGCCGTCTTCGGCAACGAGGTCGCCGGGGTCATCGCCGAGATCGGCCCGGGCGTGACCGGGCTCAAGCCGGGGGAGGCCGTCTTCGGCAGCCCGCTGAAGGGCGGTTACGCCGAGTACGCCGTCCTCCCCGCGTCCGGCCTGGCCCGCAAGCCCGACGTGGTGTCCTTCGAGGACGCCGCCACCCTCCCCGTCGCCGCCGCCACGGCCTACGACGGCCTCCGCCAGCTCGGCCTGCCGCGCGGCGGCACCCTGCTGATCACCGGCGTCGGCGGGGGCGTCGGCACGGCCGCCGCGCAGATCGCCCGGCACGCCGGGGTACGCGTGGTCGGCACCGCCGACCCGGCCAAGCGGGAGTTCGTCGAGTCGCTCGGGGCGGCGTACGTGGAACCGGGCCCCGGCGTCGCCGAGCGCGTGCGCGCGGTGGCCCCCGAGGGCGTGGACGGGATTTACGACCTGGTCGGCGGCGACGCGCTCCGCGAGGTCGCGCCGGTGCTGAGCGACCACTCGAAGCTGATCTCCGCCGGCGACCAGACCACGGCCAGGGACCTCGGCGGCAAACCGGTCGCGCGGGCCCGCACCAAGGAGGTGCTGGGCGCGGTCGCCGACCTGGTGGCCGACGGCGTGCTCGACCCGCACGTGACCGCGACCTACCCGCTCGACCAGGCCGACCGCGCGCTGAGGGAGGTCGAGAACGGGCACGCACGAGGCAAGATCGTCATCACCGCGTGAGCGGTTCGCGGCGGCGCGGGTGGCCCGGCTGGCCACCGCCGGCCCGCACGTGGTCCCGGTGACGTTCGCCGTGGAGGGCGACGTGATCGTGACCGCGGTCGACCACAAGCCGAAGACGACCCGGCGGCTGCGCCGCCTGGAGAACATCGCCGCCGATCCCCGTGTCAGCCTCCTCGTCGACCATTACGAGGAGAACTGGGAGAAGCTGTGGTGGGTACGGGCGGACGGGGTCGCCCGGGTCGTCGACGAATGGCCGATCGATTTGCTGACGGCAAAATATCCGCAATATCGGGAAATTCCGCCTGACGGGCCATTCATTGTGATCGACGTACATCTATGGCGGGATTGGGCGGCGCTGCCAGACTAGGCGCATGCCGTTATGGGGGAGACGCCTGCTGGTCGTCCTGGCGATCTGGGTGGCCGCGCTCGCGTTCGCCCACTGGTCGCCGATGGAGGACGACTTCGGGGATTTCGTCCTGCTCTTCACGGCCCCGCTCACGCTGGGCCTGATCCTGGGCCTGCTGGCGGGGCTGCCCTGGTGGCTGCCCGTGGGCCTGCTGGCCTTTCCCGGCACCTTCCTGCTGGTGTACGCCGCGTCACCGTGGCTCGACGTGCTCGAGGTGGAGACATGGCCGAAGCCGGTCGGCCTGGCCTTTCCGGCGGTCGGATATCTGATCGTCTCGTGGCTCTTCTCGCCCGGATTCCGGTGGCCGAAGATCGGTGTGGGCGTCCTTCTCGCGGCGGGGGTGGTGGGGGCCTCCCCGCTGGAGGATCTGCGGTCGGACACCGAGTTCGAGGACATGATCACCTCCACCAGCGTGCCGCTGGTCGTGCCGGTCATCCCCGGCCACACCCTGGTCTCCTCGAGCAGCCTCCCGCTGAACGGCGAGATCGAGCTGAGGTACGCCTCGCCCGACGGCGAGACCGAGATCGAGGTCTACCTCCATCCCGAGACCAGAGATCCGCAGGAGATGTGCCTCGACCCGGCCCCCCGCTACCCGATCGACGAGAGGTCCGAGTGCCGCGAGGCCGCGCCGGGGGTCTGGGTCAGGACGGCGCCCGGCTGGGTCCGGGCGCTCGGCCGGGCCGGTGGGGCGACCATGCAGATGATCGCCCACGACCTGCCCGAAGACGTGCTGGTGCGCGGCTTCGCCCAGACCCGGCCGGTGACGCCGGAGGAACTCGTGGAGCTCAGGGACGTCTGAACGCCGCCCGCAGGTTCCGCGCGACGTGCTCCCTGGCCTCGCCGGCGGCGTCGAAGAACCCCGGGTAGGAGAAGAACCCGTGCAGCGCGCCCGCGTAGTCGAGGTAGTCGACCGGCACCCCGGCGTCCGCCAGCGCCTTCGCGTACGCCCGCCCCTCGTCGCGCAGCAGGTCGTATTCGGCGGTGACGACGGTCGCCGGAGCCAGCCCCGACTTGTCGGCCAAGTGGAGGGGGGACAGCCGGGGATCGCGGGGGTCGACGCCCGGGGCGTACTTGCGGACGACCCAGGTCATGTCGGCCACGCTGAGGCCGTAGCCGTGGGCGTACTCGGCGTAGCTCGGGGTGTCCATGGCCACGTCGGTCACCGGGTAGACGAGCGCCTGGTGGGCGAGCGGCAGCCCGGCGTCGCGGGCCAGCCAGGCGGTCACGGCCGCCAGGTTGCCCCCGGCGCTGTCGCCCGCGACGGCGACCTGCCCCGGTTCCCCGTGGTAGAAGGCGGGCCGGTCGAAGACGTCGCGGACGACCGCCCAGGCGTCGTCGACGGCGGCCGGGAAGACGTGGTGGGGGGCCAGCCGGTAGTCGGCCATGACGACCACCGCTCCGGTGCGAACCGCCAGGTCACGGCCCAGGGGATCGAGCTGGGGGAGGGTACCGTAGACCCAGCCGCCGCCGTGGAGGTAGACCACGACGGGAAGCGGCTCTTCGCCGGTGGGGCGATAGACGCGTACGGGAACGCCCGCGACCGTCGCGTCGACGGCGGAGAACACCTCGACGGGGGCCCCGCGCTCGGCGACCCTGCTGTCGAGCTGGCGGAGGACGGCCACCTCGTCGTCGGTGAGCGCGTCGAGGTCGGCGCCGGCGACGGGCGGGAAGCGGTCGAGGAAGGATTGGGACTGCGGGTGCAGCGGCATGCGCGAGAACATACTCGACTTCGCGGGACGAATCTGCTCTAACGGTGAGCAATCGTCCAAGCACCAAGAGGTCATCAACGGCAGGTAAGCGGACCCTAACGAACGAGCTGATCACAAGTGCACTTCGGTGGGTCCCCCTGAAGGAGAACTGTGAGAGACTCCAGCATTGCGGGGCGGTAGCTCAGCCGGTCAGAGCATCGGACTCATAATCCGTGGGTCGTGGGTTCAAGTCCCACCCGCCCTACTCAAAACCCCAGGCCAACTCGCCATCGCGCGGACGGCTCTCCACAAGGATATCCGGTGATCAGCGCAAGATGATCATTGGACCGTGCCGGAGAACGGCCCGGTGAGACGCCGGGCCGTTTCCACGCCGGGTCAGAGGCCCGATTCCGCCGTCAGCAGCGTCGTCTCCCCCTCGGTCAAGATCAGACGGGCCTGTCCGCCCGGATCGACCCTTCCGTCGAGGCGCACCGCCGTGTCGGGCGCACCGGTGAAGACCTCCGAGTCGAGGACGGCGCCCGTCGTGGCGTCGACCAGGGTCGCGCGCAGGCGCTCGCCGATCGCCGTGGCGAACAGGCGGCCGGTGACCGCGCCCGACGGGTCGACCTTGACCTCGGCCGCGCCGTCGGCGTCGGCGTTGGTGACGCCGCCAAGGTCCATCGTGGGCAGGTAGGTCTCCGTCCACGACAGGGTCTGGCCGGCCTTCAGGACGGCGGGGGTGAAGAACTTGGGGGACGCGCCGGCCCAGAGCTCGATGTACGGGCGGGCCGAGTTGCCCTTGCTGTAGACGTTGGTGTCGAAGGAGTTGTTCTGGCCCCACTCCCAGAACTTCATGCCCGGCGTCTTCTTGTTGTCGCCGACGCGGATGACGCCCTCGTTGTTCTCATGGTTGATCACGCCCCACCAGTCGCCCTGCGGCAGGGTGGCGAGGTCCTGGCCGTAGGCGATGCCGTCGCGCGTCCAGTTGGACATCTGGTTGAGCCGGTCCAGCTTGAGCAGGCCGGAGCCGGCGGGGCCGGCCGGTTCCTCGACGCTCTCCATCCACCGGTAGCCGGGGTCGCGATAGATCGTCTTGACGGGGGAGACGACCGACATGGTCGGCGAGCCCTCGTCCGAGGGAGCGCCGGGGGCGAGGGTGGTGCAGGTCCAGTATTCGAAGCGCTTGTCCTCGGCGCCCGGGTTCTCGATGCTGACCGTCATGTCGAGGGTCGGCCTGCGGGCGTCGATCGCGTAGGTGACCGACGTCTTGAGGCCGGTGGCGCCGTAGACGTACCGGCTGGGCTTGTACGGGTAGTCGACGTCGTCGGTCTTGGTGATGGTGAGGGCGAAGCGGCCGTTCTTCTGCTCGATCGAGTAGTCCCAGGGGACATTCCAGAACTTGCCGTGCTCGGCCTCGGTGAGCGTGGGGAACACGCCGCCCCAGACCATCAGCCAATTCTGGTAAAAGGGCGAATTCCCGGGGGTTCCGGGGGCGGCGCTGGAGAAGCCGTAGGGGGTGCCGACCGGGTTGGTGTAGAAGAGGTCGTTGCCGGTGGGCTTGTAGATCATCGAGACCAGCCGGCCGCCGTACTCCGGGGCGAAGACGGCCTTCAGGTACTTGGTGTCGACCTCGACGGTCTTGATGGTCTGGCCGCTGACCCTGTCGGCCACGCCGTCGCGGCGGACCGAGACGCCGTCGTCGCTGACCCTGTGGTCGTAGCGCTGGAAGACCGTGGTGGCGCGGGTGTTCACCTTCAGGTAGTCGGGGCCGTGCGGGTTGAAGCCGGAGCCCGGCGGCCTCGGGTGCCGGGGGGCCCGGACGGGCACGGTGGCGGTGCCCGTGTTGGCGGTTCCGGTGACGTCCTTCAGCGCGCCCTCGACCAGGGCGACGGCGCCGTGCGAGCCGGGCTTGAGGGGGTCGTCGAGCTTGACGACCAGGGTGGTGGCGTCGGAGAAGTAGGCGGCGTCGTCGCGGAGCGCCTCGGCGGCGTCCCGGCCCGAGGTGGCACGCAGGCCGGAGAACCGCAGCAGGGCGCGGACCTGCGCGGCGGTCACGTTCGTGCCGCTCACGCCGGTCCGGGTCTCCTTGACGGGCAGGGCGCCGACGCTCGCGATCCGGCGGCTGAAGCGGATCTGGATCCGGTCGCCGGTGTCGGCGACCTCGACCCCGGCGATCTTCGGGGCGGCGTAGGCGCCGCCGCCGTCCGTGACGTCGGCGGCGACCTCGGTGGCGGCCTGGCCCGCGTTGGTGGTCAGGCGCAGCGCCGGGGCCAGGGCCAGCCGGTACGCCCCCGCGAGGTCGGCGCCGAAGTAGAGGCGGTAGACGCGCTGGGCGGTGCCGGGGACGCTCTCGACGTACACCGGCCTCGAAACGGTGTCGCCGCCGGTCAAGGTGATGTCGGCGCCCGTGTAGGCGCCGGTGGGGACGCCCGACCAGACGGTGGTGGCGAACGTGACCTCGACCGTGCGGGTGTCGAACCGCCGCGCCGAGGCGATCTGGGCGAACGCGGCGTCGTCGGGGGTGCCGGCGAACCGGACGGGCCTGGTCGACGTGCCGGGCAGCGCGCCGCCGCCCTCGGACCGGAAGAACAGGTCGCCGAGCGGGTCGGCCCCGCCGTCGAACCAGAGCTCGTAGGTCCCGGAGTCGAGGGTGACGCCCGGCCCGAGGACCACGCGCAGGGTCCGGTGGCCGGGGCTGTCGACGGGACGCACGGTGGTGCCGGTGATCTGCGAGACCGGCCGGCCGTCGAGCGCGCCGCCGCTGATCTTGACGAACTGCCCCGCGTACGCCGGATTCGCCGCCGTGAACTGCAGGATGTCCGGCCCGAGGGTCGCGTTGAAGGTGATGTCGATCGACCGGTCGTCGACGGCGGTGACCTGGCTGATCCGCAGCGGGGAGTGCTGCTGCGGCGCGGCCAGCGCCGGCGGGGGGAGCGCCACGAGCGTGGTTCCCGCTGAGGTGATCGCCAGGGCCAGGGCTAAGAGGGCGCGGTTCTTCACGGGGATCCTCTCCAGATGTTCCGTCTGGCGGAACGCTGGCTTGTGTGATGGAATGGTTGAGACGCTAAGTTGAAGGGATCAACCTGTCAATGGACCCCAAATCGGGTAATGCGGTCACCAAGGCACTGACCGTGCTGGAAGCCGCAGTGGCCGGCCCGGGACCCCGGCGGTTGGCCGACATCTGCGCGGACGCGGGGGTGCCGAAGGCGAGCGTCCACCGGATCCTGTCGACGCTGGTCGAGCTCGGCTTCGTGGCCGGCGAGGGCGGGGGGCGCTACCGCGCGGGGACGCGGATGCTGGCCCTGGCCGAGGAGGTCAAGGCCGCCGGGGCCGACGGCGTGGGGGAGGTGCTGACCCGGCTGTCGGGGGAGGTCCGGCAGACGGTGCACTTCGCGCTGCGGAGCGGCGACCACGCCGTGTACGTGCAGAAGGTCGAGGGGGACCGGCCCTACCGGATGGCGTCACGGGTGGGGATGCGGCTGCCGCTCCACTCGACCGCGATCGGCAAGTGCGTGCTCGCGCACCTGCCGCCCGACGATGTGGCAGGGGTGCTGGCGACCGCCGGGCTGCCCGCCAAGACGCCCGCCACGCTGACCTCGCCCGACCTGCTGGCGGGGGAGCTGGCCGGGATCCGGGAGCGGGGGTACGCGGTGGACGACGAGGAGAACGAGGTGGCGATCCGGTGCCTCGGGGCTCCCGTCTTCGACCGGGGCGGTCAGGTGGTGGGCGGTGTCAGCATCTCGACGGTCGCGGTGCTGCTGTCGCGGGAGGATCTGCTGACGTTCGCGCCGGCCTTGCGGACGGCGGCCGCCGCCTTGACGGAGCTGCTCCACTAGCGCCGTCGCGGCGTCAGCCGATCTGGGCCAGGATCTTCGGGCGCAGCACCATCGCCGCCATCGCCGCCACGGCCGTCGTGCCCGCCACCGCCAGGATCGTCGGCGTGGAGATCTCCAGGCCCGCCGACGCCACGATCACCGCGGCCGTCGCCGTCACGCTCAGCACCGCCGTCGCCATCAGCAGGCTCGTGGTGGTCGTCGTCTGCCGGCCCATGTACGCCGTCAGCGCCGCCCCCACCACCAGCAGCGAGCCCACCACGCCGAGCACCGGCGGGAGCGTCTCGGCGGTCACGTCGCCGGTGGCGAGCATCTCCGCGTGGGTCACGACGTCGTACTCGCCGCCCAGGGAGGCCTGCAGACGGTCGCGCAGTTCGCCGGGGTCGACGTCGTTGTCGGCGCGGACGTGCACCGCCTCGGTCTCCAGCGGGCCGACCAGGTCGGCCGCCGACATGGGCAGCACGCCCAGGGTGCCCCGGACGTCGAAGGTGGGGTTGCCGCGCGCCGCGGTCATGCCGGTGATCTCGAAGGAGCGGTCGGCGCCGTTGCCGTGCACCGTGATCGTCTCGCCGATCTGCAGGTGCAGCTGGTCGGCGGTGCGCTTGTCCAGGATCGCGTCGGAGGCGCTGCGCGGGGCCTCGCCCTCCATGCCCGAGGACGACAGCAACGCCATGTCCAGCGCCACCGCCTCCAGCGGGACCAGGGTGCCGAAGCCGACCAGGCCGACCTCGCCGCCCTGGACGGGGACGGCGTCGGCGACGCCGGGTACCGCGCGGATCTGGGGAACGGCCGTCTCGGGCAGGGACGGGATGGTCCCGAGCCCCGGATAGCCCGCGGGGAGGACGGCCGCGTCGAAGGGGGATTCGTCGCCGGACAGGCAGCGGGCGATGTGCCAGCCCGCGCCGGACAGGTGGAGGCCCGTGCCGATCAGGAGCAGACCGGCGAGAGCTGCGACGATGCAGCCCGCCAGCGCCCTGATGTGGCGGCTGGTGCCCGACATTGAACGTCCCCCATACAAGTCATCCGAAAAGGTCTCAAAATGGTCAACACCGCCGGGCCGCAAATAAAGCCCGACGGTGCTGAATCGGCAGAAAGTTTTACTTTCTACGGGCGGGTGTAGGCGAGGGTGAAGCTGCCCGAGCCGCTGTAGCCGTGGACGCGGTACCGGTAGGTGCCCGCGGATCCGTTGTAGGTGACGGTCTCGTCCGGGCCGGAGCTGGTGCCGCTGGCCACGTTGGTCCAGGTCGAGCCGCTCAGGCGCTGCAGGTAGAGGTCGAAGTCGACGCCGTTCGGGCCGTCGAGGCACAGGCGGTGGGTGCCCGCGTTGGCGGTGAACTGGGCGCTGTAGGCGTTGCCGCCGCTGCTGACCGAGCCGGTGGTGGTGCTGGCGTAGCCGCTGCAGGTGCCGCCGCCGGGCGGGGTGCCCGTGGTGGTCAGGGTCAGGCCGTAGACCGAGAGGATCTCGTTGACCGGCTGGAAGTAGGTGGTGCCGCCGACGGAGCAGTTGCCGCTACCGCCGGAGGTGACGCCCTGGGCCTGGGTGCCGGAGATCCACGAGCCGCCCGAGTCGCCGGGCTCGGCGCAGACGTTGGTGCGGGTCACGCCCGAGACGGTGCCCTGCGGGTAGGTGACCGACGTGCCGATCTGCTGGACGGTGCCGCAGTGCCAGCCGGTGGTGGAGCCCGAGCGGCAGATCGAGCCGCCGACGACCTGCGCCGTCGAACCCGACACGGTGGCGGAGGTGCCGGCCACCGTCGCGGTCGGGACCCAGTTGGAGTTCACCGCGACCCAGGCGTAGTCGTTGCCCGGGAACGAGGAGCCCTGGAAGGTGCCCTGCGCGACCCGGTTGTAGCCCTGGGTCGAGCTGCCGGTCGTGCCGCAGTGGCCCGCGGTGACGAAGCCGGGGGTGGTGCCGCGGGTGACCGAGAAGCCGATGGAGCAGCGGCCCGAGTTGTTGATGTAGTAGGCGTCGCCGCCGCGCAGGTTGTAGTAGGGGACCGGCTGCTCGCTGGACGCGACGAAGGTCACGGCCGCCTTGTCGACCCCGGCGGCGGCCACGAACGCCTCGGCGGCGGCCTGGTCGCGGGTCTCGACGACGACCGAGTTCGACTTCACGTCGACGTAGTAGACGGGCACGGTCTGCGGGGCCGTGGCGGCGTCGAGCTTGTCTTTGAGCGCGGTCAGGTCGCCCAACGACCGGGTCACGACCTGCGCCTTGACGCCGCCGGCCTCGATGACGCCGACCTTGGAGGCGTCCGAGGTCGCGACCGTCAGCGAGTTCGCGGTGTCACCGCTGAGCCACGACCCGCCGAAGGCGGCGCCGAGGTCGGTGCGGACCTTGCCCTCGAGCTTGCCGAGCCGGGCCTCGTTGACGAGGCGGAGCTGGGCCTGCTCGGCGGAGAGGTTGAGGTCGCGCTGGAGGGCCTCCAACATCGACGGTGCCGGTTTCGCCGGCGCCGCGACGGCGGCCGGGGCGGAGGACAGGACGAGGGCGACGCCCATGGTGAGGGCGCTCGCCGCGCTCAGGATGTGCCTGCTGCGCATCGATTCTCCTTGGGGGCTGGGAGTGCCCTGAACGTAATCTCCAGGCACGCCCCAGAGGAGCCGTCGTTTGCCCCCTATCACCGTGTTATGGGCCGGTTATGGCATGGTGCCGTATCCCGGGTTCCGGGCCAGCCAGTTGGAGTAGGGGGTGCTCTGCCTGACGGCGTCCAGATGGGAGAACTTGGCGTGGCTGACCACGGCCGGCGCCGACTGGGCGGCGGGGGTCTCCGGATGCCAGCCGAGCAGCTGCCGCCAGCGCAGCGGCGCCCCGCGCAGGGGTAAGGCGACCATCCCCTCGCTCCGGCGGAACGTGGCCTGGCACAGCGCCACGGCGCGGCCGACCCGCACGAGGTGCAGGCAGGTGGCGACGTCGGTCTCGTAGATCGCCTCGGGGGCGAACCCCGACCGCGACGCGGCGACGGCGAAGCACTCGCCGAAGCAGCCGTCGCCGGGGGTGACCGCCCACTGCTCCCTGGCGAAGTCGCCGAGCTCGACCTCCCGTTCCCCGGCCAGCGGATGCGACTCGGCGACCAGCACGAACACCGGGTCGTTGGCGACCAGGGCCCACGACAGCGCCTCGTCGCCGAGCGGCCGGGAGTCGCCGCAGACCCCGATGAGGGCGAAGTCGAGCCGGCCGAGCATCACCTTGGTGGCCAGCTCCCCGGTCGACCACGACGTGGCGGTGGTGATCACGGCGCCGGGCTCGGCGGCGGCCAGCCGGTCGACCAGGCCGCCCAGGATCGGCCCGTTGGCGGCGCCGATCCGGTAGCGGCGGCCGTCGGGTTCGCCGTTGGCGAGCCGGGCGGCCTCCTCCTGCAGCTGCTGCACGGCGGGCAGCAGCACCTGTGCGCGGGCGAGCACCAGCTCCCCCAGCGGGGTGGGGCGGGAACCGGTGTGGTCCCGCTCGAACAGGGTGCCCCCGAGTGCCCGTTCGATCCGCTTCAACTGCGCGGTGAGCGCGGGCTGGGCGAGCCCGAGCGCACTGGCCGCCTTGGTGACGCTGCCGGTCTCGGCGACCATACGCACGATTCTGAGGTGGCGGAGCTCCAGGTCCATAACGCGAAGGTATGACCCCCGAATAACTCCAGCAATGATGATTTGTCACACATTCTGACTAGTCATGTCGGAAAAGGTCCATCAAGACTCCGTCGCCGCCGTTACCCCCCGGCAACGAGCAGGGTAGGCCTCCCCAGACGAACGGGGGGCATGAGTGAGGACCTTTCTCGCGCTGGCGCTGGTTGTCGGCGTGGCCGCCTGTGGGTCTGAGAAGCCCAGGGCGGTGGGTCCAGCCGAGATCATCGCGCGCGGGTTCAAGATCGGGCTGATGCTCCCCGACCAGACGACCCCCCGCTGGGAGAAGTTCGACCGTCCGTACATCACCTCGTCGGTCGCCCAGCTCTGCCCCAACTGCGAGATCGTCTCGGTCAACGCCGAGGGCGACCCCGTCGCGCAGCGCCGCCAGCTCGACCAGCTGACCGCCCAGGGGATCAAGACCGTCATCCTGACCCCCGTGGACGCCCGTGGCATCCAGCCCTCGGTCGACAGCGCCGCCGCACGGGCCGTCAGGATCGTCTCGTACGACCGCCTCGCCGAGGGCGCCATCGAGGCCTACACCTCCTTCGACAACTTCGAGGTCGGCCGGCTGCAGGGCCAGGCCCTGGTCGACGCCATCAGGGCGCGCGGCCGCAAGGGCGAGATCATCATGCTCAACGGCCCGATCACCGACCCCAACTCCGCCGAGTTCAAGGCCGGCGCCCACTCGGCCCTGGACGGGCGGGTCCGCATCGGCGCCGAGTACGACACCCCCGGCTGGAGCCCCGAAGAGGCCGAACGAGAGTCCGAGATGGCCATGGACCGCCTGGGCCCCACCAACATCATCGGCGTGTACGCCGCCAACGACGGCCTCGCCGGCGGCGCCGCCTCGTCCATCCGCGACTCGGGCCTGCCCCCCGACACCCCGCTGACCGGCATGGACGCCGACCTGGACGCCATCCACCGCATCATGGTCGGCACCCAGACCATGACCATCTACAAGCCGATCCAGCCCGAGGCCCAGAACGCCGCCCAGCTGGCCGTCGACCTGGGCGCCGGACGGCCGATCCGGGGCACCAGCACGGTCGGCAACGACACCAAGCAGGACATCCCCGCCATGATCACCAAGGCGATCGTGGTGACCCGGGAGACGATCAAGGACACCGTGGTCAAGGACGGCTTCTGGACGGTCAACGAGGTCTGCAACCCGGCCACCATGAAGTCGATGTGCGCGGAGCTAGGCATCACCTGAGGCGTCGTCGGAGGGGTCGGGCACGTCCTTGGGCCGCAGCCGCTCCCACACCAGGAAGATCGCGGCCAGCACCAGCATCCCGATCCCGGTCCACAGGTTGATCCGCACCCCCTCGGCCTTGGCGATCTCCTCGGCCCCGTCGAGGAGGCCGACGACGACCAGGATCACGCCGTAGACGGCGAACAGGCCGCCCAGGATGCGGCGGATGTCGAACAGCATCGCGTCCTCCTTACAGGAAAGGCAGGTAGAAGGCGGCGGCCAGGACCAGCGCGCCGGAGCCGAGGATCACGGGGGAGCGGTACCACGCCTTGTCCCCGGCGATGGAGTCGTCCTTGAGGTCGACGTCGGTCAGGCCGTACACCAGACCCCGGAGCTCTTCCTCCGGCTTGGGCGTGGTGACCAGCGTGATCACGACCGAGATGACCGCGTCGACCAGGAACGCGGCGCCCGCCGCGACGAACGAGGCGTTGAGGTCGGTGCCGAGGTCCAGGATCCCGGCGCGGTAGGGGATGTAGACCGCGAACGCCGCCAGGGTGCCCGCGATGATGCCCCAGAAGCCGGCCCACGGGGTCATCCGCTTCCAGAACAGGCCGATGATGAACGTCGCGAACAGGGGCGCGTTGAAGAAGGCGAACAGCGCCTGGAGGTAGTTCATGATGTTCGAGAACCCGGCCGCGATGAACGCGGTGCCGATCCCGGCGACCACACCGCCGATGGTGGCGATGCGCCCCAGTCGTACATAGAACTCGTCGGACTTCTCCCCGTTCACGTGACCCTTCCAGATGTCATACGTGAACACGGTGTTGAACCCCGAGATGTTGGCCGCCATGCCGGCCATGAACGAGGCGAGCAGGCCCGTGACCGCGACGCCGAGCACGCCGTTGGGCAGGAACTCGTTCATGAGCAGCGGGATCGCGTAGTTGTACTCGGGCCCGCCGTCCTTGCCGAGGTTCGAGAAGAGCACCAGGGCGATCAGGCCCGGGATCACGGTGACGACCGGGATCAGCAGCTTCGGATAGGCCGCCACGATCGGCGTCAGCCGCGCCGCGTTGGTGTTCCGCGCTGACAGCCCGCGCTGCACCTCGGCGAAGTTGGTCGTCCAGTAACCGAACGACAGCACGAACCCGAGCCCGAACACGATCCCGATCCAGTTGGCCCCGAGCGGGTTGTCGGTCGTCGCGGTGTTCGACCAGGTGTGCAGCGCCCCGTCGCCGAGCACGCTCTCCCGCACCTTCTGCCCGAGCCCCTCGAACCCGCCGACCCGGATCAGCCCCAGCACGACCACCGGGACCAGCCCCGCGATGATCACGAAGAACTGCATGACCTCGTTGTAGATGGCCGAGGAAAGGCCACCCAGGGTGATGTACGCCAGCACGATCGCCGCCGACACGATCACCGACAGCCAGAGGGGCCAGCCGAGCAGCGCCTCCATCACGAGCGCCAGCGCGTAGAGGTTGATCCCCGCGATCAGCACCTGCGCGACGGCGAAGGCGATGGCGTTGAACAGCTGCGTGGCCGGATTGAACCTGCGCCGGAGGAACTCCGGCACGCTGTGCACCTTCGACCGGTAGTAGAACGGCATCATCACGATGCCGAGGAACACCATGGCCGGAATGGCGCCGATCCAGTAGTAGTGCACGGTCATGAGGCCGTACTGGGCTCCGTTGGCGGCCATGCCAAGAATCTCGATCGCCCCGAGGTTGGCGGAGACGAACGCGAGACCCGTGATCCACGCGGGCAGGGCACGCCCGGCGAGGAAGAAGTCGCTGGAGGAGCGGATGGCGCGGCGGGCGGCGAATCCGATGCCCACCACGACGGCGAAGTAGAGCGCCAGGATCAGGTAGTCCAGCGCGTTGACATCCAGGCGGAGGTCCTGGGGAGCAAGAGCGAGCACGGCCCCCCGCTACCCCGGGAGTTCACCGTGTCACGCGCGCCGCAGTCCGATCGATAAGTCGATCACATGCCGGATGTCGCGTCTTCCAGTGCGGTCGCTATGCTCTGCGCTTGGCGTCTGACCCCAGGCTTACGCATCCAGAGGCGCACCAGCATCTGAATGACGAAGTCGAATTGCAGGCCGAGGCGTTCTGAGAACGCCCGCAATTGATATTGGTGATCCAGGTGGGCGGTTGACGTCAGTGCCGCGACGATGTCTCCACTTGGTCGGCCGAGTAGTTTTGCGACGGTTGCTCCGCCCGCCTCGACTGCATTCAGGAGTTCTTGCTCGGGATCGCCTGTTCCGGGGAAGTAGAACAACCCCGGTGCAGCCTTCTTGGTGACCGATGATTGCCGTTGGTCACCGTCAAGGATGGCGATGGAGCCGATGCGGGACGATGTTCTGAACGCACGCAGAGCGGCGACCACTTCGGCAGCGCCTCCCGAAGCGATGACTTCGGCCTCGCGTAGCACCCAGGGGGCGATTTCGGCGCACATGGCGCGGAGCAGGAGGGCGGCGAAATCGTCTTCGACGAGGACGAATGCGCGTAGTGGAGTGTCGACACCCACGGCATCACGAATTTGTGTGCGAGAGGTAGGGGCGATGACTCTCACCTTGCCGTCCGTTCTCACGCACATCCTGATGTTGTCGAGGGGGAAGCGGCTCAGGATCTGCTCGGAGTGGGTCGCCACGATGAACTGGCTGTCGCTTGCCAGCGCGCTTCTCGCCATCTCGTCGATAAAAGGTCTCTGCCCGAGGTTGGACAGGAAACTCTCGGGTTCGTCGATGACGAAAGCGCTGCCCTCCTGGCGCATGACCCAATTGAGTACGAAGTGCACCCAGATCTCGCCCAAGCTCATCTTGCCGGAGTCGACGGTGCCGTATGGCGTCTCGGCCACGACATAGGGACAGTAGTCCAAGGGGCTGTCCTTCGTCCCGCTGACGACGACGGGGTTGACCACTACGCTTTCGTAGTGACGGCCAAGTATGTTCTTGATGCCGTTCAGGTCGGCGCGGCTGAGACTGAAGGGTGGGAATTCCTCGCTCGTGAACTTCGTGATGCGTGGATATTCTTGATACATCAAGACCAGATCATCGAAGGCCGTCACGGCGCTTGCGTATGTCACATCCCAGGTGTGCGGGATTTGTTCACCCCACGCCTGTCGCCGTTGACCTCCTCCCCACGACAGGTCGATGGTTCTGGTCGTCTTCGTCGCGCCGGTGGACAGCGTGACATCGATGATTCCCGTTAAAATGCCATTGACTTCCATGTCGGAATCATGATTGACGAACAAGGGAGGCGTGTGGCCTGGCGAGCGGTAGCCGAAGGCGACCTCGAGCATACGTGCGAGGACCGTCTTGCCGGTTCCGTGATAGCCGACAATGGCGGTCGCCCGGTCGAATGAGATGACCTGTGGCTCGAAGACATTCGACTCGATTATCTTCACGGAATCGATCTGGATCGTTGCGCGCTGCTTCAATAGATGTAGCCATCGCTTGACCCGTGGATCGGATGGTCTCTCGCCGTCGGCCATGGGCGGATTCTAGTCCATGCGCCATATGACACTGAACTTCGTTATTGGTGCTACACGATTGGCGAGATCCTGTCCGGCGGTGCGTAGACGACAATGGCTCCCCCGCCGTGAGGGGAGCCTTTGAATCCTGTTCAGTTGCGTTCCAGTGCGACGACCGGGATCTTGCGGCCGGCCGCCTTCTCGTGTTCGGAGAAGAACGGGAAGTTCTTCTTGATCTGCGACCACAGCGCGTCGTACTCGGCCCCTTCCGTCGGGCGGGCCGTGGCGATGTAGACCTGGTCGCCGACCTCGACGGTGACCTCCGGGGTCTTGAGGAGGTTGCGGAACCACTCCGGGTCCTCCGGGGCGCCCGCGGCCGAGGCCATGACCAGGAGGTGGTCGCCCTCCAGGACGTACATCATCGGGGTCGTGTGGGGGCGGCCCGTGACGCGGCCACGGGTGGTCAGGATCAGCAGGGCGCGGCCCTCGAAGGGGCCACCGCCCTTGTGGGCGCGGAACTCCTCGATCGTCTTGCGGTTGATCTCGCGGATGTCGCCGTCAGTCGGGTTGCTCATGCGCCTCATACTTGCCGGAAAAGAGGCTCTCAGTCCCAGACCTCGCCGACCCCCGCGGCGACCGAGGGCGCCTGGGCGAGGCCGGCCTTGAAGGCGGGGGCCCACAGGCCCGGGTCGAGGACGTTGCTGCCGAACACGGCCTTGGCCGCCTCGTCGGGGCCGATCGACACGGTGCTCGACGCGCCGGTCTTCTTCAGCTCCCGGGCCAGGCGCTCGGGCGGGACCATGCCGGTGAGCGGTTCGAGCACGACGACCGTGTCGGCGCCCCTGGCCAGGTCGGCGTTGGTGCCGCTGCGGACGCCGCCGTCCATGTAGCGGGCCCCGTTGATCTCGACCGGCGGGTAGACGCACGGGACGGCGCAACTGGAGGCGACGGCCAGGGTGAGCTCGACGCCCGACTCGCGGGTCCAGACGACGAACTGGCCGGTGGCGGCGTCGACGGCGGTGACCTGGAGGTCGCGCTCGGGCCACACCTTCACCGGGAGCCGGTCGCCGAGCGACTCGATCCGGGCCATGCCGTCGACCACGGGGAGGGCCAGGGCGAGCTCGCCGACCCTCCGGCGGGCCTCCTTCGGGTCGATGCTGGGATCGAAGAGAATCCCGAACGCCTGCATGACCGGCGCCATGTCGACGGCGGGGCGGGGCCCGTGGTCGGACGTGCTCTGCCGCGCGACGGCCTGCTCCAGGTCGGCGCCGGTGGCGATGAGGGTGCCGACGACGGAACCGGCGGACGTGCCGATGATCGTGTCGGCGGCCCCCAGATCGACGCCCTCGCGGCGCAGGCCGGTGACAATCCCCGCTTCCCAGGCGATGCCGGCGATGCCCCCGCCGCCCAGAACCAATGCTCTCGTCATGTACCGAATTATGTTCTATCGACGGCCGCTAGGGGAGGGCGACCACGGCGTATCTCTCGTCGTGGATCGGCCGGCCCCACAACGCGGGGTCGGGCAGCGGCTCGACCGTGACCTCCCTGACCAGGGGCCGGACCATGCCGACCAGGTCCTCGGCCCTTATCCCGGCAGCGCCCCAGCGGCCCTCGACCAGGACGAGGCGGCCGTCGGGGCGCAGGCTCGCGACCCACCCGCGCAGCACGGCTGCCGGGTCGTCGAAGACCCACAGGAGGTGGCGGCAGAGGACGACGTCGAAGTGGCCCGGCGGGTCGTCGGCGTCGCCGACCATGATCTCGGGCGTGTACCCGGCCTCGGCCAGCTTGCGGCGGGCCCGCTTCACCATCTCGGCCGACCGGTCGACGCCGACCGGCCGGTGACCCATTTCCGCTGTGAGCAGGGTCAGGGAGCCCGTGCCGCAGCCCGCGTCGAAGACGTCGGCGGGCGCGGGCGGGAGCCAGGCCGCCAGGCGGCCGGCCCAGGCCGCTCTCACGGCCGGGTCGCGCAGGCCGTGGTCGGGCTCGTCGTCGAAGGTGGCGGCCTCACGGTCCCAGTCGGGGTCCCAGTTCACGACTCGTCTTTCTGGAGTTCGCGGAACTCCTCCATCACCGCCTCGCGCGCCTCCTCCGAGAGGTGGTCGATGTAGAGGATGCCGTTGAGGTGGTCGGTCTCGTGCTGGAAGCAGCGGGCCAGCACGCCCGTGCCGGTCACGCTGATCGCCGCGCCGGTGAGGTCGAAGCCGTGGACGGTGGCCACATCGGGGCGGCCGAGCCCGGCGCGTGGGCCGGGCACCGACAGGCAGCCCTCGCCGCCGACGTCGAAGACCTGGTCGTCGGGGTCGGGCAGCTCCAGGGTCGGGTTGACGACCACGCCCTTCTGGTAGACCTCGTCGGCGTCGGGGCAGTCGTAGACGAAGATCCGCAGGGCCACGCCGATCTGGTTGGCGGCCAGGCCGACGCCCTCGGCGGCGTACATGCTCGCGAACATGTCGTCGGCCAGCAGGGCTAGCTCGTCGTCGAACTTCACGACCGGGCGGCACGGGGTGTGCAGCACGGGGTTTCCGACGATCGTGATGAGTCTGGCCGTGCCGGTCATGGGGTGCTCCGCCTCGGTGATGGGTCGTGGTCCTCTCTCATTGTCGCAGCGGCCCGGACCTGAGATAGTTGGTTTGGTAATCAAACCAAGTACCATGCACGCGCGCGGCGGACGGTCAGGGTCCCCACCCGATCGTGCATGGCCGGTTATCCATTCACGGAGGAGAAACCGTCCATGCGAAGAAAGATCGTCAGCATGCTCGCGATCCTCGCCCTGGCCCTGGTCGCGGCGGTGGTGCGGATGGCCCCCGCGGGGGCGGTCGCCTCGGATCCGTACACGTACAAGAACGTGCGGATCGACGGCGGCGGATTCGTCCCGGGCATCGTGTTCAACCCGACCGAGCGCAACCTCATCTACGCCCGGACCGACATCGGCGGGATGTACCGCTGGGACCAGTCGGGCTCGTCGTGGAAGCCGCTGCTCGACTGGGTCGGCTTCACGAACTGGGGTTACAACGGCGTCGACAGCATCGCGACCGACCCCGTGCAGACCAACCGGGTGTACGCCGCCGTCGGCATGTACACCAACTCCTGGGACCCCAACAACGGGGCCATCCTCAGGTCGAGCGACAAGGGCGACTCGTGGTCGGTCACCCCGCTGCCGTTCAAGATGGGCGGCAACATGCCCGGCCGGGGCATGGGGGAGCGGCTCGCCGTCGACCCCAACCGCAACTCCACGCTCTACCTGGGCGCGCCGATGGGCAACGGCCTGTGGCGGAGCACCGACTACGGCGCGACCTGGGCCAAGGTCACCAGCTTCCCGAACGCCGGGAACTACAGCGACGACCCGAGTGACCCCAACGGCTACACCAGCCACCAGCCCGGCGTCGTGTGGGTGACCTTCGACAAGCGCACCGGCACGTCCGGCAGCGCCACCCAGACGATCTACGTCGGCGTGGCCGACAAGGCCAACACCGTCTACCGGACGACCAACGGCGGCACCACGTGGGAGCGCCTCCCCGGCACCCCCACCGGCTACATCGCGCACAAGGGCGTGCTCGACCACGTCAACGGCTACCTCTACCTCGCCACCTCCGACACCGCCGGGCCCTACTCGGGGGCCAAGGGCGACGTCTGGCGCTACGCCACCGCGACCGGCACGTGGACGCAGATCTCGCCGATCCCGTCGAGCAGCGGCGACGCCTACTTCGGCTACTCCGGCCTGACCATCGACCGGACCAACCCGAGCACGATCATGGTGGCCACGCAGATCTCCTGGTGGCCCGACGTGATCTTCTGGCGGTCGACCGACTCCGGGGCCACCTGGACGCGGATCTGGGACTTCACCTCGTACCCGAACCGTAGTTTCCGCTACAAGATGGACATCAGCTCCGCGCCGTGGCTCAGCTGGGGAGCCAACCCGCAGCCCCCGGAGGTCACGCCCAAGCTGGGCTGGATGACCGAGTCGCTGGAGATCGACCCCTTCGACGGCAACCGCTTCATGTACGGCACCGGCGCCACCATCTACGGTTCGACCGACCTGAAACTGTGGGACACCGGCGGCCAGCTCACCATCAAGCCGATGGTCAAGGGCCTGGAGGAGACCGCCGTCCTCGACCTGATCAGCCCGCCGACCGGCGCGGCCCCGCTGATCTCCGGCCTGGGCGACATCGGCGGCTTCCGGCACACCAACCTCGACGCCGTGCCGCCGATGATGTTCCTGCAGCCCAACTTCACCTCGACGACCTCGCTCGACTACGCCGAGCTCAACCCCTCGACGATGGTCCGCGTGGGCAACTTCACCGAGGCCGACCGCCCCGGCGACAACCACGTCGCCTTCTCCACCGACGGCGGCGCCAACTGGTTCCAGGGCCAGGAACCCGGCGGGATCAACAACGGCGGCACCGTCGCGGCGGCCGCCGACGGCAGCCGGTTCGTCTGGGCTCCCGGCGACAGCGGGGCTTCGGTCGTCTACTCGGTCGGGTACGGCAACTCGTGGGCGACGTCCAGCGGCGTGCCGTCGGGCGCGAGGGTCGAATCGGACCGGGTGAACCCGCAGAAGTTCTACGCCTTCAGCAACGGCCGCTTCTACGTCTCCACCAACGGCGGCCAGACCTTCACCGCCTCCGCGGCGACCGGCCTGCCCGCGACGGCGCGGTTCAAGGCGGTTCCCGGGCGCGAGGGCGACATCTGGCTGGCGGGCGGCGCGGGCCTGTGGCGGTCGACCAACTCCGGGACGTCGTTCACGAAGATCTCCAACGTGGAGGAGTCGGACAACGTCGGCTTCGGCAAGGCGGCCCCCGGGCAGTCGTACATGGCGATCTTCCTGGTCGCGAAGATCGACGGCGTGCGCGGCGTCTTCCGCTCCGACGACACCGGCGCGACGTGGGTCCGCATCAACGACGACCAGCACCAGTACGGCAACATCGGCGAGGCCATCACGGGCGATCCTCGGATCTGGGGCCGCGTCTACCTGGGCACCAACGGCAGAGGCATCCTGTACGCCGACCGCACCGGCCCCACCCCGTCGCCGTCTCCCTCGCCGTCCCCCTCCCCGTCGGCGAGCCCCAGCCCCAGCCCCAGCCCGTCGCCTTCACCTTCGCCTTCGCCTTCCCCGAGTCCGTCGCCGTCCCCGTCTCCCAGTCCCGGTAAGGCGTGCGTGGCGACGTACACGATCACGAACCCGTGGCCCGGCGGGTTCGGCGCCAGTGTGACCGTCAGGAACAGCGGCACCAGCGCGATCACCGGCTGGACCGTCCGCTGGACCTGGGCCAACGGTCAGACCGTCACCCAGCTCTGGAACGGCGTCCACTCCGCGAGCGGCGCGCAGCAGACGGTCGTGAACGCCGGCTACAACGGCAACCTGAACCCGAACGGCACGACCACGTTCGGCTTCAACGCCAGCCAGTCGGGGACCAACCCCATCCCCGCCGTCACCTGCACACCGGCCTGAAAGCCCTGTCCCTGGGTCGTAGACCGACATGTCGTCTACGACCCAGGGATCAGCCCAAATGGTCCATCTGACGGAAAGTCCGCTGCAAGCGCTCTGGTTATGCTGGCCGTGGGGGTGACACCTATATGGCTATGGCCGGGCCCACCGATCCCGACGTCGATCCGAAGACGCCGGTCGCGGTGGACAACAGTGGAATCAGGGGACGGCTCGACCGTTTCCGCGCGACCCGCACGGGCGCTCTGACCCTGAAGATCGTGGTCGGCACGATCGGCGGGGCCATGGTGATCGGCGGGCTCATCATGGTGCCGTTCCCGGGGCCGGGGTGGCTGGTCGTGTTCGCCGGGCTGGCGCTGCTGGCGACCGAGTTCAGCTGGGCCCACCGGGTGCTGGAGTTCGCCAAGCGTTACGTCACGATCGCCACCGACTGGCTGAAGCGGCAGAACTGGGCGGTGCGGATCATCGCCGGGGTGCTGACCTTCGCGGTGGCGTTCGCGATCGTGTGGGGGTGCCTGAAGCTGACGCTCGGCTTCGACATGGTCGAATACGGGCTGAACTTCCTAAACCCTAAGTAGGCGCCGCTCCGCGAGGGCGGCCAGCACGCGTGACCCGTCGGCCATGACCGAGTCGTCGAACTCGGTCTCGGGGGAGTGGTTGGTCGCGCAGGTCGCCGGGTCGGCCCCCTTCGCGTGGGCGCCCAGCACGAGGAACGCGCCCGGCACCTCGTCGAGGACGAATGAGAAGTCCTCCGACCCGGTGGCCGGGCGCGGCATCGTCAGATAGCGGTCGGCCCCCACGATCTCCGGCACGACCTCCTCGGCGAACGCGGCCTCGGCGGCGTCGTTGACCGTCACCGGGTAGCCGATCCCGAAGGTGCACTCGGCGCGCAGGCCATGGGCCTCGGCGATGCCCGTGGCCAGCCGGACCACCCCTTCCTTGACCTTGGCGCGGGTCTCGGCGGAGAAGGCGCGGATGGTCGCCTGGAAGTAGGCCTCGTCGGGGATCACGTTGTCGGCGGTGCCGGCGTGGAACTGACCGACGGTGATCACCACCGGGTCGAACACGTCGAAGGCCCGGGTCGTGTACGTCTGCAGCTGGCTCACGATCTCGCAGCCCACCTGGACCGGGTCGAGGGCCCGGTGGGGCGTGGATCCGTGGCCGCCCCGGCCGCGCACGGTCACGTTGAAGGTGTCGGCGGCGGCCAGGATCGGGCCGGGCTTGGTGACGAACCAGCCGCTCGGCACGATGGCCGAGAACACGTGCATGCCGTACGCGGCGACGACGCGGCTGCCGGAGGCGTCCAGGACGCCCTCGTCGATCATGAGTTTGGCGCCCTCGTGGCCCTCTTCCCCGGGCTGGAACATGAACACGACGTCGCCGGTCAGCTGGTCGCGGCGTTCGGAGAGCAGCCGGGCGGCGCCGACGAGCATGGCGGTGTGCAGGTCGTGGCCGCAGGCGTGCATCGCGCCGTCGACGGCCGACCGGTAGTCGACCGGGACGCGCTCCTGGATCGGGAGGGCGTCCATGTCGGCCCGCAGCAGGACGCTCTTCCCCTCGCTCCGGCCGCCGCGCAGCACGGCGGTGACGGAGGTGAGTTTCTCGCCGGTGGTGACCTCCAGGGGCAGCCCGTCGAGGGCGGCCAGCACCTTCTCCTGCGTCCGTGGCAGATCGAGGCCGATCTCGGGCTCCCGGTGGATGGATCGGCGCAGCTTTTCCAGCTCGTCCTGAAAGGTCATGTCTCATCCTCAACCCGGTCGCGGATCGGCTTCAACGCGGCGCGCCTTTTCCGCCCACGATCCGTCACCGGCTGCGATTGTTGGTGACGTCGTGTAACCGTCGCCGGGAGGAATCATGATCGTTCCGCTCGTTCTCACCGCGTTGCTCTCCGGCGGTGTCTCCATCACCATCGAGAACGGCGTGACCGAGCTGTCGGGCCGGGTCGAATACACGGTCCAGGTGGTCAACCGGGAGCCCCGGCCGGTGCAGGCCGACGTCCGGATCGCGTTCCCGCCGGGCCTGGCGAACCTGCGCGCCGAGGGCGCGACCCTGTCGACGAACTACGCCGGCTGGGAGGCGCTGCTGCCGACCGGCACGAGCACGTTCCGGCTGAGCGGGCGGGCCGACGGCGGGCGTCCGTCCGACGCCGTCGCCGCCACGGCCTGCGTCTACCTGGAGAACCCGACGCGGCCCGAGGTGTGCGCGAGCGACATCGACACCATCGGGGTCAAGGGCGACTGGAGCGTGCTGGGCGTGGTGGCGCTGCTGATGGCGCTGACCGGAGGCGCGGGCGCGGCCTACCTGCTGCTGCGGACGCGGCGTACCGTCACGGAGCTGGCGACGCCGTCGGACCGGGAGCCGGAGCGGGTCTGATCCCCAGGAAGGCGCGGGCCTCGGTGGTGGTCATCGGGGGGCGCTGGGCCAGCCGGGCCGCGTCGGCCGCGCGGGCGACGAGTTCCTCGTTGCCGCGTACCGGGCGGCCCTTGGCGTAGGTGAGGGTGTCCTCCATGCCGACCCGCAGGTGGCCGCCGCCGGCGAGGGCGGCGAACAGCACGGGGAGCGACGTGCGGCCGATCCCGGTCGCCGACCAGGTGGCCTCCGCCGGCAGTTGGCCGACCGCCGCGGCGACCGTGCGCAGGTCGCCGGTGAAGCCGCCGGGAACGCCCATGACCAGGTCGCAGTGGACCCGCCCGCCCGAGGGCGGGCCGTAGCGGTCGAGCAGGCGGTTCATGGTGGCGACGTGGCCGAGGTCGAACAGCTCGAACTCCGGCGCGATCCCCCTGGCCTGGGTCTCCTGGTAGAGCTCGGCCACGAACCCCCAGGGGTTCATGAAGACGTCGTTGCCGAAGTTCACGGTGCCGCAGGTGAGGGAGCAGGCGTCGGGGGCGGCGTCCAGGACCTTGAGCCGGTCGGCGTACGGGTCGTGCACCGACCCGCCGGTGGAGAGCTGGACGACCAGATCGGTCTCCCGCAGCGCGGCGACCGTCTCCCTGAGCAGCCCCAGGTCGAGCGTGGGCCTGGCCGCGGCGTCCCTGATGTGGACGTGGACCACCGCCGCCCCCGCCGCCTCGCAGGCCCTGGCCGTGGCGACCAGTTCGCCGAGGGTCACCGGCAGGGCGGGCACGTCGGCCTTGGCCGATTCGGCTCCGGTCGGGGCCACGGTGATGAGGGTGCTGGACATACCCGGATATTGCCCCCTTGTTCCGGGGCGGGACAAGATGCTTTCCTGAGTCGAGACTCAGGGAAGGGTGGTGGGACCATTGCCGACGGCCTCTCCGATCGGGCTGCATCGGGTGCTGTCGCCACCGGGCGTGCTCCCTCAGGCGGCCCGGCGGCTCGACGCCTCGCCGGGCCTGTGGCCGGGGGAGACCCGGCTCCGGGTCGAACGGCTGAACCTCGACGCGGCGTCGTACCGGCAGCTGCGCGAGAAGCACCACGGCGACGGCGCGGCGGTGCGCGGCGAGGTGCTGGAGATCATCCGCAGCCGGGGCAAGATGCACAACCCGGTCACCGGGTCGGGTGGCATGCTGGTCGGCGTGGTCGAGGAGGGCCCGGCCTTCCCGGCCGGAACCCGGGTGGCCACGCTCGTCTCCCTGACCCTGACCCCGCTGGTCGTCACCTCGACGAGCTGGGACGGGCGCTCGGAGCAGATCCCGTGCGACGGCCACGCGATCCTCTTCGAACGGTCGGTGGCGGCGGAGCTGCCCGCCGACGTGCCGGTTCCGCTGGCGCTGGCGGTCATGGACGTCTGCGGCGCGCCCGCGCTGACCGAGCGCGTCGTCCGGCAGCGCCGGAATCCCGTGGTGGCCGTGCTCGGGGCGGCCGGGAAGAGCGGCTCGCTCTCGCTGGCCGCCGCCCGTCGCGCCGGGGGCCGGGCCGTCGGCGTGGTCCTCGACGAGCGGGAGGCCGCCGCGATCGAGGGCCTGGCCGACGAGGTGGTGATCGCCGACGCCCGCGACGCCGTCGCCCTGTCGGACCTGAAAGCCGACGTCACGGTCGTCTGCGTGGACGTGCCCGGCTGCGAGCACGCCGCGATCCTGGCCACCCGCGACGGCGGGACGGTGGTCTTCTTCTCGATGGCGACCTCGTTCTCCGCCGCCGCGCTGGGCGCGGAGGGGCTCGGGGCCGACGTCACGATGCTGATCGGCAACGGCTACGCCCCCGGTCACGCGGACCTGGCGCTGACGCTGCTGCGGGAGGAACCCGGCGTCCGGGCCGTGTTCGAGGAGCGGCTGCGATGAAGCTCGGCCTCGACCCCGCCGTGGTGCGCAAGGCGCGCGACCTGGCCGCCCGTGCCGCCGAGCCGGTCATCGAGATGGCCCGCACGCACACGACGGTCTCGGTCGAACGGGCCGTGCTCCGGCTCGCGGGCGTCACCGGCGCCGACGCCGACGGGATCCCGTGGGTCAACCGGATCGTGGACGCCGTACGCGACCAGGTGGGCCTGGAGCACGGTGTCGCGCTGCCCTTCTTCGCGGCCGGGAACTGGCGCTCCCTGAAGTTCGGGCTGCCGACGGGCGCCGAGCGCGACCGGGCGCTGGCGCGGGCCCGCGAGGCGGTCGGCGCGGGTATCGCCCGGATCGACCGCAACCGCGCCGACCGCGACCGGCTGCTCGCCCGGCACGGCGACCCCGAGAAGCCCTGGATCTACCTGATCGTCGCGACCGGCGACATCCACGAGGACATCCCGCAGGCCCAGGCCGCCGCCCGCGAGGGCGCCGACGTCATCGCGGTCATCCGCTCGACCGGGCAGTCGCTGCTCGACTACGTGCCGGAGGGCGCGACCCGCCAGGGGTACGCCGGGACGTACGCGACCCAGGAGAACTTCCGCCTCATGCGGGCCGCCCTCGACGAGGTGTCGGGGGAACTGGGCCGCTATGTCAGGCTGACCAACTACGCCAGCGGCCTGTGCATGCCCGAGATCGCCGCGCTGGCCGGGCTCGAACGGCTCGACATGATGCTGAACGACTGCATGTACGGCATCATCTTCCGCGACATCAACCCCCGCCGGACCTTCGTCGACCAGCGGTTCTCCCGCCAGATCCACGCGCGGGCCGGGATCGTCATCAACACCGGGGAGGACAACTACCTGACCACGGCCGACGCGATCGACGCCGCCCACACCGTCGTCGCCTCGCAGCTGCTGAACGAGCGCTTCGGCCACGAGGCGGGCCTGGCCGACCGGCAGCTCGGCCTCGGCCACGCCTTCGAGATCAACCCGCAGATCCCCGACTCGTTCCGCCTGGAGCTGGCCCACGCGCAGCTCGTGCGGGAGCTCTTCCCGGCCGCGCCGCTGAAGTACATGCCGCCGACCAAGCACATGACCGGCAACATCTTCGCCGGGTACCTGCTCGACGCGTTCTTCAACCTGGCCGGGGTGATGACCGGCCAGTCGATCATCCTCGTCGGCATGATGACCGAGGGCATCCACACCCCCTGGCTCTCCGACCGCGACCTCGCGCTGGAGAACGTCCGGTACGTCCGCCGCGCGGCCGGGGACCTGTCGGAGGACTTCACCCCCGGCCCCTTCATCCGCGAGCGGGCCGCGCGGGTGCTGTCGGAGACCGTCGACCTGCTGCACCGGGTCGCCGACGACGGCCTGCTCGACGCCATCGCCGACGGCGTCTTCGGCGTGACCAAGCGGCCCGCCGACCGGGGCAGGGGCCTCGACGGCGTGGTCGAGAAGGCCGACGGCTACGTGAACCCCGCGACCGAGATCCTGGAGGCGGCCCCGTGACCGTCGAGACGATGAAACAGATCATCCGCCCGTACGGCGACACGACCGGCGACGCGATGATCCAGGTCAGCTTCACCCTGCCGGTCCCGCACGGCCCCCGGGCCGAGCTGGCGGCGCTCCAGCTGGCCGGGAAGATGGGCCTCGACCCGGCGAGCGTCGTGCACAGCAAGGCGATGGGCCCCGACTTCACCTTCTTCATCGTGTACGGCAAGGCGACGCACCTGATCGACTACGCGGGCATCGAGGTCCCCGAGGGGCGGGAGTTCGAGCTGCTGCCCCCGGCCCAGGTCAACGCCGCCGTGCAGAGCGTCCTCGGCCGGCGGCTGGTCGTGGTCGGCGCCTGCATCGGCACCGACGCCCACACGGTCGGCATCGACGCGATCCTCAACGTGAAGGGGTTCGCGGGGGAGAAGGGCCTGGAGTACTACCGGGAGATCGAGGTCCACAACATGGGCGCCCAGGTGGCCGTCGACGACCTCGTGGCGCGGGCGAAGGCGGTGGACGCCGACGCGGTGCTCGTCTCCCAGGTGGTGACCCAGAAGAGCGCCCACATCCACAACACCAAGCAGATGGCCGCCGCCTTCACCGAGGCCTACC
The DNA here is from genome assembly GCF_005233835.1 of Herbidospora galbida. Classification (GTDB taxonomy): domain Bacteria; phylum Actinomycetota; class Actinomycetes; order Streptosporangiales; family Streptosporangiaceae; genus Herbidospora; species Herbidospora galbida. Next base: position 41,560 of record NZ_SZQA01000039.1, on the reverse strand, counting down.
CGACCTCCCTGACGGGCGGTCTCGGCCGCCCGCTGCTGGTCGTGGGCGGTCCCCGCTTCGATACGGTGACCCCGTCGGACCTGGGCGTCGACCGGATCTTCGGCAAGGGCACCACCCCGGGTGAGGTGGCGAGCTACCTCGTCCACGCGCTGGTGCGCGAATGAAGGTCACCCACCGGCGCTACGTGCCGGCCTCCCACGCCCACTACGGCGGCTCGCTGGTCGACGGCGCCTACGTGCTGGGCCTGTTCGGCGACGTGGCGACCGAGGTGTGCATCAGGATGGACGGCGACGAGGGGCTGTTCGCGTCGTATCAGGACGTGCAGTTCCGGGCCCCGGTCGTCGCGGGCGACGTGATCGAGGTGACGGCCGAGGTGACCCGGGTCGGCACCCGCAGCCGGACGCTGGCCTTCGAGGCCCGGGTGGTCTGCCGGGCCCGGCCCGATCTCTCGCCGTCGGCGAGCGAGGTGCTCGACCCGCCTCTCGTGGTGACGACGGCCGTGGGCACGGTCGTGGTGCCCGCGAAATAGTATCGAATGAGAATGTTTCGGCTAATATTGTTTCATGAGCACTGACAGTCCCTCCTCCGGTCCGTTCGCCCTCGGCCTGCTGCTGCGGCAGGCGCACTGGCGGGCGGTCACGGTGATGTCCGAGGCGTTCCGCCCTCTGGGCATCGAGCTGCGGCACTTCGCCGTGCTGATCGTGCTGGTCGAGCGCGGGGCCACCGTGCAGCGGGACCTGGCGGTGGCGACGGGGTCGGACAAGGCCGGGATCATGCGGGTCGTCGACGACCTGGAACGCATGGAGCTGGCCGTGCGCAAGGCCGTTCCCGGCGACCGGCGGGTGCGGGCCGTGGAGATCACCTCGAAGGGCGTCGAGCTCTTCGACGCGGCACAGCTGGCGGCCGGGCCGCTGGCCGAGGAGCTGGTCGCCGGCCTGGAGCCCGGTGAGGCCGAGCAGCTCAAGGACCTGCTGGCCCGGGTCGCCTACCCGCCGGAGTAGCCTTCCTCACACTCTCCGAAATAGTATCGATCGATACCATCACGTGTGATACTGTCGTGTATGTAACGAATTAGATACGCGGAGGGGGAGGTGTGATCGTGAACGTCTACGAGGCAGTCACCAGCCGGCGGGCGGTGCGCGGATTCACCGGAAGGCAGGTCCCGAGAGAGGTGCTGGAGCGGGTGCTGGCCGCCGCGGCCTGGTCACCCTCCGGGTCGAACCTCCAGCCGTGGCACGTCTACGTGCTCACCGGCGCCCCCCTGGCCGAGCTCAAGAAGCGCGCGGGCGAACGCGTGGCCACCGGCGACGCGTGGGACGAGCGCGAGTACCCGATGTATCCGTCCGAGCTGAAGTCGCCGTACCACGAGCGTCGATCTGCCTTCGGCCGGGAGCGCTACGGCGCGCTCGGCGTGGAGCGCGACGACTGGGAGGCTCGCCAGCGGGCGGCCGCCGCCAACTGGCAGTGCTTCGGCGCCCCCGCCGCCCTGTTCTGCTACATCGACGCCGACATGGGCCCGCCCCAATGGGCCGACGTCGGCATGTACCTGCAGACCGTCATGCTGCTGCTGCGCGCCGAGGGGCTGCACAGCTGCCCGCAGATGGCCTGGTCGGTCTACCGCAAGACCGTCGCCGAGGTCCTGTCGCCCCCCGAGGGGCTCGTCCTCTTCTGCGGTCTGTCGATCGGCTACGAGGACGTCACGGTGAAGCAGCCCCGCACGGGCCGCGCACCGCTCGACGAGACGGTCACCTTCGTCGGGGACCCGGGACGACGACTCCAGGCTGCGTGACGAGGGAGGACGGATCATGAGGGTCACAGACGCGGGCCTGAGCTCCCTTCCGCGCCCCGTGGCGGTGGCGGTCGGGGGCGGGGGCGTGCTCGGGGCCGCGCAGGTCGGCGTCGGGTACGCGCTGGAGCAGCGGGGATTCGTCCCCGACCTGATCGTGGGAACCTCGGTGGGCGCGCTCAACGGCGCGATCGCGGCCGCCCACCCCGGCCGGGCCGCGCCCTGGCTCGACCGCGTGTGGACCCGGGCGCGGCGGCGCACCGTGTTCCCGTTCGGCTACCCGTCCTCGCGGGGCGGCGTCTTCGCCGATCGCGGGCTGCGCGGCCTGATCGCCATGGCCGGGCTGCCGGCGCGGATCGAGGAGCTGGCGGTCCCCTTCACCGCGGTCGCCATGGATCTGGCCACCGGCGCGCAGGTCCTGCTCGACCATGGAGACCTCGAGTCCGCGCTGCTGGCCAGCGCGGCGATCCCGGGCGTGCTGCCCCCGGTGGAGCGGGAGGGCCGGACGCTCGTCGACGGCGGGGTGGTCGCCTACCTGCCGGTGCTGGCGGCCCGGCAGGCGGGGGCGGCCAGCGTGGTGGTGCTCTCGGCCGGGCCGGCGGGCGTGGCGCAGCGTCCGGCCGGCCTGCCGCGCCGGGCCGGGGCGGTCGCCGCCAGGGCGGGGCTGCTGCTGTGGCAGCACCAGATCGAGCGCGACCTCCGCGAGGTGTCCAGCCGGATCCCGACGGTCGTGCTGCCGACCGGCGTCGACTCCTGGCCCGCGCCGTGGGACTTCAGCCACGCCCAGCGGCTGATCGGGACCGCCTGCCGCGCGGCGGGCCGCTTCCTCGACGGGCTGCGCGTCAGCGGGCCCGGTCTCTACGGGGTCGACGGTCCTCTCGCGGCGGCGGCACATGCGGAGGCCGGCCGATGAGCACCGTCGCGTTCGTCAACCTCGCCATGCACGGGCACGTCAACCCGACGCTGCCGGTCGTCGCCGAACTCGTCCGGCGGGGCCACTCCGTCAGCTACCACACCTCGCCCGCGTTCGCGCGGAGCGTCGAGGCCACCGGCGCGGGCGTGCGCCTCTACACCGGGGGCGACCGGCCGCTGCCCGGCCCGCCGATGCCGCTCACGCTGCTCGACGGGCTCGCCCGCACCACCGTCGAGCTGCTGCCCTCGGTCGTCGCCGACCTGCGGGAGATCCGGCCCGACCTGGTCGTGCACGGCGCGGCCTGCCCGTGGGGCGCGGTCGCCGCCTGCGAGCTCGGGGTGCCGGCGGCGGCGCTGTTCACCACGTTCGCGTTCGACCGGCGCACGCCCAGCCCCACCCGCGCCTCATGGGACCTGCTGGCCTCCGCCGTGGCCCGGCCCGCGAACGCCTGGGGCTACCTGCGCTCGCGGTGGGGGCTGCGCCGGCTGCCCCTGCTCGACCTGGCCAACGTCCGGCAGCCGCTCAACCTGGTCTTCACCTCGCGCGCGTTCCAGCCCGGCGCCGGCTCCTTCGACCGGTCCTACCGGTTCGTCGGCCCGAGCCTGGGCGCCCGTCCGCCCGACCCGTCGTTCCCGGCCGACCGGCTGCGCGCCCCGGTGCTGTACGCCTCGCTCGGCACCGTGTTCGACGGCGGCTCCCGGCTGCTGCGCACCTTCGCCACCGCGCTCGCACCGCTGGGCGGCACCGTGGTCGTCTCCACCGGAGCCACCGATCCGGCCGCGCTGGGGCCGCTGCCGGGCAACGTGCTGGCCCGCCGCTTCGTCCCGCAACCGGAGGTGCTGGCCCGCGCCGCGCTGTTCGTCACCCACGGCGGGATGAACAGCGTCAACGAGGCCATGTACGCCGGGGTCCCGATGCTGGTGGTCCCCCAGGGCGCCGACCAGCCGCTCGTGGCCCGCCGGGTCGTCGAACTCGGCGCGGGCCTGTCGATCCGTACGCGGGACGCCAGCGAGGAAGCCGTGCGCGCCCTGGCCCGGCGGGTGCTCGGCGAACCGGGGTTCCGGGTCGCGGCCGACGCCCTGCGCGTCGCCCAGCGCGAGGCCGGCGGCTATCCGCGCGCCGCCGACGAGATCGAGCACCACCTGCGCCGGGTCGGCCGGCTCCGGCGGCCGGTCACCGCGGACTCGCCACGGGAGCGCTGACCGATGTCACCCGTCGTCGTCGTCCTGCTGCTGCTCGCCGGGCTGTCCGAGGCCGCCGGGCGGATCCTGCCCATGGTCGCCCGCCGGCCCGGCGGGTCGCGGTCGCACGCGGTCCTGCTCCTGCTGTCGGGCGCGGTGGTCGAGGGAACCGCGTTCGCGCTGTGGCCGCTGACCGCATGGACCCTCGCCGGACTGGTGCGCCCGGCCCCGATGTCGGACGTGTCCGCGCTGACCTGGACGCCCGGCCTGCTCGCCCCGCTGCTGCTGGCCGCCGTTCTGGCGTTCCCGCTGCTCGGGCCGCTGCTGCACCTGTTGCTTTTCGTGGCGGCCGGGGTCGGCCTCGTCGCCCCGCTCGCCGCGACGACGGGCCTGGGCTGGTGGGCCGCCGCGGCCTGCGTGGCCGTCGCCGGAGCCGGACTGGGCGCCGCGATCGAGGCCGTGCGGCGGCTGGTGATCGCATGATCGAGCTCCCGCTGTTCCTCCTGGTGCTCGGCCCGGTCCTGCTCGCGGAGGCGCTGCTCGCCCGCTACGAGGTGCTGGCCTACACCGCCGGCTGGCGGACCCCCACCACCGAGCTTCCGCACGGCATGCCCTACGCCCGGGGCGCCGACCCCGACCGTCCTCCGGCCGCCTACCTGGTCTATCTCGACGGCATCGGCAAACGCCGCTTCCGCGACACCCGTGACGGGGGTCAGCTGGTCAAAGCCGTGATCGACGGCGCGCCGGAGCTGCGGGTACTCGGTCAGGTGCAGCCCTACTCGCCGCTGGCCGACCCGCTGGCCGACCGGCCCGTGTGGGAGTGGATCCGCCGCCGCGCCGGGCTCCTGCTGTTCCTGCACAACGTCATGCAGATCTTCGTCGCCGCCGACTGCCGGTACCGCCCCCTCTACAACGGCGCCGTGGGCGGCCAGATCGCCGGGCAGCTGCGCCTGGCCGGTTACCGGCCCGGCAGCGGCGTGCCCGTGGTGCTGCTCAGCTACAGCGGCGGCGCCCAGGTCGCCACCGGAGCGGTCGAGGAACTCCACGCGCGGCTCGGCGTCCCGATCCTGCTCATCACCATCGGCGGGTTCCACAACGGCGCCAACGACCTCACCCACGCCTGCCGGCTGCACCGGCTCACCAGCGCGGCCGACGTCATCGAGCGGGTCTCCGTATGGATCTTCCCCCAGCGCTGGCCGCTGTTGCGGGGCAGCGGCTGGAACCGGGCGGTCCGGGCCGGGAAGGTCACCGCGCACCGGCTCGACCCGGCCACCCACATGGGACGGCGCAGTTACCTCGACCCGGCCGCGCGGCTGCCCGACGGCCGTACCTACCTGGCCCGCACCGCCGGAACCGTGATCGCGCTGATCCGCGCGCACACGGGCTCTAGTGCTTGTCCATGACGTCGGACTTCAGCCGGTCGAACTCCTCGTCGGAGATGGCGCCCGACCGCCGCAGCTGGTCGAGCTGGGCCAGCCGCTGGATGACCGCGTCGGCGCCCGTCGCCAGCGGCGGCACCGGGCCGACCCGCATGCGGTGGGCCAGCGTCTTGAGGTCGTCGAGGATCAGCGGCCGGCCCGGACGGTCGGGGCTGTAGGCGATGGTCAGGCGGGTGCCCGGCGGGACCGGCCAGATGGTCGACTGCCTCAGTTCCATGCCCGGCACGTCGGGGACGTGCCCGATCAGCCGGTACATGAGCTGGTTGTTGACCCGCACGCCGGTCGGCACCACGTCGGTCACCACGGCCTCGGCGCGCAGGCCGCTCTCGCGCAGCGCGCGTTCGCGGGCGTCGGTGCGCCGCCACGCCGCGATCGTCAGGGCGAGCGCCACGACCACGGCGAGGGAGAGCGCTCCGAAGACGAAGGACATGGTGAGGTTGGCCTGCGAGCCGGTGTTCGTCCACAGGACGTACATGAAGACCGCCAGAGGCAGGCTCCAGATCAGTTGAAGACCGACCGACAGACCGATCCAGATGCGTGCACCTTTGGGCATGTGCCGCACATTACCTCGGCAAGCATCGGTATCTACAAGAACTGCGGCGCTTGCTTGTGCGCGGGGTCGAACCTTTCACCACAAAGCTACGCTAGCGTAGGTTACGAAAACGTAAGTATGTGGGGAGCTGAGATGGCGCGCGCACTGACGCAGACGGAATTCCTCATCGAGCTGGAACCCGTCGTCGAGGAGAATCTCAACCGGCACCTGGGCGTGGCCAAAGAATGGTTCCCCCACGAGTACATCCCGTGGGACGACGCCCGCACCTTCGACGGCATCCTCGGCGGCACCGCGTGGCGGCCCGAAGACTCCACGATCCCCGACGTCGCCCGCACGTCGCTGCTGGTCAACCTGCTGACCGAAGACAACCTGCCGAGCTACCACCACGAGATCGCGACCACCTTCGGCCGCGACGGCGCGTGGGGCACCTGGGTCGGGCGCTGGACGGCCGAGGAGGGCCGCCACGCGATCGTCATCCGCGACTACCTGATCGCCTCGCGCGCCCTCGACCCCAAGGCGCTGGAGCGGGCCCGCATGGCGCACATGGAGAACGGGTTCCAGACCGAGTACGACACCATGCTCGGCCAGCTCGCCTACGTCTCCTTCCAGGAGCTGGCGACCCGCATCGCGCACCGCAACACCGGCAAGGCCTCGGGCGACGAGACGTGTGAGCGCATCCTGGCCCGCGTCGCCGCCGACGAGAACCTGCACATGCTCTTCTACCGCAACCTGCTCGGCGCGGCCCTGGAGCTCGACCCGAACCAGACCATGCGCGCCATCACCGACGTGGTGACCTCCTTCCAGATGCCCGGCGCCGGCATGGCCGGGTTCGCCCGCATGTCGATGGCCATCGCCCACGCCGGCATCTACGACCTGCGCTCGCACAAGGACGAGGTGCTGATGCCGGTCCTGCGCCAGTGGAAGGTCTTCGAGCTGGAGGGCCTCGACCCCGAGGGCGAGAAGGCCCGCCAGGAGCTCGCCGAGTTCCTGGACAACCTTGAGGTCACGACGCGGAAGTTCGAGGAGCGGAGAGAGGCCAGGCGGGCCCGCGAAGCGGCAAAATAGGCCATATGTGGATCAATGAGCCTGCGAGCTGGACCGCCGACGGAGACACCCTGACCTTCTCCGTCACCGGCGAGACCGACCTGTGGCGGCAGACGCACTACGGCTACACCTACGACACCGCGCCGATGTACGGCCGCACCGTCGAGGGCGACGCCAAGGTGCGGGTCACCTTCACGGCCGACTACGCCGAGCAGTACGACCAGGCCGGGGCCATCCTGCGCGCCGACGAGAACAACTGGATCAAGGCAGGGGTGGAGTTCGTCGACGGCGCCCTCCAGATCAGCGCCGTCGTCACCCGCGACTTCTCCGACTGGTCGGTGATGCGCGCCCCCAAGGGCACCACCTCGGTCACGTTCGAACTCGTCCGCGAGGGCGACTCCGTGCACATCAACTGGGGCGTCGACGGCGGGGAGCCCGTCACGCTGCTCCGGCTGGCCTACTTCCCGCCCGGCGTGCCCGCCCTCGCGGGCGCGATGGCGGCGGCCCCGGTCGGCAAGGGCTTCCAGGTCGACTTCTCCGAAGTCGTGATCACCGGCTAGGTACCAGAACACCCTTCCGGACCCGCATACTGTGATGCGCACATGAGCGGGAAGGTCCGGGAATGGTGAGATTCGCTCCGTACAAGAGGTTCTCGTGGCCGCTCCGCTGGTCGTTGCGGATCCTCACGACGCTTCTCGTACTCGCGCTCGTCGCGGTCGGCGGGGTCGTCTGGGTGGTCCGCGCGTCGTTCCCGCAGACCGACGGTGAGCTGCGGCTGCCGGGGCTCACCAAGGCGGTCACCGTACGGCGCGACGCGTTCGGCGTGCCGCAGATCTACGCCGACACCGCCGCCGACCTGTTCCGGGCGCAGGGCTACGTCCACGCCCAGGACCGGTTCTGGGAGATGGACTTCCGGCGCAAGACGACGGCCGGGCGGCTGTCGGAACTGTTCGGCGACTCCACCCTGGAGATCGACAAGGTGGTCCGGACGCTCGGCTGGCGCCGGGTGGCCGAACAGGAGGTCAGCCTCCTCACCCCGGAGGCGAAGGCGGGACTCGACGCCTACGCCGCCGGGGTGAACGCCTGGATGAAGGACAACGAGGGCTACACGGCCAAGAGCCTCGAGTACGCCGTCCTGAAGCTCACCAACGCCGACTACGAACCCGAGCCGTGGACGCCGGTCGACTCCCTGGCGTGGCTGAAGGCGATGGCCTGGGACCTGCGGTCGAACATGGACGACGAGATCGAGCGCGCCGTCGACGCCGCGACCGTGCCGAGGGAGCGGGTCGAGGAGCTGTTCCCGCCCTACCCCTACGACCGGCACCGGCCCATCGTCACCACGGGCGGCGTCCGCGACGGCGAGTTCACCTCGGGCGAGCGCGCGACCGCCGCGGCCGACGCCCTGCGGCGCGTCTCGAAGACGCTGAACGCCGTGCCGTCGCTGCTGGGCAGCGGCGGCGACCCCAAGGGCATCGGCTCCAACTCGTGGGTGGTGTCCGGCAAGCACACCGACACCGGCAAGCCGCTGCTGGCCAACGACCCGCACCTCGGGCCGAAGATGCCCTCCATCTGGTACCAGGCCGGGCTGCACTGCCGGACCCTGTCGGCCGACTGCCCCTACGACGTCTCCGGCTTCACCTTCTCCGGCCTGCCGGGCGTCGTCATCGGCCACAACCGCACGATCGCGTGGGGCTTCACCAACCTCGCCCCCGACGTGGCCGACCTCTATCTGGAGCGGGTGCGCGAGAACACGTACGAGATCTCCGGCACCTGGGCGCCGCTGGAGACCCGCACCGAGCGCATCGAGGTCGCGGGCGGGACCCCGGTCGAGCTGACCGTGCGGACCACCCGGCACGGCCCGATCGTCTCCGACGTCTTCGAGCCGGTCGCCGGGCTGAAGACCACCGGCGTGGAGGTCGCGCTGCGCTGGACCGCCCTCGACCCCGGCAACACCGGCAACGCCATCTTCCTGCTCGGCAGAGCCACCGACTGGGAGGAGTTCCGTAAGGCCGCGGCCCAGTTCGAGGTCCCGTCGCAGAATCTCGTGTACGCCGACACCTCCGGCAACATCGGCTACCAGGCCCCCGGGAAGATCCCGGTCAGGTCGGGCGGCGACGGGAAGTGGCCCGCCGAGGGCTGGACCGGCGAGCAGGAGTGGACCGGCTTCATCCCGTTCGACGAACTCCCGACGGCGTTCAACCCCGACGAGGGCTTCATCGCGACCGCCAACAACGCCGCCGTCGGCCCCGGCTACAACCACTTCCTGACCGACGACTGGGCCTACGGCTACCGCTCGCAGCGCATCGCCGACCGCATCACCCGGGCGGCGTCGACCGGCAAGATCACCAAGGACGTCATGTCGGCGATCCACCGGGACACCTACAACGGCCTGGCCCCCGTCCTGGTCCCGCACCTGGCGCGGATCGGCGGCGCCGACACGGCCCTGTTCACCGGCTGGGACTTCACCCAGGAGAAGGACAGCGCCCCGGCCGCCTACTTCAACGCCGTCTGGCGCAACCTCCTCTCCCTGACCTTCGACGACGAGATCACCGAAGACCTGCGCCCCGGTGGCAACGACCGCTGGTGGGAGGTGGTGAGGCGGCTCCTCGACGACCCCTCCGACACGTGGTGGGACGACGTGAGGACGCCGGGGGGCGAGCAGCGCGACGACATCCTGCGCGCGGCCCTCGCGGCGGCCTCGAAGGAGCTGCGCGGCACGCTGGGCGACGACCCGAAGGCGTGGACGTGGGGCGACCTGCACACCCTGGAGCTCACCAACGAGACCTTCGGCACCAGCGGCATCGGCCCCATCGAGTGGCTGTTCAACCGCGGCCCCTACCGCCTGTCGGGAGGCAAGGACGCCGTCGACGCCACCGGCTGGGACGCCGCGTCGGGCAACTACGAGGTGAACTGGGTGCCGTCGATGCGCATGGTCGTCGACCTGGCCGACCTCGACGCCTCGACGTGGGTCAACCTGACGGGCGCCTCGGGCCACGCCTTCGACGGCAACTACGCCGACCAGGCCGACCTGTGGGCCGAGGGGAAGACGACCCCCTGGCCCTTCACCGAGGAGTCGGTGCGGACCGCCACCACCGACGAACTCACCCTGACGCCCTAGAAGACCAGGGTGAGCAGGTAGAAGAACAGCGACAGGCCCGCGATCACCGTCAGTCCCAGCCTGACGGCGCGGGCCAGCCGCTGGTCGGCCTTCTTGTCCAGGATCAGCTGATCGCGGCCGATGACCGAGACGATCAGCTTGGCGTTCGTGCGTCTCGGCCGGCCGATGACGACCTGCCCCGCACGGTCGCTCGCCTCTCCCTGGACGAACAGCGGCACCCCCGGCGTGAGGATGTGCTCGCGGATCTCGTAGGAGATGGTGCGGCTGTCGTCACGGGTCTTGGCGGCGGCGTTGAGCACCTGCTCGGGGACGGCGCGGCTCGAAGAGCCGAGCTCCGACCGGGCGTAGTCGGCGAAGTGGGAGCCGACCGTGCCCTCGGGCCGGTTCGCGCCCAGGGAGACCGCCACGGAACCCGACTCGTCGGTGAGGAGGAACCGGTCGGTGCTGTGCCGGTGGCCGAGGTGTTCGGTGACCCTGGTCGGCTGCGCCTTGTCGTCCTTCTCCGCCGGTTCCCGCCAGTAGACCCGGCTGACCTGATACTCCCACCAGACGCATTTCCGTCTGCTGAGCGGCGCGGTCATCAGCCCGCCGGGGCCCTCGGCCGTCACCCCGTTCACCTGCACGGTCTCGCCGAACGAACCGCCGGCCTCCCGCGCGGTGGCGGCCAGCGCCGCCACGTCGGCGCAGCTCATCTCCGACAGGCGGGCCATCTGCCGCCAGTCGGACCGGAAGACCAGCTCGGCGACGTAGGCGACCCCGGCGAAGAGCAGGAAGACCACGGCCGTGACGATCCACCACATGTCCGCCCCCGTTCTCCGGTGGACTCCATCGTGCGACGGGGCCGGGGAGATCGGGAGGACGGCGCCGGGCGCGCGGGAGTGGTAAATGCCTTTCGCAACGGTCCGGAAGGGTCACCCCGCAGAGGCTGCGGTGGGCGCGGCGTGACCACACGCGGCGCGACCGGACCGTAGAACGGAGCCATGAGCAGGGAAGTGATCCACGCCGACGGCGTGCCCGCGCCCGGGGGCGCCTACTCGCAGGCCGTCGTCGCCAACGGGTTCCTCTACACGGCCGGCACCGGGCCGCACGACCCCGTCACCGGGGAGGTCGTCGGCGACGACGTCGCCGCGCAGACGCGGCAGGTGCTCGGCAACCTGCGGGCGCTGCTGGCCGCGCGCGGCCTCGACTTCTCGGACGTCGTCAAGGTGACCGTCCACCTCGCCGATCTGGCGCGGGACTACGAGGCGTACAACGCCGTCTACGAGTCGACGATGATCCGGCCGTTCCCGGCCAGGACCACCGTCGGTTCGACGCTCGACCGCAAGCTCGTGGAGATCGACATGGTGGCCGTGCTCCGCGATTAGAGGAGCCGGTCGAGCCACGCGGTCCGGGTGCGGCGGGCCTCCGCGGAGAGGGCGGCGGCCGGAAAGAGGGCGTCGAAGCCGTGGAAGCCGCCGTCCCAGACGTGCAGATCGGCGCGGCCTCCGGCGGCCCAGATGCCGCTGGCGTAGGCGACGTCCTCGTCCCGGAAGACCTCGGCGGACCCGGCGTCGACATAGGCCGGCGGGAGACCGGACAGGTCGGCGGCGACGGCGGGGGAGACATAGGCCGGGACGTCGTCGCCGGTCAGATCGCCGAGCACGGCCCGCCAGCCGTAGGCGTTCATCTCGCGGCTCCACACCCCCGGGCCGGTGAACTGGCGGGTGGACGTGGTCGCGTCGCGGTGGTCGAGCATGGGGCAGATCAGCACCTGGGCGGCGAGCGCGGGCCCGCCCCGGTCGCGGGCCAGCAGGGCGACCCCGGCGGCCAGCCCGCCGCCGGCGCTGATGCCCGCCACGACGATCTTCGCCGGGTCGGCCCCCAGGCCGGCGGCGTTCTCGGCGGTCCAGGCCAGCGCCCGGTGACAGTCTTCGACGAGGGTCGTGCCGGTGACGTCGGGGGCCAGCCGGTAGTCGACGGTGACGACGACCGCGCCGAACCGGTCGAGCCACTCCAGCGGGATGTCGAGGTTGGCGAACCGGTCACCCATGATCATGCCGCCGCCGTGGATCCAGACGACGCAGGGCGCGTTCACGGCGCCGGGCGGCACGAGCACGGTCAGCGGGATCTCCGCGCCGTCCTCGGCGGTCACGGTGACCTCCCGCCGCTCGACGTCGCGGCCGTCGAGCAGGGCGTCGAGGGGAGCCGACGGGAGGCCGCGCAGCGTCGCGACCACCTCGGGGGTCAGCTCGGGCATGAGCGGCAGCTCGGCGGACAGGGCACGGAGTTCGGCGTCGACGACGGGCCGGACGGGGGTCATCAGGGGTCCTTTCACAGGTGTTTCGGAGGGGGAGGTCAGAGGGCGGCTTTGCCGTGCACCGGGGTGAGGTCGGTGTAGACGGACTCGCCCGCCAGCAGCGGGGCGATCCGGGCGACCATCGCCTGGGCGGTCTCGCCCGCGAACTGGCGGTGGTGGTCGGCCTCGGTGGTCCAGCCCTCGGTGACCTGGACGACGTCGGGGTCGGTGGCCGAGCGGCTGACCAGGTAGACCAGGCAGTGCTCGCTCGCGGCGGGGGAGCCCTCGTCGAGGCCCGTCAGGAGGAGGGCGACCAGGTCGTCTCCCCGGCCGGGCAGGGCGGTCATGGTGGCGGTGAAACCGTAGGCGGCGGTCATGCTCATTCCTTCGTTCGGTGCGGCTTGCGTTGCTTCCATTACACGGCCTTCCCCCATGTCAGAGGTAGAACGATGCTCGCCGCCTCTTGCCCGATCCTCTCGAAGGCGGTGTAATCGTGCGATGAGCATGGATGAGCTGCGCGGCCTGCTGAACCGGCACGCCCGTCCCGACATGACCACCCCCATCGACGGGGTGCTCGTCTCCAGGGTCGGGCGGTCCGAGCCGCCGGAGACCTCGATGTCCGGGACGGTGCTGGCGGTCATCGCGCAGGGGGAGAAGCGGCTCGCGCTCGGCGACCGCGTCTACGACTACCGCGCCGGGCAGTATCTCGTCGCCTCCGTCGACCTGCCGGTGACCGGCCACTTCGTCGGCGCGACCCGGGAGGAGCCCGCGCTCGGGTTCGGGCTGGTGCTGCGGCCCGAGGCGGTGGCCGAGGTGCTGCTCTCGGCCGGTGCCGGCGACGTCCCCCGCGAGCCGGGCGGCGCGGTCTCGGGGCTGGCGGTCAGCGACGTGTCCGCCGAGCTGCTCGACGCGGTCGTCCGGTTGCTGCGGCTCATCGAGCGGCCGCGCGACCGGGCGGTGCTCGCGCCCCTGGTGATCAAGGAGATTCTCTGGCTGGTCGCGAGCGGGCCGCAGGGCGGTGCGGTGCGGCAGCTCGGGCTGGCCGACAGCGGGCTCAGTCACGTCGCGCGGGCGGTGCGGTGGATCAGGGAGCACTACGCGCAGCCGTTCCGGGTGGAGGAGGTGGCACGGCTGTCGGGCATGAGCGTGTCGGCGTTCCACCGCAACTTCCAGGCGGTCACCGCGATGAGCCCGATCCAGTTCCAGAAGCAGATCCGGCTCCAGGAGGCCCGGCTCATGCTGGCCACCAGCCCGGGCGACATCGCCGGGGTGGGGCACCGCGTCGGCTACGACAGCCCGTCGCAGTTCAGCCGGGAGTACCGCCGCCAGTTCGGCACGCCGCCCAGTCAGGACGCCACGTTGCGCCCGGCCTCCAGGGCGGTGGCCGCTCTGCCGTGACGGAAGCTAGGAAGCCGTGACGGACGCGATCTCGTTGAGGGGGAACTCCAGGTAGTCGCCGGCCTCCTCGCACCACGCGTCGAGGACGCCGCTGTGGAGTTCGCCGTGGCTGACGGTGGCCGTCACCCCGTCGGACAGGGTGATCAGCGCGCGGACGCCGCGGTCGACGACGAAGCCCAGGAGCGACTGCTGGGCCGTCGGCAGGCGGCTGGCCAGGCGGCCGATCAGCGCCCACGTGTGACCGCTCTGGCGGCCGTCGTCGCGGCTCTTGATCAGGCGCTTGGCGTGTTCGTGGGGGTCGGGCGGGGGCTCGGTCAGCAGGGGTGGCGGTTCGAGCTCGGCCACCCGGCCGCCCGGCAGCAGGATCAGCCGGCCGCCCTGCGGTTCGCGGCGGATCTCGATGTCGCCGGTGTCGTTCACCGGGACGGGGGCGTAGCCGGCCTCGCGCAGCGCCCGCAGGGTGCGGTCGGCGGGGGCGTTGCTGGCCAGCACCGTCGGGGCGAGCTGGCGCAGGCCCAGTTTGGCCAGCTTGCGGTGCCCGGCGATCTCGGCCAGCAGCCCCGGGTCGGAGCCCTGCACGATGCAGCCGACCGAGGTGACGGTCACCTCGCCGTGGCGGCGGGCGACGTCGTTGATGAGGTAGACGAGCGGCTGGGGCAGGGTGCCGACCTGGGAGAGCTCGTCGAGCAGCTCGTCGGCGGTCGACCCGGCGTCGAGCGCGCGGCGCACGGTCGCGGGGCTGAACCGCCAGATCGACGCCGCGCCCTTGGCCTCGCGGGTGGCGACCCGGTCGAGCAGCGAGGCCAGCTCGACCGCAGGGGGACCGGTGACCACGGCGGTCAGGTCGGCGCCGAACAGGGCGGTGCGCTGCGCGCTGGCCAGCGCCCGGGTGGAGCAGTCGGCCAGCGCCGGGTCGTGCTCGACCTCGGGGGCGGAGTCGTCGTGTTCGTCGCCGGCGACCGAGCCCAGGGAGGCCAGGGCGCGGCCGAGGTCGGTGAGGGAGTCGCAGGCGGTCAGGCCGAGCAGCCGCGACTCCTCCAGGATGCCGGGCGCCGACTCGGCGAGCAGTTCGCGGTCGAGCAGCGGCGCCCGCCAGTGCACCGACTGCACGAGCTCCTGCAGGGTGGCGAAGCCCTGGCCGGGCTCGACGTCGGTCAGGGCGCCGAGTACGGCCCGGCGGATGCGGGCGAGGGTCTCACCGGCGGGGTCGTCGCCGAGCACCACCGGATAGCGGCCGTCGACGCGGCGCAGCGGCGAGCGCTCCATCCGCCACCAGGCCGCCAGCAGCACCCGCAGCCGGTGGGGGGCGTCTTCGAGCCGCCAGGCGTCGAAGCGGTCGGTCGGCACCAGGCCGCCCGCCTTCTCGTCGAGGGCGAGCAGCCGGGCCACCGCGCAGACCTCGATCAGCAGCCGGGTCTCCTCTTCGGAGGTGCCCGTCTCCTTCGCCACGCGGCGGATCTCGCGCACGCCCACGCCGCCGTTCTTCAGCAGCGGCAGGGTGGTCTTGTCGGCGTTCTCCAGCAGCGCGGTGGCGCGGTCGAGCAGGTGGGGCGCGGCCAGCGCCATCGCCAGGTCGACGGCGTCGCGGTCGACCGGGATCGTCGCCAGGTCGGGGGGATAGGGCGTGAACGGGCCGTGGTATTCGGGGCCGCGCAGGCCGAGGGCGACCTCGCGGGGCATCTCGGCGACGTCCCACTGGGTGCGGAACAGCAGGCCCCGGTCCTGGGCCCACTTCTCGGGGGTGCCGGGGTTGACGAAGCGGTTGCCGTCGACGCTGCGGACCGGGCCGTCCCAGGCGAAGTCGTCGAGCAGCCCGACGGTCCCCTCGGGGGCGGTGGAGAGCAGGTCGCCGAGCTTGTCGGGGTCGCCGAGCAGCGCGGTCACCCGGGCCGTCATCTGGCGCTTGCCGCCCGCCGGGGGGATGCCCAGCGTCCGGCACATGCGCCGCAGCCCTTCGGCGTTCAGCGCCCACGACTCCAGGTATTGGGCCAGCGGTTCGCCCAGGCCGCACGGGGCGGTCCACCAGCGGGCCACCGCCTCGGCCAGGTGGATGCGGCCGTCGGGGCCGGGCCAGGCCAGGGCGCAGTCGTAGAGCCGGTCGAGCCACGGGATCACCTCGGAGGTGGACACGCCGAGGAACCGGGCCAGTTCGTCCTCCGTCGGGCGGCCGCCGATGACCAGGCACGCCTGCAGGAGTTCCAGAGGGGGCAGCGGGAGGCCGCGCATGACCTCCATGACCGCGAACGTGTTGCCGAGCCGCTGCGCGAGCGCATCGATCCGCCGGGGCCAGGGCGGAGCGATGGCGTCCGGGCGGTTGGCCAGGACACGCGCGAGACGGTCTTCGTCGAGAGTTGTCAGCCAGGCGATTAGGTGATCGTCCATCACAGATCTCTCAGGGCCTCGGGAAGCCGCGGTGGTGGAGACGCACGTGAGATCAAGATATTCGGCACCCTGGGCGACGAAAAGGTCATTCTCCTGTTCTCCCTCCTCCCCGCGAAGAGTGCTGGACTCCACCTCAGCACAGGATCACGCGATCGGAAGGCGATCCCGGATACTCGATGGGGAATTCCTGGCCACGCGTTAACAGTGGTCTCAGAAGCATCAGGAGAGCGAGACGCGGCCGGCCTCCGGCCGGCCGTGGCTCGCGTGGTGAATCTGCCCGGTGACTCGTCGGCCAAGGGGCGCCCCCGCGCAGTCCGGGCTACACGGGGACACCCCTCGGCCGGCGAGGGACTACCCCAGGACGGCCCAGACCGCCTTGCCGTGCGGGGAGAGGGGCGACCAGCCCCAGCGCATGCTGATCGATTCGACGATGTGCAGCCCGAGGCCGCCGGGTTCGAAGGGGTTGGCCTCGCGCATGACCGGGGTGGCCGAGCCGGGGTCGGTGAGCGCGCAGGTGACGAACCCGCCGCGCCGGATGAGGGCGAGCCTGATCACCTCGCGCCGGTGCCGGTGGCCGATCTCCAGGCCGTGGCGCAGGGCGTTGGTGGCCAGTTCGGAGACGACGAGCTCCATGCCGTCGCACATGTCGCCGAGTTCCCAGCCGGTCAGCGTGCCGGTCGCGAAGCTGCGGGCGCTGTGGACCGAGTCCGCTTTGGGCGGGAGGACGAATGTGGCGGCCTGCGTGGGGGAGACGGCAGGCGGAAGGTCGCGCGCGGGTTCGGGCCACCAGCCGACCGGGGGCCACCAATCGAGTGCCGACCATTCGAGGACCGATTGCACGAGATCATGATGGGGCACGGTCTCGTGCATGTGCAACAGCGGATGCACGTGCAGATGGTCGTTGCAGGCGCTACGGTTACCCAAAACGACCCTGGGACGAAAGGGGCGATCTTTGACAGACTGTAGTTCAGTCCACATACCGGAGGAATGACTCGTGTCCATCGACCCGCCAGGTTCCGGCTCCACCGTCCGGCGCATCATGCTCGGCGCCAGTCTCCGGAGGCTGCGCGAGGAGCGGGACCTCACCCGCGAAGAGGCCGGATTCCACATCCGGGCCTCCGAATCCAAGATCAGCCGGATGGAACTCGGCCGGGTCGGATTCAAGACACGAGATGTCGAAGACCTGCTCACCCTGTACGGCGTCGTCGACGACGCCGAGCGACGGCAGCTCCTGGAGATGGTCCGGGAGGCCAACACGCCCGGCTGGTGGCACAAGTTCGGCGAGGTGCTGCCGGGCTGGTTCGTCACCTTCATCGGCCTGGAAGAGGCGGCCAGCGTGATCCGCACCTACGAGGTGCAGTTCGTGCCCGGCCTGCTCCAGACGTCGGCGTACGCCCGCGCGGTCATCCGGCTCGGGTTCCCCGACGCGGCCGATGACGAGATCGAACGCCGCGTGCATGTGCGGATGCAGCGACAGGAGCGGCTGGCCCATGCGGGCGGCCCGCGCCTGTGGGCGGTCATCGACGAGGCGGCGCTTCGCCGGCCCATCGGGGGGCCGAAGATCATGCGCGAGCAGATCGAGCATCTGCTCGACGTGGCCCGGCTGCCCAACATCACCCTGCAGGTGATGCCGTTCCGCTTCGGCATGCACGCCGCCGAGGGCGGGGCCTTCACCATCCTGCGGTTTCCGGAGTCCGACCTTTCGGACGTGGTCTACGTCGAGCAACTCTGGGGCGCTCTGTACCTCGACAAACGCGAGGACATCGATCCGTACCTCACGGCCATGGAACAGCTCTGCGTGGAGAGCACCACGCCGGGCGGGACCAGGGACCTGCTCGATGATCTTCTCAGAGAGAAAGTGTATGCAGACTTATAACGGGATGCCCGCCACCGACCTGAACGGGGTTCAGTGGCGGAAGAGCCTGCACAGCAACTCCACGGGCAACTGCGTGGAACTCGCGGAGCTGCCCGACGGCGGGGTCGCCGTCCGCAACTCCCGGTTCCCCGAGGGGCCGGCGCTCATCTACACGCGCGACGAGATCCGCGCGCTGGTGCTGGGGGTCAAGGACGGGGAGTTCGACGGTCTGGTCGCGTAACGCCGTTTCAGCTCGAGTTTTAACACGAGGTTCACGCACTTAACGGCTTTGGGCCAGGTGTGTAACACGGGTCCGGCAGCATGGATCCCATGCTGGACCAGATGACCTTGTATCCCGTCGCCGACGACGTGCTCTTCGCACCCGGCGGCCGGGTCGTGATCAGGACGTACGGTGTCGCCTCGGCGGCCGATCCCCATGACGGCAAGCCGCGGCCGGTGGCGTACCGGACGTGGGTCACCGGGGTCCGTGACCAGCCCCGCTACTGGCGCTGGGGACACTTCGAAGACGCCCGCCGGGGACACCGCAAGGTCCTCGAATGGCTCACCGGGCGCGGACCGCAGCCCGCGCCCGTCAACTCCTAGACCGGGTCCTCGTCGATCGGGGAGTTCCAGCACAGGACGACCCGTTCGCCGTGCTCGTAGCCGAGTGAGCAGTAGGTGCCGGTGTCGAGCCGGAGCAGCCTCCCTTCGGAGGCGGGCAGGCCGAGCCAGCGGGCCGCCAGCACCCGCAGGAAGTGGCCGTGCGCCACGAGCAGCACCGAACTGTCCTCACCGGTGAGCGCGTCGACGGCCCGGGTGATCGCCCGGTCGGCGCGCTCGCCGACGTGGTCGACGCTCTCACCCGGGTGGGCCGAGTCGCCCGGGATGACGCCGTCGCGCCAGATGTACCAACCGGGGATCGACTCCCTGATGGTGGCCGTGGTGACGCCCTCATAGCCGCCGTAGTCCCACTCCCACAGGTCGGGGTCGGTCTCCCACTCGGTGAGCCCGGCCAGCTCGGCCGTCTTCTCGGCCCGCTGGGCCGGGCTGACCAGCACCAGCTCGAAGTCGCGGCCTCCGACGACGGTGTTCAGGGCACGGGCCTGCGCCTCGCCGTGGGGGGTCAGCGGGATGTCGGTTCGCCCGGTGTGGCGGCCGGCTCTGCTCCATTCGGTCTCGCCGTGGCGCAGCAGGATGATGTTCACCAGCCCCATGATTCCCGGTATCCGGTCGATAGTCTCTGATCGCGTACGTGTCGCGACAAAGGGGACAGCAGATGGAACCGGTATCTGTGGGGCTGATCGGAGCCGGGCCGTGGGCCGGCATGATCCACGCGCCCAAGCTCGCCGCCGGGCCGGACACCCGGCTGGCCGGGATCTGGGCCCGCCGCCCCGAGGCCGCGCGCGAGCTCGCCACCAGGCACGGCACCCGCTCGTTCGAGCTGCTCGACGAGCTCTTCGACCACTGCGACGCGGTGGCGTTCTGCGTGCCCCCGGGCGTGCAGGCCGAGCTCGGGGTGCTGGCCGCGCAGGCCGGCAAGGCCCTGCTGCTGGAGAAGCCGCTGGCCGACAGCCTCGACGGCGCCCGGCGGCTCGCCGACGCCGTCGCCGAGGCCGGCGTGGCGACGCAGATGGTCTTCTCCTTCCGGTACGCCACCGCGACCACCGCCTTCCTGGAGAAGGCCGCCGGGATCGAGCCGTTCGGCGGATACGCCGCCAACATCGGGGGAGCGCTGCACGGCGGCCCGTTCGCGACGCCGTGGCGGCTGGAGCGCGGCGCGATCCTCGACGTCGGCCCGCACATGCTCGACCTGCTCGACGCGGCGCTCGGCCCGATCGCCGGGGTGCGCGCCCACGGCAACTCCCTCGGCTGGGTCGGGCTGCTGCTGGAGCACGAGACGGGCGCGGTCAGCGAGGCGTCGCTGACCATGGCCGCCACCGGCGACCTGCCCGACGCCCGCGTCGAGGTGTTCGGCCGGAAGGGGTCGGCCACGCTGTTCGGGGCCATGCTGGGCGACGACGCCTTCGAGCGGATGGTCGCGCAGTTCGCCCAGACGGTGCGAAGCGGCGGCGGCCACCCGCTCGACGCGGCCCACGGGCTGCGCCTCCAGCGGATCATCGCGGAAGCGGAACGGCAGCTCTCCGCCTGAGCAGCAGAGCCAGCCCCAGGGCGAGCGCGGCGCTGCCTGCGGCCGGGACGAACGTGCCCGGCGTGAACCCGGTGACGGTCAGGGTGAGCAGCCCGGCCGCCGACAGGCCCACGGCCGCGACCGTCCGGGCCCGGGTCGGGCTCGCCGGGGGAGCCGCCTCGAAGCGCGCCATCAGCGCCGTCAGCACGGCCAGCACCAGCGCCAGCCAGCCCAGCCAGACCGGCAGCAGCAGCCACCACGTCGCCGACCACGGCTCGGGGGTCCGCGCGCCGAAGCCGAGGAACGCGACGCCGCCGACGGTGATGAGCGCCGTCATGTGCCAGAGGTAGAAGGTCATCATGCGGGGCGCCAGCCAGGCCAGCACCGGCGCGGGCAGCGCCCGGTTCAGCCGCTCGCGGGCCCACAGCGCCAGGCCGAGCTGACCGGCGAAGACCGCGAGCATCACGGCGCTGGGCGGGGCCATGTTCGACGGCATGCCCGGCATCCCGATCATGCTGGCCGGGTAGGGGCCGGCGACCACCATGGCCGCCGTCGCCGCGAACCCGGCGGCCGCCAGCCCCAGGGCCTTGCGGCCGGTCAGGCGGGCGAGCCTGCCCTGGGCGTACAGGAACCCGATCTGGTGGACGGCGAGCCAGACGAACACGACGTTCAGGTATCCGGCGGCCTCGAACCCGGAGAACCGGAGCGCGTCGACGGCGAGCGCCCCGGCGGCGAACGCCGGGACCAGCACCCCCGCCCGCACCCGCGACAGCAGCGGCGTCGCGACGACGGCGAGCAGGTAGACGGCGAGGAACCAGAGCAGCTGGCCGACCAGCCGCGAGGCCACCTCCAGCGGCTGCGCCGGCACGCCCAGCGCGCCGAGCAGGTAGGGCAGCGGCAGCCACACCGCGATCAGCGGCAGCACCGGCCAGCCGAGCCGCACCACCCGCTTGCCGATCCACTTCTCGGCGCTCTGCGGCCGGGACGTCCAGCTCAGGTAGTTGGCCGCGCCCCCGGCGAAGAACACCAGCGGCATCACCTGGCTGACCCACGTGACCAGCGGCGCCGACGCCAGCGCGTTCCCGGTGACCAGGTCGCCGCCACGGTCGAGCAGCACCGGCATCGACCAGTGCTGCACCACGACGAGCACCATGCCGAGCACCCGGACCACGTCGACGAACGGGTCGCGCGGCGAGGCCACGGGATGGACGGGATGGGGGTGGGTCATCGACATGGGGGGCCGCCTTCGGGGGGAATCGAGTCCCCTTGAGCCTCCCGAGAACGGCCGCCGAAGTCGGTCCCGCGGGCACCCGACTTGATCGTCGGCCTCCGCCACCCCGGGTGGTGGTGCTGGCTACACCCCGCTCAGATAGGCCAGGACGGCCAGCACGCGGCGGTGGCCGCTGTCGCTCGGCGGCAGGCCCAGCTTGGCGAAGATGTTGCCCACGTGCTTGTGGACGGCCCGTTCGGTGACCACGAGCGAGGCCGCGATGTCGGCGTTGGAGCGGCCCTCGGCCATCAGCGACAGGACCTCGCGCTCGCGCGGGGTGAGCGAGTCGATCGGGTGGGCGTGCCGGCGGACCAGCAGCTGGGCGATGACCTCCGGGTCCATCGCGGTGCCGCCCTTCGCCACCCGCTCCAGCGCCTCGACGAACTCCGACACCCGGGCGACGCGGTCTTTCAGCAGGTAGCCGATGCCGCCGCCGCCCCCGGCCAGCAGCTCGGTCGCGTAGGTCTGCTCGACGTACTGGGACAGCACCAGGATCGGCTGGCCGGGGTGGACGCGGCGGACCTCGACGGCGGCGCGCACGCCCTCGTCGCGGAAGGTCGGGGGCAGCCGGATGTCGACCACGGCGATGTCGGGGCGGTGCTCGTCGACCGCCGCGTGGAACTTGTCGGCGGTGCCCACGGTGGCGACCACCTCGTGGCCCTCGGTGTTGAGCAGCAGCGTCAGGCCCTCGGCCAGCAGCACGCTGTCCTCGACGATGATCACTCGCACGGCAGCTCCACCCGCAGCGTCGTCGGCCCGCCGGGCGGGCTGGTCAGTGTGGTCACCCCGTCGAAGGCGCTGACCCGGCGGCGGATGCCGGCCAGGCCCGATCCGCCGTCTTCGTCGGCGCCGCCGCGGCCGTCGTCGGTGACCTCGGCGGTCAGCCGGTTCTCCGTACGCCGGACGACGATCGTCGCCTTCGTGGCGGAGCTGTGCCGGGCCACATTCGTCAGCGCCTCGGCGATCACGAAGTAGGCCGCCGCCTCGACCGCCGCCGGGAGCCGCCCCACGTCGGCCGTCTCGGTCTCGACCGGCACCGGCGAGCGGGCCGCCAGCGCCGCGACCGCGCCCGGGAGGCCCCGGTCGGCCAAAATCGGCGGATACATGCCGCGGATGATCTCACGCAGCTCGGTCATCGTCTCCTCGGTGCTCTGCCGGGCCTCGGTGATCAGCGCGGCGGCCTTGCCCGGGTCGGTGGCCAGGACGCGTTCGGCGATGCCGAGCCGCATCGCGATGGAGACCAGCCGGGCCTGCGCGCCGTCGTGCAGGTCGCGCTCGATGCGGCGCAGCTCGTGGCCGTGCGCGTCGAGCGCCTCGGCGACCCGCTCGGCCAGCCGTACGTGCTGCGGCGTCGCGAGCAGCGACCTGGCCAGCTGCGACAGCCCTTCGGCGACCAGCGGCACGACCCGGAACCCGGCGGCCGCGACCAGCGCCATGAACAACGGGACGGTGAACGCCACCGTCGCCCAGGAGTCGAGCGCCCACGGCAGGTAGATGTGGTGGTCGGGCCCGAACGCGTCCCACCACAGCGGCAGCGACAGCGCCCAGCCGAGCGCGCCCCAGAACGCGACCGCCGGGATCGCGCCGAACGGGCCGGTGACCACGTGCTGGGCGAGGAAGGCGAGGTCGCGCCAGGTCTGCGGATCGCCCATCACCACGCGCACCCGCGCGAGGACGCCGCCCCTGATGGGGTGGTAGGACGCCGTCACCGGCGTGCCGAGCCACGCCCCCGCGTTCCGCCGGGCCAGCGACGCGACGGCCCGGTTCAGCCGGATCGCGAAGGGGAGCAGGATCAGCCCGAGGTAGGTCGCCGAGACGACGAGGGTGAAGAAGGTGACGGCGAGGGCCAGCAGGCACAGGGGGACGAGGAGAAGTCCCAGCAGAAGCCGCCCGGTCGCCGTGACGGTCCGCCGCACCATGCGGTCAGCATAGCCTCACGTTTCCGGCAAAGAGGCTGTTGGTAACCTATGGGGCGCGTGACGCCGCAGCGAAGTCCGGTGTGAACCCGGCGCTGTTCCCGCAACTGTGATCCCTCCTCCGAGGGTGAGCCAGGTCGCCTGCGTCGTCGCCGACGTCGTCCGCCCTCGTGGAAAGGGTGATCCGTCCCCGGGTCTCTCGTTTCCCGGCAACTCCTCCGGAGGAAACTCGTGAGGCCCCTTCGCACGGCCATCGCGGGCGTGTTGCTGGGTGTCACCCTGCTGTCCGGCTGCGGCAGCAATGACACCGCCACCCCCGCCCCCGCCCCCCTCGCCTCGGCCGCCCCGGCCGCTTCGAGCGGCCCCTTCCCGGTGACGGTCCAGGCCGCCAACGGCCCCGTGACGATCCCCGCCAAGCCGCAGCGGATCGTGTCGCTGTCGCCCACCGCCACCGAGTCGCTGTTCGCGATCGGCGCGGGGCCGCAGGTCACCGCCGTCGACGACCAGTCGAACTTCCCCGCCGAGGCCCCCAAGACCGACCTGTCGGGCTTCAAGCCCAACGTCGAGGCCATCACCGGGCGCAACCCCGACCTGGTGATCGTCTCCAACGACCTCGAAGGCGTGGTCGCCGGGCTCGGCAAGGTCGGCGTGCCGGTGCTGGTGCTCACCGCCGCCACCGAGATCGACGACGCGTACGCCGAGATCGAGAAGCTCGGCACCGCCACCGGCAACCGGGCCAAGGCCGACGAGGTCGTGGCCGGGATGAAGCAGAAGCTCGCCGACCTGGCCGCCGCCGCCCCCAAGGCCGAGCTCACCTACTACCACGAGCTCGACGTCACCCCCTACGCCGCCACCTCGACCACCTTCATCGGCCAGATCTACGCCCTGTTCGGCCTGGAGAACATCGCCGACGCGGCCCCCGACGCGGCCGGCGGCTACCCCAAGCTCTCGGCCGAGTTCGTCGCCAAGGCAGACCCCGACCTGATCTTCCTGGCCGACGTGAAGTGCTGCCGGCAGAACGCCAAGGCCCTGGCCGAACGGCCCGGCTGGTCCGGCCTGAAGGCCGTCGAGAACGGCGACGTGGTCGAACTCGACGACGACGTCGCCTCCCGCTGGGGCCCCCGCGTGGTCGACCTGGCCGAGGCCATCGGCGCCGGGGTGGCCAAGGCCGCGGGCTGATGTCCCGGAGCTTCACGGCCGAGGTGCAGGCTGGTCGGGCGGACCCGTGCCGGGGCTTCTTCGCGCCGGATCCAAGGCGGCGCGCTGATGCGTAAGGGCGTGGTCTTCGCGGGGGCCGCTGTCGTACTGGCCGCGTGCATGGCCGCCGGGCTCATGGTCGGCGCGGCCGGGCTGCCCCTCAAGGGGGTGCTGCTGGCGCTGGCCGACCGGCTGCCGTTCGTGTCGGCCCACTCCGGGCTGACGCCGCTGGAGACCGGGGTGCTGTTCGAGCTGCGGCTGCCCCGGGTGCTGCTCGGCGCCATGGTCGGCGGGCTGCTCGCGGTCGCGGGCGCCGGGTACCAGGGCGTGTTCCGCAACCCGCTGGCCGATCCCTATCTCCTCGGGGCCGCCGCGGGGGCCGGGCTGACGGTCACGCTGGTCATCGTGGCCGTGGGCGACGGGGCGGCGGTGCCGCTCGCGGCGTTCTGCGGGGCGGCCGGCGGGGTGCTGCTGGCCTACGGGCTCGGGCACACCGCCACCCGGGGCGGCGGCACCGCGACGCTGGTGCTCGCGGGGGTGGCGGTGACGTCGTTCCTGACCGCCATCCAGACCTTCCTCCAGCAGCTCAAGGTCGAGGAGCTGCAGCGCGTCTACGCGTGGATCCTCGGCGACGTCGGCGGCGGGTGGGAGCAGGTCGCCATGTGCGCGCCCTACGCCGTGGTGGCCGCCGCGATCCTGCTGCTGCACGGGCGGCTGCTCGACGTGCTGTCGGTCGGCGACGACGAGGCGAGCGCGCTGGGCGTGCGGGCCGGACGGGTGCGGCTGGTCGTGCTGGTCGCGGCCTCGCTGGCGACCGCCGCCGCCGTGTCGGCCGGCGGGCTGATCGGGTTCGTCGGCGTCGTGGTGCCGCACGCCGTCCGGCGGCTGGCCGGGGGCTCCTACCGCGTGGTGCTGCCGCTGTCGCTGCTGGCGGGCGGGGCGTTCCTGGTGACGGCCGACCTGATCGCCCGGACCGTGCTGGCCCCCGCCGAACTGCCCATCGGGGTGGTCACCGCGTTCGTCGGCGCGCCGTTCTTCGTCACCATCCTGCGCGCCACCCGGAAGGTGGAGACGTGACCGTCGAGATCACCGACGTGGGCGTGGACCTCGGCGGGCGGCCGGTCCTGCGCGGCGTCACCGCCACCGCCCGCGAGGGCCGCTGGCTGGCCGTCATCGGGCCCAACGGGGCAGGGAAGTCGACCCTGCTCAAGGCCGTCATGGGCCTGCTGCCCCACACGGGGCTGATCACCGTGGGCGGCCGTCCGGTACGCGACCTCGCGCCCCGCGACCGCGCCCGGGTGCTGGCCTACGCGCCGCAGAGCCCGCTGCTGCCGCCCGACATGACCGTCCACGAGTACGCCCTGCTGGGGCGGACGCCGTACATCCCCTATTGGGGGCGCGAGAGCGCCCGCGACACCGAGACCGCCCGCGCGGTGCTCGACCGCCTCGACCTCACCGGCCTGGCCGCGCGGCCTCTGGAGCGGCTCAGCGGCGGCGAGCGCCAGCGGGTGGTGCTGGCCCGCGCGCTCACCCAGCAGGCGCCCGTGCTGCTCCTCGACGAGCCGACCACGGCCCTGGACCTCGGTCACCAGCAGCAGGTGCTGGAACTGGTCGACCGGCTGCGCCGCGACGACGGCCTCACCGTCGTCAGCACCCTGCACGACCTCACTCTGGCCGCCCAGTACGCCGACGACCTGCTCCTGATGAGCGGCGGCACGGCCGTGGCGGCCGGCGGCCCCGGCGAGGTGCTGACCGAGGACCTCGTCACCCGTCACTTCGGCGCCCGCGTGAGCATCGGCGCCGGACCGGCCGGGCGGCCCGTCGTGCACCTGCGCCGCCCTACTGGGTGAACTTCACGCTCGAGATGATCGTGGTGATCATCGTGTCGTCGCACTTGGCCGTCGGGCAGAAGAACGTCATCAGCGCCGACGGCTGGCCGGTCCGGGTCACCAGGAAGCTGCGGAAGTCGAGCCGCCCCGCGCCGGCCGCGTCGCTCAGGAAGCCGCTGACCTTGAACCCGGGCTGCCCGCCCACCGACGTCGGCTCGGGCGCGCCCGGGATCGACACCACGCCGGGCAGCGTCGCCTGGAGCCCGGCCTGCACCGACTCCAGCGCGTCGCCGG
The DNA here is from genome assembly GCF_005233835.1 of Herbidospora galbida. Classification (GTDB taxonomy): domain Bacteria; phylum Actinomycetota; class Actinomycetes; order Streptosporangiales; family Streptosporangiaceae; genus Herbidospora; species Herbidospora galbida. The sequence continues at coordinate 14,982 of NZ_SZQA01000039.1, read as the reverse complement.
CCGAGATCGTGTCGGTGGTCTGGGCGATCACGCCGCTCGACTTGTCGGGGGAGCCGGTGATGATCGGGTTGACCCCCGACCAGTCGGGGTTGCCGGGCACGCTGAACAGCGCGTCGAAGGCGTCGGCCGAGGCCGCGATGGTGACGTGCTGGTCGGAGTAGTCCTTGCGGGTCCAGGTGGACGGGTAGTCGAAGCTGTAGGGGGCCGCGACGTTGCCCGGGAACGTGTTCCATGACGCCTGCCCGTCGCCGCCGCTCTGGCTGACGATGTAGACCGCGCCCGCCGCGATCAGCCCCAGGGCCAGCACCCCGCCGACCACCGGGACCAGCGGGAACTTCTTCTTCTGCGGCACCCCGGCCGGGGCCGTCGCCACCTGCGACACCCGCGAGGGGTGGGAGGGGTGCGACGGATGCGTGTAGGGCGGGTTGGAGATCGGGTTCTGGTAGACGGTCCCCGGAGGCGTCGAGGGCCACGACTGCCGCGGGCCCGACACCGGGCTGGGGAAATCGCCCTCGGTGCCGCTGATCGCGTCGCGCAGGGCCGAGACGAACGCCGTGCACGTCGGGTAACGGTCGAGCGGCGACTTCGACAGCGCCCGCGACAACACCTGGTTCACCGTGTGGGGCAGGTCGGGCCGGTAGGGCGTCAGCGGCGGCGGGTCGTGGGAGACGTGCGCGTAGAGCAGCGCGAGCTCGGTGTCGCGCTGGAACGGCGGCAGCCCGGCCAGGGCCTCGTAGACGACGCACGCGAAGGCGTAGCCGTCGGCGCGGCCGTCGACCGGCAGGCCCCGGATCTGCTCCGGCGCGACGTAGCGCGGGGTGCCCATGAAGTGGCCGTGGCTGGTCAGGCCGGTGTCGGCCGAGGAGCTCTTGGTCAGGCCGAAGTCGGTCAGGTAGACGTGGTCGTTGCCGGTGACCAGGATGTTGGCCGGCTTCACGTCGCGGTGCACGAGCCCGTTCGCGTGGGCCTCGTCGAGGGCCGAGGCGATCTGCGAGAACAGGTGGTTGGCCCGCGCCACCGGCAGCGGGCCGTTGGACTGCACCAGCTTGCGCAGGTCGCTGCCGCCGTCGACGTAGCGCATCGCGATGAACAGCATCCCGTCGTGCTCGCCGGCCTCGTAGATCGGGATGATGTGCGGGTGGTCGATCGAGGCCACCAGCCGCGACTCGCGCACGAACCGGTCGCGGAACCGGCTGTCCTCGGCGAGCTGCGGGGCCAGCACCTTGAGCGCGACCGCGCGGCCGAGCCGCTGGTCGCGCGCGCGGTAGACGGTGGCCATGCCGCCCCGGCCGACCACCGCCTCGATCGTGTAGTCGCCGATCCGCTGCCCCACCAGCGCCGGCAGTTCGGCGCTCATGGCGCGTCCGACGGATGACCGCAGAAGCCGCAGAACCGGTGGGCGTGGCCCAGCCGCATGCCGCACTGGGTGCAGAACTTCTTCGACGTCCCGCCCGGGTTCGAGCCGGGGTTGGAGACGTGCGGCTGACCTCCCGCAGGGGAGATGTCCATGACGGGCTGCCCGGGATTCGGAGTGCGGTAGACCTCCGTCTGGGCCGGCCATGACGTGACCAACGCGTGGTTCTCCCCCGATGTGTCCTGCTGGTCCACCCCGTTGCGCCGGCGCCGCAGCAGGAACGGCACCGACCCGGCCATGACGGCCCCCACGAGCACGACCCCCCCGGTGATCCAGATCCACGACGCCACCCCCGGCGAAGGCGCCGGGACGGCGACGGGCGAGGGCTTCTTCTTCGCCGCGTCTTCGGCGGTGTTGGCCTTGGCCTTCGAGACGCGGAGATAGTCGAGCGCCACGGCGTGGTCCTGCCGCAGGGTCAGCACCTGCTGCAGCACCGGCGCCGCGTTGGCGTAGAGCTTGTTGTGGTAGGCGGCGAGCGCCTGTTCGTAGACGACGTCGACGGGTCCCCGGCGGGGCGTCACCCCGGCCGCCACCAGGGCGGTGCGGATCTCGTCGACGGGCGTCACGGTGGCGGGCAGGCTGCCGCCCCCCGACAGCACCCCGACCACCTCGCTCTTGCGGTCGTCGATCACCGCGGCGCCGATCGCGCCTGCTTCGATGAGTTTGTCGATTTTGTCACGTTCCGCCGCTTTGAAGTTGCGGCTGCCCGGCGGGTCGAAGTGGGCCGTGTCCATCTTCGGCGGCGCCTTCGCCGACGGGCGGGTGGCCAGCGTCATGACGTCGACCGACTCGACCTCGGCGCCGATCGTGGTGCCCATCGGCACGGTCGGCAGGTTGTTCTTCGGGCCCGCGTTGACCTTCAGCACCGCCGGGGCCGACGGCGTGTCGCCCGCCGACAGCACCTCGGCCGCGAGGCCCTCGGGCAGCGCCGGGTCGAGGTAGGGGAAGGCGGTCACCTTCGTCTCGACCGTGGCGTTGCAGGTCGAGTTCTGGGTGCGCGGCGGATAACAGGCCTGCAGGCGGATGTTGAGGTCGGGGTCGTCGACCGTGTGACGGTCGAAGTCGGCCGGGACGTCGACCTTGAAGTACTCGGCGAAGACCCGGTTGGCGGCGTACACCTGCAGGTCCTTGTCGGACCGGACGACCTGGGTCGCCGTCACGATCACGCCGTCGGGCGTGACGGTGAATCCGCTGCCCGTCGCCAGTTCCACCTCGTATTCGCGCTCGAAGCGCTGAAGACGGGCGCGGTCGTCGATGAGGGTGACGGAGACCGTGGACTCGGACTCCACCCGGACGGCCCCCGGTGTGACCCGGTCGGTCGATCCGCTGGGGTGGGGATGCAACAAGGGCATGCCCAGGACACCGAGGGCACCGAGCCCCGCGATGACTGCCAGGCGGGGCATGTCCGCCTCCTTACCGATGAACGACGAATTCCAGCGTCTCAGTGGCCGGAAACCCCGGCAAGGGTTCACACGGTCACCGAAACTCATCTGATACCGGCCAAGGATCACGCCAAGGCTTGCATTTCACTTGCAATCGGATCGAAGGTGGCGACCTGCCGCTTCGCGGGGCGACCAGGACACACTAATCTGCCACCATGGCCCTCCGCATCCCCGCGCCCTCACGGAGCGACCTCCTCATCGGCGCCGCCGTCGCGGCCGTCGGCATTCTTGAGGCCTTCACCTCCGCGACCAGCTACGGCGCAGCCCAGAATCCCGAGCTCTGGTGGATCCCGCAGGCCCTGATCGCCGGCGGTCTGCTCTGCTTCATGCGCGGAGCGCCGATCCTGGTGTTCGTCGGCACGGTGCTGCTCCAGTTCCTCTGGCACCGCCAGGGATACGAGGCCTGTCAGGTCCACCAGCTGATGGCCCTGCTCATCGGCTTCCACGGGCTGGGCGCGCGGCTGAACCTGCGAAAGGGCGGCCCCTGGGCCGGAGGCGGAATCCTGATCTTCGACGTGGGCGCGGTCGACATGCGGGTGCTGCCGATCTCCGAGGCGATCTACCTCACGGTCATGTTCGGCTTCGCCTATCTGACGGGCGTGGCCGTGCGGGCGTGGCTGGTGCGCGCGCAGCGGGCCGCGAAGGAGGCCGCGCTGGCCGAGGTCGAGCGGGAGCGCCGGGCCGCCGAGGCGGTCGCCGCCGAGCGCAGCCGGATCGCCCGCGAACTGCACGACGTGGTCGCCCACAGCGTCAGCATGATGGTCATGCAGGCCGCCGGGCTGCGCCGCGCGCAGGGCGGCGAGAACCCCGTGCTGACCGGCATCGAGCAGGCCGGCCGCGACGCCGTCAACGAGCTGCGGGTCATGCTGGGTGCGCTGCGGATGCCGCAGGACGAGGCGCTGCCCCAGCCCGGCCTCGACATGGTGCAGAACCTGATCTCCACGGTCAGCAACACCCCCCTGACGGTCACCCTGACGGTCGCCGGCGAGCCGGTGCGGCTGGCTCCCGGCCTCGACCTGTCGGCCTACCGGATCGTCCAGGAGGCGCTCACCAACGCGGTGAAGTACGCCGGTGAGGCCGACGTACAGATCAAGATCACCTATCACCCGCTCTCGGTCACCCTGGAGGTGACCGACAACGGCAGGGCCACCGGGACCGACGGGCTGTCGACCGGCAACGGCCTCATCGGCATGCGCGAGCGGGCCGAGCTGTTCGGCGGCACGCTCGACGCGGGGCCGCGTGAAGAGGGCGGGTTCCGCGTCTGCGCGGTGCTGCCGACGTCCCCGGGAGTTGTCCTGGTATGAGCGAGAACATCAGGATCGTCCTGGCCGACGACCAGGCCATGATCCGGGCCGGTCTCCGCATGGTGGTGGAGAGCGAGCCGGGCATGGAGGTCGTGGGCGAGGCCGCCGACGGCGTGGAGGCCGTCGCGGTGGCCCGCCGGGTGCGGCCGGACGTCGTCCTGATGGACATCTCGATGCCGCGCATGGACGGCCTGACCGCCGCCCGGCAGCTGCTCGAAACCCCCAGCCCGCCCAAGGTCATCATGCTGACCACCTTCGACACCGACGAGAACCTCTACGCCGCCCTCAGGGCCGGGACCAGCGGCTTCCTGCTCAAGGTGTCGCCGCCCGAGCAGCTCGTGGAGGCCGTCAGGGTGGTCGCCGCCGGCGACGGGCTGCTCGACCCGGCGGTCACCACGCGGGTGATCGCCTCCTTCGCCGGCCGCCACGAGCCGGTCCGGCCGCCGCAGCTCGCCGAGCTGACGCCGCGTGAGCTGGAAGTGCTCCGCATGCTCGCCAAAGGCCTCACCAACGCCGAGATCGCGAGCGCGCTCTTCGTCGGTGAGGCCACGGTCAAGACCCATGTCGCGCGGGTGCTGATGAAGCTGAACCTGCGCGACCGCGCTCAGGCGGTCGTGTTCGCGTACGAGTCGGGTGTGGTCACGCCCGGGGCCGTCGGGTAGTAGGAGATCCACTCCGCGTCCGACATGCGCAGGATCTTGACGCCCCAGTAGCCGAAGGCGATCACCGGGACGCCCCAGGTGAACAGCGTGACCGGGCCGTACTCCAGGACGAAGCCGACCCACCAGCCGATCAGGATCAGGATGGTCGTCCAGAGCGGGGCGAACTTCGCCCGCCACAGGGCGATGGCGACCAGGCCGGCCCCGATCGGGCCGAAGAACAGCCACGGCATCTGGAAGCCGAAGACCACGCCGGGCAGGTTGAACATCTCGTCGAAGATCTTCGCGGCCTGCTCGGGGGTGTTGTGCTGCCCCAGGTACCACTCGACCGGGTCGACCATCAGCAGCGCCGACAGCGCCAGGAAGCCGATCACGGCCATCGTCCCGCCGATGTGGGCGAGCACCGCGCCGCGCTTACGGGCGAAGTGCAGGACGCCGATCAGGGCCACCGGGAGCAGCATCCACGACCAGTGGTACAGCGCCGACTGGAGCTGCGCCATGGCCGGGTTGTCCTGGTAGCTCACCGACTCGCGGATGTCGCCCCACGTGCCGGGGTCGACCACCACCGCGACGAACTGCAACAGCGGCGAAACGATCAGCAGGAGACCGGTGGCCCAGCGCCGGAAGCCGGTTGTGCTCTTGAACATCTCTCGAATCCCCCTCGGGTATCTCTCAACGCGGCGGACGTTACGGACCCGGGACGCGGGACAACGTCCCTAATGAGGGTGATTCGGTGTCACTCCAGAGAGTGACTTGCGGTTACATCCGGACATTGGCATATATTTTTCGTCAAGAGGTATCGATAGCAGGAGAAATTTCATGACTGCGTTCCCTAAGGTGCTGTTCGACGAGGGCCACAGCGAGGCATGGACGATCCGGCGCGACGTCGCACAGGCGATGAACCCCGGGCATCCCGACGACAACTCCTACGCCCGTGCGGCCGACCTTCTCCGCCGGTTGGGGCACCAGGTTTCCGCCCACACGGACGGGACACTTGTCCTCGACGGGCAGGACGTGCTGGTCATCGCCCATCCGTCGGCCCAGCGCTGGGAACGCACCACCGGCCTCGGCAGCCCCGAGTTCACGCCGGAGGAGATCGACGCCGTCGAGGCCTTCGTGGCGGCCGGGGGAGGGCTCGTCGTCCTCGCGGAGGAGGAGCAGGAGAAGTACGGCACCAATCTGGGTGACCTGCTGTCCCGCTTCGGCGTGAGGGTCGTGCACACGACCGTCCAGGACCCGGCGAACCGGTTCAACAACGTGGCCTCCTGGGTGCTCGGCGAGCCGGTGCGCGCCTCGATCGACGGGGCCGACGTGCTGGCCGGGGTGCAGCGGGCCTGCTTCTACCGCGCCGGCGTCCTGGACGCCCCCGGCGCGACCGCCCTGTTCCAGACGTCGGGGAGCGCCACCCCCGCGAACGCGCCGCTCGCCGTCGCGCTGCCGTTCAAGGCGGGCCGGGTCGTCGTGGTCGCCGACTCCGACCTGTTCGGCGACGACTCGATCGGCGACCTCGACCACGCGCGGCTGTGGGGCAACCTCGTGACCTGGGCGGCCCGGTCGCCCGAGACCGACGCGGCCGCCGCCGAGGGCCGGCCGGAGTTCGGCGCGCTCAAGGAGGCCGTCGAGGCGCTGCGGCCGTACACGGAGAAGGACGGCACCTTCACCGGCGACACCGCGCTGATCAGCCGGGTCGCCGCGGAGGTCGCCGAGCTGGCCCCCCGGTTCCCGCACGACGAGGTCTACCTGTCCGAGGTGCGGAAGGACCTGGCGAAGTGGGCCGAGACCGGCGGGAAGCCCGACTTCCTCGACTCGCTCAACGCCTTCCACCCCGACGAGCAGCGCGTCGACGGGCTGGAGCACCTCGTGGTGTTCCCGATGTACACCCAGAACGGCAACCCGAACCGGAACCTGGAGGCGGTCTGGATCAGGACCGTCTGGCCGCAGTGGCTGGCCGACCTGGAGGCCGGGGGCTACGACAACCCGATGTTCGTGCCGATCGCCTTCGAGGACTTCACCGCCGGGTACGACACCAACTCCGCCGTCCTGTTCCCGGAGACCGTGGTGGTCAGGGAGACCCCGCCGCGCTTCACCTGGGGCGGCATCTTCTGCGACCGCGAGGCCGCCCGCTTCCGCATGGTGACCGACGCCGCCGCCAAGACCCTCAAGCTCGACCTGCCGCCGGACGCCGCCCGCCTGGTCGCCTCCCAGGAGCTCGCCCAGGAGACCTTCACGATGTGGGACCTGGTGCACGACCGCACCCACTCCCACGGCGACCTGCCGTTCGACCCGTTCATGATCAAGCAGCGGATGCCCTACTGGCTCTACTCCCTGGAGGAGCTGCGCTGCGACCTGACCGCGTTCGGCGAGGCCGTGAAGCTGGAGGCCGACGGCGTCCCGCACGCCCGCTACGTGCAGCTCGCGATCCTGTTCGACCGGCTGTTCCGCTTCCCGGTCACGGGCGAGCGGGTGCGCAACTACGACGGGCTCGGCGGCCAGCTGCTGTTCGCCTTCCTGCACCGCAACGACATCGTCCGGTGGACCGACAACCGCCTGTCGATCGCCTGGGACCGGGTCGCGGGCGGCGTCGCCGACCTGCGTGCCGAGGTGGAGAAGCTCTACCGCGACGGCATCGACCGCTCGAAGCTGGCCCACTGGATGGCCGCCCACGACCTCGTCGCCGCCTACGTCGCGCCCCACCCGGCCTCTAAGTGGGCCAAGCGGGACCTGCCGGAGGAGCAGAAGGCCATGGTGGACGCCGTCCTGCCGGACGAGTTCCCCCTGAGCATGTTCTACGAGGCGCTGCGACGTAAGCTCGCCGACGTGATCGAATCGACGAAGGGTGTCCACTGACGATGAGCCGCGTCATTCTGGTTCTGGGCGCGGGCGGTCCCGCCGGGCGGGCCGTGGTGAAGAAGTTCACCGACCTCGGCGACACCGTCGTCGGGGTCGACCGCTCGGGCGCCGACGGCTGCCTCCCCGTCGACCTCCTCGACCTCGCCCAGGTACGCGACCTGGAGGCCCGCGTGCGCGCCGAGCACGGCCGCGTCGACGGGATCTTCCACCTGGTCGGCGGCTGGCGCGGGGCCAAGACGTTCGCCGAGACGCGCCTCGACGACTGGGCCGACCTCAACGACCTGCTGGTCCGCACCCTCCAGCACGTCACGCTCGCCTTCGAGCCGCTGCTGAAGGCGAGTGACGACGGCCGGTTCGCGATCGTGTCGGCCAAGGCCGCCGAGGCCCCCACGCAGGGCAACGCCTGCTACGCCGCCGCCAAGGCCGCCTCCGAGGCGTGGACGCTGGCCTTCGCCGACGCGCTCAAGAGCAGCGGCGCCGCCGCCTCGATCGTCGTGGTGACGGCGCTGGTGCACGACGCGATGCGCAGGGCCGCGCCGGACAAGCCGTTCCGCAACTTCACCGACGTCGCCGACCTCGCCGACGCCCTGGCCGGTCTGTGGGACCTGCCGGTGACCGAGGCCAACGGCCTCAGGCTGGATCTGACGGCCCATGGGAACTGACGCGGTCAGGCGCCACGATCCGGCGCTGAAGGGCTTCGCCAGCGACAACTACGCCGGCGTCCACCCCGAGATCCTCGACGCCGTCGCCCTCGCCAACGGCGGCCACCAGGTGTCGTACGGCGACGACGTCTACACCTCCGCGCTGCGGAACGTGTTCCGCCGGCACTTCGGCGAACGGGCCGAGGCCTACCCGGTGTTCAACGGCACCGCCGCCAACGTGGTGTCGCTGCGCGCGATGTGCGGGTCGTGGGAGTCGGTCATCTGCGCCGACACCGCCCACGTCCACGTCGACGAGGGCGGCGCGCCCGAGGTCGTCGGGTCGCTGAAGCTGCACACCGTCAGGACGCCCGACGGGAAGCTCACGCCCGACCTGATCGACACGCAGGCATGGGGGTTCGGCGACGTCCACCGGGCCCAGCCCCGGGTGGTGACGATCACCAACGCCACCGAGCTCGGGACCGTCTACACGCCCGGCGAGATCGCCGCGATCACCGAGCACGCCCACGCGCGCGGGATGCTCGTGCACCTCGACGGGGCGCGGCTGTGCAACGCCGCCGCCGCGCTCGACGTGCCCCTGCGGGCGCTGACCACCGACGTCGGGGTCGACGTGGTGTCGTTCGGCGGCACCAAGCTCGGGCTCATGCTCGGCGAGGCCGTGGTCGTGCTGAACCCCGACGCGGTGCGCGGGCTGCCGTACATCAGGAAGACGAGCATGCAGCTCGCCTCCAAGATGCGGTTCGTGTCGGCGCAGTTCGAGGCGCTGCTCGCCGGGGACCTGTGGCTGCGCAACGCCCGCAACGCCAACGCGATGGCGGCGCGGCTGGCCGAGAAGGCCGACCTGATCCCGCATGTCACGGTGACGCGGCGGCCCCAGGCCAACGCGGTCTTCGCCACCCTGCCCGGCGAGGTGGCCGACCGGGTCCGCAAGGACTTCCCCTTCTACACGTGGAACCAGGAGACGGGCGAGGTGCGGTGGATGTGCTCGTTCGACACCACCGAGGAGGACGTGGACGCCTTCGTCGCCGCGCTTGGCTGAGGCAGATTCCCCACGCGGGATAACCTTGCTCCCGTGCCGTTACGGGTCGTGATCGCCGAAGACAATCTCCTGATGCGCGAGGGCGTGGAACGCGTGCTCTCCCGCGATCCCGATCTGACGGTCGTGGCCGCGTGCGCCGACCTCGGCGGGCTGCTCGCCGCCGTCGAGGAGCACCGGCCCGACGTCGTCGTCACCGACGTCCGCATGCCGCCGACGTCCACCGACGAGGGCATCCGGGCCGCCACGAAGCTGCGCGCCGGGTCGCCCTCGACGGGCGTCGTGGTCCTGTCGCAGTACGCCGAGCCGTCCTACGCCACGATGCTGCTGGCGGGCGGCAGCGCCGGGCGGGCCTACCTGCTCAAGGAGCGGGTGGGCGAGCCCGGCCAGCTCGTCGAGGCGGTTCGCGCGGTGGCGCGCGGCGGGTCGGTCATCGACCCGGTCGTCGTCGAGGGGATCCTGGCCGACTCGCTGCGGCGGCGCTCCTCGCCGCTCGCCGCGCTCACTCCCCGTGAGCGGGACGTGCTGGCCCAGATCGCCCAGGGCAAGAGCAACGCGGCCGTCGGCGAGACCCTCTACCTGAGCGAGAAATCGGTGGAGAAGCACATCAGCGTGGTCTTCGCCAAGCTCGGGCTGGAGGCCGCCCCCGAGGTGAACCGGCGGGTGCTGGCCGTGCTGCTCTACCTGTCGGAACAGGAGGGGTAACACCCTTAGCGACGGGCGCCCCATGAGCCACCATGGGTTGCCATGGGGTCCGTCGAAGTTCTCATCGTCGACGACCAGGCGCCCTTCCGGGCCGTCGCACGGCGGCTGGTGGCCCTGGTCGCCGGCTGGCGCGTGGCCGGCGAGGCGGAGTCGGGGGAGGCCGCCGTCGCCGAGGCGGCCCGCATCCGTCCCCACGTGATCGTGATGGACATCAACCTGCCCGGCATCAGCGGGGTCGAGGCCACCCGGCGCATCCTGGCCGGGCAGCCCGGCGTCACGGTGGTGCTGGTGTCCACGTACGCGGCCGAAGACCTGCCGCCCGACGCCGCCACCTGCGGGGCGGCGGGCTACATCCGCAAAGAGGACCTGACCCCCGCCCGCCTGAGGGCGCACCTGGCCGCCATCAGCCCGCCCATGCCGTGGACGCCCGCCCCCGGCGGGGTCGACGAGGAGCAGAGGTAGACGCCCTCGATCGGGGTCCGCCACGGCTGGAGCGAGGGCACCGGCCGGCTGACGAACTGGAACAGGTCGGCCGCCCCGCCACCGATGTCCCCGCCGACGTAGTTGGCGTCGTGGCTCTCCAGCGCGGCCGGGCCCATGACGTGGCGGGCCAGGACCAGGTCGCGGAAGCCCGGCGCGAAGCGCTCGATCTGGGCCTCGATCGCATCGGTCATGTCGCCGTCGTAGCCGTTCGGTACGTGGCAGTAGGCCCACAGGGTGCGCTTGCCCTCCGGGGCCCGCGACGGGTCGGGAGGCTGCACCAGGAGGACGTAGGGGCGGTCGCAGACCCGTCCGCGCACCGCAGCCCGCTCGCTCGCGGCGATCTCCTCCAGGGTGCCGCCGAGATGGACCGTCCCGGCCGCCCCCACCGCCGGGTCACGCCACGGGACCGGGCCGTCGAGCGCCCAGTCGACCTTGAACACGCCCGGCCCGTAGCGATACCGCCGCATTCTGCGGGCGTAGGCCTCGGGCAGGTCGGCCATCTCCGCGAACTGGCGCGGGGTGACGTTCAGCAGGACCGTCTCGGCCTCGGGGAGCTCCTTCAGCGCGGTCACCCGGTGGCCGGCGACGGCCTCGCCGCCCAGTTCCCGCAGCCGGGCCACCATCGCGTCGGCCATCACCTGGGAGCCGCCCTCCACCACCGGCCAGCCCACCAGGTGGGCCATCGCGGCCAGCATCACGCCGTATCCGGCGGAGATGGGGCTGCGCAGGTCGAGCATCGAGTGGGCGGCCATCCCGGCCAGCGCGGCGCGGGCCCGGGGCCCTCGGAACAGCGTCTTGGCCGCGGTCGTGGCGGGGAGGGCGCCGGCGAGGCCGTAGCGGACCAGCGCCAGGGGCGCCTTCGGCATGCCGAGGGGCGCGAGCAGGGTGTCGACCAAGGGGAAGCCCGCCCTCGCGGTGGCGCCCACGGTGGCCAGGTAGGCCGCGCCGTCGCGGCCCAGTTCCGCCGCCGTCCGCTCGGCCGAGCGGTGGATGAGCACGGCGGGGCCGTCGTCGAGCGGGTGGGCGGCCGGGATCTCCGGGTGGACGGGCCGCACGCCCAGGCCGGGCAGCCGGTCGCGGAGCGCGGGGGAGGCCAGCGCGGTCGCGATCACGGTCGCGCAGACGTCGTGCGTGAAGCCGGGCAGGGTGAGCTCGGCGCTGCTGCGCAGGCCGCCGCCGAAGGTCGGGGCCGCCTCCAGCAGCAGGACCCGGCGGCCCGACTCGGCCAGCTCCAGCGCGCCGGTCAGGCCGTTCGGGCCCGAACCGACGACGACGGCATCGAACTCAGGCATGTGGGATCTCCCCGCGGATCGTGGTGCCGGCGCCGAGCGCCGAGTCGACGGTCAGGGTGCCGCCGATCGCGCCGAGCCGGTCGCGCATGTTGACGAAGCCGTGCCCCTCACCAGCGGATTCGAACCCGGCGCCGTCGTCGGCGACGGTGAACCGCAGCACCTTGTCGTCGGCGGTGATCTCCACCTCGACGGCCGCGTCGGCCCCGGCGTGCTTGCCCGCGTTCTGGATCGCCTCCAGGCAGCAGAAGTAGACGGCCGCCTCGGTCTCCTCGGAGAACCGCCGGGGCAGGTCGACGGCGACCGCGCACGGCAGCGCCGACCGCCGCGCCGCCGAGCGCATCGCCTGGTCGAGGCCGTGGTTGCGCAGCAGCGGCGGGTAGACGCCGTGGGCCAGCTCCCGGACGGCCGCGATGGTCCCCTGCACGTCGTCGCGGAGCTCGGACATCATCGCGCGGGCGACGTCGGGCTCCTCGGCGATGATCTCCCCGGCCAGGCTGAGCTTGACCGACAGGGCGACCAGGTGCTGCTGGGCGCCGTCGTGCAGGTCCCGTTCGATGGCGCGGCGGGCGGCGTCGGCGGAGGTCACGATGCGCAGGCGGGAGGCCTGGAGTTCCTCGTTGCGGCGGCGCAGCTCGTCGAGGCTGGCCTGCAGCGCCGAGTCGAGCCGCATGTTGTGCAGGGCCAGGCCCACCTGGCGGGCCAGCTGCACGAGCACCTGGTCGTCGTTCTCGGAGAACGGCGGGGCGTCGGGCGGGCGGCGCACCACGATCATGCCGAGGAGCTCGCCCAGGTGGGCGGCGGGCGCGACGCGGACCAGGCCGCCGCTCTCCGGGAGCATGCCGGGCAGCCAGATGGCCAGCCACGACGGGCCGCCGATCCGGGTGCGGCCGACGATGACGCGTTCGCGGTCGTTGAGGGTGATGCGCTCCGGCGGCAGGTCGGGCACGCTGACCGTGCGCTGGAGCACGCCGTCGGAGCCGACCCAGATCTCCGCGCCCGCCGGGGCCATCGCGGCCTTCAGCGACTCGGCCAGCTGGAGCAGCAGCTCGTCGAAGGGGACCGCGCGGCTCATGCGGGCGCCGAAGGTGGCCAGGATCTCCTCCGGCGGCACCCCGCCCCGGCCGGTGATCGCGCGGGCGGTGTGCAGGAGGCGGTTGCGCACCGGGATGGCCAGGATCGCCACCACCAGCGCCGCCGCCATCGAGGAGACCAGCAGGTCGCGCTCGCTCTCGGCCGGGAGGCGGCCCAGGCCCAGCACCACCACCAGGTAGACGCTGGCGATCATGACCGCGAACCCGGCGACCACCACCGCCTCCAGCAGCGCCTTCTCCCCGACGTGCGCGGTCGGCGGCAGATGCCCGAACAGGGCGCCCACCGGCACGATCACCAGCGCCCCGACGAGCCACGCCATCGGGGTCTCCGGCACCCCCAGCAGCAGGTGCAGCCCGATGATCACGGCGCCCGCGGCGGCGGCGAGCAGCAGCGCGGCGCCGGTCCACTGGAGCGCCGCCCGCTGCCGGGGCGAGGCCGGGCCGCAGCGGGCCACGATCGCGATGGTGCCGATCCCGGCCGCGACGACGGCGGCGGCCCCGTAGCCGCCGGGGGAGACCTCGACCAGTAGCGTCAGCGCCAGCCCGGCCAGCGCGCCCAGGCCCGTGACGATCCGGCGCGGCAGGCTGCGCAGGCCGCCGTCGGGTAGGGCGAGGGCGAATCCGAGCCACCCGGCGATGGCCAGCGGGACCGCCTGCGGCCAGACGGCCGCCGCGCCCTGGAGGACGGCCACCAGGCCCGCCCACCGGGCGACGGCGGGCCGTCCGGAGGCCAGGCACCCGGCGGCGGCGATCACCCACCCGGCGGCCACCACGGCGCTGGCGGTGTCGGCGGTGTCGTTGAACCCGGCGCCGAGCGTCGCCAGCGCGGCGACGCCCCCGACGGTCGCGGTGAGGACGCGGTTCATGTCGATCACTCCGCTCGCAGGAGAAGCCCGGCCGGCAGCCGGGCGGCGGTCCGTCCCGGCCACGCGGCCAGCAGGTTGGCGATCAGCAGGGCCACCGGCCCGACCAGCAGCAGGGCCCAGGCGGCCACCGGGGGGACGTACAGCAGCGGGGTGGCGTCGGCGGTGACGCGCCAGACCACCCGGCCGGCGGCCGGCCCGAGCGGGACGCCGAACGCGAGCCCGGCCACGGCCAGCAGGGTGGCCTGGGTGGCGACGGCCAGCCGGGCCTGCCCCCGGGTCAGCCCGAGGGCGCGCAGCACCGCCAGGTCGTGGGCCCGCCGCCGGACCGCCGTGGCCAGCGCGTGCCCGACCGCGCCGGCCCCCAGGACCGCCAGGAAGACGGCCAGCGCGATCGGCAGCACCCGGTGCCGGCGGAGCTCGCTCAGCTGGAAGGGCGGCTCGACCTGCTGGAGCGGCACGTCGGGCTGCCCGAACGCCGCCGTGACCCGGGCCTGCAGCGCGGCCGGGTCGGTGCCGGGCCGGACCGTGATCAGGACCTCGTGGGTCTTGAACGCGTCGAACAGGGCGTGCCAGGTGTCGTCGGCGACCCAGCCGCCCGACGCGTAGGTGTTGTGGCTGGCCTCCGGCACGAACCCGATCCCGGTCACCCGCAGCGCCGCCGGGCGGGTGCCCATGAGGGTGACCGTGTCGCCGACGGCGGCCCCCAGGTCCCGCGCGCTGTGCGGCGCCAGCATGACCTCGCCCGCCTTCTCCGGCGGCGCCCCCTCGATCGTCACCACCCGCACTCCGCCGGGCTGACGGGAGAACAGCGGCACCGCCGTGCCGCCCGAGACGGCCACGCCGAGGCGCGTGTCGGTGAAAGCGGCGACGGCGGGATCGTCGCGGAGCGCGCCCAGCCCCCGCGCGACCACCTCGGCGGGCACGAGGTCCACGCGGCCGTCGCCCAGCGGCAGGACGAACTGGTGGGTCTGCCCGAACGCCTCCGGGTTCCGGCCGGTCTCCTCGACCCCGGCGGCGAACGTGAACGCCGCCAGCACCCCCAGCACGCCGGTGACCGCGCCCAGCAGCGCGGGCCGGACCGGCACCCCGTCGCGGCCGGGCTCCAGCGCGAACCGCGCGCCGACGGCGATCGGCACCGGCAGGCCGAGCCGGGCGATCCGCGACGCCCGCAGGGGCCGCCG
>NZ_SZQA01000038.1 GCF_005233835.1 Herbidospora galbida | reverse complement strand
GGACATCCTGGACTGGATCGAGACCTGGAACGACGACCCACGGCCCTATGTCTGGACCAAGGCCGCCGACCAGATCCTCGAATCCATCGCACGCTACTGCAAACGAATCAACGACTCACGACACTAGGCCCACGCGGTCAGTCGAACGCGCGGGTGCGCTTCAACAGCAATCTGGTGCTGCTGCCCAGCGGCGAGGCGCTCCTGTGCAACGGCGTCGAGAAGGTCGAAGACGACGACACCGCCGTTCTCGAGCCGGAACTCCTCAAGAAGGCCGGCTCCGGCTGGGAATGGGACCAGGGCGCCTTCCCGAGGGCGAGCGTCCCGCGCAACTACCACTCGACCGCGCTCCTGATGCCCGACGGCCGGGTGTTCACCGGAGGCGGCAACATCAACGCCAAGCCCGGTGGCCGCGACGTGCGCCGTCTGAACCTGGAAATCTACGAACCCTGGTACGTCTGCCGGAACCGTCCGCGTCTTCTCAACGTCCCCGAACGCGTGTCGCACGGCGAGAGGCTCAGCGTCGATGTACGCGGCCCGGAACCGATCACTCGCCTCGCGCTCATTCGCTGCGGCAGCGCGACCCACGCCTTCAACTCCGACCAGCGCTATCTCGGCCTGGTCGCGCATGAGACGGGTCCCGGTCGTTACTCCGCCGAGGTCCCATCCGCCGTCGTCGCCGTCCCCGGCTATTACCTGCTGTTCGCCTGTACCGCAGGCAATGTGCCGTCCAAGGGGGTGTTCATCCGCGTCGGCCGATGACCGGCCGGGCGGCAGGTGTCCGGCGCGAGGGCGCGTCCGCCAGGAGACGCACCCTCGCGCCTTCTGTGGAACTCCGCGATCAGAAGACCTCGGCGGTACGGATCCGGTCACGGACCCAGACGCCCGCCTTCTTTAGCCTGCTCGTCCCCACGTAAGGGCCGCTCGGGCAGGTGCCGGTGGCGAAGACCGCACCAGTGCGGAAGTCGTCGCTGTAGTTCCAGCTGGCCGCCGCTGTCGCCTGCACGACCTGACTTGCCTACGCCCGGTCCCGCGTCCAAGGCCGCCAAAGCCGTCGAGGCCGTCGAGGCCGTCGCCCGGCTACTCGACCGCTACCAGTGCGGCGCTCAAGCCGCCGATCGGCATATGACCACCGGCCCGGGCAGCGACCCCGCCGCCCGTGCCGCCGCGCTGGCCTGGCTGCGCACCGAGCGTGGCAACCTGCTGGCCTGCGCGGAGTACGCCATCAGGCATTCGCTGGCCGAGCGCGTGACCGCCCTGTCCGCCGCGCTCGCAGTGTTCATGGCGTTGGAGGGACTCTGGCAGCAGGCCACGGTCCTTCATCAGCGCGCCATGACCGCCGCCGGCCGTGGCGGCGCGGGTCCGGCGTCTGGAGAGCCTCGGTGTGATCACCAGTTATGGCGCCCGCGTCGACCCCGGCAAGGCCGGGTGGCCCGTTCAGGCATTCGTGGTGCTGTCCACCACAGGCATCCGGCAGTCCCACCAGACCGCCCATATCGCCCAGAGTGCGTCACACATTCTTGAGGACCACCGCGTCACCGGCACCGACGACCACATCCTGCGGGTGGTCGCACGCGAGATCGGAGCGATGGAGCCACTGATCGACCAACTCAACGAGCTCGGCAAGTCGGCGACCTCCTTCATCCTGTCCTCACCCAAGCCCTGTGCCCCCACCCATCGACTGACCCATCTCGCTGAGCACGTTCGCGACGATGCCCACCGCCGCGCCTGTCAACGCGAGCGGCGTCAGCGCGCTGGCTGCCAACAGGGCGTAGCCAGGGCCGAGTGGAGGAGGCGCTCACCCTCCTGCGCACCCGCGCCGAGGTTCCTGGTAGCGATTCGTACGGCTATGCGGGACTGTATCTGGTCGCTGTGCTGACCAGATATGGCCGGGTGGAGGAGGCGATGGCTCTCCTGTGGGCCCGCCTTGAGGAGGAGGACAGCTGCTACGCCGTCGATCCGGTGGATGACCTCGACGCGAACCCGTTCGGATTTTGGGGCTGGAGGGCCACCGAGCCCATGGTTGATCTGCTGGTCGGGCAGCAGCGGGTGTCGGAGGCCTTAGAGTTTCTGGGCTGCCCGCCGACAGCGACATCGCGCGGTGGCATGCAGTCCGCCGCTTTGCTGATCGGATTGGGCCGTGTGGAGGAGGTTCTGGCGTACCTCCGGGCCGCGGTGGAGGAGTCGGCCATCAACAAGGCCAGAGAGGAGGCGCTATGGGGGGAGGCGATTCCGGACTGGGAGAACACTCTCTACGGCGACGTCGACCACGACTACGACCAGACCGGGAATCCCGCCGCGCGGCTGGCTGATGTGCTGGCAGCCCACGACAGAGTCGACGAGCTCGCTGATCGGGCCCGGGCCGGTGACAAACATGCCGTCAAACGGCTCGTCGACCTGCTCATCAGGCAAGGCAGGGTAGAAGAGGCGTGCGCGGTCCTGGAGCCCCGCGCTGATGCGGGTGACCACACCCGTTCGCAGCAGCTGGTCGATCTGCTGGTCGAGCACGACCGGATCGAAGAACTGGCAGCGCGAGCGGATGCGGGCGACTATTACGCTACCGTCAACAGCCCGCCCCGGCCCGATCGGTCGAGGCGAGAGAGCGGCTATGACGATACCGGCTGGCCGTGGGCTCCCTTCTGACAGGAACAAGCCGCTCATACTTCAGGCCGGGCAGCATGATCAAAATCCTTAGATGATCCGTCAGAAACGTTCACGAGCAGCCCTGACGGCCACAATTATGATCATCGTCTCGATGTCGAAGGGCTCGGAACGGGGAGCGTCTGCCGGTCAACCGTCCCGGCTCGACCGACTCGGCACCGGGTAGGAGTAGCTCATGGAGCGGATCCCTTCGACAACACCATCCGGGTGTATTGGATTCGCGTCCCGATACCCTTTCCCCTGCCGACGTACGTTTACTGCCGGGCGGAATGGCGTGGAGACATCGCGGCCAACTGGATGCCGAAGCCGAACCGTTGACACTTGATCGCAGCGAATGAGGCTGCTACGAGTCACATTGAAGGTATGCCGTCCGAACAAAGAGGTCGCAAGCTTCTCGTCACTTATCTGGGCGGGGTGGGGTCCGGCATGGTCGTGAACCAACTGTCGGACGATTTTGGCTGGCTGGGCGCAGGCACGGTGCTGTTGATCGTGGCTGTCGTGTGGGCGGACGTCATGCTGGACGAAAGGGCGCCGTTGTCCCGGGCGTTGCCCGACATCGTCATCTATTTCGTCATCCTGGTAATCGCGCTGACAGCGGTGGTGTCCCAGCCCCTGATGGTTCCGAGCGTGGTACTGGCCGTCGCACTGCTCATCAGCGCCGCTCTGATCATTCAAGACAGATTACGCGCCATCATCTCGTTGGTCCTGATCAGCGCCTTCGCCATGTGTTTATCGGGAATCGGCGAAGCGCTGGAACGCCCGGCGAGCGTGGGGAGGTTGATCGCGATCATTTACGTGGGCATGCACGCCGCACATGTGCTGCTTCGCCTGGTGATGAGCAACCGGCTCTCCCGTCATGGTGATCCCGCGGTCAACCAATGGCGTCACGACCACTCAGGACCCATAGTCGCCGTCTTCATTCTCGGGATAGGCGGCATCGTCCTGGGAATAGCGGGGCCGGGCGACGCGGATCTCTTGGTGAAGATCATCGCGCTCGGCGCTGGCGTATGCCTCATCAGCGCTTCCGCGGTCGTCGTCTTTCTCGGGCGCCGACGGGATATCGCTGGCGCGTCACTGATGGCCGGCGGCATATTGGTCATCGCGCTGGGCTTCTCATCGACCGCTGTCCTGGAGCGGGAGATGCCCACCTTCTCCATTATCTTCCTGCTGGCCGTCGCCTGCCTCGGGGTCGCGCTGACCGGAGGGGGCTTGCTGCTTCTCCAATCGGCGGGTGTGCTGGCGCGAATACGTCTCTGGATGGTGAACCTCACCAAGCCTGCGCCGCCGCCCACCTGATTTCGATGATCGTCTTCGGCGCCGAGAGAACGCACAGCCCGAGCAGGTCTCCCCCCGCAGACCCGGCGCCAGTCGAGTTGGACGCCGAGATGAGTGCCGACGCAGCCAGGACAGGCGAGGAGAGCAAGTGGCGGTGCGGTCAACGAGGGCCCGGACCCCGCTAACGCAGCCGATGACTGGTCACGGAGAGCTATCTGACAGTGTGCAGGTCACAGCGTTGGCCACTGTCATCTTGGCTGGCGCCAGACATGTTGTCTGGCGCGCCTCTACCTGTCAGTACGCACACGTACTTGTCAGTGAAATGTCAGTACCGGGGCGCTAATTGACAGTAGCCCTCTTTCACGGCTCTGACCAGGGGAGAGTCGGCACCTCACCGGTTGCCGTGTACCTGAAGGGAGTAGGCGGTGCGGCGGCGCGCCCAAGCCTGCTGCAGAGGGTTACGAGGGCCTTCGTCGACGGCCTCGGGCCAGCGCGGCGCGCAGTTCGCCGAAGGCGGAGATGACGAGGAGGAAGGCGCGCAGCAGGTCGGCCAGGGCGTGGGGGAGTCGGGTGGCGGTGTGGAGGGTGAGGGTGAGTGCGCCGATGGCGGCCAGGATCGTGGTGGTCATGGTCTCAACGTTCGGCCGGTGGTTGCGTTCGGTGCCTCTGGCGGGACGAAGTCGGGTGCTTACGAAGCGGCCAGGCAAGTGGGCCGGTATGAGGCGTCGGGGTGTACTGCTGCCACTCCTGTCGAGTGGTGACTGCGGGCTCATGCCGGCGGAACGGCTCTGGGCTAGGGCCTGTTTCTTGGATCAGGTGCGGAGCCAGATGACCAGCGCTGCGATGGTCACTCTGGTTCGAGGCCAATGCTGATCGCTTTCGTTATCGCCGCCTGCGACGATGGCCACGCTTCTGGGATGGACGGAGTCGTGATGAGGCGATCGTTAGCTTTGGTCGTGGCCGCGCTGCTGGCCGGTGGGGTGGCCGCGCCCGCTGCGGCGGTCGCGCAGACCCGGCCGCCCGACCCCGTGCGGGCCGTGCAGAAGCAGTTGCGTCAGGGGCACGGGGTGCGGATCTCCGAGCTCGCCGCGATGATCGACGGGACATACTCCACCGCTGCGGCCCGCATACGCGGTCAGGTGCAACTGAGCCCGAAGGGGCCGGTCGCCTACGACGCCACCGGTTACTCCATTCTCGTTCCGTACGACGACCAGGAAACCTCCTGGCGGGCCGCTCTTGGCGGGGCCGACTGGGACGACATCACGTACGTCGGCGGGGTCACGTACACGCATGAACCGCCCGGCAGTCTCCCCGACGGTAAGTCGTGGATCCGGTGGGACTGGAAGGCGCCGGAGGTCGCGGTTTTCAGCCATCAGGCGATCAACGTGTTCGACGAACGCGTTCTGCGCACTCTGCTGCGCGGGGTCACCGGCAAGGCCGTTTCCGGCGGGTATGTCTATCGCGGCGTCGTGAGCCACAAGAGGCTGGGGCTTCCTCCCACCGGTGACGTGAAAGACGAGATCCACTGGTCGCTCTGGACCGACGCCAAGGGCCTGCCCACCCGGCTCCGCACCACGGACCTCGTCTATGGCCGGGAGCCGAAGATGGGCCTCAGCTACGACACCCGCTTCCTCGACTGGGGGTTCCCCCTGGTCGTCACCGCGCCGCCGGCTGACCAGGTGATCGACTCGGCTGACGTGTGACGGCTCATCGGGTCGCGTCCTTGAGGTGGCCCTTGCGGATGTTCGACGTGTCGGCCTTCGACGGCGGCCAGGTAGGCGACCTTCGAGCGATGAATCGGCTCCTCGAACGGGATGTGGGCGCCGAACCCGAGGTGAATGGAGAAGCCCGCCGCTAGATGTACTGGCTGGTTCTTCGCTTGCCCCGCGGATCCCGCCGTGACGCGACCGGAGACCTTCGCCGGTTCGCGTGGTTCGCTGCGGGGCCGAGGGCTGGTGGCAGTTCCGGTGGGTGGACGACCATTGCAGCCGGGAAAGCCCCAACCAGTGGTGCTGTCGGATGAGGGGTTCGGGGTGGCTCCATGGATTCCATGAGGAACTCCATGAAGTTGATGAACGCCGGGCTCGCCCTGCTGTCCGGACTTATTCTCGCCGCCGTGCCTGCGACGCCCGCCGGTGCCCGGGCCGCGAAATGCACGTTGGCCATCGTCGACCTCCCCGGCGGCCGGTTCCACCGGATCGAGGTGCGCTGTACACCGGTGCCGGGCGAGCAGCTCGACGTCATCCGGCTCATGGGCTCGGACGGCTGGAGCGGCGACGACAGGCTCTACACCTACTACACCCACAAGACGACCTTCATCCGGACCATCGACGGCAACTACCTGGACGAGGACGAGCCGGCCGCCGAGGACGACATTTACGCCAAGGTGTGGTTCAAACGGCCCAACGGCTCGCTCTACACGGTGAACACCAATCAGTGGCACGGTTGGTACGGCGGCTGGGGTCTGTGCTGCACCACACCGGGCGAGTGGACTGAGCCCGGCTATTGATCGAACACCAAGACAAGGGCACTAGGGGATACGTGGCACTCAGGACGGTCAACGACCGATGGGCCGGAGACAACCTCGACGATCTGGTCGCCTACTTCGGCGCGGATCCAGGCGAGTACCCGGCGCACCAAGTGATCGCGGCACGCTGCGACCAGTGCACAGGCGCGGTCTTCGTTCTTGAGACCGACGAGTCGTCCACTTGCGTCCGCCGCACCTGCGTCAGCTGCGACCAGACCACCCACATGCTGGACAGCGAGGAGCACTGGCCGACCACGGAAGAAGAGGCCGAAGCCCAGTACTTCGTCGAGTGCGCCTGCGGCGAGGACCGGTCAGCCCGCCAACTGACAGGACCCCGCGTAGGAGGCGGCCCGCAGGCTCTTGCCCACCCCCGGCGTTCCCGTGACCGCATCGACCACCGCCGCGCCCTGCCCGACGACCCTGTCATGCAGTCCCGCCAGCAGATCGGCGTGCTCTTAAAGGCTCGTGGCTGCTGCGGGATGTCCCCCTCGACGATCTGGATTTGAGTGAGATCACCGTGGGTCCGGCTGGCGACCGCCGACTGTCCGGCGACAGGCCCATCCGAACGCGCCAACCCGGCAATCTCAATCCCGCACCGATCACCAGATGGGCTCACGCCTCGTTGTTTCATAGACGGTCGCCTATGAAACACAGCGACTGCTGCACCACGTTCAACCGCTAATCAGGTCGGTATCGGCCTGTTGGCGAGCAGCCGCCATGTTGCTTCGCACGACCTTTGTTGTCGGATGGTCGGCTCCCAGGACGCGTTCGCAGTCGGCCAGGGTCTGTTCGTACAAGGAGATGGCCCGGCCCAGGTCCTCTGGTGCTCGGTAAGCGCTGGCGAGATTGTTGCGCGAAGCGAGGGTGCGGGGGTGATTGCTGCCCAGCACCCGCTCACAGTCGGCCAGGGTCTGCTCATGCAGTGAGACGGCCTGATGTTCCCCGGCTTCCGTGGAGTCGCTTTGCTTGACTTGTGTGCCACAGACCCCAGGTCGAAGTAAAGATGGTCCACCACCCATGAGAACTGTTGGCGCTTTGAACAGATGGATCAAGTGTTCGGCTGCCGTCCTCCGGCCTTGTGCCTGTCCGCGTAGTTGGGGCATTGGTCACAGCGCCGTCCCGCAGCGCTTAGCCGACGTTCTACAGCCGCACCGTGTTGTCGGCGCCGGTGGTGGCGAGCAGGTGTTCGCCGGGTGCGATGACGGATGTAGTCAACGGTCACGATCGCCTCGGTGGGGTTCCGTTCGGCCCACGGTACGCGGTGCCTCAGAAGGTGCCGAAGTAGCGGTCCCACCAGCTGGGGCGCCCCGAAAGCACGGCGGTCGGCCCGTCGTAGTCGCTCATGAGAAGTTCTTCCGGGACGACCACGTAGCCCAGTTCGGTGAGCGCCTGTTCGACTTTCGCGAGATCCCCGGCGTCGAGCGCCCCCTCGTCGCGTGCCTCCCGCGTACCGAGGAAGGCGCCGGGGTTGTCGGCCGCCACGAAGGCCAGGGAGCCGAACTTGCTGACCGAGACGACGATCCGCTCCCCGCACACCGTCGCGTGCGCGGGGACCTCGACCCGCCCGTACTCGCTGGAGTCCTGGGTGTCCCGCTCAGCCGGGCAGGAGGCGCCGAAGCCGGCCTTCAGCCTGGCCACCAGGCGCTCGAATAGCGCGCCGGTTCCGTGACGGTCGTAGCCCTTGGGCCATTCGGGCCATTCGGGATCGTCGAGCCGGCGCAGCAGCTCTGTCAGATGATCATTCGGGGAGGTCACGTTCGTCGATCACCTGATCGGCGGGTGGAGCGGTGACGACCAGGGGGAACCCCCAGTCGCGGAATCGGGTGTCCTGCGTCATGCCGGAATCTGGGTCGCCATGCACGGTGATCGTGGACCGCCCCGGCCAGGTTCGCGACCAGGGTTAACCATCGCCTCATGGAGCCACTGCCCTTCGGCAACGGTGATTTTGCGGAGCGGTCATCATCGCAGACACCGGCAACAGAATTGATCACCCTTTGTCGACGATTGCGAGGAGGCGTCAGGCTCGGGACAACTTCGAGCCGCCCCGCTGACCGCGGCGGTCATAGACGGCGCCCATGACGTCACGGTCGCCGCCGGTCAGGTCTCGGCGGTCGACATGCCTGCTCCAGCAGCAGGAAGAGCCCGGCCCAGATCCCCCCGCCGACCGCCCACGGACCGCTACGCGGTTGGGGATTCCGCCGTGTCTCCTTGACCGCCTCATCGCCTGCGGCTTCGTCCGTCTCCTGTCGGTGCATGACCAACATCGGAACGAAATGTCCCGCCAAGAGTGCCCAGTTGAGTTCCTTGACAAAACCTTTCGTCACGATGTCTTTCGTGCGGGGATCAGTGCAGGTCAGCGGGGAGCCTGTTGGCGCCCAGTGATCTCGGGGCCGCGGGTCGGACTCCGAGAGCTCCCCAGGAATCAGGATTCTGGTACGAACATCTGGCCCGCGGCGGGCATCAAAGGGGGTCATGAGGATCATGCCCTCGGGCTGCGGTGGCCGTGCCCGTCGTCGACCTGTGCTGGTGTTCGGGCCGCCACTGGCCGTCGCCCTGTACGCGGTGATCAACCTGGTGGCGATCCGCCTGGCGGCCGACCCCGTCAATCCGACCTACTACTCCGGCCCGACGTGGGAGGCGGCCGAGCTCGACTGGCTCGACAGGAGGGCCCGCGACACGGTGGGACTCCTGGGGGCGTGGCTCCTGCTTCTGGCGCCGATCGCCGTAGCGACGGCCGTGCTCGGCCGAGGGCCGCGGCAGGGGCCGACCGCCGCCGTCAGCGTGCTCTACCTGTCCCTGCTGGTGTTGCTGACGTGGGCTCATCCGCTGTCGGTCGCGGCGAACCCCGACGACCAGTCGGGCTACATACTGCAGAACCGCAGCTGGCACCCGGTCGCGCTGATCATGCTCTGTCTGGCCGCCGTGGTCGCCCAGGTCGTGGGTCTGCTACGGGCTACCACCGGTCGCGGCCGAAGACCTCGCCCAGCCAGTGGTCGAAGTAACGGGCCACGGCCGCCTCGTCCCGGGGGTTGAGCGCCAGCCACTGCTTCTGCAGGCGGCAGGGCGCACTCCGGCCTTGACCATCAGTCGGCGGGCGCCTTCCTGGCTGACGCCCCCTTCGACTGCGTCGGTCAAGTCAGCGATTGCGTAGCGGGCACCGATTCCCCTACTGAGCTTGTTCCGCTTTGACGGACACCGTTGTTGTGGTGGTCAGGCCGCGCGAGCTGCTTCGTAGGCGGCGGGGCTAACGTAGCCGAGGCTGCTGTGCAGACGGTGCAGGTTGTACCAGCTCTCGATGAACTCGAAGATCGCGCTGTGGGCGGCGGCCCGGGTAGGCCAGCGATGCTGGTCTAAGAGTTCGCCTTTGATCGTGGCGAAGAACGACTCGGCCAGGGCGTTGTCCCAGCATTGGCCTGTGCGGCCGACCGACAGGCGAATCCCCAGCCGGCCTGCCAGGCGGGCGTAGGCGGCGCTGCCGTATTGGCAGCCGCGATCGGAGTGGAAGATCACCGGGCCTGTCGGGCGGCGGTTGCGCCACGCCCGCCGCAAGGCGTCGGTGACCAGTTCGGTGCGCAGATGGTCGGCGGTGGCCCACCCCACCACCCGGCGGGAGGCGATGTCGATGACGGTCGCCAGATACAACCAGCCCTCATCGGTTTTGACATAGGTGATGTCGCCGCACCAGCGCGTGTCCACCCCGCCGGCGTCGGGCTCGAAGTCGCGGCCGATCAGGTCCGGCCGCAGGCCCGCGTCGGGGCCGGGGATCGTGGTGATCTGCCGGCGGCGCCGATGCCGTCCCTGTAATCCCAGCGTGCGCATCAGCTGGGCCACCCGGCGGCGGCCACACGGCTCACCTTCCCGCCGCAGGGCCGCGTGGATACGCGGGGCACCGTAGGTGCCCCGCGAATCGCGATGCAGGCCGCCGATGCGCTGGCTCAATTCCGCATCACGCACTGCCCGGGGGCCGGGAGCAGGGTCACGGCGTGCGTAGAAGGCGGCTCGGGAGACCTCCAGCAGCTCGCACGCCCGTTTGACGCTGTGACCGCTGCGCTTCTCCGCCTCGATGAACGGGTCAACGCTCACCGGGTCTCCCGCACGAAGAAAGCCGTGGCCCGCTTGAGGACGTCGACGTCCTCGCGCAGCCGGCGGTTCTCCCGCCGCAACGCGGCCAGCTCCTCCCGCTCGGCGCTGGCCAGCCCTTCCCGCGCTCCGGTGTCGACCTCGGCCTGGCGGACCCAGGCCCGCACCGCGGTCTCGGTCAGCTCGAAGTCTCTGGCCACCTGGCCGACCGAACGGTCACCGCGACGGCACAGCTCGACGATCTCGGCCTTGAACTCCGGCGTGAACGAGCGGCGAGGACGCTTTTTCTTCCCCATGCTCTCCATGATGGACATCCTTCCGGGGACGAGCCCCTGATCTCAGATGTCTGTCAAACCGGATCAAGCCCACTACCGCCAAGATCCGGCCCTATGTGTATCGGAGTTGTCTCTTAGACCGAGCAGATCTTTAAGGCGTCCGCGCGTGTCCGCACTGCTGTTTCATAGGCGGTCACCTATGTAACAACGCGCTACTCAAGCCGCGCGTAGGCGCGGAAGAAGGGAGAAGTGCTGGACGGCGCGGGCCGGGCCGCCGCTGATCCCGGTGACGCCTGGGCGTATTCACCCAGTCGTCGGTGCACCATGGCAGCGCTTGTACTTCTTGCCTGCTCCGCACGCACATGGTGCGTTGCGGTCCAGGGCTCCGTACCCCTGTCGCTGTCCGGCGGTCACACCCCCCGATTGTCCTCTTCGGCGAGCGGCGAGCAGGTTGCCGCGTACCGCTCTTGTCATGGAGTGATCGGTCCCAGGATGCGTCCGCAGTCGGCCAGGGTCTGCTCGTACGGCGGGATGGCCAGCCCCAGGTTTCCCGCCGCCTGGTAGGCGCCCGCGAGATTGTTGCGGGGGTTCGAGGTGTGGGGGGTGGTCGCCGCCCAGCACCTGCTCACTGTCGGCCAGCGTCTGCTGGAGCAGGGGGATGGCGCGGGCCAGGTCGGCTAAGTCCTTGAGGTATCGCGTAAGGAGAGCAGGCTTTCGGAGGGATCGCCGAGGGCGGTAGCGAGGACGTGCAGGGCGGTGGTCCGTTCGGCCTGGTCGATGGATAGCAAGATCGCTGATGCTGTCCCCGTGGGGGCATCCGTCGGCGGTGCCGGCAGGTACCGGTTCAGAGAGTGGTCGCGCAGCAGGGTCAGGTAGACGGGGTAGGTCAGGCGGCGGCGGTCGATGTAGGCGCCGGCTGGACCGACCTGCGGCGACCTGTGGTCGGCGCCGGGGGTGGTGCGCTGGGTGCGCTGGTGCAGGAAGGTCACCGCTTGGCTGGGGTGAAGACGTCCTGCCGCCTTATGTCTCACCAGCTCAGCCGTTTTTCCAGCAGTGCCTGCTGAGCGGGGTTGGCGGTCAGTGCCAGGGCCCGCTCATCGCACTCTCTGGCCTCGTGGTTCCGGCGCAGGGCGCGCAGGAGGTCGGCGCGGGTGGCGTGGAGCAGGGGATAGTTCTCCAGCGCCCGGTCGAGGTCCTTCAGTTCGTCCAGCGCCGCCTCCGGGCTGACGGCGTACCGCAGCGCGATCGCCCGGTGCAGGCGGGTGATCGGCGAGGGCGCCAGGTGCAGCAGCATGTCGTACAGGACGACGATCTGCGGCCAGTCGGTGCTCTCGAAACTCTCGGCCTCGGCGTGACAGGCGGCGATCGCCGCCTGCAGCTGGTAGGGCCCCGGCCTGCGGTGAGCACGCGCGGCGCGCATCAACAGCGCGATGGCCGCGCCGATCGCCGCGTGGTCCCACCGGCCGCGATCCTGGTCGGCCAGCAGGACGAGCTGCTCACGGTCGTCGAAGCGGGCGGCGCCACGAGCCCGATGGAGCCGGATGAGGGCGAGCAGGCCGGCCACCTCCGGTTCGTCCGGCATGAGCCCGGCCAGGAGACTCGCCAGCCATTCGGCGTCGTCGACGAGGTCGCGGGCCTGTGCGCGGGCCCCGCCGCTGGACAGGTAGCCCTCGTTGAACAGCAGGTAGATGACGGCGAGCACGCCGTCGAGCCGCTCGGACAGGTCGTCTCCGTCGGGGATCCGGTAGGGGATGCCCGCTTCGGTGATCTTCCGCTTGGCGCGGGTGAGCCGCTGGGCCACGGTCGTCTCCGGCACGAGGAACGCCGCGGCGATCTGCGCGGTGCTCAGCCCGCACACCACCCGCAGCGTCAGCGCGATCCGCGCCTCAAGGGAGAGCGCCGGATGGCAGCAGGTGAAGATCAGTTGCAGCCGATCGTCCTTCTGCGCGGGCTCGACCCAGGTGAGTTGCGCGAGCTTGGCCCGGTAGTTCGTCTCCCGGCGCAGCACGTCGAGCCCGCGCCTGCGGGCGACGGTGAACAACCACGCGTCGGGACGGTCGGGCACTCCTTCCACCGGCCAGCGCCGTAGTGCGGTCTCCACCGCGTCCTGTACGAGATCCTCGGCCGCCGAAAAGTCGCCCAGCAGCGAGACCAGCGAGGCGGCGAGCCGGCCCGCGTGGTCACGCACCACGCGGGCCAGCGCCTCCTGGCTCACCCGCTCGGGGTCGGCACCGGTCATGAGGCGGGGCGGATCTCCACGATCGGGCACGCGGGCCAGGACCTGGCCATCTTCAGCGCCTCATCGAGATCGGCCACCTCCACCTCGGCGAACCCGGTGACCACCTCTTTCCCCTCCACGAACGGGCCGTCGGTCACCACCGGCTCCTCGCCCCGCCGCAGCCGCATGGTGGTGGCGGTGTGCACCGGGGCGAGATGGGTGTGGTGTGTGATCTTGGTGGCGTTCTCGGCGAACCAGCGGCCGACCGCCGCGTAGGCGTCCTCCCGCTCCAGGGCGCCCATCGCCTCCAGTTCCTTGGCGAACTCCTCGGTCTCCACGAACATCAGGACGTATTTCACCTTCAGCCCTCTCACTTGGGTCGATTCGTCAGGCCGGCAGCGTCGCGTAGAGGTCGACGCCGTTTCCGTCGGGGTCGGCGATGGTGGCGTACCGATGACCCCAGAAGGCGTCGAACGGCTCGGCCAGGCCCTTGTGTCCGGCTGCGGTCAGCTCCGCGTAGGCGGTGTCGACCTCGGCCGGAGTGTCGAACTGAAAGCACAGCAGGGTCCGCGGGCCGCCCACCGGGGCCTTCCAGCCGGGCAGGAACGGGGTGCGGTGCAGGCCGTTGGGCAGGTCGCAGCCGGCGTGCTCGGGGGAGTGCGGGTCGAGCTTGAAGTCGAGCCCGAGGAGGGCGTAGAACTCGGCGGACGCCGCGATGTCGGAGACCACGATGTCGATCGTGTTCAACGTCGGATTCATGAGCGCCTTCTTCCTCCACTGAGTGGATCTTTCGCTGTTCGCACGGCTCGGCTGAGCCAAGCCTCACCTGAAAGACGATCGGCCACCTGGTCACCACGACACTCGGGCCGACATTGCGCTTGGGCCGGGCGGCGATCACAGCACGCACTGGGCGGTGTCACCGGTATCCCCGACAGACTCGAAGCCTTGCGGTTGGCAAGCCCTCCGGCAGATCTGCGCTCACAGCAGCGCGTGCCGAAACGATCGTCACCGCCGACTGCCTTCAACGCGGAGCGATCACCAGATCCGTCACGAGGCGGCAGTGACCGGACCGGCAGTCGTCCAGAGCGTGCGCCGCGGCTTCTCGCACTCTCGTCAGGTCGGCGATCCTTCTGTCGATGCGGTCGACCACGCTCTCCAGCCGCCACCGCTCGCTGTCGCATGTCGCGCCGCCGGTGTCGTGGGCGGTCAGGGCGTCGACGACGTCGTCGAGGGTGAAGCCGAGTTCCTGGAGCGTCTTGGCCTGCCGGATGCGGTCCACCGCGTCGGGCCCGAAAGCGCGGTATCCCGAAGGCCGGCGATCGGCCCGGGGGAGAACACCGCGTCGTTCGTAGAACCGGACGGTGTCCACGGTGACGCCCGCCGCGCGGGCGACTTCGCCGATCTTCACAGGATGACCTCTTGACTCTGGACTCTGGTCCAGACTCTAGGGTCTGGCTGGAGAGTGAACAACCAGCCCAGAAGGAGTTCCCGTGGACGTCCCCTCTGCCGGCACACCCGTCGTCTGTGACATGACCACCGCCCCCGACACGGCGCGGCAGCGGCTGGAGGAGTATCGGCTGCTGTTCGACCGAGCGCTCGTCGGCCGCGAGCGGATCGGCGAGGCCGTCCGGTTCCGCTTCCGCGCCGAGCCGGGTCTGCGGGAGCAGATCGAGGATCTCGCGGCCCGGGAGAAGGCGTGCTGCGCCTTCTTCGCCTTCGAGGTGACCACCGACGGCGAGCAGATCGTCTGGGACTGCGCGGTCAGTGACGACCCCGCCGCGCGCGCCATCCTTGACGAGTTCTACGACCTGCCCGAACACGGATTCCAGGACCCGGACGGTCTCCGCGCCCGCTTGGAGGGCGAAGGTCTCACCTTCGTCGGTGGTCCCGACAGCCTGCTCCAGCGTGCCGAGGTCATCAGGAGTACGTGACTCATCCCGGTGACGATCGCTCTAGTGGAGACGCTGGTGGTTGAACCGGCCGACCCGTCCTGCGGTGGCGAGTTCGACCGGGGTTTGCTCAGCTCGGTGTGAACAGGCCGATCTGAGATTCCATCAGGGCGTCGTCCAAGGCGTCGCCCCCGCGCCGACCGGTCCTGTCCAGAGCGCCGATCCGGGGCGATGTCATTCTGCGATCGGCTGCCAGCGGCAGATCCGTTTGGGGGTGAGGGTCGCGCCGATGCGCTCATAGAACCGTTGTGCGGCGATGTTGGTCTCCGCCACCTCCCAGCGGATCACCTTGCCGTCGGCGAGATCGGCGGCAGCCCGCATCAGTTGCTCCCCCACCCCCTGGCCGCGCTCCGTGTCGACGACATACAGATCGTCGAGCGCGAGGTAGTCGTCGCCTGACCAGAAGCTGATCCGTTCCAGCCATGAGACGTAGCCGATGGCCTGGCCGTCCCGCTCGGCGATCAGGTAGGTGATCTCCGGACGCGCGAGCATCTTCTCCAGGTCGGCGACGCTCGCGATGACGGCGTGGGGGTGACCCTGGTTCTCGGCCAGTCCACAGATGAGGTGGTGTACGCAGGCGGCGTCATCGACGCCCGCCCGTCGGATCGCGATGTCGGCGGTGCTCGTCTCCGGCCGGGTGGGGCGCTCGCCCGTGTTTGTGTCGGCGCTTGTCACGAGAGGGTCCTTTCGTCGCCGGGGCGCCGTTCCACATCCGCACACCGTACCGGGGTTGGGTATCGGGACGGGTCGGCTGTCACCCCGGATGGGTGTTCATGAGTGAGCTTGGTCAGCCGTGTTCGGCGTGCCTGCCGTGGTCGGAGACCTGGGCGTCGAACCACGCGTGCAGCGCCGTGATCAGGGATGGGTCGGCCAGTTCGGCGTGACCTTGTTCGAGGTGGTTCAGGCCAGGCATCTCGCCGCCGTGGATCGAGGCGGGATCGCCGTAGTCACCCGTGGTGAAACGCGCGGCCTCCTCGGTGTCCTGTGGGTCGTCAGAGGTGACCGTCTGCACGCCGCCGAAGGCGGACTTGGCAGAGCGGTGGGTGGTGCTCTCCAGGTCGAACGGCATCACCTGTCGGCTCTTGGCCTCGATCTCGGCGTGCCGGTCGGTCTGCCGGTCGAGTGACACGTACACCGTGGCGGCGGCCGCGACCAGCGCGAGCACGGCCATGAGTGTCAGGGCCGGTCGATTCTTAAGGTTCATCCGTAACCTCCGTGAGGATCGTCAGAGCGCTGACGCGATCGACCCGTGCGGGTTCAGTGCGCGGTGGGTGATCCGGCGACAGCCGATCTCATGGTGGGGACGATGAGGAAGGCGAGTACGGCCGAAGCGGCGGCCGTGACGGCGGCGAAGGTGAAGGCCTGGGCGAAGCCCGCATCCGTGCTTCCGGCGAGGCCGGCGGCGGCGATGCTCGACACCACCGCCACTCCGAGCGAGGCGCCGAACTCGTGGAAGGTGCTCAGCAGACCGGAGGCCAGGCCCGCTTCGTGATGGGCCACCTGGGACAGCGCCGTCGTCGAGGAGGCGACGAAGGCGGCGCCGATGCCCGCCGCGCCCACGCTGACCCCGAGGACGACCAGCGCCGGGCCCTGGAGGAAAGCGGGAACCGCGATGCCGACGGCCGCGATCAGCATGCTCGCCACCGCAATCGGGCGGGCGCCGACGGTGCCGACGAGTCGTCCCGCCACCTGGGCGCCGATGATCGTGGCCACCGCGATCGGCAGGAACATCAGGCCCGTCTGCAGGGCGCCGAAGCCCTCGTAGTGCTGCAGGTAGAAGGAGCCGAGGAAGAAGATCGAGATCATCAGCGCCGTGGCCACCAGGATCAGGAAGACGCCTGAGATCACCGGCCGGCGGGTGAGGATCCGGAGGTCCATCAGAGGGGAACGGCTGGTGCGCTGGACGACGACGAACACGACGTACAGGACGACGGCGCCGGCCAGCATGCCGAGCGTCGACAGCGAGGCCCAGCCACGGTCTCCCGCGCTGATCAGCGCGTAGATCGCCGTACCGGTACCGGCGGTGACCAGCAGTGCGCCGGGGACATCCAGGCGCAGCCGAGGGCCGGTGGGCAGCTCTGCGGGCAGCGCGCTGCCGAGCGCGATGAAGATCACCACTCCGATCGGCACGTTGATGTAGAAGACCCACTGCCAGCCCGGCCCTGCCGTCAGCACGCCCCCGAGAAGGACACCGACCGCCGAGCCGCCACCGCCGAGGGCCGACCAGATGCCGAGCGCCTTGTTGAGCTCCTGACCCTGGAACGTCTTGGTCACCACGGACAGCGCGGCGGGTGAGAGCATCGCCGCGCCCAGGCCCTGGGCGATCCGGCCGCCGATGAGCATCGGCGCGTTCTGGGCCAGCCCGGTCACGAGCGAGGCGACAGTGAACAGTAAGAGGCCGGCCAGGAGCACGCGCCGTGCCCCGAGAAGGTCGGCCGCTCGGCCCCCGAGCAGCATGAAGCCGCCGAACATCAGCGTGTACGCGCTCACCACCCACGTCAGCGTGTCGCGGGCGAGGCCGAGGTCGTCGCCGATGTGCGGCAGCGCGATCGCCACCACGGTGACGTCGAGGATGAGCATGAACTGCGCGATCCCCAGCAGCGCCAGCATCCGCCAGCGGCCGGGATGAGCAGATGGACTCCCCATGATGGCACCCCAAACTTGAACACCTGTGTACGAGTTATCTCCAGTACAGTAACTCGTACAGCGGTGTACGACAAGGAGAGCTCGTGGTCGAGACGGCGCAGGGGAAGACGGCGGCCAGGCGGGCGGACGCCCAGCGCAGCATCGCGGCGATCCTTCAGGCGGCGGTGGAGGCCCTGAGCCGCAACCCGGAGGCCAGCGTCAGCGAGATCGCCAAGATCGCGGGCGTCGGCCGCGTCACCGTGTACGGCCACTTCCCCAACCGCGGCGACCTGGTCGACGCCGCACTCGCGCACGCCATCGAGCAGGGAGAGGTCAGCCTTGACGACGTCGACCTCACCGGCGACCCCCGCGAGGCGCTCACCCGCCTGATCGACTCAAGCTGGCAACTGGTCGATCGGTCCCGGTCGTTGCTGCAGGCCGCCCAGAGCGTCCTTCCCCCCAGCCGGATCCGCGCCCTGCACGCCAGTCCGGCGGAGCGCGTTCAAAAGCTCGTCGAGCGCGGCCGGGACGAGGGGGTCTTCCGGACCGATCTCCCCACCGAGTGGCTGGTCGGCGTGATGCACAGCGTCATGCATCACGCGGCGGATGAGATCAATGCCGACCGCCTCGCCGCCGACCAGGCCGCGGGATACATCGCGGCCACCGTGCTCGCCGCGTTCAGCCCGATCTCTTCCCCATCCGCAGAACCCCGCTCGTGACGTGTCCGTCCGGGACCTACACCTAGCCGACGGCGTCCGCCTTCTCGCCGACGTCATCGGCGCGTCGGGCGGATCTACATCTGGGCCCCTGGGGGCGGTCTTCGCCACCTTGGCGGTGATGTCACTGATCTGCCGGATACCTTCTGCGCAGGCGCCGCCCCGTCTGGCGCATCGCCGGGATGGGGGTGTGTTCATCGGCCTGCCGGTCATCGCGCGATCGATCAGCGGACATCACCGTCGCGGGGTGAGCCCTAAGCCGGTGCGGCATCCGCCAAAGGTGTGAAGATCGCTCCCAGCCGGGCCACCGTCTCGGGGATCACCCGGTAGTACACCCAGGTTCCGCGCCGCTCGCCGTCGATGAGGCCGGCGGTGCGCAGGACCTTGAGGTGGTGGGAGATCGTGGGGGCGGTGAGGTCGAAGGCGTCGGTCAGGTCGCAGACGCACGCCTCGCCGCCCTCATGGGAGCCGATCATCGACAGCAGCCGCAGCCTGACCGGGTCTGCCACCGCCTTCAGGAGTCCGGCCAGGTGGGCGGCCTCTTCTTCGGTCAGGGGGTCGCGCGTGATCGGCGCGCAACACTGAATCGTCACGGCGGTCATGTGCGGCTCCTTAATTCGACGTCAATCGAAATTATAGGCGGGCGTACCCGAACAGCGACAACGCCGCGATTCCACACAGAACCGACACTGTGCTCAGAATGACGGTGTAGCCGGCGGCCTCCGCCCCGGCGAAGGCCGCCAGCGGAGCGACGGCCTTGGCGCCGATGGAGAAGAAGGCGATCCGGCCCGCGATGGTGGCGTACGCCGTAGTGCCGTACCGTTCGGCGAGCAGGTGCGGACGAGTGATCGTGCCGACCCCGAAGCCAATGCCGAACAACAGCACGCACCCGATCGCCCCGGCGACGGTGTGGCCGACCAGGGGAAGCAGCGCAGCCCCCACGGCTTGAACGGCGAAGACGGCGCCCGCGATCGGCGCCGCCGCCCAGCGTCGCCGCAGCCCGGTGGTGACCACCCGGCCGGTGACGGACAGCACGCCGAGCAGCCCGGCGACGGTGGCGGCGAACACCGGTGGATGGCCGAGGTGGATCAGATAGGTGACGAGGAGAACGCCGATCACGGCGACCGCGCCACCGTGCGTGGTGAAGGCGGCCACGAGCAGCCAGAACGGGCGGCTGCGCACGGCCTCCCGGGTGGTCGCGGCTCGCTCGGCCGGTCGATCCTTATGCAGATGTCCCCTGCGGAGCACCAGCGCGTGGAGGGGGACGGCGGTCAGACCGTACACGACGGCCAGGATGATCAAAGCCGGACGCCAGTCGAAGGACGACACGAGCAGGCCGGTGAGGGGGAGGAAGATCGAGGAGGCGAAGCCGGCCACGATCGTGACGGCCAGGAGCGCGTTCGCGCGGGTCGAGGCGTCGAACCAGCTGACGATGACGGCGAAGGCCGGTTCGTACAAGACCATCGCGGAGGCCACCCCGAGCAGGAGGAAGACGGCGTAGAGCTGTGGCAAGCCGCTGACCTGGGACCAGGCGAGCAGCGCGAGGGTGCCCAGCGCCGCGCCCGCCGTCATCACCCCGCGTCCCCCATGGACGTCGAGGACCCGGCCGACGAGCGGAGCACACAGTGCCCCGGCCAGAACGGAGACGGTGAGGGCGGCGGCGATCTGTGGAGCCGTGGCACCCAGATCTCGCGACATCGGGACGAGCAGGACGGAGAAGGAGTAGTAGAGCGCGCCGTAGCCGATGGTCTGGGTGATCGACAGCGCGCCGACGATCGTCCAGCCCCGGCGAACGGGCAGGCCGCCGCCGGTTTCGAGGACGGCGGCCGTGGGTTCGTCGCTCATGTCCGGGCGCAGCCCGGCAGCGGTTGGGTCGGGTGTCCTTCGGACATGGTCTGACCTCCTCAGCCGCAGCAGCCGCCGCCGTCGGCAGGTGCGCCGGCGAGTACGAGCGGGGTGCCGAGCAGGCCGCCGCTCACGCCGGTGGCCAGGCCGACGCGCTGTTCCTGGGCTTCGGCGAGGCTGGAGGAGCAGACGCCCGTTTCGGGGAGGTCGAGCTCCACCGCACGCGCGGCCTCCCAGTCGCCGGCGATGGCGGCCACCACGGAACGCGCCTGCTCGTAGCCGGTGGCCATCAAGAACGTGGGGGCGCGGCCGTAGCTCTTGACGCCGATCGCGTAGTAGCCCGGTTCGGGGTGGGTGAGCTCGTCGACGCCGTGGGCCGGGACGGTGCCGCAGGAGTGGGCGTTGGGGTCGATCAGCGGTGCGAGCGCGCGGGTGCTGCCGAGGATGGGATCCAGATCGAGGCGCAGCTCTTCGGCGATGGAGTGGTCGGGCCGGTAGCCGGTGGCGCTGATGATGCGCTCGGCCACGATGGACTGCTCGTCGCCCAGCGGGTCTCGGCTGACGACCTCCACGCCGTCGGCGTGGGCGCTGACCCGGTGGGTGAAGAAGCCCGTCACCAGCCGGACGCGGCCCGAGGTGACCAGGGCGTGGACGCGGGTGCCGAGGGCCCCCCGGGCGGGCAGCGCGTCGGCTTCGCCGCCCCCGTAGGTGCGGTCGGCGTTTCCGGCGCGGATGGCCCAGGTGATCGGGGTGTCCTCAAGCTGGGCCAGGCCCAGAAGGGTGGTCGCGGCCGAATGGCCGGCGCCGACGACCAGGGTGTGACGGCCCTCGTAGTGTTCGCGGTCGGCGCCGAGGACGTCGGGGAGGGCGTGGTCGATCAGTTCGGTGACGGTCTCCTCGCCGAAGGCGCGCAGGCCGCTCGCACCGAGGACGTTCGGGCTGGTGTAGGTCCCGGAGGCGTCGATCACCGCGCGGGCCTGGATCTCCCGGCCGTCCGACAGGCGCAGGACGAAGGGTGCCAGCTCACGGCCGTTGGTGCGGACCTTGTCGAAACCGAGCCTGCTGATCGCGGTGACTGCGGCGTTGACCTGGACCCGTGCGCCGAAGAGCTTGCCGAGTGGGGCGAGGTAGTCGTCGACGATCTCCGCGCCGGTCGGAAGCCACTCGTCGTCGGGGGCCGTCCAGCCGTCGGCCTCCAGCAGACGCCGGGCGGCGCTGTCGATGTTGTAGCGCCACGGGCTGAAGACCCGCACGTGGCCCCACTTCGCCACCGAGGAACCGACCTTCGCGCCGCTCTCCAGAACGACGAAGTCCACCCCGCGTTCGGCGAGGTGTGCGGCGGCGGCCAGGCCGACGGGACCGGCGCCGATGACGGCCACGGGAAGGGTGCCCGAGTCGCTCATGATGCCCACCTTGTTTAGAGGATTATCGAATCAGTCCTAGCTTCACTCTTGATTAGAGGAATGTCAAATTAGACGCTCGTCTACTCAGGGGGGGCCGGCGCTCCTCATGAGGCGGGCCGGGCCGAGCGTGTCAGAGGGCGTTCCGGAACCGTCCGGAGTGTCACACTGGCGATCATGATCCAGGTGCCCGTGGTCATCTCCGACCTGCGGAACTACCGGCGGGCATGGGTGCGCGGCGATCTGCTCGCCGGGCTCACCGTGGCCGGATATCTGGTGCCACAGGTGATGGCGTACGCGACGGTCGCGGGGCTTCCCCCGGTGACCGGGTTGTGGGCGGTGCTTCCGGCGCTGGCGATCTATCCGCTGCTCGGCTCGTCCCGGCAGCTGTCCATCGGTCCCGAGTCGTCGACCGCGTTGATGACCGCCGTCACGATCGGGCCGATGGCCGCCGGTGACCCCGTCCGGTACGCGCAACTCGCCGCCGCGCTGGCCGTCGTGGTGGGCGGGTTCGCGCTGGTGTGCTGGCTGCTCCGGATGGGGTTCGTCGCCGATCTGCTGTCCCGGCCCGTCCTGGTCGGGTATCTGACCGGTCTCGGGCTCACCATGATCATCGGCCAGCTGGAGCGGATCACCGGAGTGCCCGTCGACGGGGACACCTTCGTCGACGAGCTGACGTCCTTCGGCGGAGGCTTGGGACAGGTCGACTGGTGGACGCTGCTGTTCGCGGCGGTCGTGCTGGTCTTCCTCTTCCTGCTCGACCGGCTGCTGCCCGCCTTCCCCGGCCCGCTGCTGGCCGTGTCGCTGGCCACGGTCGTCGTCGCGCTGTTCGACCTGGAGGCGGCCGGGATCGCGGTGATCGGACCCGTCCCCGGCGGGCTCCCGCTGCCGGATCTGCCCTCGGCCTCCGGATGGAGCGGCCTCGTGCTGCCCGCTCTGGGGGTGCTGCTGGTCGGTTACAGCGACAACGTGCTCACCGGCCGCTCGTTCGCGGCTCGCGAGAACCAGCAGATCGACGCCAACCGGGAGCTGCTCGCGCTGGGCGTGGTCAACGTGGGGGCCGGGCTCCTGCGGGGCTTCCCTGTCAGCAGCAGCGGCAGCCGGACCGCCCTCGGCGTGGCGGCGGGCGCCCGGACCCAGGTGTATTCGCTGGTCACTCTGGCCGCGGTGATCGTCGTGCTGGTCGTCGGCGGACCTGTGCTGGCCGATTTTCCCGTGGCCGCCCTCGGCGCGATCGTCGTCTTCGCCGCGACCCGGCTCATCGACGTCGGCGAGTTCCGCCGGTTGCTGGCCTTCCGCCGCAGCGAGCTCGTGCTCGCGGTGGCCACCTGTCTGAGCGTGCTGCTCTTCGACATCCTGTACGGGGTGCTCCTCGCCGTCGCCCTGTCGGTCGCCGACATGCTGGTGCGGGTGGCCCGGCCGCACGACGCCATCCTGGGCGTGGTCCCGGGACTGGCCGGCATGCACGACGTCGACGACCACCCCGACGCCCAGACCATTCCCGGCCTGGTCGTCTACCGCTACGACTCGCCGTTGTTCTTCGCCAACGCCGAGAACTTCCGCCGCCGGGCCCTGACCTCGGTCGACGGCCACGACGGTCCCGTCGGATGGTTCGTGCTCAACGTCGAGGCCAACGTGGAGGTCGACATCACCGGCCTGGACGCCGTCGAATCCCTGCGGACGGAACTGGCCAGACGTGGCATCGTCTTCGGCCTCGCCCGCGTCAAGCAGGACCTCCGCGACTCCCTCGACGCCTACGGCCTGACCGCGTCGATCGGCGAGGATCACCTGTTCCCGACGCTGCCGACCGCGGTGGCCGCCTACGAGGAGTGGCGGTCACGGCATCCGTGACCGGGTTCCGCCCGCGCGTGCGGTGACGATCGCGACGGGGCGCCGTCCCGCCGAGAACCGCTCCGGACGCCGTCGTAGCCGACGACGACGGATCGGCTATGACGGCATTTTGGGCGGGGCATTTCCGTCGGCCTCGATCCCATCCGCTGGTCAAGGACTTCGGGGATTTCTTTTAAGAGGTCTTTCGGCCCTGTGCGTTCACGCGTGGGAACGGTTTGCTATTAGGACGAATGGCCTGCTGCCTCTCTGGAATGAGAGGGATAAGGGGTGATCCATGCCGATCAGAATCGCAGAGGTCATGGGTCGGACCGCAGTCGCCGTAAGGCCCGGCGCCCGTTGCGCGGAGATCGTGGCCGCGATGGATCGGTATTCGGTCA
Organism: Herbidospora galbida; assembly: GCF_005233835.1. Taxonomy (GTDB): domain Bacteria; phylum Actinomycetota; class Actinomycetes; order Streptosporangiales; family Streptosporangiaceae; genus Herbidospora; species Herbidospora galbida. The sequence continues at coordinate 58,368 of NZ_SZQA01000038.1, read as the reverse complement.
GGGCGGTCGCCGTCGTCGACGAGGAGGACCGGCCGGTCGGTGTCGTGTCCGAAGGTGATCTGCGGAGGGGCAGGGGCGGCTCACTCCGAGCGGAGGACCTGATGAGCTCTCCGGCCGTCACCGTGACGTCTGACGTCACCGCGGGGGAGGTCGCCCGGCTCATGGATCGCCACGCGATCCGGCAGGTCCCGGTGGTCGATCCGGCCAGCGGGAAGATCGCCGGAATGGTCTGGCAGCCGGACGTGGTGTCCCTCGTCGAACCAGGCGACGGGCGGGAAGCGCTCGAAGCCGTGGTGGAGGCCGCCACCTGGGCGCCGTCGATTCACAACACCCAGCCGTGGTCGTTCGCCGTCGCCGGGGAGGAGATCAGCCTCCGCGCCGACATGGACCGGCGGCTGCCCTTCAGCGATCCGCGGGGACGGCAACTGCTGATCAGCTGCGGCGCGGCCCTGTTCAACATGAAGACCGCCATACGTGCCATGGACCGTGCCCCGATCGTGCGGACGCTGCCCGATCCCGATCGTCCATCGCTGCTGGCCACCGTGCGCATCGGCCCTCCGGAGCCCGCTGGGGAGGAGGTCAGGACCATCCGGCACGAGATTCCGCGTCGCCGGACGCACCGGGGAGGCTTCACCGACCGGCCGCTGCCCGCGGGTGTGCTGGGAACACTCGTGACCGAGGCCGCCCAGGAGGGCGGCCGGCTGATCCCGCTCACCTCCGAGACCTCGGTGGAGATGCTGGCCGCGCTGACCTCGGTGGCCCAGGAGGCGCACGCGGGCGATCCTGACTTCGATCTCGAGATGATCCGCTGGGGGCGACGCCCGGGGAGCGGGCGCCGCGACGGCGTGCCCGCCGACGCCTACCTGCGGCCAGGCCGGGAACCGCCGCGATTCCCGCAGCGCGACTACAGCCGGGGCCAGGGCTGGGGCGGCGACGTCGGCGAGGCGGCAGGGGCGGAGGTGGGGGTGGTGGCCTTGCTCACCACTCCGGGCGACGACCGGATCGACTGGCTGCACGCCGGGCAGGCCCTGCAAAGGGTGCTGCTGCACGCCGCCGTCCACGGGATCGGCGCGGCCTTCCACACGCAGTCGCTGGAGTATCCGAACCTTCGCGACTTCGTCCGGACGGAGCTCTGCTCCAAGGAGTTTCCGCAGGTGTTGATCCGCTTGGGCTACCCGGACGGAACGACCCGTGGAGTCAGGCGCCCGTTGTCGGAGGTGCTGTCCGAAGAACACGACCGATGAGACCCGGCCAGGTCGGCGGACACCGCCGACCTGGCCAATCCATGATCAGAGCCGGTTGATCCGCCGGCCTGTCACGCGCTGCGGGGTGATGCGGATGTAGTGGTCGCGGTCGTCGCCCGCCCAGGAGTCCACGATCGCCTTGATGTCGTTTTCCGCGACGTGGTGGGCGGGTCCCTGGATCAGGACGCTCCAGCCCTCATGGTTGACCTCGTCGATGTGATCGATCTGGAAGGCGATTTTGACGTCCACGTCTTCGATGCCGGACCGGAGGCTCTCGTCCATGGTTCCGCCTTGACGAATCCGGAAGACGACTTCACCGTTCAGCAGCCGGTAATTCACCGGGAAAACAGTGGGGCCCGGCGCCCCTCCGAAGGCCACCCGGCCGATTCCGCCGGCGCCGATCAGCCGCAGGCACTCCTGTTCGCTCAGCGTTTCGAGCGTGCCGGCCTCGGGATTCTGCTTGCCCGCCATCATGTGCTCCTTTTCAGCGATGAAAGTGATTCATCAGAGGGAGGAGGCAGAATTCACGCCATTCTACTGCCCCACGTGTTCGCCGACCGGGGTCGCCCTGATGCGTCTCCACGGCGGCGATGTAGATCAGATCCTGGCCGCGCTCGGTGATGACGCGGTTCAGATGGGCGAAGACGAAGTTGAGGCCGGGGGTGGTGCCCCAGTGGCCGAGCAGGCGCGGCTTGATGTGCGTGGCCGCCAGCGGCTCGGTCAGCAGGGGGTTGTCCAGCAGGTAGATCTGGCCGACCGAGAGGTAGTTGGCGGCCCGCCAGTAGGCGTCGACTTTCTCCGGCGTGTCCATACTCCGATCGTCGTCTCCGCGCCGAGGCCCTCCCAGGGACCTAGGTCCCGAGCGGGAGGGCCGTTGAAACTCGACGACGGAAACGCGACGACGCGCCTCCGGAGAACCGGGGGGCGTCGTCGCGACGGGCTGGCTGCTACTTGAGAACCGGGTACTTCTGGACGATGGGGAGGCGGGCCCACCAGCGGCCCAGGCCCCAGGTGTCGCCGGCCGCGGCGGCGGCCAGACCGATGAGGACGACGGCGTAGACGATGTGGTCGTCCATGAAGGGGTTGGTGGTGAGAGGCAGTTCCGCGCCCCACATCAGGACCATCATCAGGGCGCCCGCCCCGGCGGCGACCCGCAGGCCGATGCCGGCGATCAGGGCGGCGCCGATGCCGAGGAGGCCGAGCATGAACAGCCAGTCGACCAGGGCGTTCCCGGCGAGCGCGCCGTAGAGGCCGCCCAGGGGGCCCTCGGCGGCGCCCTTCAGGAAGCCGGTGGTCGGGGTGCCGCCGTTGATCCACGCCTTGGCGGCGGGGGTGGCGAAGCCGAATCCGAAGAGCTTGTCGGCGAAGGCCCAGAGGAAGATCCAGCCGAGGGCGATGCGGGCGACGGCCCAGACCCGGTCCGCGGGGCCCGTGGCAGGGGTGGCCGCCTCGGGGGTGACGAGGGGGGTCGTGTGGAAGATGCGGCGTCCGTGCGTGGTGGCCATCGTGAGCCCCTTTCAGAGGATTTCCATCTCGTTCGTGGCACTTTCAATGACATCGTTTTCCGGGGTCCGCGCTCAGTGCCGGAAGGCTCCCCGGCGCGGTCCTCAAGACCCTTCGCGGACGGGACTTTGGTCCCTGGGGGCGGTCAGCCGGCGGCGGAAGACCCAGTAGGTCCACGCCTGGTAGGCCGGCACGACGGGGGTGAAGACGGCCGCGACCCAGGTCATCACGCCGAGGGTGTACGGGGTGGAGCTCGCGTTCGCCACGGTCAGGCTGTGGGCCGGATCGAGCGCTGGCATGACGTCGGGCCACAGGCCGCCGAACAGCGTGGCGGTGATCGCGACGACGGCGACGGCGTTCGCCGTGAACGAGGTTGAGCCGGTATCCCACGGGGTGCTGCATCCACGAGTTGGCGGCGAGGATGAAGTACGCCGAGATCACCGTGCCGATCGAGGCCAGCCAGATGGTGGCCAGGTGCACCCGGCGGGGCAGCCGGTCCCAGCCGAAGATCCACAGGCCGAGGAACGTGGACTCCATGAAGAAGGCGATCAGCCCTCCACGGCCAGGGGCGCGCCGAACACGTCACCGACGAACCGCGAGTAGGCGCTCCAGTTCATGCCGAACTGCCAGCGGGAGAGGTCGAGGACATCCATGCTGGGAGCGTGGAGGCCGGGCGCGGGCGTCCCCAGGGGAATCCGTCCCAGCGAGGGAGGACCTTGGTCCCTATTGCGGTTTGTCCGCTAAAAGTAAATTGATGACATGATTCGGGTATTTCTTGTTGATGATCACGAGGTCGTCCGGCGTGGTGTCGCCGCGCTCCTGGACAGCGAGGACGACATCGAGGTGATCGGCGAGGCCGGCACCGCGGAGTCGGCGATCGCGCGCATCCCCGCGTTGCGTCCCGACGTCGCGGTGCTCGACGTGCGGCTGCCCGACGGTTCCGGTGTGGAGGTCTGCCGGGAGGTGCGCAACCGGGTGCCCGGTCTGGCCTGTCTCATGCTGACCTCCTACGCCGACGACGAGGCGCTGTTCCAGGCGGTGATGGCGGGCGCGGCCGGTTATGTCCTCAAGCAGATCCACGGGTCCGACCTGGTGGGCGCCGTGCGCACGGTGGCGGCCGGCCAGTCGCTGATGGATCCGCAGACCACGTCGGCGATGCTGCACCGCTTGCGCGACGACGCGGCGCGCAAGGATCCGCTGGCCGCGCTGACCGACCAGGAGCGCCGCATCCTGGAGTACATCGGCGACGGGCTGACCAACCGCCAGATCGGCGAACGCATGTTCCTGGCCGAGAAGACGGTGAAGAACTACGTGTCCACCCTGCTCACCAAGCTGAGCATGCAGCGCCGCACCCAGGTGGCGGCCCTGGCCGCGCGTCTTCAGGCCGACCCGCACGACTGACGGCCGTCAGCCGGTCGGCACGCTCCAGCGCAGCAGGGTCCCGCCGAGCGCGCCCGAACCGGTCTCGAACGTGCCGCCTAGTTGATCGGCGCGGTCGCGAAGGTTGCGCAGCCCACTCTGGCGGCCCTCCGGAGGCAGGCCGCCGCCGTTGTCCTCGACCGTCAGCGTGACACGGCCTCCGGCGACCTCGGCCACGACTTCGACTCGGGTCGCCTTCGCGTGCCGCACGACATTCGACAGCGCCTCCCGCAGGACGGGAAGCAACTGGGCGACCACCGCTTCCGGCACGGCGTTGTCGAGTGGACCCTCCAGTTGCAGCCCCGGGACGAACCCCAGGTGCCCGCGGGTCCCCTCGACGAGTTCCACGATCTGCGCCCGCAGACCCGATCCGCCGGGCCCGAGCGGACTCTGCAGCGCGAAGATCGTCGCCCTGATCTGGCGGATCGTCGCGTCCAGTTCGTCGATGGCGTGCTGGACGCGGGAGGCGCCTTCGGGCCGGTCGACCAGCCGGACCGTGCTCATCAGGGTCATCGCCACCGCGAACAGCCGCTGGATCACCACGTCGTGCAGATCCTTGGCGATGCGGTCGCGATCCTCCAGCAGCCCCAGACGCTCGGCGTCCCTCCTGGCCTCGGCCAGCTCCAGCGCGATCGCGGCCTGCCCGGCGAAGGCGTTCAGCATGCGCACCGTCGAGGGGGAGAACGGAATACGGCCCGGGCGCTTTCCGAAGGTCAGCACGCCCCTGATCGATCCGGCCGCGCCCAGTGGGACGGCGGCGGCGGGACCCATCGGCAGGTCGTCGATGATTTCGTAGTCGGTCGCGGCCAGGTCGGGGACAGTGACCGGTCCGCCGGTCCGGTACGCCTCGCCCGGCAGTGACCCGTCGAGACCGACTTCGGTGCCGAGCAGGCCTTCGGCGCCTTCGGCTATCAACACCCGCAGTGCTTGGCCGTCGCTGGTCGGGAAGAGGATCGAGGTGACATCGGCGTCCGCCATGTCCTGTACGTTCCGGGCCACCTGGCTGAGGACGTCGCCCACGTCCGCGCCGGACAGCAGGCTCGTGGTCACCTCGGAGCTGGCCTGCAGCCAGATCTCCCGGCGGTGGGTCTCGCCGTAGAGGCGGGCGTTCTCGATGGCCACACCGGCGGCGGTGGCCAGGGCGATGACGACCGCCTCGTCCTCCTCGTCGAAGTCGGCTCCGCCGCGTTTCTCGGTGAGGTAGAGGTTGCCGAAGACTTCTTCCCGCACCCGCAGGGGGACGCCGAGGAAGGAGCCCATCGGCGGGTGGCCGGGGGGAAAGCCGTACGACTCGGGGTGGTCGGAGATCCGGGACAGCCGCAGCGGGCGGGGTTCCTTGATGAGCATGCCGAGCAGGCCGAGACCGTGGGGCCAGTGCTCGATCCGGGCGATCTCCTCCTCGCTGAGGCCCACGGGGATGAACTCCAGGAGGGTGTTCTCCTCGCCGATCACGCCCAGGGCGCCGTAGCTGGCGTCCACGAGTTGGGTCGCGGCCTTCACGATGCGGCGGAGCACCGTCTCCAGCTGGAGGTCGCTGCCGACCAGGACCACCGCCTCCAGGAGGGTGTGGACCCTGTCGCGGGTGGCGAGCACCGCTTCCAGGCGTGATTGGAGCTCCGAGAGCAGCTCGTCCAGACGCATGCTCGGGATCAGTGGGGGTGCCCCGTCCGCCGTCATATCCCGAAGTGTGGCACCAAAAGGTATCGAAATACCCATGGGGTTGATGGACCAAAGTCCCCGGCCGGCGAGCCGTCCGGCCCTGCACCCCAGGGGGTCGTCGGCGGGAGTGTGGCGACAGGCCCGTTAAGGAGGCTTTGTCATGATCACTCCGCTGGCCACCGACCTCGGGGCACGACGACTGCTGATCGCGGCCGGCGAGGCTCCGTCGGTGCAGAACATCCAGCCGTGGCGCATTCGCATCGTGCGGCGTGAGTACCTCGAACTGTCCGCCGATCCGGAACGCCGGCTCGCGGTGGGTGATCCCCGTGCCAAGTCGCTGCACGTGAGTTGCGGTGCCGCCCTGCTCAACCTGCGGCTGGCCGTCCGGCAGACGGGCCATCACCCGCTGGTGTGGCTGATGCCCGAGCCCGGCCTGCTGGCCGCCGTGCGCCTCAAGGAGACCGAGCCGTCACTCCCCGCCGAGCGCGTCCTGTACGCCGCCATCCCCGCCCGCAGGACCAACCGCGAGCCTTACGACGATCGGGCCGTGCCCGCCGGGATCATCGGTGACATGAAGATCGCCGCCAGCCGGGAGGGGGCCTGCCTGGTCGTCCTCGACCGCGACGGGGTTCGTGAGCTGCTCGAATACGCGGCCATCGCGGAGGACGAGCTGGGCCGCGACGCCGAGTATCAGGCGGAGCTCACCCGGTGGGCGGTGCCCGACTACGTGCGTGGCCCCGGCCCGGCCGGAGATCCGCCCGTGACCCGGAACCTCGGCCGGCGGTACCGGTCGGCCGCGTTCGAGGCGCGGCCGCGGATCGCCGTGCTGACCACGCCCGGCGACCGGCCGGTGGACTGGCTACGCGCCGGACAGGCCCTCGAACGGGTGCTCCTGGTCGCCACCGCCGCCGGGCTGTCGACATCCTTCCTGAACCAGCCGCTCGACCTGCGCGACATGCGCGGCCACACCGCCCCCCGCCACCGGCGCGGGCACCCACAAATGATCATCAGGTTCGGCTACGGCCCGCCTGTGCCCCGCGCCCCCCGCCGTCCCGTGACCGAACTGGAGATCCACCATGTCCGATGAATGCGACGTCCTGCTGCGCGACGGCGGCATCGCCCACGTCCGCCCTCTTGAGCCGGCCGACGCGCCGGACCTGCACCACCTGGTCGAACGCGTCTCCGAGACCTCCGCCTACCTGCGGTTCTTCACCGGCGGGCGGGCGAGCGCGCACGCGTACGTCGACCGGATCATCCGGCCCGGCCACGACGGTCACGTGCTGGTCGCTCTGGCGGCGGGACGGCTCGCCGCCGTCGCCGAGTACATCCCGGCCGGGGACGGCACCGCCGACATCGGCGTCCTCGTGGACGACGCCCTGCACGGCACCGGCCTGGGCACGCTGCTCGTCGAGCACCTGGCCCTCGCCGCCGCGGCCGAAGGGGTGACCCGGTTCGTCGCCGACGTCCTGACCGAGAACAAGGTCATGCTCGACGTGCTCTCGAACGTGGGCCTGCCGGTCGAGGTCACCCGCAGCGGCCCGGACACCCGCGTGATCGTGGCGCTCACCGCCGGAAGCCGCCTGGCCGGGACCATCGCGGCCCGCGACCACGAGGCCGAACGCGCCTCGCTGCGGCGGGTGCTGGAACCGCGTGCCGTGGCCGTCGTCGGCGCCGGCCGCAACCCCGACTCGGTCGGGCACAAGGTGCTGCGCAACCTGATCGACGGCGGATTCCCCGGCACGATCTACCCCGTCAACCCGCACGCCGACGTGATCGCCGGATGGCCGGCCTATCACTCGCTGGCTATGCTGCCCGAGCAGGTCGACGTCGTCGTGGTGGCGGTCCCCGCCAAAGCCGTCCTGGACGTGGCCCGCGACTGCGCGGCGGCGGGGGTGCGCGGCCTGGTGGTCCTGTCGGCCGGGTTCGCCGAGCAGGGCGGGAAGAACGCCGAACGCGAACTCCTGACGATCTGCCGCACGGCGGGGATGCGCCTGATCGGCCCCAACTGCCTGGGCATCGTGAACACCGCCGCCCGCCTGAACGCGAGCTTCCTGCGCGGCGCGCCGCAACGGGGCGGTGTCGCGGTGCTGTCCCAGTCGGGGGCGGTCGGCGCGGTGCTGCTCGACCGGCTGCCGATCTCCTCCTTCGTGTCGGTCGGCAACAAGGCCGACGTCAGCGGCAACGACCTGCTGGAGTACTGGGAGGACGACGAGGCCACCCGGGTCGTCGCCCTCTACCTGGAGTCGTTCGGCAACCCCCGCAGGTTCGCCCGGATCGCCGCCCGCGTGGGCCGCCGCAAGCCGGTCCTGCTGGTCAAGAGCGGCCGTTCGGACGCCGGCGACCGGGCCGTGCGCTCCCACACCGCCGCCGCCGCGACCCCGGACATCGCCGTCGACGCGCTGGTCCGCTCGGCCGGGGTGATCCGCCTCGACAGCATCCGCGACATGTACGACACCGCCCGGCTCCTGGAGACGCAGCCGCTGCCCGCCGGACGGAGAGTCGCCATCGTCGGCAACTCGGGCGGCCCGGAGGCCATGACCGCCGACACCTGCGAGCGCGCCGGGCTGGTCGTCCCGGCCCTCACCCCCGGCGCCGACCTGCGGCGCAGGTTCCCGACGGCCGCGCTCGGCAACCCGGTCGACCTGGGCGCGGAGGCGTCCGCCGAGGACATCGGCCTGGGGATCGAGAGCGCTCTGGCCGATCCGGAGGTGGACGTGGTCGTGGTCGTCTACACCCCGCCCTTCGGCTCCGGCGCCCCGGCCACCAGGGACGCGATCGCGAAGGCCACCCGTCACGCGGCCAAGCCGGTCATCGCCTGCGTCCTGGGGGAGGACGGTCTCATCGACGGCCGCGTGCCGAGCTACGCCTACCCGGAACAGGCCGTCCAGGCGCTGGCCCGGGTCGTCGACTACGCCGAGTGGCGGAACTCGCCCGCCGAGGAGGTGGAGACGGGCGGCTTCGACGACCTCACCGCGCGATCACTGCTGTCGGGCCAGGCCCCCGAAGGATGGCTCGACCCCGACGCGCTCGACGGACTGCTCCGGCACTTCGGCATCCCGCTCGTCCAGACGATCGGCGTGGCGGACGCCGACGCGGCGGCCGAGGCGTCCGCCGCCCTGGGCGGCCCGGTGGTGCTGAAGGCGGTCGGCCCCGTCCACAAGAGCGACGTCGGCGGTGTACGGGTCGGGCTGACCACCCCGGAGGAGACCAGGGCCGCGTTCGCCGCGATGCGGGAGTCGATCGGCGCGGAGATGACCGGCGCGGTCGTCCAGCCGATGGTCGAGCAGGGCACCGAGATCATCGTGGGCGGCGTCAACTATCCGGCCTTCGGCCCGCTGGTCATGGTCGGCATGGGCGGCGTCACCGCCGACCTGCTCGCCGACCGCGCCTTCCGGGTGCCGCCCTTCTCGGCCGACACCGCCGAGGCGATGATCCGCGAGCTCCGCTCGCATCCTCTGCTGTACGGCTACCGCGGCCGGCCCCCCGCCGACGCGCGGGCGCTGGCCGACGTGATCACGAAGGTCGGCCGGCTCATGGACGCCCTCCCCGAGGTCGCCGAACTCGACCTCAACCCGGTGATCGTCACCCCCGGCGGCGCGGTCGCCGTCGACGCCCGGATCCGGCTGGCCCCGGCCGGACGGCCGCCCTCGCCTTTCATCCGCAGACTTCGCTGACAGGAGGAGACACACCCCGGAGGTCGTGACGGTGGAGTCGTCTGCACGACGCGAAGGGCCGGTCCGGCGATCACTCGCCGGACCGGCCCTTTCGTTCCGTGTTCAGAGCAGCGGGGGGAAGACGGCCTCCGGAACGGTGGCCGGCGCCGTGATCTCGCCCACCGCGACGTCGATCACGCCGTCGATCTCCCGGATCTCCCTGAGAAGCCTGCGGAGCTCCAGGTCCCCGATCTCTCCCGCGACGGTGACCACCCCTCTGTCGACGTCGCAGGTGATCGCCTCGGGATTCGCGGCGGCCGTGACGTCGGCCTCCAGGTCGGCCGCCGGGCGGAGGAACACCCGCAGCAGGTCGAACTGGTGGACCGTGCCGCAGACCCGCCCGGTGACCGGGTCTATCACCGGGAGCTGCTTCACCCGGTGCTTGTGCATCAGCCGTGCGGCCGCCTTCACCGACGTCCCCGGCATCACGACGATCGCGGGCGAGGTCATCAGCTCGACCGCGCGCACCGCCCGCTCCTTGCGCCGGCGCGCCCGGTTGCCCGGACCGAACGAGGCGAACGTCCTGCGGGGGACGATCTCCCGCAGCAGCAGGTCGTCCTCCGAGACGACCCCGACGGGGCGGCGGTCGGCGTCGATGACGGCGACCGCGCCCACCTTGAACCGCCGCATGGCGGCCACGATCTCGGCGAAGTCCGCTTCCAGTTCCACGGCGATCGCCACGCGGCCCATCACGTCTCTGACCTCAACGGACATGGTCTTCAGCCCCCTCCGCAGGTGCGCCGGGCCGGACGACCGCGACTGGGCACTCGGCGTGGTGCAGGACGGCCCGGCTGACCGAGCCCATCAGCGCCGAGGCGACCGTGCCCCGGCCGTGCGAGCCCACGACGAGCAGGTCGGCGCCCGCGGAGGCGTCCACCAGGGCCGCGACGGGATGTCCCAGGCGCACGTCCTCGATGACCTTGATCTCCGGGTAGCGCTCCCGCCACGGGTCGAGCAGCCCCGCGACCACGGCGTGCTGCGCGGTGGCGATCTCCTCCAGGTCGTAGAGGATGCCGGGGGCGTACGCGTGCACCGGCTCCATCCAGGCGCGCACCGCCCGGAGCGCGCTGTGGCGCGAGCGGGCCTGCTCGAACGCGTAGGCCAGTGCGGGCCGCGCGGCGGGGGAGTCGTCGACACCGACGACGATCTCGCCGGTGGGCGGCCCCGGCAGGTGGCGGACCACCACCACGGGACCGGGCACGTGCCCGGCGACGTGCGAGCTCACCGACCCGACGACCGCGCCCGCGAAGCCGCCCATGCCACGGGTGCCGACGACCAGCTCCGCCGCCTCGGCGGCGGCACGCCGCAGGACGTCCGCCGGCCGGCCCTCGATCTGCTCGGTGACGACGGTGATCCCGGGCTGTCTGGCCCTGGCTGCCTTCTCGGCCTCGTCGAGGACGCGGGCCGCGCCGCGGGACAGCGCGTCCTCCAGCCCGGGGCTGGGGAACTTGGGGATCTCGTGCGGGGACCGGTCGACGGCGAAGACGACGTGCAACGGCAGGCCGGTCCGGGCCGCGTCGTCCGCGGCCCACTCGATGGCGGCGACGGTGGCCGGGGAACCGTCCACACCGACGACGATGGCTTCTTTCATGGCTCCTCCTGGGGTCGCCTCCATGACATCCCGCGCGACCTGCGGTCCCCCAGGGACGAAGGTCCTCGCGGAGGGAGGCGAAAGCACCGGGCCCGGTCATCGGGCGTCATTCGGCGGCGATCCGGCCGGCCGTCTCGGCCAGGCGGCTCGCGTGGCCCCACTCGTTGTCGTACCAGCCAAACACTTTCACCAGGTCGCCGTCGACCTGGTGGAGGTGACTTCGGTCCTGGTCGGGCGTGACCTCCGGGTCGTGATCGGCGGCCCGCCGCGAAGTCGGCGTGGGAGAGGATCGCCGGGATGCTCCCCGAGGAGCGGCGGCGAGGGATCTACGACGTCGACGTCGCCACGCCCTCGTCGATGGATCTGGCCGTCATCGCCCACGCGACCAGACGCGCTCGCGTACTCGGCACCACCGCACACCCGACCGCGAACCGGGTCGCCTCGTCTCGCGCGCAGCTGCGCGCGGCGGATCTCGGTGGTTCGCCGCTGACCGCGCGGGCTCCCGGCGCGCCGCCGCCGGGAGCCGACGGCTCAGCGCTGTTCGAACAACCTCAGGAATTCCAGTAGCTCGTCGTTGCCGAAGGAGTTCCTGCCTTTCCTGGACGTCGTCTCCCGATAGGTGGCTTCGGCGAACCGGTATGCCTGGTCGAGCGGCACGCCCTGGGCACGTTGCAGAGCCACCAGCGCCGTGATGAAGGCGGAGCTCTCGCCGCCGTAAAGACGTTCATTGGCCATCGCAGGATGCTATTGCCCCAGCCGAACCCCGATCTACGAGGTAACGCCTGTAGGCGTTCGTCTTCGCGCGGCGGGAAAGGGCGCCCCGCAGCCTGCGGGGCACCCTTCCCGGCTGGTTACCGGAACGCCCAGGTGAAGATGTGCAGGGTTCCGTCGTCGGAGGGGCCGAACGTGATGCTCTTCAGCTTCTTCGCCGGGTTCAGGGTGATCGGCCGGGCGGCGAACACGTGCGCCGGGATGGGCTGCATGGCCCACGAGCCGCCGTACAGCCGGTAGGGGCTGGAGGCGATGATCTCGTTGCCGTACTGGGGTGAGCCGCCGCCGAAGTCGAGCAGCCAGTCGCTCATGCCGAGCTTGGCGGTGGTCGTGGTGCCGTCGGCGTAGGTGATCGTCGCGTCCACCTCGGGGTAGCCGCCGGTGCCGGCGCCGAGGAAGGCGATCTCGCGGGCGCCGGTGGGGGCGGTGACGTCCAGGGGTTTCAGGCCGGGCTGGATGTCGTCCCACTCGCCGGGACCGCGGTTCGGCCAGGTGAACGTGAAGCCGTTCCAGGCGACCGTCGCGCCGGGGGTGAGGCCGGCGGCGGCGAGGGCCTGGGCGGAGTAGCTGAAGTTCGCGCCGTCCACGTTGGCGCTGCCGGGCTTGGTGTCGTCGCCGATGCTGGCGTTGTTGTGGTGCCAGGCGGGGGTGCCCGGCCTGGCCACGTTCAGCCGGATGCCCGCGCCGACCTGGCCGGAGCCGATGATCGGGATGCTGATCGTGCCGAGCGGGGTGCCGGCGGGGACGGTCACCGTGATGCGCCGTGAGGCGGCGGCGCCCGCGGCCGGGGTGAGGGTGCCGCTGATCGGGGTGACCGAGACGCCCGGCGGGGGCTTGGCCTCCCAGCGCACCGACGCGCCGGTCTGACCGGTCGCGCGGGCCGTGATCGTGGTCTCGAACGTCCTGCCGGGCTCGACCGGGCCGCTGCCCGGGTTCAGGCCCAGCAGCACCGGCTTGGCGCCCTCGTTGAAGGCGGGTGGCGCGTCGGCGGGGGCCGAGCCGAACGCGGTGTTCGGGACGGTCGAGGTGGTGAAGTCGAGCCGGCCGCCGCGCTGCGCGATCGTCTCCGGCAGCCACGCCTTCGTGGTGGCCACGCCGTTGACCTTCAGGGTTCTGACGTAGCGGTTGGCGGCACCCGGCGCGTTGACGACCAGGTCGCCGGCGGGGCGCTTGATCGTGATCGTGTCGAACAGCGGGGTGTTGACCAGGAGCTCGGCGCGGCCGGGGATCGCCGGGAACAGGCCGATCGCGGACCAGACGTACCAGGAGCCCATCGCGCCGAGGTCGTCGTTGCCGACCAGGCCGTCGGGGGCCGGGGAGAAGAGCTCCTTCTGGATCCGCCGGACCAGATCCTGGGTCTTGTACGGCTGCCCGGCCCACGCGTACAACCACGGTGTGGCGGCGGACGGTTCGTTGCCGAGGTAGGCGTACGGCTGGTTCGGGCCCGCGTTGAGGACCTTGAAGAACTCGTCCAGGCGGGCGGCCGCCGCCGCGTTGCCGCCCATCGAGTCGAACAGGCCGCGTACGTTGTGCGGCACCAGCCAGTGGTACTGCGCGCCGTTGCCCTCGATGTAGGAGTTCATCGTGCCCGGGTCGAACGGCGACCGGAACGCGCCGTCGGCCATCTTCGGCTGGATCCAGGTGCTGGCCGGGTTGTAGGTGGACTGCCAGGCCTGGGCGCGCTTCATGAACTCGGCCGACAGCGCGGTCTCGCCCAGGCGGGCGGCCAGCTGGGCGATGCCGAAGTCGGCGATGCCGTACTCCAGGGTGGTCGACACATCCATCGGGACGTAGCCCTTGGCCATGAAGTCGGCGTTGCCGGGGCGCTGGTCGTAGCCGAGCTGCGGGTGGCCGATGTCCTTGGGGCCCACCCGGCGGGCGGAGGCGGCCATCGCGTCCAGGGCCTTCGGGGCGTCGAAGGCGCGGGCGCCGAAGGCGTACACGCTGGAGAGGATCGAGTGGAACGGGTCGCCGACCATGACGCCGGTGATCGCGTTCTGGTGTGACCAGCGGTCCCAGACGTTGCCGACCGACTGGGCGTTGTCGTACATCGACTGGGCGATGTCACTGGCCACGTCCGGGGCGAGCAGGGCGAGCAGCTGGACCTCGCTGCGGTAGATGTCCCAGCCGGAGAACGTCGCGTAGTGGTGCCTTCCCGGCGCGACCTTGTAGGTCTGGCCGTTCATGCCGGTGTAGGTGCCGTCGACGTCCTCGAAGACGTACGGCTGGAGCAGCGCGTGGTAGAGGTTGCTGTAGAAGGTGTGCTGCTGCTCACCGGTGCCGCCGCCGATCCGCACCTGCCCCAGCCGGGCGTTCCAGGCGGCCCGCGCCTTCGCGGCGACCTGGTCCACGCCGTCCTGGCCGATCTCGGCCGCCAGGTTGTTCTTCGCGCCGGCCAGTGACACGTAGGACAGCCCCACCCGCATCTGGACCGGCCTGGCGGGATCGAACTCCAGGTACGCGCCCGAGCCGGGCCCGTTCACCGAGATGTCGCCGGGGGTGACCACTTCGGCGTTGGCGACCTTCGCCTCAGAGGCGTTCCGGACGGCCGCGCCTCCCGGCGTGACGGTGTCGTCCTTCCAGGTGCCGTGGCCGAGGATCGGCTGGTCGAACGTGGCGTGGAAGTACACCTTGTACCGCATCGGCGGGCCGCAGAAGCCGCCCGTCTGCACCCAGCCGGTGACGGTGTTGCCGCTGATCCTGGTCTCGCCGTCGTCCACGCCGTTGACCGAGCCGCTGGTGTTCAGCAGGAGCGTGCCCGGCCTGCCGGCCGGGAAGCTGAAGCGGGCCACGCCGCCGCGCGTGCTCGCCGACAGCTCGGTCTTGACGCCGGTGTCGAGGACCGAGCTGTAGAAGCCGGGGGCGGCCTTCTCGTTCTCGTGCTTGAACGTCTGGACGTAGTCGGCGCCGTGGGTGGCGGGCGACCGGCCGATCCGGCCGGAGATCGGGATCACCGGGAAGTCCTGCGCGCCGGTGCAGCCGGGCCCGGAGATGTGCGTCATCGAGAAACCGCGCAGGCGGTTGTCCTCCCACGCGTAGCCGCCTCCGGCGTTCTCCATCGTGTCCGGGCTCCACTGCATCATGCCGAACGGCACGACCGCGCCGGGGAAGTTCATCCCCGCGCCGCCGCCGTGCCCGAAGTCGGCGGCGCCCGCCTTGGTGCCGAGGAACGGGTTGACGAGTGCGGCCACGTCGCTGACCGGGGTGGGCACGGTGTCGGCCACCGCGCCCGCCGGCAATGCCATCGCCGCCAGAAGCGCGGCGACCGTCGGTGCTGACCATATGGACAAAGTGCCCTCCATCGTTCAGGTGATCACGACGAGGAAACGCGGATGTGAGATGACCGGTCAATTGGCAGAAGTGGCGGTCACAAGTTGCCAATAGACGTTTCCGCTGGTCATACAGGGATGGCGGAAAATAGGGGTTGGCTGACGGAGGCGCGGCCGGGCACATTCGGCGAAATACCTCTGAGGGAAATCGGGGTTCGCGGATGACCACCATGCCGATCGTCGACGTCGAGATGGATCACCGGGCTCCTTCGGTCCGGCTGGCCCGGCTGCTCGACCCCGGTTCGGCGGTGCCGCTGCACGCCGACGACGACAGCGGGGTTCAGGCCGTGTGCGGGCGGGTGGACGGCGCGGTGGTCGTCGCGTACTGCACCGACGCGACCCGGATGGGCGGCGCGCTCGGGGGAGCGGGCGCGGAGCGCGTCGTGGAGGCCATCGGCGCGGCCGAACGGCTCGGCTGCCCGGTGATCGGGCTGTGGCACTCGGGCGGGGCGCGCCTCGCCGACGGTGTCGAGTCGATGCACGGGGTGGGGCGGATGTTCGCGGCGATGACCAGGGTGTCCGGGGTGATCCCGCAGATCTCGGTCGTCCTGGGTCCGGCCGCGGGAGCCGCCGCGTACGGGCCCGCGCTCACCGACATCGTGATCATGGCCGAGGACGCGCGGATCTTCATCACCGGCCCGGAGATCGTCCGCAGTGTCACCGGGGAGCGCATCGACATGGCCGGGCTCGGGGGTCCCGAGGCGCACGGCCCCAAGTCGGGGGTGGCGCACCTGGTCGCGGGTGGTGAGGACGAGGCGTACGAGCAGGCGCGCCGGCTCACGGGCGTGTTCGCCCGGCCCGGGAACTTCGACCTCGGCGCGCTCGCCGAAGGCCGCGACCTGGCCGCGATCCTGCCCGACTCGCCGCGCCGCGCGTACGACGTCCGGCCGCTCGTGCGCTCGATCGTCGACGAGGGGTTCCTGGAGCTGCAGCCGCGCTGGGCGAGCAACGTCCTGGTCGGCCTCGGCCGGTTGGGCGGGCGTTCCGTGGGCGTGCTGGCCAACAATCCGATCCGCAAGGGCGGGTGCCTCGACACG
The DNA here is from genome assembly GCF_005233835.1 of Herbidospora galbida. Lineage (GTDB taxonomy): Bacteria > Actinomycetota > Actinomycetes > Streptosporangiales > Streptosporangiaceae > Herbidospora > Herbidospora galbida. The sequence goes on along the minus strand of NZ_SZQA01000038.1, from coordinate 42,102 downwards.
CTCTCCGCCGAGAAGGCGTCCCGGTTCGTGCGGATGTGCGACGCGCTCGGCGTGCCGTTGGTGGTGGTGGTCGACGTGCCCGGGTACCTGCCCGGGATCGCCCAGGAGTGGGACGGGGTCGTCCGGCGTGGCGCGAAGCTGCTGCACGCCTTCGCCGAATCGGTGGTGCCCCGGGTGACCCTGATCACCCGCAAGGCGTACGGCGGCGCGTACATCGCGATGAACTCACGCTCTCTCGGCGCCTCCGCGGTCTTCGCGTGGCCGGACGCGGAGGTCGCGGTCATGGGGGCCGAGTCGGCCGTCGGCGTCCTGCACCGCAAGGCGCTGGCCGCCGTGCCCGACGACGAGCGCGCGGACCTGAAGGCGCGGCTCACCCAGGAGCACCTGCGCGTCTCCGGCGGAGTCGGACGGGCGCTCGCGCTCGGCGTCGTCGACGAGGTCATCTCGCCCGAGACCACCCGGCTCCGCCTGGCAGAGGCCCTGAACCGGGCCCCTTGCCGGCGTGGGCGGCACGGCAACATCCCGTTGTGAGTCATCCGATGCGCTCGAGGGTGGCCGGCAACTCGGTGCGGCGGGACACGTTCAGCTTGCGGAAGATGCGCGTCAGGTGCTGCTCGACCGTGCTCACGGTGATGTAGAGCCGGGTGGCGATCTCCAGGTTCGTGTGACCCTCGGCGGCCAGGTGCGCCACCCGGAGTTCGGCGTCGCTGAGCTGCGCGGGCACGGTGGAGGCCGGATCGTCCCTGCGGGCCAGCGCCCGGGTGAGCGGCTCGGCGTGGCACTCCTTGGCCATGGCGCGGGCGCGCTGCTTGAGCATCCCGGCCCTGCGGTGCTCGCCGACGGCGTGGTAGGCCTCGGTGAGGTCGCACAGCAGGCGGGCGTACTCGTAGCGGTCGCCGCCCTCCTGGAGCGGCTCGGCGGCCTGGCGCAGCAGCGCCGGGCGCTCGTGGACCTCGCTGACGGCGGCCAGCAGGCGTAACGCCGAACCGCGGACCCGCCGGGACGGGGGCCCGCAGCGGGAGAGCTGCTCCTTCACGAGCCGCCTGGCCTCCTCTTCGTCGCCCAGCGCGATCAGGGCTTCGGCGGCGTCCAGCCGCCATGCGATGAAGCCGGGGGCGTCCAGGTCCCAGCGCGTCATCAGCTCGCCGCACAGCCGGAAGTCCCGCAGCGCCTGGCCGGGACGGTCGGCCGCCAGGTTGAGACGCCCCCTGCCCCGCAGGTACTGCAGGCCGTACCGGGTCTCCAGCATCGCCTCGGGGACGGGCAGGTTGACCTCGGGCAGGCAGTCGTCCAGCCGGCCCATCGCGCCGCCGGCCAGCAGCAGCGTGCCCAGCGGCCCGCCCACGGCCACCCCCCAGCTCCCGGCGGGGATGATCTCCAGGGCCCGCCGCGCGTCCCCTGCCGCCGCGGCCAGATCGCCCTCCCGGAGGCGGATCTCGGCCCGGATGGCGGACAGGCGGGCCCGGCGGCTGGGCGCGCGCCGGGCTTCGGCCTCGGCGATGAACGCGTCACACCACGGGGCGGCGCGGCCGGGGCGGTCGGTGTAGGTCAGGGCCAGCAGCGCCGTCTCCACCGTGTCCAGGGTCACCTCGTCGAGGCGGCAGCCGCGCAGGATGTGCTCGGCGGCGGCCATGGTCTCCTCACTGGGGCCGTCGGTGAGGACGTCGGCGAGCACGTCGGCCGACTGGATCCGGCGGCCGACGCCGAGGGCCGGGGCGGGCGGGACGCCGACCTCCGGCAGGTGCGGCAGGAACGACGGGTAGTGGGCGCGGAACCACGGGCGGGCGGCGGCGAGCTCGGCCGAGGTCTCCCGGTCGGGTTCGCGGAGCTCGCGCAGGCGGCCCACGACGTCCAGGGCGTCCTGGGCGTGGCCGTGCCAGAGCAGCGCCTTGGCCAGGACGACGGTCTCCCCGCCGCCGAGGTGGCCCTTGTGCAGGGCGTCGGTCAGCCCGGCCAGGTGGCCGGCGGGCGTGCCGGGGTCGATCCGCCATTCGGCCCGGACCAGCGCGGTGCCGATCCTGGCCCGGCGGCGCTCGTCGTCGCAGGCGCGCCAGGCCAGTCTGAGGTACTCGATCGCGGACTCCACGCCGTCGTCGCGGAGCGCGAGCCGGGCCGCCTCCTCCAGGGCCGACAGCGCCCACGGGTCGCCCGCGTGGCCGGCCTGGGCGAGGTGGCCGGCCACGACGTCGGCGGACGCGCCGTCGCGGTGGGCCAGTTCGGCGGCGCGGCGGTGCAGGTGGATGCGGTCGGCGGCGTCCAGTTCGGCCAGGACGGCCGAGCGCGCCGCCTCGTGCCGGAACCGGCCGCCGTCCAGCAGCCCGGCCCCGGCCATCGCCTGGAGCGACTTGGCGACGACGGCCTCGCTCTCGCCGAGGCCGAGCAGGCGGCTGATCGAGCCGGGCTCGCCCAGCACGGCCAGGCCGTACGCCGCCTCCTGGACGCACGGCCCCAGCCTGCGCACGCACGCCAGCACCGCCTCGCCGTAGCGGTCACCGGGGGCGCCGGTGACCTGGAGGTCCTCCAGCAGGGCGTCGACGAGCAGCCGGTTGCCGCCGCTCAGGGTGTGGACGAGCTCGCCGAACCGGTGGGCGGCGTCCTCGCCGAGCCGGGCGTCGACGCCCTCGCGGGACAGGTGGGTGAGTCGCACCGGACGGCAGTGCGGCTGCCTGAGCACCTCGGTGTGGAAGAGGGTGCGCAGGTGGGGGCTATGGTCGGGGGTGCTGAACACCAGCAGGACATTCGCGAACCTGATCCGCCTGGCCAGGTAGGCCAGGCACAGCTGTGAGGCGCGATCGGCGTGGTGCACGTCGTCGACCGTGATCACCAGCGGGCAGCGCCCGGCCAGTTCCAGCAGGACCACGCAGAGGGCGTCCACGATCTGCGCGTCCACGTGCTCGATCGACTCGGCGCCCGTGTCGCCGGCCAGCTGCCTGCGGGCGCCCTCGTGCAGGAGGCCGAGCATGGCGGCCCGCTGCTCGTCCGGCAGCGGCGCGTGGTGCAGCAGCTGGGACAGCACGCCCAGCGGCAGGCCGCTCTCGGCCGGCGAACCGGTGGCCGTCAGCGGCAGCGCGCCCTGGTCGAGGGCGTGCTCGGCGATCAGGTACAGCAGCTCGCTCTTGCCGGTCGCCACCGCGCCGGTGACCATCGCGATCCTGCCCTTGCCCGCGACCGCCTCGGCCAGCAGCACCCGCAGCGTCGCGATGCCCTCATGCGTGTCGTCCACCGTCGTCCCCTCTTCGTCAGTGCCCGGCGGCGGCCAGGTGGGCGGTCAGGTGGCCGTCCCTGGCGAGCCGGTCGGCGGCCGCGCGGACCGCGGAGAAGGCCGCCGCCGCGACGTCCCTGTCGATGCCCGCGCCCCAGGCGACCGCTCCGCCGCTGCGGCACTCGGCGTAGATCACGGTCTCGTCGCCGGACCTGACCGGCTGGTCCGGGGTGAGCTCGTCGTTGTCGAGCGGCCGCCCGGTGCGGTGCACCACGTCGACCCGGATGCCCCACGGGCTCAGCACCGAGCCGAGGGCGCCGAACGCGTCCGCCCGGACGCCGCCGACCTCGAACCCCCCGTCGACGTGCAGGGTCGCCGCGAGCGGTTCGCGGCCCACCGGGAGCGGGTCGGTCGGCTCGCCGTGGTAGAGGTACTCCTCGGAGAACAGCGCGCCGATCCGGTTCGGGCTCAGTTCGCCGCCGGCCGCGTCGGCGTGCCACTGCACCCGGGCCGACAGGTCGGCCTGCAGGCCGCGCGGCAGGTTCAGGCCGTGCCAGGCGCTCATCACGTACGCCACCCCGCCCTTGCCGGACTGGCCGTTCACCCGGACCACCGCCTCGTACGTCCGGCCCACGTCCTTGGGGTCCACCGGCAGGTACGGCACCTGCCACGGCAGCGCGTCGGGGGGCGTCCCCGTCTCCGCGGCCTGCCGGGCGCGGGCGTCGAAGCCCTTCTTGATGGCGTCCTGGTGCGACCCGGAGAACGCGGTGTAGACGAGGTCGCCGCCGTAGGGGTGGCGGGGGTGGACCGGCAGTCCGGTGCACCGCTCGACGGTGCGCCGGACCGCGTTGATCTCCGAGAAGTCGACGCCGGGGTCGACGCCGTGGCTGTACATGTTCATCGCGAGGGTGACCAGGCACACGTTGCCGGCGCGTTCTCCGTTGCCGAACAGGCAGCCCTCGACCCGTTCCGCGCCGGCCAGCAGGGCCAGCTCGGCGGAGGCGACCGCGGTGCCCCGGTCGTTGTGGGGGTGCACCGACAGGCAGACGTGCTCGCGATGGGACAGGTTGCGGTGCAGCCACTCGATCTGGTCGGCGAAGACGTTCGGGAGCGACCGCTCGACCGTCGTCGGGAAGTTCAGGATGATGCCGCGCCCGCGTTCGGGCTGCCAGACCCGCATGACGGCCTCGCACACCTCCAGGGCGAAGTCGGCCTCGGTCTCGTTGAACAGCTCGGGGGAGTACTGGTAGGCCAGGTCGCAGCCGGGCAGCGTCCGCTCGGCGTGGCGCATCATCGTCCGGGTGCCCCGGACGGCCAGGTCGCGCACGCCCGCCCGGTCGAGGTTGAACACGGTGCGGCGGAACAGGGGGGACGTCGCGTTGTAGATGTGGACGACCGCGCGGCGCGCGCCCTTCAGGGACTCCACGGTGCGCCGGATCTGGTCGTCACGGGCCTGGGTGAGCACGGTGATCGAGACGTCGTCCGGTATTCGGTCGCGTTCGATGAGCATGCGCACGAAGTCGTAATCGCTCCGGCTGGCCACCGGGAAACCGACCTCGATCTCCTTGTAGCCGATCCCCACGAGAAGTTCGAACATCTGGAGTTTGCGCTCGGGCGTCATCGGATCGGCGAGTGACTGATTGCCGTCCCGCAGGTCGGTGGAGAGCCACCGCGGCGCGGTGTCGATGCGGTTTCCCGGCCACGTGCGATCGGTCAGAACAAGGGGGGTGAATTCGGAATAACGCTCGACACCCTTCATCGTCGTATTTCCTTTCCTGTATGACTCCCGGCGGGTGGATCATGCAAGGAGGGGCCCGGCGCGGCCTGACCTGTGCGATTGCCTGTGGGGACCCCGGTGGGCGCAGAAGCTTGATATCCGGCGCCGGGTTGCCTAAGGTCGACTTGTTGAAAGTTGTACGATCCCTGATTCGCTGGCCTCAAGCTAATAGGGGCCGCCGAGCCCGGCAAGAAGGGGTGTCGGCAGTTCGGGGAAAGTAGCCCCGAGTGGTAAGGGGGGTATCAAAAGTTGTATTCCCGCCTGCAACTCTCGGATTATCCCCCTTAACCGGGCTCCGATTCCGGCGTATCAATCCGGTCATGGCGAGCACGTGGGTATCGGGCCGGGCATCCGGACCCTCCACCCTCAGACGCGCGATGAGAGCGCTGAGGTTCTGCGCGATCGAGGCCCGGCCGGCCGTGCTGGCCGTGTCCATGCTGAGATTCCTGGCTGGGGCGACGCTGGCACTGCCGGTCGCCGCCGCCCCCGACCCGGCGAAGGTGCTGCAGGGCGCCGCCGCCTGGGTGTTGTCGATCTTCGCGGTCTATGTGGGCAACGGCGTCTCGGACGTCCACGAGGACCGGGTCAACGGGTCCCGCCGGCCGATCGCCCGCAATGACCTGGACCCGCGCACGGCGGCCGCGGCGGCCGCGGTCACCGCGGCCCTGTCGCTGGTGGCGACCGCCGGGCTGCCCGCCGCGATGACCTGGGTCGTCGCGGCCAACCTGGTCCTCGGCTACCTGTACTCGGGCGCGCCGTTCCACCTGAAGCGGCGCTCGGGCGGCACCGTCGCGGTGGTCTGCGGGTCGGGGCTGCTGGCCTACGGGGGAGGGTTCACCGTGGTCGTCGACGGGGCGGACGGGGCCACGCCGCTCACCCTGATCATGTTCGCGACGGCCGCGACCTGCTGGATGACGCTCGTCGGCATCCCGGCCAAGGACCTGTCGGACATCGAGGGGGACGCCGCCGCCGGCCGGCGCACCATCGCGGTGATCTGGGGCGCGCGTGCGGCCGGGAACGTCATGTCAGCCGCCGCGCTGCTCCTGGCGGGGGCGTTCTGGGTGGCCAGTGCGGCGCTTTCGGCGCCGCTCACCGGGACCGCAGTGGCCATGTTCGCCGGAGCGGTGGCGGTCACCCTGGCGGGTCGCACCGCACACGCGGGCGCCGCCCGGGGCCGGCGGCGCAGACCTTACCGGGCCTTCATGACGACGCAATACGTGGTTCACATTACTGTCCTGTCCTCTAATATTGGGAAGGATATGTTGCTTTTGTGACGTAAGTGGGAGATTGTAGGCTCTCGCGCGTCCCAAATCGAGAGGGACTTCCTTGGGTGCTGATTTCGGGGCGGAGGGTGATCCGGCGAGATTCGTGGATGCGTGCCGGGCCGAAATCCTTGAGGAATTCGAGTCGGAGCTGCACGCCACCGGCAACACGCTCTCCACGGATCCGAACGCGGTTCGCCAGGCTCTTATGACGGCCCAGTACGTTCTCGACGACGTAGCCGCGACACTGCGCTCCGGAAAAGTGCAGGTCAGCGAACTCTATAAGTTTCACGCCTGGGAAGTCGGCACCAGCAGGGCGGCTTCCGGAGTTCATCCGAAGGCATCTCTTGAGGCGGGCTCACTTTTTTTCAGGTCCGCGCTCACACATCTGGCCCGGCAAATTGCGGCCGGTTCCGACAGCCCTACCGACGTCTTCGCGTTGGTCGCCGCCGGCATGGAGGAGAGCCTCTCGCGCCGGGTCAGGGAGGCCTCCGAGAGTTACCACGGGTTCCTGCTCAACGAGGTGCAGCAGGCGCAGGAGGAGGAGCGCCGCCGGATCGCGCGCGATCTGCACGACCGGATCGGTCACGGCGTCAGCGTCGCGCACCAGCAGCTCGCGCTGTCGGAGCTGCACCGTGGCACCGACCCCGCCAGGGCGGCCATCAAGATCGGGGTCGCCCAGCAGGCGATCCAGGAGGCGATGGAGCACCTCCGCCAGATCACCTCGGAACTGCACCCGCAGGTGCCGGTCAAGAGCCTGGAGAAGGCGCTGCTCGGGTTCCTCGAGGCGATCGAGGACAACGGGGTGTCGGTCGGTCTGGAGGTGAACGGCGACGAGTCGTGGGCCGAGCCGCGCGTCCTTGACGAGTCCTTCCTGATCATCCGCGAGGCGACCAGGAACGCGCTGACCCACGGCGGGCCGTCGGTGATCCTGATGCGGGTCGACATCGCCCCGCACGAACTCCAGGCGTTCGTGCAGGACAACGGCCGGGGCTTCGAGCCGTCGCGGGCCCGGGGCCGCGGCGTGGGGCTGGCCTCGATGCGGGAGCGGGCCGAGCTGCTCGGCGGCCGGCTGGCGATCACCAGCGACCCGGGCAGCGGCTGCCGGGTCGACCTGTCCATCCCGCTCAAGAGGCAGACCCGTGAGCCCGACGACCTCTAGCGGGAAGATCTCGGTCGCGCTCGTCGACGACCACGCCCTGTTCCGCGAGGGCCTGCGCGAGATCCTCGAATCCACCGCCGACCTGGTCATCGCCGGCGAGGCGGGCAACTCCTCCGACGCCGTACGGGTCGTGTGCGACACCCGCCCGGACGTGGTGCTGCTCGACGTGGAGATCCCCGGCGACGACGTGCTGGAGACCGTCACCCGGATCCGGACGCTGTCGCCGTCCACCCGGATCATCATCCTGAGCATGTACGACGGCCCGCACCTCCTCACCCGCCTGCTCGCGGCCGGGATCAGCGGCTACCTGCTCAAGAGCATCCACCGGCACGAACTGCTCGCGGCCGTCCGCGGCGTGTACGAGGACCCGGGCCGGGTCGTGCTCGCCGTGTCCCGCGCCAGCCTGGCCCAGGTGGAGGGCCCGCAGCCGGGGGTGCTGACCGACAAGGAGAAGGAGATCCTGCAACTGGCCGCGCAGGCGCTGAGCAACCTCCAGATCGCCCGCCGGCTCGGGCTGGCCGAGGCGACCGTCAAGCGGCACATGCGGAACATCTTCGTGAAGCTCAACGCGGTCTCCCGGATCGACGCGGTCAACAAGGCGATGGCGGCGTCGCTGATCCCGGCTCAGAGCAGGAGAGAGTCGGACTGATCGGCCGCCCCGGGCGGGAAGATCCGGCTGAGCTCGTCGCGGACGCCCGGGGCGAGCCGCACCTCGGAGGCGGCGAGGTTCATCTCCAGGTGCACCTCGTCGCGGGTGCTCGGCACCGGGACGACATGGTCGCCCTGGGACAGCAGCCAGCCGAGCGCCAGCCGGCCCGCGCCCAGGTCCAGCCGCGCGGCGACGTCCTCGACCGCACGCAGCGGGCCGAGGCCGCGGCGCAGGCCGGCGGGATGGAAGCGGGGGTCGCGGCGCCGCCAGTCGCCGGGCGTCAGCTGGCCGGCGGAGCGGATGCGGCCGGTGAGGAAGCCCCGGCCGACCGGGCGGGCGGCCACCACGCTGACGCCCAGCCGCCGGGCCTCGGCCAGCAGGCCGGGCTGGGCGCGCAGTCCCCACAGGGAGTACTCCACCGCGAGCGCGGCCACCGGATGGACGGCGCTGGCCTCGCGGAGCTGCCGCAGCGTCCCGCCGGACAGGCCGACATGGCGGACCTTCCCGGCTCTGACCAGGTCGGCCAGCCCGGACATGCTCTCCTCGACGGGGGCGTCCCGGTGCGGGGAGCGCAGGTAGTAGACGTCGATGGCGTCCACGTCGAGGCGTTTCAGCGACGCCTCGCACGCCTGCGCGGTGCCGCTCCCTCGGGTGCAGACGACGATCTCCTCGCGGCGGCTCGCGACCGCCCGGCCGATCAGGCGCTCGACCTGGCCGTCGTCGTAGAGGTCGGCGGTGTCGACGATGCTGACGCCGGCGTCCAGCGCGCGGCCGATCAGGTGGAGCGCGTCGCCGGGGTCCACCGACCCGTACGCCCCTGACAGCGCGAGGGTGCCGAGCCCGATATTGGAGATCACCGGGCCGTCCCGCCCGAGTCTCGTAAAACGCAATTTCCCCCCTCGGCGAGCGCAGTGGCGGTCAAAGTCCGCTCAAAAGCGTACAGTGACGGTTCGGCCGGTGCCGGTTTCCCGGAGAAACAGGGGAATCCCCGTCGGGCGTCGGGGTGACGGGTAACAGGGGGGTGCTAGGGGTGCCGGGACGAGGGGCCGCTGATTAGGTTCGGAGTCAGTGGAATCTGTGCGGGAGAGATTATTGAAATGGCTCAACATTATCTCTTCGAGAATTTATGGGCCCGATGATGGGCGACGGTTTCATATTCCGGGTGCTCGGCCCCATGCAGGTCCTGCGCGACGGCGTCGAGTTGCGGATCTGCGCCGGCCGCGAGCTGGCGATACTGGCCGGCCTGGTGCTCAACGCGGGCCGCGCGGTCAGCGTCGACCGCCTGATCGAGACGGTCTGGACGGAGGCCGCGCCCCCCAGCGCGCGCCGCCAGATCGCCATCTGCGTGTCCCGGCTCCGCCGCGTCCTGGGCGCCGGCGTGATCGAGACGTCCAGCCCCGGCTACCTGATCCGCCCAGCCCCCGACAGCATCGACTGGCTGCGGTTCCAGTCCCTGGTGGCCCGCTCCCGGGGCGAGGCCGCGGCGAAGAACCCGGAGCAGGCGGTCCGGCTGCTGCGGGAGGCGCTCGCGCTCTGGCGCGGGAACCCCTTCGAGGACATCCGGGGCCTGCGCTTCGACGTGGCCCGGATGGAGGAGTCCCGGCTGGAGGCCGCCGAGGGCTGCCTGGAGCTGGAGATCGAACTGGGCCACCACCACCAGGTGATCCCCGAACTGCTGGCGCTGGTCGCCGAGCACCCGTTCCGCGAGCGGGTCAGGGCCCAGCTCATGCTGGCCCAGTACCGGGCCGGCCGACGCGCCGACGCGCTGCGCACCTACCAGGAGACCCGCCGCTACCTGCGCGACCAGATCGGCCTGGAGCCCGGCCCCGCGCTGCGCCACCTGCACGAGCGCATCCTGCGCGACGAGTCCGGCCTGATGCGGCAGCCCGCGCACCGGGCCGGACTCGTCGTGCCCTCCCAGCTCCCGCCCCGGGTCCTGCCGTTCGTCGGGCGGGGGGAGGAACTGGCCGCGCTGGACGCGGTGCTGCGGCCCGACCCCGAGGTGGCGTTGCCCGGCACGACCGTGCTGAGCGGCCCGGCCGGCATCGGCAAGACCGCGCTGGCGTTGCGGTGGGCGCACGACCGGGCCGACTGGTTCCCCGACGGTCAGCTGTTCGCCGACCTGGAGGAGACCGAGCCCGCCGCCGTGCTGGGACGGTTCCTGCGCGCGCTCGGCGTGCCACGCGCCGACATCCCCGCCGACCGCGACGAGAAGGTCGCGCTGTTCCGCAGCTGGACGGCCCGCCGCCGGATGGTCGTGGTGCTCGACCGGGCCGTAGACGCCGCCCAGGTCCTGCCGCTGCTGCCCGGCGGCGCGAACTGCCGGGTGATCGTGACCAGCACCGACCCGCTCGACGAGCTGGTGGCCCGGCAGGGCGCGCACCGCGAGTTCGTCCGGCCGCTCGCCGCCGAGGCCGCCAGGGAACTGGCCGGGCTGCTGGCCGGCCCGGCCGGGGGGCAGGCCGTAACGGATCTGCTGGCGCGCTCCTGCGGCAATCCGCTGCGGTTGCGGATGGGGGCCGCCCGGATCCGCTCCCTGTCGGTCACTCCCGCGCCAGGATGACGTCGAGCGCCTTCTCCAGTCCGGCGTGGTCGCCGCTCCGGGTACGCCAGCCGACATGGCCGTCGGGGCGGACCAGGACCGCGCCCTCCGGGCCGACGCCGTACGCCTCGGCCCACTCCGCCGAGTCGATCTCCACCACCTTCACCCCCGGGGCCGGCGCCCATCCGCTGCCCGCCGCCGTGAGCAGGGTGAACGCCGGGCCGAGCAGGTCGAGCGTGGACACGCCGGGTGACACCCAGACGTGCGGGGCGCGGTGGCCCGGCCGGGCGGTCGGCACATACGTCCGGTACGGATCGGCCGGCATGGGCTCCGGCGTGCCGTCCGGGACGACGGCGGCCGAGTCGTAGTGGAAGCCCAGCACCAGCCCCTCCGACCCGCGCCGCCCCGCCTGCTGCTCGATGGCCTCGTGCATGGACAGCCGTCCGGCCATCATCTTGAACGTGATCATGGCGTTGACCAGGCTCTCGTCCACGGTGCGCACCGCGATCGGGCGGCGTTCCTCCGCGTAGGTGTCCAGCAGTCGCGGGCCGGCCTCGCCGCGCAGGACGGCGGCCAGCTTCCAGGCCAGGTTGTGGGCGTCCTGGATGCCGCAGTTCATGCCGAACCCGCCCTGCGGGGTGGCCACGTGCGCGGCGTCCCCGGCCAGGTAGACAGGGTTTTTGGCGAACTCGGCGGCGACCGCCGCCTGCTGGAGCCAGGGCATCACGCCGACGATGTCGACCGGGTGGCCGGGGATGCCGATCGCCGAACGTACGGCGGCCAGGCAGTACTCCTCGGTGAAGTCGTCGGCGCTGCCGCCCCTGGCGGGGTCGTACCCGGTCTGCATGATCCAGCGACGGCGGTTGTCGACCGCCTCGATCGCGCCGCCCGGGGTGCTGCGGACGAAGGAGAGGGCGGCGCGGCGGCCGGGGGGCAGGAAGTCGAAGTCGGCGTCGAACATGATGCTGACCATGTGCCCGAGCGGGGGCGGGCCTTCCATGGCGATGCCGAGCCGCTCGCGGATCGCGCTGCGGCCGCCGTCTGCGGCGATCAGGTAGCGGGCCCTGACCCGGGTGGCGACCCCGCCCGCGACCACGGTCGCCAGCACCCCGTCACGGTCGATCCGCAGGTCGGTCATGGTGGTGCCGAAGCGCACGTCGGCGGCCGACTCGGCGACCCGGCGCAGGATCACTTCAAGGACGTCCTGGGAGCACAGATAGGTGTAGGTCGGGCTCTGCGCCGCGTCCTCGGCGATGGCCGCCGCCTTGCGCAGGTAGTCGCCGGCGCTCAGCGAGGTGCCGACGCCGACCGCCAGCACGTCCTCGCGCGGCATGCCGGCCCGCTCCACCTCGTCCTGGATGCCCCAGGAGCGCAGGATCTCCATCGTCCGGGTGGAGACGAGCCGCGCTTTCGGAAAAAGAGATGTATCCGGATGTTTTTCGACGAGTAACGAAGATATTTCGTGCCGGGACAACTCGATGGACGCCGCCAGTCCGACCGGACCGCCGCCGACGATCAAAATCTCGACGTTCTCGACGCGTGCTTCGTCCACGGAGCCAGAATCATATGTCGCCTAATGTGCGTCAATCCGTGGATAACCCGGTGATACAGCCGTGATATCGCGCCTTAGTAGCTTGATTCTTGAAGTTTCGGACTATTTCTGAGTGCGATTGTCTGGAGACGACGATGCTCTTTGCCGAAGGCTCCGTGGCCCTGGTTACGGGTGGCTCCCGCGGAATCGGCCGGGCCGTCGCGCTCGACCTCGCCGCCGAGGGCGCGCACGTCATCGTCAACTACGCCCGCTCCGAGGCGGACGCCAAGGAGGTCGTCACCCTCATCGAGGAGCGCGGCGGCACCGCGACGGCCGTTCGCGCGGACGTCACCGACGAGGACGCGGTGCGGGCGATGTTCCGCGAGGTCCGCGCCGTCCGGGGCCGGCTCGACATCCTGGTGACCAGCGCCGGCATCACCCTCGACCGCTACCTCGTCGCGATGAACCTGGAGCAGTTCCGCACGCCGATGGACGTCAACGTGGTCGGCACGTTCCTGGCCTGCCGGGAGGGCCTGCGGCTGATGCAGCACCAGCGCCGCGGGGCGATCGTGACGCTGTCGTCCACCAGCGGCCTGGACGGCGGCTTCCCCGGCCAGACCAACTACGTGGCGTCCAAGGGCGCGATCATCGCGTTCACCCGGGCGCTGTCCAACGAGGCCGCCCCCCACGGGGTGCGCGCGAACGTCGTCGCGCCCGGTTTCGTCGCCACCGACATGACCCGCAGGGTGCCCGCCGAGATCAGGAAGCAGTACGAGTCCCGCATCCGGCTGGGCCGGATGGGGCGGCCCGAGGAGATCGCCTCGATCGTCAGCTTCCTCGCATCCGACAAGGCGTCCTACATCTCCGGCTCTGTCGTGGTCGCCCACGGCGGCGGCCTCGGCTGAAGAACCCAACGCCGAAGAACCAACTGGAGGACAGATGACCGTCGACGAGCTCCGCGCCAAGGCCGCCGAGCGCCAGCAGACGTGCAGCCAGATCAAGAAGATGATCGTGTCCCGCCTCGACCTGGAGGTCGAACCCGACTGGATCACCGACGACCAGCCACTCTTCGGGCGCGGCCTCGAACTCGACAGCCTGGACGTGCTGGAACTGTACGTCGCGATCGAGGCCGAGTTCGGGGTGGCCCTGTACGACAGCGAGATGGCCGTCTTCGGCTCCATCTCCCGCCTGGCCGACGAGGTCGATCCGCGGCTCGGGGCGACCGCATGACGATCGTGGCGGCGGCCCCCGTCACCGGGCTGAGCAACGACCAGATCCGCGAGGTGCTGCCGCACCGCTGGCCGATGCTGCTGCTGGACCGGGTCGGCAAGGTCGAACCCGGCACGAAGGGCACGGCGACCAAGAACGTCACCGGCACCGAGCTGTGGTTCCAGGGCCACTTCCCGACCGAGGCGGTGCTGCCCGGCGTGGTGATGATCGAGGCCATGGCGCAGCTCGCCGGCCTGGTCTTCGCCCTGGCCGGGGCCAGCCGGATCAGCTACCTGGCCGGAGTCAGGTCGATGCGGTTCCGCCGCCCCGTCGTCCCCGGCGACCGGCTCACCCTGACCGCCGAGCGGACCGGAGGCGGCGCGGGCTTCGCCGAGTTCCGGGTCTCGGCCCGGGTCGACGGCCAGGTCGCGGCCGAAGGAATCCTCACCATCGTCGATCCGGCGGGCAACGCCGCCGAAGGAAAGGTGTGACCCCGATGACCGACATCGTTTACGGCCAGGTGGGCGACGCCACCGTCCCGCTCCGCTTCACCGACCTGTCGGACGAGTACAAGGTGCTCAGGGAACGGGCCGTGGCGCTGGACCTGAGCGGGCACACGCTGATCGAGATCAGCGGTCCCGGCGCGGTGGACTTCGCGCAGCGGGTGCTGGCCCGCGACGTCGAGTACCTGACCTCCGAGCGCTGCATGATGAGCCTGGTGCTGGACGACGACGGGCGGGTCGTCGACCAGGTCCTGGCGTTCGGCCGGGAGGACGGGCTGCTGCTGGAGAGCTCGGTCGGGGCGGGCACCCGGCTGCTGGAGCATCTGCGGGCGGTCAACGACGAGGACGTGGAGATCGTCGACCGTTCGGCCGACCTGACGGTGATCGGGCTCGAAGGCCCGTACGCGTGGGGCGTGGTCGGCCGCCTGATCGACGGCGAGCTGGCCTCGCTGCCCTTCGAGGCGGTGTCGGACACCGTGTGGAACGACGTCGAGATCATCTTCGCCCGGACCGGGTTCACCGGCGAGTACGGCTACCAGATGATCGTGCCGGTCGAATCCGCCGCCGACCTGTGGCGGGCCACTCTGGAGCACGTCACCCCCTCCGGGCAGGAGGCGCTGGAGCTGGCCATGCTGGAGGTCCGCCAGCCCATCCCCCGGCTGGAGACCGCCGGCGACGTCAACGTGATCGAGATCGGCGCCAACTGGCTGGTCGACATCACCAAGGACGAGTTCGTCGGCAAGGAGGCCGTGCTCGCCGCGTTCGAGTCGCGGCAGGGCCGCAGGACCGTCGGCTTCTCCGGCGGCGACACCGTGCCCGAGCCGGGCGCGCGCGTCCTGGCCGGCGGCGAGGACGTCGGCGAGGTGGTGTTCGCGGTGCGCAGCGTCGGCCTCGGCACGACGCTCGGCCTGGCCAGGGTGGAGGCCGGACTGGCCGCCGCCGGGCTGGAGCTCACCGTGGAAGGCGCCGGTGTGACCACGCTGACCAGCCCTTACATCGTGCCCAAGAGCTGGAGCATTCCGATCATCTGATCGGTCCGCCAGGTAAGGAGATCCAGTATGGCGCTGCGGCCCGTCGTCGTCACCGGCCTGGGAGTCATCTGTGCCATCGGCCGGGACCCCGAAGAGTTCTGGCACCGGCTCACCACCGGCCAGGGCGGCCTCACCCCCATCCGGGACCCGGCCTTCGAGGTCTTCGAGGCCCGGTACGCCGGGCAGGTCCCGGACGAGTGGATCACCGGGCAGCTGCCCGGGCCCGACACCGCCCTCGACCGCACCGCCGGGCTCGCCCTGATCGCGGCCCGCCAGGCGATCGCCCAGGCGGGGCTGACCGGCATCGACGCCACCCGGTTCGGGATGATCCTCGGCAAGTGCCAGGCCACCCCGGACGCGGCCGGCCACTACCAGCCCATGCACCACACCCAGGACGTGATCGCCGACCGGCTGGGCATGCGCGGCCCCCGCATCCTGGTGTCCACGGCCTGCGCGGCCGGCGGCAACGCGGTCGGGCTGGCCAAGGACAAGATCCGCGCCGGGGAGGCCGACGCCGTCCTGGCCGGCGGCGTCGACCCGCTGCTGTTCGGCACCTACGCCGGCTTCGCCGGGCTCAAGGCCCTGAGCACCGGCCCGTGCCGGCCCTACAGCCACTCCGACGGCCTGAACCTCGGCGAAGGAGCCGCGTTCCTGCTGCTGGAGCCGCTGGACCTGGCGCTGGCCCGGGGCGCGGTCCCGCTGGCCGAGGTCGCCGGGTACGGCCTGTCGGCCGACGCCTACCACGCCACCGCCCCCGACCCCACCGGCCGCGGCGGGGTGTCCGCGATGCGGCGGGCGCTCGCCGACGCCGGCCTGACCACCGACGACGTCGGCTACGTCAGCGGGCACGGCACGGGCACCCCCGCCAACGACGCGATGGAGGCCAAGGTCATGCGCGCGGCCTTCGGGCCGCGTGCCGGGCAGGTGCCGACCAGCAGCATCAAGTCGTTCGTCGGCCACACCCTGGGCGCGGCCGGCGCGGTCGAGGCGGTCGCCGCCGTGCTCGCCCTGCGCGACGGCATCGCGCCGCCCACGATCGGCTTCGACCCGGGCGCCGTGCCCGGCGACCTCGACTTCGTGCCGAACCGCGCGCGCAAGCTCTCGACCGACACGGTCGTCTCCAACAACTACGCGTTCGGCGGCAACAACGTCTCGCTGGTCCTGACCACGCCGGACGCCGGCCGGGAGTACGCCGAACCGTCCCCGCGGGAGGTCGTGATCACCGGGCTCGGCCCGGTCACCGGGCTCGGGGCCGGCATCGCCGAGACCACCGAGGCCCTCCTGGCCGGCCGCCGGGCGCCGGGCGCGCGGCCCGCCCTGGAGGGCAGGACGTTCGCGCCCCGCTCACTGTGGCGGCACATGAACCACCTGTCCCGGATGGCCATCGCGGCCGCCCGGCTGAGCTGGGAGGACGCCGGGCTGAAGCTGCCCAGGAAGGAACTCGACGACGTCGGGCTGGTGTTCGCCACCGGCGCCGGGTCGGCGGAGAGCACCGGCGGCTTCGACGACAGCATCGCGGCCAACCCGAACAAGCCCGCCGTGCTCAGCTTCTCCAACGTGGTGCTGAACGCCACCGGCGGCGCGGTCTGCCAGACCCTCGGGCTGCGCGGGCCGACCACGACGATCTGCAACGGCGGGGCGTCGGCGTCGATCGCCCTGGACTGCGCGGTGGAGATGATCAGCGCGGGCAAGGCGGACGTGGTCGTGGTGGTGGCCGCCGACGAGCACGTCGGCGTGGTGCCGCAGGACGCGTTCGTGTCGCCGTACGACCGGGACTCCGGACGGGTGCCCGGGTCGGCGGCGGTCGCGTTCGTGGTGGAGGCGGCCGACCACTGCGCGGCGCGGGGCGGGAGCCCCTACGCGCGGGTGCTGGGCGCCGGCCACGTCGGCGGCCCCTTCGACGGGCTCACCGGACTCGCCGGTCTCACCGGACCGCTCGACCTGGTGGTCGGCGCGGCCACCGGAGGCGACGACGACGCCGAGGAGGCCGCCTCCGTGCTGGCCGCGCTGCCCGGCGTGCCGCTGACCGCGTCGGCCGGGCTCACCGGCGACTGCCAGGCCGCGACCGGCGCCCTGAACATCGCGCTGGCCGCGCTCGCGATCAGGGACGGGGTCGCTCCCGCCCTGACCGGGCTGGCCACGCCGGCGGCGGGCACGCTCGCCGACTACCTGAGCGAACCGGAGCTGCCGGAGCCGGCCCGGCGGGCGCTGGTGCTCAGCGCCGCGCCCGGCTCGGTGCGCGGCGCCGTCCTGCTGGGGGCGTTATGACCCTCTTCGAGGTGAGCGAGACCGATCGGCTGCTGACCACGACCCGTTCCGTACGCCGCCGCCTGGACCTGGACCGGCCGGTGCCCAGGGAGATCGTCGAGGAGACCCTGGAGATCGCCGTCCAGGCGCCCACCGCGAACAACCACCAGAACTGGCGCTGGCTGGTGATCAGCGAGCCCGCCGTCAAAGAGAAGATCGCCGAGATGACCCGGGCGTCCTGGCTGTTCCACCGCAACGACGTGTGGACCAACGCGGGGCGGCGGCGGAACACGCCGCAGGCACGCCGCAACAACGAGTCGGTGGTCGCGCTGGCAGAGACGATCGCGCGGGTGCCGATCCTGGTCATCCCGTGCGTGCTCGGCCGCCCCCCGGACATCGAGGCGATCGACGCCGCCTGGCGGGAGCGCATGTCGACCAAGCCGCCGGAGGACCCGGGCCATCACGTCCGGCTCGGCCCGATGCGGGCCAGCATCTTCTACGGCTCGATCTTCCCCGCCATCTGGTCCTTCCAGCTGGCGCTGCGCAGCCGCGGCCTCGGCAGCACGATCACCTGCATGCACATCCCGCACGAGCGGCAGGTCGGCGAGCTGCTGGGCATCCCGTCCGGGGTGACGCAGGTCTGCATGATCCCGGTCGCCTACACGGTGGGCACCGACTTCCGCCCGGCGGACCGGGCCCGCGCGAAGGAACGCACGTACTGGGAGAGGTGGGAGGCATGACCGATGTCGTGATCGTCGGAGGCGGCATCGCGGGCGCGTCGGCGGCCTGCAGACTGTCCGCCGGTGGGCTGGAGGTCGTGCTCCTGGAGAAGCAGCGGGCCTACCACGATCTGGTCCGCGGAGAGTGGCTGGCCCCCTGGGGCATCCGCGAGGCGCAGCGGCTCGGCGTCTACGACTGCTTCGGCGCGGGCGGAGCCTGGGAGATCCGGGAGTGGATGACCTGGGACGAGGCGGTCGGCGACGACGAGGTGGAGGCCGTCGACATGACCGGGTTCATCCCCGGCGTCGGCGGCCCGATGTCCTTCCCGCACCACGCGGTGTGCGAGCTGATGGCCGCCCAGGCCGTGGGGTCGGGCGCCCGCCTGGTGATGGACGCCTCCCGCATCCGCGTCACCGCCGGACCGGAACCCGTCGTCACCTACCGGACCCCCGAGGGCGAGCACGAGATCCGCCCGAGGATGGTGCTCGGCGCGACCGGCCGGGGCTGCACCGTCGGGCGGCAGATCGGCGTCACCATGCGCAACTCCATGCACCACTGGGGCGGCGGCATGATGGTCGAGGGCCTGGACTCCTGGCCGGCCGACGTGCAGGCCATGGGCACCGAGGGCGACGTGATGTTCATGGTCTTCCCGCAGGGGTACGGCCGCGCCCGCCTCTACCTGAACTTCCCCGCCGAGAACAAGCTGCGCTACCGGGGCGAGGGCGGCGTCGAACGGTTCCTGGCCGCGTTCGAGCTCGACTGCCTGCCCGATCGCGGCAAGGCCGTCACCGAGGCCGTCCCGGCCGGGCCGCTGTCGGTGTGGCCGTCGGTGTCGAGCGTGCCGGAGGGGCCGCCGCTGGCCGAGGGTGTGGTGCTGATCGGTGACGAGGCCGGCAACGCCGACACCGTGCTCGGCACCGGGCTCTCCTGCGCGATGCGCGACTCCAGGACCGTCTGCGACCTCCTGCTCGCTTCCGACGACTGGTCGCCGGCGGCGTTCGAGCCGTACGTGCGGGAGCGGGAGTTCCGGCTGGATCGGCTCGCGTTCGGCGCCGACATCGTCAGCCGGCTGCACGTGGAGTTCGGCGAGGAGGCCGTGGAACGCCGCCGGCGGGCCCGCCGGTTGATGGCGAAGAACTTCGCCGCCCAGGTCACGGGCCTGCTGAACATGGTGGCCCCCGAAGATGTGCCCGAATTCGGATTCAGCGAGTTCTTCGCGGAACGGTTGTTCAGGGAGACGGCATGACCGAGAAGAAGACGGTGCGCGTCAACGACGTCGACATCGCCTACGTGGACGAGGGCGAAGGCGACCCCGTCATCCTGCTGCACGGCTACCCCGACTCCTCCTACCTGTGGCGGCACCAGATCCCGGCGCTCGCCGAGGGCGGGTTCCGGGTGATCGCGCCCGACCTGCGCGGCTTCGGCGACTCCTCCAAGCCGCAGGAGGTCGAGGCGTACGGCATGCAGACGATCGTCAACGACGTCGTCGCCCTCACCACCAGGCTCGGCATCCGCCGCCCGCACGTGGTCGGCCACGACTGGGGCGCGGCCATCGCCTGGATGTACGCGTTCCTGATGCCCCGCAGGATCGACCACCTCGCCGTGCTGTCGGTCGGCCACCCGGGGGTGTTCGCGCGGCCGTCCATCGAGCAGCGCGCGGCCTCCTGGTACATGCTGCTCTACCAGTTCCCCGGGATCAGCGAGGAACTGCTGCGCCGCAACGGCTGGCGGCTGTTCAAGGAGATCATGGGCAGGGACGGCGACCACGACCGCTACCTGCGCGACATGGCCAGGCCCGGCGCGCTGACCGCCGGCCTGAACTGGTACCGCGCGAACCGCTCGCCCGAGGCGGAGCTGCGGCCCGCCCGGCCGTTCCCGCCGGTCCTGGCCCCGACCCTGGGCATCTGGGGGGCGGGCGACCAGGCGCTGCGCGAGGAGGGCATGCTCGGCTCGGCCAAGTTCGTGAAAGGCCCCTGGCGGTACGAGCGGGTCGAGGAGGCCGGCCACTGGATTCCGCTCGACGCCCCCGACGTGGTCAGCAAACTGCTGCTGGGCTTCCTCGGCACGGAGGACTCGGCCCAGGCCGAACGACGCCCGCGCAGGCGGCTCTGATGCTCGGGTACCTGTTCCCCGGTCAGGGCACCGTCCGGGTCGGCATGGGCGCCTGGCTGCGCCGCCGGCCGGTCGCCCGCGCCGTGTTCGACGAGGTGGACGACCTGCTGACGCGGCCGATCTCGCCGCTGTGCGTGCGCGGCCCGCTCGATCGGCTGGTCGCCACCGAGCACGCGCAGATCGCGGTGACCGCTTGCAACCTGGCGGCGCTGGCCGTGCTGACGGAAGAGGGCTACGAGCCGGGCGTGGTGGCCGGTCACAGCGTCGGCGAGCTGACCGCGCTGCACGCCGCAGGGGTGCTCGGGCTGGCCGACACGGTCCGCCTGGTGGAGACCAGGTCGCGGCTGATGGCGCGGGTCGGCGTGACGGGCGGGATGCGCGCGGTGATGGGCCTGCCGGTCGAGCGGGTCGAGGAGCTGGCCGCGCAGGCCGGGACCCCGGCGGAGCCGCTCGTGGTCGGGCTGGAGAACGCGCCGGGACACGTGGTCGTCTCCGGTTCGACGGCGGCGCTCGACCGGCTGACCGGCCTGGCCGTCGACGCCGCCAAGATCGTGTCGCTGGCGGTGGGCAACGCGTTCCACTCGCCCCTGATGGCCCCGGCCGTCCCGGGCTGGGCCGAGGCCGTCCGGGCCGCGCCGATGGCGGCGCCGAGTGTGCCGGTCGTCCCCAACGTCACCGGCAGACCCACCGAGGACCTCGACGTGATCAGGGACTCGCTGATCGCCCAGCTCACCGGCAGGGTCCGCTGGACCGACACCGTCACGGTGGTGGACGCGCTCGGGCCCGCCGTCGAGGTGGGCGACAGCAAGGTGCTGGCCGGGCTGTCCCGCCGGGCCGGCGCGCGCTGCCTGAGCATGGCCGACCCCGGCACGCTGCGCCGGCTGGCCAGGGAGTTCGCGGCATGAGCCGGTGGGGCAGCGCCATGGTCGCCTTCGCCGGGCTCACCCGGCCGCAGGACCTGCTGGACGGCATGCGGATCGAGGACGTCTACACCCCCGCCGAACGGCTGCGCTCCGGCGCCGGCCGGTCGCTCCAGCACTGGGCCGGGCGGCTGGCCGCCAAGCAGGCCGTCCTGCGCCTGCTCGGCGTCCCGCCGACGGCCGAGCATCTGGTCCAGGTCGAGGTCCTGCCCCGGCCCACCGCGGCCTGCGCCCGCACCGCCGCCTGCAACGACGGCCATCCCCCTTTCGTGAGGCTCGGCCCCGCCCTCGCCGCCCGGATCGACCAGCGCATCCGGCTCTCGCTCAGCCACACCTCCGGCCGGGCGCTGGCGATGGCCGTGGCGTCGGCCGGGCTCCCGGAGGACGGTGACGCGTGATGGACGCCAGGAAGATCGCTGAAGCCCACCTTGAGGCGTGGCGGAGCGCCGACCCCGCCGCCGTGGCCGCCACCGCCGCGCAGTTCCAGGACCCCGACACCGGCGGCTGGCTCAGCGGCGACGCGCTGGCCGCGCACGCGGCGGCCGTCCTGGAGCGCTTCAGGAACCCGCGCCTCCAGGTCGAGCAGGTGACCGGGGACGCCGACGCGGTGACCGTCTGGTGGACCCTCGAAGCCGACCACCGTGACTCCTACCTGGGAATTCCTGGCGCCGGTGGCGTCGTCAGGATCGCCGGGACCGACCTCGTCACCGCCGAGGGGCGGGTCAGGCGCTCCTTCGACCGGCTGGCCGTCGCCGGGGCGCTCGGATACCGGGCCGCCTTCGTTCCCGCCGCCGACGAGGTGCGCGAATTCGGGGTCAGCGCGCGGGCGGCGAGCAGCCGCACCGACCGGCCCGGCGCGTTCACCCTCACCTGGGTGGAGGTCGGCGGCCCGGCGGAGGCCGCCGAGGTGGACCTGCTCAGCGTGGAGATCGTCAAAGGGCTGCGCGCCTCCAAGGGCTTCCTCGGGGTCGCCACCTTCGACGTCGGCGACCGGAAGTACACCCTCGCCGCCTTCGACCGGCCCGAGTCGGTGCGCGCCGTGCACGCCCGCCCGCACCAGCGGGCGGTGCGCAGATTCTTCAGGGCCGGGCTCTGCGCCCGGGCCCTCACCAGCGTCCTGATCCCCGAGGTCGTCCGCGAGTACGCCCGCTGCGCCGACTGCGGCACCGTGGTCCGGCTCGGCGACGGCGCGGCCTGCGGCTGCGGGTGGACCCCCGGCGACGTCCCCCTACTGTGACGGGAGCAACGATGACCGACTTCACCTTCGAGCACGCGCCGGGAGACGGCGGCCGGCCGGCCGTGGTGTTCATGTCCGCGCTGTTCGCCGGCGGCTGGATCTGGGAGCACCCCTACCGGCGGCTGGCGGCGGCGGGGGTGCCGGTGCTCCGCACCCACGAGGCCGTCTGCGCTCTCGACCGGCGGGTGGCCGGGTCGATCGAACGGCTCGGCGACGCGCTCCTGCGGGCCTGCGACGAGGCCGGCGAACGGGATGTGATCGTGTGCGCCAACTCGCTCGGCGGGCTCGTCGCGATCGACCTCGCCGGGCGGCACCCCGACCGGGTGCGCGGCATCGTGGTCAGCGGCGCCCCCGGCCTCACCCCCGACCCCGACGTCGGCCTCAGCTTCGACCGGCGGGCCAGCGTGCGGCCGGTCGGCGCGGAGTTCGGCGACCGGATGACGGCCGCGCTCTTCCACGGCGAGGAGCGGTTCTTCACCCAGGAGCAGATGGACGGCGTCGGCGCCATGATGCTGCGGCCCGAGGCGATGGTCAGCATGGCCCGCAGCATCAAGGCCACCCGCCGCTACCAGGTCAGGCCCGCACTGGACAAGGTGCGCTGCCCTGCCGCGTTCGTGTGGGGCCGGCACGACCGGATGACCCCCGTCGACCCCTGGCTGGAACTGCTCGCTGACTACCCGGGGACCGAGGTCGTCGTCGTGGCCGACAGCGGCCACATCCCGATGATCGAGCGGGCCGACGAGTACACCGCGGTCCTGGAGTCGTTCCTGGACCGGCACGGGCGGGTGCCGGCGTGACCGCCGTCCTGATCGGGGTGGACATCGTCTCGGCCGACCGGCTGAGCCGGGCCGCCGCGCGCGGCGGCGCGACCTTCGCCCGCCACCTCACCACCCTCGCCGAACGTGACCGAGGCCTGGGCGCGGCGACGTTCCCGGTCAAGGAGAGCTTCATCAAGGCCGTCGGGGGCCGCCCGCCCGGCTTCAGCTGGCACGACTTCGAGGCGGCGCCGGAGCCGCCGTCGCCCTGGGCCGGCGAGCTGCTCGACGAGGCGGCCGCCGAACTCACCGCCGCCACCGGCTTGGCCCTGACCGCCGGCGCGGCGTACGTCCTGCGTGGCGCCTGCCGGGAGGCCGCCCGGCTCCGCCTGGCCGGCGGCCGGGGCCAGGTGGCGGGCGCGGCCCGCTGGGGGAGCGGCGCGGGGCTGCTCGTCTCCCTCGCCGTCGTCTACGCCGACAGGAAGGACACCCGATGTCCATGACCACGACCGTCCGGCCCGGCGAGCCGATCCAGGCCGCCCTGGACGAGGCGGGCCCCGGCGCGACGATCCTGCTCGCCGCGGGGGAGTACCCGGGGAACGTCTGGATCAGGCACGACGGGGTGACCCTGCGCGGTGAGGGGGCCGTGCTGCTCCCCGGACCGGGGCTCCGCCCCGACGTCCCGAAACTGCACGACGCGGGCGAGGATGTCGTCTCCGGCGTCGTCGCCTGCGGCGTCCGCGACGTCACCCTCGACGGGCTGACGGTGCGCGGCTTCTCCGGCGCCGGCGTCTACGCCCACTCCGTCACCGGCCTCGCCGTCCGGGACGTGACCGCCGTGGACAACGCCGTCTGGGGTGTCTACGTGCGGGAGGGCGACGGCTGCGAAGTGCTCCGGTGCCGGGCCTCCGGCAGCCAGTACGGCGGCGTCGCGGTCAGTTTCTGCGGCCGCGGCGAGGCGCTCGTCGAGGGCAACGAGACCTTCGCCAACGCGTTCGGAGTGTTCGTCGACAACTCCAGCGGGGTGCGGGTGCTGCGCAACGTCAGCCACGGCAACGCGATCGGGCTGCTGCTGCTCAACCAGACCTACGAGGGGGAGCCGGACGGCGGGGTGCGGGACTGCCTGGTCGCCGGCAACGTCGTCCACGGCAACGACCTGGCCTCCGGCGGCGAGGACCCCGGCGCGCTGGGCGCGGCGGGCCCGCCGATCTCGGGGGTGGGGATCGCGCTGATCGGCACCGAGCGGGTGTGCGTGGTCGACAACGACGTCCACGACAACCACCCCAGCGGCGAGTCGGTGATGGGCGCCGCGTTCGTGATGGGCTCGTCCAAGGGCTGGGGCGGCGACGACGCGGTGGCCAACCACATCCTCTGGAACAGGGTCACCGGCAACACGCCGCTGGACTACCAGCTCGGCGTCGACCTCGGACTCCAGACCTTCGCCGGCAACGTGGCCGCCAAGGGAGAGCCCGGCGAGGCATGGGGGTGGCGGCCATGACCGACACGCTGATCAACACGCTGACCTGCGAGAACCTCAGCAAGAGTTACGGCGGCGTGGTCGCGGTGCGCGACGTCGGGTTCACCATCGCGCCGGGGGAGGCGTACGGGCTGCTGGGCCCGAACGGCGCCGGCAAGACCACCACGATCTCCATGCTGGTCGGCCTGCTCAAGCCCGACACGGGCACGGTCGTGGTCGGCGGCGCCGACCTGGCAACCGACCCGATGGCGGCCAAGGCGAAGATCGGCTACGTCCCGCAGGAGATCGCCCTCTACCCCGACCTGACCGGCCGGGAGAACCTGCGCTTCTTCTGCCGCCTGTTCGGCCTGCCGCGCAGGGAGGTGCGCGGGCGGGTGGAGGAGGTGCTCGACCTGGTCGGCCTCGCCGACCGCGCCGACGCCAAACTCGACACCTACTCCGGCGGCATGAAGCGGCGCATCAACATCGGCGCCGCCCTGCTGCACCGTCCCGAACTGCTCATCCTGGACGAGCCCACGGTCGGCGTCGACCCGCAGAGCCGCAAGTCCATCCTGGACGGCCTCGAACGCCTGGTGGCCGACGGCATGGCGCTGCTCTACACCTCCCACTACATGGAGGAGGTCGAGCGCATCTGCCACCGGATCGCGATCGTCGACCACGGCTCCGTCGTCGCCGAGGGCACCCGCCATGAGCTGGTCGAGCTGGTCGGCGGGGCCGACCGGATCGAGCTCACCCTGGACGGCGACGTCGAGACCGCCCTCGCCAAGCTCCGCGGCCTGGGCGGCGTCACCGAGGCGGTCCGCACCACGGCCGGGTCGGTCCGGCTGATCGCCGAAGGCGGCCGGTACCTGCTGCCCGCGGTCATCTCCACGGTCGACGGCATCGCCGCCGTCACCGCCGTCGAGGTCGTCGAACCCGACCTCGAGGCCACCTTCCTGCACCTCACCGGCAGCACGCTCAGGGACTGACATGTTGCGATCGCTTCTCACGGTGAGCGCCCTGGAGCTCCGGACCCGGGTGCGGGACCGGACCGCCCTGATCATCGCGATCATCGTGCCGGTGGCCATGGCCACCCTGTTCGGGGTGGCGCTCGGCGGCGACGACCCGCCGCTGCGGGCCACCGTCGGCATGGTCGACCTGGACGGCGGCGAGTTCCCCGCCGGTGTCCGCCGCGAGGTCATGGCGTCCACCGAGCTGGACGGCGTGCTGACGCTGCGCGACCTGCCCAGCCGTGAGCGGGCCCAGAGCGCCCTGGACGCGGGCGACATCGGGGCCGCGATCATCTTCCCCGCCGGGTTCAGCGCCAGCGTCGGCGCGGGCGAGGGCGGCCGGGTCGGCGTGCTGACCTCAGCGGACACGCCGCTGGCGGGGGTGGTCGCGAACGCCGTGGTGGACCGCATCTCCAGCCTGGTGCGGGCCCGCACGCTCGCGGTCCGGGCCTCCCTGGACGCGGGCGTGCCCGCCGGGGAGGTCAAGGAGTTCGTGGAGCGCAACGGCGCGGCCGGGCCGGCCCTGACCCTGGACAACGACCCGATGGCCGGCGGCAGGGTCGACCTGTCGGTCTACTACGGCGCCGGCATGGCCGCGCTGTTCGCCTTCTTCGTGGTCGGCGCGTCGTTCCGCAGCCTGCTGATCGAACGCAAGCAGGGCACTCTCGACCGGATGCGGGCCGGGCCGATCCACGGCTGGGTCCCGATCGCGGGCAAGGCCGTCGTCGGGTTCGCCCTCGCCATGGTGAGTGTCTGCGTCACCTGGGCCTCCTCGGTGCTGATCTTCGGCTCCACGTGGGGCGACCCGGTGGCCGTGTTCACCCTCCTGCTCGCGCACGTGCTGGCCGCCACCGCGATCACCATGCTGGTCGCCAGCCGGGCCAGGACCGACGCCCAGGCCGACGGAGTGATCATGGTGATCTCCTTCGTGGCCGCGTTCTTCGGCGGCAGCCTGGTCCCGCTCTACACGCTGCCGGACGTGCTCCAGAAGATCGCCCTGTTCACCCCGAACGCCTGGACCACCACCGGGCTCACCGGCCTGGCCGGATCGGGCGCGGGACCGGCCTCGGTGGCCCTGCCGATCGGCGTCCTGTGCGCGATCGCCGTGGCCGCCTTCGGGCTGGCCGCGACCGGCTTCAGGAAGGGACTGCTCGGATGAGACCGCACCCCGTCTTGGCCCTGGTCGCCGCCAACCTGCGCCGCCACTCCCGTGACCGGGTGGGCCTGTTCTTCATCGTGGTGATGCCGTTCGTCAGCATCGTCTTCGTCGGCATGGCGCTGGGCGGCGGCGCCGCCGCCTCACGGCTGCCGGTCGGCGTGGTGGCCCAGGAGTCCGACCCGGTGGCCGCCGCCGTCCTGGCGGAACTGCGCGCGCATCCCGACCTGGAGATCACCTCCGTCGGCGGCGAGGAGGAGCTGCGGGCCGGCGTCCGGGGCGGCGCGCTGGCCGCCGGAGTCGTGATCCCGCCGGGCTCGACCACGTTCGAGCTGGTCATGACGCAGTCCAGCGGCAGCGGCATGGCCGCCCGCAGCGCCGTCGACGTCTCCGTCGGCCGGGTCGCGGCCGTCATCGAGGCCACCCGCGCCGCCACCTCGGCCGGCGCGACCCCGGCCCAGGCCGCCGAACTGGTACGGAAGGCGCAGGCCGCCTCGGCCGACGTCGAGGTGGTCAACTCGGACACGGCCTCTGGAACACCACGGGGGTTCGCCTACACCGCCCCGGCCAACCTGCTGCTGTTCACGTTCATCAACTCCATGGCCGTCGCCGCCGCGCTCGTCGAGAGCCGCCGCATCGGCATGCTGCCCCGGGCCTTCACCGCCCCGGTGCGGCGCGGGGCCGTCCTGTTCGGCGAGGCGCTCAGCCGCTTCATCGTGGCCGCCGCCCAGGCCGTGCTGATCATGGTGGTGAGTTCGCTGCTGTTCGGCGTCTCCTGGGGCGAGCCGTTCGGCGTCGCCGCCGTCGTGGGCGTCTTCGCTTTGGTCGCCACCGGCGCCGCGATCCTGATGGGCAGCCTGGTCCGCTCGTCGGCGCAGCCGTCCGCGATCGGGCCGCCGCTCGGCATCGTGCTCGGCATGCTCGGCGGCTGCCTGTGGCCCGCAGAGGCCGCCGGCCAGACGCTCACCGCCATCGGCCACCTGTTCCCGCACGCCTGGGGGATGGACGCCCTCCTGACTCTTTCCCGGCCCGGGACGGGTCTCGGCGACGTGCTGCCGGAGGTCGCCGTCCTGGGCCTCATGGCCGCCGTTCTGCTGAGCCTGTCCCTAGTCCTGTTCAGCCGACGAACGAGAACCCTCTGAGGAGGCAGCACCATGATGAATTCGATTACCAAGTGGCCCGCCGACATCGCCGGCGTCTACCGATACGCGACCAGGAAGGGCGCCATCGACGTCCTCGACGTGGCGGCCGGCGAGCTAGGCATCGGCGTGCGCGAGCTGAACGAGGCGGTGAACCAGCTGGTCGAGAGCCGCCTGTTACGCGCCGTGGACGGCGCCGCCCACCGGTTCATCCCGGTGGACCCGCAGGTGGCGGCCAACGCGCTGGTCTCCTCGGTGGAGCGGGAGATCTACCAGCGGCGGGAGCTGATCGACCAGATCCGGGACTTCGTCGGTCCCGCGCCGTCGCCGATCGAGTACCTGGCCGGGTCGCTGGAGGTGCGCGGCTTCCTCAAGATGGCCGGGGACGCCTGCCGTACCGAGGTGCTGGTCCTGCAGTCCGGCGAGGACGACGCCGAGGAGCTGGCCCGGGCGTACCTGCCGCTGCTCTCGCGCGGCGTCACCGTGCGGATCGTCTGCCAGCACCGGAACCGGGCCGACCTGGCCACCCGGATGAAGCTGAAGCAGCTCATCGACGCGGGCGCGGCCATCGGCACGGTCAGTCACGTCCCGCGCTCCGCGGTCGTCTTCGACCGCGAGCTGGTCGTGCTGTTCGGCCTGTCGGACGGCGAGACCAACGTGGCGCGGGTGCACAACGACGGGATCGTCCGGTTCCTGCTCGACCTGTTCGACCATCTGTGGGACACCGCGACGCCGCTGGAGGGCGCCGAGTCCGGCTACGCGAACGTCGCCGACGACCTGCGGCAGGCCATCGCGGGGCTGATGGCGAAGGGCTACACCGACGAGGTGGTGGCCCGCAAGCTCGGCATGTCGGTGCGGAGCTGCCGCCGGCACATCGCCACCCTGATGCGTGACCTGGAGGCCACCAGCCGGTTTCAGGCGGGTGTGCAGGCGGCCCGCACGTTCCTGGCCGGCGGGGCGTGAGAGGGGTCCGCCGCCCCTGCGGCGGACCCCTGTCCTCAACGCATCGCCGCCACGACGCCGGCCAGGCCGCGGGCCCGGTCACAGACCAGGTTCAGTCCGGTGACCAGTTCCTCGACCGTCATGCGGGGGCTCAGGCACATCCGGATGGAGCTGTTGGCGTCCTCGGCGCTGACCCCGATCGCGGTGAGCACGGGCGAGGGTTCCTGGGAGTCGGAGTTGCACGCCGATCCGGTGGACAGCGCCACCGACGGCAGGCTCGCGACCAGGCTCTCGCCGCGCACGCCCGGCAGCACCAGGTTCAGCACGTGCGGGACGCCGGCCTCCGGGCGCCCGTTGAGGCGCAGGCCGGGGATGCGGCGGGTGAGCAGTTCCAGCGCGGTCGCGCGCAGCAGCGCGACCTTCCTGCCGTCCTCCTCCATCCGGGCCGCGGCCAGCTCGCAGGCGGTGCCGAGGCCGACCGCCAGGTGGGTGGGAATGGTGCCGCTGCGCAGGTCGTACTGGCCGCCGCCGTAGGTGATGGGACGGATCCTGCGGCGGATCTCCGGGCGGACGTACAGGACGCCGATGCCCTTCGGGCCGCCGATCTTGTGGGCGGACATGGCCAGGGTGTCGACGCTCGCGCCGGCCACGTCGATCGGGATCCGTCCCGCGGCCGGGGCGGCGTCGACGTGCAGCAGGGCGCCGCTCTCATGGCAGAGCGCGGCCATCTCGCGGACCGGCTGGATGGTGCCGATCTCGCTGTTCACCCAGGCCACCGTGGCCAGCCGGGAGTCGAAGTCGAGCTGGCCGGCGAACCGGGCCAGGTCGACCACGCCGTCGGCCCGGATCGCCATGGTCCGGACGTCGACGCCGCGCCCGCGCAGCGCGCGGGCGACCGACAGCGACGATTTGTGGTCGGTGGGGCAGAACACCGCGTTGACCGGGGAGCGGTCGTCGTGGCCGAACGCGCCGAGCAGCGCGAGGTTGTTGCTCTCGGTCGCGCCGGAGGTGAACACGACGCCGGCCGGGTCGCCGCCGAGCAGCCGGGCGACCGACTCGGCGGCCCGGTCGACCGCTCTGCGGGCCCGCTTGCCCAGCAGGTGCGGGGAGGACGGGTTGCCGAACTCCTCGCGCAGGTACGGCAGCATCGCGTCGAGCACTTCTTCGTCCACGCGGGTAGTGGCGCAGTTGTCCAGGTATATGACGTCCATCGTTCCGCCCTCAGCTCCGGAAGGTGCTGACCGTCACCAGCTTCGAATAGATCTCGTCGGTGGACATCTCGCCGCTGCCGCCGGGATCGGCGATCACGACGGTCATGCCGGTGAGCCCGTAGAGGCTGAGCGCGATCTCGACTCCGGTCCGCACCGGGGACAGGCACTCGCCCGGGGCGAAGATCACGATGGTCCGGTGGCCGGCCCGGTGGACCTCCGAGATCATCTCGGTGATCTCGCCGGCGCAGCCGGTGACGCCGCAGCTGATCAGCGTGCGGTAGTTGCCCGACTCGTCCAGGAACGAGACCTCGGTGTCCTTCGTGCCGGACTCCAGCACCCGCTTTTCGAGCCTGCCCTGCTTGACGAACCTGTCGGCGGCCTTCTGGAAGCGGTACTTGAGCCAGGTCTCCGGGAACGCCAGCGGATGTCTGCGGCTGGGCAGCACGCTCCCCGCGTCCAGTCCCGCCTCACGCAGGATCCGCTCGTAGCCGTCGGGCAGCCCGGTGAAGCCGTCGAAGAACTCGGCGCGGAGCTGACCGGCGGGACGGCCGCCGGTGGGGACGTACTGCCAGTCGTTGATCAGCAGCAGCAGTTTGGCGTCGGTGACGATGTTCGCGTACGACGTGATCAGGTCGACCGAGAGCCGCCAGGTGTAACCGGGGAAGATCCCGACCCGGCCGGCGATCCGGTCGCGCATCACGGTGGAGGACTGCTCCTCCAGGACGCCGGGGACGAGCCTGCCGGTGCCCTCCTCCTCGAACAGCATGAAGTGGCCGCCCATGACGACGAGTCCGTCCAGGTTCGCGGTGGCGAGCTCGCGGTCGACGGCGGTGCGGAGCTCCTGCTCCGAGGCGACGAGTCGGTGGGTCTTGCTTATGGACTCCGCGAACAGTTCAGTCATGATCGAACTCCGGGTTGTAGTAATTGGCCCGCCAGGGTGCTCAGCGGCGTGACGCCGGTGAGCTGGTGGAGGGTGACTCCCGCCCACCCGAGGTCCCGGAGCAGGGCGAGCACCCGCGGGATCCGCAGGACCCTGCCCCCGGCGTCGGCGTAGTTCCGGGCCGGGTCGACGCCGGCGAGTCCGTTCGCCTGGCTCACGGCGGCCGCGAGGGCCTCCACCGCCCCCTGCTCCGGGATGGTCGGCACGTCGTGCGGCCGGCCGGGCGGAGGCGCCGGGGCGAAGCCGGCCAGTGCGGCGATGTCGCTGGTCCGCAGGTCGCCCGGCGTCGCGTCGTAGGTGAGGATCGTGGTCTCCAGGGCGCGCAGGAAACGCTCGACGGCGTCCCCGTCCATGACCGAGGAGGCGGCGTGCAGCGCGACCACGACGGAGTCCCGCCACTGGTCGACCCGGACGTAGGTGTCGGTGCCGTAGGCGTCGGCCGCCGGGTGCCAGGTGACCCTGCTGCGCCGGGCGCGGGACTCCAGGGTGGGCTGCTTGATGAAGTTGAACTCCGAGGCCAGCCGGGTGCCCTTCCTGGCCAGCAGCTCGACCACCGCGTCGTACGGGACGTAGGCGTGTTCCCGCGCCTGCTCGAACCGGTCGGCGACGCGGGCGAGCAACTCGGCGAAGGGCGGGTCGTCCCGCACGTCGACGCGCATGAGCATCGGGGAGAACAGGCAGGTCAGGACCTGCGAGTACGGGCCGCTCTCGCGGTTGCCGGTGAACGTCAGATGGTCGAAGGACGGGCCGCCGGTGTAGGCGGCCATCAGCGCCGTGTAGGCCGCCAGGTGCACCTGCGACGGCCACACCCGGTGGCGGGCGGCGATCCGCTGCGCGGCGCCCAGCAGGGCCGGGGAGATCAGTGACGCCCGCAGCGTCTCCACGGGCGGGCCGGGCCGGCGGCGGTCGCCGAACCCGTCGGCCGGCATGGCCTCGATCTCCTTCTCCCAGTACGCCAGCGCCGGCGCCGGGTCGAGAGACGCCTCGTGCCGGACGAGATCGGAGGGACGGTGCCGGACCGGCTCGATCGCGGTGGGCCGGCGGGCCACCACGCCCGCGCAGCCCGCCCACATCTCGCGCTTGAGCTCCGTGACCGTCCACATGTCCACCGCGAGATGGTTCAGCACCACCACCGCCTGCCGGGGCACGCCCTCGGTGGTGATGACGACGACCCGGATCGGCCACTCCGAGGCGATGTCGAACTCGGCCGCGCCGAGCCGCTCCACGACCTCGGCGGGCATGGCCGTGCCGTCGTCCTCGGCGGACAGCACGACGAGGGGACACGGGCCGGGCGGGCGCACAACCCGGTAGGGGTCGCCGTCGTGGTCGAAGTGGTAGGTGGTGCGCAGCGTCTCGTGCCTGCGGACCGTCTGATTGAGAATCGCCCGGCAGTTCTGGACCGTCAGGCCCGGTGGAATCTCTAGATTCAGAATGATATGTGTATTGTGGCGAGCGTCCGGCGGCAGTTCGTGGTAGCGGAGCCAGATGTGGTGCTGGCCCCAGCCGAGATTCGCGTTCATCGGCAACCAGGCCTCCTGCGGTTGAACGGTTCAGCCCACTCAGGCTAAATGAGAAGACGGCCGCCGTCCTGACCTGCCGCTGGCAGGTTGTCTTGGGTGAAAAGCTGCCAGAGCCCTTTCTTGACAGTTGTCGCGGAATTCAATGACCCTGAACGAGGTAATACAGCGCAGGACTTTTGAGGAGACCCGTGATGGAAATACCTCACGAGTTCCAGGCCATTCTTCGCCGGCATCTTCCCTACGCCGGGCCGGGTGATCTGTCCCCCGGCGACGATCTCACCGCGCTCGGGCTGGACTCGATGGGGGTGGTGCAGCTGCTGGTCGATCTGGAGGACGGATACGACCGGGAACTGCCCGACGACATCCTCGACGAGGAGACGTTCGCGACGGTCGGGTCGTTGTGGGCGCGGCTGTCGGCGCTGCTCGAATCGACGCGGGCCGGGCTCTGAGCCGTGCTGACGCGCCTCGACGACCTGCTGCGGTTCGGTGACGACGATCACGCGGCGGTCACCTACAAGGATGTGACGCTCACCTATCGCGAGCTGCGGAGCCGGGTCGCGCGGGCGGCCGAGGGGCTGCGCGGGCTGGAGCCCGGCGCCCGGGTCGCGATATACGCGGAGAAGCGGATCGAAACCGTCGTGGCGATCTTCGCGGTGGCGGCGGCCGGCGGGGTCTTCGTACCGGTCAATCCGCTCTTCAAGGCGCGGCAGGTCGAGTACGTGATCGACGACTGCGGCGCCGCGCTCCTGCTCACCACACCCGAACGGGCGCGCACGCTGAACTCTTCGATCCCCACGGCGCTGCTCGACGACCTGGGCGCGGAACCGGCGGTGAGCCTCTCCGCCGATCGCGACGCCGCGCGGGTCGCGGCCATCCTCTACACGTCCGGCAGCACCGGATCGCCGAAGGGCGTCGTGCTGAGCCACGGCAACCTGCTCGCGGGCGCGCGGAGCGTCGCCGGCTACCTCGGCCACACCTCCGTCGACGTGGTCCTCGCGGCGCTGCCGCTGAGCTTCGACGCCGGACTGAGCCAGCTCACCACCGCGTTCCTGGCCGGAGCGCATGTGGTGCTGGTCAACTACCTGCTGCCCCGCGACGTCGTCCGGCTCTGCGCCACACACGGGGTGACGGCGCTGACCTGCGTGCCGCCGCTGTGGACCCAGCTCGCCACCCAGCGATGGCCGGCCGAGGCGACCCGGAACCTGCGCTATTTCGCCAACACCGGCGGCCGGCTGCCCGCGACCACCCTGGCCCGGCTGCGCGAGACGTTCCCCCAGGCCACCCCCTTCCTGATGTACGGCCTGACCGAGGCCTTCCGATCCACCTACCTCGACCCCGCGGAGATCGACCGCCGGCCCGGATCGATCGGCAAGGCGATCCCCGGCGCGGAGGTCCTCGTCGTACGGGCGGACGGTTCGGTCTGCGACCCCGGCGAGGAGGGGGAGATCGTGCACCGGGGACCGCTGGTGTCACTCGGCTACTGGAACGACCCGGCCCGCACCGCGGCGCGGTTCCGGCCGTTCCCGCCCGGCGCCGACGAGATCGCCGTCTGGTCGGGCGACGTCGCCTACCGGGACGACGACGGCTTCATCTACTTCGTCGGGCGTACCGACGACATGATCAAGACCTCCGGCTACCGGCTGAGCCCGACCGAGGTGGAGGAGGCGGCCTACGCCACCGGCCTGGTCACCGAGGCCGTCGCGGTCGGCGTACCGGACGAGGACCTGGGCGAGCAG
The DNA here is from genome assembly GCF_005233835.1 of Herbidospora galbida. Taxonomy (GTDB): domain Bacteria; phylum Actinomycetota; class Actinomycetes; order Streptosporangiales; family Streptosporangiaceae; genus Herbidospora; species Herbidospora galbida. The sequence goes on along the minus strand of NZ_SZQA01000038.1, from coordinate 8,133 downwards.
GTGACGCTGCACGCCGTGCTCACCGCCGCGGGCACGACCCCGGACGAGCTGCGCCGGGCGATGGAACGCGACCTGCCCAGGTACATGGTGCCCCGCCGGTTCATCCTCGCCGCCGCGCTGCCCCGCTCGGGGAACGGCAAGTTCGACCGCGCCGAACTCCGCCGCCGGGCGCTCCGATGACCTGGGAAGGTCACTGGGAAGGTCACCGAGACGGGCGGTTGACCGTCGGCGGCATCCCCGCAGGAAGGCTCGCCGCCCGGGTCGGGAGCACGCCGTTCTTCGCCTACGACCGCGACCTCGTCACCCGCAGGGTCGCCTCGCTCCGCGCCGCGCTGCCCGCCGGAGTCGAGCTGAGCTACGCGGTCAAGGCCAACCCGATGCCCGCCCTGCTGCAGCATCTGAGCGGGCTGGTCGACGGCTTCGACGTGGCCTCGGCGGGAGAGCTGCGGCATGCGCTCGACACGCGGGTACCCGCCGGCCGGATCGGTTTCGCCGGGCCGGGCAAGACCGTCGGTGAACTGACCCAGGCGGTCGCGGCCGGCGTGACGGTGGAACTGGAATCGGAGACCGAGCTGGCCAGGGTGCGCGCGATCGGCGCCGCCCTCGGGGTGCCCGCCCGGATCGCGATCCGGGTCAATCCCGACTTCACGGTGCGAGGCTCCGGGATGCGCCTGGGCGGCGGGCCGCAGCAGTTCGGCATCGACGCGGAACGCGTGCCCGAGGTGCTCGCCCGGTTGGGCGACGACGTCGACTTCCAGGGCTTCCACGTCTTCGCGGGCTCGCAGAACCTGCGCGCCGACGACATCTGCGAGGCGCAGCGGCGCACCGTGGACCTGGTTCTCGGGCTCGCCGACGTGTCGCCGCCCATCCGGTACCTCAATCTCGGCGGCGGGTTCGGCATCCCGTACTCGCGCCGGGACCGGCCCCTCGACCTGGAGCCGATCGGCGAGAATTTGGCGCGGCTCATGCGCGAGCGGATCACCCCGCTGCTGCCGGGCGCCCGCGTCGTCATCGAACTCGGGCGCTATCTGGTCGGCGAGGCCGGCGTGTACGTCACCCGCGTCGTCGACCGCAAGGAGTCCCGGGGCACGACCTTCGTGGTCGTGGACGGCGGGATGCACCACCAGCTGGCGGCCTCGGGGAACCTCGGGCAGGTGATCCGGCGCAACTATCCGATGGCCGTGGCCGATCGCCTGGGCGGGCCCGCGGACGCGCCGGTCACCGTGGTCGGCCGCCTGTGCACCCCGCTCGACCTGCTCGGCGACCGGGTGGAACTCCCGAGAGTCGAGATCGGCGACCTGGTCGTGGTGTTCCAGGCCGGCGCGTACGGCCTCACGGCGAGCCCCACGGCGTTCCTCAGCCATCCGGCGCCGGTGGAAGTCCTCGTATAAGACCTGCTTACTCCGGCAGGGCGACGGTCGCGGGGAACAGCGACGGCGCCAGGGTCGCGTGGTCGACGTCCCACAGGTCCTTGAGGCTGGTCTCTGGGGCCGTCGCGGCGACCTGGACGCCGAGCGCGATCGTGCGCAGCATCCCGGCCATGCCCCCGGCCGGGATGATCGCCGGGTCGGCGAGCATGAAGATGCTGGTCCGGCCGTTGGCCACTGTCACCCTGACCCGGAACGGCTGGCCGTACTGCTGCGCCAGCGGCGTCCACGACAGCTCGGCCGGGGTCTCGGCGGTGGCGTCGGACGGCTTGCGGTCGAGCTGCACGTAGTTGAACCAGCAGCGGAACAGCTGGTTCACCCAGCAGTCGTGCGCCAGGTCGTCGCCCCGCTGCGCGGCGACCTCGGCGGCGAGCGCGGCGATCTTGTCGAAGTCGTAGGAGGAGTGGCGGTAGGCCGTCGCCCCGGCCCAGTGGAGGCGCTTGACGTGCTCGCCCAGCGGCGATCCCGGGTCGACCGTCGCGACGACCGGGATGAGCTGGTTCATCGTGCCGATCACGTGGTGGTGTTCCGGCGAGAACCGGTTGGAGGCCATCAGGCTCATCGTCACCTTGTCGGTGTCGGTGTGCCGGGCCAGTCCAGCGGTGACCAGCGCCATCACCAGCGCGGGCGCGGTGACGCCGAGCCTTCTGGCGGCCAGCGCGGCCAGCCCGCCGAGACGGTGCGAGTGCAGGGTGGCCTCAAGTCGGTTGCGCTTCGCCTTGGCCGGCAGCGTCGGCAGCGGGTCGGCCAGGACGTCGTCGAGGGTGCGCCGCCAGTACCGTTCCGACGCCTCCTGCCGGTCGCGCCACCGCTCGGTGCGCTGCTCGCGGGCCAGCTCGCTCGGCGTCGGCCCGAGTTCGGCGACGGCCCCCGGGTCGGCGATCAAGGCGCTGAACTGGTCGGTCAGATGGTTGATCGACCAGACGTCCATGATCAGGTGCGAGAAGGACAGCGCCAGGAACACCGCCGACCCGTTGGTGGTGATCATGCGCCCGCGCCAGAGCAGGCCGCCCTCCATCGCGAACGGCTCCGCGCAGAGCTCGTCCTTGGTGTCCTCCGGGTCCTCCCAGTCGCGGACCACCCGGTCGACCCGCTCGATCGGCAGGTCCGCCGACTCGTGGACGCGCTGCACCGGCTGCCCGTCGACGACGTGGTAGGTGGTGCGCAGCGGCTCGTGCCGGTCCATCAGCACGCGCAGCGCGTTCTCGACCCGGGCCATCGGCAACCCCCGCAGGTCGCAGACGATGGGGAGGTTCGCGTCCTGCATCCAGTCGTCGGGATAGCGCTCGATCTCGCGCCAGCTGAAGAGTTGACCGTGGCTGAGGGGGGCGTCGGCGGGCATCGGTTCTCCTAGCGGTTCGTGACGGACTGCCGTCCCTGCCACAGCACGAAGATGGCGACGGCGACGGCGATCTCGAACATGGTCCCCAGCGTGACCAGGCTCGCCACGTCGGGATGGATCAACGGCAACCCGCGCAGATCCTGCATCAGGCCGAACGCGATCAGGCCGGCGTAGGACCCCGCGACCGTCCACGTGAGCCGCACCCTGACCAGCCCGGACCGCACCCAGTCGGTACGGCGGGCCAGCGGCCGGAGCACCGCGGCGGACAGCACGACGACCGGCAGCGCCTGCGCCGCCAGGAACAGCGTGAGGTCTCCGCCGACGGCGAGCGCCGCCGCGCCCCCGGCCAGGGTGAGCACCGAACCCCACCGCAGCGCCGACACCGGTTCCGGCTCGGTCCGCCGCGACACGACCAGGAGCCCGCAGGCCACCAGGCCGGCCGCCCAGACGGCCGACCCGAGCGGATCGACCCCCCGGAGCAGGAACAGCACGCCGGCGGCGACCGCCCAGACTCCGGCCGAGGCGGCCCAGATCAGCGCGGGCCGGACGGGCGCCGTTTCGGCCGGATCGAATGGCGGGCTCACGTTTCTTCTCCCACGAGATGAATTCTGTGCAGGGCGTCTATTCGATTTCGGCCGATAATAGCGCGTCGTACCAGGATCAGAGCTCGCGCGCGGCCGTGTCAAGGCGTCTCAACGGGGCGGCGATGGCAGCTAGCTACTGGCAACAAGGTGCCAGCACGCGATCGTGGCCCGGTGCGGGGAGCCGCCCGTAGGGTCGCAGTAACTTCCGGCGGTGACCATTTGAATAACGCTAGTGTCCATCATTTTCTCCGTATGGATATTACGGCTTGGGGTGGCGCATTCATGGTTCAGGACTCGATTCAGTCGGACGCCCGGCGCGATTCGTCGGTCGAGCCGATCGCTGTGGTGGGCCTTTCCTGCCGGCTTCCGCGGGCGGATACCCCCGAGCGTTTCTGGCGCCTTCTCCGCGACGGCGTGGACGCGGTGACCGAGGTCCCGGCCGGCCGGTGGCCGGACGCCGGCGCACCCGGCCGGGGCGGGTTCGTCGACGACGTGGACCGTTTCGACGCCGCCTTCTTCGGCATCTCCCCGAACGAGGCCGCCGCCATGGACCCGCACCAGCGGCTGGCCCTGGAACTCGCCTGGGAGGCGCTGGAGAACGCCCGGGTCGCCCCCACCGCCCTGCGGGACGCGGCGGCCGGGGTGTTCGTCGGCGCGATCTCCAACGACCACGCCGCCCTACTCGGCGAACCCGGACGGCACACCTACATCGGCGCCAACCGCGCCATGATCGCCAACCGCGTCTCGTACTTCCTGGGTCTGCGCGGCCCGAGCCTCACGCTGGACACCGGGCAGTCGTCGTCGCTGGTGGCGGTGGAGCTGGCGTGCGAGAGCCTGCGCCGGGGCGAGACCGGCCTGGCCCTGGCCGGCGGCGTCAACCTGAACCTGCTCGCCCAGACGACCGCCGCCATCGGCAGCTTCGGCGCGCTGTCCCCCGACGGGCGCTGCCACACCTTCGACAGCCGCGCGAACGGTTACGTCCGTGGCGAGGGCGGCGCGCTCGTCGTGCTCAAGCCGCTCGCGGCGGCGCTCGCCGACGGCGACGCGGTGCACTGCGTGATCCTCGGCGGGGCCGTCAACAACGACGGCGGCGGCGACGGCCTGACCGTGCCGAGCGCCCGCGCCCAGCAGGAGGTCATCACGCTGGCCCGCCGCTCCGCCGGGGTCGCCCCCGAGGAGGTCCAGTACGTCGAGCTGCACGGCACCGGCACGAAGGTGGGCGACCCGATCGAGGCCGCCGCCCTCGGCGCCGCCCACGCCGGAGCCCGCCCTGCGGGGGATCCGCTGCTGGTCGGTTCGGTCAAGACGAACATCGGCCATCTCGAAGGCGCGGCGGGCATCGCCGGCCTGCTCAAGGTCGTGCTCAGCCTCAAGCACCGCGAGCTCCCGCCCAGCCTCCACTTCGAGAGCCCGAACCCGGACATCCCTCTCGCCGACCTGGCGCTGGAGGTCGTGCGCACCTCCCGGCCGTGGCTCGCCCCTGGCGACCGGCTGATCGCGGGTGTCAGCTCGTTCGGCATGGGCGGCACCAACTGCCATCTGGTGCTGGCGGAGGCCCCGGCGAACACCGGTTCTCCAAGCGCAGGGTCCCCGAGCGCAGGCTCGCCGAGCGCTGAGTCTCCGAACGCCGGGTCTCCGAACTCCGCGGGCACCGATGGGAACCTGCCCTGGGTGATCTCCGCGCGGTCGGCCGAGGCCCTCCGGGCGCAGGCCGGACGCCTCCGCGACCGGATCGACGGCGAGCCGGCGATCGGCGCCACCGACATGGCGCTCTCGCTGGTCAGGACCCGGGCGCACTTCGAGCATCGGGCGGTCGTCCTCGGCGGGCGCCGCCGGGAGGCGCTCGACGCGTTCGCCGGTGGGCGGCCCGACGAGTCGGTGGTGAGCGGATCGGTCATCTCCGGTCAGCGGGCGTTCGTCTTCCCCGGCCAGGGGTCGCAGTGGGCGGGGATGGCCGCGGAGCTGCTCGACGGGTCGCCGGAGTTCGCCGCGCTCGTCGCCTCCTGCGACGCCGCGCTCGCGCCGTTCGTCGGCTACTCCGTCCGCGACGTCCTGCGCGGCGCCCCGGACGCCCCCGGCCTGGACCGGGTCGACGTGGTGCAGCCGGCGCTGTGGGCGGTCATGGTGTCGCTCGCCGGGCTGTGGCGGGCGAACGGCGTCGAACCCGACCTGGTCCTCGGGCACTCGCAGGGCGAGATCGCCGCGGCCACCGTCGCGGGGGCGCTGAGCCTCCCGGACGGGGCGCGGGTCGTGGCGCTCCGCAGCCGGGCCATCGCCGGGATCGCCGGCCGAGGCGCCATGATGTCGGTCGCCGCCCCGCTCGACGTCGTCGAGGCGGCCGTGCGCCCGCTGGCCCCGCATGTGGGCGTGGCCGCGTTCAACGGCCCGCGCTCGGCGGTCGTGTCCGGGCCGCGCGCGGTCCTGGCCGAACTGGGGGAGCGGCTCGCCGCCGACGGGCACCGGGTCAAGCTGCTGCCGGTCGACTACGCGTCCCATTCGCCGGAGGTCGAGAGCATACGAGACGAGGTCGTCGCCGCGCTGGCGCCGATCAGGCCGGTGCGCTCCGCGATCCGGTTCGTCTCCACCCTCACCGGCGAGCCGATGGACACCTCCGGGCTCGACGCCGGGTACTGGTACCGCAATCTGCGGCAGCCGGTCAGGTTCGCGCAGGCCACCCGGTCGGCGCTCGATCTGGGCGCCGCCCTGTTCGTCGAGTGCAGCCCCCATCCGGTGCTCGGCGCGGGCGTCGCGGCCACGGCCGAGGACGCCGAGCTGGACGTCGCGGTCGTCGGGTCGCTGCGGCGCGGCGAGGGCGGGCCCGACCGGTTCACGCGGTCGCTGGCCGAGGCGTACACGTGGGGGGCGCCCGTCGACTGGGCGGCCGGGCACGACGTCCGGGCCCGGCTGATCGACCTGCCGACCTACCCGTTCCAGCGCCGCCAGTGCGGCCCGGCCGCCATCGTGTCCCGTCCGCCTTCCTCTCCGGTGGTCACGGCGGCGGCGGACCCGGAAACGGGCGGCGACGCGCCGGCCGGGCTGTCGAGGCGCGAGATCCGCGAACTGGTCCTGACCACCGCCGCCCGTGTCCTCGGGCATCAGGACGGCACGAGTGTGGAGCCGCACCGGACGTTCAAGGACCTCGGGTTCGAGTCGGTGGCCGCGGAGGACCTGCGGGCCAGGCTGCGCACCGCGATCGGGACGCGGCTGCCCACCGGGCTCCTGTTCGACCACCCGACGCCCGACCGGCTGGCCGACCACCTGTACGCGCTGACCGGCGGCGGCACGGTCGCCGCCGCCCCGGTCGAGCCGACCTGGCCCGACGGCGACCCGATCGTGGTGGTCGCGATGGGCTGCCGCTACCCCGGCGGCGTGACGACGCCCGAGGAGCTGTGGCGGCTGGTGCGCGCCGGGGCCGACGCCGTCGGCGAGTTCCCCGAGAACCGGGGCTGGGACCTCGACGCGCTGTCGGGCATCAGCGACACCCGCCACGGCGGCTTCCTCACCGGCGCGGACCTGTTCGACGCCGGATTCTTCGGGATCAGCCCGCGCGAAGCGGTCGCCATGGACCCCCAGCAGCGGCTGCTGATGGAGGTCTCCTGGGAGACCGTCGAACGGGCCGGCCTGAACCCGGCCACGCTCGACGGCACCCCCACCGGCGTCTTCGTCGGCGCGATGTCCTCCGACTACGGGCCGCGCCTGCACCGGCCCACCGGCGTCGCCGACGGCCATCTGCTGACCGGCACCGCCCTCAGTGTCGCCTCCGGCCGGATCGCCTACGCGCTGGGCCTGCGCGGCCCCGCGATCACGGTCGACACGGCGTGCTCGTCGTCGCTGGTCGCGATCGTGCTGGCCATGCAGGCGCTGCGGCGGGGCGAGTGCTCGCTGGCGCTGGCCGGAGGCGCGACCGTGATGTCCAACCCCGGGCTGTTCGTCGAGTTCAGCCGGCAGGGCGGCCTCGCCGCCGACGGCCGCTGCAAGGCGTTCTCCGACCGGGCGGACGGCACCGGCTGGGGCGAGGGCGTGGGCATGCTCCTGCTCGAACGCCGGTCCGACGCGGTCCGGCACGGCCACCCGATCCTGGCCGTCCTGCGGGGCGGCGCGATCAACCAGGACGGCGCGAGCAACGGCCTCACCGCGCCGAGCGGCCGGGCCCAGCGGGACGTCATCCGGCAGGCGCTCGCGGACGCCCGGTTGTCGGCCGCCGACGTGGACGTGGTGGAGGCGCACGGCACCGGCACCCGGCTCGGCGACCCGATCGAGGCCGAATCGATCATCGCCGCCTACGGCGCGGGCCGCGATCCGGACCGGCCGATCTGGCTCGGCTCCCTGAAGTCCAACGTCGGGCACACCCAGGCCGCGGCCGGGGTCGGCGGCCTGATCAAGATGGTCAAGTCTCTGGAGCACCGCACGCTCCCGCGCACCCTCCACGCCGACGAGCCCACCGCCCAGGTCGACTGGTCGGCGGGCCGGGTCCGCCTCCTCACCGAACAGGTCGACCTGCCGGGCGACCGCCCGCTCCGGGCGGCCGTCTCCAGCTTCGGCATCAGCGGCACCAACGCCCACGTCATCCTGGAACGCCCGGCGGAGCCGGTCGCCCGGGGCTCCGCGGGCTCCGGGGGCTCCGGGGGCTCCGCGCTCGTCTGGGTGCTGTCGGCGAAGACCGGGAGCGCGCTCCGGGAGCACGCGGCGCGCCTCGGCGCGTTCGCCGAGGGCGCCGCCGAGGAGGACCTGGCCGCGGCCGGGAGGCTGCTGGCGCGGCGGGCGGCCTTCGCGCACCGCG
>NZ_SZQA01000037.1 GCF_005233835.1 Herbidospora galbida | reverse complement strand
GGTGGCTGGCCCGGCGCCAGGCCGCCCGCCACTCGGCCAGCGGGAAGGCGTCGGCGGTGGGCTGGTCGGGCCGCATGTCGACGGCGTTCGGGCGGGTGGGCGGGCGCAGCGGCGCCCGTTCGGCCTGCCGGGCCCGCGTGGCCACGTAGGTGCCCGATCCGTGGCGGCTGGTGACGTACCCCTCGGAGTGCAAGATCTGGTAGGCGGTCAGGGCCACCCCCCTCGAGATCTTCAGGGCCACGGCCATGGTCCGCGTGGACGGCATGCGGATCCCCGCCGCGAGCTGTCCCGAGTCGATGGCCTTGCGGAGCTGTCCGGCGAGCTGGTCGGGCAGCGGTTCTGCGGCGCCGCGGCCCAAGTGGATCGGCACGCGGAGCCCTTGTGGGTTGCGCATGGTTCATGTCCCCGTCGTTTCGGCGAATCTCTGTCACCTAGGGCGTGACACAGATGTTCCATCGAAGGGAACGGCCGTTTGACGTGCCGTGAGACGACGAAACGCCGGTCCCCCGCGGGGAACCGGCGTTTCTGTTCGCTATCGCCTAACGGCCGTTGAACCGGCCACCCGGACGGCCCTGACGGAAGCCGCCGCCGCTGCCCGACCGGCCGCGGAAGCCGCCGCGGGCGCGGTCTTCGCCGAAGGTGCGGGGCTCGGCCCGGTCGTCGCGGACGGGCCGCTCGCGGTCGTTGTTGTACGCCCTCGGCGCGCGGTCGTCACGGAAGTGACCCCGGGCCGGAGCCGGCGCCGAGGCGTCGCGGCGCGGCCGGTCGTCGCCCTGGAACCGGGGACGGTCGCCCTGGTAACGGGGCCGGTCGTCGTTGTGGCGCGGCCGGTCGTCGCCCTGGAAGCGCGGACGGTCGCCCTCGCGGCGGGGACGGTCGTCGCCCTCACGGCGCGGCCGGTCGTCGTGGGCGAAGCGCGGACGGTGCCCGAACTCGCGGCGCGGCCGGTCCTCGCCCTCACGGCGCGGACGGTCGTCGCCCTCACGGCGCGGACGGTCGTCGCCGAAGTCGCGGCGGGGACGGTCGTCGTGGCTCTGGGGGCGGTCGCCGTCGTACCGGCGACGACCCTCGAAGCGCTTGCGGCCACCCGACGGACGCTCGTCGCGGCCGCCCGAGCGGGGGCGGAGCGGCTTGCGGATGTCGGGCTCCCAGACCGGGATCGACTCGCCGCTGGGCTCGCGGGCCCCGGCGATGTCGGCCAGCACCGGAGCGCCCGGAACGGCGCGGTGGCGCGAGGGCGTGATGCCGGCCCGGCGGGCCATGGCGTCGGTCGAGCGGCGCTCGTTGGGCATGACCAGCGTCAGGACGCTGCCCTTCTCGCCCGCCCGCGCCGTACGGCCGCCGCGGTGCAGGTAGCTCTTGTGGTCGGCCGGCGGGTCGACGTGCAGCACGAGCGACACGTCGTCGACGTGGATGCCGCGCGCGGCGACGTCGGTGCAGACGAGCACCATGATGCCGCCCTCGCGGAACTCGCCGAGGATGCGGGTGCGCTGGTTCTGTCGCTTGCCGCCGTGGAGGCCACCGGCCTTCACCCCGACGCGGGCCAGCTGCTTGACCACCCGGTCGACGCCGTGCTGGGTGCGCACGAACAGGATGGTGCGGCCCTCGCGGTTGGCGATCTCGGCGGTGACGGCCGGCTTGTCCTGCCAGCTCACCGTGACGAGGTGGTGTTCCATCGTGTCGACCGCCGAGGTGGCCGGCGCGAGCGAGTGGGTGATCGGGTCGACCAGGAAGCGGCGCACGAGCTGGTCGACGTCGCCGTCGAGGGTGGCCGAGAACAGCAGCCGCTGGCCGCTGACGGGGGTCTGATCGAGCAGCGCGCTGACGACCGGGAAGAAGCCCAGGTCGCACATGTGGTCGGCCTCGTCGAGGATGCTGATCTCGACGTCTTCGAGCGAGCACTCGCCCTGCTCGATCAGGTCGGTCAGACGGCCCGGCGTGGCGACGATGACCTCGACGCCGCGGCGCAGCGCCTCGATCTGGCGGCCCATGGACATGCCGCCGACGACGGTCTTCATCCGCAGCGACAGGCCCCGGCCGAGGGGCTCGAGGGCGTCGTTCACCTGGAGCGCCAGCTCACGGGTGGGGACGAGGATGATGGCCTTCGGACGGCGCGGCAGCGCGCGGTCACCGGAGATGCGGGCCATCATCGGCAGGCCGAACGCCAGCGTCTTGCCGGAGCCGGTCGCGCCGCGGCCGAGGACGTCGTGGCCGGTCAGGATGTCGGGGATGCAGGCTTCCTGGATGGGGAACGGCGATGCGATGCCCTGACGGGCGAGCCCGGTGACCAGGGGGCGCGGCAGCCCCAGCGCGGCGAAGCCGTTGACGGCCTCGTCGGTGGAGTCGGTCGCGGACATGGTCGGTTCGAGCATGGTCACGTGGTCGTGCCTTTCGGTGAGAAAACGTGCCGCAGCACGCAGGCGCGTCTCTTCTGCGAAAGGACGAGCCAGTTTAAACCGGGGCGGCAATCCGCCGCATCGGGGGAGGGCACCCCTTCCAAAGGTGCCGAGTGCCAGCTCTGCGCACCGCCCGATAAACGCGCCGATCTCATCGTGGCGCGAGAAACTGCATAGCAGTGTGCAGTCGCCGCGGTTCACAGTCGCGGCAAACGGCCGCCCGCTTTCAAAGCGGACGGCCTTTGAAGTCAACCCTCGTATCTTACACCGGGAAACTCATTGGGAATCACACGTTGAAGCCGAGCATCCTCAGCTGGTCACGACCGTCGTCGGTGATCTTGTCGGGACCCCACGGCGGCAGCCATACCCAGTTGATGACCACGCCGCTGACCAGGTCGGCGAGCGCCGAGTTCGCCTGGTCTTCGATGACGTCGGTCAGCGGGCAGGCGGCGCTGGTCAGCGTCATGTCGATCGTCGCGACCGGCTTCTCGCCCTCGCCGGCGGCGTCGAGGTTGAGGCCGTAGATCAGGCCGAGGTCGACGACGTTCACGCCGAGCTCGGGGTCGACGACGTCGCGGAGGGCCTCCATGACGTCGCCTTCGGACAGGTCGCCGTCATAGGGGGCGGCCGTCGGGGTCTCGGTCGGCTTGCTCATTTCAGGCACTCCTCACCACGGCGTCCTTGTACGCCATCCAGGACAGCAGGGCGCACTTCACCCGTGCCGGGTACTTGGCGACCCCCGCGAACGCGACCGCGTCGCCGAGGACGTCCTCGTCGGCCTCCACCTGGCCGCGGCCCTGCATCAGCCGGGTGAACTCGTCGACGACGCCGAGGCTCTCCTCGACGGTCGATCCGGTGGCCAGCTCATGGAGCACCGAGGCGGCGGCCTGGCTGATCGAACAGCCCTGGCCCTCGTAGGAGACGTCGAGGACCTTGCCCTCGTCGACCTTCACCCGCAGCGTGATCTCGTCGCCGCAGGTGGGGTTGACGTGGTGGACCTCGGCGTCGAACGGGTCGCGCAGGCCACGGCCCTGGGGGTGCTTGTAGTGCTCCAGGATCAGTTCCTGGTACATCGACTCAGCGATCATCCGAACACCTTCTGCACATGGTGGAGCCCCCGCGCCAGGGCGTCGATCTCGTCAGTGGTGTTGTAAAGGTACAACGAGGCACGAGTCGTGGCGGGGATGCCGAACCGCAGGTGAAGCGGCCTGGCGCAGTGGTGACCGACCCTGACGGCGATGCCGAACGCGTCGTCGAGGACCTGCCCGACGTCGTGGGGGTGGATGTCGTCACCCGACAGGTTCTTCAGAGTGAACGAGATCGTGCCGCCCCGCGAGATGTTGGTGCGCGGGCCGATCACCTTCAGGCCGGGGACCTCGCCGAGCGCGTCGAGGGCGTAGCCCGTCAGCGCCTTCTCGTGGGCCTTCACGTCGGCCATGCCGATGCCGGTCAGGTAGTCGGCCGCCGCGCCCAGGCCGATGGCCTCGACGATCGGCGGGGTGCCGGCCTCGAACTTGTGCGGCACGGGCGCGTAGGTCGAACGGTCCATCCAGACCGCCTCGATCATCTCGCCGCCGCCGAGGAACGGCGGCATGGCGTCGAGCAGCTCACGGCGGCCCCACAGCACGCCGATGCCCGACGGGCCGACCATCTTGTGGCCGGTGAAGGCCACGAAGTCGACGCCGAGCTCGGTGACGTCGACCGGCATGTGGGGCACCGACTGGGACGCGTCGAGCATCATCAGCGCGCCGACCTCGCGGGCGCGGGCCAGGATCGGCGAGACCGAGTTGACCGTGCCCAGCACGTTGGACTGGTGCACGATCGAGACGATCTTGGTGCGCTCGTTGACCAGGTCGTTCAGGTCGTCGAGGTCGAGGCGGCCCTCGTCGGTCACCTTGAACCAGCGCAGCGTGGCGCCGGTCCGCTGGGCCAGCAGCTGCCACGGCACGATGTTGGAGTGGTGCTCCATCTCGCTGATGACGATCTCGTCGCCCGGCCCCACCCGGAACCGCTCGTCGGTGGCGATCGGGTTGCCGAAGGCGTACGCGACGAGGTTGAGCGCCTCGGAGGCGTTCTTGGTGAAGATGATCTCGTCGCGCGACGGCGCGCCCACGAACGCGGCGATCACGTCGCGGGCGTCTTCGTAGGCGGCCGTCGACTCCGCGCCCAGCGTGTGGTGGGCGCGGCCGACGTTGCTGTAGTGGTGGGCCAGGTGATCGCGCATGGTGTCGATCACCTGGTTCGGCTTCTGCGAGGAGTTGCCGGAGTCGAGGTAGACGAGCGAACGCCCTCCTGGCAGCTCACGAGAAAGGACCGGGAAGTCCTTTCTGATGAGATCGACGTCGAACATCAGGAACTGACCTTCGTGTAGGCCTCGTAGCCCTCGTTCTCCAGCTTCTCGGCGAGCTCGGGACCGCCCTCTTCGACGATGCGGCCGGCCGCGAAGACGTGCACGAAGTCGGGCTTCACGTAGCGCAGGATGCGGGTGTAGTGGGTGATCAGCAGCACGCCGGTGTCACCCGAGGCGCGGAAGCGGTTGACGCCCTCGGAGACGACGCGCAGGGCGTCGACGTCGAGGCCCGAGTCGGTCTCGTCGAGGACGGCCACCTTCGGCTTCAGCAGCTCCAGCTGGAGGATCTCGTGGCGCTTCTTCTCGCCGCCGGAGAACCCCTCGTTGACGTTGCGGGTGGCGAAGGCCGAGTCGATCGCCAGGTTGTCCATGCCGGACTTGAGGTCCTTGGCGAACTGGCGCAGCTTGGGGGCCTCGCCCTGCACCGCCGTGACGGCGCTGCGCAGGAAGTTGGACACCGACACGCCGGGGATCTCGACGGGGTACTGCATCGCGAGGAACAGGCCCGCGCGGGCGCGCTCGTCGACCGACATGTCGAGCAGGTCCTCACCGTCGAGGGTGACGCTGCCGCTGGTGATCGTGTACTTGGGGTGGCCGGCGATGGCGTACGCGAGCGTGCTCTTGCCCGAGCCGTTGGGGCCCATGATGGCGTGGGTCTTGCCGGCCTGGACGGTCAGGTCGACCCCCTTGAGGATCTCCTTGTCGCCGACGGAGACGTGCAGGTCGCGGATCTCAAGCGTGGACACGTTATGACTCCTTCGAGAGCGAGACATACACGTCGTCGCCTTCGATCTTGACTCGGTATGTGGGAACGGGCTTGGTCGCCGGGGGGCCCGTCGGCTTGCCGGTACGGATGTCGAAACACGATCCGTGCAGCCAGCATTCCAGCGTGCCGTCGTAGACCTCTCCCTCGCTGAGGCGCACCTCGGCGTGGGAGCAGACGTCGTGGACGGCGTACACCTCCGAGCCCTCGCGGACGAGGGCCACGGGAGTGCCGTCCACCTCGACGCCGATGACGCCCTCGTCGGGGACGTCCTCGACCTTGCAGACCTTCTCGAAGCTCATCGGGCCAGTTCCGCCTCTACAGCGGCCAGCACCTTCTCCTGGATCTCCGGCACCTCGATGCGCTGGATCAGCTCGTTGAAGAAGCCGTGCACGATCAGCTTGCGGGCCTCGTCGGCGGGGATGCCGCGCGCCTGCAGGTAGAACATGTGCTCGTCGTCGAGCCGCCCGGAGGCCGACGCGTGGCCCGCACCGGCGATCTCGCCGGTGAGGATCTCCAGGTTCGGCACCGAGTCGGCGCGGGCGCCGTCGGTCAGCAGCAGGTTGCGGTTGAGCTCATAGGTGTCGGTGCCCTCGGCCTCGGCCCGGATGATCACGTCGCCGATCCAGACCGTGTGGGCGTCGTCGCCCTGGAGGCCGCCCTTGTAGGTCACGTCGGAGGCGCAGTTGGGCACGCTGTGGTCGACCAGGAGACGGTGCTCCAGGTGCTGACCGGCGTCGGCGAAGTAGAGCCCGACCAGCTCGGCCCGCCCGCCCGGGGCGGTGTACGCCACGCGCGGCGAGATCCGGACCAGGTCGCCCCCGAGGGTGACCACGACCGACTTGAACGTGGCGTCCCTGCCGACCAGCGTCGTGTACTGCGCCACCTGGACGGCGTCGCGGTCCCAGTCCTGGTTCGACACCACGGTCAGCTTGGCGCCGTCGCCGACGACGAACTCGACGTTCGCGCCCTGGACGCCGGTGCCCGTGTAGTTCAGCACGACGACCGCCTCGGCCATCGGCTTGACGTCGACGAGCAGGTGGCGGAAGACGGTCCCGCCCTGCCCGTGGACGTTGACGACGATCGGCTCCGACGGCACAAGCTCCTTGGGCACGGTGATCACACCGGCCTTCTCGAACGCGTTGTACGCCTGCGCCGCCACCCGGTCGGCCGGCTTGCCCGCCGTGCCGATCCGGGGGTCTTCCCGGCTGACCAGCTCGTAGCTCACCCCGGCAGGGGTCAGGACCTCGGTGCGGTCGTTGCCGTCGTTGACGGCCGAACCGTCGTGCAGGCCCTTCAGCCGCGACAGCGGCGTGAACCGCCACTGCTCCTCACGTCCGGTCGGGACGGGGAAGTCGGACAGGTCGAAGGAGGCCGTCTCGTGCAGGGTCACGAGCGGCTTGGTCTCGAGACCCATGGTCAGCCCACCGCTCCTTCCATCTGAAGTTCGATCAGACGGTTGAGCTCCAAGGCGTACTCCATGGGAAGTTCACGGGCGATCGGCTCGACGAAGCCACGCACGATCATGGCCATGGCCTCGTCTTCGTTCAGACCGCGGCTCATCAGGTAGAAGAGCTGGTCTTCGGAGACCTTCGAGACGGTCGCCTCGTGGCCCATGGACACGTCGTCCTCGCGGACGTCGACATAGGGATAGGTGTCGGAGCGGCTGATCTGGTCGACCAGCAGGGCGTCGCACTTGACCGTGGAGGCCGATCCGGCGGCGCCCTCCTCGATCTGGACCAGGCCCCGGTAGGAGGTGCGGCCACCGCCGCGCGCGACCGACTTGCTGATGATCGTGCTGGAGGTGTTGGGCGCCAGGTGCACCATCTTGGCGCCGGCGTCCTGGTGCTGGCCCTCACCGGCGAACGCGATGGAGAGGGTCTCGCCCTTGGCGTGCTCGCCCATCAGGTAGACGGCCGGGTACTTCATCGTGACCTTGGACCCGATGTTGCCGTCGATCCACTCCATGGTCGCGCCCTCGTAGGCCACGGCGCGCTTGGTGACCAGGTTGTAGACGTTGTTCGACCAGTTCTGGATGGTCGTGTAACGGCAGCGGGCGCCCTTCTTCACGACGATCTCCACGACCGCGCTGTGCAGCGAGTCGCTGGAGTAGATCGGGGCGGTGCAGCCTTCGACGTAGTGAACGTAGGAGTTCTCGTCGACGATGATCAGGGTCCGCTCGAACTGGCCCATGTTCTCGGTGTTGATCCGGAAGTAGGCCTGGAGCGGGATCTCGACGTTGACGTTCGGCGGCACGTAGATGAACGAGCCGCCCGACCAGGTCGCGGTGTTCAGCGCGGCGAACTTGTTGTCGCCGACGGGGATCACCGAGCCGAAGTACTCCTTGAAGAGCTCCTCGTGCTCGCGCAGGCCGGTGTCGGTGTCGACGAAGATGACACCCTTCTCCTCAAGGTCCTCACGGATCTTGTGGTAGACCACCTCGGACTCGTACTGGGCCGCGACGCCCGCGATGAGCCGCTGCTTCTCGGCCTCGGGGATGCCCAGCTTGTCGTAGGTGTTCTTGATGTCGGCGGGCAGGTCGTCCCAGGACGCCGCCTGCTTCTCGGTCGACCGCACGAAGTACTTGATGTTGTCGAAGTCGATGCCCGTGAGGTCGGAGCCCCAGGTCGGCATGGGCTTCTTGCCGAACAGGCGCAGCCCCTTCAGACGCAGGTCGAGCATCCACTCGGGTTCGTTCTTCAGTGCGGAGATGTTCCGCACGACGTCCTCGTTCAGGCCGCGGCGCGCCACGGCGCCGGCGGCGTCGGGGTCGGACCAGCCGAACTTGTAGTTCCCGAGGCCTTCCAGCTCCGGGCGGTCGGTGACAGTCACCTTCCGGGCTCCTTGCTCTCTATACGAGTGGCTCGCGCCAGCGCGTGGGGGCTGACGTGGGTGGTGCAGATTCCGTCTCCGTGGGCGATGGTGGCCAGCCGCTGGACGGGCGTGCCCAGGAGACGCCCGAACGCTTCCGTCTCGGCCTCGCACAACTGCGGGAACGCGGCCGCGACGTGGGCGACCGGGCAGTGGTGCTGGCAGAGCTGCTCCCCGCCGGTCCCCGTCTTGGTGGACGAGGCGGCGTATCCGTCGGCCGACAGCGCCTCGGCGAGCATGCGCACACGCTGCTCGGCCGGGATCTGCCGCATGGCGGGCGCCAGCCGGGCGACGAGCCCGGCGACCTGCTGGCGGGCGAACTCGGTGACGGCGGCGGGCCCCAGATGCTCCTCCAGGAACCGCAGCGCGCTGCCGGCGAGGTCGTCGTAAGCGTGCTCGAAGGCGCTGCGCCCGGCATCGGTGATGCCGAAGAGCTTGGCCGGACGGCCACGCCCCCGCTGCCCCTTCGTGTGCGCCTGACGGGGCTCGATCATCCCCTCGGAGAGAAGGTTGTCGAGATGCCGCCGCACGGCGGCCGGGGTGAGCCCCAGCCGTTCGCCGAGGTCGGCGGCGGTGACCGGGCCGTGTTCGAGGATCAGGCGCGCGACCCGCGCCCGGGTTCCCCGTTCCGAGGGCACGCCGGAGGACCGCGTGGTCTCCCCTGCGTTGGTCCCGGTCACGTTTTTCACAACATCAGTGTGGCGTAATTCCTTCCCGCACGACAAACGGAACCCCGCATTCGCGCGGAATGCAATTTGTCACCCAGGTAAGGCTTACCTAAGTTGAACGGGGTGCGAATGGGGCATCCTCCCCCGGGGGAGGGCGGCTTGAGCATATAGCCCGGGATGCCCTCACCGATCGCTGACCTCGGACGACGGCCGCCCACGCCACGAGGCGGATTCGCGGTTCCCTCGGTTTCGGCGGACAATTCCCGGTTTCACCCGGGCGCGCCCGCCCATTTCCGGGTAAAGATCCGGTCAGCGCGCGACCGCCTCGACATAGCCGTGCGGCGTCTCCAGCGGCAACAGGTGCCCGGCCTCGGGGAAGTCCCGCCACCGCCAGTCGGGGCGGCGGGCGGCGAGGTCGTCCGCGACCTCCCGGCCGATCAGGGCGTCCCGGCCGCCCCAGAGCAGCAGGGTGGGCGCGCCGACCCGGGCGATGGCCCGGTGGACGGCCCGCCGGTCGACGAACAGGGCCGAGACGACCGAGGCGAAGGCCGTGACGGCCGCGCCGAGCCTCTGCGGCCGCGCCTCCCGGAGCTGGTCGGCCAGCAGGGCGGTCATGTCCGGCGAGATCGCGCCGCCGGACCAGGCGCCGGGGTCGGCGTACCGGCTCACCTTGAGGTCGAGCAGCCGCCTCCCGGCCAGGGGCAGCACCGCCCGCGCGACCGGCGGCCCGGCCGCGAGCAGCGGCCGGCCCAGGAAGCGCCAGAATCGCGCCTCGCCCGGGGGCAGTGGGCCGGGCAGGGCGGGGCAGGCCAGGACGAGCCGCCCGACCCGGTCGGGGGCCGCCTCGGCGAACAGCAGCGCCACCAGCCCGCCCATGGACCATCCGTGCACGACCGCGCCGGTGATCCCGAGCCGGGCCGTGAAGGCCCGCAGGAAGCGGGCGCACGGCTCCGCGCGGGCCGCCCGGTGGTGCGGCGTGCCGGTGTGCCCGAACAGGGTGCCCGGCAGGTCGGGGGCGATGACCGGGCCGAGGGCGCTCAGCGGGCCGATGAGGTCGAGCCACATCGTCGCGCTGCCCGCCATCGGATGGACCAGCAGGTGGACGGGCCCGCTCCGGCCTTGGCCGGAGCTCAGGTAGTGCACCGTGGTGCCGCAGACGCCGGTCTCCCTGCCGGCGATCCCGGCCCAGCGCGGAGAGCGCACTCCCCAGTCGGCATGCCGCATACCGGAATCATCGTCGCCACGGCTGGTCTGTACCAGGCACCCTGTCGAAGGCCTATAGATCCGATGTCTAGGAGACCGTCGCCGGAAATTGATCCGATCTCTGGCTGAACATCATCCCCATTGATCGACATCCGAAGATCAAAAGGCCCAATCCATCGGACTAGACCAGCCTGTGAGGCGTGGGTCACAACTTGATTGCAACAGAATTCATCGGATCTCAGAGCTTGTTTCGCCTAAGTTTCGGTGCTATTTCATTGTGAGATCACCAACCCTGACCCATAAGGAACACCCGTGAGTCACCCCCCACGGCGGCTGCTCGGCGCCGCCACGGCGCTGGGGCTGGCCATGGCTCTGGGCGTGCCGGTGCTGCAGGGCAGCACCGCCACGGCTCAGGTCCAAGAGGCCGCTGCCGCGCAGGACGATCTGACCCTCTGGTACGACAAGCCGGCGACCAACTGGGAGTCGCAGGCCCTTCCGATCGGCAACGGCGCCCTCGGCGCGATGATCTACGGTGGCGTCGCCACCGAGCAGATCCAGTTCAACGAGAAGACCCTCTGGACCGGCGGCCCCGGCTCCAACGGCTACAACTTCGGCAACTGGACGACGCCGCGGCCCACCGCGATCGCCGACGTCCAGGCGCTCATCGACACGAACAAGCAGATGACCCCGGCCCAGGTGGCGCAGCGCCTCGGCCAGGGCAAGACGAACTTCGGGTCCTACCAGACGTTCGGCGACATGTTCCTGGACTTCCCGGGCGCGCCGGCGAACCCGACCGACTACAAGCGGTCGCTGAACCTGAACGACGCGGTCGCCGCCGTCACCTACAAGGACGCCGGCGTCACCTACAAGCGCGAGTACTTCGCGTCCTACCCGAACAACGTCATCGTGGGCCGCATCTCGGCCGACGCCGCCGGCAAGGTGAACTTCACCGTTCGCCACACCTCTCCGCGCAACGACAAGACGGTCAGCGTCTCCAAGGGCCGCATGACCATCCGCGGCAAGCTGGCCAACAACGGGCTCAACTTCGAGTCGCAGGTCAACGTCGTCACCGAGGGCGGTTCGCGGACCGACGGGACCGACCGCATCACGGTCGCCAACGCCGACGCCGCGTGGTTCGTGATCTCGGCCGGCACCGACTACTCGATGGAGTACCCGACCTACCGGACCGAGGACCCGCACGACAACGTGCGCCACTGGGCCAACTGGGCCTCGTCGATGTCGTACGCGGCCCTCAAGCAGGCCCACCTGAACGACTACCACGAGCTGTTCGACCGGGTGAAGCTGAACCTGGGCCAGCAGGCGCCGAACCTGCCGACCAACCAGCTGCGCGCGGCCTACTCGGGCGGCTCGGCGACGCAGGACCGCTACCTGGAGGCCCTGTTCTACCAGTACGGCCGCTACCTGCTGATCTCCTCCTCCCGTGAGGGGTCGCTGCCGGCCAACCTGCAGGGCGTGTGGAACAACGTCACGAACCCGCCGTGGGACGCCGACTACCACGTCAACATCAACCTGCAGATGAACTACTGGCTCGCCGAGCAGACGAACCTGGCCGAGACCACGGTTCCCTACGACGAGTACATCGCCTCGATGGTCGCCCCCGGCACCAAGACCGCGACCGACATGTACAACGCCCGCGGCTGGGTCGTGAACAACGAGACCAACCCCTGGGGCTTCACGGGCCTGCACAACTACCCCGAGTCGTTCTGGTTCCCCGAGGCCGCCGCGTGGACCACGCAGCAGATGTACGACCACTACCGGTTCAACGGCGACGAGAAGTACCTCAAGCGCACCGCCTACCCGGTGATGAAGGGCGCGGCCGAGTTCTGGCTCGACTTCCTGCACACCGACCCGCGTGACGGCAAGCTCGTGGTCTCCCCGTCGTACTCGCCGGAGAACGGCCAGTTCACCGCCGGCGCCTCGATGTCGCAGCAGATCGTCACCGAGCTGCTCACCAACACCCTGAACGCCGCCAAGACCCTCAAGGTCGACACGGCGCTGCAGGCCGAGCTGACCAACACCCTGGCCAAGCTCGACCCGGGCATCCGCATCGGCTCCTGGGGCCAGCTCCAGGAGTGGAAGGAAGACCTGGACAACCCCAACAACGACCACCGCCACGTCTCGCACCTGTTCGCGGTGCACCCGGGCAACGCGATCAAGGCCGGCACCCCCGCGGGTGAGGCCGCCAAGATCTCGCTGACCGCGCGCGGCGACGGCGGCACCGGCTGGTCGAAGGCCTGGAAGATCAACTTCTGGGCGCGTCTGCTCGACGGCGACCACTCGCACAAGATGCTCAGCGAGCAGCTCAAGTCGTCCACGCTGGACAACCTGTTCGACACCCACCCGCCGTTCCAGATCGACGGCAACTTCGGCGCCACCTCGGGCGTCACCGAGATGCTGCTGCAGTCGCACCAGGACACGATCCACGTCCTCCCGGCCCTCCCGGCCGTGTGGAAGAACGGCTCGGTCTCCGGCCTGCGCGCCCGCGGCAACGCGACCGTCGACGTCGAGTGGTCCAACAGCAGCCTCACCAAGGCCGTCATCAAGGCCGGCGACACCGGTGAGCTGAAGGTCCGGGCCGGCGCGATCAACGCCCGTTACTCGTTCGTCGACGACCAGGGCAACCCGGTCGACGCGATCCGCACCGGCGACACCCTCACGTTCGGCGCCGAGGCGGGCCGGACCTACACCCTCTACAACGAGATCCAGCTGTCGGTGTCGGCCCCGGCCGAGATCGGCGCCGGACAGGTCGTCCCGGTCAAGGCCACCGTCACCGCGATCCAGAACGCGTCCCCGGCGGGCACCCTGACCCTCCAGCTCCCCTCCGGCTGGACCGCCGACCCGGCCTCGACCCAGGTCGCGTCGGTTCCGGCGGGCGAGAGCAGGGAGATCACGGTCAACGTCACGGCCGGTCCGTCCACGGGCCAGACGTCGGCGCGGATCCAGGCGACCCTGGCCGGCTCCGGCTGGTCGATCAGCGCCGCCACCGGCGCCGCCCTCAACCCGTGCGCAGTTCCCCCGGCCGACCGTGCCATCGTCGCCTGGGACCCGGAGTCGGGCACGACCATCGCCGACCAGTCCGGCTCCGGCCGCGACGGCGTCGTGGTCAACGGCGCGGCGACCTACGACGCCGACGGTGGCCTGATCCTGGGCGGCCAGAACTACGTCCGCACCGAGCAGCCGACCACCCTCGGCTACCTGCGTGAGGCCACGTTCGCGGCCGAGGTGAAGATCGGCGGCTCCGGCTACCGCCGTCTGTTCGACTCGCAGCCCTCGGGCAACCCCGGCACCGACGGCGTCCTGATGGACGTCACGCCGGAGAACCGCCTGCGCCTCATCGGCGCCGGCCAGGGCGTCACGACCAACGCGACGCTGCCCACCGGCCGCTACATCGACCTGGTGATCACCCTCAACCGCAACGGCGCCATCGACGTCTACGTCGACGGTGTCCGCGCGGGCGGCGGCAACACCGGTTCGACCGGCATCTACGGCTGCAACAACCGGCCGCTGATCTTCGCCGCCAACCAGGGCGGCGGCGAGCGGATGACCGGCGCCGTCGACCGGATGGCCGTCCTTCCCTACGCGCTGCCCGCCAACCAGGTCTCGACCTGGCAGGACATCGCCTTCTAACCACCTGAACAGAGGAGAACCGGCCGGGGTGCTTCCCGGCCGGTTCTCCTTTTCGTCTCTAGGGCGTGCTCTCCCAGAGCCCCACGGTCGCCCCGGCGGGGTCGGTGATGATCGCGAAGTTGCCCATCCCGGGCACCTCGGTCGGCCCCACCATCTGGGTGGCCCCCAGCCGCGCCGACTCCTGGACGGCGGTGTCGAGGTTGTCGACCCCCAGGTAGGCCAGCCAGTACGACGGCACCTCCGACGGCAGGGCGTCGGGCATGGCCATCATCCCGGCCAGCACGTGCCCGTTCTCGGCGAAGGTGGTGTACTCCATGTCGCCCATGGGCCGGGTGTCGGCCGTCCAGCCGAAGACGTCGCCGTAGAACTCCTTGGACGAGAAGGGGTCGCGGGTGATCAGCTCGCTCCAGTTGAGCGTGCCGGGCTCGTTGGCCAGCTGGGCGCCCTTCTTGTCGAGCGGCTGCCAGGCGCAGATGTAGGCCCCGGCGGGGTCCAGGTAGCCGGCCGTGCGGCCCTCGTTCTTGATCTGCATGGGCTCCGTGACGATGCTGCCGCCGTTCTCGCGGACCAGCTCGGTGGTCTTGGCGACGTCGTCGGTGCAGACGTAGGTGTTCCAGGCGGCGGGCATGCCCTCCTGGTAGACGGGGCCGATCCCGGCGACGTACTTGCCGTGCAGGTGGAAGACGCCGTAGCCGCCGTAGTCCTCGCTCTCGTCGAAGACCGCCGTCCAGCCGAAGAGCTCGGTGTAGAAGTCCGTGGATGCGTCGATGTCGGGCGTGGACAGGTCCACCCAACACGGCACGCCGGGTGCATAGCCCGTGAACTCGGACATGCGCCACCCTCCTTGCGTTGAGCCATGGGGACAATTCCACCCTTACACGCACAAACACCCCTATCAGGGACCATGGCCCTTCCCGGAGCAAGCCTTTACCGGCCCGGTCGCGGACGGAGGCGGGGTGCTCACTCCCTACACTCGAAGGCATGGAAGACGCCGCGGTCGAGGTCCGCGATCTGGTCAAGCGCTACGGCCCGGTCACCGCGGTCGACCACCTCGACCTGCGCTGCCGCCGGGGCGAGGTGACCGCCGTGCTCGGCCCCAACGGCGCCGGGAAGACCTCCACGATCGAGATCTGCGAGGGCTTCCGCACGTCCGACTCCGGCTCGGTGCGGGTCCTCGGGCTCGCGCCCGACGACCCCGGCCTGAAGCCGCGGATCGGGATCATGCTCCAGTCGGGCGGGGTGCCCCAGGCGGCCCGCGCCGGAGAGTGGCTGAAGCTGGTCTCGCGCTTCCACGCCCACCCGCTCGACCCCTCGGCCCTGCTCGACCGGCTGGGGCTGACCGACCACGCCCGCACCCCCTACCGGCGGCTGTCCGGCGGCCAGCAGCAGCGGCTCGGGCTCGCGGCGGCCGTCATCGGCCGTCCCGAACTGGTCTTCCTCGACGAACCGACGGCCGGGCTCGACCCGCAGGCCCGGCACGCCTGCTGGGACATGATCCGCGAGCTGCGCGCCGCCGGGGTGTCGGTGGTGCTGACCACCCACCACATGGACGAGGCCGAGAAGCTCTCCGACCACGTCGTGATCATCGACCGGGGCCGCGTGGTCGCCGAGGGCTCGCCCGCCGAGCTGACCGGCGCCGAGCGCCAGCTCCGGTTCCGCGCCCGCCCGGGGCTGAACCTCGACGAGGTGCTCAGCGCCCTGCCGCCCGGGAGCGCGGCCAAGGAGTCCCCGGCCGGCCACTACATCATCGAAGGCCAGGTCGACCCGTCGCTGCTGGCCACGGTGACCGCGTGGTGCGCGACCGAGGGCGTGACGACCGAAGACCTCAGCATCGAGCGGCGCACCCTGGAAGACGTCTTCCTGGAGCTGACCGGACGGGAGCTACGTTGACCACCCTCGACCTGTCTCCGGCGCCCGGGGCGGCCCCGCTCGCGCAGATGGTGCTCGCCCAGGCGGGCGCGGAGGTCCGCGCCACCCTGCGCAACGGCGAGCAGCTCCTGCTGACGCTGATCATCCCGATCCTGCTGCTCGTGGGGTTCTCCAAAGCGCCGTTCCTCGACGTCGGGGGCCCCCGGGTCGACTTCGTCGCGCCCGGCGTGCTGGCCCTGGCCGTGCTGTCGACGGCGTTCACCGGCCAGGCCATCGCGACCGGCTTCGAGCGGCGCTACGGCGTCCTGAAGCGCCTGGGGGCCACTCCCCTGTCGCGGACCGGCCTGATGCTGGCCAAGACCGCCGCGGTGATCGTGGTGGAGGTGCTGCAGATCGTGGTGCTGGTGCTGGTCGCGCTCGCGCTCGGCTGGTCGCCCCACGGCAACCCGCTGACCGTGGCGCTGCTGGTCGTCCTGGGCACGGCGGCCTTCAGCGGCCTCGGCCTGCTGATGGCCGGCACCCTGCGGGCCGAGGCCACGCTGGCCGGGGCCAACCTGGTCTACCTGCTGCTGCTCGCGCTCGGCGGGGTGGTGCTGCCCGTCTCGGCCTTCCCCGAGAGCATCCGGCCGCTGCTGGAGATCCTCCCGATCACCGCCCTGACCGACGGCGTGAGGTCGGTGCTGACCGGGGTAGGAGGATTCCCCATGGGCGCGGCGCTGGTGCTGCTGTCGTGGGCCGTGCTGGCCTTGGCCGCAGCCGCTCGCTGGTTCCGCTGGGAGTAGCTCCCCCGGCCGTCTCACCAGGCGGAATCATGAGCGAACTTGGTGTTTGCCCCTTACAGTGAGATCCGCTGATTTCGGGTGAGGGGTGGGGCCAAGGTGACCGCTGACGCGGGGGCGTACAAGGGGTCGTTCCGGCTCTCCGACGCCGTTCCTCCGCCGCTGCTGGTGATGCTCGGCATCGTGTCGGTGCAGATCGGCGCGGGCCTGGCCAAGAACCTGTTCGCGCAGCTCTCCCCCACCGCCGTGGTCTTCCTGAGGATCGCCGCCGGCACGCTCGTGCTGGTGGCCTTCGTCCGGCCCAGGATCCGGGGGCTCTCGTGGCAGAGCATCGGGATCGGGGCGGCCTTCGGGGCGATCCTCGCACTGATGAACCTCTCGTTCTACGAGGCGCTGGCCCGGCTGCCCATCGGCATCGCGGTCGCCATCGAGTTCATGGGACCGCTGGGGGTGGCCGTGGCGGCCTCCCGCCGGCGGCTCGACCTCCTCTGGGTGACGCTGGCCGCGACCGGGATCGTGCTGCTCGCCCCCTGGGGTGACGCCGCCAACGCCGACTGGGTCGGGATCGCCTTCGCCGCCGGGGCCGGGGTCTGCTGGGGCGCCTACATCCTGCTCTCGGCGTCGGTGGGGCAGCGCTTCCCCGGCACGTCGGGGCTGGCCTTCGCGATGATCATCGGGACGCTGGTGGTCGCACCCCCGGGGATCATCTCGGGCGGCGCGGGGCTGCTCGACCCGATGATCCTGCTGATCGGGCTCGGCGTCGGGCTGCTGTCGTCGGTGATCCCCTACTCGCTGGAGCTGGAGGCGCTGCGCAAGATGCCGAAGCGGGTGTTCGGCATCCTGATGTCGCTCGAACCGGCCGTCGCCGCCCTCGTGGGGCTCGTCGTGCTCGGCGAGATCCTGCACCTGCGCGAGTGGGCCGCGATCGGATGTGTGGTGGTGGCCTCGGTCGGGGCCGCGCGCTCGGGGTGAGCCCGTCTTTGCGGCAGATTCCCGAACGCGAGCCACAGCCGGCCTTCGGCCGTCCGCGGCTCGCTATTCCGGTTTGTTGGCCCAGATGCCCCGGACGTGCTGGATGTGGTCGCCCATGATGTGCTCGGCCGCGGCCCGGTCGCCGTCGATCAGGGCGTCGAGGAGTTCGACGTGCTCGCGCGCCGAGTCGACCAGCTTCCCGGCGTCGGCCAGGCCCTTCAGCCCGTAGAGACGGGCCCGGCCGCGCAGTTCGCGCACCACCTCGACCAGGTGGGCGTTGCCGGCCAGGCTCAGCAGCTCGACGTGGAAGCGCAGGTCGGCGTTCACGTAGGTGAGCAGGTCGCCCCGTTCGGCGGAGGTGACGATCTCGCGCGCCAGGGGGCGCAGCCGCTCGAAGTCGGCCTCGCGCCCCGACTCGGCCAGCCTGGCGACCGTGGGCACCTCGATGAGGCGGCGGATCTCGGTGATGTCGTCGAGGTCGGAGTCGGACATCTCGGTGACCCGGAACCCCTTGTTGCGCACCGCCTCGACCAGGCCCTCTTTGGCCAGGTCGAGCATCGCCTCGCGGACCGGGGTCGCGGAGACGCCGAACTGCGCCGCGAGCACCGGCGCGGAGTAGACGACCCCCGGCCTCATCTCACCCGCGACCAACGCGTCTCTGAGGGCTTGCGCGACCTGCTCGCGCAGGCTCTGCCGCTCACCCACGACCGGCAGGCCGAGTCCCTCTGCTCCCGTGCCCATCCCACTCCCATCCGTGACATCGGATCTGGTGATCGTACCGGTTAGGACCGGTACGCGACCGCCTGGTCACAGCAGGAATCCCTCGGGGAACGGGTCCCGTGGATCAAGGAAGTACTGGGCGGTGCCGGTGAGCCAGGCGCGGCCGGTGATGTGCGGCACCACGGCCTGCCGATCTCCCACCGTGGCCGACCCGACGAGACGCCCGGTGAACCGGGTGCCGATGAACGACTCATTGGTGAAATCGGCATTGATCGGCAAGTCGCCCAGGGCGTGGAGCTGGGCCATGCGGGCGCTGGTGCCGGTCCCGCACGGCGACCGGTCGAACCAGCCGGGGTGGATGGCCATCGCGTGCCGCGAATGCCGCGCGGTCGACCCGGGGGCGAGGAACTGCACGTGGTGGCAGCCGCGGATGCCGGGGTCCTCAGGATGGACGGGCTCGCTCTCGTTGATCACGTCCATGATCGCGAGACCGGCGTCGAGGATCTGCTGCTTGTACGCCCGGTCGAACGGCAGCCCCACCGACTCGATCGGCAGGATGGCGTAGAAGTTGCCGCCGTAGGCCAGGTCGTAGGTGAGCTCCCCGAACCCGTCGACCTTGACCGTCTGGGCGAGCGCGTGGACGTACGAGGGCACGTTCTCGATGGTGACCGACTCGGCCACCCCGTCGCGGACCGCGACCGACGCGGTGACCAGCCCGGCCGGGGTGTCGAGCCGGATCGTCGTCACGGGCTCGACGACCTCGACCATGCCGGTCTCCACCAGCACCGTCGCCACGCCGATCGTGCCGTGGCCGCACATCGGCAGGCAGCCGGAGACCTCGATGTAGAGCACGCCCCAGTCGGCGTCGGGCCGGGTGGGCGGCTGGAGGATGGCCCCGCTCATCGCGGCGTGGCCCCTGGGCTCGTACATGAGCAGCGTGCGGACGTGGTCGAGGTGGGCCATGAAGTGCTCGCGGCGTTCGGCCATGGTGGCGCCGGGGATCACCCCCACGCCGCCGGTGATCACGCGGGTGGGCATGCCCTCGGTGTGGGAGTCGACGGCGTGGAAGATCCTTCGGGTGCGCACGTCACATGACCTTCTCTGTGGCGGCGCTGATCTCGGCCGCGACGTCGGCGGGGAGCGGCAGGCGGGGCGGCCGGCAGGCGCCGCCGTTGAGGCCGGCCACGTCCATCGACAGCTTGATCGCCTGCACGAACTCTACCCGCGCGTCCCATCTGAGCAGGGGGTGCAGATCCCGGTACAGCGGCAGCGCCGTGGTCAGGTCGCCGGCCGCGGCGGCCCGGTAGAGGTCGACGCACTTGCGGGTCACCGAGTTGGGGAACCCGGCGATCCACCCCTTCGCCCCGGCGGTGAGCAGCTCCAGCACCACGTCGTCGGAGCCCACGAGGAGGTCGAGCTCGGGCGCCAGCTCCCTGATCATGTACGCCCGCCGCACGTCGCCGGTGAACTCCTTGACCGCCACGATCAGGCCCTCGCCGAACAGCCGGGCCAGCAGCGCCGGGGTCAGGTCGACCTTGGTGTCGATCGGGTTGTTGTAGGCGACGATCGGCAGCCCGGCCTTGGCGACGGTCCGGTAGTGCTCGAACACGGCGCCCTCGTCGGCCCGGTAGGCGTTGGGCGGCAGCAGCATCACGCTCGCGCACCCCGCGTCGCGGGCCTGCTCGGCCCAGCTCAGGGCCTCGCGGGAGCCGTAGGCGGCCACGCCGGGCATCACCCGCTCACCGCCGACGGCCTCGACGGCGGTCCGGACCACCCGGGCCCGCTCGTCGGGCGTCAGGGTCTGGTATTCGCCCAGTGAGCCGTTGGGGACCACGCCGTCACAGCCCTCGTCGACGAGCCGCCGGCAGTGGGCGCCGAAGGCGTCGTAGTCGACGGTCAGGTCCCGGGTGAAGGGGAGCGCGGTGGCCACCATGATTCCGTGCCAAGGTCGGATCACGCGTTGTCCTCTCGATCGTGCAGGGTCAGGTCTGCGAGGGTGATCGGCTGGGCGAACGGCCGTTTCTGGGGGGCCGGCTCATGCCCGGTGAGCCTGGCGACGGCGTGGCCGCACATGCGGCCCTGGCACCAGCCCATACCGGGCCGGGCCAGCAGCTTGAGGGTGCGAGGGTCGTGCGCGCCTAGGTCACGGGCCTCGTCGATCGCGCGCAGGGTGACCTCTTCGCAGCGGCAGACGACGGTGTCGGGCGTGAGCCAGTCACGCCAGCCGTCGCGTACCGGATAGGACAGTTCGAGGGCCCGCGCGAAGCGGCGCAGCCGCGCCTTCTCGGCGAGCAGCCGGGGCGGCGGTTCGCCGACCAGGGCGTGGACGGCGAGCGCGCCCTCGACGACGGCGCTCGGCGCCCCCGCGACCCCGGTCACCTCACCGGCGGCCAGCACCCCCTCGACGGAGGTCCGCTGCCGGTCGTCGGTGACGACGTGGTCGCCGCTGAACGCGCAGCCGAGCTGGAGCGGCAGGTCGGCCTGCGGGGTGAAGCCGTAGCCGACGGCGACGGTGTCGCAGTCGACGGTGCGCCAGGCATAGGGCTTCCAGTCAGCGGTGAGCTTGGCGACGGTGACGCCCTCGACGGAGTCCTCGCCGTGGGCGGCGACCACGGCGTGCCCGGTCCGGTACGGCACCCGCGCCTCGGCCAGCCGTCTCGCGTAGCCCAGCGCCTCTGTGGCCTTCGACGGGATCCGGGCCAGCGCGGCGGCCATCCGGGGCGAGGGCCGGTTGGCCTCCAGGACCTCCTTGACCCGCACCCCCGCGTCGAGCAGGGTGACCGCGACGGGCAGCAGGAACGGCCCGGTGCCGGCCACCACCATCTCCTCGCCGGGCCTGATCCGCTCGCCCTTCACCAGGGCCTGCGCGCCCCCGGCGGTCAGCACCCCCGGCAGATCCCAGCCCGGGAACGGGATGACCCTGTCGTGGGCGCCGGTGGCGACCAGCAGCGTGGCGGCGGTGACGGTCGTGGACGCGTGGACCAGGAAGGCCCCGGCGGACTTCTCGACCGCCCAGACGCGCTGCCCGAGCAGGACGTCGACGCCGGTCAGGCGGGGTTGCGCGGTCCCCCGGAGGAACTGGCCGCCCGTCGTGGCGTAGGCGTCGAGGAGGGCGACCCTGAGCCCGCGCTTGGCGGCGACCCTGGCGGCGGTCAGCCCGGCCGGTCCGGCCCCGATGACGGCGAGGTCGTAGCTCATCCGCTCACCTCGTCGCCCGCGCGGGCCACGGTCTGGCAGGCCCGCTGGTCGGGGGCGCCGTTGACGGTGAGCAGGCAGTCGAAGCAGGCGCCGATGGCGCAGAAGAGCCCGCGCGGGCGGCCGCCGAACCGGGTGGTCCGCCACGACCGGATCCCGGCGGCGTGCAGGGCCGCCCCGATCGACTGTCCTTCCTCTGCGGTGATCGGACGTCCTTCGAAGCGGAACACGATCATGCGAACCTCCCCGGGGCGAAGGGCGCCGGATCGACCCTCGGCGGCCGTCCGGTGAGCTGCGCGGCGACCATCTCGGCGGTGGCCGGCGCCAGGCCGATGCCGGCGCCCTCGTGCCCACAGGCGTGGAAGAGGTTCCCGAGGCGGTGGTCGGGCCCGATGACCGGCAGGTGGTCGGGCGAGTACGGCCGCAGCCCCGCGTAGGCCCGCATGACCTGCCGGTCTCCGAGCACCGGGAACAGCCCGATCGCCTGCCTGGCCAGTTTCGCCAGGACCGGGTAGTCGATGGCGGTGTCGTAGCCGACCCGCTGCCGGGAGGCCCCGATGAGCACGGTGCCCGCCCGAGTCGACTCGATGACGCCGGAGGTCTCCAGCCCCTCGGCGTCGCTGGCGACGTTGGTGACGTAGGCGGCCGTGTAGACCTTGTGCCGGACCGGCGGGACCGCGAACGGCTGGGTGACCAGGATGAACCCCTTGCGCGGCCGGATGGGCAGCGGCGCCTGCGGGAAGCTCCCGGCCCACGTGCCGGCGGCGTTGACGACGGCGTCCGCGTACAGGTCGCCCTGGCCGGTGCGCACCCCGGTCACGCGGTCTCCGGAGACGAGAAAACGCTCTACGGCGGTCCGGACCAGCCGGGCCCCGGAGGCCTTGAGCAGGCGCGCGGCGGCCAGCATGGGCTGCACCTGCGCGTCCTGCGGGTAGTGGACGCCGCCGGCCAGGCCGTCGGCGAGGTGCGGCTCGAAGCCACGCAGGTTCTCCGCCGCGACGGGGACGGCGGCGACCTGGACCGAGGCGGGCGGCACGTTCTCCGGCCGGCCCGGGTCGGCCCCGGCGGGCCGGGTGTGCCGACGCTGGGTGTCGGCGAAAGCCGTGAGGGCGTCGAGGACCTCCGGGGTCTCGGCCACGACGAGGCCGCCCTTGGGCTCCCACTCGAAGCCGCCGCACTCTTCGTCGAGTTCCCGCCAGAGCTCGTTCGACCGGAGGGCCAGCTCGAGTTCGGGCCCCGGTTCCTTGTCGGACACCAGGATGTTGCCCTCGCCTGCGCCGGTGGTGCCCGACGCCACTCCCCCGCGATCGACTACCGTTACCCGCACACCGGCACGGGTCAGGACATAGGCGCATGAAGCGCCCACGATCCCGGCTCCGACCACGAGAACGTCCACGGTTTGTACCATGTCACATGACATATCGGGCCGCAAGAGGGACCGCCCCCCACCGCACCTAGCATTGACGCCGTGAAGCGTCTCTTCTCCTCCGTCTGGACCCCTGCCGCCCGTGACATGCGGGCCTGGGCGCTGGCGGCGGTCGTGGTCAACGCGGGCATCACCGTCACGGGCGCGGCGGTGCGGCTCACGGGATCGGGGCTCGGCTGCCCGACCTGGCCCCGGTGCACCGCCGACAGTTTCGTCCCGGTCCCCCATCCGGACCACTCGCCGATCAACACCGCGATCGAGTTCGGCAACCGCATGTTCAGCCTCCTGGTGCTGGCGGTCGCCATCGCGGTGTTCCTGGCCGCGTGGAGGCTGAGGCGGCGTTCGCTGATCCCGCTGGCGCTGGTCCAGCCGCTCGGCGTGGTCTTCCAGGCGCTCTGGGGCGGGCTGGTGGTGCGGACCGCGCTCAACCCGGTCACCGTGAGCGTCCACTTCCTGGTGTCGATCGGGATGATCGCGGCGGCGTACATGCTGTTCGCCCGGTCGACCGAGGGCGACGGGCCCACCGTGCCCGTCGTCCATCCGTGGATCGTCACGCTGGGCCGGGTGCTGACCGGGGCCATGCTCGTCCTCCTGGTCGCGGGCGTCGTCACCACGGGCACCGGCCCCCACTCCGGCGACGAGCGGGCCAGCCGCTTCGACTTCGACATCGAGGTCGTGGCCCGCATCCACGCCGACGTCGTGTGGGTGGTCGTCGGGCTGAGCTTCGCCCTGCTGTTCGCCCTCTACCTGACCAAGGCGCCCGAGCGGGCCAGGAAGGCGGCACTGATCCTGTTCGGCGTGGAGATCGCGCAGGGGATCATCGGGTACGTCCAGTACTTCCTCGCCGTCCCCGCCCTGCTGGTCGGGTTCCACGTGCTCGGGGCGGCCCTCGTGTGGATCGCCACGCTGCGGGTGGTGCACACGCTGCGGGAGCGCAGCGAGATCACCGAGTTCGCGAACCGCGAGAGCGTCGCCCGCGTCTGACCCTTCGTGAAACGAGCCGTTTTCCGGGGCGCCGTCGCGGCCAGCCTGGCCGCCCTGGCGCCCATGACGTGGGCGTGGCTGTCGAGTGACGGCCACCGCATCGACACCAACGACCCCGGCTGGACCGCCGGGGTCCCGGCCGCGCCGGTCGCGCTGGTGCTGGGCGCGGGGGTGGTCGGCGACTGGCCGACCGCGATGCTGCGCGACCGCCTCGACATCGGCGCGGCGCTCTACCGGGCCGGGAAGGTCAGGGCGCTGCTGCTGTCGGGCACCAACCACGTCAAGGAGTACGACGAGCCCACGGTCATGCGCGACTACCTGCTGGCCAAGGGCGTCCCGGCCGGGGCGCTCGTGCTCGACTACGCGGGCCTCGACACCTGGGACTCCTGCGTACGCGCCAAGAAGATCTTCGGCGCGTCCCGGGTGACCGTGGTCACCCAGACCTTCCACCTCCCCCGCGCGGTGACCCTCTGCCGGGAGGCCGGCCTGGCCACGTTCGGCGTCGGCGACGACTCCCAGCGCAAGTACGCGCTGACGACCTACGTCTACGCGGCCCGTGAGTTCTTCGCCACCGGCAAGGCGTTCCTCGACTCGGTCGTGCTCAAGTCCGACCCCACGTTCCTGGGGCCCTACGAGAGCTCCCTCGACACCGCGCTGGCGAAACGTTCATAGATCGACCTGCGCGGACGTGACCGCGCGTGGCCGGAGATGGGGACCGCCGGTTACCATTCCCGGGACCTCGTGACCGCGGAAGCCCGCCACGCCCTGTCGTGGCGGGCTTCGCGCGTCTACCGGCAGGTGCCGGCCGTGACCGTCGGGGTGCCGCCGCCGCTGAAGTTCGAGAGGAAGCCGATCACGATCGTGCCGCCCGGCGGGATCGTGGTGTTCCACGACATCGGCCGGAACGTCAGCGTCGTGCCGCTCTGCGTGTAGGCGGCGTTCCAGGCCGAGGTGACCGTGGTGCCGAAGGCGACGGTCGCGGTGGCCGTCCACGAGGAGATCGGGGTCGAGCCGGTGTTGCGGATGGTCACGCTGCCCTGGAAGCCGCTGTTCCAGGCGCTCGCGATGCCGGCCGTCACGGTGCACGAGCCGGGGGTGGGCGTCGGGCTGGGGCTGACCGGCGGGCACGACGGCGCCGGAGTCGGCGCGCCGGGCTCACATCCGGCCGGGAACGACGGGCTGGGGCTGGGGCTCACCGGCGGGCACGACGGCGCCGGAGTCGGCGCGCCAGGCTGGCACCCGGCCGGGAACGACGGGCTCGGGCTCACCGGCGGGCACGACGGCGCCGGAGTCGGCGCGCCGGGCTGGCACCCGGCCGGGAACGACGGGCTCGGGCTGACCGGCGGGCACGACGGCGCCGGAGTCGGCGCGCCGGGCTGGCATCCGGCGGGGAACGACGGGCTGGGTGTGGGGGTCGCGGTGCCGCCGAAGACCACGTCGGAGCAGCTGTAGAAGGTCTCGGCGCTGTCGCTGCGGGTCCAGACGGCGTAGATGATGTGCCTGCCGGTCCGGACCGGGAGGGTGGCGGTCCAGCGGTAGGCGCCGTTGTCGAGCGCGGGCTGCGGGTCGGCGGTGAAGAAGGGGTTCTCCTCCATCATCGACCAGGTCAGCGGCTGGCTCGGGTCGTAGCCCTGCTTGGTGACGTAGAGGCGGAACGCGCCGGGGTGGGGCACCCAGGCGCCGTAGACGAAGTTGTAGCTGGCGCCCGAGGTCAGGTTGGTCGAGGGCCAGTCGGTGCGGGGCTGGTCGTAGGCGGCGTACTTGGTGTTGCCGCCGGAGCAGAGCTGCCCGTCGGGGATGTAGCCCCGGGTGCGGCCGGCGCCGTCGGAGCGCAGCACGCCGTACCAGTCGTAGAGGGGCTGGGTGCCGCCCTGGGCGACGGCGGCGGCGCAGGCGGCGTTCTTCGGGATGATCTGGCCGCCGGTCAGGCCGTCGACGTAGCACGCGTAGGTGCGGCTGGCCGGATTGGTGGTGGCGCCGTGGGCCTGCGCCGACGGCGATGCGACGACCATCGCCACGAGTGCCGCCAAGGCGGCCACCACGGCGATCAGGGGTCGGGTCACGATGCGGTCCTCTCGGTCGGGGGCATGCGTGGTACGCCCTCCGGAAAGACGGCCCACCCGGAAACAGGGGGCCCGATGACCTGCGTGACGATCCGGACGATGACACCGGCCCGGCCGGGGCGTCGAGGAGACGGCCCGGCCCGGGGCGCTGACCAGGGGAAACCCCTGAACGTTTCAGCCGCAGTAGATGTCGGCGATGGTGGGGGCCTCTTTCGCGTCGCCCTTGAAGCCGGCGACCTCGGTCGCACCCGGCTTGAGCACCTTGTTCCACTTCTCGGCGTGGATCATCACCGAGGGGCCGCTCTGCATCCACGTGCCGTTCCACGACTGGGTGATCTTGGCCTCCAGCGGGACGTTCCACTGGACGTACCAGTCGTTGATCGGCGCCGTGCCGGTGTTGGTGATCTTGGCCTCACCCTGGAAACCCCCAGGCCAGGTGGTGATCAGCTTGACGTCGGCGGTGCACTTGGAGGCCGCGACGGCGGGCGACGGCGAGGGGTGGAAGTGGACCGCCTCGGCGGGTCTCCCCATGATCCGCCAGGCGATCAGCGCCGCCCCGGCGACCAGGACGAGGACGGCAAGGGCGGTGAGGGAGTTTCTCTTCAACGGGGGCCCTCCAGGCGTGACGGATCGACGATCGTCACGTGGGTTCGGGCCCGCCGGAATTGAAACACGGCCCCCGGCCGGAGCGCCAGGGGCCGTGTCTCGTTCAGTTCACGTCTACTTCACGTCGGCCGCGGAGGACGACCAGTAGAGCGCCTTGGCCACCTGGGCGAACAGGCCCTTGGGGTGGTTGCGGAACATCGGCTCGGTGCCGAACATGACCACGGCCGCGCCGCGCTCGTCCCGGCCGCTGACCACGGCCGCCTGGCCGCGGGCGGCGTCCTGGCCGCCGGTGCCGTTGGCGTTGGCCCGCCAGTGGCCGCTGACCAGCGGGCCGTCGGTCGCGTACGCCTGCTCGACGCGGACCTCCGAACCGAGGCCGGTGAACCAGCGCGGCGAGTAGACGAACGAGTTGGCGGGGGCGTCGCCGCCGACCGGGCCGCCCGGCGAGGTCACCTTCACCACGCCGTTGGCGTCGCTGCGACCGGCGACCGAGGTCACGGTGAGCAGGCCGGCGGCGCCGTTGAAGGTCGCGCCGGTGCTGCCGCGGGTGACCACGCCGCCCGTCGTCAGGTAGGCGTCGAGCGCGGCCTTGGCCTCGGCGTTGAGCTGGGCGTAGTTGAGGCCGCTGGAGACGAAGAGCACGTCGGTCGCGCTCCAGTCGAACCCGGCGTTCAGCACGGCCGTCGACACCGGCGTGACCTGGAAGCCCAGCTCACGCAGGGTGAACAGCTCGTCGGCCGAGACCGCGGCGGCGATCCGGACCTGGCCGAGCTTGGCGCCTGCGGCCTTGTCTGCGACGCCGAAGGTGACGCCGTACTTGCGGGCGACGCCCTCGGCGGCGCGGCGGGCCGAGGCTGGGATCACGGCGGTGCCGCTGTCCGCCCAGGTGACCTGGACGCCCTGGCCGAGCAGCTCGTTGACGGCCTGGATCTCGCGGCCGTCGGTGACCCGCAGCGACAGCGAGCGGTTCGTCCACGGCACGGAGCCGTCGAGGTCGGCCCGGTCGACGGTCTTGGCGTCGGCCCGCAGGGAGCCGACCGAGTCGACCGTCGCGCCCCAGAGCAGGGCGTGGCTCCAGCCGGAGATGTCGTACATGGAGTCGACGCGCGGGGTGATGTCGGCGCCCGGCTCCAGCATCACGTTCGCGATGCCGCGCTTGGGCTGGTGCATGTCGACGATGTAGGAGCCCTCGGCGTACCACTTGCCGTTGGCCTGGAAGGCCCGCTTGGCCCGCTCGACCCGCACGTCGTTGGCGATCAGGTGGTCGACCAGGCGCGCGGCGGCGGTGGCCGAACGCTGCCCGTCGCCCGCCGGGATCACGTAGGCGCGCGGGAAGGTGGTGTTGTAGACGTCCTCCGGGCCGAAGCCGGGCACGATGTCCAGCGGCACCTGCTTGGAGGCCTCACCGGCGGCGCCCCGGCGGAACACCTCGATCTGGTCGGCGATCAGCTGGTCGTGGCGCTCCTGCACGAAGGTGTACGTCGCCCGCATCACCGCCGCCGCGATGTTGGTGTTGATGGCCGAGCGGCGCCGCAGCTCCTCCACCGGGAGGTTGGCGTAGTCGGCGTTGTTGACCCGCATCGGGAACTCGATGGTGTGCGAGGCCACCGCGCCCTGGAAGGGGGCGTACTGCGGGGTGAAGATCGGAGGCCAGTCGTCCCAGCCCTCGGCGTCGTCGCGGAACGGGATGGTCGGCGGGTTCACGCCGTCCTTCTCGGGCGTGTAGCCCAGGCCCAGCACCGCCTGCTCCATGGCCAGGCCGTTGGCGTAGGTGTTCTTGATGAACACGTCGTACTCGTAGTTGGCGCCGTGCGGCGGGGTCGTCGGCTCGATGAGGGTGCCGTTGACGTAGCCGTGCAGGTCGATCATGGCGACCGGCTGGGTGTCGATCATGACCTGGCGCATCGCCTGGACCTCGGGCTGCGAGGCGGTGATGAAGTCGCGGTTCATGTCGAAGCCGGCGCCGTTGGCGCGGGTGTTGCCGAACCGGCCGTCGGGGTTGGCGGTGACGTTGAAGTAGAGCCGGGTGCGGTTCAGCAGGTCGACGATCTTCTTGTCGTTGCTGGTGGCCAGCTCCTCGATCACGCGCAGGGCGGCGTCGGTGCCCTCCCACTCGTTGCCGTGGATGTTGTTGTTGATGAAGACCGGCGCCTTGTACTTCCCGGGCAGCTTGCGGTCCTTGGCGGCCTTGGCCGAGTCGTTCTCGATCCGGTCGCGGATCGCGTCCTGCTCGCGGGCCTGGTGCTTGCTCTCGGGCGCGGTGACCGTCACGAGGTAGAGGTCGCGGCCCTGGTGGGAGGTGGCGATGATCTCGACGCTGACGCGGTTGCTGCGGGCCTGGAGGGCGTTCAGCTTGCCGGCGATGGCGTGGTAGGGCGTCAGGCCCAGCTTGATGGAGGCGTCGGCCGGGTTCTCGGCGGGAACCGGCAGGCGGGTCTGGCGGGGGTAGCCGCGCTCCTTGTCCTTGAAGTCGCGGAAGAAGGGGAACTGCCTGAGCCGCTCGGCGGCGGCAGCGGGGGTCGTGTCGCCCGCCAGGGCGCGTAACGTGGCGGCGGCCGGATCGGCGACGCCGGCGGCCTCCTCGTTGCGCTCGGGACCGTTGCCGAAGTCGCGGGTGGTCACCCCGGGCGGCGGGGTCGGCTCGGCGGAGGCCGAACCCGTCGGAACGAGGAGCGTGGCCGCGACGGCGACGCTCAGGAGGGCGGTGGGGGCACGCAACAGAGAACCTCCGTGATCAGAGTGCGTGCCTTAATTCGTAGTGATCAAATGTGAAATAACACAAGATTTGTAACTGAGGCGACACCGAATCCGTGTGAACCTGTCACCGGAAGCCCTCTTGACAGGAAGATTTCAAGCCCAGGGCGGCGGTACGGTCACGCGCGGCGGCGGCACCGGGAACATGCCCCGCGAGTAGGCCATCAGGTCGGCCAGCGACCGCTGGGTGGTGAGGAAGTCGGCCTCGGAGACCCCGCCGCGCACCGCCCGCTCATGCAGCAGCCCGAGCTCGGTGGCGGCCAGCTGGTAGTCGCTCATCGCCTGCTGCCCGCGCCGGCCGCCGTGCTGCCGGGCCCACTTGCGGGCCTCCCGCCGGTGCTTCAGCGAGGAGAGCATGACGACGTCGGCGGCCGTGATCAGCCCGGTGCGCTCGTAGGGCGGCAGGTAGTGCTGGATCATGCCGACCACCCGCTTCCGGTCGCGCACGATGACCCACAGCTCCACGAAGAGCAGCGCCATCAGTATCAGATAGGCCACGATCAGCCCGTTGAAGCCCGCGAACGAGGCGAACCCGTTCCAGAGGCCGTGCAGGATCATCGCGCCGATCCAGCCGAGGACCACCATCCAGACCCCGCGCGCGCCCCGGTTCTGCGGCTGGGCGGCGTAGGCGACCGCGATCCCGATCAGCGAGGTGAACAGCGGGTGGGCCAGCGGTGAGAGCACCCCGCGCAGCACCACCGTGGCGGCCAGGCCCTCGGGGCCGTTCTCGGTGAGGGCCGCCAGGTAGTAGCTGACGTTCTCGGACATCGCGAAGCCCAGGCCCACCATGCTGGCGTAGATGATGCCGTCGGTCGGGCCGTCGAGCTCCTGCCGCCGGTAGCGCAGGAGGCCGACCAGCACCAGCCCCTTCATCGACTCCTCGACGAGCGGGGCGCCGAAGGTGGCGACGTAGTTGCGGGCGCCCTCGGGGTCGCCCAGCGCGTTCTCGACGTAGATCAGGTTGAGCGAGTTGAGCAGGCCGGCGAACAGCACCGCGATCCCGGCGCCCCACATGAAGGCGAAGATCAGGTTGCTGCGCGGCTCGGGCTCCATGCGGTCGAGCGCCAGCACCCCCGCCAGCAGCAGCGGGACGGGCGCGATCGCCGCCGCCAGCGCGATGAAGAACTCGACCGGGTCGCCGTTGAGGATGTCGAACGAGAACGACACGGTCGCGCAGATGCCCGCCACCACAAGCCCGATGATGAGCCCGAAGGACGGGCGCCCCCTCAACACCGATCGCGGATCCAGGCTCGCCATTCCGTGAGCGTAACGGAACCTCGACGCGCTGTCCGCTCAGGCGATCAGGGAGTCGATCGCCACGGCCAGGAACAGCAGCGCCAGGTAGATGTTCGACCAGTGGAAGAACCGCATCGGGCGCAGGTCGACGCCGGTCTTGCCCGCCTTCAGGCGGTGGCGCAGGGCGTACACCTCGAACAGGCAGGCGGCGCCCAGGACGGCCGCGACGGCGGGGTAGAACAGGGAGGTCCCGGCCACCGGCCACAGCAGCAGCGAGCAGACCACGGTCGCCCACGTGTACCAGATGACCTGCTTCACGACCGTGGCCTCGGAGGCCACCGTCGGGAGCATCGGCACCTTCGCGGCGGCATAGTCCTCTCGGTAGCGCATGGCGAGCGTCCAGGTGTGCGGCGGCGTCCAGAAGAACACCACGCCGAACAGCACGACCGGCGCCCACGACATGCCGCCGGTGATGCCGGCCCAGCCGATCAGCACGGGCATGCACCCGGCGATGCCGCCCCAGACGATGTTCTGCGACGTGCGCCGCTTCAGGAACATCGAATAGACCAGGACGTAGAAGAGGATCGCCCCCAAGGACAGGGCGGCGGCCAGCCAGTTCACGGTCAGGCCGAGGCCCAGCGTGGAAGCCGCGCCCAAAATCACGCCAAAAGTGAGCGCGCCCCTCGGGGACACCGTGTGACGGGCCAGCGGGCGGCGCCGGGTGCGGCGCATCACCTCGTCGATGTCGCGGTCGATGTAGCAGTTCAGCGCGTTGGCGCTGCCTGCCGACAGGGTGCCGAACACCATGGTGTTGATCGCGAGCCACAGGTCGGGAAGGCCCTTGGCGGCGAGGAACATGACCGGCAGCGTCGTGATCAGGAGCAGCTCGATGATCCGCGGCTTGGTCAGCGCCACATAGGCCCGGATGACCTCGCCTGCGCCGCGGCGAACCGCGGCGGGGGCCATCGCTTCGTTCTTCATGAGCACCGTCAAGGCGCTTCCAGCACGTGCGGGGTCAACGCGTAACCTCGGGATTAGAGCGGGATCTCCGGGCAGCAGCCGGAACTAGGGAAATCACTGTAGTGGGACGGGCCCGTGGTCCCTGAATCGGGGCTGCTCACCCACCCCCTGATCGTTTGGGGGGTGCCTACCAGACGGTACGCATCCGCACCCGTTAGGGTCCCGTGTGGGCGGGAACGCCTGAACCGCGTGAGTGTAAACAAGAGGGGATCGAGCGAGTGAGCAGTGCTGGTCTTGAGTGGAGCGACCTCGATCGGCAGGCCGTCGACGTGGTGCGCGCCCTGGCGATGGACGCTGTCGAGAAGGCGGGCTCGGGACACCCCGGTACGGCGATGAGCCTGGCCCCCGCCGCCTACCTGCTGTTCCAGAAG
The DNA here is from genome assembly GCF_005233835.1 of Herbidospora galbida. GTDB lineage: Bacteria > Actinomycetota > Actinomycetes > Streptosporangiales > Streptosporangiaceae > Herbidospora > Herbidospora galbida. Next base: position 57,839 of record NZ_SZQA01000037.1, on the reverse strand, counting down.
ACGATGCGACACGACCCGACCGATTCCCACTGGGTGGGTCGTGACCGATTTGTACTGTCCTGTGGTCATTCGAGTCTGACACTGTACATCCAGCTTTACCTGTCCGGTTACGGTCTGAGCCTCGACGACATCAAGGCCCTGCGCACCTGGGACAGCCTGACCCCCGGTCACCCCGAGCACGGCCACACGCTCGGCGTCGAGACCACCACCGGCCCGCTGGGCCAGGGCATCGGCAACGCCGTCGGCATGGCCATGGCGGCCCGCCGCGAGCGCGGCCTCTACGACCCCGACGCCGCCCCCGGCACCTCCCCCTTCGACCACCACATCTGGTGCGTGGCCTCCGAAGGCGACATCGAAGAGGGCATCAGCCACGAGGTCAGCGCCCTGGCCGGCCACCAGCGCCTGGGCAACCTGACCGTGGTCTTCGACTCCAACCACATCTCCATCGAGGACGACACCCAGATCGCCCTCTCCGAAGACGTGGTGGCCCGCTACGAGGCCTACGGCTGGCACACCCAGACCGTCGACTGGACCCAGACCGGCGACTACGTGGAGGACGTCGCCGCCCTCCACGCCGCTCTGGAGGCCGCCCGCGCCGAGACCGACCGCCCCTCGTTCATCCGGCTGCGCACGATCATCGGCTGGCCGGCCCCGAACAAGCAGAACACCGGCAAGATCCACGGTTCGGCGCTGGGCGCCGACGAGATCGCCGCCACCAAGAAGATCCTCGGCATGGACCCGAACGAGTCGTTCGTCGTCCCGGTGGCCGTGCTGGAGCACGCCCGCGGCGTCGTCGAGCGCGGCCGGGCCGCCCACGCCGAGTGGGACAAGGGCTACCAGGAGTGGCGCGCCGCCAACCCCGAGCGGGCCGCCCTGCTCGACCGGCTCAGCGCCAAGGAGCTGCCCATCGGCTGGACCGGGGCGCTGCCGACCTTCGAGGCCGGTGGCTCCATGGCCACCCGCAAGGCGTCCGGTGAGGTGCTGAGCGCCCTGGCGCCGGTGCTGCCCGAGCTGTGGGGCGGTTCGGCCGACCTGGCCGAGTCGAACAACACCACGATGAAGGGCGAGCCGTCGTTCATCCCCGAGGAGTTCCAGACCAAGGAGTTCCCCGGCGGGCCCTACGGCCGCACCCTCCACTTCGGCATCCGCGAGCACGGCATGGGCGCCATCCTCAACGGCATCGCCCTGCACGGCGGCACCCGCCCCTACGGCGGCACCTTCCTGGTCTTCAGCGACTACATGCGCCCCGCGGTGCGCCTGGCCGCGCTGATGAAGCTGCCGGTCACCTACGTCTGGACGCACGACTCCATCGGCCTCGGCGAAGACGGCCCGACGCACCAGCCGATCGAGCACCTGTGGGCGCTGCGCGCGATCCCGGGCCTCGACGTGGTCCGCCCGGCCGACGCCAACGAGACCGCCGCCGCCTGGCGGATCATCATGGAGCACAACGACCGCCCGGCCGCGCTCGCGCTGACCAGGCAGAACCTGCCGGTCTACGCCGGCACCGCCGACGCGACCAAGGTGGCCAAGGGCGGCTACGTGCTTGAAGACGCCTCGAACGGGCAGCCGCAGGTCGTCATCATCGGCACCGGCTCCGAGGTCGAGATCGCCGTCGGAGCCCGCAAGAGCCTCGAGGCGCAGGGCATCCCGACGCGCGTCGTCTCGATGCCGTGCGTCGAGTGGTTCCACGCGCAGGACGCCGCCTACCGGCAGGAGGTCCTGCCACCGAATGTTCACGCGCGGGTCGCCGTCGAGGCGGGAATCGCGCTGGGCTGGCGCGAGTTCGTAGGAGACGATGGCGTCGTGGTGAGCCTGGAGCACTTCGGCGCCTCGGCCCCCTACAGGACCCTCTACGAGCAGTTCGGCCTCACGGCGGAGCGCGTGGCCGCGGCGGCGAAGGCCTCGCTCGCCAAGACCGGCGCCGACAAGGGCGAGACGACGGGAAACTGAATATGAGTGAGAACCTTTCCAAGCTGACCAAATTCGGCGTGTCGATCTGGCTCGACGACATCAGCCGTGAGCGCCTGCGCACCGGCAACCTCGCGGCCCTGATCCGCGAGAAGAACGTGACCGGTGTCACCTCCAACCCGACGATCTTCGCGTCCGCGCTGAGCAAGGGCGACGCCTACGAGACCCAGCTGCACGACCTCGCGGTCCGCAAGGTCTCGGTCGACGAGGCCGTGCGCGCGATCACCACGTTCGACATCCGCTGGGCCGCCGACGTGCTGCGCCCGGTCTACGACGCCACCTCCGGCGTCGACGGCCGCGTCTCCATCGAGGTCGACCCCCGCCTGGCCCGCGAGACCGAGGCGACCATCGCCGAGGCCCGCGCCCTGTGGTGGCTCGTCGACCGGCCGAACCTGTTCATCAAGATCCCGGCGACCCTCGAGGGCCTGCCCGCGATCACCGCGGCCATCGCCGAGGGCATCAGCGTCAACGTCACGCTGATCTTCTCCCTCGAGCGCTACCGCGCGGTCATGGACGCCTGGCTCGACGGCCTGGAGCAGGCCAAGGCCAAGGGCCTCGACCTGTCCCAGATCGAGTCGGTGGCCTCGTTCTTCGTCAGCCGCGTCGACTCCGAGATCGACTCCCGGCTCGACAAGATCGGCACCCCCGAGGCGCTGGAGCTCAAGGGCAAGGCCGCCGTCGCCAACGCGCGCCTGGCCTACGCCGCCTTCGAGGAGGTCGTGAACACCCCGCGCTGGCAGGAGCTGCGCGCGGCCGGGGCGCGTCCCCAGCGCCCGCTGTGGGCCTCCACGGGCACCAAGAGCCCCGACTACCCCGACACGCTCTACGTCGACGAGCTCGTCACCGCCGGCACCGTCAACACGATGCCGGAGAAGACGCTGAACGCCGTGGCCGACCACGGCCGTATCTCGGGCGACACGATCCGTCCGTTCTACGAGGCCGCCTGGAACGCCATGGCCGCCCTCAAGAGCGTCGGCATCGACTACGACGACGTCGTGAAGGCGCTCGAGGACGAAGGCGTCGACAAGTTCGCCGTCTCGTGGAACGAACTGCTGGAGACCGTCACCACCGAGCTGGGGAAGGCCCGATAACTCATGGCGGTAGAGGTGACCCTGGGTCACGCGGCTGAGGCCGCGGCGGCCGTCAAGGACAAGCTGGTCGCCGAGGGCGTGCCGGCCGCTCTCGCGGCGGGCGACTCGACCCTCTGGGGGCCCGAGGCGCAGACCGAGGCGGCGATCCGCCTCGGCTGGCTGACCCTGCCCACCACCAGCCGGGAACTGCTTCCCGAGCTGACCAAGCTGGTGGAGCGGGTGCGGGCCGAAGGGCTCGACCACGTCGTGCTGGCCGGCATGGGCGGCTCGTCGCTGGCGCCCGAGGTCATCTGCGCGACCGAGGACGTGCCGCTGACCGTGCTCGACACCACCGACCCCGGCCAGGTGCTGCGCGCCCTGGGCGAGCGGCTGGAGAACACGGTCGTGGTGGTCGCGTCGAAGAGCGGCGGCACCGTCGAGACCGACAGCCACCGCCGGATCTACGAGAAGGCCTTCCGCGACGCCGGCATCGACCCGGCCGACCGGATCGTCGTCGTGACCGACCCGGGTTCACCTCTGGAGAAGACCGCCGCCGAGGCGGGTTACCAGGTCTTCCTGGCCGACCCCAACGTCGGCGGGCGTTACAGCGCGCTCAGCGCGTTCGGCCTGGTGCCGAGCGCGCTGGCCGGCGCCGACGTCGTGAAGCTGCTCGACGACGCCGCCGAGGTCGCCCCGTCGCTGGCCCGGAACGAGGGCAACCCCGGTCTCGAGCTGGGCGCGCTTCTGGGCGCCCAGGCGCTGGCCGGCCGCGACAAGCTGATCCTGCGCGACGCGCTGTCCGACATCACCGGGCTGCCCGACTGGATCGAGCAGCTCATCGCCGAGTCGACCGGCAAGTCGGGCAAGGGCATCCTGCCCGTCGTCGGCGCCGACTCGGCCGAGGCCGCCGACCAGTTCTCGGTCGACATCGGCCCCGAGGGCGACGTCCACGTCGACGGCCCGCTGGGCGCGCAGTTCCTCGTGTGGGAGTACGCCACCGCGATCGCCGGCCGCGTGCTGGAGATCGACCCCTTCAACCAGCCCAACGTGGCCGAGTCGAAGGAGAACACCGCCAAGATCCTCCAGGGCAGGCCCGAGAGCGCCTACCCCGTCGTGGTCGACGGGCCGGTCGAGGTCTACGGCGACGTCGGCGAGAACTGCGACAACCTGGCCGACGTGCTCACCTGGGTGCTGCGGGAGATCCCCGAGAACGGCTACCTGGCGATCATGGCCTACCTCGACCGGGAGGCGGCCTTCGACGCCGCGATCCTGGGCGGAGGCGACTTCGAGCAGACGACCGAGGCGTGGGCCGCGGCCGACGTCGCGACGCTGCGCAACCTGCTCGACTACCGCACCGACCACGCCGTCACCTTCGGGTGGGGGCCCCGGTTCCTGCACTCCACGGGCCAATACCACAAGGGTGGCCCGCAGGTCGGAGTGTTCCTGCAGATCACCGGCGTCAACAGCGACGACGTGGAGGTTCCCGGCCGGCCCTACGGCCTGGCCGAGCTCCAGCTCGCGCAGGCGCTGGGCGACCTCGGGGCGCTCCAGTCGCGGGGGCGTCCGACCGTGCGCCTCCACCTGACCGACCGGCGGGCGGGCGTCGCCCATCTGCTCTCGGTCGCCGAGGAGCTCTGACCTGATGCATGAGATCAAAACGGAGCCGTCGCACAGGAGGGCGCCGAATGATGTCTGAAAACGAGCCCGCCGCCCTCGCCGACGAGACCCAGGTCTCGACCACGGCCATAGCGGAGGTCGCGGTCACCGACCAGACCATCGCCGAGAACCCGTTGCGCGACCCGCGTGACAAGCGGCTGCCCCGGGTGGCCGGGCCGTGCGTCCTGGTGCTGTTCGGCGTCACGGGCGACCTGGCCAAGCGCAAGCTGCTGCCGGCGATCTACGACCTGGGCAACCGCGGCCTGCTGCCGCCGGGCTTCTCCCTGGTCGGCTTCGCCCGCCGCGACTGGGCGCACGAGGACTTCGCCAACGTCACCTACGAGGCCGTCAAGGAGCACGCCCGGACCCCGTTCCGGGAGGAGGTCTGGAAGCAGATCTCCGAGGGCATCCACTTCTGCCCGGGAGAGTTCCACGACGACGGCGCGTTCGACTGCCTGTCGATGATGCTGAAGGAGATCGACGAGACCCGGGGCACGGGCGGCAACTACGCCTTCTACCTGTCGGTCCCGCCGAAGTTCTTCCCGACGGTCGTCGAGCAGCTCAAGCGCACCGGTCTGGCGCAGCACCCCGACGGGTCGTGGCGCCGCGTGGTGATCGAGAAGCCGTTCGGCCACGACCTGGCCAGCGCGCAGGACCTCAACCGCATCACCAGCGCGGTCTTCCCGGAGAGCTCGGTCTTCCGGATCGACCACTACCTGGGCAAGGAGACGGTCCAGAACATCCTGGCCCTGCGCTTCGCCAACAACCTCTACGAGCCCATCTGGAACCGCAGCTTCGTCGACCACGTGCAGATCACGATGGCCGAAGACATCGGCATCGGTTCGCGGGCGGGCTACTACGACGGCATCGGCGCGGCCCGTGACGTCATCCAGAACCACCTGCTCCAGCTCCTGGCGCTGGTCGCGATGGAGGACCCGACGTCCTTCGACGCCAACTCGCTGCGCCGCGAGAAGGAGAAGGTCCTCAAGGCGGTCCGGCTGCCCGACGACCTGGCGACCGGCGCGATCCGGGGCCAGTACACCGCCGGCTGGCAGGGCGGTGACAAGGTCATCGGCTACCTCGAGGAAGACGGCATCCCGAAGGACTCGCTGACCGACACCTACGCCGCCATCAAGCTCGAGGTGGCCAACCGCCGCTGGGCCGGGGTGCCGTTCTACCTGCGCGCGGGCAAGCGCCTGGGCCGCCGGGTGACCGAGGTCGCCGTGGTGTTCCAGCGGGCGCCGCACCTGCCGTTCAGCAAGGACGACACCGAGATCCTCGGCCAGAACGCCCTGGTCATCCGCGTCCAGCCCGACGAGGGCATCACGGTGCGGTTCGGGTCGAAGGTGCCCGGCACGGCCATGGAGGTCCGCGACGTGTCCATGGACTTCGCCTACGGCGAGTCGTTCATGGAGAGCAGCCCCGAGGCCTACGAGCGGCTGCTGCTGGACGTCCTGATCGGCGACCCGCCGCTGTTCCCGCACCAGCGGGAGGTGGAGCTGTCCTGGCAGATCCTCGACCCGATCGAGGAGTACTGGGCCACCCACGGCCGCCCCGAGGGCTACCCGGCCGGCACGTGGGGTCCCGCGGGCGCCGACGAGATGCTCGCCCGCGACGGACGTGTCTGGAGGCGGCTGTGACCAGTTTCAACCTGACCGCGACCACCGCCTCGAAGATCAGCTCCGCGCTGACCAAGCTCCGCCACCAGATGGGCGCCCCTGCCGTCGGCATGGTGCTCACGCTCGTGGTGGTCTCCGACGAGGCGGGCCAGTACGACGCGGTGCGCGCCGCCACCGACGCGGCGCGCGAGCACCCGTCGAGGATCCTGGTGGTGATCCGGCGCGACGCCCGCGAGGGCGACCGGCTCGACGCGGAACTGCGCGTCGGCGAGTCCTCGCCCGGCGAGGTCGTCATCCTGCGCCTCTACGGCGAGCTGACCAAGCACGCCGACTCGGTGCTCAGCCCGCTGCTGCTGACCGACACCCCGGTGGTGGTCTGGTGGCCGGCCGACGGGCCGTCCGCGCCGGCGAAGGACCCGGTCGGGCACCTCGCCACCCGGCGGATCGTCGACGCCCGCACCGCCCACGACGGCGCCAAGGTCATCGCCTCGCGCTGGGCGGGCTACGTCCCGGGCGACACCGACCTGGCCTGGACCCGCCTCACGCCGTGGCGGTCGCTCCTGGCGGCGGCGTTCGACCTGCCCGTGGGGCCGGTCACGGGCGGCATCGTCGAGGCGACGGCCGGGCACCCCAGTGCCTGCCTGCTGGCGTCGTGGCTGTCCGACAAGCTCGGCGCCGACATCGCCGTCGGCGAGTCGGAGGGCCCCGGCCTGACCGCCGTGCGGCTGACGCTGGCCAAGGGCGGCGAGCTGTCGCTGGTCCGCGGCGACGCGCGGCTGGCGACCCTGTCGCGGCCGGGACAGCCCGACCGCAACGTCGCGCTGGCCCGCCGCACCGAGTCGGAGCTGCTGGCCGAGGAGCTGCGGCGGCTCGACCCCGACGAGATCTACGCGGGCGCGCTGAAGAACCTCGCCGGACAATAAGATCGTCAACCGCCCGTCTCCCCTTCCGGGAGACGGGCGGTTTCTCTTTTATCGGAGGTACGTCATGAGCGCAGTCCCCTTCGTCGTGGTCCACCCGGACCCGGCCGTCCTGGCCCAGGCCGTGGCGGCCCGGCTGATCACGAGGCTGACCGACGTGCAGACGGAGCGGGGGACGGCGTCGGTCGTGCTGACCGGCGGCACGATCGGCATCGCCACGCTGGCCGCCGTGGCCGCCTCCCCGGCCCGCGACGCGGTCGACTGGCGCGCGGTGGACGTCTGGTGGGGCGACGAGCGGTTCGTCCCCGCCGACTCCCCCGACCGCAACGAGAAGCAGGCCCGCGAGGCCCTGCTCGACGTGCTCGACCTGGACCCGGAGCGGGTCCACCCGATGCCCGCTTCCCATGCGGGCCTGTCCGCCGAGGAGGCCGCCGACCGGTACGCCGCCGCCCTGGGCTCCGGGGTGGCCTTCGACGTCCTGATGCTGGGCATGGGCCCCGACTCCCACGTGGCCTCCCTGTTCCCCGGCCACCCGGCGCTCCACGAGAACGACCGCCTGGTCGTGGCCGTGCACGACTCCCCCAAGCCACCGCCCACGCGGGTGTCCCTGACCTTCCCCGCCATCCAGGCGGCGCGCGAGGTCTGGGTGATCGCGTCGGGCGCCGAGAAGGCGGCCGCGGTGCGGGTCGCCCTGACGTGCGACCAGCTCGCCGCCCCGGCGGCGGGCGCGCGCGGGGTGGAGAAGACCCTGTTCCTGATCGACCGGGCCTCGGCCGCCGAGATCCCCGGCCAGTAGCCCGGCGGGTAAAGCCGGGATTTGCCGGGCGGGGGCCCGCGCTTGACCGGGCCCCGAGCCCGGCCTTGCGGCGGCGCGACGCCGCGAGAACCCCTCCTGCCCGGCGTTGTGGCCGCTTTTACGCGGCCCGCCCCGCGTCCGAGAACCCTCTTCTGACCTGCGGATAGTGTCGTTTGAGTGGTCCACGGACGAGGGGAGGGATCATGTCGATCGACCTGACCGAGGACACGATCACCAAAGAGGTGCAGAGCACCTTCGACGGCTGTCACGACCCGCGCACCCGCGAGTTGTTCGTCGAGCTGGTGCGGCATCTGCACGACTTCGCCCGGGAGACGCGGCTCACCGGCGACGAGTGGTTCACCGCGATGGACTTCCTGGAGCGCGTCGGCAAGATCACTACGCTCACGCGCCAGGAGTTCGTGCTGCTCTCCGACATCCTCGGGCTGAGCGTCCTGGTCGACCTGATCAACGAGCACCACGGGCCGCACACCACCGACAGCACCCTGCTCGGCCCCTTCTACGTCGAAGGACGCCCGGAGGCCCCCAACGGCGCCGACATCTCCGGCGGGGTGCCGGGCACGCCCCTGTTCTTCACCGGCCGGGTCCTCGGGCCGGACGGCGGTCCCCTCTCCGGGGTCAGGGTCGACACCTGGCACAGCGACGGCGAGGGGCACTACGACGTCCAGCAGGAAGAGCGGCTGCACGGCCGCCCGGCCATGCGGGCCCTGCTGACCACCGACGACGACGGCCGGTTCTGGTACCGGTCGATCGCGCCGCGGTTCTACCCGGTGCCGGTCGACGGGCCGTGCGGGGAGATCATGCGGGCCGCCGGACGCTCGGCGATGCGGCCCGAGCACCTCCACTTCCGGCTGCACGCCGACGGCTACCGGCCCCTGATCACCATGCTGTTCCGGCGCGACGACCCCTACCTCGACCAGGACGCCGTCTTCGCGGTCAAGCGGTCGCTGGTCGTCGACTTCGTCCACCGCGAGCCCGGGACCGCGCCCGACGGGACCGAGGTCGGCGAGCCGTTCCAGACCGTCGACTGGACCTTCACGCTCACCCCGGCCGGGCCGGAGAGGAGGCCGTGACATGCGCGCCCTGCGCTTCACCCGTTACGGCTCGCCCGCCGACGTCCTGGAGATCGTCGACGTCACCGAGCCCGAGCTGAACGGCGGCGACGCCCTCGTCTCGATCAGGGCCGCCTCGGTCACCCCGTCGGACCTGAAGACCGTCTCCGGCTACGTCCCGGGCACCTCGCTGCCCCGCGTCCCGGGCCGCGACTTCGCCGGGGTGGTCGTCGGCGGGCCGCACGACTGGATCGGCGCGGAGGTGTGGGGCACCGGCGGCGACCTGGGGTACACCCGCGACGGCTCGCACGCCGAACTCGTCGTGGTCCCGGTCTCGGCGCTGATCCGCAAGCCCGAGAGGCTCACCTTCGCCGAGGCCTCGGTCCTCGGGGTCAACTTCGTCGTCGGCTGGCTCGGCGTCGTCGAGACCGCCCTGCTGGAGAAGGGGGAGACGATCGCGATCTTCGGGGTCAACGGCGGCGTCGGCTCGGCGGTGGCGCAGATCGCCCGCGTCCGGGGGGCGAGGGTCATCGGGATCGACCGGAAACCTCCGGTGGACGAGGCGGCCCTCGACGACTTCGTCCTGCTGCACGGCGACGTCGCCCCCGAGGTGCGGCGGCTGACCCGGGGCGCCGGCGCCGAGGTCGTGTACGACGCCGTCGGCGGGGTCACCACCTCCTCGGCCCTGGCCTGCCTGGCCCACCAGGGCAGGCTCGTCGTCATCGCCTCGACCGGAACGCGCAAGGTCGAGATCGACCTGCCCGACTTCTACCACCGGGAGGTGCGCATGCTGGGCCTGGACACCCGGCGGCTCGGCGCCGTCCGGTGCGCCGAACTGCTCGGCCAGATCACGTCCCACCTGGAGTCGGGCGAGTTCCGGCCGCCGCCCATCGCGTTCACCTTCGGCCTGGAACTGGCCGGCGACGCCTACGAGGCGGTCGCGAAGCGGCCTCCGGGGCGGGTCGTCATCTGTCCGTAGAGGCGCGTCTCAGCGCGCTTTCTGCGTCGGTGAGCGCCTGCCGGGCCTTGGCCTCCTCCTTTCTGACGACGTCGTGGCGCTGCTCGGCCGCCGACGCCCGTTTGCGCGCCTCGGTCAGGGCGCGCTCCGCCCCGGCGACGCCGTCGAGCGCCTCGTCGCGTTCGGCGACGGCCGGTCCCAGCTGGTCGGCCCATTCCGCGTGGCGGTCCCGCGCCGTCGCCACGGCCGCCTCGGCCGCGGCCCGGATCGACGGGTCGGGCGCGGCGGGCTTGCGGCGTACGGAGGACGAAGGAGGGACGGCCGTGGGCACGAAGCCGCTGTAGCTCAGGGCCCCCGCCAGCCGCCCCGAACGGACCAGGGCGGCCGCCTCGGCGTCGATCACGGCGGCGTCGAGGGTCTGCTCCAGCTCGGCCGGCGAGATCGACCGGCCGGCGGCCTTGAGCACCAGGCGGGAGACGGCGGCCACGGCGGCGGAGCGGCGCGGGCCGAGGGCGGCCAGGGCGTCGCCGTCGCCGGAGGCCCAGGCGGTCCGCATCTCCTCCCCCACGGCCAGGAGTTCGCCGATCTCCGAGGGATGTGAGCGCACCACCTGGTTGACCGCCCACGCCAGCACGGTGGGCTTGCGCAGCTTCCCGATCTCCTTGTCGCCGGTCTCCTTGACGAGCCGGTTCCGCGCGGCGGTGAACTCTTCCGGGGGCAGGGCGTAAAGCTGGTCGGCAGCCTCTTCACGGTTCACGGAGAGGTCATACCCTGGCCCGCATGACCGAGTTGCGCGGAGACCGGCTGACCCTCCGCCCGATCGCCCCGTCGGACGCGCCGTGGCTGCTGGTCCACTGGAACGAGCCGAGCGTGCGGCGGCACCTGTTCGACGACTCGCTCGTCTCGGCGGCGCTGGTGGCCGAGATCGTGGGCGACAGCCGTGAGGACTTCGACACCCACGGCTACGGCCTGTGGGCGATCGTCCACGACCACGAGATCGGGGTGTGCGGGCTGCGCACCACCGACGACCACGCGGCCGAGCTCCTTTACAGTGTAGATCCGAAATGGCAGGGCCGGGGGCTGGCGCTGGAGGCGGCCCGCCTGGTGGTCGGGTTCGCCTTCGAGACCCGGGGCGCGCCCGAGGTGGTGGCCGAGACCGACGCCGCCAACACCGCCTCGCAGCGGCTGGCCGAGAAGCTGGGCATGATCCGCACCCGGACCCGGATCGGCGAGCACGGGCCCGTCCACGTCTACACGCTTCGCGCGCCCGCCGTTTCCGGCGCATAGTGGGGGCAGTCCCCCACACTCCACACGGAGGAAACCCGTGTTCGAGCGCTTCACCGACCGCACCCGCCAGGTCGTCGTCCTGGCCAACCAGGAAGCCCGGGAACTGCAGCACCCCTACATCGGCGTCGAGCACATCGTGCTGGGGCTGATCAACGAAGGACAGGGCCTGGCCGGCCAGGCGGTCGCCGAATGCGGCGCGCGGCTCGACGAGATGAGGGCCGTCGTCGTCCGCCTCACCGGCCCGTCCGACCCCGACGCGCCGACGCCGGGCCACATCCCCTTCACCCCACGGGCGAAGAAGGTCCTGGAGATGTCGCACCTGGAGGCCCTGCGGCGCTACGACAAGCACATCGGCACCGAGCACCTGCTGCTGAGCGCGCTGAACGAGGGCGAGAACGTGGGCGTCCACGCCCTGCGCGAGTGCGGCGTCGAACCCGAGGTGCTCAAACAGGCGCTGATCGGGCGGATGGACGACCAGGCCGCCAAGGACCGGTCGGTGATGGACCGGCTGACCGCGCCCGGCGACGACGCCATCCGCACCACCCTGCGCCGCCACACCGCCGACCGGCAGCTGCTCCGGCAGGTCCTCGACAGCCTCGAGAGCCTCCACCGGCGGCTCGACGCGATGGGTGTGCCGCCCGACCCGGAGAAATGATCATTCCGGTCCGGGGCCCCTGAGCCGCCCCGGACCGGAATGTCTCGTGTGGCGCGGTCTAGGCCGGGACGACCGGCGCCAGCACACCCACGGCGATCCGCGCCTCGACCACACCGGGATCATCGGTGTAGCCCAGCGTGGCGCCGAGGGAGATCAGCAGACTCCGCATGCGCGCGTTGTCGGAGAGCAGCGTGGCCCGCACTTCGGCCAGGCCCAGGTCACGGGCCTCCTCCAGCAGCAACCGGGTCAGGGCGGCCCCGAGGCCGCGGCCCTGCCAGCGATCTTCGACCAGGAGGGTGAACTCGGCGGTGCCGGGTTCGGCGCCGAAGTTCAGGCTGGCCAGCGCGACCACCTGGCCGTCGTACCCGGCCACCAGCGAGTGGCCCTTCGACCGGTCGCAGAGCCGGTCGAAGACCCTCGGGGGCAGGCTGGGGGACGAGGTGAAGTAGCGGAACCTGCGGGTCTCCGGGGAGCAGCGCTCGTGCAGGTCCCGTACGGCCTCGCGGTAGATCGGGGCCAGCGACTTCACCTGCACCTGCGTCCCGTCGCCGAGCGTCACGTCGCGCTCGGCCGAGACGGGGTCGGCCGGCGGCTGGGCCAGCCGGACCAGCGCGGCGGCGCGGGCCGCCTCGGTCATGGTGAAGGGCAGGCCGGTCCGTCGCAGCCGGATCGACCGCCGGGGCGCCACCGGCACCACCAGCAGGGTGGGGTCGGGCAGCTCGCCCTTCACGGCGCCGAACACCCAGCGGGCGTCGTCGGCGCGCAGCAGGTCGCCGAGGATCTCCGGCAGCCGCCACGGCATCGCCCGCAGCCGCGCGGCCAGCAGCAGCACCCGCGTCGGCTCGTCGGTCAGTTCGTGGGCGGTCGCCGGGACGACCTTGACCCGCCGGCCTCCGGCCTCCTCGAGGGCGACCCGCACGTCGTCCGCCGAGGCCGGGATGTCGGCGATGAACTCGTCGACGGTGCCGTCGGAGTCGGGTTGCACGGACAGGCCGAGGATGTTGCCGCCCTTGGCCGCGAGCGCCGACGCCAGTGACGCCAGCCGCCCGGGACGTTCGTCGACCGTCGTCCTGATCCGCAGAAACCCCATAACATCTCTCCCTCCGCTGCGTCCCAGCCTGGGGCAGCGTTGTTACGCATTTGCTACATGGCGGTGTGCCATCCGTTTCGTCATGACAAATTCTGTTAAGACTTCGCATAACGGGGCTCAATACCGCCTTGCGCCACGCGTTCCGTCGTGAGATGCGGCCTAGGTGACGAATAGAGCAGGATTGCCCCTATGAACGCTCCGCTCTCCGATTCCTTCGCCAACGGTGACGTCTCCTATTGGTATCGGGCGCTCGGCGTCCCCGAGCCCGCCCGCCGGCTCGACGGCGACCTGCGGGCCGACGTGGCGATCGTCGGCGGCGGCTACACGGGCCTGTGGACGGCGTACTACCTGGTGAAGGCCGACCCGTCGCTGCACGTCGTGGTCCTGGAGAAGGAGTTCGCCGGATTCGGCGCCTCGGGCCGCAACGGCGGCTGGCTGGCCGGGCTGCTGCCAGGGAGCCCGCGGCGCTACGCCGAGACCCACGGCGCCGAGGCCGCGCGGGCGTTCCAGCGGGAGCTGTTCAGCGCCGTCGACGAGGTCATCTCCGTCTGTACGGCCGAGGGCATCGACGCCGACGTGGTGAAGGGCGGCGTCTTCAACGTCGCCAGGACCCCCGCGCAGGCGCTGCGCCTGGAGCAGGAGGTCGAGGGCCAGCACGCCTGGGGCTGGGGCCCCGAGGACGTGGCCGTGGTGCCCGTGGACGAGCGCATCCGGGTCCAGGGGGCCCTGACGGCCTCCTGGAGCCCTCACTGTGCGCGGGTGCAGCCGGCGAAGCTGGCCAGGGGGCTGGCGGGGGTCGTACAGAACCTGGGGGTGGAGCTCTACGAGGGCACCGAGGTGACCGGCATCGCGCCCGGCCGGGTGACGACGGCGCGCGGCACGGTCCGCGCCGACGTGATCCTGCGCTGCACCGAGGGCTTCACCGCGACGCTGAAGGACAACCACCGCGACTGGCTGCCGATGAACAGCTCCATGATCGTCACCGAGCCGCTCCCCCAGCGCTTCTGGGACGAGGTCGGCTGGCAGGGCCACGAGCTCCTCGGCGACTTCGCGCACTACTACATGTACGCCCAGCGCACCGCCGACGACCGCATCGCCTTCGGCGGCCGGGGCCGCCCCTACCTCTACGGCTCCCGGGTCGACGACCGGGGCCGCACCCACGGCTGGACCGTCGACGCCCTCTGGCGACTGCTGCTCGGCTTCTTCCCCGCCGCCCGCTCGACCACGATCGCGCACGCCTGGTCGGGCGTGCTGGGCGTGCCGCGCGACTGGTGCGCCACCGTGGGCCTGGACCGTTCGACGGGCCTCGGCTGGGCCGGCGGCTACACCGGCCACGGCGTCACCGCCACCAACGTCGCCGGACGCACCCTGCGCGACCTCGTGCTGGGCCGCGACACCGAGCTGACCGCGCTGCCCTGGGTGGGCCGCAGGGTGCGCAAGTGGGAGCCCGAACCCCTGCGCTGGACGGGGGTGCACGCGATGTACCGTCTCTACCGGCTCGCCGACGCCCGGGAGGCCGGGGGCGTGCCCCGCACGTCCGTGCTGGCCAGAATCGCCGACAAGATCACAGGACACTGAATTGACCGAGACCCTGTTCCACGGAGGCCGCGTCTTCACCCCCGGCGGCTTCGCCGAAGCGGTGCTGGTCCGCGACGGAGTCATCGCCGCCGTGGGGACGCTCGACGACCTCGCCACTCCGGCCGCCGAGCCGTTCGACCTGGCCGGCGGACTGCTGACGCCGGGATTCACCGACAGCCACGTCCACCCGGTCCAGGCCGGTCTCGAACGGGCGCTGTGCGAACTGTCGGAGGTGTACGGCCTGGAGGCCTACTTGGGCGAGGTGCGGGAGTACGCCGCCGCCCACCCCGACCGCGAGTGGATCCAGGGCGGCGGCTGGGACATGGCCGCCTTCCCCGGCGGTCTGCCCCGCCGCGAGCAGCTCGACTTCCTCGACCGCCCCGCCTACCTGATCCAGCGCGACCACCACGCGGCCTGGGTCAACACGCGGGCCCTGGAGCGGGCCGGCATCGGCAGGGACACCCCCGACCCCGCCGACGGCCGCATCGAACGCGACCCCGACGGCACCCCGACCGGCGTCCTGCACGAGGGCGCGATGGACCTGGTCGGCCTGCTCACCCCCCGCCCCACCGCCGCCGACCAGGAGGCCGCGCTGCTGGACGCCCAGCGGCACCTGTTCTCCCTGGGCATCACCGGCTGGCAGGACGCGATCGTCGGCTCGTACGCGGGCTCCGACGACCAGCTCCCCACCTACCTGTCGGTGGCTGGGAAGGGCATGCTCACCGCCCGCGTGGTGGCCGCCCTGTGGTGGGACCGGACGCGGGGCGCCGAGCAGATCCCGTCACTGGTGGAGCGCCGGGCCTCGGCCGAGGGCCTCGACCGGTTCCGTGCCACCTCGATCAAGATCATGCAGGACGGCATCGCCGAGAACTTCACGGCGGCCGTGATCGAGCCCTACAACCGGCCCGATCTCAGAAGTCGGAGTGAGACCGGATGTCACTGCGGCGGGACCGGCCTGTCCTACGTGGATCCCGCGCTGCTGAAGGGCTACGTCCGCGAGCTCGACGCGCTGGGCTTCCAGGTGCACTTCCACGCCATCGGCGAGCGCGCGGTCAGGGAGGTGCTCGACTCCCTGGAGGGCACCGACCCGGCCAACCGCCACCACATCGCCCACCTGCAGATCATCACCC
Organism: Herbidospora galbida; assembly: GCF_005233835.1. Classification (GTDB taxonomy): domain Bacteria; phylum Actinomycetota; class Actinomycetes; order Streptosporangiales; family Streptosporangiaceae; genus Herbidospora; species Herbidospora galbida. The sequence continues at coordinate 42,042 of NZ_SZQA01000037.1, read as the reverse complement.
CCGACGACGTGCCCCGGTTCGCCGAGCTGGGCGCGGTGGCCAACCTCCAGCCGCTGTGGGCCGCCCACAGCCCCCAGATGGACGAGCTCACCCTGCCCTACCTGGGCGAGCCCCGCTCGTCGTGGCAGTATCCGTTCGGCGACCTGGTCGCCTCGGGCGCCCGGCTGGCGGCGGGCTCCGACTGGCCGGTCTCCTCGGCCGACCCCCTCGAAGGCATGCACGTCGCGGTCAACCGGGTCGAGCCGCCCGGCTCCCACCACGCCGGGCACACCGCGGCGCCGTTCCTCCCGGGGCAGGCGCTCGACCTGCGGACGATCATGACGGCGTACACGGAGGGAAGCGCCTGGCTGAACGGCTCACCGGCGGGCGTGATCGAACCGGGCCGGCCTGCCGACCTGGTCGTGCTCGACCGGGATCCCTTCGCCCAGCCGGCCGGCGAGATCGCCCTCACCGAGGTCCGGGCGACGTTCGTGGACGGAAACCAGGTCTTCGCGCGGTGAAACGCGAAACGGCCCCGCTGCCTGCGCAGCGGGGCCGTTTCGGCGAGTCCTAGTAGATCGGACGCGAGGAGGAACGCAGCCGCTCCAGCGCCTCCGCGAGGATCTGCGCGCCGTCCTTGTCGCTCCGGCGCTCCTTCACGTAGGCAAGGTGGGTCTTGTAGGGCTCATTGCGCGGCGGAGCAGGCGGGTTGGCCTGGTCCTGACCGGCGGGCAGGCCGCAACGGGGGCAGTCCCAGAATTCCGGGACGGCCGCGTCACTGGCGAAACTGGGACGCGTCTCGTGAAGATTCGCGCACCAGAAGGCGACACGCACTCGGGGGGCCGCCTCGCCGCGCTCGGCCTCGCCCATCGGGCCGGCTCCGACTCGACTGCCACGGATCGCGTTGCCACTACCCACGGATTACTCCTCGCTCGATCGCCCCGCGGGGAACACGGGGAGAGAATGAACCCTATGTGACGCTTGGGGCTGCTACGGCTTGAGCAGCAGGCCGAGCGCGATGATGCAGACGAACCACACGACGCCGGTGATGACCGTCAGACGGTCAAGGTTGCGCTCCACGACGGACGAACCGCCGAACGACGACGCGAAGCCGCCGCCGAACATGTCCGTCAGACCGCCACCCTTGCCCTTGTGGAGCAGAACCAGCAGCACCATGAGGGCGCTCGACAGAATGAGGGCGATGGAGATTCCGATAGTCACGGCAGACCTTTTCCGGATAGCGCCTGAGCGGCATGACGATTCAAACGTGCTCTATGAGGGTACGACCTGGTGTCAAGTCGCACCCCCATAATGACCCAGCTAGGCCGACATCTGCGCTAAAACCGGCAGATCTTCACGAACTCCGCCGGGTCGAGGCTGGCCCCGCCGACGAGCGCGCCGTCGACGTCGGGCTGTGCCATGATCCCCGCGATGTTGTCAGACTTCACCGAGCCTCCGTAAAGAATACGGACGGCGTCGGCGACTTCCGTGTCGTACAGCTCGGCGAGTCGCACGCGAATCGCGCCGCACACCTCCTGAGCGTCGTCAGGAGTGGCGACCTCGCCGGTGCCGATCGCCCAGACCGGCTCATAAGCGATCACGATCGTCTTCGCCTGCTCGGCCGAGACACCCTTGAGGGCGCCGTCGACCTGGGCCAGCGTGTGCTCGACCTGGTTGCCCGCCTGCCGGACCGGCAGGCCCTCGCCGACGCACAGGATCGGCGTCACCGAGTGGCGGTAGGCCGCCTGGACCTTGGCGTTGACCAGAGCGTCGTCCTCGGCGTGGTACTGCCGGCGCTCCGAGTGGCCGATCGCCACGAAGGTGCAGCCGAGCTTGCCGAGCATGGCGCCGGAGATCTCGCCGGTGTAGGCGCCGCCGTCGTAGGCGGACAGGTCCTGGCCGCCGTAGACGATGCGGAGCTTGTCGCCGTCGACCAGCGTCTGGACGCTGCGCAGGTCGGTGAACGGCGGCAGCACCGCGACCTCGACCTTGTCGAAGTCCTTGTCGGTCAGGGAGAAGGCGAGTTCCTGAACCAGCTTGATCGCCTCAAGGTGGTTCTTGTTCATCTTCCAGTTGCCGGCGATGAGCGGCTTGCGGCTCACGTCAGTCCTCCAGCGCGATCAGGCCGGGCAGTTCTTTGCCCTCGAGGTACTCGAGGGAGGCGCCGCCTCCGGTCGAGATGTGCGAGAAGCCGTCTTCCGGCAGGCCGAACTTGCGGACCGCCGCGGCGGAGTCGCCGCCGCCGACCACGGTGAACGCCTCGGAGCGCACGAGCGCCTCGGCGACCGCGCGGGTGCCGTTCGCGAACGCGTCGAACTCGAACACGCCCATCGGGCCGTTCCAGAACACGGTCTGGGCGTCGGCCAGCTTCTGGGCGAACAGCTCGCGCGTGCGCGGGCCGATGTCCAGGCCCTCCCGGTCGGCCGGGATGGCGGTGGCGTCGACGACCTCGTGTTCCGCGTCCTCGGCGAAGTGGGTGGCCGCGACGATGTCGACCGGCAGCACCAGTTCGACGCCGAGCGAGGCGGCCTGGTTGAGGAACCCGCGGACCGTGTCGAGCTGGTCTTCCTGCAGCAGCGACCTGCCGACCTCGTAGCCCTGGGCCTTGAGGAAGGTGTAGGCCATGCCGCCGCCGATCAGCAGGCGGTCGACCTTGGTCAGCAGGTTGGCGATGACGCCGAGCTTGTCGGAGACCTTCGCACCGCCCAGCACCACCGCATAGGGGCGGGCCGGGTCGACGGTCAGCTTCTTCAGCACGTCGACCTCGGCGGCGATCAGGCCGCCGACCGCGTGCGGAAGCTGCTTGGGCACGTCGTAGACCGACGCGTGCTTGCGGTGGACCGCTCCGAAGCCGTCGCCGACGTAGAGGTCGGCGAGCATGGCCAGGCGGGCCGCGAACTCGGCGCGGGCGGCGTCGTCCTTGGACTCCTCGCCCGGCTCGTAGCGCAGGTTCTCCAGCAGGGCCACCTGGCCCTCTTCCAGCGCCGCGACGGTGGCGCGGGCGGAGTCGCCGACCACGTCGGCGGCGAAGGCGACCGGCTCGCCCAGCAGCTCGGAGAGCCGCTTGGCCACGGGGGCCAGCGAGAACTCCGGCTTGACCTGGCCCTTGGGACGGCCCAGGTGAGCGCAGACGATCACCTTGGCGCCCTTGCCGGCCAGCTCCCGGATCGTCGGGAGCGAGGCGCGGATGCGGCCGTCATCGGTGATCACGTCCCCGTCGAGGGGAACGTTCAGGTCGGCGCGCACGAGGACGCGCCGACCTTTCACGTCGAGCTCGTCGAGACCACGCATCAGAGCGAGGCACCCACGTACTCGATGAGGTCCACGAGGCGGTTGCTGTAACCCCACTCGTTGTCGTACCAGCCGATGACCTTCACCTGGTTGCCGAAGACCTTGGTCAGGCCGGCGTCGAAGATGCAGGAGCTCGGGTCGGTGACGATGTCGCTCGAGACGATCTCGTCCTCGGTGTAGGTCAGGAAGCCCTTGAGCGGGCCCTCGGCGGCGGCCTTGAACGCGGCGTTGACCTCTTCGACGGTCACCTCGCGCTTGAGGTCGACGGTCAGGTCGGTGGCCGAGCCCGTGGGGATCGGCACGCGCAGCGCGAAGCCGTCGAGCTTGCCCTTGAGCTCCGGCAGCACCAGGCCGATCGCCTTGGCGGCGCCGGTCGAGGTGGGGACGATGTTCAGCGCGGCGGCGCGGGCGCGGCGGAGGTCGCCGTGCGGGCCGTCCTGCAGGTTCTGGTCCTGCGTGTACGCGTGGATCGTCGTCATGAGGCCCTTTTCGATCCCGAAGGAGTCGTTGAGGACCTTGCCGAGCGGGGCCAGGCAGTTGGTGGTGCACGACGCGTTGGAGATGATCGTGTGGTTCGCCGGGTCGTAGGTGTCGTGGTTGACACCCATGACGATGGTGACGTCCTCGTTCTTCGCCGGAGCGGAGATGATGACCTTCTTCGCGCCGTTCGCGGCGTGGACCTTGGCCTTGTTGGCGTCGGTGAAGAAGCCGGTCGACTCGACGACGACGTCGACGCCCAGGTCGCCCCACGGAAGGTTGGCCGGGTCGCGCTCGGCGAACGCCTTGATGGGCTTGCCGTCGACGATGATCTCGTCAGCGGTCGCCTTCACCTCGTAGGGGAGGCGGCCGAGGATGCTGTCGTACTTCAGCAGATGCGCGAGCGTGGCATTGTCCGTGAGGTCGTTGACAGCGACGACCTCGATGTCCTTGCCGCTGGCTGCGGCGGCTCGCCAGAAGTTGCGGCCAATGCGGCCGAAGCCGTTGATGCCTACGCGGATGGTCACGGGGATCCGTTCTCCTCGTCCGTCGTTACGTGACTGAAACCTCGGTGCAGACCCTATCGGACTCAAATTGGTTTAGACCAAGCGGGTCTGCCGCAGGGCGGCATAGCGTAAGAAAGCCGCAAAGCGGGGCGGCTAACTGTAAAAAATTGCCCCTATTCGACAGCTCAGCCGCTGAGCATGTCGGCCGTGAGGCTCGCCTCGGTGGTCGGCAGGCCGAGGTCCTGGGCCCGCTTGTCGGCCATGGCGAGAAGGCGGCGGATGCGGCCGGCGATGGCGTCCTTCGTCAGGGGCGGGTCGGCGATCTGGCCGAGCTCCTCCAGCGACGCCTGCTTGTGCTCCACCCGCAGCCGCCCGGCGATCACCAGGTGCTCGGGGGCGTCGTCGCCGAGGATCTCCAGGGCCCGCTGGACGCGCGCCCCGGCGGCCACGGCCGCGCGGGCCGAGCGGCGCAGGTTGGCGTCGTCGAAGTTGGCGAGGCGGTTGGCGGTGGCCCGGACCTCGCGCCGCATCCGGCGCTCCTCCCAGGCCAGCACGCTGTCGTGGGCGCCCAGGCGGGTCAGCAGGGCGCTGATGGCGTCGCCGTCGCGGACGACCACGCGGTCGACGCCGCGCACCTCGCGCGCCTTGGCGTGGATCTTCAGGCGGCGCGCGGACCCGACCAGGGCCAGCGCGGCCTCGGGGCCGGGGCAGGTCACCTCGAGCGACATGGACCGGCCCGGCTCGGTCAGCGAGCCGTGGGCCAGGAACGCGCCCCGCCAGGCGGCCTCGGCGTCGCACGTCGCTCCTGACACGACCTGTCGGGGCAGGCCCCGCACCGGGCGGCCGTGGTTGTCGATCAAGCCGGTCTGCCGCGCCAGCGCCTCGCCGTCCTTGTAGACGCGCACGACGTAACGCGACCCCTTCCGCAGCCCCGCCGGGGCCAGCACCAGGACCTCGGCCTTGTGGCCGAACACCTCGCCAATGTCCTTGATCAGGCGGCGGGCCGTCACGTTGGTGTCGAGCTCGGCCTCGATCACGATCCGGCCGCCCACCAGATGGAGCCCGCTGGCGAACCTGAGCAGCGTCGACACCTCGGCCTTGCGGCAGCAGGGCTTCAGCACCGGCAGGCGGCTCAGCTCGTCTTTTACCACGCCTGTCATGGCCATTAGCGCGTGTCCTCCCCCAAACAGACTATGGCCGTTAGTCTCTCGCACGCTGACTAGGGGGTATCACCGCTTCTCGCGGAAAATCTCGTCCAGGACAGCGGCAAGGCGTGGTGCATCGTGCCTGGGAGATCCGTCAGAGGCGCCCACATCGGCCAATACCAGGCGGCCCCCGAGGGCCACCACGGCCTTCTCCAGTTCGCCCGGTTCGGGAACGACGCCCCGATCTGCGACGACGGCGTCGACCAGCAGCGTCGGCGCGTGGTCGCGGAGCACCTCCAGATGGTTCTCGGGCGAGAAGCCGTCGGTCTCCCCCGGCTGAGGAGCCAGGTTGAGGATCACCAGGCGCCGGGCGGTGGTGGTCGCCAGCGCCCTGGCCAGCTCGGGGACCTTCAGATGCGGCAGCACGCTGGTGAACCAGGAGCCGGGCCCGAACACCACCCAGTCGGCCTCGTGGATGGCGCGGACCGCCTCGGGAGACACCGGCGGATCGGATGGAACGAGCGAAATCGCCCGCACGCGACCGGGCGTGAGCGCGCACGCGACCTGCCCCCGGACGGTCGTCACCGCGCCGTCGAGCTCGACCTCGGCCTGGATGTCGAGCGGCACCGAGGCCATCGGCAGCACCCGCCCGTGGGCGCCGAGAAGGCGGCCGACCCACTCGAGCGCCTTGACAGGGTCGTCAAGGAGCTCCCAGAGCGCCACGATCAGCAGGTTGCCGACCGCGTGCCCCTGCAGGTCGCCCTCGCCGTGGAAGCGGTGCTGGACGACCCGGGACCACGTCTGGCCCCACTCGTCGTCGCCGCAGAGCGCGGCCAGCGCCATGCGCAGGTCGCCGGGCGGCAGCACGCCGAGTTCGCGGCGCAGCCGGCCGCTGGAGCCGCCGTCGTCGGCGACCGTGACCACGGCGGTGAGGTCGGTGGTGACCCGGCGCAGGGCGGAGAGCGAGGCGTGCAGACCGTGGCCGCCTCCCAGCGCGACGACTCTGACGCCCTCGCTCACTCGCGGCCTACATCGCGGTGGCTCACCTGGACGTCCATGCCGCGTTCGCGCAGCCGCGCGCCGAGCTGCTCGGACATGGCCACGCTGCGGTGCTTGCCACCGGTGCAGCCGACGGCGAGGGTGGCATAGCCCTTGCCCTCGCGGGTGTAACCGGCGGCGACCACGCCGAAGACCTCCTCGTAGCCGTCGAGGAACTCCTTGGCGCCGGGCTGGCTGAGCACGTATTCCCTCACCGGTACGTCGAGACCGTTCATCGGCCGCAGTTCCGGCACCCAGTGAGGGTTGGGCAGGAAACGGCAGTCGACCACGAGGTCGGCATCGACCGGAAGGCCGTATTTGTAACCGAACGACACCACGTTGACCTTAAGGCCTGGCCGGTCCTCCCCGCCGAAGAACGAGACGATCTTCTTGCGGAGTTCGTGGACGTTGAGCTTGGAGGTGTCGATCACCAGGTCGGCGTTGGCCCGGACCTCGCGCAGGATGCCCCGCTCACGGTCGATGCCGTCGACCAGGCGGTTCTCCCCCTGGAGCGGGTGGGGCCGGCGCACGTTCTCGAACCGGCGCACCAGTTCGTCGTCGCTGGCCTCCAGGAACACCACCCGGACCTCGACCCCGCGGCCGTCGAGCTCCTCGATCGCCGCGTTGAGGTCGGTGGTGAACGCCAGCGACCGGACGTCGACGACCGCCGCGACGTGGTCGGCGGCCAGCTTGACCCGCCCGGCCTCCTCGGCCAGCGAGAACAGCAGGCCGGGCGGCAGGTTGTCGATGACGAACCAGCCCAGGTCCTCCAGCGCCTTGGCCGCGGTGCTCCGCCCGGCGCCGGACATTCCGGTGACGATCACGAAACCGGGCTCGCCGGAGCCGTTCTCGCTCATGCGCTCTCCCCCTTCAACGCCGCGACGATGGCCTCGGCCGTCGCCGGCCCGATGCCGGGAACCTCGCATATCTCGGCGGCCGTCGCGTCACCAAGGCGTTTCACGGAGCCGAAGTGACGGAGAAGAGCCTGCCGCCGGGCGGGACCGAGACCGGGGACCGCGTCCAGAGCGCTCTCTTTGAGCGATCGGGACCTCTTGGCACGATGGTAGGTGATCGCGAAGCGATGCGCTTCGTCACGGAGCCGCTGCAGAAGGTAGAGGGCCTCGCTCGTGCGCGGCAGGATCACCGGCTGGTCGTCGCCCGGCAGCCAGACCTCTTCGAGCCGCTTGGCCAGGCCGCACACCGCCACGTCGTCGATGCCGAGCTCGTCGAGGGCCCGCTGGGCCGCCGCGGCCTGCGCGGGGCCGCCGTCGACGACGACCAGGTTGGGCGGGTAGGCGAACTTGCGCGGCCGGCCGGTCTCGGGGTCGATCGGCTCGCCGGTCGGTTCGCCGCCGAGCTCGCCCGTGGCGCTGCGCTCCTCGAGGTAGCGGCGGAACCGCCGGGTGATGACCTCGTGGATGGAGGCGACGTCGCCTTCGGCGGATTTGATCTGGAACCGCCGGTATTCGCTCTTGCGGGCCAGCCCGTCTTCGAAGACGACCATCGAGGCGACCACGTTGGTGCCCTGGATGTGGGAGACGTCGTAGCACTCGACGCGCAGCGGCGCCTGGTCGAGGTCGAGCCCCTCGGCGAGCTCCTGGAGGGCCTTGCTGCGGCTGGTCAGATCGCTGGAGCGGCGCAGCTTGTGCTGGGTGAGGGCCTCTTTGGCGTTGCGCTCGACGGTCTCCATGAGCGCCTTCTTGTCGCCGCGCTGCGGCACCCTCACCTGGACGCGGGCGCCCTTCGCCTCGGAGAGCAGCTCGACCACGGCGTCGAGGTCGGGCGGGTTCGCCGGGACGAGGATCTCGCGCGGGATCTCGGCCTCGGAGTACATCTGGATGAGGAAGTGCTCGACCAGGTCGCCGGGCGTGGACTCCTCGACCTTGTCGACGACCCAGCCGCGCTGGCCGCGGATGCGCCCGCCGCGCACGTAGAAGACCTGGATGGCGGCCTCGAGGTCGTCTTCGGCCAGGGCCACCACATCGGCGTCGGTGGCGTCGCCGAGCACCACGGCCTGCTTCTCCAGCGCCTTCTGGAGGGCCTGGACGTCGTCGCGCAGGCGGGCGGCGCGTTCGTACTCCTCCACCGCGGCGGCCTCGCGCATCTCCTGTTCGATGCGCTTGATGAAGCGGGTGGTGTTGCCGGCCATGAAGTCGCAGAAATCTTCGGCCAAGTCGCGGTGCTGCTCAGGCGTGACCCGGCCGACGCACGGCGCCGAGCACTTGTCGATGTAGCCGAGCAGGCAGGGCCGCCCGATCTGGCCGGCCCGTTTGAACACACCCGCCGAGCAGGTGCGGACCGGGAAGACCCGCAGCAGCAGGTCGACGGTCTCGCGGATGGCCCAGGCGTGACTGTAGGGCCCGAAGTAACGGGTGCCCTTGCGCTTGGCGCCGCGCATGACCTGGACGCGGGGGAACTCGTCGGACATCGTCACGGCGAGGTAGGGATAGGACTTGTCGTCGCGGTATTTGACGTTGAAGTGGGGGTCGAACTCCTTGATCCAGGAGTATTCGAGCTGGAGGGCCTCGACCTCGGTGCCGACGACGGTCCAGTCGACGCGGGCGGCGGTGGTCAGCATCGACTGCGTGCGGAAGTGGAGGCTCGCGAAGTCGGCGAAGTAGGAGTTCAGTCGTTGCCGCAGGCTCTTCGCCTTGCCCACGTAGATCACCCGGCCGGAGGGATCCCTGAAACGGTAGACGCCGGGAGACTCGGGGATCGATCCGGGTGCGGGCCGATAGGTTGCCGGATCAGCCACCCTCAAAGACTATCCGCCCCCGCTGACATTCCGATTCCATGATCGAGGACATCACGGGAGCGTCTCCACCATCTGCGGCATCGCCGCCACGAACCCGGCGACACAGCCGATGGCGGTCACAACGGCGTAGGGCCGCCAGCCCGTCATCCGCTCCGCCAGGTGCCGCGCCAGCGCCAGATGGCACATCAGCACGACGACCGGTACAAAGCGGGCGAACTCATAGCGCCCCGCCCACGCGGCCACCCCGACGACCCCGGTCCCGAGGGCGGCGATGATCAGCAGTTCCCTGCCGAGCCGCCGGCGCACGCCGTAGAGGAGGGCGGGGACGCCGAGCAGCGCGAGGCCGTACCGGAGATGCGGGTCCTCCAGCAGCGGCGCGTGCACCTCGGAGAACTCCGGCGAATCGCCGAGCACCCCGGTCACGTCGGGATAGGGCCACGCCAGCGCCAGCGCGATCGCCCCCACCCCGGCGGGAACGATCAGCACCAGCCGCCGCCACTCCCACCGCCGGGCCACCAGGATGCCCACCACCCCGAGCAGCGTCGCCACGGCCGCGAACGGATGGACGAGCAGGATCATCGGCGGCAGCAGCACCAGCCCGACGAGCCCGCGCCCGGTCTCCCGGAACCGCACGAACACCGTCCAGGTCAGCACCATCAGCGCCAACGCGGGCGTCGAGGGGAAGGCGAACGAGAACGACAAGGAGGTGAGCCCCGGGAACCCGGTGGCCCCGAACCCGCTGACCCCCCACAGCACCACCGTGAAGACCGCCGCGAGCGCCGCGACGGAGTCACGCGCGCCGAGCTCCCGCCCGAACGCCCGCAGGGCCACCAGCAGCAACAGGACGTTCAGTAAGCCGGCGACCCCGAGAACGGTCTCGGGCCCGGCGCCGGAGATCCGGGCCAGCATCGCCAGCCCGAGGACGTAGGGCGTCGGCGTCCAGCCCCCGGCCGGCGGCTCGTCGAGCATCGCCCGCAGGGTGGCGACATGGAGGTCCCAGTCCGCCAGCCAGGCGTGCCGGAAGGCGACGAGCACCCCCCACCCCAGCACCGCCCCCGCGGCCAGGACGAACCACCCCGGCCGACCGGCCCGCGCGAACCCCCACACCACTCCATGATCATCAACCGACCGTCAACCGAGCACCCCCGACACCCCAAGGGCGGGCCTGCCCGTCCACGACCTCCGCCCGGACCGCGCCGATCCGCGTTCCCGATGACCACAAGCCAGACCTCCGCTCGGGCGCGTGCGGAGCACGCGCCATCACACTACGCGAGGACGATGCTGTCCCCGTTCACCGTGATCTGCTTCTCCTCCAGCGGCGACGGCGCGGGGCCGCCCGCCACCGACCCATCGGCGATCTTGAACTTGCTGCCGTGGCAGGGGCAGTTGATGGTGCCGCCGGAGATGCTGGCCACCGTGCAGCCCGCGTGGGTGCAGACCGCGGTGAAGCACTTGAAGTTGCCCGGCGTCGGCTGGGTGATGACGACCTTCTCCGCCTCGAAGATCTTGCCGCCGCCCTCGGGGATGTCGGCGGTCTTGGCGAAGGCGTTGGCCGCCTGGGCGGGCGGCTCCTCCTCGGCCGGCGGGTCGGCCGGCTCCTCTTCCGGCTGGTCGGCCGGGGGCGCTTCGGACTCGGTGTCGCCGGCGGGAGGCGGATTGTCGCCCCAGGCCGGCTTCGCCTGGTCGGCGGGCACCGACCCCGGCGGCTCGGCGCTGGTGGCCGTGCCGGAGGAGTAGCCGGTGCACGCCGTCAGGGCGGCGGCCAGCCCGGCGCCGCCCACCGCGAAGACCAGGCCCCGCCGCGTCAGCGCGCTCGTGACCTGCTCCTGCTCAGAGGTGCCGTTAACGTTCATTTCCATCCTCCGCTGGGGGACTTCCCGATCATTGGTAGGTACGGGCCCAACCCCGTTCGTGGTTCAGCCTGGCCTACCGGATCCCACCGGAATATGAAGAAATGCACTTACAGGTCGAGGATCTTTCGCAGGAACACCCCGGTGTGGCTGCCGTCGACCAGCGCGACGTCTTCGGGGGTGCCGGTCGCGACCACCCGGCCGCCGCCCGAACCGCCCTCGGGGCCCATGTCGATCACCCAGTCGGCCGTCTTGATCACGTCGAGGTTGTGCTCGATGACGATGACCGTGTTCCCGGCGTCGACCAGCCGCTCCAGCACGCCCAGCAGCCGCCGGATGTCCTCGAAGTGGAGACCGGTGGTGGGCTCGTCGAGCACGTAGATCGTGCGGCCCGTCGACCGCCGCTGCAGCTCGGAGGCGAGCTTCACGCGCTGGGCCTCGCCGCCCGACAGGGTGGTGGCGGGCTGCCCGAGACGGACGTAGCCGAGGCCGACGTCGTTGAGGGTGCGCAGGTGGCGGCTGATCGCCGGGATGGCCTCGAAGAAGTCGAGCGCCTCCTCGATCGGCATGTCGAGGATCTCGGCGATCGTCTTGCCCTTGTAGTGGACCTCCAGCGTCTCCCGGTTGTAGCGGGCGCCGTGGCAGACCTCGCACGGGACGTAGACGTCCGGCAGGAAGTTCATCTCGATCTTGATGGTGCCGTCGCCGGCGCACGCCTCGCAGCGCCCGCCCTTGACGTTGAAGCTGAACCGGCCCTGCTGGTAGCCGCGGATCTTGGCCTCGGTCGTCTGCGCGAACAGCTTCCGGACGTGGTCGAACACCCCGGTGTAGGTCGCCGGGTTGGAGCGCGGGGTGCGCCCGATCGGCGACTGGTCGACGTGGACGACCTTGTCGAGCTGGTCGACCCCGTTGACCCGCGAGTGCCGCCCCGGCACGGTCTTCGCGCCGTGCAGCTCCTTGGCCAGCGCGTTGTAGAGGATGTCGTTGACCAGCGTCGACTTGCCCGATCCGGACACCCCGGTCACGGCGGTGAAGACGCCGAGCGGGAACTCGACGTCGATGCCGCCGAGGTTGTGCTCCCGGGCGCCCTTGACCACCAGCTGGCGCTTGCGGTCGCGCTTGCGGCGCTTCTTCGGCACCGCGATGGCCCGCCGGCCCGACAGGTAGGCGCCGGTCAGCGACTCCTCGCTGGCCAGCAGCTCTTCGACGGTGCCCGAGACGACCACCTGGCCGCCGTGCTCACCGGCGCCGGGGCCGATGTCGACCACCCAGTCGGCCGCCGCGATGGTGTCTTCGTCGTGCTCGACGACGATCAGGGTGTTGCCCATGTCGCGCAGCCGGATCAGGGTCTCCAGCAGGCGCATGTTGTCACGCTGGTGCAGGCCGATCGAGGGCTCGTCGAGGACGTACAGGACGCCGACCAGGCCCGAGCCGATCTGGGTGGCGAGCCTGATGCGCTGGGCCTCGCCGCCGGCGAGGGTGCCGGCGGCCCGGTTGAGGGTGAGGTAGTCGAGACCCACGTCGAGCAGGAAGCCCAGGCGGGCGTTGATCTCTTTCACCACCCGCTCGGCGATGTGCATGTCGCGCTCGGAGAGCTTGAACCCGGCCAGGAACTTCGCGCACTCGCCGATCGACAGGGCCGCGACCTCGGCGATCGACGACCCGCCGACGGTCACCGCGAGCGAGACCGGCTTGAGGCGGCGGCCCTTGCAGGCCGGGCACGGGATCTCCCGCATGTAGCCTTCGAACTTCTCCCGCACCGCGTCGCTCTCGGACTCGGCGTGGCGGCGCTGGATCCACGGGATCACGCCGTCGAAGTCGGTGTAGTAGGAGCGCTGGCGCCCGAACCGGTTGCTGTAGCGGATGTGGACCTGCTCGTCGTGGCCGTGCAGCAGGGCGTTCTGCTGGGCCCGGGTCAGCTTCTCCCACGGGGTGTCGAGGTCGAACCCGAGCGCGTTGCCCAGGCCCTCCATCAGCTTCTCGAAGTAGTCGCTGGTGTGGCCGCCCGCCCACGGGGTGAGCGCGCCGTCGCCGAGGGTCTTCTCGGGGTCCGGGACGACCAGCTCGGGGTCGACCTCCATCCGGGTGCCCAGGCCGGTGCACTCGGGGCAGGCGCCGAACGGCGAGTTGAACGAGAACGAGCGGGGCTCCAGTTCCTCGAACGACAGGTCGTCGTAGGGGCAGTAGAGGTGCTCGGAGTAGAAGCGCTCCCGGTTGGGGTCGTCGGCCTCCAGGTCGACGAAGTCGAGGGTGATCGTGCCCCCCGACAGCTGCAGCGCGGTCTCGACCGAGTCGGTCAGCCGGCGGCGGGCCGACTCTTTGACCGCCAGCCGGTCGACGATCACCTCGATGTCGTGCTTCTCGTACTTCTTGAGGGTCGGCGGCTCTTCGAGGCGGATGATCGTGCCGTCGACGCGGGCGCGGGCGTAGCCCTTGGTCTGGAGCTCGCGGAACAGCTCGGCGTATTCGCCCTTGCGGCCCCGGATCACCGGCGCGAGCACCTGGAAGCGGGTGCCCTCCTCCAGTTCCAGGACGCGGTCGACGATCTGCTGCGGGGTCTGCCGGGCGATCGGCCGCCCGCAGGTCGGGCAGTGGGGCTTGCCGATGCGGGCCCAGAGGAGCCGCAGGTAGTCGTACACCTCGGTGATCGTGCCGACGGTCGACCGAGGGTTGCGGCTGGTCGACTTCTGGTCGATCGACACCGCCGGGGACAGGCCCTCGATGAAGTCGACGTCGGGCTTGTCCATCTGGCCGAGGAACTGCCGGGCGTACGCCGACAGCGACTCGACATAGCGCCGCTGGCCCTCGGCGAAGATCGTGTCGAAGGCCAGGCTCGACTTGCCTGAGCCGCTCAGCCCGGTGAAGACGATCAGGGCGTCTCGGGGGAGATCGAGAGAGACGTCCTTCAAATTGTGTTCGCGCGCGCCACGCACGACGAGACGGTCAGCCACAGCGTTCCCGATGGTCGTTGGGGTCTACAGGTGTGCGTCGGGCAGGCTATCCGCCGCCACCGACAAAAACCGGCCGGGCCGGTCTCCCCCTGCTCATCCAGAGTATGCAGCCGGTCAAACCTGTTGTCCCGTGGTCCAGGATGAAGCCATGTCCCTTCTTGACGACTACCGGGCGGAGCTCCAGGCCGCCGACGCCCGGCTGATCTCCACCGTGGCCGCCCTGTCCGACGAGGAGATGCGCGCGCCCTCGGCCCTGCCCGGCTGGACCCGGGGCCACGCGGTCACCCACGTCGCCCGCAACGCCGACTCCCTGGTCAACCTGCTCACCTGGGCCCGTACGGGCGTGGTCACCCCGCAGTACCGCGACGCGTCCGAACGCGACGCCGGCATCGAGGCGGGCTACGGCCGTCCCGCGAAGGAGCAGCTCGCCGACCTTGAGGAGAGCACCGCCCGCTTCGCCGCGGCCATGGACGCGATCCCCGAGGAGCGGTGGAACGCCCTGATCAGCGGCACCCGCCCGCCCGAGCACCCCGCCTGGTACGTCGTGATGCGCCGCCTGCGCGAGGTCGAGATCCACCACGGCGACCTCGGCACCGAGTACACCTGGCGCGACTGGCCCGACCGCTACGTCGACTGGGAGTGGCGCGACTCCCCCGCGCTGCTGGGCGAGCCGACGTACCGGAGCCTCACCGCGACCGACACCGGCGAGAAGATCGGCGGCACCGACGGCCCGGACCTCCAGGCCACCAAGCGCGAGCTCGTCGCCTGGCTGATCGGCCGCCACGCCCCCGGCGGCTTCCCCGCTCCCCCGCCCTGGATGGTCCGGTCCGCCCCCGAAGGCCTAGCGTGATCTCATGACCTATACGGGAGACGTGTCCAAGGGCGGCCCGGCCGACGTCCGGGAGCTGGAGAAGATCACCATAGCCAAGATGGAGGTCGGCGACTTCGGCAACAACGCCTACCTGATCCGCTGCCGCGAGACCGGCGACGGCATGCTGATCGACGCCGCCGCCGAGCCCGAGAGACTCCTGGAGCTGATCGGGCGACAGCCCATCAGCGTGATCGTGACCACCCACCAGCACGGCGACCACTGGGGCGCCCTGGAGGAGGTCGCCAGGGCGACCGGCGCGACCGTGGTGGCGGGCCGCGAGGACGCCGCGGCGCTGCCGGTCGAGGCCCGGCCCGTCGACGGCGGCGACCGGGTGACCGTCGGCGTGACCGACCTGGAGGTGATCCACCTGCGCGGCCACACGCCGGGCTCGATCGCCCTCTACTACCCGGGCCACGTCTTCACGGGAGACTCGCTGTTCCCGGGCGGGGTGGGCAACACCATGAAGGATCCGGAGCGGTTCAACCGGCTCTACACCGACGTGGTGGAGCGGATCTTCGACCGGTTCGGCGACGAGACCTGGGTCTACCCGGGTCATGGCAAGGACACCACGCTCGGGGCAGAGCGCCCCGCGCTGCCCGAATGGAAGGCGCGCGGCTGGTAGTCAGCGCGCGCCCAGCACCTTGGCGATGAGGGTGGCGGCGGCGTCGGGATCGTCGGCGCTCTCGACGATCTCGCCCCACGACCACCGGTAGAACCAGCCGCCCTGCAGCGAGACGCAGTCGACGGTCTCGTTGAGCAGGGCGGCCTCCGGGTCGCTCACCTTCAGCGACGGCGGGTCGAGCCGCAGGGTGACGGCGAAGCCGCGCTGTTCGAGCTCACGCGCCAGCTTGCCGAGGAAATAAGACCGGGTGAGCTCACGCGGGGCGGTCGCCATGCGTTCATTGAACAACGGCGGTCCCGCCCCGGAAAGTCATCCCGCCGAGCGGCGCTCCTTGCGCTGGGCCCGCCGGAACATCAGCACCCGCAGGGGGATCGCCGACACGATCGCGATCTGCATGATCGCGCCGACCTGGATGAGCTGGTCGCCGCCGGGGAGACCGGCCGCCCAGATCGTGAGGCAGGCCACGTTGATCATCATCCAGCCGAGGACGAGGGCCGCCAGGTTGCCCTTGGGCTTGGGGTACTCGATCCGGCTGATCATCAGGTAGGACGTGGCGAAGATGCCGAGGACCGTCCAGATCGTCGGCTGGAACAGCAGCACGATCGAGACGATCGTCATGGCGCCCATGGGGATGGGCAGCCCCATGAAGTCGCCGCTCTTGGTCTTCACGCAGGCGAACCGGGCGAGCCGGATCACCCCGGCGAGCAGCACCGACGCCGCGGCCGCCAAGACGAGCCACAGGGGCAGCGGGGCGTCGAACCCGCCCCAGATCACGATCATGAACGCCGGTGCGAAGCCGAAGCTGATCACGTCGGCGAGGTTGTCGAGCTCGGCGCCCATCGCCGAGGCCCGGAACCGGCGGGCCACCAGCCCGTCGAACAGGTCACAGGTCGCCCCGACGAGCAGCAGCACGACGGCGGTCCCGAAGAAGCGCGGGTCGGGCTCGAACTTGCCGGTCATCCTGAGCTGGTCGATCGCGCTGTACGCCAGCACGACGACCGACAGGAACCCCGACAGCGCGTTGCCCAGAGAGAGCAGGTCGGCCGCCGACAGGCGGAACGCCTTGCCGACCGGCCCTGTCGGTTCTTCCTCTTCTTCGACGGACCAGCTTCCGGCCCTGATATCAGGCGCGGTCAATGCGGGTCACCCCTGCCACGGTCTTGTCGCCGACGGTCACGGCGGGCTCGACGCCCTCGGGCAGGTAGAGGTCGACCCGGGAGCCCAGCCGGATCAGCCCGACGCGGTCGCCCTGGGCGACCTTCGCGCCGGCCTGCAGATAGGGGACGATTCGGCGCGCGACGGCCCCGGCGATCTGGACCATCTCGATGTCGCCGAGCGCGGTGTCGAAGTGCCACACCACGCGTTCGTTCTTGTCGCTGTCCTTGTTGAACGCGGGCACGAAGCCCCCCGCGACGTGCTCGACCGAGACGACGGTCCCGGCGACGGGCGCACGGTTGACGTGGACGTTCAGCGGGCTCATGAAGATGGCGACGCGAGTGCGGCCGTCGGCCCAGGGGTCGACGCTCTGCACGACGCCGTCGGCGGGCGAGATAAGCCGCCCGGCGCCGGGCGAACGGTCAGGATCGCGGAAGAACCAGAGCATCCCTCCCGTGAGGGCCGTCAGCGGCACCGCCGCGAGAGCCCACTTGGGAGACCGAGCGGTCAGGGCCGCGGTCACGGCCGCCGCGGCCGCAGTCGGAGCCAGCCACGGCGACACACCGCGCGCGAGCCGTACGCGCGGGCGAGGACTTTCCATTTCGTTCGACACTAGGAGCCTTTGTACTCTTTTGCGACTAGAGGACGGATTTGCGACTTAAGCAGTTATGTTACCGATGCCACAGTCCCTAACCGTCCTCTTTCGCGTCAAGCGCGGCACCCCAGCGGGGTTTTCGAGGCTTAGTGGCGCTCCGCCTGCTCGGGGGCGGCGTCCGTCGGGACGGCCGGAGTGCGGCGGGACTTGACGATGCTCGCCACCGTGGTGATCAGCATCGTGCCGATGATGACGCCCAGGGAGACCTGGATCGGGATCTTCGGCGCCCAGTCGACGATGTCGTGCATGGCCTCGAGGATCAGCTTCACGCCGATGAAGGCGAGGATGAACGCCAGGCCGTAGCTGAGGTAGACCAGGCGCTGCAGCAGGCCGCCGAGCAGGAAGTAGAGCTGCCGCAGACCCATCAGGGCGAACGCGTTGGCGGTGAAGACGATGAACGCGTCGGTGGTCAGACCGAAGATCGCGGGGATGGAGTCGAGGGCGAACAGCAGGTCGGTGCTGCCGATGGCGATCATGACGATCAGCATCGGGGTGACCATCTTCTTGCCGTCGACCCGGACGATCATCTTGGAGCCGACGTAGTCGGGGGTGGTCGGGAACGCCCGGCGCGCGTAGCGCAGCAGGATGTTCTCGTCGAAGTCCTCTTCGCTCTTGTTGTGGTCGCGGATCATCGTGTACGCGGTGTAGAGGAGGATCGCGCCGAACACGTAGAAGAGCCAGTGGAAGGAGTTGAGGGCGGCGGCGCCGACGACGATGAAGAACCCGCGCATGACCAGCGCTATCAGGATGCCGATCGTCAGCACCTTGTGCTGGTAGGCCTTCGGCACCGCGAACCTGGACATGATGATGAAGAACACGAACAGGTTGTCGATGCTCAGGCTGTATTCGGTGATGTAACCGGCGAAGAACTCACCCGACTGCTGGGGCCCCGCGAAGATCAGCAGGCCGATGCCGAACAGCACGGCGAGCGCGACGTAGAGACCCACCCAGAAGCCCGCCTGACGGATGGAGAACTCCTTGGGTTCTCCACGGTCCACGACCCACAGATCGATGGCGATGACCACGAGCAGGCCGATGATGACGGCAGCCCAACCCCACACGGGAATGTCCACTCTCTTAATCCCTCCGGCGCGCGACAAGACACACTGCCGGAGGTCTCTCCCGCCCCTGGAAATCTTCCAGACACGGACCGACGGCCCCGGGTGCTGACACCGTGATGACGGGACCGTCGCGAAGGGATACTCCCCCCCAACGCGAACAGTATAGAGACCATGCCCAAGGGCTACTGAACCCCAGGGCCAGGTTTCCTGAACGAATTATTCCTCTCAACCCGGAACAAGCCCGGGTGATTCCCCGGTCAGCCGTAGTTCTTCAAGGCGGCCTCAACGGCGTCCGCCTCGTCCGGCAGCGCCCTTCCCCTGGCCAGCGCGGCGGCCGACAGGTCCTCGGCCAGCTTCGCGTCGAGGAGCAGCCGCACCAGCTCGGCCCGCAGCCGCCCGTCGTCGCCGGACGGCACCAGCAGCCCCGCCTCGCCCACCATCGAGGGGACGCCCCCCACGGCGAAGCCCACGACGGGCACCCCGGCCCGCAGCGCCTCCTGGACGACCAGCGGCTGCCCCTCCCACCGGCTCGGCACCACCAGGGCGGTCGCGGCCCTCAGCAGCGCCGCCACGTCGTCGCGGGGGCCGAGCAGGATCACGGGCAGGTTCTCGCGGGTCACCCGCTCCTGGAGCGCGTCGCGCAGCGGCCCTTCCCCGGCCACGGCGAAGACCACATCAGGCGGGTACGCCCCCGCCGCCGCGTCGAGCAGCACCTCCAGCCCCTTCTGCTGGGCCAGCCGCGCCACGGTCAGCAGCACCCTCTTCCCGCCGAACTCGGTGGTGGCGGGCAGGTCGGCCAGCGGCGGCGCCGGCACCACGGCCGGGGCGACGGCCCGTGCGCCGAGCGCCGTCATGCGCTCGCAGAGGTCGGGCGAGACGCCCAGCACCACGTCGGCCCGCCGGGCCACGACCCGTTCGAGGGTCGCGTAGACCGCGCCGATCGCGCCCCCGGCGGTGACCGCGTTGTGCAGCGTGACCACGAGCCGGCGCGGCCGGGCCAGCGCGGCCAGGGCGCCGGCCCGCAGGCCGTGGGCGTGCACGACGTCGGCCGTGATCCGGCGCAGGACGCCGACCGTCCGGGCGTCGTTGACCGGGTGGGGCCGGTCGGCGACCGGGATCTCGACGAAGGTCTGGGTGAAGCCGAAGCGGTGCCTGGTCTCGGCCGGGCCCGCGACGACGACCTCGTGCCCCCGGGCCTGGAGGCCGTCGGCGAGGGTGCGGACGTGGCGGCCCACTCCCCCGGCGCTGGTGCCGAGGGTCAGCAGGATCTTCACCGTCTGATCACTTCCTTGAGGTCGTCGCGGTCGATCGCGGCGGCGACCGCCCCGCCGAAGCCGGCCGCCACGATCCCGGCCAGGCCCGCCACCAGCACGCTGAGCCACAGGCCCGGGGTGCCGAGCAGCCAGACGACGGCCGAACCGGCCGCCGCGCCCGTCACGCCGCCGGCGACGGAGGCGAACGCGGCCCGGGAGAGCCCGGCGAGGGGACCGTGGACGCGGCGTACCGCCAGGAGCAGCAGGACGCCCGCCGTGGTCATGCCGATCGTGCTGCCCAGGCCGAGGGCGCCGACCGCCCAGTCGTCGGGCAGCGTGAGCACCAGGGTCACCTGGGCGGCGATCACCACGAGCCAGCCGATCACCTGGTCGCGGGCGGCGGGGCGGCCGTGGCCGCCGGCGTACAGGACGCGCGACAGGTGGGCCATCAGGCCGTAACCCACCAGGCCGGGGGCGAAGGCGACGATGCCCAGGGTGAGCTGGTCGGGCGGGACCTTCGAGCGGGTCGCCAGGAACACCTCGGCGACCGGCGCGGCCACGGCCACCAGCGCGCCCGCGGCCAGGCCGGAGATGAGGAGCACCGCGCGCGTGGTGCGGGCGGCCAGTTCCGCGAACCCCCGCGCGTCGCCGGTCTCCCAGCGGGCCGACAGCACGGGGAACGCGCTGGTCGCGATCGGGACGGCGAGGACGGCGTACGGGACCAGGTAGATCGCCCACGCGTAGTTGTAGGCGGCCAGCCGCCCCGCGCCGCCCTCGTTGGCCAGCCTGACCACCACGGCCATCGCCGCCTGCTGGGCCAGCAGGGCGCTCAGCCCGGCCACCGCCAGGCGTCTGACCTGGGGCGCGACCCCGGGCGGGAAGCTCAGGGTCGGCCGCCAGCGCAGGCCGAGCCGGGCGACCGGCCACAGCACGGTCAGCACCAGGCACAGCACGCCGAGGGTGGTGCCGATCGAGAGCACGAGTTCGGCCGCGCGGGGCAGCCCGGTGATCTCGATCGTGCCGCCGAGCGGGACGAACGCCAGGTAGGCCGCGATGACGACGACGCTCGACACGAGCGGGGCCAGGGCGGGCCCGGCGAACCTCCGGTGGGCCTGCAGGACGCCGTAGAGGACGACCGCCAGACCGTACAGGAGAATCTGGGGCGCGAAGACGACGAGCATGTGCGCGGCGAGCGCCACGACGTCACCGGCGTCGCACCCGTCCATCGCGCCCGGCACGAACACCCACACGACCGGGCCCGCGAGCAGCGCGGTCAGCGCGCTCAGCGGGACCAGCAGCACCACGACCCAGGTCAGCAGCCCCGAGGCGATCCGCCCGGTGGTCTCCGTGTCGCCGCGCTCGGCCGCGCCCGCGAGCACCGGCACGACCATGCCCGCCAGCGCGCCCCCGACGACGATCTCGAAGATCAGGTTCGGTACGGCGTTCGCCGTGAAATAGGCCGTCGACAGGCAGCCGGTGCCGACCGTCTTGGCGAACACCAGCTGTTTGGCGAAGCCGGTGACCCGCGCCGCGATCGTGATGACGCCGATGAGCAGGGCCGCGCCGGCGACCCCCCGGACGGTCAAGGGGTGGGCCGGATGACCTCGGCCGGAGGCGGCACCGGGCGACGCCCGAGCATGTCGAGCCGGTTCAGCACCGGATTACCCGCGATGACCTTGGTGAACGACACCTTCTCCGAGGCGGCCGTCAGCGCCGCGACGGCGCCCAGCACGGCCAGCCGCCCCGGACGCCCCAGCTGCTGTGCGGCGGCCAGCCCCAGCAGCGCCCCCAGCGCGTTGGCGCCGGTGTCGCCCAGCATGGCGCGCTCGGCCAGGTCGTCGGGGAGCAGCGCCGCGGCCGCGCCGAGGGGCACGGCCGCCAGCGGCGAGCCCGCGAGCGGGGCCCCGGCCAGCAGTCCGACCTTGATCGCCCGGCCGGGCCGCAGGTCGAACAGGTTGGCCAGGTTGGCCGACCCGGCGATCAGCAGGCCGTCGACGACGATGTCGGCCGCGTTCCGGCGGGTCAGCGCGGCGGCGGCGAGGCCGGTCGCGCCGATCCCGAGGATCTTCACCGCGCCGCTGGTGACCTGCCCCCGGCGCAGCGCCGACAGATGCCCCTTGAACCCCTTGGACGCGCTGGTGCCGAACACATCGTCGTAGGCGCCGAGCGCGCCGCAGGCGACGGAGGTCAGCACCCCGGCCGCCTTCACCTTCACCGGCAGACCGGGCGTGAGCGCCAGCGCGGCCCCCGCCCCCGCCGCGAACGCCGGGCCTTCGAGCAGCGTGACGGGCTCGCCGCGATGGTTGACGCGGGCCCAGGTCTTCTCGTCGCCGAAGGGCTGCCTCTTCGTGAAGGTCGTGTAGGCGACCCTCGCGGCGGCCGCGCCGAGCGCCGCCCCCGCCAGGGCGAGGAGCAGGGGACGTTGAGTCACGGCGGATCCTTCCGGGTCAGCCCGTGGACGAGGCCACGGGAGACGGGGTGGCAGAGGGGGTGACGGACGGCGTGATCGCGGGCACGGCCGGGGCCGGCTCGAACGCGGTCGCGCCGCTGCCGATCCCGTAGGCGCCCGACTGGCCGCCGAGCTGCTCCCGGAGCGCGTCGACCACCACGATCCGGCCCGACGGCAGGTCGAGGGTGTCGACGCTGGAGACCTGGGAGGTCTCCTCGCCCGAGTCGAGCAGCGCGGCGATGACGCCGCCGGTCGCCGAGGCGGCGGTGGTGCCGGTCATGACGGTACCGAGCCCGGCCTTGTCGAGGGCGCCCGATACCGAAACGATCGCCCCGTTCATGGTCTCGGCGGTCTCGCCCTCGTAGGGCAGCGCGGGCGCGACCACGATCGCCAGGGTGGCCCGGTCGGCCGGCTCGCCGGAGACCGCGATGAACCCGCCCTCCTGGAAGGCCGACAGCACGGTCGAGGTGGCGGTGTTGACGGTGCCCGCCTGCGGCCGCATGTTCGTCACGAGCGCGGCGGCCAGGACGGTGCCCGCCTTGTCGTAGGGCGTCGCGCCCTCGGGGAAGGCCGCCCCCGCCGGGGCGAGCTGGGTCGCCAGGCCGTCGACGACCCCGGCCTGCTCGGGCTCCAGGAAGCCGTCGGTGAGCGACACCCGGCCCGTGTAGGTCGCCCCGGCCAGCTCCAGCACCTCGCGCAGCGGGTCGCGCAGGGCCGTGGGCGCGCCCGGCGCCTCGACGACCACGACCCGCTCGCCCGCCAGGTCACGCTCGACCAGTTCGGCGGTGGCGGCGCCGACGAAGGTGTTGTTGCCGTCTTCGCGGGCCTGCTGCGCGGCCATCTCGGCCCGCAGGGTCAGGTTCTCCTTCTTCAAGGTCTCGGCGGTCACCTGCGTCGACTCGATGATCGGATCCTGGATGACGGTGCTGCCGAGCACGATGCCCACGGTCAGCGCCAGGAAGATCGCCACGATGGAGACGAGGTGATAGCGAAAATCGATCACGAGAAGAGTCCGACCACCCAGAATATGAAGCCGTTCCAGACGTCCTGCGCCCCGTCGAGCCAGATCTTGCCGACCGGCGAGACGAACAGCACCACGCCGATCGTCACGATGGTGGTGGCCACCAGGAGTAGCAGCGACGCCGCGGAGATGCGGCTGCGATAGAGCCTGCTGACGCCCTTTGCGTCGATGAGCTTGCTGCCCAGCCGGAGCCGGGTGAGGAAGGTGCTGGCCATGCCCGACCGGCCCTTGTCGAGGAACTCGACGAGCGTGGCGTGGGTGCCGACCGCGACGATGAGCGAGGCGCCCTTCTCGTCGGCCAGCAGCATCGCGATGTCCTCGCTGGTGGCGGCGGCCGGGAAGACCACGGCGTCGCGCCCCAGCTTGCGCACCCGGTCGAGCCCGGGGGCCCGCCCGTCGGGATAGGCGTGGACGACAAGCTCGGCGCCGCCGGTCAGCGCCTCGTCGGACACCGAGTCGAAGTCGCCGACGATGATGTCGGGCCGGTAGCCGGCCTCCAGCAGCGCGTCGGCGCCGCCGTCGACCCCGATCATGACCGGGCGGTATTCGCGGATGTAGGGCCGCAGGGCGGCGATGTCTTCCTTGTAGTGGTAGCCGCGGACCACGATCAGCGCGTGGCGCCCGTCGAGCTTGGTGCGGATGTCGGGCACGCCCACGCCGTCGATGAGCAGGTCGCGCTCGCGGCGCACGTATTCCATGGTGTTGACGGTGAACGCCTCGATCTGGACTGACAACCCCGCGCGGGCCTCGACCATGGCGGCCTCGACCGTTTCGGCGGTCATCACCTCGCCTTTGCCGGCGATCTCCTCGTCGACGTAGACGACGCCGTCGGAGACCCGGACCGTGTCGCCGTCGCGGACCTTCTCGAACAGGTCGGGCGTCGCGTTGTCGACCAGGGTCACCCCGGCCTCAAGGAGGATCTGCGGCCCCAGGTTCGGGTAACGGCCGGAGACGCTCGCCGCGACGTTGACCACCACGGCCACGCCACACGCGACGAGGGCCTCCGCGCTGACCCGGTCGATGTCGACGTGATCGATGATCGCGACTTCCCCCGGGCGAAGGCGTTTGGTGAGCCTCTTCGTGCGTCGGTCGATGCGCGCCGTCGCAGTCACCCCGGGAAGGACACTGACCTTCCGGCGGCGGAGGCCTGGAACCCTGACGCTCGAGACCTTCATCGGGACCATCCTGCCAGAGGCGACGAGCGTGAAGGCCCGACACCCCGGCACCCGCCAGCTTTGTCGCCACCCTGCCCTCATGCTGCCGTCCCCCATGTCGCCATCCGGCCTCGTCCGGGCACGATGCCCACATATGCCCAGAACACGAACCGATGTCACCCGTCGCGGGAAGCGTTTCCGGCCGACCGGTCCCACGCCCCCGCGCGACCGGCATCCGTCGTGACTCCAGCCTGGCCGAATTTCGTGAGATTCGCTGACACGTTTCCGATATGTGATTAAGGCGAGGTCGTGATTCCGCTCTCCCGCCGCCCACACTGACCTGCTTATTCGCTTCCGTTACGGCTCCGCCCACCCGGCCCCGCCCGCCGACGCCCCGCCGCGCCGCATCCGGCGCCAGGCTCCGATCGGGCCGCTCACCGCGACGACGGAGACCGTCAGCCGACCGACTTCGCGGCGGCCGCCGTGGCCAGGAGTTCCTCCGCGTGGGCGCGGCCGAGCTCGGAGTCCTCCATGCCGGCCAGCATGCGGGCGAGCTCGCGCTTGCGGGCCTCGCGGTCGAGGGTGACCACGCCGCTGCGGACCACGCTGCCGTCGCTGTCTTTCTCGACCACGAGATGCTGGTCGGCGAAGGCCGCCACCTGGGGCAGGTGGGTGACCACGATGACCTGGGCGGTGCGGGCCAGCTTGGCCAGCCGCCGCCCGATCTCCACGGCCGCCTTGCCGCCGACGCCCGCGTCGACCTCGTCGAAGACGAACGTCGGCACCGGGTCGGCGCCGGCGAACACGACCTCGATGGCCAGCATGACGCGGCTGAGCTCGCCCCCCGACGCGCCCTTGTTCAGCGGCAGCGGCGGGGACGCCGGGTGGGGCGCCATGCGCAGCTCGACCTCGTCGACCCCCGTAGGGCCGAAGTCGCCGCTCGACTCGATCACGACGGCGACCCGGGCGTGGGGCATGGCCAGGGCGGTCAGCTCCTCGGTCACCGCGACCGCGAAGCGTTCGGCGGCGGCCTCGCGGATTCGGGTCAGCTCACCGGCCAGCTCGCCGAGCCGGGCGGTCAGCTCCTCGTGTTCGCGGGTCAGCTCGCCGATGCGGTCGTCGTCGCCGTCGAGCTCGCCGACGCGGACGGCCGCCCGCTGCGCCCAGGCCAGCACCTCGGCGACGTCGGCGCCGTATTTGCGGGTCAGCCCGTTGAGCAGGGCCCGGCGCTCGTGCACGATCGACAGGCGCTGGGGGTCGGCCTCCACCGACTCGGCGTAGGCGGCCAGCTCGGTCGCCACGTCGTTGAGCAGGTAGCCGGCCTCGGCCAGCCGCTCGGCGAGGCCCGCGAGGGCGGGGTCGTAGTCGCGGGCCGACTCGACGGCCGACCGCGCCTGCCCGATCAGCGACACCGCGTCGGGCGCCGCCTCGGGCCCCGACATCGGGTCGCCCAGCAGCGCGGTGTGGGCGGTCGTGGCGGCCGTGCGCAGGGTGTCGGCGTGGGTGAGGCGCTCGGCCTCCTCTTTCAGCTCGGCGTCTTCGCCGGCCAGGGGGGCGACCTTCTCGATCTCCTCCAGGCCGAACCGCAGCACGTCGGCCTCCTGCGCGCGCTCGCGCGCCCGGCCGGTCAGCTCGGCGAGCAGGTCGCCGACCTGCTTGTGGCGCTTGTAGGCCTGCTCGTAGGCGCGCAGCGGCTTGACCAGCTCGTCTCCGGCGTAGCGGTCGAGCGCGGCGCGCTGGCGGCCCGGCTGCAGGAGCCGCTGCTGGTCCATCTGCCCGTGGACGGCCACCAGGTCGTCGGCCAGGAACGTGAGCGTCCCGACCGGGACGGTGCGCCCGCCGAGCCAGGCCCGCGAGCGGCCCTCGGAGGAGACGGTGCGGGAGATGATGAGCTCGCCGTTGTCGACCTCACCGCCGATGTCGAACACCTGCTGAGCGGCCCGGCCGCTCGGATCGACGATGAGCGTGCCCTCGACGGTCGCCTTGTCGGCCCCCGGCCGGACCCGCGCGGGATCGGCCCGGCCGCCGAACAGCAGCCCCAGGCCCGTCACCACCATGGTCTTGCCGGCGCCCGTCTCACCTGTGACAACGGTGAAACCGGGTGACAACTCGAGGACGGCCTCGTCGATGACACCCAGTCCCTGGATGCGGACCTCCTCGACCCTCGGCCGCACTGGTCCCTCCCGTTCAACGTCAATGTCGCAAGCGATCCTACGCGCAACTCGCCAAGATTTTCGAGTCGCTCGGACCTCAGGCGGGCCTGGCGCGGCCGCGCCATCCCTCTACCGGAAGGCCGAACTTGGCGACCAACCGGTCGGTGAACGGGACGCCCGTGGAGTCGACGCCGAGCATGCGCGCGAGGCGTACCGGATGGGTGCCCTTGCGGACCTCCACGCGCGCGCCCGGCGGCAGATCGAAGCGGCGGCGGCCGTCGCACCACAGCTCACCCGGGTGTGTCGTCGAGAGCAGCTCGATCGCGATCGAGCTGGTCGGGGCCACCACGAGAGGCCGCGCGAACAGCGCGTGGGCGCTGTTGGGCACCACCAGCAGCGCCTCGACCTGAGGCCACACGACGGGCCCTCCGGCGGAGAACGCGTAGGCGGTCGACCCGGTCGACGTGGCGCAGATGACGCCGTCGCAGCCCCAGCGGGACAGCGGATGCCCGTCGATCTCGGCCACGACCTCCAGCATGCGGTCGCGCTTCTCCACCGACGCCTCGTTGAGCGCCCACGTGCGCGCCAGCACGGTGCCGTTGCGCACGGTCACGTCGAGGGTCATGCGCTCCTCGACCTCGAACCGCCCGTCGACGACCCGGTCGACGACGACGTGCAGGTCTTCCACCTCGGCCTCGGCCAGGAAGCCGACGTGCCCGAGGTTGACGCCCAGCAGCGGCACGCCCGTGGGCCGGGAGATCTCGGCGGCCCGCAGGAGCGTTCCGTCGCCCCCCAGGACGATGATGATCTCCGCGCCGAAGGCGGCCCGCTCGTCGGCCGGGACGACCTCGACGCCCAGCCGGGCCACCTCTTCGGCCTCGTCGGCCAGAACCCGGACCGTCAGCCCCTCCTTGAGCAGCCGGTCGATGACCAGCCGGGCGCTCTCGACCGCGGCGTCACGCCCGGTGTGGGTGGTGATCAGGACCGATCGGCTGTCGCTCATCGGGGCCCCTCCTCGACGGCACGCGCGACGGCGGCGGCCACATCGCCGACCGCCTCGTGACCAGGCCCCTTCCCGAGCCGGATCAGGTATTCCACATTCCCCGAAGGTCCCGGCAGCGGACTGGCCGTCACGCCCTTGACCGTGAGCCCCAGCTGCCGCGCCGCCGCCGCGGCGTCGCGCACCGCCTCGGCCCGCAGTTCCGGGTCGCGGACGACCCCTCCGGCGCCCACGCGTTCCTTCCCCACCTCGAACTGCGGCTTGACCAGCATGACCAGCTCTCCGCCCTCGGCCAGGCACGCGGTCAGCGCGGGCAGCACCAGCCGCAGCGAGATGAACGACAGGTCGCCGACGACGAGCGTGGGCGGCTCCCCGACCATCTCGGGGGTGAGGTCGCGGACGTTCACCCGCTCCATCACGGTGACCCGCTCGTCGGTCCGCAGCGACCAGGCCAGCTGCCCGTAGCCGACGTCGACCGCCAGCACGTGGGCGGCCCCCCGCCGCAGCAGCACGTCGGTGAACCCGCCGGTCGACGCGCCCGCGTCGAGGCAGCGCCGCCCCGTGACGTCGAGGTCGGTGAAGACGTCGAGCGCGCCGATGAGCTTGTGCGCCCCCCGCGAGACGTAGTCGGGCCCGTCGGGGGCCTCGGCGACCACGATCGGGGCGGCGGTGTCGACCTGCGTGGCCGCTTTGGAAGCGGGCTGGCCACCGATGGTGACCCGGCCCGCCTCGATGAGCTGGGCGGCCTGCTCCCGCGAGCGGGCCAGCTTGCGCCGCACCAGCTCGCTGTCGAGACGGCGGCGCTGACTCAACGGTCACCCCTGGCGAAGGACGTGGTGGGGGGATTATCGATCACGGGCGGTCGTCCACAGCGGCAAGGGTCTCCTCCAACGTGCCGAGCACCTGCTCGTACACCTCGACATGAGCCGCCACCGGCACCTCCGCGAGCCGTTCGACGGCGGCGCGGACCGCCGCCTCCGGATCGGCCTCGGCGCCGGGCGGTTGGGTGCCGGCCGGGGCAACGGCCGGCACCACGTTGATTGTCGGGGTCGCCATGACGTCCGCCGGCGAACCGGCATCCGCGGACACAGCGGCCTGCACCGGCACGACGGCTTCCCCACCGCCGGCCGAGTTCATCTCGGTCATGCGCCCCCTCCGGTGTCAGATACGCGGCCCTCGCCCGAAACGCCTCACGAGGCACCCGAAACAAGGCTCCCGAACACGGGCCTCAGACGCTCCGCCGCCTCGACGGTAGCGGACCGGGCCGACGACGTCGCCCGCCGCCCACCCGCCTGCGGCGGCGCCGCTACTTCTTGCCGGCCTTCTTGCCCGGCTTCTTGGCGATCGCCTTCTTGGCGGCCTTCTTCCCGCCCTTCCCGGGCGCGGTCGACAGCTTGGCCGCCACGACGTTCCCCGCGTGCGAGGCCGCCCCCAGCGCCTTGGCCGCCCGAGCCGACCCGGTGGCCTTGACCATCCGGGACGCGGCGGTGGCCGGCGTGCGAGCGGTCCCGACGGCGTGGGCCATCCGGGCGGCCATCTTCTCGGCCCGCGCGACACGGGTGGACCCGGTGGCCTTGACGATCCGCGCGGCGGCCTTCTCGGCCTGCGCGATCCGGTTCCCGGCGGTGACCGAGGAGCCCTTCCGAGCGGCCGAGGCCCGAGCCGAGGTGGACGCCTTACGAGCAGCCGAGGCCGACCGGGAGGCCGACGCCTTCCGCGCGGAACCCGAGGCGGCGGAACGAGCCGCCACGGACTTGGCCGCCGTGGAACGCGAACCCGACGCCTTACGCGCGGAACCAGCCGACGCCTTACGGGCGGAACCGGCCGACGCCTTGGCGGCCCCCGCCGCCCGCGAGCCGGCAGCCCGACGAGCCGAACCGGCCCGCGAACCCGCCGCCGACGCACGAGACGCCGACGTAGTACGCGCGGACGCACTGTGCGCGGACGCGGATCCCGCCGACGCGCCGTTGAGCCCGGCCCTGGACCGCGACGCGGCGGTACGGGCCGTCGTCGAGGCCTTCCGAGACGCGGCGGTGCGCGCGGTCACGGCCTTGCGCGCCGTGCCGGAACGGGCGGCCGACGTCTTGCGGGCCGTCGTCCCCGAAGCGGCCGCCTTGGCGGTCCGCTTGGCCGCCGACGTCTTCGTGGCGGTCGCCGAAGCGGCCTTCCCGCTGATGGCCGAGATGGTCCGCTCGGCCTGGGCCGCCATCCCGGTCACCCGGGACGACACCCCCCGGGACGTCCGCGCCGAGGCCGCCTTCGCCCGGGTGCTCGTCCGCGACCTGTTGGCGCGACTGGCCGGTTTCAGACGTCCCTGCAGTTCGCGGACCTGCGACCGCAGCCGGTCGACCTCGTCCTTGCGCGCGAGGTCGAACACCCCGAGCACCTGGTCGGCCCCCGACCGGACGAGCCCCTGAATCCCCTTCGACGACCGCGCCGACCGGGACGAACGGGACGATGCCCGCCGCCCCTTGGCGGACCGCGACGAGTCCGTGTCGAGCATGTCGATGACGGCTGCACGGGCGTTGCTCGTGGCCGTCTCGGTGAGTGACGTGGCCATCTGTACGATGCCACGCAACGTGTGGAACACCATGCGAACCCCCTTGTCATCTGACACGCCCCCACGTGTCAGATTTCGCGTAGTACTCAGGTTGAACGCTACCGTCCGTTGGTAGATGGGCATTTGACCGGTCCTGGCTTAAGGGGGATGACGCATGGCGACGATCGAAGAATGCCGTGCCGCATTGGACAAATTGGGCGAGCAGTTCCACGAGATCAGTGACGAGGACCGAGCCAAACACGTCGTCGAGCGCCGGCTCCAATGCCGCATCTCCGACCTGAACGTCACCTTCTACGGCCGCATTCACCGCGAAGGTCTCGACCCCTTCACCGAGATCCCCCCGGCCGACGGCCGTCCCGCCGAAGTGAAACTCACCGTGGGCAGCGAAGACCTCATCGCCCTCGTCAACGGCGAACTCGACATGGCCAGAGCCCTTTTCACCGGCAGAGTCAAAATCGACGCGAGCCTCGGCGACCTCCTCCGCCTCCGCCGCCTCCTCTGAACGCCCCCATCCGGCCCGCCCTCCGCCTGCTTCCCGCGAGCCGAGAACCCCTCAACGCGACCCCGATTCCCGTCCCGACGACCGCACCCGCACGCCCGGTGTGGTGGTCCGCGACGCGACCCAGACCACCACACCGACCGCCGGTGCGATGGACTACCGGTCAGAGGGCTCCTACGACAACACCCCACCGCGAGTGCAGACCCCCATCTGAGACCTCCGCCGTGAACGCGCACCGCTCCACCACGACCACAGCCGGGAGACCACACCTGGAGGGCTTCCACCCCATCGCGACGAATTCGGCGCGGCATCCGGCGTCCCGCACCGTTTCAAGGGGTTTAAGTTCTAAAGCCCCAACGAAACGACCGATCCGACTCCCAAGAAAGGCGAACGCAAGCACCCCGCCCAGCCACTGCACGAACTCATTGCGTCTGAAGCCGACAGACGGCCCAAGCAGCTCCTTCGAATGGCTACCAGTCCGCGCCTACTCCAGCCCGGAGCCGCAACCGCTCCAGCCCCGTAAGCCCAACCGAGAAAGCCGACCCGCCCACCTCCGCGCAGCGACAATTCAATACCACGCGAAAGAGTCACAGCCGAGAATCCGCCCGCCCGACGGGGTAACCCGCCGTAGGCGATACTCAAGCCCTCTGCCGCTCGCACATGACCTGCTCGGCTGCCGCGCATGACCCGCTCGGTCCTCACGGCAACAGGCCACCGCCCGAAGCCTGGGAAACCAACCCGGCCTGAGCCCTAGCCCAAGGCCCGAAGCGCCGGCTTGACGGCATCCTCCTCCGCTCGCCCATCCCCCACGCCGGCCCACGTAGCAGCGCAAGCCGCCCGCAACGCGTCGATCGACTCCCCGCCGCCGGTCAGCCGCAACCGCCCGCCATCCCAGGAAGCCACCCACCCGCCGCACTCCCACCCATCGTCGATGGCACGGGCCGAGGCAGCAGGCTGATGCAGCCCGGAAAGGTCGTCCGCCACGTGGGTGGGCCGATGAACCGGCTCTGCCGTCAGCAGGTCGAGCGGCGTGGCCACCCCGGTCAGCACCAGCAGACTGTCGACCCCGGCCCGGTTGGCGCCTTCGATGTCGGTGTCGAGCCGATCGCCCACGATCAAGGGCCGCTTCGCCTCGGTACGGATCATCGACTCCCGATGCAGCGGAGGCTCCGGCTTCCCCGCCACCACCGGGCTCACCCCGGTCGCCGACTCGATCACCTTCAGCATCGACCCGTTCCCGGGCATCTCGCCCCGGTCGGTCGGCATCGTGCTGTCGTGGTTGGCCGCCACGAACCAGGCCCCGGCCCGCACCGCCAGCGTCCCCTCGCTGAGCAGCCCGTAGGAGATGCCGTCCCAGATGCCCTGGACGACCGCCGCCGGCCCCTCCAGCGCGGTCGTCACCGGCCGCAGCCCGTGTGCGCGCAGCGCCGACCGCAGCCCCATGCCGCCGACGACGAGCACGGGAGACCCGGCCGGTACGTGTTCGGCCACGAGCCGGGCGGCGGCCTGCGCGGAGGTCACCACGTCGTCGGGCGACGCGGGCACCCCCAGGTGGGTCAGGTGTTCGGCGATCGCCGCCGGGGTGCGGGAGGCGTTGTTGGTGACGTAAGCCAGGCGTACGCCCCGCTCCCCGGCCAGGGCCAGCGCCTCCGGTGCGCCCGGGACCGCGTGCCGTCCCAGGTAGACCACACCGTCGAGGTCGAGGAGCAAGGTGTCGTACGCGTCGAGCAGGTGATTCACGCGCGCCTCGCGCGCAGGGTCGCCCGGATCTGGGTGAGGGCGGAGACGTAGTTTCGTTCGTCGGGACGCATCGCAACGGCGACGGCCAGGGGTTCCTGGGCGCCTTCGATGTCACCGGTTCGCCAAAGTGCCATACCGAGACCGTAGTAGGCGTAGTCTTCGGCCGGGTTCGCGTCCACGATCCAGCGGAAGCTGGTGGCCGCGTCCTCGTACCGGCGCGAGTTGAACTGGGCCCGAGCCAGGCCCTCGCGGATGCTCCGGGAGTCGGGCTCGGCGTCGGCCGCGCGCTCGAGGAGCGCCGCGGCGGCGGCGGGGCTGCCCTCCTGGAGGAGCTTCATGCCACGCTGGTACCACTCGTATACGTCGCCCGACGGGCTGCCGGACGTATCGCCCACTCCATTCTGATCATGCCGTGTCACGCAATGGCCTCCTGCTTCCGATTTCGGTTCCAACCGGGCACCGCGGCAGTGGGGAGTCCGGGCCTTTATGGCAGCATGCCCGATATGGAGAGATCTGAACGGGCGGGACTGGTGCTGCGCCCGTTCCGCGGCGTGCGATACACGGCCGACGATCTGAGCGCCCTCACCTCGCCGCCCTACGACCTCATCTCCCCCGCCGAGGCTCGGCGGCTCGCTGACGCCCATCCGAACAACGTGGTCCGCCTGATCCTTCCCGGCGCCGGCCACTACACCGAGGCCCGCGACACCCTGGCCGCGTGGCTCAGCGAGGGGATCCTGGCCGCCGACGAGCAACCCGCTCTCTATGTGTACGAACAGAGCGGCCCCACCTTCGTCCAGCGCGGCCTGATCGGCGCCGTGGGGGTCGGCTCCGACGCCGTCCTCCCCCACGAGAACGTCATGCCCGGCCCCGTGGCCGACCGCCTGGCCCTCATGCGCACCACCGAGGCCAACCTCGAACCCATCTTCCTCCTGTACGCCGGAGACGGCCCCGCCACCGCCCTCGTCGAGGAGACGGCCTCGACGAGACCCCCTCTGGTGGACGTCCAGCTGAGCGAGCACACCAGGCACCGCCTCTGGGCCATCACCGACCCCGGCGCCCTGGACAAGATCGCCACCGACCTGGCCGACCACCGCGCCATGATCGCCGACGGCCACCACCGCTACGCCACCTACCGCGAACTCCAGGCCGAACACGACGAACCCGGCCCCTGGGACGGCGGCCTCGCCTACCTGGTCGACTCCACGGCCTATCCGCCCGACCTGAAGGCGATCCACCGCGTGATCCCGGACCTCCCCCTCAGCGAGGCGGTCGCCCGCGCCAAGGGCGCCTGGCAGGTCCACGACCACCCCAACCTGGACGAAGCCCTCGCCGCCCTGGCCACAGCGGAGGACCCCGCCTACGTCGTCACCGCAGGCCAGACTGCCCACCTCCTGACCAATCCCGACCCCCTCCAGCTGAACCTGGCCATGCCGAAAGACCGCTCGGCCCGCTGGCGCTCCCTGGCCACCGCCGTCCTGAACGAGTTCCTCCTCCCCAAGGTCTGGGGCATCGACGACGACGAGGAACACGTCCAGATCGTCCACCACGACCACACCGCCGCCGCCCACCAGGCCGGGCGGTCCAACGGCACGGCGGTCCTGATGCGTCCTCTGAACGCGGCCGACGTCTTCGCCGTAGCCGAAGAAGGCGAGCGAGTCCCGAGAAAATCGACCTCCTTCAGCCCGAAACCCGCCACCGGCCTGGTCCTGAGAACCTTCGCCACCGGCTGAGCGGGCGCATGATGCGTGTCCCGGATCGGCAGGCCCCGAAGCCGATCAGCCCGCCTGGCATGAGGGCCGCCACTGGCCGACTTGCACGCGCGGCCGACTGCCCGGCGTGACGGATACCGCGAACCGACTCCGCGCACGACCACCACACCCTCCATGCGGACGATCGGTCCGCCCCGCCCAGCGTGAAAGCCGCCACGGGCGGTCCTTTCGGATGTTCGGCTTGCCCAGCGTGAGGGTCACTGCGGACAGGCCTTCAGGGAGTTCGGCTTGCCCGGCGTGAAGACCACTGCGTAGGGCGTGTTTGGTGGATCGTGGTTGAGTCGGAGCACCAGGCGGGCGATGGTGACCGCGGCTCGGTAGTGGATGGCGGGCTTGTCGTAGCGGGTGGTGATTCCGCGGAGGCGTTTGAGCTGGTTGAAGCGGCGTTCGACGATGTTGCGCCGCTTGTGGCGCTCCCGGTCGATCCCGCAGCGGCGCCATCCGCGCCGGGCCGAGTGCGACCGGCTGGTCCACCCGCTCGGGAAGGGTGTGAGAGATCCGGCGCGGCCGCAGGTGGGTGCGGTCGATGCCGGTGGAGTATCCCTTGCCGGCCGCCAGGTGAGCGGGACGGCTGTGTGGTCGTCCCGGTCCGGTCCGGGCGATGGAGATGGCCTCCACCACGGTGATCAGGCGGGTGCGGTCGTTCCACGAGATGCTGCGGCGGCCCGGCGATGCCCTGCCGTTCTACCGCCGCGCCCTCGAAGGGACCCCGGATCCGCGCGCCCGGCGGGCGGGCGTGGTCGTCACCGGAAACGGCCATGTCATACCGGCCTGGGCGCAACTCGGCGTCCTCCTGCTGGAGCAGGTGAAGAGCTCGGCTCGCAGCCGCGGGGGCGCATGGTGACCACCCTGGTGGAGGCGGCGCAGCTGTACTCGTTCGAGTATCCGCTGTGGCGCGGGCCCAGGCGTTTCCGGCGTGCGCGGGGCAAGAGCCGGTGGAAGTCGCCCTGACCGCAACTCCTCCAGCCGCCCTTGCAGGATGGCCCGTTCGGCCGGGTTCTGGGTGCGCGCGAGAGCCGTCTCGCAGGTGCGGGCGGCCTCGGCGTCCAGGTCCAGGTCCTCGACGGGGGCCAGGGCCACCGCCAGGCGGCCGAGATCGCGCCGACGTCGTGGTGCGGTGATGGCACGACCGGAGCGTCGTCGAGGAGGGTGGCTTGACGCGTCAGGTCCGCCCAGCGCACGAAGTCCCGCAGCGATCGCGACGATGGTGGGCTGCTGGCCGCCTGACGGGTGGCCCTCAGGTGTCACCCGTCACGGTTCCGGGTCCTGGCAGGATGTGGTCTCGTGCACCTGGTCGGATGGCGGGGGCTCTACGGTCACCTCGGTACCCCAGGCGGTGAGGTCGATCTCGGCCCTGCCCGCCGTGGGTTCTCCGTCCTGGGTGAAGGTGACGTGTGCCCGGCGGGGGAGCAGATCGGGCCCGACCCAGAGCCGCCAGGAGATCCGCGCCGAGCCGAACTGCTCGCGGAACTGGGCTCTCAACACCGGGTCGTCGTTCTGGACCTCGACGCCGAACTCCGACTGGGGAGCGCTTCCCTCGTACACGAGCGTGGCGGCTCCGTCGACGGTCTCCCCGGGAGAAGGGGGCGCGGCCGTCAGCTTCCCCAGCATCTCGGGGGAGAGCAGGTCATGGATGGTGGCCGGGCCCTTGAGGTCCAGCAGTTGTTCACATGTGGCGTCGCGGCCGTAGAGCCAGGACTTGCCCTCGGGGACATCCCTCCGGTCGACGCGGTTCAGGTAGGTGCCGGAGCCGGGGATCGTGATCGTCCGGGTCGTCATGTGGTCGAGATCGGCCGGGATGATCCCCTTCAGCTCGTCAGGGATGCCGATGTAATGGAACGTCGTGGTCAGGTCGGCGCCGGTCGCGCCGACGACGCCGGTCGTGCGGCTCTCCTCGTACTCGCCGGCGAAACTGAAGCTGCCGTCTTCCTTCGCGGCCTGCTCGCCGTAGTCGAAGCGTATGTTCCTGGTGACCTTCACCCCGGAAGAGCCCGTCATCGCCAGGGTCACCGCCTCGGCGGGCGTGCGCGCCGTGCCCCCACCGCCGTCTCCGCAGCCGGTCGAAACGGCGACAGTGATGACGATCGCCCCGAATCTGGGTGAGAACATGCGGGTGATCATAATTGCCGACATGGACCGCACAGAGCGCGCCGCCGGGGTGATCGTCGGCTCCGCCGTGGGCGACGCGCCCGGGGCCACGGGTCAGCACGTCCTCGGTCTGTAGGCCGATGTCCTTGGGGTCGTCGGCGGCCCAGCGCCGCCGCCGCCCATTTCCGCACAGCTCGCCACGCGGCGGGCAACGGTTCCTTGATGCGCACCACCACGGCGGCGGTCTACTTCGCGGGTGATCTTCCACGAGCTGATCCGCGTCGCCTTGACCGGAGGTGGCCCCTTGCACCACCTGGGGGCCGTACACCCCGACCATCGCGACCGGTATGCCACGGTCACGGCGTAAGGATGGCATCCCACGTCGGCGACGGAGTTCAACGGCGCCGTCTGATCCTGCCCAGGTTCGGCGGTATCGGCGGCGACACCGACACGGTCGCCGCCGTGACGGGAGGCCTGGCGGAAGCCGTTTACGGTCTGTCCGCGATACCTGCGCGCTGGACGTCGCCGCTCCACATGCCGCTGCCGGAAGGTGGTGGACTTGGCCGACCGGCTCGGCTTGCAGACCTTGATCTAGGTGGTGTGGCTTGATGGTGGCATGGTGCGCCGTCACGAACTCACGATGAAGGTTCGTCTCTTCCGCAATCCTCTTTTCGCGCGCCGGCCGCGTACTGGTGAGCGGGCACGATGCTCCAGTCGACTCGGCCTGCGCTGTCGTCGTGGACCTGCGCCACGCCGGAACCGCTGGTAGAGGGGTCTGCCTGGGCCCGTACCGGTCGGGCAAGTCCCGCCAGTCGGCACCGGTGCGGATCTTCTACGGGATTGCGTTGATCACCTGCCGGTGATCGCGCCACCATCCACTCCGGTCCGGATCTTCCGGTGATAACGGCACGATCCGGGCTCAGGCCGGCTCACTCCGCAACAAGGACCCGAACCCGACGACCACGTGCTCGGACGATCCCCGGGCGGCCTGACCACAAAGATCCACCTGGCGTGCGAAGGACGCGGCCTGCCGCCGGCCTTTCGTCATCACCGGCGGCAACATCAACGACCGCACCCGCCTGATCACCGTGGTGGAGGCCATCTCCATCGCCTGGACCGGACCGGGACGACCACACAGCCGTCCCGCTCACCTGGCGGCCGGCAAGGGATACTCCACCGGCATCGACCGCACCCACCTGCGGCCGCGCCGGATCTCTCACACCCTTCCCGAGCGGGTGGACAGCCGGCCGCACTCGGCCCGGCGCGGATGGCGCCGCTGCGGGATCGACCGGGAGCGCCACAAGCGGCGCAACATCGTCAAACACTGCTTCAACCAGCTCAAACGCCTCCACGGAATCACCACCCGCTACAACAAGCCCGCCATCCGCTACCGAGCCGCGGTCATCATCGCCCGCCTGGCCCATACCCGTGACTCGCTGGGACCGCCTGTCGGTTGAAAGGCAAGGGTTCGTCTGCGGGAACCAGGTGCAGCGCCGTGATAACCGGAGCGCCACCTCACGAACTGCCGGCCGCAAGGACGCTCCGCAGGGTTCTATAGCCTCACTCCGAAGGTTCCTCCGGCCTGGCCTCGGTATCACCCGTCCCGGCGCGGTGCGCCAGGCGTACCGAGCGGGCCTCGACTTCGAAGGCGCTGCCGCCGCGCCACCAGCGGCGGCGGAGGGCGCCCTGGACCTCGACCACGTCGTCGACGGTCAGGCCCGTCAGGGACTCGCGGACGATCGGGTCGTAGGTCACGCACTCGATGGCGTCGGCGCGGCCCTTCTCGTTGTCGGGGGTGGGGCGGCGGACGGCGAGGCGCCACTGAATCAGCTCGGTGCCGCTGGGCAGGAGGCGGGCCTCCGGGCCCTTGGACAGGCGGCCGACGAGAACGACCTCGTTGTGGTGGGCAGGAGCGCTCACCATTTGATCAACTGACATGTGATCCCCTTCTCTCGGGCACCACTGTCGGTGACTATGCTGCTGCACCGGCTATTCGAGTCCCATTCTGTGAGAACCCGTTCTCGCTCTGAGGTGAGCTGTGGAAAACGTGACCCCGCTCGGCGGAGACGTGTACGAAATCGACACGAGGCTGGCCGGATATGCCGGAATCACTGCCGGATATGCGATTCTCGGTGATCGACCATGCCTGGTGGAGACGGGTACGTCGACCTCGGCGCCGGTCGTCCGCGACGCGTTGGCCTCGCTCGGTGTCGGGGCCGGCGATCTCGCCACGGTCGTCGTGACGCACATCCATCTCGACCACGCGGGTGGCGTGGGCGACATCTCCGCCATGTTCCCGGCGGCGGAGATCGTCGTACACGAGAAAGGGGCCCGGCATCTGGCCGATCCGTCCCGGCTCATGTCCAGTGCCCGGATGGTCTGGGGTGACCGGCTCGACACCCTCTTCGGGATGCTGAAACCGACCGACGCGGCCCGGATCCGGGCGCTCGGCGACACCGGGGCCATCGATCTGGGCAACGGGAGGCAGCTGACCAGCCACTATTCGCCCGGACACGCGAAGCATCACGTCGGGCTGGTCGACTCGCTGACGGGTGACCTGTACGTCGGGGATGCCGCCGGGGTGTACATCCCGGACACCGGGGACGTCCGGCCGTCCACGCCGCCGCCGGATTTCGACCTCGAGACCGCTCTGGCGTCGATCGCCCTCTTCGAAGCGCTCGGGCCGCAGCGGCTGCTGTTCAGCCACTACGGCCCGGTCGACGAGGTCGGCTCGATTCTGGAGCGATCCGCCGAGGAACTACTGATCTGGGTGGATCTGGCCAAGCAGGCCAAGGGCGAGCAGCTCGACCTCGACCACGCCGTGGCGATGGTCGACCAGCGCACCCGTGACCGTTATGCCCGGCCCGCGCCCGGCGACAAGGCCGCTGAGCACATCGAGATGCTCAGCGGCACCGAGCCGAACCTGGCGGGGATCATGCACTGGCTCGACCGCCCGGAGGCCTGATCAGGCCTCCGGCTTGTCCGCCGGTCCGTCGAGGACGTCGCCGTAGTCGGGTTCGATGAACGCCGGACCGAACCCGGCCTCCTCGGCGGGCTTGTCGGCCTCGGCCTTCACCGGGGCCGGGGCCGGCTTCTCGTCGAGGTCCTCGTCGTCGAAGTCGTCGTCGGAGGCGTCCGCGTCGTCTACCTCCGAGTCGTCCACGTCGGAGTCCTCCTCCGTGGAGGCGGTCTCCGGAGCTTCGTCCTCGGAGTCCCCGGAGTCCTCGTCGTCGAGAACGTCCTCGTCCGAGACGTCGTCGGCGAAGTCGTCCTCGAAGTCGTCGTCCTCTTCCAGGTCCTCGATCACCGCGCCGGTCAACTCCGCGTAGCGCTCGGCCGCGTCGGTCTCGCCGTCCTCGTCGAAGGAGGCGGCGCGGCCGAACCAGTCGGCGGCGGCGCTCGCGTGGCCGGCGGCCGCGAGGGCGTCGGCGTAGGCGAAGGCCAGGCGGGCCGACCAGTCACGGGGCTGCGGGTCGCGGAGTTCGGGCAGGCGCTGGAGGGTCACGACGGCCGCGTCGAGCTGGCCCAGGTCGCGCCGGGCGCCCGACTCGACGATGGCCAGTTCGATCTTGCCGGACCGGTCGAGCTTCTCGGCCTCCTTGGACTTCACCAGGTCGAGCGCGCGCTCCGGCCGGCCCATGCCGCGCTCGCAGTCGGCCATGACGGGGAGGAACGCCTCCGAACCGGTCATCCGGCGGGCGGCCCGCAGGTCGCTGAGCGCCTCGGCGTACTGTCCCGCGTGGTAGGCGGCGATGCCCACCGCCTCCCGGACCACACCGATGCGTCCGGCGAACCGGCGCGCGACCTTGGCGTGCTCGTAGGCCTTCTCGGCGTCCTCCGCCGCCAGGGCGCGCGTCGCCGCGACCAGGTGCTTGGCCACCAGCTCGGCCAGATCGCCCGGCAGCGACTTCAGCTCGCCACGGGCCTCGCGGTCGAGCTCCTCGGCGGTGATGTCCGCCTCGAGCTCGGGCAGCACCTCGCGCTCGCGCTGCGGCTCGTCTTCACGCCCATAGCGGGTACGGCTGCCGCCCCGGTCGTCATCGAAGGACCGCTGCGGACGGTCACCACGGTCGTCGAAGCTGCGGCGCGGACGGTCGTCGCGGTCGCCGGAAGGCCGGCGGTCACGGTCCTGGAAGGGCCGCTGCGGCCGGTCGCCACGATCCTGGAAGGACCGCTGGGACCGGTCATCCCGGTTCCCGTACGACCGCTGCGGACGGTCCCCACCCCGGAAGCGATCACGGTCACCGTAGGAAGGCCGCTCGTCACGGTCGCCATAGGACCTCTGCGGACGGTCACCGCGATCCTGGAACGACCGCTGAGGCCGGTCATCCCGGTTCTGGAACGGCCGCTGCGGACGGTCGTCGCGGTCTCCGTAGGAGCGCTGCGGACGGTCGTCACGGTTCTGGAAGGGCCGGGACTGACGGTCGTCACGATCGCCGTAGGACCGCTGGGGCCGGTCACCGCGATCCTGGAAGGAACGCTGCGGACGGTCGCCCCGGTCCTGGAAGCCACGACGGTCGTCGCGGTCCTGGTAGGGACGCTGGGGCCGGTCGCCACGGTCGTTGAAGGACCTCTGGGGACGGTCACCACGATCCTGGAACGGCCGCTGAGGGCGGTCACCACGATCCTGGAAAGGCCGCTGAGGGCGGTCGCCACGGTCACCGAACGATCGCTGCGGGCGGTCACCCCGGTCGCCATACGGGCGCTGCGGCCTGTCACCACGGTCCTGGAAGGAACGCTGCGGCCGGTCACCACGGTCCTGGAAAGGCCGCTGGGGACGGTCGCCACGGTCACCGAAGGACCGCTGCGGGCGGTCACCCCGGTCGTTGAAAGACCGCTGGGGCCGGTCACCACGGTCACCACGGTCGTTGAAAGGCCGCTGGGGACGGTCGCCGCGGTCCTGGTAAGGCCGCTGAGGGCGGTCACCACGGTCACCGAACGAACGCTGCGGCCGGTCGCCACGGTCACCGAAGGACCGCTGCGGGCGGTCACCCCGGTCGTTGAAAGACCGCTGGGGGCGGTCACCACGGTCACCACGGTCGCTGAAGGGCCGCTGGGGACGATCGCCTCGGTCGTTGAAAGGCCGCTGCGGGCGGTCGCCACGGTCGCCGCGGTCGTTGAAGGGGCGCTGGGGGCGGTCGTCGCGGGGCTGGAAGCCGCGCCGGTCGTCACGGTCGCCGTAAGAACGCTGGGGGCGGTCACCGCGGTCGCCGCGGTCGCCGGACGACCGCTGGGGGCGGGAGTCGCGCACACCGTAGCGGCCGCCGAAGCCGCCGCCGCGGACCTCGTCGCGGTCGCGGTAACCACCGCGGCTGTTCGCGCGGAAGGGGCGGTTGCCCCGGTCGTTCTGGCCGTCTACCTGGCCACCTCTGCCGCCGGCATCGCCGCGGCCATACCTGTCGCCGTCGCGGCCGCCGGCCGGTCGGTCGTTTCGCTCATCGCCACGGCCCGCGCCGTCACGCCCGTCTTCTCTGTTCACTTTGATCCTCTGTTGCTCCACCGCGTACGGATCTACGTCTCTGGCTGCGAGGCGGGTGCGCGGTATGGGCACTGTTAGGGGTCGCGTATTCCTCTGACGCGACGAAGGCCACCCGTTCGTCAGGGTGGCCCGGCTACGCCAGCCTAGCAAGTCTTCGCAGGTGATGCGGACCTGCCCGGAAATGACGAAAGCCCGACCAATACTGGTCGGGCTTTCGTTGAAAATTGTCCGGCGGTGTCCTACTCTCCCACACCGTCCCCGGTGCAGTACCATCGGCGCTGGAGGGCTTAACTTCCGGGTTCGGAATGTAACCGGGTGTTTCCCCTCCGCCATAACCGCCGTAACTCTACTAGGCTGTTTGCAGCCTGAGAGTTGCATAGTCGACGCGAGCATTTATGGTCAAGTCCTCGGCCTATTAGTACCGGTCAGCTCCACACGTTACCGCGCTTCCACTCCCGGCCTATCAACCCGGTCGTCTACCGGGGGCCTTACCCTTCACAGGTGGGAGACCTCATCTCAAG
>NZ_SZQA01000036.1 GCF_005233835.1 Herbidospora galbida | reverse complement strand
CGGCCGGGCCCGCGCGGCCCGGGATCTGCGGCTGCTGCGCCGGCGGCTGGGCGGCCGCGGCCGGCGGGGTCAGGTAGAGGTTCTTCAGGTCCTCCACCGTCGCGATCCGGTCACCGATCTGGACGGTCAGGTTCCGGCCGTCCTCGGTGATCGACCCGGCCGGGATCGCCACGCCGTTGGCGCGCAGCAGGTCGGGGATTGCCGCCGGCGACAGCCCCTTCTTGACCATCTTCTCGGTGTCGGGCGTGATCGTCACCTGCTTGCCGCGGGCACCGGTGACATCCACCTCCCGCACCCCGGCGATCCCCTGCAGCGACGGCACCGCCGTCTGCTCCAGCCGGTCGAGCAGCGTCGCCTCGTCGCCGCCGGAGGCGGCCAGCACCACCACCGGGATGTCGTCGGTGCCGCCCGCGATCACCCGCGGCTCGACCGTCGCCGGCAGCTGCGCCTCGATCCGGGAGATCGACTGCTCCATCTGGCCGATGGCCTCGTCGATGTCGGTGCCGAACTCGAACGCCACCTGGATCGAGGCCATGCCCTCACGGGAGGTCGAGGAGATCTCGGTCACCCCGGCGATGCCCTGGAAGCTGCTCTCGATAGGCTTGGTGACCTGGTCTTCGACGATGTCGGGGGCCGCGCCGGCGTACGGCGCCACCACGAACGCCCCCGGGAACTCCAGCGACGGGAACAGCTGCTGCTTCAACGAGGGGATGGCGTAGGCGCCGAGAGCGCTGGCCACCACCGCAATCATGATCACAAGAGTGCGGTTGGCGAGGCTCAGCCTGGCCAGGAAGGTCATGCGCGAAGGCTCCTTGACAGAAGGTCGGCCGGAAGATTAGTGCGGCTCACCCTAACACTTCGCGTCGCACGAATATTTAATGTCACGTGGCGTTCCTGATAACCTTCTCAGGTTTGCGACAGCCCACCGAAGGCAAGCGTGAAAACACACGACACCCCTGACGGGGATGAACGCGATCAGCTGATCGACTGGATCACCGACACCCAGCGCATCCTCGGTCGCCTCTTCGCCCGCGACCGCTCACTCCCCCTGCTCGCCACCACCCTCACCATGCAGCAGCTCAAGGTCATCGTCGCGCTGTCGTTCCACGAATCGGCCTCCGGCCAGGAACTCGCCCGCGAACTCGGCATCGGGCTCGGCACCCTCACCGGCATCGTCGACCGCCTCGTCGCCCACGGCCTGGTCTCCCGCCGCGAAGACCCCGCCGACCGCCGCGTCCGCCGCCTCACCCTCACCACCGAAGGCCGCAGCCTCACCGACGAGATGCTCGACGCCGGCACCGCCAACTGGCGCCAGCTCCTCACCCGCCTCGACACCGACACCCTCCGCGACATGAGCCGCGTCATGCGACGGATCAGCGACGTCATCATCGAAGAAATCGGATCATCCGACGATAGGGTGAGCGCTCATGACCCATGCGGCCGCCCCCTACCTCACT
Source organism: Herbidospora galbida (assembly GCF_005233835.1). Lineage (GTDB taxonomy): Bacteria > Actinomycetota > Actinomycetes > Streptosporangiales > Streptosporangiaceae > Herbidospora > Herbidospora galbida. The sequence continues at coordinate 88,868 of NZ_SZQA01000036.1, read as the reverse complement.
GACCTGTTCGGCCTCCACGGCCGCACCGCCCTCATCACCGGCGGAAGCAGCGGCATCGGCTACGCCATCGCCCGCGCCCTCGGCGGCGCCGGCGCCCACGTCACCATCGCCGCCCGCCGCCCCGGGCACCTCGACGACGCCCTGACCCGCCTGCACGCCCACGGCATCACCGCCACCGCCGTCAGCGCCGACATGGGCGACCCCGGCGACCTCGCCCGCCTGTGCGAGACCGTCCCCGACACCGACATCCTCGTCACCAGCGCCGCCAACAACATCCGCCGCCCCATGGGCGACCTCACCCCCGACGACTACCGGCAGACCATCGCCGTCAACCTCACCGCGCCCTACGAGCTAGGCCGGCACCACGGCCCCCGCATGGCCGCCCGCGGCTGGGGCCGCATCATCAACATCGGCTCCCAGCAGACCCACCGGGCCTTCGGCGACAGCGGCGCCTACGGCGTCGCCAAAGCCGCCATCGGCGGCCTGTCCCGCTCCCAGGCCGAAGCGTGGAGCCGCCACGGCGTCACCGCCAACACGATCATCCCCGGCTTCGTCCTCACCCCCCTGACCGAAGCCGCCCAAGCCATCCCAGGCCGGGTAGAAGCCCTGGCCGCCCGCCACGCCGTAGGCCGCAACGGCCTCCCCGACGACTACGCCGGCATAGCCGTCTTCCTGGCCTCGAACGCCGCCGCCTTCGTCACCGGCCAGAACATCTGCGTCGACGGCGGCTTCTCCATCACCTGACCCACACCGGCGAGCACCTCCCCCGTAGCGGCGCGGGCCGGGAACGGCCGGTCGCCGCCGCTCAACCGGCCCGGCCCGGAGGCGGCGGGCGGCGCCGGCCAGGCGGAGCCGTAACGGAACGAAGAAGACCCGTACCCATCGGCCGCCCGCAGAGGGGGAAGAACACGGGCGGCCGATGGGGCACTAGCGGCGACGGACCACCCTCACCCCACGGCCCGGCGCCCAGCTCTCGATCACCAGCATCGCCTCTTCGACCCGCGTGATCACCGCACTGTCGATCTCCACCCGGAACAGATGCGACTCCCCCGGCTCCCCGCCCACCACGGCCTTCACCACCAGCGGATCGGTCACCTCCACCGCGCGCCCCGACAGCTTCGCCTCACCCGGCCAGGTGCCCGACCCCTCTTCCCCCGGATCGGTCGTCGGGCCGTGCAGCGCCATGCGGCCATCACGCAGCAGGTCGGCCGCCTTCACCGCCTTGGTCATCGAGCCCAGCCACAACTCTCCCTGCTTGAACTGGGTCTCGGTGCCGCTGATCCGCGGCGAGCCGTCACGGCGCAGCGTCGCCATCGTCTTGTGCTTGCCCACGTCGAAGAGCCGCAGAAAGCGCGCTGCGAACTCAGGGGCGTCGTTCTCGATCTCCTGCCACGTGGCCATGCCCGCCATAGTGCACCCCGCCACCGACAAAATCGGCTCACCCGTCGGTGATGGGTTTTGATGGGGTGAAGGGGTTACGCCAACAACCCACCGGCTTTACAAAGTAGAGCTCATGCGACGAAGGAGCAGACAATGGAGACGCGCACACTCGGCCGCCTCACCACCTCCGCCCTCGGCCTCGGCTGCATGGGCATGAGCGACTTCTACGGCCCCGGCGACGACGCCGAGTCCATCGCCACCATCCACCGCGCCCTCGACCTCGGCATCACCCTGCTCGACACCGCCGACGCCTACGGCCCCTTCACCAACGAGAAGCTCGTCGGCCGCGCCGTCCGGGGCCGCCGCGACCAGGTCGTCATCGCCACCAAGTTCGGCATCCAGCGCGCCGACGACGGCACCCGCCTGGGCATCAACGGCCACCCCGACTACGTCCGCGCCAGCGCCGAGGCCTCCCTGAGCCGCCTTGGCGTCGACCACATCGACCTCTACTACCAGCACCGCGTCGACCCCGATGTCCCCGTCGAGGACACCTGGGGAGCCATGAAGGAGCTCGTCGACGCCGGGAAGGTCCGCGCCCTGGGCATCTCCGAGGCCGCGCCGCAGACCGTGCGGCGGGCGCACGCCGTCCACCCGATCACCGCCGGGCAGTACGAATACTCGCTGTTCACCCGCGACCTCGAGGCCGACCTGCTGCCCACGCTGCGCGAGCTGGGCATCGGGCTGGTCCCCTACAGCCCGCTGGGCCGCGGCCTGCTCACCGGCGCCGTCGACCTCGGCGACCTGCGCGAAGACGACTTCCGCCGCACCAACCCCCGCTGGGAGGACGCCAACCTCAAGGCCAACATGGCCCTGGTCGGCGAGGTGGCCGCCGTCGCCCGCGCCCACGACGCCACCGCCGCCCAGGTCGCCCTGGCCTGGGTCCTGGCGCAGGGCGACGACGTCGTGCCGATCCCGGGCACCCGCCGCGCCGCCCGCGTCGAGGAGAACATCGCCGCCACCGGCCTCACCCTGTCAGGGGCCGAACTGGCCGCCCTGGGCGATCTGGCCGACCAGGTCGCCGGCGACCGCTACAACGCGGCCGGCATGTCGACCCTCAACCACTGAAGCCGTCGAGGCGGTCCAGCAGCAGGCGCGTCACCTCGGCGGGCCGCTCGACGGCGGGCAGGTGACCCGCCCAGCCGAGCTCCACCAGGTCGGCCGACGCCAGGCCCGCCGCGATCACCCGCGCGGTCTCCCGGAAGTAGGGAAGGTCATGGGCCCCCGACACCACCAGCGCCGGCGCCGTGATCGCCGCCAGGTCGATCGGCAGGTGCCCGGCCGTCGGCTCGGGGTCGGCGGCCAGCTGCAGCTCGAAGGCGTTGCGCTGCATCTCCGCGACCCAGATCCGCTCGGCCTCCCCCGCCTCGGGCCCGAGCCAGGTGTCGACGTTCAGCCGGACGGCGCCCTCGACGTCGCCCGCCTCGATGAAGGCGTTCTCGGCCTGGCCGAACGCGCGCAGCTCCGGCGTCGGCGGCAGGCCCATCCCGGCGGCCAGCAGCACCAGCTGCCCGACCAGGTCGGGGCGCGCGGTGGCCACCTCCAGCGCCACCCGCCCGCCGTGTGAGGCGCCGACCACCGCGGCCCCGCGCACGCCCAGCCCGTCGAGCACCTCGGCCACGTCACCGGCGTCGGTGTAGGGCTCCTGGGCCGCCCACGGGCTGCGCCCGAAACCGCGGAAGTCCAGCCGCACCACCCGGAAGCGCGCCGCCAGCTCCACCCAGAGCGGATCCCACATGCGCGCGTCGGCGGCACTCGAATGCAGCAGCACGACAGGAGCCCCGGAACCGGCCTCCTCGAACCAGACACCCAACAGACGTCGGCCTCTCTAAGAGGGGCGCTCCGGCCCCCGTGGCAGAGCGCCCGGCCCATCGTCGCCACCCGGCCCCGCCCGGAGCAAACCATTTACCGTCGGTGCGAGGCTTTTTGCAGGCAAAGGTTGCATTGCCACGACCCGGCACCTTTACAAAGTAAGTCTCAGCGGTACATCTCCGCCATGCCGAGCGCCGCCTCGGCCATCATCGCGCGCAGGTCCGGCGGCCCCAGCACCTCGATGAGCGCCCCCATCCGCAGCAGCGTCCAGCGGGCCCCGTTGAGGCCCTCGACCGGGATCTCCAGCACCGTCCACCCCGGCCTGTCGGGGTCGGGCCGGGCGCAGGCCAGCGCGGGGGCGGCCCGCTCCTCCCCGATCGTGTACGCCAGCAGCCCCTCTCCCCCGGGCGCCAGCCGGATCCGGGCCGTCCCGGTGTACAGGCGCGCGGCGAACTCGGCCGAGAACCGCTCCCAGAACGCCGGCAGGTCGAACTCGCCCCGCTCGAAGCGTCCCGGCAGCTCGGTCACCGACAGGATGCGCGCCACGCGGTAGGTCCGCATCGATCCCTCGCACTCGGCCGCCAGGTACCAGGACCCGCCCTTGAGCACCAGCCCGTAGGGCAGCACGTCACGGCTCACGTCGGCCGGCCCCCACCTGCGGTAGGCCAGCCGCAGCGGCCGCTGCTCCCACACCGCCGAGGCGACCTCGGCCAGGAACGGCACGTCCTCGGCGCCCCGGTGCCAGCCGGGCACGTCGAGCAGGAACCGCTCCCGCATCCGGGCCGCCTGCGAGCGGGGGCCGGGCGGCAGCGCCGCCAGCAGCTTGAGCTCGGCGGCGGCCGCGACCTCGGCCAGCCCCAGCTCGGCGGCCGGTCCGGGCAGCCCGGTCAGGAACAGCGAGGACGCCTCGGCCTCGGTCAGCCCGTTGAGCCTGGTCCGGTAGCCGTCGAGGAGCTGGTAGCCCCCGGCGGGTCCCCGGTCGGCGTAGATCGGCACCCCGGCCGAGGACAGCGCGTCCATGTCGCGGTAGACGGTCCGGATCGACACCTCCAGCTCGGCGGACAGTTCCGCCGCCGTCATCCGCCCCCGGGTCTGCAGGAGCAGCAGCAGGGAGAGCAACCGGCCGGCACGCATGACGTCCAGTCTGTCCCATATTGCCGATCGAACAGAGTTCATGTTCAAATGAACACATGGAAAGTGCCGAAAGGCTGAACGCGATCATGAGCACGCTGCGGACCGCCGACAGCGTCACGGTGGCCGACCTGGCCGTCCACTACGGCGTGTCCGAGATGACCATCCGCCGCGACCTCGACGAACTCGCCCAGCAGGGCGTCGTGCGCCGGGTCCGGGGCGGCGCGCTCAGCCTGCTGCTGCGCGGCGAGGAACCGCCGTACGGGGCCCGCGAACTGGAGGCCGTCGACGCCAAGAAGCGCATCGCCCAGGCCGTGGCCGGGCTGCTCGCCGACGGGGAGGCCGTCGTCCTGGACGGCGGCTCGACCCTGCTGGAGGTGGCGCGGGCGGTGCACGACCGCAGGCTGACCGTGCTCCCGCTGGCCCTGCGGTGCGCCAACGAACTGGCCACCGCGCCGAGGGTGAAACTCGTCATCCCCGGCGGGGAGGTCCGGCCCGTCGAGCTCAACTTCGTCGGCCCGCTCACCGAGGCCTCGCTGCGGGCGCTGCGGTTCGACACCGCCGTCATCGGCTGCTGCGGCCTGTCGGCCAAGCACGGCGTCACCGCCCACGACCTGGAGGACGTCGCGGTCAAGCAGGCCGCCATCGCCTCGGCCCGGCGCGTCATCGTGGCCTGCGACTCCGGCAAGTTCACCCGCACCGCCTTCGGCGCCGTCTGCTCCTTCACCGGGCTGGACGTCGTCGTCACCGACACCGGCGTCCCGCCGGGCGAACACGACGCCCTCACCGGAGCGGGCGTCACCGTCATCACCGCCTGAGAGGGCAAACCCCCACATGTTGTTGCGCGCCCGCGTGGCCGTCTACGGGCTGTTCCTGGTCTCCGGTGTCGCCCTGGGCACCTGGACCTCCCGCATCCCCGCCATCAAATCCGACCTCCACCTCAGCGAAGGCGAACTGAGCCTGGCCCTGCTGGGCATCGCGACCGGCGCCATCGCCGGCATGCAGGCCGTCGGCCGCCTGGTCGACCGCTACGGCTCCCGCCGCGTCATGATCCCCGTCGCGCTCCTGCAGGGCCCCGTGCTGGTGCTGCCCGCCTTCGCGCCGGGCCTGATCGGCCTGGCCGCGGCGCTGCTGGCCTTCGGCGTCGTGCACGGTGTGCTGGACGTGTCGATGAACGCCAACGCGGTCATCGTCGAACGCCACTACCGCCGCCCGATCATGTCCTCCTTCCACGCCGTCTTCTCCGTCGGAGGGTTCCTCGGGGCCTCCACCGGCGGCCTGTTCGCGCACGCGGGGGCCGGTGTGGCCGCGACGTTCGCGACGGTCGGCGCCCTCATCCTGGCCGTCTCGCTCGTCTGCGCCCGCCTGGCGCTGCCCGACGAGCTCGACCTGTCGCGCGCCCCCGCCCAGGAGGCGCCCGGCAAGACCGGCAACGCGATGGCCGGATGGGTGCTGTTCCTGGGCGTGCTGGCCTTCTGCTGCCTGGTCGGCGAGGGCTCGATGGCCGACTGGAGCTCGGTCTACCTGGTCGAGGACCTGCTGTCGGACGAGAGCGTCGGCGCGGCCGGATACGCCGCCTTCTCGATCATGATGACGGCCGGCCGGTTCGCCGGCGACCGGCTCGCCGCCTGGCTCGGCCCGGTCGTGCTGGTGCGCTGCTGCGGCGCCCTGGCCGGGACCGGCCTGCTGACCGCGCTGCTGATCGGCCACCCGGTGGCCGGCATCGTCGGGTTCGGCCTGTTCGGGGCCGGGCTGTCGTGCATCATCCCGCAGGTGTTCTCCGCCGCCGGGCACCGCGACCCGGCCACCAGCGGCCGGGCGCTGGCCCGGGTCGCCAGCCTCGGGTACGTCGGCCTGCTCGCCGGCCCGGTCCTGATCGGCGGCCTGGCCGAGCTCACCGGCCTGCCCTTCGCCCTCGGCGTCCCGGCGGTGATGGCGCTGTTCGTCGCCCTGGCCGCCGGAGCGCTCAAAGAAGGTCCCAGCCCAGCCGCAGCACCAGCGCCGACACCACAGTCAGCAGAACGGCCCTGACGAAGCCGGCGCCCCGCTTGAGCGCCATCCGCGCGCCGAGCTGGGCGCCGGCGATGTTGGCCACGCCCATCGCCAGCCCCAGCGCCCACACCACGTGCCCCTGGAGGGCGAACACCGCGATGGCGCCGACGTTGGTCCCCATGTTGATGATCTTCGCGGTGCCCGAGGCGCGGACGAAGTCCATCCCGACCAGCGAGGTGAACGCGATGATGAGGAAGGTGCCGGTGCCGGGCCCGATCAGCCCGTCGTAGAAGGCGATCACCCCGCCGGCCGCCAGCAGCGCCGCCGCGAGCCGGCCCCGCGTCCGCAGCCCGGGGTCGGCCACCGCGCCGAAGGAGGGCCGCAGCGCCACGAACGCCGCCACCCCGACCAGCACCACGATGATCAGCGGCTTGAGCACCGCCGGGTCGAGCAGCCCCGCCAGCAGCGCCCCGCAGGCCGAGCTCAGCACCGCCGCCGCCCCGGCCGGGACGGCGATCCGGTCGACGCCGGTCCGGCGGGCGTAGGTGTAGGCGGCGCTGGCGGTGCCGAGCACCGAGGCGCTCTTGTTGGTCGCCAGGGCCTCCACCGGCGTCAGCCCGGCCAGCAGCAGCGCGGGCAGTTGCAGCAGCCCGCCGCCGCCGACCACGGCGTCGACCCATCCGGCCGCCATTGCGGCCAGCAGCAAAAGCAGGATTTGTCCCCCGTTCACGAGCGAGAACTATAGCCCCGCGTTCGCGATGATCTCCGCGCTGGGCAGGGCGGTCGACTGCGCGGCGGTCAGCCCGGTCGCCGCCAGGTGGGCCTCGACGATGCGGCGGCCGACCGGATATCCGGCCATCGCGGGCAGCCCGACGGGGGTGCCGCCGAACCGCGCCGCCGCCGCGTCGCCGTGGACGTAGGCGGAGAAGTTCTGCATCCCGGTCAGCGACAGGTTGTCCACGATCTTCCGGTACGCCGCCTCGAACTCCCCCTCGGCCAGGGAGTCGGCCCAGTAGCCGGGGGTCCCGCCCAGTTCGGCCACGAACGCGTCGGCCAGGCCCTCGGAGACGATCTGCTCGCCGAGCTGCACGGTCGGCGGGTCCCACCTGACGTTGGCGTAGCGGACGTTGTGGCTGAACTCGTGCACCGCGCAGTCGGCGATCCCCGCCAGGCTCTCCTCCGTCGGCCACACGGTCAGGTGGATCCAGCCGGGGATGCCGCCCATGCCGAAGTAGCCGTGGCTGGTCTCCGTCAGATGGGCGTCGTCGGGATTCCCGAGCACCAGCAGCACGTTCACGGTGTCGGCGACCCTGATGTCCGGCACCGCCGCCGCCTGGTGGTCCCAGGCGCGGAGCAGTGCGGTCTCGATCCGGCCCAGGACGCCGTCGAGCCGGTCGAGCGCGGGCAGGTAGCGGTCGTCGTCGCGGTCGGTGCGGAACCCCGACCCCTGGTGGTGGAAGTCGGCCAGCGCGCCGGTGGTCAGCCACGGCATCGCGGCGGCCATCGGCTCGAGCAGCTCGCCCAGTTTGGCGGCCCGTCCGGGCAGCGGGGTGGCGAAGATCTCCCGCATCCGCGTGACGGTGTCGATCACGTTGAGTTTCATGCGGCCGACCCTAAGGACTCCCGTTACGTGAGGCTCAACGCATTAACACCACCTGCCGGACGGCCTGGCCGCTCTTCAGCCGCTCGAAGCCCTCGTTGACCCGGCCGAGCCGCAGCCGGTCGGACAGCAGGCGGTCGACGGGGAGCGCGCCGGACTCGTACATGGCCACGAAGCGGGGCACGTCGCGGCGCGGCACGCACGAGCCGAGGTAGCTGCCGCGCAGCGTCTTCTCCTCGGCGACCAGCGACAGCGCCGGGATGGTCAGCCCGGCGTCGGGGGCGGGCAGCCCGACCGTGACGGTGACGCCGCCCGGCGCGGTGGCCGCGTAGGCCTGCGCCAGGACCGGCGCGACGCCGGTGGTGTCGACGACCTTCACCGCTCCCCCGCCGGTCAGCTCCCGCACGCGCTCGACGGCGCCGGCTCCTCCCGGTACGGCGTGCGTGGCCCCCAGCGCCAGGGCCAGGTCGCGTTTGCCCTCGACCACGTCGACGGCGATCAGGGCGCCCGCCCCGGCCGCCTTGGCGGCCAGGAGCGCCGACAGGCCGACCCCGCCGAGCCCGAAGACCGCCACGCTGTCGCGCGGGCCGACGCCGGCGGCGTACAGGGCCGCGCCGGCGCCGGTCAGCACGGCGCAGCCGAACAGCGCCGCCACCTCGAACGGCAGGCGGGCGGGCACCTTCACCGCCGAACGGGCCGACACGACGGCGAACTCGGAGAAGGCCGACACGCCCAGATGGTGGAACACCCCGCCCAGCCGCCGGCCGCCGCCCAGGAGGGTGCCGGCGCGGTTGGCCGCCGCGCCCGGGACGCACAGCGCGGGCCGGCCCGCCACGCACGGCGGGCAGGAGCCGCAGGCCGGGACGAAGGTGAGCACCACGTGGTCGCCTTCGGCGAACTCCGGCGAGCGCGACTCGGCGACGACCCCGGCCGCCTCGTGCCCCAGCGCCATCGGCAGCGGGCGAGGGCGTGAGCCGTCGATGACCGACAGGTCGGAGTGGCACAGCCCCGCGGCCTCGATCCGGACCAGCAGTTCCCCCTCCTCCGGCGGGGCGAGGGTGAGCTCCCGGACGTCCAGGGGACCGCCCGTCCGCTCCAGCACGGCCGAACGGATCTTCACGCGACCACCAGCCTCTCCATCGCCGCCCGCATCCCGCCCTCGATCGGCGCGGGCCGGCGGGTGCGGCGGTCGACGAACACGTGGGTGAACTCCCCCTCGGCCAGCAGCCGCTCACCCTCGAACAGGCCCAGCTCGTAGCGGACCGAGGAGGTGCCGAGCCGGCCGACGCGCAGCCCGATCCGGATGACCGCCGGGTAGGCGGCCTCGGCCTTGTAGGAGCAGCGCGACTCGACGCACAGCCCGATCGAGGCGCCGCCCGTCGGGTCCAGGCCCGCCGAGGAGATGAGCCAGCGGTTGATCACCGAGTCCATCAGCTCGTAGTGGACGACGTTGTTCAGGTGCCCGTAGACGTCGTTGTCCCGCCAGCGGGTCGGCATCTCGTCCCAGTGCGCGTAGTCCATGCACAACCCCACTCACAGCCCCAGGTCGCGGCCGACGATCTCGCGCATGATCTCGCTCGACCCGGCCCAGATGCGGGTCACCCGCGCGTCGGCCCACGCCCGCGCGACCCGGTGTTCGCGCATGTAGCCGTACCCGCCGAACAGCTGCACGCACGCGTCCAGCACCCGCCACTGCACCTCCGACGACCACAGCTTGGCCTTGGCCGCCTCGACCGCCGACAGCTCGCGGCCGGCGTGCGCGGCGACGCACTGGTCGACGTAGGCGCGGGTCACCTCCAGCTCGGTGACCAGGTCGGCGAGGGTGAACTTGTTGTACTGGAAGGACCCCACCGGCTGCCCGAACGCCCGCCGCTCCCGCACGTAGGCGAGCGTCTCCCCCAGCGCCGACCAGGCGTGCGCCAGGTTGGCGACGGCCGCGCCGAGCCGTTCCTGCGGCAGGCGCTCCATCATCGCGACGAACCCGCCGTCGACCGGCCCGATCACGTTGGCGGCCGGGACGCGGACGTCGCGGAAGAACAGCTCGGCGGTGTCGGCCTCGGGCTGGCCCATCTTGTCGAGCTTGCGGCCCCGCTCGAACCCCGGCATGCCGGCCTCGACGCCGAACAGCGTGATGCCCTTCTTGCCGGGGCTGGTCCGGGCCGCGACGACCACCAGCCCGGCCTGGATGCCGTTGGTGATGAAGGTCTTGGACCCGTTGAGCACCCAGTGGTCCCCGTCCCGTACGGCACCGGTCGTCAGCGCCGCCAGGTCGGAGCCGCCCCCGGGCTCGGTCATGCCGATCGCGGTGACCAGCTCGCCGGAGCAGAAGCCGGGCAGCCACCGCCGCTTCTGCTCCTCGGTGGTCAGGTCGACCAGGTAGGGGGCGACGATGTCGAAGTGGATGCCGAACCCCGAGGCCAGCGCCATCCCGTGGGCGGCCAGCTCCTCGTGCAGCACCGCGTTGAACCGGTAGTCGCCGGCGGCCGACCCGCCGTACTCCTCGGGGATCTCCAGCCCGAGCAGCCCCTGACGCCCGGCCTCCCGCCACACCTGCGGGCCGATGAGCCGCTCCTCGGCGAACCGTTCGGCGTGAGGGTCGGCCTCACGGGCCACGAACTCCCTGACCGACTCCCGGAACGCCTCGTGGTCCGCCGAATAGACCGTCCGCCGCATGACACCCTCCCGCTAAGCGATCGCTTAGCAGGGTAGCGCCCGGACCATCCGCAGGGCCAGATGGGCGTACAGCGCGCCCACGTCCTCGGGGCTGTCGGTCCCGCCGGGGCGGTACCAGCGGGAGACGTCCACGCACATCGACACGATCGCCCGGGTGGTGCCGGCGACGTCGGCCGTCTCGAAGACGCCCGCGGCCACCCCCGCGCCCACCTCATCGCGGAACAGCGCCTCGACGCGGCGGCGCTCGGCCCGCACCCGCGCCCAGTCGTCGGCGGCCAGCGCGCCGAGCTCGTTCTGGACGACCCGGCATCCGCGCTGGTGAGCGGCGTGAAAGCGGGCCAGCGCGTAGACCAGGGCGCGGACCCTGGCGGCCGGGGAGCCGGCCCGCAGCACGGCCCCGGACACCGCCTCGTAGGCCGCCTCGTGCACGATCATCACGATCCGGGCCAGCAGCTCGGCCTTGGAGGGGAAGTGGACGTACATCGCCCCCGGGCTCAGCCCGGCGGCCGCCGCGATGTCGCGCGTCGAGGCGCCGCCGAAGCCGCGCTCGGCGAACAGGCCGACCGCTCCGGCCACCAGGCGGCGCGCGGCCGGAGGTTCGACCGTGTCCCACAACTCCATGAGGAGTAAGCGTACGCTTAGATGGCGTCGCCGGGGTCGTCCGAGCCACCGGGAAGCGGCGTCGGGCTGCCCCCCTCGCTCGGGCCGGGAGAGGGCGAGGGCTGCGTCGACTCCGACTGCTCGGGCACCGGCGGCGGGGTCGGCACGAACACCGTCGGCGGCAGCGGCTGCGCCGGGATCGCCTCGTCGTCGCCCCGGAACAGGAACAGCCACACCATCACCAGGAGCAGCAGCACCAGCACCGCCAGCACCGCCGAGGCCGTCGCCACCTGACGCGGCGTCGCCGTCGGCGGCGGAGCCGGAGGAGGCGGCGCGGGCAGCGCCGGATTGCGGTCGCCCAGCCAGTAGGGCACGAAGTCGGGGCCGTGCCGGTCGCCGATCAGCATCCCCGACACCATGACCGGTTCGAGGAACTTCTCGGCCCCCGGACCGCCCGGCACGAACGGCGTCGCCGCCCACGGCGCCTCACCGCCGTCCCACGCCACCACGAAGGGCGTGGCCGGACTCGCCCGCCGCACCCGCGACAGCAGCCCCCGCACCCCCGACCGGGCCGCCTCGGCCTCCCTGATCCCGGTCACGAACCGGTCTCTGGCCGCCGCGTCGAGCGCCGCGCCGCGCGTCAGCACGACCACCGACACCGCCCGTCCGTCGGGCGCCTGCCCCAGGTAGACCAGACCCGCCGGAGCCGACTGCAGACGCGCCTGCAGAACGAACGGACCCAGGTGGGGCGGGTCGCCATACTGGAGAGGAGTGGCCACACCCCATCAAAACACAACGAGACGCGGACGGCCGGAGGCCGGTCGTGGCTCGTGCCGGAACCTGCCCAATGCACAGGGTGTCTCCGGCGATCGCAACGGGCAGGGTGAGACCATGGTCTTTCCCACCAAGTCACGATTGAATAACACGCATGATGGTTGCTGATGAAGGGCCGGGCACGTCCGTCGTGCCGGCGACGATGTCCGCAGGTGGCGGCGCCTCGACCGATGCCGACATGGGCGCGCTGCGCGACGCCCTGGCGGAGGTGCGGCGGGTCATCGTGGGGCAGGACCACATGGTCGAACGGCTCCTGGTCGCCCTGCTGGCGCGCGGCCACTGCCTGCTGGAAGGCGTGCCGGGCGTGGCCAAGACGCTGGCCGCCTCGACCCTGGCCACCGTGGTCGGCGGCACGTTCGCGCGCATCCAGTTCACGCCCGACCTGGTTCCCAGCGACATCGTCGGCACCCGCGTCTACCACCCCGGCACCGAGCGCTTCGACGTCGAGCTCGGGCCCGTGTTCGTCAACTTCCTGCTCGCCGACGAGATCAACCGCGCCCCGGCGAAGGTGCAGTCGGCCCTGCTGGAGGTCATGGCCGAACGCCAGGTCTCGCTGGCCGGCGTCACCCACCCGCTGCCGCGCCCGTTCGTCGTGCTGGCCACCCAGAACCCGATCGAGTCCGAGGGCGTCTACCCGCTGCCCGAGGTGCAGCGCGACCGGTTCCTGTTCAAGGTCCGCGTCGGCCACCCCAGCGCCAACGAGGAGCTGGAGATCCTCCACCGCATGAGCGTCACCCCGCCGACGCCCGACCCGATCCTCGACGCGCCGCGCCTGCTCGCGCTGCAGAAGTCGGCCGAGGCCGTGTCGGTCCACCAGCTGGTGGCCGACTACGTCGTCCGCCTGGTGATGGCCACCCGCGCGCCCGCCGACTACGGCCTGCGCGAACTGGAGGAGACCATCGAGATCGGGGTCAGCCCCCGCGCCACCCTCGGCCTGGTCGCCGCCGGCCGCGCCCTGGCGCTGCTGCGCGGCCGCGACTACCTGCTGCCCGACGACATCCGCGACGTCGCCGTCGACGTCATGTCCCACCGGCTCATGCTCACCTTCGACGCGCTGGCCGACGGCATCGAACCCGAAGACGTCGTCCGCCAGATCCTCCACTCCGTGCCGCCGCCGCTGGTCGTCTGGAACCAGGGCCAGCGATGAAGGGCGCCGACTCCGCGCTGCGCAAACTGGAGCTGACCGTCGTCCGCAGGCTCGACGGTCTCCTCCAGGGCGGCCACCTGGGCCTGCTGCCCGGCCCCGGCAGCGAGTTCGGCGACACCCGCGTCTACGTCCCCGGCGAGGACGACACGCGGCGGATGGACTGGAACGTCACCGCCCGCACCACCGTCCCGCACGTCAGAGACCTCATCTCCGACCGCGAACTGGAGACCTGGGCGCTGGTCGACCTGACCGCCAGCATGGACTTCGGCACCGCCGACATGGACAAGCGCACCCTGGTCATCCACGCCGTCGGCGCGCTCGGCTTCCTGTCCAGCCGCGTCGGCGACCGCTTCGGCGCCTACGTGCTGCACGGCGAGGAGGTCCACCGCTACCCGGCCCGGCCCGGCCGCGCCAACCTGTTCGGCCTGCTCCAGTCGCTCACCGACGCCCCGCGCTCCCGGGGCAGCAGCAGCCTGGGCGGCGCGATCGAGATGCTCGCCGCCGCCCACCGCCGCCGCGGCATGCGCGTCGTCGTCTCCGACTTCCTCGACGACCCCGCCGACTGGGAACGGCCCGTCCGCCGCCTGGCCGCCCGCCAGCAGGTGCTGGCCATCGAGGTCATCGACCCGCGCGAGCTGGAACTGCCCGACGTCGGCCAGATCACCCTGCTCGACCCGGAGACCGGCCGCCACCGCGACATCCATCTGACCCGCCGCGTCCGCGAACGCTACGCCGAGGCCGCCGCCGAGCAGCGGGAGAACAACCGCTCGGCGCTGCGCCGGGCCGGCGCGGCCCACCTCGTCCTGCGCACCGACCGCGACTGGATGACCGACATCGCCCAGTTCGTGCTCCGGCAGCGCCGAACCGCCCATGTGATGGCCCGGAGGGCACGCGCATGATCTTCCTGTCCCCCGCGTGGCTCTGGCTCTTCGCCGCGCTGGTCGCCCTGGCCGTGGTCTACGTGGTCATGCAGTACGTCCGGCGCCGCTACGCGGTCCGCTTCACCAACCTGGCCCTGCTGGCCCTGGTCGCGCCCGAGAAGCCCGGCTGGCGCCGCCACCTGACGGCAGGGCTGTTCCTGGCCATGATGAGCCTGCTCGTGCTGGGCGCCGCCCGGCCCGCCGACGAGGTGCGGGTGCCGCGCGACCGCGCCACCATCATGATCGCCGTCGACATCTCGCTGTCGATGGAGGCCGCCGACGTCGCCCCGACCCGCATGGTCGCCGCCCGCCAGGCCGCCGAACGGTTCGTCCAGGACCTGCCCGAACGCTTCAACGTCGGCGTCGTCTCCTTCGCCCGGTCGGCCGCCGTGGCCATCCCGCCCACCACCGACCACGCCGCGGTCGTCAACACCATCCGCAACCTGACCACGCGGCCCGGCACCGCCATCGGCGAGGCCGTCTTCAACTCCCTCGACGCCATCAGGTCCTTCGACCAGCAGGCCGTCACCGACCCGCCGCCCGCCGCGATCGTGCTGCTGTCCGACGGCGACAACACCAGCGGCCGGTCGGTCAACGAGGCCGTCGAGGCCGCCGCCGGCGGCAAGGTCCCGGTCTCCACCATCGCCTACGGCACCCCCGAGGGCACCGTCGCCATCGACGGCCGCAGCGTCCAGGTGCCGGTCAACAAGCAGACCCTCCAGTCGCTCGCCGACGGCACCAACGGCCGCGCCTACACCGCCGAGTCCGGCGACGAACTGCGCGAGGTCTACGCCCAGATCGGCACCAGCCTCGGCTACCGGGTCGTCCACCAGGAGATCACCCAGCGGTTCATCATCGGCGCCGTGGTCGCCGGGCTGCTGGTGGCGGGGTCGGCGCTGGTGCTCGGCACCCGCATCCCCTGAAAGCTCGGGTAACGTTCCACGCCGTGCACTACTTCGACGAACGGCCGCAGGCCGAGAGCAGGCCCGCCACGGTCCCGCTGGTGCTGCCCGACCTGCACCTGCGGCTCGAGACCGACCGGGGCGTGTTCTCCCCCGACCGCGTCGACACCGGCACCAGGATCCTGCTGGAGTCCGTGCCGCCCCCGCCCGCCGAGGGCGACCTGCTCGATCTGGGGTGCGGCTACGGGCCGATCGCGCTCACCATGGCGACCCGGTCGCCGCAGGCGACCGTCTGGGCCGTGGACGTCAACCGGCGGTCACTCGACCTCACGGAGCGCAACGCCACGGCCGCCCGCCTTGACAAAGTAAGGTGCGTGCACGCCGACGAGATGCCCGAGCAGGTGCGGTTCGCCGCGATCTGGTCCAACCCGGCCATCCGCATCGGCAAGCCCGCCCTGCACGCCATGCTCACCCGCTGGCTCGACCGGCTGCTCCCCGAGGGGGCCGCCTACCTGGTCGTCCAGAAGCACCTCGGCTCCGACTCCCTGCAGAAGTGGCTCACCGAGCAGGGCTGGACCGCTACCCGCCACGCCTCCCGCGCCGCCTACCGCATCCTGAAAGTGACGCCTCGATGACGACCCCGAACCCGCGCCGACAGCTCCGCCCGACCGACGTCAAGCGGCTCAACCGCACCTGGCGCCGCAACACGGCCGGCCGCCTCGGGATGATCGTCGAATCGGTGACCGGGCCGTTCAACATCGGTTCCATCTTCCGTACGGCCGCCGCCTTCGGCGTCGACGTCATCTGGCTGGCCGGCAACGCGACCCCGCCGACCAACCCCAAGGCGCAGAAGACCGCCCTGGGCACCGACCGGCTGGTCGAGTGGCACGAGCCGGTCCCGGCCGCCCAGGCCGTGCGCGCGGCCAAGGACGACGGGTTCGCCGTGGTGGCGATCGAGCTCACCGGCGACGCCCGCCCGCTGCACGAGGCCAAGCTGACCGGCGACGTGTGCCTGGTCGTCGGCAGTGAGGACCACGGCTGCTCCCCCGCCGTCCTGGAGTCGGCCGACGCGGTCGCCTACATCCCGCAGGTGGGCCGCGTCGGCTCCTTCAACGTCGCGGTCGCGGCGGCCATCGCCCTGGCCGAGGCCCGCCGCCAGGAGTGGTCGGCCCTGTAGGCCTCACCGCTCCCCCCGAGCCCGTTCCGCCGCGATGCGCTCGTCCAGTTCGGGGACCTCGAACACCTCGCGGATCTCCACCCCCTCCTCCCCGTCCTGGACGTAGGGCATCTTCAGCGCCCACGCCACCGCCTCCTCCTTCGACTCCACCTCAATGATCCAGAACCCCGCGATGACCTCCTTCGTCTCGGTGAACGGCCCGTCGATGACGACGGCCGTCCCCTTCCGGTACGAGATCCGCGCCCCCCTCGTCATCGGGTGCAGCGCCTCGGCCGACACCAGGACGCCGGCCTCCGTCATGGAGGCGTTGTAGGCGCGCATGGCCTCGATGAGCTCATCGCCGGGCAGCACCCCGGCCTCGCTGGCCTCGCTCCCCCGGCCCATGATCATGAATCGCATCGGCCCAGTCTGGTGGAATGACGCGGTGACCAACAAGGCGCACCAAGCGGCGGAACAGGTCTGGCGGACCGAGGCGGCCCGGGTCGTCGCCGGGCTGACGCGGCTCACCGGCGACGTCGGGCTGGCCGAGGAGCTGGCGCAGGACGCCCTGGTGGCGGCCCTCGAACAGTGGCCCCGCGACGGCATCCCCGACAACCCGGGAGCATGGCTGACCACCGTCGCCAAGCGCCGTGCCGTCGACCTGTTCCGGCGCCGGGAGCGCCACGACGCGAAGCTCGCCGAGCTGGCCAGGACCCTGAGCGACGTCGAGGAGCAGCCCGAGCCGGAGGCCATCGAGGACGACCTGCTGCGGCTGGTCTTCGTCGCCTGCCATCCGGTGCTGACCACCCAGACGCGGGTGGCGCTGACGTTGCGGCTGCTCGGCGGGCTGAGCACCGACGAGATCGCCCGCGCGTTCCTGACCCCCGAGGCCACGCTCGGCCAGCGGATCTCCCGCGCGAAGAAGACCCTCGCCAAGGAGCGCGTCCCGTTCGAGGTGCCGGGCCGTGAGGAGCTGGGCGAACGCCTGGAAGCGGTGCTGGAGGTCGTCTACCTGATCTTCAACGAGGGCTACACCGCCACCGCCGGCGACGACTGGATCAGGCCGCACCTCTGCGAGGAGGCGCTGCGGCTGGCCCGCCTCCTGGGGGACCTGCTGCCGCAGGAGGCCGAGGTGCACGGCCTGCGGGCGCTCCTGGAGATCCAGGCGTCGCGGCTGGACGCCCGCACCGACGCCGGCGGCGACCCGATCCTGCTGCCCGACCAGGACCGCACGAAGTGGGACCGTGACCGCATCGCCGCGGGGCTGGCCGCGCTGGAGAGGGCGGGCACGGGGCCGTACGCGCTCCAGGCCGCCATCGCCGCCTGCCATGCCAGGGCCGAGACGGCGGAGGCGACCGACTGGGGCCGCATCGCGGGCCTCTACGAACGGCTGGCCGAGGAGGTGCCCTCGCCGGTCGTCGAGCTGAACCGGGCGGTGGCGCTGTCGATGGCCTACGGCCCCTCGGCCGGGCTGGCGCTGGTCGAGGAGCTGGCCGACGAGCCCGCGCTGCAGAACTACCACCTGCTGCCCAGCGTGCGCGGCGATCTGCTGGCCAGGCTCGGCCGCGACGAGGAGGCCAGGGCCGAGTTCCGCCGCGCGGCGGGGCTGACGCGCAACGAGCGCGAGAGGGCGCTGCTGCTGGCCCGCGCCGGAGTATCCTGACGATCATGAGTCTGCCCGAACGCGTGATCGACGGCGTGGTGGCCCGCGACGGCGAGGCGGTGCTCGACCGGCTCACCCAGGCCTGGCTGCTGTCGTTCTCCTCGCCGCACACGCGCTCGGCCTACGGCTCCGACCTGGCCCAGTGGCTCGCCTTCTGCGAGCGGCACGAGATCCACCCGCTGCGGGCCGTCCGCGTCCACGGCGACGCGTTCGCCCGCTGGCTCGAACCGGTCTCCCCGCGCACCCTCGCGAGGAAGCTGTCGGCGATCTCGTCCTGGTACGCCTACGCGACCGACGAGGGCGTCCTGGAGTCCAACCCCTTCACCCGGGTACGCCGCCCCAAGGTCGAACGCTTCCAGTCCGAGACCGTCGGCCTCACCGAAGACGAGGCCCGCGCCCTCGTGGCGGCGGCCGACGCGACGAAGGGGCCCACCGCCCTGCGCACGGCCGCGTTCATCCGGCTCATGATCGAGCTGGGGCCGCGGGTGTCGGAGGCGCTGTCGGCCACCGTCGACGACCTGGGTCACCAGCGTGGCCACCGTACCCTCAAGATCGTCGGGAAGGGGCAGAAGACCCGCGTGCGCAACCTGCCCCCCGCCACCGCGGCCGCTCTCGACGCCTACCTCGACGACCGCGCCCGCCTGGCCGGGGTCGCCAGAGAGAAGCTGACCGGCCCGCTGTTCGCCACGGCGGGCGGCCGGGCCCTCGACCGCGCCGACGCCTACCGCCTGGTCGTGAAGGTCGCCAAGGCCGCGGGGCTGGAGTCGAAGGTGACCCCCCACGCCCTGCGCCACACCTTCGCGACGGTCGCCAGCGACCGGGGCGCGTCGGTCAAGCAGCTGCAGCAGGCCCTGGGCCATTCGAGCTCGTCGACCACCGACATCTACATCCACACCCGCGACAACCTCGAACGCGACCCGTCCCAGATCGTCGCGGCGGTGATCGGATGACGACCCCCGGCGAGCACGACCTCGCCACCCTGCTGGCCACCCTCGACCCGGTCCTGCACGACGGCGCCTACCTCTTCGCGACCGCCGACGAGCCGCCGCCCGGTCTCACCCCGGTGTTCACCTTCTGCGAGCCCGAGGGCCTGACCCTCGTGGTGCCCGAAGGTCAGGCCGACGGCGTCTTCCCGTGCCGCTGGATCACGTTGCGGGTGCACTCGTCGCTGGCGGCGGTCGGGATGCTGGCCGCGATCACCGCCGCGCTGGCGGCGGAGGGCATCGCGTGCAACGCGGTGTCGGCCTACTTCCACGACCACCTGTTCGTGCCGCCGGAGCGGGCCGACGACGCGATGCGGGTGCTGCGTCAGTTGTCGGCGAACGTCCAGGCCAGGTGAGACAGGCCCTCTTCGGCGTAGTGGTATGCCCCCGGCTGGGTGAGGCCGTAGGCGATGTCCTCGATGATCGCGCAGCGGGCGTAGAACCGTGCCCGCGTCTCGGCCGTCGGCCCGGCGTCGCCGCCGTGGTCGCGATAGTGGCGCAGCGTCTCGGCGAACACCTCGGGACCGAGGTCGCGCAGCACCAGCCCGAGGTCGTAGGCGGGGTCGGAGATCGCGGCGTCGGTCCAGTCGATGACCCCGGTGACGGTCGCGCCGTCGGTCAGCACGTGTTCGGCGCCGAGGTCGTTGTGGCAGAACGCCAGCGTCCTGGTCTCGTCGCGGGGCGGGTTCTCGCGGAGGAACCGCTCGATGGGGACGCGCAGGTCGTCGGGCACCTGCTCCCTGACGACCTCCTTGTACTCCTCGATCGTCCCGGCCAGCCAGGCGTAGAACGGGTCGTCGTCGACCTCGACCAGACCGGCGACCCGCTCCGTCGGCACCGCGTTCATCGCCGCGAGGAAGGCCCCGAGTGGCTTGGCGACCGCGATCCCGAGCCGGCTGTCGAGGGGTTCCCCGGCCAGCTTCCGGTACGCCATCACGCCCGCCCCCTCGTCCACGAACAGGACCCGGGGGGTCGGCACGGGTGAGACCTCCGCGACGACGGCGAGCAGCGCGGCCTCGCGGCGGACCTCCGCCGCGCCGCCCTCCTTGCTGCCGCGCACGATGAGGTCGCCGTCGACCTCGTAGGCGACGTTGTCCCAGCCTTCGCCGAGCTTGACCACCGACCGGGCCGGACGGCCCAGATGACGCGCCGCCACGGCGCCGATCTCGTCGATCACGGGCCCGACACTATCCGCCGCAGGTCGACGAACACGAGTTCGTCGCCCCGCTGGTATACCAGCTGGGTATGGCCCTCCACCGATGAAGGGGTCAGCCGGCCGCGGCCAGCACCGTGAGCGTCTCGCCCAGCGGCGCGTCGAGTTTGAGGAGCGCCTGGGCGTCTCCGCCGGTCGGGCCCTGGTTGACGATCGCGATCGGGATGCCGAGGGATTCGGCCCGGTCGACGAAGCGGCGGCCCGACCGCACCGCCAGCGACGAGCCCAGCACCAGCAGCAGCCGCGCCGCGGCGACCATCGCGAAGCACTCGTCGACGCGGGGCTGGGGCACGTTCTCGCCGAAGAAGACCACGTCGGGCTTGAGCAGACCGCCGCAGGCCGCGCAGTCGACCACGGTGAACCCGGCCACGAGCTCGTCGGGGACGACCGCGTCCCCGTCGGGGTTGATCGGCCCAACGGCCGCGTCGAAGCCGGGGTTGGCCGCCTTCAGGCGGTCGTCCAGTTCGGTTCGGGGGATCCGCACCCGGCACTTCAGGCAGGCGACACGGTCGAGGCCGCCGTGGAGTTCGACCACCCGGCGGGTGCCGGCCGCCTGGTGGAGGCCGTCGACGTTCTGGGTCACCACGCCGTCGACCAGGCCGAGCCGTTCGAGGCGGGCGACCGCGCGGTGACCGGCGTTGGGTTCGACGCGGCCCATGTGGCGCCAGCCGACGTGGCTGCGGGCCCAGTAGCGGCGCCGGGCGGTCGCGCTGGTGGTGAAGGTCTGGTAGGTCATCGGGTCGGCGCGGCGGGCCCGGCCGGTCTCGCCCCGGTAGTCGGGGATGCCCGACTCGGTCGACAGGCCCGCGCCGCTGAGGACCACCACTCCCCCGTCGCCGACCAGGCCGGCGAGTTCTCGCATCACCCGTCCATTCTGCGGTCCGCCTGACGTGCCTTGTGCTCCAGGTAGCGCCGTTCGGGCTGGTTCGCGGTCTGGCGCGCGGCCTTGGCGTAGGCGGCGCGGGCGCCGTCGAGGTCGCCGGCCATGTCGAGCAGGTGGGCCCGGACGGCCTCCACCCGGTGGTGGCCCTTCAGCCGGGCGTCTTCCTCGACCTCGGCGAGCAGGTCGAGGCCGGCGGCGGGGCCGTCGACCATGGCGACCGCGACGGCGTGGTTGAGCGACACCATGGGGCCGGGCCAGAAGCGCTTGAGGGTGGCGTACAGGACCAGGATCTGCCGCCAGTCGGTCTGGTCGGCGCTGGGGGCCTCGTCGTGGACGGCCGCGATGGCGGCCTGCACCTGGTAGGGGCCGAGCGAGGCCGAGCGCAGGGTCTCGGTGATCAGGTCGGCGCCCTCGGCGATGAGAGCCTGGTTCCAGCGGGAACGGTCCTGGTCGGCGAGCGGGATCAGGCTCCCGCCGGGGCCGGTGCGGGCCGGGCGGCGGGCGTCGGTGAGCAGCATCAGGGCCAGCAGCCCGGACACCTCGCCGTCGCCGGGCAGCAGCGCGTGCAGCCGCCGGGTCAGCCGGATCGCCTCGGCGGTCAGCTCGACGTCGAGGAGCCCCTCTCCGGCGCTGGCGGCGTAGCCCTCGTTGAAGATCAGGTAGAGGACGTGCAGGACGACCGCCAGCCGCCCCTCCCACTCGGCCACCGGAGGCGGCTCGAAGCGGGCTCCGGCGGCCCTGATCGCCTGCTTGGCGCGGCTGATGCGCTGGCCCATGGTCGCCTCGGGGACCAGGAACGCCCGCGCGATCTGCCCGGTCGTCAGCCCGCCGACGGCCCGCAGCGTCAGCGCCACCTGCGACGAGGGCGAGATCGACGGATGGCAGCACAGGAACAGCAGCGTGAGGGTGTCGTCGTGGAGCTCCACGTCGTCGCCCGGTCCGGGCATCGCCGAGACGCGTTCCTCGCGGCGTTCGCGCGCCTGGTCGCTGCGCGCCTCGTCGGCCAGGCGGCGGGTCGCGACGGTCACCAGCCAGGCCTTCGGACTGGCCGGGACGCCCTCGACGGGCCACTGCAGCGCCGCCGCCAGCAGGGCCTCCTGGACGGCGTCCTCACACGCGTCGAAGCGGCCCCAGCGGCGGACCAGCACCGCGAGCACCTGCGGCGCCAGTTCCCGCAGCAGGCGGTCGGTCACCGCGTCGACGCCGGTCATGACCCCTCGTACACCGGTCTCACCTCGACGGCGGAGAACTCGGCCTCCGGCAGCTGGGCCGCCAGTTCGACGGCCCGTCCGGCCGAGCACTCGACGATGTAGAAACTGGCCAGGAACTCCTTGGCCTCCACGAACGGCCCGTCGGTGACCACGGGGATCCCGTCGCGCACCCGTACGGACCTGGCCTGGTCTTCGCCTTCGAGCCCCTGCGCGGCCACCAGCTCGCCGGAGTCGCGGAGCCTGGCGATCCAGGCGTCGTGGCGGTCGACGAGGGTCTGGAACTCCTCCGGCGAGAACGCCGCGTACCCCGCCTGGGTGCCGTAGATCATCAGCGCGTACTTCATGGACCCGACCGTATCGCCCCCGATCAAAAAATCTTCAAAAACCGGTTGCCGCCCAGCTCACGGGCGGTTCCACCCTCGGTACGCCTCAGCCACCCTACGGCGTTTCCGCAGGTCAGACCGAATGTGAATGTGCCTTTCACGTTTGCCTGGAGGCCCGTGGGCCGGTCAGGATGGAGCGATCCCGAAACGCCCCCGACCAGGGGTTTCTTCGGCATGCCCCAAGCGAGACGCGGACGGCCGAAGGACGGCCGTGGCTCGCGCCATGCATCCGCCCAGAAGCAAGGACTGTCCATGATCCATGCCCGTGGCCTGACCAAGACGTACACCCTCAAGAAGACCTCCGTCGACGCCGTGCGCGGCGTCGACCTCGACGTGGAACCCGGTCAGCTCGTGGCCTTCCTCGGCCCCAACGGCGCCGGCAAGTCGACCTGCCTGCGGATGCTGACCGGCCTGCTCCCGCCGACCTCCGGCACGGCCCGGGTGGCCGGCCACGACGTCACGACCGAGGCGGCGGCCGTGCGCGCCCGGATCGGCTACATCGGCCAGAAGGGCGGCGCCGGTGAGGCCTTCCGGATCGGCGACGAGCTGGTCACCCAGGGCCGCTGCTACGGCATGACCCGCCGCGAGGCCCGCTCGCGGGCCGAGGAGCTGCTGACGGTGGTCGGCCTCGACGGCCTGTTCGCCCGCAAGCCGTCGACGCTGTCGGGCGGCCAGCGCCGCCGCCTGGACATCGCGCTCGGCCTGATGAACCGCCCGCCCCTGCTGTTCCTGGACGAACCCTCGACCGGCCTCGACCCGGCCAGCCGCGCCGACATCTGGTCGCACATCCTGCGGCTGCGCGCCGACCACGGGACCACGCTGTTCCTGACCACCCACTACCTGGAGGAGGCCGACGCGATGGCCGAACGCGTCGTGGTCATCGACCAGGGCCGCATCATCGCCGACGGCACCGCCCGGGGGCTCAAGGCCGACCTGGCCGGCGACCGGCTGACCGTCACCCTGCACGACCCGGCCGACGTCCCCCGCGCGGCCGAGCTCGCGGCGAGCCTGCCCGGCGCGGCCGACGTCACCTCCGACGGCCCGAAGCTGACCCTGCGCGTCGCGGCGGCCGACCGCGCGCTGCCCGAGTTCGTGCGCGCCCTCGACGCGGCCGGGCTGAAGGTCGACACGGCCGAGAGCTCCCGCCCCACGCTCGACGACGTCTTCCTGGCCCTGACGGGCCGCACCCTCCAGGACGAGGACGCCTGACCATGACCTTCTTCCGTGACACCGCCACGATCTTCAGCCGCGAGTTCGCCCCCGTCTGGCGCGAACCCCTCTCGCTCGTCTTCACCATGGCCCAGCCGTTGCTGTTCCTCTACCTGTTCGGCCCCCTGCTGGAGTCGGGCACCGCCACCCCCGGCCCCGCCTGGCAGTGGTTCGTGCCGGGCATCCTGATCATGATGTGCCTGTCGGGACCGCTGATGGCCGGGTACTTCCTGCTCCTCGACCTCATCGGCGGTTCCATGGAGCGCCTGCTGGTCACCCCGGTCAGCCGGACCGCCCTGCTGGTCGGCCGGACGCTCAAGGAGTTCGTCGTCCTGCTCGCCCAGGCGGTGCTCATCATCGGGCTGGCCGTCCCCCTCGGCCTCGACCTGCACGTCCCGGGCGTGCTGACCGGGCTGACGCTGCTGGTCGTGTTCGGGATCGGGCTCGGCGGGCTGTCGTTCGTGCTGGCCATCGTCTCGGCGCCCGGCGGGGAGCTGTTCTACGGCATCACCCAGGTCGTCATGTTCCCGCTGCTGCTGCTGTCGGGGGTGCTGCTGCCGGTCGAGAACGGGCCGGGCTGGCTCCAGGTCGCGGCCTCGATCAACCCCGTCACCTACATCGTGGAGGCCGAACGCTCGCTGTTCGCCGGCCGGTTCCTCGACGCGCCGGTGGTGTGGGGGACGGCGGCGGCCGTCGTCACCGCGCTCCTCGGGCTCCACCTGGCCCGGCGGCGCATGGCGCGCGGGCTCTAGCCCCGGAACACCACCTCGTGGGAGGCGGCGTCGGGGTGGGTGAACTCCAGCAGCCGCTTGGCCTCGGCGACCAGCTCGGCCTTGGCCAGGATGGGGACCTGCTCCAGCGGGGTGAGGATCAGCGTCACCGCGCCGCCCTTGGCCGTCGTCATCGTCCACAGCCCGGCGACCTTCCCGTCGACCAGGAACGACGGCTTGAGCTGGCCGTTGGCCTTCACGTAGACGTGGTCTCTGTGCGCGTCGGGCAGGATGCGGGTGCGGCGGCCGGGGGCGTAGGCGAGCAGGCTGCTGTCGAACCACGGCAGCAGCCTGACCGGCGCCTCGACGTCCTCTCCCGGCCGGGGCGCGCCGGGCAGGTCGTAGAGGGTGCGGCCGTCGTCGTCGGTGAACGTCACCAGGTCGGTCATGGCCTCCAGCGCCGTGCGGACCGGCGTGATGTTCCAGGCGATCCACGACGCGACGTCCTCGGCGGCGGCCGGGCCGAAGGCCCCCAGGTGGCGGCGGATCACGAAGTCCAGCGCCTCCGGCAGCGGCGGGAACTCCTTGACCGGGCCGAGCGCGAACAGCAGCGGGGTGCGCTTCGACCACACCCCCTCGGCCGGCACGCGGACGAACCCGACCCGCATCATCACCGACGTCCAGCGGTAGAGGCGCTGGAGCTCGATCTCGCGGCCGGACAACACGCCCGGGTTCGCGACCACCCACGCGTCAATCGCGGCCACCAGGTCGGCGACCGGACGCGGCGTGGCGCCCATCTCCCGCACCAGGTCGAGCAGCTCGCCGATCTCGGGTTCGGGACCGGCCCGGAACGAGCCCACCTTGGAGGCCGCCGACACCGCCGCGTAGGCGGGATAGTCGGCCGGGGTGACGGTGTGGATGGTGCCGCGCAGCAGCGTGCCGGTGACCAGGTCGCCGGTGGAGTGGGCGTGCCAGGGAGACCCGGGCGCCACCTCGTGGGCGCGGCTCCACAGCGCCGGCCCCAGCGCGGGCCAGTACTGCATCTGCAGCGCGCCGATCCGCTCGGCCACGCCCGGCAGCGGGAGGCGCATCCGCTCCAGCAGACCCTGGCGGGCGAGCAGGGCACGGTTGAGGGCGCGGGTCGTGATCGGCATGCCGCCAGCCTACGGGCCCGGGAACAGGGAGCCCCGGCATGTGGTTAACTACGTAGTGCCGGTGTGGATGTGTCCCCCGGGCCGCATATACCGCCTTCACGGAATACCGTTCGGCTGGAACCGTGTTGTGCATCTCGCCGAGGAGGCGACCACCACACCGGCCTAAAACGTTCTCCAGCGATGCCCCGCCCCAGCGCGGGGCATCGTCGTCTCTCGGTCCCGGCGACACCTAGGCTTGGAGCGGTCAACCGAGGGAGGAGCCCCCGTTGTCGTCGCTGTTCTATCGCGTCGCCAAAGTCATCAGCGTCCCGGTGATGCACGCCGTCTGGCGTCCGCGTGTCGTGGGCATGGAGCACGTCCCCGAGACCGGTCCGGCGATCATCGCCGCCAACCACCTGTCGGCGCTCGACTCCTTCTTCCTGCCCGCGTTGATGCCCCGGCCGGTCACCTTCGTCGCCAAGAACGAATACTTCACCGGCAGCCCGATCACCCGCTTGATCATGAGCGGCAACATCGCGATCGACCGCGACAGCGCCGGAGCCGCCCAGGCGATGCTCGACGCCGCCGCCGGCATCCTGAACGACGGCGGGCTGTTCGGCATCTACCCCGAGGGCACCCGCTCCCCCGACGGCCGCCTCTACAAGGGCAAGATCGGCGTCGCCTGGCTGACCCTGACGACCGGCGCGCCCGTCCTGCCGGTGGCGCTGGCGGGCACCGACAAGGTGCTGCCGCCGGGCGCGTCGGTGCCGCGCGTCCACCGCATCGACGTCACGATCGGCAAGCCGATGACCTTCGAGGGCGACGCCGCCAAGGCCCGCGACCGGCGTGAGGTCACCGACCAGATCATGGACGCCATCCGCGAACTCTCCGGCCAGGAGTACGTGCCCAGCTACGCCAAACGGCCTAATACGTAACAAATCCCCATTTGTAAGGAATGGGGTTCGCTAAGCTCGTCGCCGTGCGGGGACGAACGATAGCGATCATTTCGGTGGCGTGCGTGGTCGCCGCCGCGGGCGGCGGAGCCGGCGCCTGGTGGGTGCTGCACACGCGCGGCACCCCTCAGGAGACCGCCCGCCTCTACGCGGCCGCCTGGGCGGCCAACGACCTGACGGCGATGAAGACCCAGCTGGTCGCCCCGGTTCCGGCCGCCTTCGACGCCGTCACCGCCTCGATCGCCAAAGACCTCAAGGCGACCGTCAAGAACGTGGAGCTGGGCCAGGTGGCCCCCGCCGGAGACGACCGCTACGAGGCGTCCTACACGGCCACCCTCGACATCGCCGACGTCGGGCCCTGGACGTACACGGGCACCTTCGACCTGGTCGTGTCCGACCGGCACTGGAAGGTCGACTGGAAGCCGCAGGCCCTGCACCCCGGCATCGACGGCACCGCCAAGCTGGCGCTGAAGACGACCTGGCCGCAGCGGGCCGCGCTGACCGACGCCGACGGCAATCGCATCGACGGCACCGACGTCGGCGGCTCGGTGCAGCAGCTCGCCGGGTTCCTCGACAAGGCGACCCCCAAGGACGTCGCGAAACTCGGCCCCGCCTACCGCAAGAACCAGGCCATCGGACGCGGCGGCCTGCAGGAGACCTTCCAGAAGCGCCTGGCCGGCAGCCCCACCACCGACGTCATGGCCGGCGACAAGCCCCTGGAGTCGATCAAGGGCAAGGAGGGCGAGCCGGTCAGGACCAGCCTGGACATGAAGATCCAGAACGCCGCCGCCGACGCCATCCGCGACCTCGAGAAGCCCGCCTCGCTCGTGGCCATCCGGCCCTCGACCGGCGAGGTCCTGGCCATCGCCAACAACCGCGGCGACTTCAACCGCGCCCTCAACGGCCAGTACGCCCCCGGCTCGACCTTCAAGACGGTCACCGCCGCCGCCCTGCTGGCCAAGGGGGTCGCTCCGGACGAGCGGGTGACCTGCCCGGAGAACGCGAACGTCGGCGGGCTGAAGATCCGCAACAGCGACAACGCCGAATACGGGACGATCAGCTTCAGCGACTCCTTCGCCTACTCCTGCAACACCACCTTCGCCCCGCTGGCCCAGGAGCACCTGGGCGCCGAGGGCCTCTACGACGTCGCCGGCAGCCTCGGCTTCAACCAGCCGCTCAACATCGGCGTCCCGGCCAGCAAGGGCAGCATGCCGAAGGCGACCTCCGACGCCGAACTCGCCGCCGAGTCGTTCGGCCAGGCGAAGATCATCGCCAGCCCGCTGATCATGGCCTCGGTCGCGGCGGCCGTCGCCGACGGCACCTGGCGGCCCCCGACGCTGGTCCCGGGCCTGAAGCAGAAGGCCAAGGAGCAACCGCTGCCCGACGGGGTGGCCGACGACCTGCGCGCGATGATGCACGCCGTGGTGACCAAGGGCACCGCCAAGGCGGCCGGGCTGCCCGGCGGCGCCTACGGCAAGACCGGCACGGCCGAATACGGCAGCGGGCCCAAGCTGCCCTCCCACGCCTGGTTCCACGGATACCGCGACGACGTGGCGTTCGCGGTCGTCGTCGAGGGCGGCGGAGGCGGCGGCAAGGTGGCCGCGCCCGTGGCGGCCGACTTCCTCAGGGGCTTTTGACAAGTTTTCTTGTCGGTGAGAACCTGAGGCCATGTTCGAAGTGGCGGTCATCGACGACCCCGCGGCCGCCGAAGTCTCCCTCGACCCGGTCCGCGCCCGCATCCTGGCCGAACTCGCCGAGCCCGGCTCGGCCACCCAGCTCGCCGCCAAGATCGGCCTGCCCCGGCAGAAGGTCAACTACCACCTCAAGACGCTCGAGAAGCACGGCCTGGTCGAGCTCGTCGAGGAGCGCCGCAAGGGCAACGTGACCGAACGGGTCATGCGCGCGACCGCCGGCTCCTACGTCATCTCCCCCGCCGCGCTGGGGGCGGTCGAACCCGACCCCTCCCGGCGGCCCGACCGCCTGTCGGCCGCCTGGCTCCTGGCCGTGGCGGCCCAGCTGGTGAAAGACGTCGGCGCGCTGATCACCCGGTCGGAACGCGCCCAGCAGAAGGTCGCCACGTTCGCGATCGACGGCACCGTCCGCTTCGCCAGCGCCCGCGACCGGGCCGCCTTCGCCGAGGAACTCTCGGCCACCGTGGCCTCCCTCGTCGCCCGCTACCACGACGAACAGTCCCCGGGCGGCCGCGACCACCGGGTCGTCGTCGCCCTGCACCCGGCCATCACCCGCCATGACCCCTAGAAGGCGATCGCGGGCGCTGCCGTGGTTCACCCATGCACCCTCACGCGCACACGGCCAGCAGCAGGCGTTCGGCGTCGTCGAGGTAGGTCGCGAGCAGGGCGTCGGCCTCGGCGTTCCGGCCCGACTCCAGCAGGCCCAGCAGTTCGCGGTTGCGGGGCAGGAACGGCGCGTGCAGCCCGCGGGGGTCCATCGCGTGGAAGGCCAGGCGGAGTTCGGCCATGAGCTGGGCCATCATCGCGTCCACCCGCCTGCTCCCGTTGAAGGAGACGATGAGCTGGTGGAAGCGCAGGTCGGCGGTGCCGACGTCGAGCCAGCGGCCCTCGGCGGCCACCCTCTCCGCGTCGGAGACCGCGTCCCGCAGGGCGGTCAGGGAGATGGGGTCCTTGTCCGGGCGGCGGACGGCGGCGCCCTCGATCATGCGGCGGACCCGGTAGATGTCGGCGACGTCGTCCGGGGACAGGACGCGCACGTACACGCCCCGATTGAACCGGTGTTCCAGCAGGCGCTCGTGGCCGAGCAGGCTGAAGGCCTCCCGCAAGGTGTTGCGGGAGACTTCCAGCTCGGCGGTCAGCTCGTCTTCGGCCAGGCGGCTGCCGGGCGGCAGGCCGCCCTGGGTGACGCGCTGGCGGAGGATCGCCGCCGCCCATTCGGCCGTGCTGCTGCGGACCCGGAACGGGCGGGTCTCGCCGTGGGCGTTCGAGGAGCCTGGTTCACTCACGTCTCGCAGACAATCATCTACTTGCCGGAGGCGTCCACGCCCTGGGGGTTGCCGGGGGCGTAGACGGTGATGCCGTCGGGGAGCGCGCCGATCTTGTCGATCTCCACGCAGGCGGGGCAGGCCTCGTAGCCCTTCTGGCGGGCGCGGTTGGCGTCGGCCTCGGCCTCGGCGCCGGTGACGAGCGCGCGTCCGTCGATCTTGGCCTGTTCGGCTCTGGCCTCGGCCTGGCGGATGTCGGCCTGCGCGCCCTGGGCCTTGGTGATGCTCTGCTGGACCTCGTCGGGCAGGGTGATCCTGACGAGGTTGAAGCGGAATCCGGTGAGGTAGGGGCCGCCCAGCATGGACTGGATCTCCCGTTCCAGGCTGGCGTTGACGCCGGTCTGGACGCGGGCCAGGTTCGCCAGGCCGGTGCTCGGTTCCGGGATCTCGGCGCCGTTGAGGAAAGCGCAGGTGGGCACCAGTTCCTCGCAGCGCATGGCGCCGATCTGCACGCGCAGCGTGTTGTAGATGACCGGGCGGACCGCCTGGCTGAAGAAGGCGCTCCAGCCTTCGTCGCCGTCCCAGGCGTAGAGCATGTCGTCGCCGTCGCCGATGTAGGTGCGGGTTCCGTACCGGTCGTCGAAGGCCCTGAGGGTCGGGTGGTCGAGGTTGAGGGTGAAGTAGAACGTGCCCTCGACCCCCACGTTGACGCCGTCGCCGCTGGGCACGACCACCTCGTCCACCCCGAGCGTGGTGGCCCGTTTGGGGTCCGAGGTGATCGTGTAGATGCGCTGCTGGGCCGGATAGGTGTGCGCGGTGGACATGAGGCCGGTCCAGGTGGGACCGGTGGCCGGGTTGAGGATCTGGCGGATGCCGCTCTCGTCGAGCGGCCCGCCGTCGCGGATGACGGCGACGACGCCCGCATCCGTGCTGGTGAACCCGGTCGTGTACGTGATCAGCGCGAGCCCGATCAGGGCGGCTAGTAAGACACCGATCAAGGATTTGGCCATGTGTTCAATGTAGGGATTGTTGAACAATTTGATAAGAGGATCGGTGGACACGTTTCAGTGGGTGAGCTCCGCGCGGAAGTGCTCGATGACCGAGCTGATCGGGCGCATCAGGACGGTGCCTTCGAGCCGGTGCGGGTCGACCCTGTCCTCTACGGCTTGGCGGCTGACGATCTTCAGACGCGGATCGCCGCCGCGATGACCGCCGGCTCAGCTCGGCCGTCTCTCCAGAGCCGGGAACGGCTATCGGGAGAATCCAAAGAAAAAGCGCTGTTGCCGAAACTCCTGCAAATCTCGGGCCTTTGCCGAGGTCGTACACGACAATGTTTTGTTGACGGTCCGGGAGATGCGGCGGATATTGGCCGCATGCGATTTTCGGGTCTGCTTCTGGTGCTGTTACTCGCTGTGCCCGCGTGCGGGCGGGATGCCGCGCCTGCCGCGCAGCAGCCGGCCCCCGCGGTGTCGTCGGCCGCGCCCGTCGCGTCCCCCGCGCCCAAGCTGGTGGGGTGCAAGGTCGGGCCTTCGGTCGCGTTCACGCCGGTGACGGTGCAGAACCTGGCGGTCGGCATCGCGGGAGACGGGCCGGTGGGTGTCGTCATCGCCAACACGCTCGACGGCTATCACTGCGACTGGCTGGTGTGGGCGGATCATCTGATCAAGAGCGGGGTCCGGGTGGCCGTGTTCGAATACGGGTCTCCGCCGCGCATGGCGGGCATTCCGGCCATGCTCGAACAGGGGCCGAAGGAGATGATGGCCGTCGCCGACGAGCTCAGGAAACAGGGCGCCCAGAAGATCGTTTACGCCGGAGGGTCGCTCGGCGGATCGGTCGCGCTCGCCACGGCCGCCAAGCCCGAGGCACAGGCGGCCGGCGTCGTCTCCCTGTCAGGTGGGCTGGACGGACAGGCGGAGACGGTCAAGACCCTCACGATCCCGGCGATCTACGCCGTGGCGGAAGAGGACACGAGCGGCGGCGCCCCGGCCGTCGCCAAGGAACTGCACAAAGCCACGGAAGACAGCGAACTGCTCGTCTACCCGGGAGCTCAGCACGCGGGCGGCATGTTCATCGACAAACGTTACGCCGACGAGTTGCTGGCCAAGCTCGACGCGTTCCTGGCCAAGGTCTAGGGGCCGATGAGCTCGGGCCAGGCCCCGTCGGCCGCCCACTGGCGATGCCGCTTGTCAGCCGTGACTCAGGCCCCTGACCGCTCGGGCAGGTCCCGCCGGGGCAGCCCGGTCCGCGCCCGGTAGAGCAGCCACCGACCTGATCACTCGTGTCGCCCGCGACTCACCTGGGCACGTCGGGGACCATCGCGCGCACGATCTGCTGGACCCCTTCCCGTGTGACCGTCCCCACCGGCGCCGTGACCAGGGTGAACAGCGCGCCGCCGTAGAGCGCCATGAGCGCCGGCACCCGCTCGGGCGGGATCGCGAGCCCGAGCTGGGCATGGTGCCCCCGGGTGAACCCGGTCGCCACCGCCTGCAGACCCTCCAGGGCCCGGTTGAGCTCGGGGCGGCGGACCGCCTCCAGGCGGAGCTCGAAGATGGCGAGGTAACGGTCGCGCAGCACGGTCGCCGCGCCCAGGAGCGACTCGGTCAGCAGCTCGGCCAGGTCGGGCTCACCCGTCTGGCGGTCGGCGGCGGCGTCCATGTCGGCCAGGTGGAGCTCGACCACGCGTTCGGCCGCGGCCACCAGCAGGGCCTCGCGGTTGCGGAAGTAGTTGGAGGCCGTGCCCGTCGGCAGCCCCGCCGCGCGTTCGGCGGTGCGGTGGGTCAGGCCGTGCACCCCCGACGACGCGAGCAGCCCGATGGCGGCGTCGGTGAGGGCCCGGCGGCGGTCCGGATTCGAGGGCGGCACCCCGTCATGCTACCAATAGCAGTAGTAGTACAACCGTAGTGAATGACGGGATCCCCATGAGAATCGCGATCGTCGGAGCCGGGCTCGGCGGCGTCACCGCCGCCACCGGCCTCCACCTGACCGGCCACGACGTCACCCTCTACGAACGCGCCCCCGACCTGCGGGAGACCGGCACCGGCATCGTCGTGATGCCCAACGGCCTCGCCGCCCTCGACACCCTCGGCCTGGGCGCTCCCCTGCGCGCGCACGCCGCGCCGACCGCCCAGGGCGGGCTGCGCGACCGCGCCGGCCGTCCGCTCCTGGTCACCGACGCCGCCAAGGCGCAGGAACGCTACGGCCCGACCGTCGTCGTCGACCGCGCCGTCCTGCACCGCACCCTGCGCGAGGGGCTGCCGGCCGATCGCGTCCGCACCGGCGTCCCTGTCGACGACCTCAACCAGGAACCCGGCGGCGTCACCCTCCTGAGCGGCGGTGAAGAGATCGCCACGGCCGAGGCCGTCGTGGTCGCCGACGGGATCGGCAGCCGCCTGCGCGCCCGCCTGTTCCCCGGCCACCCGGGCGCCGTGCGGACCGGCCGCCTCGACCTGCGCGGCACGCTCGGCCCGATCCCGGGCGTGCACGACCTGCTCACGGCGATCCTCGTCGACCGGCACAGCGGCGCGATGTTCGGCCTGTTCCCGATGGGGGCCGGCGGCCTGTACTGGTTCACCGACGCCCCCGCGCCCGCGACGGTCCCCGCGCCGGAGCAGGCCCGCGACCAGATGGCCGAGCTCATGGCGGGCTGGCACCCGGCGGTGCCGGCGGTGCTGCGGGCGACCGCCGTGGCCGACGTCCACGTCGACCCGATCACCCGGCTGGCCCGGCCGCTGGAGACGTACACGACCGGCAGGATCTGCCTGCTCGGCGACGCCGCGCACGGCATGACCCCCGACCTGGGGCAGGGCGCGAGCCAGGCGTTCGAGGACGCCGCCGCCCTGGTCCGGCACCTCACCGGGGCCGCACCCGGCGAGGCGGCCGAGCGGCTGGCCCGCTACGACGCGCAAAGGCGGCCACGAGCCAACCGGCTCATGGCCGCCTCCAGCCGTCAGTCGCGGCTCACCACGCGGACCGGCCCGGCCGCCTGGCTGCGCGACGCGCTGCTGCGCGCCACCCCGCCGGCGCTGGCCGCCCGGCAGCTCGCCGCCATCTGGCTCCCGTGAGGGGCCGGGTCAGCACAGGCGCCGCCACAGCGCGACCCACTGGTCGGGGTGGACGTGGCCCACGACGGCGTCGCGGGGCACCTCCGCCGCCGCCAGGGCGGCGTCCACCCCCTCGTAACGGGTCTTCAGCGAGGCCCGCACCGAGCCGCCGGTCCCGCCGAAGCCCAGCTCGACCAGCTCCCGGTAGGAGCGCCGGTCGGACACCAGCGGCTCGGGCCTGCGCTCGATCCGCAGGATCGCCGAGTCGACCGACGGGACCGGCCGGAACGACTCACGGAAGATGGTGTGCCCGAGCCGCCAGTGGAACCA
Organism: Herbidospora galbida; assembly: GCF_005233835.1. Classification (GTDB taxonomy): domain Bacteria; phylum Actinomycetota; class Actinomycetes; order Streptosporangiales; family Streptosporangiaceae; genus Herbidospora; species Herbidospora galbida. The sequence goes on along the minus strand of NZ_SZQA01000036.1, from coordinate 54,997 downwards.
CGGCCACGACTCGACCGTGACCAGGCTCCAGCGGCCGTAGTCACCGGTGCGCTTGCGGGCGTACTCGCGCTGGGTCAGAAGCGTCGCCGACGATAGATCCGGCGCCCGAAGACACCAGTCGACGATCTTCGAAGTGACCGAATAGGGAATGTTCCCCACCACCGCGAACGACTCCCGTGGTATCCGCGCACGCGTGAAATCACCTCTGACCACATCGATGACCTGGTTGTCTCTCGTCTGGGAGGCGAGCCGCCCCGCGAGCCGGGGATCGATCTCGTAGGCGATCACGCGCTCGGCCACCTCGGCCAGCGCGAACGTGAGCGCCCCCTCCCCCGCGCCGGGCTCCAGCACGAGCCCCTCCGGCGCGGCGGCCTTCACCATCAGTTCGACGGCGTGCCGGTCGACCAGGAAGTTCTGCGAGAGCGTCCGGCGTGCGCCGTCGGCGGGCGTGCGACCGCCCCCGCTGTTCCTGGCCTTCTTCTGGGTATGCGAATAGTTTCCGTGCGCGAAATTCTGCGCCACAGCACTGCCCTTCGGGATCTTCGAGATTCATGGGGTCTCGAAGGGCCCTGGGCCGCGCCCGGGACGCGAAATGCCCTCAGTTCAGAGAAAGTCCGCGTCCGCTAGCGGGCCAGAGCCCGGCTGTGGCGGATGCGGATGAAGACGGGGCAGCAGAAGTTGGAGGCCATGCGGGTCACTGTAAACATCGGGGGACGGGACGGACAAAGCATTTAACGCGCGCCGCAACTAGAAGGGCACCGCGGCCGCGTCGTTGTGGAAGGCCATCACCAGCAGCGTCGCGATCAACGTCGCGATCAGCAACCAGCTCACCGCGATCACCACCGTCGACCGCCGCCACCGGCGCTTCTTCTTGTCGGTGCGGCGGCGATGTCGCTCGCCCCGCTCCACCCGCTCGTTGAACGACTCTAAACGGGCGGCCAGCCGCGGATCCTCGTCTGTGAGGTGCCGCTCGATCATCGCCAGCATCCGCTCCTCGTCTTGCGACCAGGACATGGCGCACCTCCCAGGGATGCAAGGTGTGTGCGGACGTCGTTCCCCCTAAAGAAGATCGTTAGCCGTTTGGAGGGGTGCGATTTGCCCCCGCTTTCCGTTGCGATCATGATCGAACAGATGTTCCAATCATGGGATGCGCTGGGACAACCTGCAACTCATCCCCGAACGGCCCGACGACGCCCTGATCACCAAGGGCGCGGTCGTCCGGACGATCGACACGCCCGAGTTCCGCGGCGTCACGTTCTACGAGATCCACGCCCGCTCGATCGTCAACCGCGTCCCCGGCGCGAGCCGCGTGCCCTTCGAATGGACCCTCAATCCCTACCGGGGCTGCACCCATGCGTGCGTCTACTGCTTCGCCCGCAACACCCACACCTACCTCGACCTCGACGCCGGCCACGACTTCGACACGAAGATCATCGTGAAGACCAACGCCGTCGAGCTGCTGCGCCGCGAACTCGCCGGGCCGCGCTGGCAGGGCGACCCCATCGCGATGGGCTCCAACGTCGACCCCTACCAGCGGTGCGAGGGGCGCTACCGGCTGATGCCGGGCATCATCCGGGCCCTCACCGACTTCGCCAACCCCTTCTCCATCCTGACCAAGGGCACGCTCATCCTCCGCGACCTCGACCTGCTCACCGAAGCGGCCCGGCGCACCCGGGTGTCCACCGCGATGTCGATCGGCACCACCCATCCGGCCGCCTGGCGGGCCACCGAACCCGGCACCCCGAGCCCGCGCGCCCGGCTCAACGCCGTGGCCGCGCTCAACGAGGCCGGCGTTCCCTGCTCGGTGCTGATGGCGCCGATCCTGCCCCACCTCACCGACTCCCCCGCCCAGCTTGAGGCGACCGTGAAGGAGATCGCCGAGGCCGGGGCGACCGGGGTGATCCCGCTGGTGCTCCACCTGCGCACCGGCGCGCGCGAATGGTGGCTCGACTGGCTGGCCCGCGACCATCCGAGCCTGCTGCCGCGCTACCGGGAGCTCTACGGACGCGGCGCCTACGCGCCCAAGGCCTACCAGCAGCGGATCACCGCCCAGGTGGCCGAACTGGCCCGCAAGCACGGGATCAGGGAGCGCGCGGTCCGCCAGACGGCCCTTCCGGCGCAGCCGCCGGGTGCCGAGCAGCTCGGCCTGTTCGGCTGAGGCCCGGCGCCTTTACAAAGTAGATTCCCGATAGGACTTTTGTCCCGCCGATCTCGGGATTCGGCTCCCTACGGCCGCGCGGCCGCCGGAAATAGCGTCGTCGTCATGACCGACGCCATCGTCATCCGCGGCCTGCGCAAGGCCTACCGGCACGTCCTCGCCGTCGACGGCCTCAGCCTGACGGTCCCCCAGGGGCAGCGCCTCGCCCTGCTCGGGCCCAACGGCGCGGGCAAGACCACCACCATCAGCGTGCTGCTCGGGCTGCTCGCACCCGACGCCGGCACCACCTCCCTGTTCGGCCGCGACTCCCGCTCGGCGATCTACGACGGGCTCGTCGGGGTCATGCAGCAGGAGATCGGGCTGCCGCCCCGCGTCACCGTCCGCGAGCTGGTGCGGTTCGCCCGCGCCGTCTTCCCCGCGCCCCTCCCCTACGACGAGATCGTCGCCCAGGCCGGGCTCGCCGGGATCGACCGCTCGCGGGTCGACCGGCTGTCGGGCGGGCAGCGCCAGCGGGTGCGGTTCGCCATGGCCCTGGCCGGCGACCCCAAGCTGCTCGTGCTCGACGAACCCACCGCGGGGCTCGACGTCGAGGCCCGCCGCGACTTCTGGGGCGGCCTGTCCATGAGCGGCCGCACCGTCGTCTTCTCCAGCCACCACCTCGACGAGGCCGACCGGTTCGCCGACCGCATCGTCGTGATGAACCGCGGCCGCCTGGTCGCCGACGGCACCAGCGCCGAGATCAAGAAGGGCGGCGACCTCGAGGACGCCTTCCTCGCCCTCATCTCCGGGAGGATCGCATGACCGCCTACATCCGCCTCGAAGTCCGCAAGATGCTGCGCGACCACGGCTTCATCGTGATGAGCCTCACCCTGCCGGTCGTCATGTACCTGATCTTCAGCAACCTCGCGCTGGGCGCCCAGGGCCCCGAGGCGCAGGCCGCCGCCGCGGCGTGGAGCATGGTGGGCATGGCCGCCTACGGCGCGCTCGGCGGCGCGTTCAGCAACGGCACCGGCACGAGCGAGGACAAGGCGCTCGGCTGGCTGGCCCAGCTCGCCGTGCTGCCCATCCCGTCGTGGCGGGTCATCGCCGGCAAGGCCGCCACCGGCGCGATCATCGTGGTGCCCTCGATCCTGCTCGTCCTGACCGCCGGGGGGCTGGTCAACGGGGTGCCGCTGACGCCGTTCGAGTGGGTCGCGGTCACCCTGCTGCTGTGGGTCGGCACGATCCCGTTCAGCCTGTTCGCGTTGGGCAACGCCTACCTGCTGAGCCCGCAGAACTCGGCCGCCGCCAACCTGGCCGGCTACATCTCCCTGTCGGTCGTCGGCGGGCTGTGGTTCCCGGCCGCGAACTTCCCCGGCTGGCTGCAGACCGTGAGCGAGTGGAGCCCGGTGGCGGCGTACGCGAACCTGCCCTGGGCGGTGCTGTTCGGCGAGGCCCCCTCGCTGCGATCGGTGCTCATCCTGCTGGGGTGGACCGCCGCCTTCACCCTCTACGCTTTGTACGGTTTCCGCCGTGCCGGGAGGAGTGGATGACCAACCGTCAGGGAGGGTTCGCCTTCTGGGTCCTCCTCATGACCTTCCCCGTCCTGGAGACGGTCGCCCGGCCCTCGATCCCCCGCTGGGCGGCCGTGGTCGCGGTCATCGTCCTCTATCTGTGGACCGCCCGGCGCGAGTCCCACCTCGCCCTGGCGCTGCTCGGCCTCACGAGCTCGGCCGCCGCCCTGGCCTTCGGCGGCTCCTGGTCCTTCACGCTCACCATGAGCGCCGTCGCCACCGGCGCCGTCGTCCGCCGGTGGCCCGGCGTGGCGCTGCTGGTGCCGCTCACCGGCATCGCGGTCCTGGCCGCCATCAGGAGCGACGTCGGCGCGATGAACGTGGCCTTCTCCGGCTGGGGGGTGTTCGTCGCCGGGCTGGTGCCGTGGATCATCGTGCAGCTGTGGGACACCATCGCCGAGCTGCAGGCCACCCGGAAGGAGCTCGCGCGGGTGGCCGTCTCGGAGGAGCGCCTGCGGTTCTCCCGCGACCTGCACGACCTGCTCGGCCACACCCTGTCCGTCATGGTCGTCAAGGCCGAGGTGGTCCGGCGGCTGGCGCCCCGCGACGGCGAGGCGGCCGCCCGGCAGGCCGCCGACATCGAGGAGATCGGCCGCCAGGCCCTCACCCAGGTCAGGGCCGCCGTGACCGGTTACCGGGGGCGGGGCCTGGACGCCGAGCTCACCTCCGCCCGCGACGCGCTGGCCGCCGCGGGCATCGAACTGACCGTGCGGAGCCCCGGGAGCCCGCTCGCGCCGGAGACCGACGCCCTGCTCGGCTGGGCGGTCCGCGAGGGCGTCACCAACGTGATCCGCCACAGCACCGCCCGCACCTGCGCCATCACCCTGGTCGTCGGCGAGGGGGAGAGTGAGGGCGCCGAGCTGACCATCGCCGACGACGGCGCCGGGGTCACCGGGCCCGCGTCCGGGAACGGGCTCGGCGGCCTGCGCGAACGCGTCGAGGCGGCGGGCGGCCGGTTCGCCGCCGGGAACGCCCCCGCCGGCGGGTTCCGGCTGACCGTCGGCGTCCCGGAAGGAGCCACCCCCTGATGATCCGTGTGCTGCTGGCCGAAGACCAGGGCATGATGCGCGGCGCCCTGGCCCTGCTGCTCGGCCTCGAACCCGACATCGAGGTCGTGGCCCAGATCGGCGACGGCACCGAGGTCGTGCCCGCCGCCCTGGAGGCGCGGCCCGACGTCGCCCTGCTCGACATCGAGATGCCCGGCCGAGGCGGCCTGGAGGCCGCCGCCGACCTGCGCGAACGGCTGCCCGCCTGCCGGGTGCTGATCCTCACCACGTTCGGCCGCCCCGGCTACCTGCGCCGGGCCATGGACGCCGGGGCCCGCGGCTTCCTCGTCAAGGACGGCCCGGTCGAGGACCTCGCCGACGCCATCCGCCGGGTGCTGCGCGGCGAGCGCGTCGTCGACCCCGCGCTGGCCGCCGCCGCGCTGTCGGCCGGGCCGAGCCCGCTGACCGACCGGGAACGCGAGATCCTCGCCATCGCCGGCGACGGCACCACGATCGCCGACCTCGCCGCCCGCCTCCACCTGTCGGAGAGCACGGTCCGCAACTACCTGTCGTCGGCCATCGGCAAGACCGGCACCCGCAACCGCGTCGAGGCCGCCGGGGTGGCCCGCCACAACGGCTGGCTCTAGACCGGCGACTCCACCCGCTGGAACGACAACCGGGCGATCGTCTTCTGGCCCTCGGCGTTCGGGTGGAAGAAGTCCCACTTGCTCACCATCGACACCGGGAACTGGTAGCGGAACACCTCGCCGTTGTCGTGGCGGCAGAGCGGCCCGTAGGCCACGCAGGCCTTCGCCATCTCGTTGTTGTACGCCAGCACCCGCGCGCGGACCCGGTCACGGCGGTCCTCGTCCTTCCGGGCGGTCGAGGTCGGGTTGGCCAGCATCGTCTGGCAGATGCGCGCGATGCCCCAGAACGCCCGCGCCACCGGGTTGTCCTTGGCGACCCGCCACAGGCGCTTCAGGTCCGGGACGCTGGAGACGCGCACCTGCGCCCCCGTCGGCGCCAGCTTGGCCAGCGCCGCGTCGATCCGCGCCCGGTAGGTCGCCACCGGGGTCATCTGGCTCTCGGTGCGCACGCACGCGTCCTGGGCGCCGATGAGGATCGTCACGTAGGTCGCCTTGGCCTTGATCGCCTCGTCCATCTGCTCCATCAGGTCGGCGCTGGTCGCGCCGTTGTACGCGAAGTTGCGGTTGCGGCCCCTGACGTCGACCCCGTCGGCCAGCAGCCGCAGGTAGTGGCTGTTGACGTCTTTGTGGTCGCCGGCCGACCACGAGCGCGACGTGCAGGCGACGTACCAGCCGCAGGCGTTGAAGCCCGCGCTGATCGAGTCGCCGAGCGCCGCGATCGTCATCGGCTGGGTGGACGCCTGGACCGTTCCAGGCCACAGGAGCAGCGTGACGACAGCGGCCACCGGCGTGATCTTCTTGATCATGGACACCTCCGGGAGCCAAAGGTAGAGATCACGAACGCCAAGGCTCTATTACCGAGGCGGCAGGCGTCTCTTCCATGACCAAGCTGCTATCGGGTCTTGACACCGGCGTACCGACGAAAGGGACCCGATGTCGAACACGTTCAGTTTCTGCGTAAAGTGGGTCAGGTGAGCGTCGCCCTCGGACTTCATCCCCCGCTCGTGGTCCGCACGGTCCCGGTACGCGACCCCGGTGACCTCATCTCCCTGCTGCCGGGTCCGGCCGCCTACACGTGGGTGCACCACGGCGACGGGCTGGTGGCGTGGGGCGAGGCGCTGCGGGTGACCATACCGCCGGGGCCCGGCCGGTTCGCGTGGGCCCGCGACTGGCTGGCCGGCGCGTTCGGGCACGCCGACATCGACGACCGGGTCCGGCGTCCCGGCTCCGGGCCCGTCGCCTTCGGCAGCTTCACCTTCGACCCGGCCTCGGCCGGGTCGGTCCTCGTCGTGCCCCGCGTCGTGGTGGCCCGGCGCGACGGGCAGGCCTGGCTGACCACGGTGGGCGAGGAGAACCTGGGGCTGGTCACGCCCGCCGTCCCGCCGGGGCGGATCCGCTACTCCGACGGCGCGCTGACCGCGCCCGGCTGGGAGCACGCCGTCGCCGCCGCCGTCGAGCGCATCACGTCCGGGGGGCTGGAGAAGGTCGTCCTGGCCCGCGACCTGATCGCGACCGCCGAGGCCGACATCGACCCGCGCGTCCCGCTGGCGCGGCTCGCGGCGCGCTACCCCGAGTGCTACACCTTCTCCGTCGGCGGGCTCATCGGGGCCACGCCCGAGCTGCTGGTGCGGCACACCGGGCGGGCCATCGAGTCGCTCGTGCTGGCCGGCACCATCCCCAGCGGCGCCGACCCGGCCACGCTGTTCGACTCGCCGAAAGACCGCTACGAGCACACGTGCGCGGTCGCCTCGGTCGAGGCCGCGCTGAAGCCGCTGTGCGCGGAGCTCGACGTACCGGCCGAACCCGAACTGCTCTCGCTGCCCAACGTGCAGCACCTCGCCAGCCGGGTCACCGGGAAACTCGACGACGGCGCGTCGGTCCTCGACGTGGTCGCGGCGCTCCACCCCACGGCCGCCGTCGGCGGCACCCCGACCGACGACGCGGTCGCGCTGATCCCCCGGCTGGAGCAGATGGACCGGGGCGGCTACGCCGGGCCGGTCGGCTGGATCGACGCCCGGGGCGACGGCGAGTGGGGCATCGCGCTGCGCTGCGCCCAGCTCGACGGGCCGCGCGCCCGGCTCTTCGCGGGCTGCGGCATCATGGGCGGGTCCGATCCGGCCGCCGAGCTGGCGGAGGCCCAGTCGAAGTTCCGCGCCATGCAGTACGCCCTCGAAGGCTGAGGCCGGGCTCGAACGTCCATCGAACAGCACGACCATCTGGAGGGCCGACCTCTGATCTCCCCCGCCGATCGCCGTGCCCGGGCCGCGGTCGCCCTGCTGTTCCTGACCAACGGCGCGATCTTCACCAACCTGATGCCGCGCTACCCGGCCATCATCGACGCGCTCGAACTCTCCAACGCCCAGTTCGGCCTGGCCGTCGCCGCCGTGCCCGCCGGGTCGCTCGCCTCCGGCCTGCTGGCGGGCATCCTCATCCGGCGCCTGCGGTCCTCCCGCGTCGCCGTCGGCGGCATGATTCTCACCGGCGGCCTCGTGCTGCTCGCCGGGCTCGCGCCCAGCTGGGCGCTGTTCGCCGGGGCGCTGTTCCTCGTGGGTGCGCTCGACTCGGTCGTGGACGTCGCCCAGAACACCCACGGCCTGCGCGTGCAGCGGCTCTACGGCCGCTCGATCATCAACTCCTTCCACGCCATCTGGAGCCTGGGCGCCGTGCTCGGCGGCCTGATGGGCGGCGGCGCGGCCGCCCTGAACCTGTCGCTCGGGCTGCACCTGAGCATCTCGGCGGTGACGTTCGTCATCGTCAACCTGGTCGCCTACCGCTTCCTGATCCCCGGCCCCGAGCCGCAGGAGCCCGTGGAGGCCGCCGGCCCCGACAAGCCCGCGCTCCCGGCCAGGTCGGTCGCCTACGGCGCGCTCGCGCTGCTCGCGGTCATCGCGATCTGCGGCGCCACCGTCGAGGACGCCGGCGGCACCTGGGCCGCGGTCTACCTGTCGGGCTCGCTCGGCGCGGCCCCCGGCATCGCCGCGTTCGGCCTGGTCGCCGTCGTGGGCGCGCAGTTCGTCGGGCGCGCGCTGGGCGATCGCTTCGTCGACCGGTGGGGTCAGGCCGCCGTCGCCCGCGCGGGCGGCCTGCTCATCGCGCTGGGCGTCGGGCTCGCACTGGCCTTCCCGAGCGTCCCCGGCACCATCGCCGGGTTCGGCCTGGCCGGCTTCGGCAGCGCCACCCTCATCCCGGGCGCCATGCACGCCGCCGACCAGCTGCCCGGCTTCCGCCCCGGCACCGGGCTCACCCTGCTGTCGTGGCTGCTGCGGGCCGGATTCCTGTGTACGCCGCCACTGGTCGGCCTCATCGCCGACGCGAGCTCGCTGCGGATGGGCCTGCTGGTGGTCCCGGTCGCCGGGATCATCGTGGTCGCCTGCTCAGGCGTCTTCCGCACGGACGAACAGCGGGTCGCCCGCTGACGCGCTCGCCCGTCCGGCCGTCGCGGTGGCCAGCCACTCCTCGAAGCCCGCGGGGTCGGCCACCGCGACGTCGAAGGCCACTCCCGACCCGTAGGTGACCCCGCGCACGTCGTAGCGGCCGCGCAGGTCGTTCTCGAGCCGGCCCGCGTGGGCGTGGTCGATCGAGACGGTCACCAGCCGGGCCTCGACCATCGTCACCGGCCTCACGCGGTCGAGGGTCTCCCCCACCGCGCCGCCGTAGGCCCGCACCAGCCCTCCGGCGCCCAGCAGGATGCCGCCGAAGAAGCGGGTCACCACCGTGACCACGTCGGCGTAGCCGCGTTTGAGCAGCACGTCGAGCATCGGGGTGCCGGCCGTGCCGCCGGGTTCGCCGTCGTCGTCGGAGCGGCGCGCGCCGGTGCCGATCACGTAGGCGGTGCAGTTGTGGGTGGCGTCGGGGTAGAGCGCGCGGCGGGCCGTGATGAACTCGCGGGCGGCCTGCTCCGAGGGGGCCGGCGCGACGGCGCAGACGAACCGCGACCGCCGCACCTCCGTCTCGTGTTCGACCACGTCGTCGAGGGTCTTGTACGGCACCGCGACAGACTAGCCCCGACCCGGTGCCTTTACAAAGTAGATCCCAAGGAGGGGAGGTTGACCACGATCGCCTCCTGCGACGACCGCGCGATCACCACCACCGCCTCCTCGTCGGGCGACGGGTTCTCCTCCCGGTGGGGCGTGAACGGCGGCACGAACACGTAGTCGCCCGGCGAGGTGTCGATCCGCCGCTCCGCGCCGTCGTCGCCGAGGAAGACGAACGACGGGTGCCCGCTGACGACGTAGATCGCGGTCTCGGAGTCGCCGTGGTGGTGGTCGGCCGATCGCGTGGACGGGGCGACGTGGGTCTGCCCCATCCAGAGTCTGGCCGAGCCCACGCTCGGCCCGCTGATGGCCGCCCGCCGGTACATCCCGGACGTCTGGGCCGTCTCGTCCGACAGCCCGGCGGGCACGACGTGGTGCAGCGGTTCGTGGAAGGACAACCGGGTCTCCTAGGTGAACGATCCGAAGGTGCCGTCGTGGTAGAGCAGCGGCCGCCGTCCGGGGATTGTCTCCCCCTCGGTGACCAGGCCGACCACCAGGCGGTGGTCCCCCGCCACGAACCGTTCCCTGATCTCGCACCGCAGCCACGCCGCCACACCGTGGAGCACGGGTTCGCCGGTGTCGAGGGTGTCGAACCTGGTCTCCGGGCCGAAGCGGTCGGCGCCGCTGCGCGCGAACAGCGTGGCGAGGTCGCGCTGCGACTCGCCCAGGATGTGGACGACGAAGCTGTCCCGGTCACGGATCGCGGGCCAGCTCGACGACCCCAGGCCGATGCCGAAGGTGACCAGCGGCGGTTCCATCGAGACGGACGCTAGGGAGGTGGCGGTGAATCCGACCGGCCCCGCCGTGGTGACGACGGCCACTCCGGCGGCGTGGCGGCGGAAGGCGCTGCGGAAGAGGTCGCGGGTGTCGGTCTCGACGTCGGGGGGGATTCTCATGGTTCCACCTCTGAATGGTTCCGGCGCATCGCCGATCCTGGGGCGCGGGAAATCCGACACGGCCGTCACGGTGTTCCTCTCGTTCAGGTCCCTTCATCGTAGAAATACCCCTAATACCTGTCAATATTGTAGGGAATTGGCCTGCACGTATCCCCGAAGGGACCGGCCTCCTACGACCGGGCCCGCCGCCGCACCCACACCATCGTCACCAGGCCGAACACGACCACCAGAGCCAGCGCCGCCCAGGAGAGCTGCTTCAGCCACCGCTCGGCCGCGACGCCCAGATAGTAGACGACCGCCGTGGTCCCCCCGGCCCACAGGATCGCGCCGAGCACGTTCGCGGCCAGGAACCGCCAATACGGCAGATGGAGCGCCCCGGCCAGCGGCCCCGCCAGGATCCGCAGCAGCGCGACGAACCGCCCGAAGAACACCGCCCACACGCCCCAGCGCCGGAACAGCGCCTTGGCCCGCCCGACGTGGCCGGGCCCGAAGTGCCGGGGGAACCGCCGACCCAGCCGGTCGAACAGCCCCTGCCCGCCCCGATGGCCGATGGAGAAGCCGATCGAGTCGCCGACGATGGCGCCGGCGGTCGCGCACCCGCCGACCAGCAGCGGGTCGACGATCCCCTTGGCCGCCATGAGCGACGCGCTGACCAGCACGATCTCCCCCGGCAACGGAATGCCGAGACTCTCGACCCCGATGACCAGACCCACGACGACGTAGATCCAGAGGTCCGGGATCGACTGCAGCCAGTGTTCGAGACCCATCCGACTCCCCTAGCCGATCGCCGCCCTGACGGCGTCGCGCATCGCCACGTGGACCGCCGCGTTGGCGGTCCGGTCAGTGCGGGCCTCCACCAGGCGGGGCCCTTCGCCGCGGATCGCCTTGGCCAGATCGTCGGGGTCGCTGACCACGCTGTAGGGCGTGCCCGTCGCCGCCGCGAGGTACCCCAGGTCGACGCCGTGGGGCGTGCCGAAGATCCGCTCGAACGACCCGCCGAGCGACGACTGCGGCAGCAGCGAGAAGATCCCGCCGCCGTCGTTGTTGACCACCACGACGCACAGGTCGGGCCGGGGCTCCCGGGGCCCGATGACCAGCCCGTTCTGGTCGTGGAGGAAGGACAGGTCGCCCATCAGGGCGTAGGCGCGCCCGTGGTGGGCCAGCGCCGCCCCGGCCGCCGTCGACACCAGGCCGTCGATCCCGGACGCCCCCCGGTTGGCCATCAGCCGCACCCCGCGCCGAGGCCGCATGGCCTGGTCGAGGTCTCGGACGGGCATCGAGGAGCCGCAGAACAGCAGCGAGCCGTTCGGGATGATCGCCGCCAGGTCGCGGGCCAGCCGGGGCTCGCTCAGCCCGCCCGCGTCGAGCACGTCGTCGACGGCGTGACGGGCGGCCATCTCGGCCCGCCGCCAGGCGTTCAGCCACTGGTCGCCGCCGGCCGCCACGGGAATCTCCACCGCCTGCGCCACCTGGGTGGCCGACCGCGTCGGATCGGGCCACCGGGTCAGGTCGCGGGCCACCACGACGTGTTCCTGGGCCCGCTTCAGCCAGGCCAGCAGGGGCCGCGACAGGCCGGGACGCCCGAGGGTCACGACCACGTCGGGCTGGTGGGCCTCGGCGAACCCGGGGGTGCCGAGCAGGAAGTGGTAGGTCGAGATCGCGGTGTCGCCGTAGCGGCCGCCGCCGTTGGGCTCCGACAGCACCGGCCAGCCGGCCATCCCGGCCGCCGCGACGTAGCGCCGCACGTTGGTCGCGCCGTCGCCCACCACCAAGACCCCGCGCCGGGTCGCCGGGATGTGCAGCGCCGACGACGGCGGCGCCACCCTGGCCCGCACCCACGGCCCGTTCGCGTCGAGCGTCTCGGGCCAGTCGTCGTTCCCGTCGGGTACGAGAGGCTCCCGGAACGCCACGTTCAGGTGCACCGGACCGGGATCGCCCGGACCTTCGGCCCGCTGGAAGGCGCGGCAGGCCAGCGACCGCCAGTAGGCCACCTGCCCCGGCCGCTCCTCGGGCACCCCGATCTCGGCGAACCACCGCACGGCCGAGCCGAACAGCTTCACCTGGTCGATCGTCTGGTTGGCGCCCGTCCCGCGCAGCTCCGGCGGCCGGTCGGCGGTCAGCAGCAGCAGCGGCACCCCCGCCTCGCTCGCCTCGATCACGGCGGGGTGCAGGTTCGCGGCGGCCGTGCCCGATGTGGTGACGACCGCGACCGGCTTCTCCAGGCGCCGGGCCAGCCCGAGCGCGAGGAACCCGGCCGAGCGTTCGTCGGTGCGCACGTGGAGCCGGATGCGGGGGTCGTCGTGGAGCGCCAGCGCCAGGGGCGCCGACCGGGACCCGGGTGCGACCACCGCCTCGGTGACCCCGCACCACGCCAGTTCGTCGACGAGTACGGTCGCCAGCGCGGTAGCCGGATTCACGCGGCGGCCCCCTCCATCCGCCGAATCCACTCCGGCGACTCGATCTCGAAACGCGCCAGGGCGTCTTCGTCCACCTCGGGACGCCGCACGCGCAGGACCCCCAGCTCCTCGGCCAGCGGATCGGCCACGACATCCCCGGCCAGAAGCGACATGGTCCCGAGTCCGCAAGCGTACGGCAATTCCGGCAACGCGGCGGCCAGCGCCAGCCCCGCCGCCAGGCCCACCGAGGTCTCCACGGCCGACGACACGACGGCCGGCAGACCGCACGCCTCCACCACCCGCAGGGCGTTCGCGACCCCGCCGAGCGGCTGCACCTTCACGACCGCGATGTCGGCCGCCTCGGCGGCCCTGACCTTCAGCGGGTCCTCCGCCTTGCGGATCGACTCGTCGGCGGCGATCGGCACGTCGACCCGCCGCCGGACCCGGGCCAGCTCGTCGAGGGTCGCGCACGGCTGCTCGACGTACTCCAGGGTGAACCGGTCGAGTTCCTTGATCGCGCGGACGGCGTCGTCGACGTCCCAGCCGCCGTTGGCGTCGACCCGGACCTTCCCGCCCGGCCCCAGGGCGTCACGGACCGCCTCGACGCGGGCCAGGTCGTCGGCGAGCGTCTGGCCCGCCTCGGCGACCTTGACCTTGGCCGTCGCGCAGCCCGAGGCGCGCACCATCGCGGCGGCCTTCTCGGGCCCGACCGCCGGCACGGTCGTGTTCACCGGCACGACCTCCCGCACCGCGCTCGGCCAGCCCTCGAACGCGGCCTCCCGCGCGCAGGCCAGCCAGCGGGCGCACTCGGCCGGGCCGTACTCGGGGAAGGGGGAGAACTCCCCCCACCCGTGGGGACCCCTGATCAGGATGCCCTCCCGTGCGGTCTGCCCCCGGAACCGGACCACCATGGGAATCCGGAACACCCGCAGCTCCACGCCGCCCTCCCCGTTCTCCGGCACCGGCCCGGCTACCCTGACCAGGTGGTCGATCGTCCGGTGCACGCTCTTGTCCTGCCGCCAGGTCCCGCCCTCGCCGAGGCGGTGGCCGCCGCGCTCGACGGCGGCGGCCCGGCGATCCTGCCGGTCGCGCCATCGTTGCCCGACCGGGCGGTCAGGGCCCTGTTCGACACGCTGCGGCCGACCCATGTCACCACACCCGACGGCACGAGCGTGCTCCCGGAGGGCGTACCGGCAGAAGAGGACACCGCCGTGATCATCGCCACATCGGGGTCGACCGGGGTCCCGAAGGGCGTCGAGCTCTCGGCCCGGGCCCTGCTGGCCTCGGCGCGGGCCTCGCTCGACCGCATCGGCGCGAAGGCCGGCGACCGGTGGCTGTGCTGCCTGCCCCCTTCCCACGTGTCGGGGCTCCAGGTCATCACGCGGGCACTGTTGTGCGGCACCGATCCGATCGTCCACGAGACCTTCGACCCCGGGAAGGTGACGGCCTCCGGGGCCGATCACGTCTCGCTGGTGCCGACCCAGCTGCGCCGCCTGCCCGACGTGTCGGGCTTCACCACGATCCTGCTGGGCGGCGCCCCGGCCACCGCCGACCTGAAGGCCCGCCACCCGCGGATCTTCCACACCTACGGCATGACCGAGACCAGCGGCGGCTGCGTGTACGACGGCCGCCCCCTTGACAACGTAGATCTCAAACTCGACGCCGAGGGCCGGGTCATGATCGCCGGTCCGATGCTCATGAACGGCCACCGCCTCGGCTCCCGCCTGACCGGCCCGTGGTTCACCACGAGCGACCTAGGCGAGATCGAGAACGGGGAGCTGCGGATCCTGGGCCGCGCCGACGACGTGATCAACACCGGCGGCCAGAAGGTCGTCGCCGGGGTCGTCCAGAACGTGCTGGCCACCCACCCCAAGGTCCGGGAGGTCGCCGTGGTCGGCCGCCCCGATCCCGAGTGGGGGCAGATCGTGGTGGCCGTGGTGGCGGGCGAGGCGACGCTGGAGGAGCTGCGCAGCCATGCCAAGTCGGAACTGCCCGCCTATGCCGCGCCGAAGGCGTTGGTCCAGGTCACGGCGTTGCCCCTGCTCCCCAACGGCAAACCCGATATGGTCACCATACGGAACCAAGTATGACAATCATCCGTCATACGATCAGGTACGCCGACGAAAGGAAGCAGCCCCATGATCCCGACCCCGAGGATGCTGGTCTCCGCAGGGATCGTCGGTGTCATCGTCGTGGGCGGGGTGGCCGTGGCGGCGACCGCGTCGGCCGGGCGCCTCGAATTCGAACAGCAGCGTTTGCTGAAGACCGTCGGGGGCACGGGTGAAATCACGCCCACCCCGGAACCCGTCCCCTCCAACGTGGTGGTCAGGGAACTCGAGACCGACCCCGAGGAGGTCGGCGGCTACTGGACCCCCGAGAACCTGGAACAGGCCGAGCCCATGCAGATCCCCCGCGTCGAAGTGACCCTCAACTGACCAGACCGCCTATTTTCGTGCGGTTTAGGTAACACGGGAACAAATATCCGGCGTTGGCGTTCTTACTAAAGCAGCCGTGTTGGCGCGTGGGCGCCCGGGCTTTGCCAGAACCCATGACGACGAATCTTTGATCTCCGCGAAGGAGGAGGTGTCCTCATGCCCCGAACCGCCGTGGCGTCTGCCTCGCCCGCGCGTGAGGCTGTTCCGACGACTCTCGACCAGCTCCTGGAGCGGGGTCGCAAGCAGGGTCACCTTTCCCTGACCGAGCTGCGCGAGGCGTTCTCCGACGCCGGCGTGAGCGCGACCAAGGCCCGTGGCATCCTGCGCGGCCTCACCGAGGCCGGAGTGAGCCTCGGAGAGAGCCCCGACGACACTACGAAGGCTACGACCCCTGTCAAGGACGAGGCGGAGCCCGCCGACGCCGAGGTGGAGGCCGAGGCCGCCGGGGTGGACCTCGACGACACGTCCTCGGCGATGGGCGACTCCGTCCACACCTACCTGAAGTCCATCGGCCGCCGCACCCTGCTCACCGCCGCCCAGGAGGTCGAGCTCGCCCGCCGCATCGAAGCGGGCCTGTACGCCGAGTACAAGCTCGACCTGGCCGAGGAGACCGGCAAGCGGCTGTCGGCCGTCGAGCGCGAGGACCTGGAATGGGTCATCGAGGACGGGCGCCGCGCCAAGGACCACATGCTGGAGGCCAACCTCCGCCTGGTGGTCTCGGTGGCCAAGAAGTACACCGACCGGGGCATGGCCCTGCTCGACGTGGTGCAGGAGGGCAACCTCGGCCTCATAAGGGCCGTGGAGAAGTTCGACTACACCAAGGGCTTCAAGTTCTCGACCTATGCCATGTGGTGGATCCGGCAGGCCATCCAGCGCGGCTTCGCCGACTCGGCCCGGACCATCCGGCTTCCGGTCCACGTACTGGAGATGCTCTCCAAGCTCTCCCGCGTGGAGCGTGACATGCACCAGCGCCTCGGCCGCGAACCCACGCCCGAGGAGCTGGCGGTGGAGCTCGACAAGACCCCCGACCAGATCGAGGAGCTGCTCCGCACCAGCCGTCAGCCGATCAGCCTCGACAGCACCATCGGCGAGGACGGCGAGACCCGGATCGGCGACCTCATCGAGGACGTCGACTCCCTGGAGGCCTCCGAGGTGGTCGACCGGCAGCTGCTGGCCGAGCAGCTCAAGGGCGTGCTGAACAACCTGTCGCCGCGCGAGGCCAAGATCATGGCGCTGCGCTTCGGGCTGGCCGACGGCAAGCCGCACACGCTCGACGAGATCGGCAAGCACCTGGGCCTGACCCGGGAACGCATCCGCCAGCTGGAGAAGGAGAGCCTCTCCAAGCTCCGCCACCCCAGCAACGCCCGCCCGCTCCTCGACTGGGCGAGCTAGCAGACCTCCCGGTACGGGGTCACGCTCCCGACCCGCACCGTCCCCGGCCGGCCCGGCCACCACTCCGCTCGACCGGGCCGGCCACAGTCTTCTCACGAGTTCAACTCGATCAGCGACAGGACCGCCCCGGCCGGGTCGGTGACCACGGCGGCCCAGCCCGAGGGCAGGTCGAAGGGCGGGACCTGGACGGTTCCCCCCAGGTCGGCCACGATCCGGCAGGCCTCCTGGCAGTCGGCGACCGCGAAGTAGACCATCCAATGGGGCGGGATCTCCGGCGGCCACGCGTCGGTCATCTCGACCATCCCGGCCACCGTCGTCTTCGACCGCTTGAGGTCGAACTCGGTGTAGCTGCCACTGCCGCTCAGGAACGGCGCCCGCCGCGCGTGCCAGCCGAAGAGCCGGCCGTAGAAGGCCGAGGCCTCGTCGGCGTCGCGGGCGGCCAGTTCCGTCCAGCAGAAGGCCCCCGGCGCCCCGCGCACCCCCGCGCCTTCGAGCGCGACGGGTTCCCATAACGCGAACTCGGCCCCGGAGGGGTCGGCCAGAACCGTCCGCCAGCCCTGTTCGCGGCCCTCGTCGAAGATCTGCTCGGGCCCGGCGAGCACGCGGGCCCCGGCGTCGTCGGCGCGGCGGGTCGAGTCGTCGATGTCGTCGGCCGCGATGTGCACCAGCCAGGCCGGCCCGCCGGGACGGGCGGGGCCCAGCCCGGCGACCGGTTCGCCGCGCAGCAGCGCCGTGGAGTGGCTGCGCCCGCGCGGCTCGAAGTCCCAGCCGAACACGCCGTGGTAGAACTCCTCGCTGAGCGCGAGATCGGCGGTGCCGACCTCGACCCAGCACGGCCGGCCCGCCGCGTATCTGACCCGTCCGGGCATCTCTCCGGCCTCCCTGACCCCAAGGTAATCCTTAGACGGCGCAGCGTGCCGGTCCGTTGACGCCCCGGACATTCCGGGTGGGTATTTGTCAGCGGGCCGAAGCCGTCACCGGACGCGGCAGCCGCACGATCCCGGTCAGCCGATTCTCCTCGCGGAGGGTGCGCAGCTTGCTCACCTCGGTGGTCCACTTGGCGCCCTCGGGGGTCGCCCGGCCCTTGCGGCGGCGGATGCGGTCGTCGTAGGCCTTCACGCCGAAGGTCGCCCGCTGCGCCGCCTCGGCGGCCCGGAGGGCGGCGGTGAGCGCCTGGTCGTAGGCGAGCCCGGCCTCCCGCAGCTCGGCGCCGGACGCGTGGGCGGCCTGGCGGGCGCGCAGGTGGGCCTCGGCCTGGCGGGCCTTGTCGAGCAGGTCGCCGTAGCTCTTGGAGATCTCCTGGTCGGCGTGGAACCTGACCTCCGCCTCCCGGCTCACCCGCGGACGGAAAAACGCCATCGTCAACCTCTCAGTCCTGATTGAAACGCACTGGTCGACAGCGTAGACCCTCCCCTGTCCGGCCGGGATGGCAGGATGATCGCATGCCTGCCAAGCGACCTCCGACCCCCCTATCGCGCGAACGCATCATCGACGCCGCCCTGCACATCGCCGACGGGCAGGGGCTGCGCCGGTTGACCATGCGGCGGCTGGGCGACGCCCTCCAGGTCGAGGCGATGGCCATCTACCACCACCTCCCCCGGGGCAAGGAGGCGCTCATGGACGCCCTGGCGGAGCACGTGACGGCCGTACAGGTGGAGCCGAGGGAGGCCCCTTGGCAGGAGATCGCCCGCGACTGGGCGCGGGCCGCCCGCGCCGCCCTGATGGAGCATCCCGGCGTGCTGTCGCTGGCCCTGACCAAGCCGCCCAAGGGGACGGCGCTGATGGCCGTGGCGAGCCAGGTGGAGCAGCTCCGCGACGCCGGCCTCGACCACGCGCAGGAGGCGGTGCAGACCCTGCGCGCCTATGTCTACGGGGCGGTCGCGGTCGAGATGCAGGCCTCGGGCTGGGCCGACCCCGACGCCGAGGTGGAGAAGGCGCGGGTGGCCACGGGCGACGCCGACTTCGAGCGCGGGCTGACCGCGGTGCTGACCGGGCTCGAAAGCTCGTAACAGGTCATTTACCGAAGTGACGGCGTGTCGCGCTTGGGGTGTTATCGTGCATCGGGCACCCTTGTGTCGTAGGTCACAGGCATGACTCACACCCCCCTACCAGGGTGTGGGCGAAATCGTCCGAACGGGCTATGTCCTTGTCGAGTGACCTGGCGCACACTGGTGTAGGCCGACAGTGGTGTAGGCCAATTTGCGTCAACTCAACCCCATACGCTCGTCCCCCACATGGCTGGGCGGATCCACGTCACGAGCGACACGAGAAAGACACGGAGCCCCGGCGATGTGCCCTCATGAGCCCGGCTGTCCCAGCGCGGAAGCGCAGGACCGCGAAGCCGCCCGAACGGTCGCGGCCCACCCCGAACAAGGGTGGAGCCTCCTCTGCAACGGTGTCGTCCTCTTCGAGGACACCGGCGAGCTGCTCCCCAACGGGGCGATCATCGCTCCGCACCGGCCGACCGACATGGCCATCACCGCCGCCTGACGCGGCGACCACGGGGGATCACCGGCGCGCGGCCAGCCAGCGCGCCACCTCCGCCCCGATGAGGGCGGGGTTCTTCCGGAGATCGTGATTCTCTCCGGGCAGCACGACCAGCCGTTCCGCGTCCGCCTCATCAGGCACCCCGAACGGATCACGGTCACCGTTGATCACCAGCACTCCCGCCCCCGCGCCGCGCAGCTCGGCGGCCCGTGACTTCTCCGGGTGACCGGGCGGATGCAGCGGAAACGCCAGCGCCACCACCCCGACGGCCCCGACCTCCCCGGCCGTACGGCAGGCGACCCGCGCCCCGTTGCTCCGCCCCCCTTGGGCCACCGGCAGACCCGGGAAGCGCTCCTTGACCGCCGCGGCGATGGCCACCCAGCTCTCGTCCTGCCGGACGGCCGACCCCGGCGCCCGCGCCCCCCGGAGCCGGAACGGCTGGGTGATCCGGGCGACGGCGATCCCCTCGGCCAGGCACGCGTCGCGCACCGCGAGCAGGTCGGGCGCGTCGACTCCCCCGGCCGACCCGTGCGTCAGCAGCAGGACGAGCCCCGCCGAACCGGGGTCGTCGATCTCTGCCAGCCCCGGCCCGTGGGGTGTGTCGATCTGCATAACCGCACGTTATCGCGGGTCCACCCGTCGCATGACCGCCGTGTCATCCGAATGGATGATGACGCCCCACAGGGGTTATGCCACATTTATGGACGTGCCTGACACATCTCTCCCGCATGAGGACCTGCGCGCCACCCTGGCCGCCCGCCGCGATCTGGGCCCGGCCTACGAAGACGCGTTGGTCGACTCGTTCATCGAGAAGCTCGACAGCGAGATCACCGCGCGCGTTCAGGCCGAGGTGGCCCGGCGTCAGGAGGTCAAGCCCACCAAGCCCGACAACAGCCACATCCCGATCGCCCTGGGATCGCTGGGCATCGGCGTCCCGCTGACCGCCATCGCGGTCAGCCAGGCCGGCAGCTTCGGCCTCCTGCTGGCGTGGTCGGGCATCGTCCTGGTCAACATGGCCGCGGCGATCCGCCGCAAGCGCTGACCCCTTCCACGTGTGTCGCAGGCCCGTCAGAATGAGCGCGGCGGGTCCCTTCACCATGGAGGCGGCATGCACGACGACGCGGTGGACCTGCTCCGCCGTTCCCTGAAGTGGAGCCTCCCGGCGACCGGCTGGGCCGCCGTGGACGCTGCGGTCCGCACCCTCGCCGCCTCCGACGACGTGGCGGCCGACCTCGGGTACCTCGAACTGGCGGGACCGGCGAGGATCGTCACCCGATTCGGCGATCCGCCCGAGATTCCCATGCCCGCGGAGCTGCGCGACCGGGTCAACGAGCTGATCCACAAGTTGGGCGCGGCCGAACCGGAGCCCGCCGATGACGCCCCCTGACTTACCCGGACTGGCCGATCCCGGGCTGATCGTCCACCTCTTCGTGGCGCTGACCGGCCCGGACGCCGCCGAGCGGACAGAGCGCCTGGAACGCG
The DNA here is from genome assembly GCF_005233835.1 of Herbidospora galbida. Classification (GTDB taxonomy): domain Bacteria; phylum Actinomycetota; class Actinomycetes; order Streptosporangiales; family Streptosporangiaceae; genus Herbidospora; species Herbidospora galbida. Next base: position 34,531 of record NZ_SZQA01000036.1, on the reverse strand, counting down.
CCTGGGAGGCCCTCGCCGGACGGCTGGAAACCGTGGAGAAGACGGTGGGGCGGGTACGGGTGCTGACCGCCGCCGGGGAACCCCTGCGGCAGGCGATCCTGCGCGACGAACACGACATGCGGGTGCTCAGCCTGGCCCTGACCGGGTCGGCCTGGGGCGACCTCGCCCGGGTGTGGCGCGACTGCGCGGGCGACACCCGGGACTGGGCCGTCGGAGAGTGCCTGCTGTTCGTCGGCTACGGTTCCCCGCCCGAGGCCGACACGATCGTCGACGGGGTGGCGGTCCGGGAGACCGGCGACGGCGGAGACGACCGCTCGTCGCGGACGTTCCTGCTGGTGGCGCCGCGGTCCCTGGAGGCGGGGCTGGACGCCTGGGCGTGGACCTCGGGCGACGATCGCCTGGCGCCCCTCCCGCGCCATCTGCTGCACGCCGCGAAGATCCGTTACCAGTTGCGCGTGTACGAGGACGGTCGCGCGATCCGCGCCGCGCGGCGACGGGTGGACGAGCAGGCCGACACGCTCCTGACGATGCTCGGCGGGGAGGTCTCCGCGTCGGCCCGGCTCGAACTGACCGAACGGCAGACGGCCGCCGCCGGACTGATCTGGACCCTCACGCGGCTGCGGGAGATGCGGCGGACCGTGGAGATCGCCCGCCACAACATGAGAGTGACGGCACTGGCCGACGACCTGGCGCTGGCCGACTGGTTCCTGCTCCGGCTCGACGACGACCTGGCCTACGCCGACGCCTCCCGTGAACGCGCCCGGGAGATCGCCGCGGTGGCCGATGGCCGCCGCGGCCCGGATCCCGGTGCCAGTCCCGTAGGCGTAGATCACCAGGAGCAGCCGTTCGAACAGCTCCTGCGGGTCGAGTTCGCTACGCACACCGACCGGGTTGAGGACGGACAGGCAGCTGGTGCGCAGCGCGGTCTCAGCGAACATGTCCATCAGCGGCACCACGCCCCACCGGGCCCGGATCGCAGCCTTGAGCCGCCGCAGGTTGACCGGCTCGGGCGCCGCGTCCAGCGGGGACAGCTGGATCGCGCCGGTCTTGCGGTCGGAGATCTTCAACCAGGGCAGTCCTCGGCCACCGAGCGCGTCATTGAGCTGGGACAGTTCGAAGTCGAGCTCGTCGCGCAGCTCGTCGATGAACACGCTCGGATCGAGGGGCTTGCGGAGTTTGGCGTAGTTCTCGAAGCGGCGTACCTCGTAGTCGGTGGGGAGGTCGTCGTCGGGGTTGCGCCACCGGTCCGCCCCGACCACCCAGATCTCCTTGCAGCGCAGCTTGTCGCGCAGGCTCTGGAACACCCCGCACTCATACACCGTCCGCAGGATCCGCTGACGGCGCTGGCTGTCGGCCCAGTACATCAGCTCTACCAGCTCCGTCGGCATCACGCCGTCGACCGGAACGCGCTCGCCGAGCGCGTAGCACTTGATCCGGTTCGACTGCTCGGCCTTGTAGCGTTTGATCAGCGCCAATGCGTCCATCATCGGCGCGTGCACCGTGTTCGTCGACCCGAACTCCAGCGCCTCGATGATCTGGATCAGGCCGGTCCGGTAGTGGTTGGTGTAGGAGGCCTTGAACACCCGCTGCTTGTGCTGCCGGTACGACGTCCCTTTGGCCTTGAACTCGTGCAGCAGCGACACCAGCGTCTTGTGACCGCCCGGCACCGCCGGATAGATCACGTCCTCGACCCGGGACTCAGGTGCCTCCAACGCGGCCTCGGCCATCTTGAACAAGATGGTCTCCTTGCCCGACACCCGCTTCAGCTCCGCCACGAAATCGCCGGTCACCTTCGTGTCCGCGCGGGCGTTGATCCGGTGCACCGTCGCGATCAGCAAGTCGACGAGGGTGTCGGTGATCTCGCGGCCGCGGCACGACAGGTAAGCGGCCAACAGCGTCACCTTGATGTCGTGCGGAGGCCGCCGCAACTGGCTGGGTGCCTCGGCCGCCACCCGCGCCCGCAACGACGCGAGAATCCTCGGCGCGACGTCGCTGAATAGGTCGTCGGGCAGACCGACCTGACGGACCGCCTTGAGCTTGGCCACCTCCTTCTCAATCGTCTTCACGCTCACGTTTCCCGGCTCCTCCCGGATCCGCGCGAACACATCCGCCCCGGACAGCTCGGCCGCGTCGAACAACGCGCCCTCATCCCCGTCCTCACCGTCGTCCCCCGCGCCCGGGTCGGAAGTCCTCGCGATCAACGCCAGCATCCGGGCGACCGCCTCGGGCGGGACCCGGCTGGCGATCAGGACGGTCTGCGCCTTCTCGGCCTGGCTGATCGCCGATCCGATGATCCGTTTGATCCGGTCCCGGGCAGGAGGCTCGATCTTCTCCTCCCGCAGGTGCGCCAGCAGCTCCTCCCGCACCCGGTCTTCCTGCCGTTCCTTGTCACACGTCCGCGGCAAGCAAGTCCGCCGCCTTGTCAGCGTCCGCGACCGAGCACTCCCGAAATCCGAAGAACTCGCGGATGTCCTTGCGGTGGTCCTTGATCGTGCGGCCGTCCCACTCATACAGCGCCAGATCCTCCGCCGGGATCCTCACCAGCCGCGCCACGTAGCCGACCGCCTGGTCAGGCAGCTCATAGCGCCCCTTGGGGAACCTGCCGTTCAGCGCGTAGAAGCGCAACAACAACGCGAACGCCAGCTTCGTCGGGCCGCGGCGGTTCGACAGCAGCGCCAGCTCGTCCCCGACCAGCGTCCAGTTTCCGACGAGCTCGTCCTCGTCCAGCACACGCGCCACGGCACACCCGGCTCTCGCAGGCTGCAGGCGCCGTCTCGCGAACCCGCAGCAAACCGACGAATCCGGATCAATACTGGCCGCACAAGATCGGGCCCACCCACCGATCCAGGAAACGAGCTCAAGTCCTCCCGCTGACTTGGGCGGTCGTCAACGCGTGTACTTCATGACAGCTTCGTTACCGACACCCCTACACGACCGGCTCCGCCTGACCGCGCAGACCCTCCCGGCGGAGGTCCGGGACTGCCGGTGACCCCGCTCACGCGCCTGCCCGATCGCTGAGATGCCGGGGACCGTTGATGCCGGCCCCGGGCACACAGAGAAGGATCCCAGAAGACCAGCAGGGCCCCGACGCCGTCACCGGCGCCGGGGCCCTTTGCGTTGCCGGAGAACCCGAGACTGGCACCGTGACGTATTCGACTGTGTCGTATTCGTCCACGCACTCGGCGGATGCGGGTTGGTCACGGTTCGTGCCTGCTGCGGGTGTCCTGGGACGGAATGACTCAGGATTTGATCATGGCGAGGCGGGGCGGTTCGTGGCGGTACGCGCTGACCTGGTGGGCCAGCGTGGCATGCGTGACCGGGCTGCTGGCACTCATCGGCTGGGCCCTGAGCGGTAAGGACGGGCTGCAGACAGCGGCGAACCTGGCCCAGCTGGTCGGTGTCGTCCTGGTGGTCCCAACGTTGCTGGTGCCGTTATGGCTGTGGCGGTGGCGCTCGACAGCAAGGCCAGCGGTCACTTCCGCACACGTCGACCACGCCAAGGACGTCCTGGCCGGGGTGGTGGAACAGCAGTGGAAGACCGAGGCGACGCTGCGATCGGTGGATGACCCGGCCTGCGTTGGCGCCTGACCCGCACTAAAGCGATCATAGACAAACCCGCAAACCTCACCCCCGGTCTGCGGCGGCTGACCGCCTCCAGCAACGACATCGCCGCCGCGGTCGAAAAGTTCCGCAGTATGAACCGCCGCCGCCTGGTCATCCTCGGCGGCCCCGGCACCGGCAAGACCACCCTGGCCGTCCAGCTGGTCCGCGAACTACTGGCCACCCGGGCAGACCATCCCGCCGACCCGGTGCCGGTGCTGATGTCGGTGGCCAGCTGGGACACCGAGGTTTTCCCCCGACTGCACCAATGGCTGGCCGCCCGACTCGATCAGGACTACCCCGCGCTACGCGCACCCGACCAGCCCGCTGACATGGCGGAGGCGCTCGCCGCGCGCGGACATATCTTGCCGGTTCTGGACGGCCTGGACGAGCTCCCTCCTGCCGTGCAGCAGGCCCTCATCGTGGCGCTGAACCGGTCACTGGCCGACACTGATCAGCTGATCGTCACCAGCCGGACCACCGAGTTCGCCCGCGCCGTCGACGGCGCGGGAGACGTCCTCACCTCGGCCCTGGTCATCGAACCCCAGCCCGTCACCCCGAAGACGGCCGCGGCCTACCTGGAGCGCTGCCTGCCGCCACAGCCGTCGGCGGGATGGGAGCAGATCCTGTCCGTCCTACGCACGACGCCCTCCAGCACGACCGCAGAGAATCCCGACGCGACGCTGGCCGCGGTCGCCAGCACCGCCTTGGGCCTGTGGTTGCTGCGCGTGGTCTACATCGACGGCCGCGCCGACCCGACGCCACTCCTGGACCCCGGCCACTTCCCCGGCCCCGAACAGATGCGTGGCCACCTGTTCGACCAGCTCATCCCCGCCCTCATCACCACACGCCCACCCAGCACCGACCCCGCCGACCCCTTCCGGCCCCGCCGACGCCACAACCCCGGCCAAGCTCGCCGATGGCTGGCCTACCTGGCCCGCACCATGACCCATCCTCCAGATGGCAGCCCACCCACCCGCGACTTCGCCTGGTGGCGCCTGGCCCAGACAACCCGCAGCCTCACCATCACATCCAGGCTCGCGGTCGGGCTCATCTCCGGGCTCGCAATCGGGCTCGTATTCGAGCTCGCGATTGGGCTCGCTGGCGGGCTCGATGTCGGGCTCAAGGTCGGGCTCGAGGTCGGGCTCGAGGTCGGGCTCGAGGTCGGGCTCGAGGTCGGGCTCGAGGTCGGGCTCGAGGTCGGGCTTGCGGTCGGGCTCGCTGGCGGGCTCGATGTCGGGCTCAAGGTCGGGCTCGAGGTCGGGCTCACGGTCGGGTCATGGCCATCGGATGAACCAGGGTTCGCCAACCTCCGCCTGCAAGGTCGAGAGGCGCTGCTCGCCCGCAGGCTTGCGGTCGGGCTCGTGTTCGGGCTCGTGGTCGGGATCGCGGTCGGGCTCGTGTTCGGGCTCGTGGACGGGATCGCGGCCGGGATCGCGGCCGGGATCGCGGTCGGGCTCGTGGTTGGGGTCCCGTTCGGGCTCACGTTCGGGCTAATGGAGTGGGCTGAGGTCCCGGCCACAACAGAACATGCAACGGCACCAATGGCCAGTTGGCGAGCTGACCGTGCCTTAAATCTCATGCGGGCCACCACGTTCGGGCTCGCGTTCGGGCTCGCGGCCGGGCTCGCGGCCGGGCTCGCGGCGGCCAGGCTCACGGCTGGGCTCGGGACCGGGCTCGGGGTCGGGCTCGGGGTCGGGTTAACGGTCGGGCTCACGGTCGGGAACCACCGTGCGTGGCTGGCGTATCTAATTACCACCTACCGGTTGGCCCGGGCGGGCCATCTGCCTCGCACGTTGATGCCATTCCTGGATGACGCACACCGGCTGGGCCTGCTGCGCGCGGTCGGTCCGGTTTACCAGTTCCGGCACGCCGATCTCCAGGACCATCTCGCCGCCGATCCGCCACCGCGCTGAATATCAGAGGGTTGACTGGCACCGTGACGTATTCGACTGTGTCGTATTCATCCACGCATCCAGCGGATGCGGGTTAGTCACAGTTCGTTTCCCTCGTGGGTGTGCTGAGGCCGGATGGCGCAGGATTTGGTCATGGCGAGGTGGGGCGGTTCGTGGCGGTACGCGCTGACCTGGTGGGCCGGCGTGGCAGGCGTGACTGGGCTGCTGGCACTCATCGGCTGGGCGCTGAGCGGCAAGGATGGGTTACAAGCGGCGGCGAACGTGGCCCAACTGGTCGGCGTTGTCCTGGTGGTTCCGACGGTGCTGGTGCCGTTATGGCTGTGGTGGCGACGCTCGACGGCCCGGCCGGCGGTTACCTCAGCACACCTGGACCACGCCAAAGACGTGCTGGCCGGGCTGGTGGAACAGCAGTGGAAGACCGAAGTCACGCTGCGCTCGCTGGATGACCCCGACCCGATCCCGGTGCGATGGCGGCAGACCGCCATCGTGGCGGTGATGGATCAGCCGGCCAACCTCACCCCGGGGCTGCGGCGGCTGACCGCCTCCAGCGCCGACATCGCCGCCCTGACCGGCAAGTTCCGCAGCATGCGCCGCCGCCGACTGGTCATCCTCGGAGACCCTGGAACCGGCAAAACCACCCTGGCCGTCCAGCTGATCCGCGAACTGATGGCGACCCGCGCCGCCCACCCCGATGAACCGGTGCCGGTGCTGATGCCCATGGCCGACTGGGACACCGAGGCTTTCCCTCGCCTGCACCAGTGGTTGGCAGCCCGGCTCGCTCAGGACTACCCCGCGCTGCGCGCACCGGACCTGCCTGCCGGGATGGCCGAGATGCTGGCCGCGCGCGGGCACATTCTGCCGGTTCTGGACGGCTTAGATGAACTCCCCCCTCCTGCGCAGCAGGCCGTCATCGTGGCGCTGAACCAGTCCCTGTCCAAAACCGATCAGCTGATCGCGACCAGCCCGGACTAGCGAGTTCCGCCACACCGTCCGGGGCGCAGGAGATGTGCTCACCTCGGCCATGGTCATCGAGCCCCAGCCCGTCATCCCGAAGGCGGCCGCCGCATATCTGAAACGATGCCTTCCCCCACAGCCACAGGCCAAATGGGAGCAAGTCCTGGCTGTGCTACGCACGGCACCCGCCGCCATGACGGTGCATCCCGGCGCGACGCTGGCTGCGGTTGCCAGAACTGCTTTAGGTCTGTGGCTTCTGCGCGTCGTCTACATCGACGGCCGCGTCGACCCCGCACCGCTGCTGGATCCTGTCCGGTTCCCTGACTCCGACCAACTGCGCGGCCACCTGTTCGACCAGCTCATCCCCGCACTCGTCACTACACGCTCGCCCAGTGCCGACCCCGCCGACCCCTTCCGGCCCCGCCACCGCCACGACCCCGTCCAGACCCGCCGATGGCTGGCCTACCTTGCCCGAACCATGACCCGCCCCCCAGATGGCAGCGCGCCCACCCGCGACATCGCTTGGTGGCGCCTCGCTCAGGGCACCCGCATGTTCACGGCCACAATCAGGTTCGCGAGCGGGCTCGCGTTAGGGCTTGTGTTCGGGCTTGTGTTCGGGCTTGTGTTCGGGCTTGTGTTCGGGCTTATGGTCGGGCTTGTGTTCGGGCTCATGGGCGGGTCATGGCTTTTGGAGGAACCGGGATTAACAAATCTCCGCCTACACGGTCGGGTGTCGCAGCTCGCGGGCGGGCTCGCGTTCGGGCTCGCGGGCGGACTTGTGTTCGGGCTCGCATTCGGACTCGTGAGCGGAATCGTGGGCGGGCTTGTGTTTGGGCTTGTGCTTGGGCTCGCGTTCGGGCTCGCGTTCGGACTCGTGGTCGGGCTAATCACGTGGGTTGAGGTTCCGTCCGGAGCAGAACGGGCGACGGCACCGATGACCAGTTGGCGAGCCGACCGCGCCCTGAATCTCGTAAGGACTGCCACGTTCATGCTCATGGGCGGGCTCGTGTTCGGGCTCGCATTTGGGCTTGTGGGAGGGTCCGCAGACGGGCTCGCGGTCGGGCTCGTATCCGGGAACCACCATGCGTGGCTGGCGTATCTAGTCGCCACCTACCGGCTTGCCTGGGCAGGTCGGCTGCCCCGCGCGTTGATGCCGTTCCTGGATGACGCGCACCGGCTGGGGCTGCTGCGCGCGGTCGGCCCGATCTACCAATTCCGGCACGCCGATCTCCAGGATCACCTCGCCGCTGACTCTTCCCCGAACTGAAGATCAGAGGGTTGACAACCACTGAGCAAGATGGAAGATCAGGGGCCCTGATCTCGCGTGCGTCCCCTTTCGTCGTGCGCCGCGGTGACCACCGGCACGCGACGAATCGCAGTGCTGGCTGGATCCGGGAAGCGACTACGGCAAGCGCGGCCGGTAGCCCCGGCGTCAGTCGTCGAAGATCTGAGCCACCCTGACCTTGACCCTCCGGCCGTTGCTGTCGATGACCAGATACCAATAGCCGTCGTACGGCACCTCCAGCTCAACGGGGCTGAAGTCGTAGAAGCCGCCGTAGTACTCGTAGGCGTCACCGTCCAGGTAAGCCTGGTACTCGTCGTCGTCCATCAGGCAGACCCGGGCGGCCGAGCCGCGCAGCTCGACCTCAAAGCAGGCGCCGCCAGCCACCGACCCGAGGTTGAAGTAGAGATGGTCCACAACCCATTAGACCTGCCAGCGCCTCAGGCAGAAAGATCGAGCGTCCGGCCCCCGCCGGGCGTCATCGTCCGGATGACGATTCTGTCATCGCCCCGATGACAAATGATCTTCCTGCATAACTTCGCTTATGACGGACCCAATATCGATTCAGTCATTTGGGCTCACAAAGCCGTCACAGGGCGGGCCCTTCGGCGTCCGTTTTCCGGCAACGATCCGTCCAGTAGGTGAGTTCGTGCCGGGTGGTCAGAGTGTCGGGGTGTTCGGGGCCTGAGACGCGTTCGCTGATGGGCAATAGTGCGGCGAGCTGGTCGCGCGCCCCGGCCGCATCCCCCGCTTCCCCCGACCAGCGAGCGAGATTAAACCGAACGGCCAGAGTGTCGGCATGTTCGGGGCCTGAGACGCGTTCGCTGATAGGCAACAGCGCGATGTATTGATCTCGTGCCCTGGCCGCATCGCCCGTCTCCCCCAACCAGTAGGCGAGATTGTGCCGGGTGGTCAGCGTTTCGGGGTGTTCGGGGCCGGAGACGCGTTCGCGGATGGGTAGCAGCGCGGTGTACTGATCGCGCGCGCCTGCCGCATCTCCGGCCGCGCCCGTACAGAAGGCGAGGTTGTCCCTGTCGATCAACGTGGAGGGATGTTCGGCGCCCCGGACGCGTTCGCGGATGAGCAGTAGCGCAACGAATTGGTCCCTCGCGCTGGCCTCGTCTCCCAGCTCACCCGTTAAGCGGGCGATGTTAGACCGGTCGTTGAGCGTATCGGGGTGCTCAGCTCCCAGCACCCGCTCGCGGACGGGCAGCAGCGCAATGAAGAGGTTCAGCGCTTTGGCCTCATCCCCCGCAAATCCCGTCCAGGCGCCGAGTTCGCCCCAAACCTCCAGTGTTCTCGGGTGCTCATCACCAAAAACTCGTTTGAACAGCGGCAGCAGCGCGGTGAAGTGGTCGCGCGCCGTCACCGCATCACCCGCCATCCCGGTGTAGTAGGCGAAACCGGCGAGAGCCACCAGCGTGTCGGGATGCTCCGGTCCTTGGCTGTGGAGAAGGGCCTGATGGCGGTTGTGCTGCAAGGCGGCGGCGGTCGTGTAGTCGCCGCTGGCGTGCAGGTACTCGATCATCTTGCCCATCGCGGGCGAGTGCGGAGGCAAGGCCGCGCGAGCATGCGCCAGTAGCTGCTGGTAAGTTGCCCAGCTGTCGATCGTTTCCGGGTCGTCGGGCAGTGAGGCACTCAGCAGGTCGACGGCCTTGGCTCGAACGGCTTGGTACTGGTCATCGGGGAGGTCGGCCAGGGTGACGGCCTGGACCAGGCGATGCACGCTGACCGCGTCCTGAGCTTTGCTGAGGGTGATCATGCTGTAGGAGGTGAGCACCCCCAGCGCCTGTCCGAGGCGGACCCGGCTGGTGTCCGCAAGCCGGTGCAGAACGCTCAAGGGCAGATGGTCGGGTGCGTAGCAAGCCAGCAGAGCCAGCAGGTGAGGGGCCAGCGGGGTCCAGCGTGGCGATCCGGTCGCGGGTCCGGGTCCAGATCTTGGCGATGGTTTGCTCAGCGGCCTCACCGCCGGCGCCGACCGCCGCAGTGGCTGTAGCAGGGGTGTGGTGCAGCATCTGCCGATAGTCGGTGATACCGATGCCGGGGGTGTGGGCGATAAATGCCGAAGCCTGGGTCAAGGCCAGCGGCAAAAATCCCACCTCCCGCGCCAGAGCGGCCAGCTCAACCAGCTCCGACGGTGAGGCCGGAGCAAGACCGATCAAGGCGGCCAGTACGGTGACGGCCGCTTCGGCGTCCAGGACGTCCACGCCGATGGAGACGCAACCAAGCGCGCGCCAGCCGACGGTGCGGCGGGTAGTGATCAGCACACCTCCGCCCGTCAGCCGGCCCAGATACGGGTGCAGGTCCTCGGCCTGCTCGACGTTGTCGAAGATGAGCAGCCATCCCCGCTGGGAAGCAAGCCAGCTCATCGCCCACGCTGCTGCCTCTTCGGTAGTGGCCTGGGAGGCCGCCACCGAATGCGATCCCACGCACAGCGTCTTAGCCAGCCTGGCCAAACCCGTCCGGATCTGCGCTGGGGAATCGGCATCTATCCACCACACCAGCCCATAAGCGCTCCGATGAGCGGCCGCGTACTGCAACGCCAACTCGCTCTTACCGATCCCGCCTAGCCCATGCACCGCCGCCTGCGTAATCACCGCGACGTCCGGCCCTGAACCGGATAGGCAGGCATGAATTTGCTCCAGCGCGTCCCTGCGCCCGGCGAACACCGCAGCCGGCGGTCGCGGCAGACCTAATCCCGATCCCACAGGCAGACCGGACACCATGGCCGCGTCCGGCAACGGCGGCCGCGGCGCATTCTGATGGATGGTCACCTCACTGGCACTCACCTGGTTGAGGTGACCACCCACTGTCGACCCGCTCACACTCTGGCCGTCCGGCGACGCGCCGCCCGGTCCCTGAACGCCATCGCTCACACAGCTCATGCTGCCGCCTGCCCGCACCCAACGACAGCAATACAAACTGCGATCAGAAGCCTGCTACTCAACCCGCAAACGACCACGAGAGAACCACAGGCGTGTCCGCACGGGTTGTTCACAGGTAGAGTGGGCGTGCGGCAAAAGGCACGACGATCAGCATCTGCTGGCGCTGCTGATCTGGTTGAAGGCATTAACCGGCAGTTCGCCTGCCGCTTGGCCACATCGCGCCGATCGCCACCGCCCGAAGCCTCGCTGCGACTCTGGCCAGCGTTCCGGTCCATCTAGTGGATCACCCAGCGCTGACCAACCCTCAATCCGGCTCCCGTGACGCCCGGCGGGAGCCGTTCAGGCTTCCCTCTGCTTCGACCCAACACCGGTCGCGTGCGGTGATCGTCACTTAACCGTCCTCATAACGCGAGCGGAAAGCTGATTATGTGGGCCTGATTTGCCCGTGTATGTCAGGTATGCGCCGTGTGCCGCACGGTTCCAGAAATCGGCCTGGTCGTGAGGCCGCCGGGGGTCATTCCGCGCTGTGGCGCCCGATCCGGCGGCGCAGCGCCGCCAGCCGGTCGCCGGTCAGGTCCACGCTGTGTTCCTCGCCCGCCTCGCCCAGCTCCAGCCCGCAGACCACCACCGGGCCGTAGAAGGACCGCCATGGTTGGCCGCTCAGGTCGGCGGCCAGCGCCGAGGCCGCCGCGTTGGCCGCTCCGGGGGATCGCCCGGAGCCGGTCCACAGATCCAGGTCCCGGTCGATGGCCACCCGGACGGCCGGGACCGCGCCGGTCAACATGGCGAGCGCGTCGGCGCGTCCGGCCGGATCGGCCGGGGAGGTCGATCTCGCGCGCGCTGCCGTCGGGGTCGATGACCAGACAGATCATGTCGCCCATCCTGCCCTGGACCACCCCGGTCCGGGTGATCTTGTACGTGAACGCACGTCCATCAGTGCGCACTTACTCACGTACGAGCCCCGGCGCGCGATTCGTCCATCCCGCTCCACCTTTCGCGGCGTGTCGTCTCCGGACGGGCCGGTTGATCGCCTACCGTACGGACCACGTCTCGCAGCGGCCCTGTCACCTTCACGGTGACGGGGCCGTTCGCGTTACCGGCCAGACCGCCGAAGCGGCTGGAACCGAAGCGCCGATACTCGCCGCCAGGCCCTCACGAGTGCGGTGATCTTGTACGTGAACGTACGTCAACCCGGCGCCCGCGTCTTCACGTACCCGGGCACAGGGCGTGTTCGATTGTCGTTCGAGAACATGGTGCATCCCCGGCTGCCTTTCCTGAGCGGAAACGGGTCCCGGCGCCGCCGCCGGCTGAGGTCGCGGGACGCCCGGGCGGCTTGACAGCCGCGGCGCAAGGTTACATGGTTAGCTACCAATGTAGCTAACCAGTTGGGCGGCTAAGCCAACGATGGACAACGACCGACCGATCTTCCTTCAGATCGCCGAGCTGATCGAGAACTCGATCATCGACGGGTCGTTGGTGGAGGAGGCCCAGGTCCCGTCCACCAACGAGCTTGCCGCCTTTCACCGGATCAACCCGGCCACCGCGGCCAAGGGCGTCAACCAGCTCGTGTCGGAGGGAACGCTCTACAAGCGACGCGGCATCGGCATGTTCGTCGCCGGTGGCGCCCGGGCCAGGCTGCGCGAGCGGCGACGGGACCGGTTCACCGAACAGTACGTGGGACCCCTGCTCGCCGAGGCGCGCAAGCTCGGCATCGGCCACGACGAGCTGATGAAGATGATCGATTCATTCGGTGCGGTTGTCGGAAGGGACCTGGGATGACGGCGGTGGTAACCGCACACGGGCTGACCAAGCGCTTTGGTGACGTCACGGCGCTCGACGACGTGAGCTTCGCGCTGGCCGAGCACACGATCTACGGCCTGCTCGGGCCCAACGGGGCGGGCAAGACCACCCTGATGCAGATCCTCACCGGGCAGGCGTTCGCGTCGTCGGGGAACGTGTCGGTCTTCGACGCGCCACCGGTGGAGAACCCGGCCGTCCTGTCGAAGGTCTGTTTCGTCCGGGAGAGCCAGCGCTACCCCCACGTCTACACCGTGCGCCACGTCTTTCACACCGCACGCCGGCTGTTCGCGAACTGGGACGACACGTTCGCGCACGGCCTCGCCGCGGACTTCCAGCTACCGGCCGGGCGGCTGGTCCGCGGGCTCTCGCGGGGCATGCTGTCGGCCCTCGGTGTGACTGTCGGGCTGGCCGCGCGGGCGCCCCTGACGTTCTTCGACGAGCCGTACCTCGGGCTCGACCCGGCCGCCCGGCAGCTTTTCTACGACCGCCTGCTCGCCGACTACGCCGGGCATCCCCGCACCGTGGTGCTGTCCACCCACCTCATCGACGAGGTGAGCGATCTGGTCGAGCGGGTGCTGCTCATCGACCGTGGCCGGCTGGTGCTCGATGAGGACGCCGACGACCTGCGCGGGCGGGCGGTGGCGGCCACCGGACGGGCGGAGGCCGTGGACGGGTTCGCCGCCGGACGCACCGAGTTGCACCGCGAGCGGTTGAGCGGCCTGGTCCGGTCGACCATCCTCGATGGGCTCGGACCGCACGCGAAGGCGCTCGCGCAGACGCTGAACGTCGAGCTGGAGCCGCTGTCGTTGCAGCAACTCGTGGTCCGCCTGACCGCACCGCCGACGACCGTACCGCCGACGACAACGGCGCCGGCGGACCGGGAGGCCGCCCGATGAACCGCATCCGTCAGGTGGTCCGTCTCCAGATGCCGGCCTGGCCGCAGATCGTGGGCTGGACGTGGGGCATGACGGCCGTCGCGTTCGGCATCAACCTGTTGAGCGTCATGGCGAACTACGACCCGGGCGACGGTGTGACGAATACCGGCGGCCTGGTCAGCCTGTGCGGCGTCGCGATCGGGATGGCCACCGTCTCGGTCACCCAGATCTTCCCGTACGCGCTGGGCATGAGCGTGACCCGCCGGGAGTTCTACCTGGCCTGGTCGCTGCTCGCGGTCGTCCAGTCGGTGGTCTACGCGCTGGTGCTCTGCCTGCTGCGCGCCGTGGAACAGGCCACCGGCTACTGGGGGTGGGGGATGCGCTTCTTCGGCCTGCCGTTCATGGATGACGCCAACCCGGTACTGCTCCTGCTCGGGTACGCGGTACCCATGCTGGTCGTGACCCACCTCGGGATCCTGCTCGGCACGTTGTACCTGCGCTGGGGCACCACCGGCGTCCTCGCCAGCCTCACCCTGACGTTCACAGCGCTCGGGCTGGCCGCCACGCTGATCACGTGGACCCGGCAATGGGACGCGATCGGCCGCTGGTTGCTCGACCAGTCCCCCACGGCGCTGCTCGCCGGCTGGCCGGTCCTGGTGGCCGCCGCGTTCGCGGTCGGCGGGTACAGGCTCATCCGCCGTGCCACGGCGTAGGCGCGGCGGGCACTCGGCCGCTCCGGACACCGGACAACGTGAACGCCAACATCCGCCGTGATGGGCCGCCAGATTGTCAGCCCTGTCCGCCCGCGTCCTTGGGAGAGATGCAATGACGAGCAACAACACGCCCCCGCCCGCCGCAGGTCTCGGGATCTGGGCAAATCTCGGGATCTGGATCGCATTCGGCGCTGCCTTCGGCGTCCTCGTCGGCGTCGTCGTCGGGGGTTTTTTCGACAACCTCACTTACGGTGTCGGGCTAGGTTCGTCCTTCGGTCCGGCCCTGGGTGTGGCCGCCTGGGCCGTCTTCATCGCGCCGCGAAGGAATGCCCGCCGCGACTCCTGAGCGTCGCGCCCGAGTATCGGCTACGGGGTCGTAGGCGCCACTGGGAAGTCCAGGAAGCAACGCAACGGCGCTGGCGATGGTGGCCGCAGCCGGCGCGGAGCGCGCCACCACCATGGCGATGTGGTATCGGTACAGCTCCAGCCGCCCACCCACACTCGCGAGATCGTCGTCACCGAACCGTCCTCATAACGCGAGCTGAAACCCGATTATGTTGGACCGATCTGTGTCTGTTTGACCGTTATTCGGCGCTGTGGTGGCGGAGCTGCCGGCGCAGGGCGTCAAGCTGGCCAGGGGTGAGGTCGACGTCGTGTTCCGCGCCCGCGTCGTCCAGGATCAGACCGTCGCCTGGAGCGCCGCGCTGGCGCCGCTGCGCCGGGCCGCCTGAGGCCCCCCTACGATCACCGACCATGCACATCGACCTGGTCACGATCGTCGTCGACGACTACGGCACGGCCATCACGTTCTTCGTCGACGCCCTGGGCTTCGACCTCGTCGAAGATTCGCCCTCGCTCACCAACGACGGCCGCCCCAAGCGGTGGGTCGTCGTGCGCCCGCCCGGCGGCCGGACGGGCATCCTGCTGGCCCGAGCCGACAGCGACCGCCAGAGGGCCGTCGTCGGCGACCAGGCCGCCGGACGGGTCGGCTTCTTCCTGCGGGTCGACGATTTCGCGGGCGCGTACCGGAGGATGGCCGCCGCGGGTGTCGAGTTCGTGACCGTGCCCCGCACCGAGCCCTACGGCCGGGTGGCGGTCTTCCTGGATGTCGCGGGCAACCGCTGGGACCTGCTCGGCTGAGCTACCGGGTGGCCGAGCGGGGTGAGGAGGACCACCGGGCAGGGGGCGGTCCGGAGAATCTTCAGGGACATGTCGCCGGCGAAGACGCGGCGCAGGGGGCCGGTCGAACTCGACCCGCAGATGAGGAGTTCCCCCGGGAGCCACGTCGTCTGGGCCAGCGCCGTGGTCGCGTTGGGCCCGGCCACGACCTCGGTGCTGACGCCCTGGCGCAGGGCAGTTTGGGGCTCATGACACGTTTCTTACCGGCACTCCCACAAAATGGCCCGGCGATGAGGCCGCGACAGGCCCGAGGGGCCCCGGGAGCTCATTGCGGTCTTGGCGGTTGATGACGCGTCCGTTAACGGCATCCCTCATTCCGCGCTGTGGCGGCCGAGCCGCCGGCGCAGCGCCGCCAGCCGGTCGCCGGTCAGGTCCACGGCGTATTCCTCGCCCGCCTCGCCCAGCTCCACCCCGCAGACCACCACGGGCCCGTGATAGTGCCGCCACGGCTCGCCGCTCAGGTCGGCGGCCAGCGCCGAGGCCGCCGCGTTGGCCGGTCCGGGGGTGGCCGACGTCCGTCCACAGATCCAGGCCAGGCTCGATGGCCTCCTGCACGGCATAGTCCGCGCCGATCAGCGCCGCCGAACCCCAGACCCGGGTCACCCAGGCGGCCGCCGAACTGGGGGCCGTGGCACAGGCGCTCGGACACGCGGCCGCGTCTGTGGAGTTCAGCACGTCCAAGCCCCGCGACTGACCCGCACCCAGACCCGAGACGATGAGGAGATCGGGCCCATGTCCGTGTTCCGCAGGATCAACAACAGCGACCACGAACTGTGGCTGAAAGACGTGCTCGACGTCGCCAGCACCGAGATCACCGACGCTCACGGCACCAGCCAGTCCGGGTTATTCAACGACATCAACGAGTCCCGGCGCGAGCTCGACGAGCTGCTCCGCGAGCGGTTCGGCTGACCGGAGATGACCGAACCCGAACCTGTCTGCAACCCCGTCCACTGGTGCGCCTTGTGCGGGTGGAGCACCGAGAACCCCGAAGAGATCGAGTGCGGCTGCGCCGACGGCGTCCCCGCGTACCTACTAGCTACAACCCCGGAAGGGGACCTGACGATGACCAAGTCCCATGGACGCCTGGCTCAACGTCTTCGACACCCTTCACAGGCCACCCCGCCACCACCTGGCCTGACCGCCCACACCCTGATCACCGCCGGCTTGTGACGACCACACATGGTCACCCACGCTCCCAGCGCCACCGCTCCCGACCCGAAGGACCCGCGGACAGGCCGTGACCCGCGCACGGCGGCCCTTCCACACCCGAAACCCGGCCTTCACCAGCCGAAACGATCCTCGCCGAAGAATTGGAACGGAAGAATGATCACAAGTAATCACGCGGGGGATTCAGGCTCAGTCCCCTTCTCGTTGGTGGTCCGGCGGTTGGCGGGGACGTGGTCGTTCAGGCGGCGGGCGGAACGGGCGCGCCGCATTCGCTGCTCGTCGGCCAGGTGGGCCAGGTAGCTGACGTGCATGGTTCCTCCTCAGGAAGTTCAAGCAGCAGGAAAGTGCTTGGTGGATCGGTGGGATCCCGTCTGCGGTCTATTGGAGGAGGCACCGGTTGCAAGGCGCTTGAGTTTCCCTTTTGATGGCCGTCCACCCAGAGGAAGACCTGCTTGAGGTCGGGCACGCTGTAACCACCGGCCAGGTCGACCAGACGGCCCCACCGGCCAGCCTCGCGGACGACAGGCAGACGGCCCCACAGGTCGTCGACCAGGATGGCCAGCACCCCGAACATCAGCTGATGGTCGCGGGCGACGGTCCAGTACACCAGCGGTTCTCCGTTTGGGTGGAGCCGCTCCCCATGCCGATGAACCCACGTCTCGAAATAGGGCATGAGCGGCACACACGGCAGGCTAACCGCATGCGCCCTCCCCCTCGTGCGTGGGCCGAGGTGCCCACACGGAGCGCAGCCGATGGCCGCGCGGATGGCCGGTGCGCCATGGATCAGGATGTCTGGGCTGTGTTTGAACTGCTGACGTCACTTAGTTTCCCGGACCGCCTTCGACCTGGCTTTCCTAACACCAACGCTCGGTGACCTTCTACCGACGGGCTGATAACGCCCGTTAACTGGCAGTATTCCGTCCAGTAGGCGAGGCTGTTCCGGGTGGACAGGGTGCGAGGGTGTTTCTCGCCCAGGACGCGTCTGCGGATGAGAAGTAGTGCGGCGAATTGGTCGCGTGCCCCGGCCGCATCTCCTGCCTTTCCCGTCCAGTAGGCGAGGCTGCTGCGCGTGGATAGCGTGTCGGGGTGTTCGGGGCCCAGGACGTGTTCGCGGAAGGGCAGCAGAACGGTCAATTGATCTCGCGCCCCGCGTACGTCTCCCGCTTTACCCGTCCATCTGGCCAGGCTGTTACGGGTGGCAAGGGTACCGGGGTGGTGGTGGCCGAGGACCCGCTCGGAGATGGGCAGCAGTTCGGCGAACCGATCGCGGGCAGCTTCGGCATCGCTGACCAATTCCGCGAGGTTGTGCCGTAGGGCAAGGGTATCGGGGTGGTCGGGGCCGAGGACCCGCTCGGAGGTGATGAGCAATTCGGCGAACTGGTCGCGGGCGGCTGCGGGCTGGCCGGCCTCGCCCCTCCAGCGTGCGAGATTGTGGCGTGCGGCCAGGGTGAGGGGATGCTCGGAGCCAACTATCTGCTGGGAGTGGGGGAGCAGTTCGGCGAACTGGTCGCGGGCGGCTGCGGCCTGACCGGCCAGACCGATCCAGAGTCCGAGGTTGTGACGTGTGGTGAGGGTATCGGGGTGGTCGTGGCCTAGCACCCGCTCGCGGATGGGCAACAGTTCGGCGAACTGGTCACGAGCAGCCGCGAAATAGCCGGCCGTACCGGTCCAGTGCGCGAGGTTGTGCTGGACGGTGAGCGTGTCGGGGTGATGAGGGCCGAGCACCCGGGCGGTGATGGGCAGTAGTTCGGCGAACTGGGCTTGGGCTGCTTTGAAGTCACCGGCGTGACCGGTCAACGCGGCGAACAGCTCCTGGGCGCTCAGGATCTCGGGGTCGTCTGGGGCGTGATGACTGGCCAGGGCGCCGCAGAGGCGACCCGGCCGAACTCGACGAGACGGTGGCCGGCCATCGCGAAGCGGTGTCCACGACGTCGAGGGAGCACGCCAACTACGCGCTCTATCGGAGCAATCTCGGCGGAGCCCTGCAGCAGCGCTACCGCGCGACCCGGAGGAGCGCCGACACCGAGGAGGCCGCCGACGTACTGCGCGAGGCCGTCGCGGCCACTCCGGAGGCCAGCCCCTACCGGCCGGGCTACCTCGGCAACCTGGGCAGCGTCCTGCTCGAGCGCTACCAGGCCGTCGGCCAGACGGCGGCGTTCGACGAGGCGATCATCCACCTGCGCGAGGCCGTGCGGACGGTGCATCCCGCCAACGTCCAGCGCCCCGCGCTCATGAACAGCCTCGCCCGCGCCCTTCTCGTGGGCGGCCACGACCTCGACGAGGCGATCGGTCTCTTCCGGTCGGCCCGCGCCGACGCGCCGCCCGAGTCCCTCACCCGCGTCCAGTCCACGATCAACCTGGCGGGCGCCCTGATCGCCGTCGCCAGGGCGGCGGAACCGCCCGGCGTCGCCTCGCCGGGAGACCGGCGGTGGAACGTTCTCCGCGACCTGCTCCCCCGTGGGCGCAGGCTGGCGGAGACGCCGGCGCTCGACGAGGCGATCGCCCTGCTCACCGGCCTGCTCGACGAGGACGCCACGGCGGGACCCGAGGCGTACGCCTTCCTGGGCCAGGCCCTCCAGGCGCGTTTCACGCTGACCGGCCGGTCTCGGACGCTCCTCCAGGCGCTGCGGACCATGGAACGGGCGGTGGAGGTGTCGGCGCCGGGGAGCACGGAGGCGTCGGTGGCGCTCTACCACCTGGCGGAGATCCGCGTCGACCAGTGGCGGCTGACCGCCGCCGCGGACGCTCGCGAGGAGGCGCTGGCGCGGTTCCGCGAGGCCGCCGCGGTGGAAGCCGCCGCCGCGTCCTGGCGGGCCGGCGTGGGACGCGCGTGGGGCCGCTTCGCCATGGAGTGCGGCCGGCCGGCAGAGGCGACCGACGGGTTCGCGGTCGCGGTGGGGGTGCTCGACGAGGCCGCCTGGCGCGGGCTGGGGCGCGACGACCAGGAACGGGTCCTGGCCGACCACGAGGGGCTCGCCCGCGACGCCGCCGCCGCGGCCGTCCGCGCCGGCCGTCCGGAGACCGCGCTTGAGCTGCTCGAGCAGGGCCGGGGCGTCATGCTCGCACAGGTGCTCGACAGCCGCACCTCCCAGGACCTCCTCCGGGAGAGGGCGCCCGGCCTCGCCGAGCAGCTCGCCCAGCTCCAGGACGCCCTCGACCTCGCCGAACGCTCTGACCTGTACGACGACCGGAGCGAACCTCGTCACCTCGACCAGCGGCCCGTGCTGGCGCGCCGACGCCGCGAACTCCTGGCGGAGATCAGGAAGGTGCCCGGCCTGACCGGCTTCCTGAGACCGCCCCGCGCCGCCGGGCTGCTCTCCGCGGCGGAAGGCGGCCCGGTGGCCCTGGTGAACGTCAGCGACTACGGCTGTGACGCGCTCCTGGTGACCACCGGCGGAATCCGGGTGCTGCCGCTCACGCTCACGGCGGCGGAGGCGCGTCAGGAGGCGGACCGGTTCGCGGCGGCCGTACGCGACCGCGACCTGCGGGCGATGGCCACGGCGCTCGACTGGATCTGGACCCACGTCACCGGCCCCGTTCTGGACGCCCTCGGCCCTGTGTCCCGGATCTGGTGGTGCCCGACCGGACCCCTCACGGGGCTGCCGCTGCACTCGGCCGGCCCGGCGCTCGACCGGGTCATCTCCAGCTACACCCCGACGGTGCGGGCGCTCGTCCACGCCCGGAGCCGGCTCGGACCGCAGGGCGAGCGCCGCAGGCTGCTGATCGGCGTGCCCGTGGCCCCCGGCGAGAGCGAGCTGGCGGGAGTCGGCCGCGAGCTGGAACTGGTGCGCGGTCACCTCGGCGACGTCGACGAGCTGACGGGCCCGGACGCCACGCACGAACGCGTGCTCGCCCTGCTGGACGGATGCTCCTGGATGCACTTCGCGGGCCACGCCGTCCAGGAGCTCGACGCTCCGGCGGTGGCCAGGCTGCTGCTGTCGGACCGGCCGCTGACGTTGCGGGAGCTCGCGGCGCGGCGGCTCGACCGGGCCGAGTTCGCCTTCCTCAGCGGCTGTGAGACCTCACGCGGGGGCGACGTGCTCGCCGACGAGGCCACCAGCCTCGCCGGAAGCGTGCAGCTGGCCGGGTTCCCCCACGTCATCGGCACCTTGTGGCCGATCGTCGACGTGCACGCCCCGGCGATCGTCGACACGGTCTACCAGGTGCTCACCGCGCAGGGCACCGCGGAACCGCGCGCGGACGCCGCCGCCGTGGCCCTGCACCTGGCCGTCCGCTCGTTGCGCGACCGGCGGCCCGGCTTTCCCTACTTCTGGGCCGGATACGTGCACGTCGGCCCGTGATCACTCGGTCAGTCGCGGCCCCGGCGCATCTCGACCTGGGCCGCCAGGTCGGCGTCCTGGTGGTCGAGGCCGTAGCGCCAGACCGTCTCGGCGTCGGCGTCGCGCCCCCGCAGCGGCAGGGTCCGGGCCAGCAGTTCGATGGCCAGGGCGGCCGTGTCGGCGTCGGGGCCCGCCTCCACGGCGACCTCGAACTCGGCGCAGGCCATCTCCAGGTGGGCGATGCCCAGCAGGACGCGCAGACGGGCCGCGTCGGCCACGCCCGGGACGGACAGGGCCTGCAGGAGCAGGTCGGCCGCCTCGGCCGGGGCGTTCTCCTCCAGCAGGGTCTGGGCCATCCGTTCGGCCGTGACCGACAGGCCGACCGCGGCGCTGGCCTGGTCGGGGGCGGCCGCGTCGGCGGCCAGTGTCGCGAAGATCGCCGCGGCGGCGTCGAGATCCCCGGCGTCATAGAGGCGCCGGGCCTCGTCGATCTGCCGTCCGGAGTCGATGGCCGTCATCTCGGGGGGCCTCCAGAGGGAACCGGGCCGAAAGGGTTGCGAAGATCCTAACGACCCGGTCCGCCCCAGGGCGGCAGACATGCGGAAGGTGATGGGTTTCTGTCCTCTTCCCCGGGGAAGGGCCAGGCGGTTCAGTCCTCGTACGCCGAGAGCGGGGGGCAGGCGCAGACCAGGTTGCGGTCGCCGTAGGCCTGGTCGATGCGGCGGACGGGCACCCAGTACTTCTGGTCCCGCAGCGTGGCCACCGGGTAGGCGGCCTCGGTCCGGGTGTACGGGTGGTCCCACGCGTCGGCGGTGAGCACGTCGGCCGTGTGGGGGGCGTTCCGCAGGGGGTTGTCCTTGGCGTCGTACGCGCCCGAGGCGACCTTGTCGATCTCGCCGCGGATGGCGACCATCGCGTCGACGAAGCGGTCGAGTTCGGCCAGGTCCTCCGACTCGGTCGGCTCGATCATGAGCGTGCCGGCCACCGGGAAGGACATGGTCGGGGCGTGGAAGCCGTAGTCGATCAGCCGCTTGGCGACGTCGTCGACGGTGACGCCGGTCTCCTTGGTGATCGCCCGCAGGTCGACGATGCACTCGTGGGCCACCAGGCCCTCGCGCCCGGTGTAGAGCACCGGGTAGTGCGGGGCGAGCCGCCGGGCCAGGTAGTTGGCCGACAGGATGGCCTGCTCGGTGGCGGCCTTGAGCCCGTCGGCGCCCATCATCCGCACGTACGCCCACGAGATCGGCAGGATGCCCGCCGAGCCGAAGGGCGCCGCCGAGACCGGGCCCACGGGGCCGCGTCCGGGCAGGAACCCGGCCAGGTGGGCCTTCACGGCGACCGGGCCGACGCCGGGTCCGCCGCCGCCGTGCGGGATGCAGAAGGTCTTGTGCAGGTTCAGGTGGGACACGTCGGCGCCGAACTCGCCCAGCTTGGCCAGGCCGACGAGGGCGTTGAGGTTGGCGCCGTCGACGTAGACCTGGCCGCCGGCGGCGTGCACCTTGGCGCACAGTTCGACGATGGTCTCCTCGTAGACCCCGTGGGTCGACGGGTAGGTCACCATGATCGCGGCGAGCCGGTCGGCGTGCTTGGCGATCTTGGCGTCGAGGTCGGCCAGGTCGACGTTGCCGTCGGCGTCGCAGGCCACCACGACGACCCGCATGCCCGCCATGACGGCGGAGGCCGCGTTGGTGCCGTGGGCCGACGACGGGATCAGGCAGACGTCGCGCTCGGCGTCGCCGTTGGCCCGATGGTAGGCCCGGATCGCCAGCAGGCCGGCGAACTCGCCCTGCGACCCGGCGTTCGGCTGGATGGAGACGGCGTCGTAGCCGGTCACCTCGGCCAGCCAGCCCTCCAGCCCGAGGATCAGGTCGGTGTAGCCGCCGGTCTGGTCGGCGGGGGCGAACGGGTGGATGGAGGCGAACTCGGGCCAGGTGATCGGCTCCATCTCGGTGGTCGCGTTGAGCTTCATGGTGCACGAGCCCAGCGGGATCATCGACCGGTCGAGCGCGATGTCCTTGTCCTGGAGTTTGCGCAGGTAGCGCAGCATCGCGGTCTCGGACCGGTAGGAGTGGAAGACCGGGTGGGTCAGGTAGTCGGTGGTCCGCTGGAGGCCCTGGGGCAGCGCGTCGTCGGTCGAGATGTCCAGGTCGTCCACCGAGGGCCCCTCGACGCCGAAGGCCGCCCAGACGGCGTCCAGGTGCGCGGAGGTGGTCTTCTCGTCGCAGGCGACCGCGACGCGGTCGGCGCCGTCCTGCCGCACGTTGATGCCGCGCCGGCGGGCCGCCTCGGCGATCTCGGCCGCGCGGCCGGGCACGTGGGTGGTCACGGTGTCGAAGAAGTCGTCGTGGACGACCTCGACGCCGCCCGCGCGCAGCCCGGCGGCCAGCACGGAGGCGTGCCGGTGGACGCGCTGGGCGATCCGGCGCAGGCCGTCGGGGCCGTGGTAGACGGCGTACATGGAGGCGATCACCGCCAGGAGCACCTGGGCGGTGCAGATGTTGCTGGTCGCCTTCTCACGGCGGATGTGCTGCTCACGGGTCTGCAGGGCCAGCCGGTACGCCGCCCTCCCGTCGGCGTCGACCGACACCCCGACCAGACGGCCGGGCATCTGCCGCTGGAGGCCCTCGCGGACCGACATGTAGGCGGCGTGCGGCCCGCCGAACCCGAGGGGCACGCCGAAGCGCTGCGACGAGCCGACCGCGATGTCGGCCCCGAGCGTGCCGGGCGCCTCCAGGACGGTCAGCGCCAGCAGGTCGGCCGCCACGGTCACGACCGCCCCGGCGGCCTTGGCCCGGGCGGCCAGGTCGCGGAAGTCGGCCACCCGGCCGGAGGCCCCCGGGTACTGGACCAGGACGCCGAAGCACTCGGGCAGCTCACCGGTGAAGTCGGACTCCACGAGGGTGATGCCCAGCGGTTCGGCCCGGGTGGCCAGCACGGCCTTGGTCTGCGGGAGCGCGTCGGCGTCCACGACGAAGACGTCGGCCTTGACCTTGGAGGCCCGGCGGGCCAGCGTCATCGCCTCGGCGGCGGCGGTGGCCTCGTCGAGGAGCGAGGCCCCGGCGACGTCGAGCCCGGTCAGGTCGCTGACCACGGTCTGGAAGTTGAGCAGCGCCTCCAGGCGCCCCTGCGAGATCTCCGGCTGGTAGGGCGTGTACGCCGTGTACCAGCCCGGGTTCTCCAGCACGTTGCGCAGCACCACGCCGGGCGTGATCGTGTCGTGGTAGCCCAGCCCGATCATCGAGGTCAGCACGGTGTTGCGGGCGGCCAGCGCGCGCAGTTCGGCGAGCGCCTCCGGCTCCGACACGGCGGCCGGCAGATCGAGCGCGCGGGTGGTGCGGATCGACTCGGGCACCGCCACGGCCACCAGGTCGGCGACCGTCTCGTAGCCGACGGCCTCCAGCATGCGCGCCTGCTCGGCGTCGGAGGGCCCGATGTGGCGGGTGGCGAACGGCGGGGCGTCCAGGTCACGGAGCGGTGTGCGATCGGTCATGGCAGGAACTCCAGGGCAGACGAGACCAGGGCGGTCTCCCCCTCTGTCATGGAACCTGAGAGCTTCACCGGACGCCGTCGGCCGGTTTTCCCCTTCGGTGAGGCGCCGCCTGGACGGCGGACCTGCTTTTCAGAGTCGCCTCGCCTGGCGGTACAGGGTGCCTGAGAGATTCCGGGGAGGTTTGCTCCTTCGGCGCCCCATCAGTGCAGATGGGGACTCTCCCGCACAGGGTCGATGGCTACAACAACCTTACCCGTACCCGAGAGCTGGGGCCTCAACCGGTGCGGCGGGCCCGCCTGCGCTGGGCCAGTTCGTCTGAAGGGTGGTCGGCCTCGTCAGTGTCGGGGCCGACCGCCAGTTCCCCCGGCAGCTCCGCGAGCGATCCCTCGACTTCGCGCCAGACCCGGCCGAGGGCGATGCCGAAGACCCCCTGCCCTCCTTGGAGCAGGTCGATGACCTCGTCGGCGGAGGTGCACTCGTAGACGCTGACGCCGTCGCTCATGAGCGTGATCTGGGCCAGGTCGTTGACCCCGCGGTCGCGCAGGTGCTGGACGGCGGTGCGGATCTGCTGGAGGGAGACGCCGGTGTCGAGGAGCCGCTTGACGACCTTGAGCACCAGAATGTCGCGGAAGCTGTAGAGCCGCTGGGAGCCGGAACCCTGGGCCGCCCGGATCGTCGGCTGCACCAGATCGGTGCGGGCCCAGTAGTCGAGCTGGCGGTAGGTGATCCCGGCGGCGGCGCAGGCCGTGGGGCCGCGGTAGCCGATGTCATCGCGCACCGCCGCGGGCCGCTCGTCGAACAGCAGACCCTGCTCGCCGGCGCGCTCCCGCGCCGACTCACGCTGAACCGCGTCGTGCTGGTCGGCTTTGTTACCCTCGCCGCTGCTGACCGCCACTGCGGACCTCCGGCTTTCTCTCATCCCACGGTCTGATCTGGGGGTACGCGAACTACGACCGTGGATTCCCTTGCACCGTAGGACTGGGGAAAGGCACAGTCAACGACCGCCCCCGGCGCGTCGTGAAGGTGAGATAACCCCTCAACTCAACCGGCACGGCCGAAATCCTCGGGGCTGATGTTGTCCAGGAACTCCCGGAACTTCTCGACCTCATCCTCCTGGTCATCGGCCATGCTGACGCCGTTCTCCCGCATGACCTCCTCGCTGGCGTAGATCGTCGCGTCGGTCCGCAGGGCCAGCGCGATCGAGTCGGAAGGACGTGCGCTTACCTCTACGCCGTTGGAGAACACGAGGTCGGCGTAGAAGATGCCGTCACGCAGCGCGACGATGTTGACGCGTTCGAGTGACACCTTCAACGCGCCCAGCACATTGCGGAACAGATCGTGGGTCAGCGGCCGCGGCGGCGGTTCGTCGGCCTGGGCGAGCGCGATCGCGGTCGCCTCGGTCATACCAATCCAGATCGGCAGGTAGCGGTCGCCGTCGGCCTCCTTGAGAAGGACGATCGGCTGGTTCGAGGGCATCTCCACCCGGACCCCCACGAACTCCATCTGCAACACAGGCGCTCACTCTCCGGGATGCGGCATTTCACCAGGTATTCAACTCACCAGGCATTCAACGTAACACCCGCGCGCCGGACCCGCGTCAACGGCCGAGAGAGCCGCGGACGGCCCCTTCGAGGAGCGCGGCGTGGATACGTAATAACAACCCGGAGATCTCCCGTGCCGATTCCCCGGCATGATCGATGGCCCCCGGGGCCCGGCGGCGCAGCAGGGGCGCGACGGCCTGCTCGACCAGGCCCGCCTCGCGTTCGGCGGCGGCCTTGACCGCGCGCAGGTGGCGGGCGTGCAGGCCGAACGCGGCCAGCGCGCCGACGCTGCGGGCGATCTCGAGGGCGGCCTCGTCGTAGAACCGGGCCGACGGGGTGATCAGGCCGTAGTCTTCGAGCTCGGCGAGCGTCTCGTCGTCGATCTCGGCGGCGGCCAGCAGCTCCTCGCGGCTGAGCCGCACGGTGACCGGCTCGCTGTCGACCCCCCGTGGGCGGGCCGACTCGTCGAGCTGCGTCTTGATCACCCGGAGCGGCAGATAGCGGTCGCGCTGGGCGGTCAGGATGAACCGCAGGCGCTCGACGTCGCCGGGGGTGAACTTGCGGTACCCGGAGGGGCTGCGCTCGGGCTCGATGAGCCCTTCGCCCTCCAGAAAGCGGATCTTGGAGATCGTGACGTCGGGGAACTCGCCCTGAAGCTGGGCGAGCACCTCCCCGATGCTCATGAAGGCCCTGGCCGCCTCGGCGCCCATGATCAGCCCCGGGTCAGGAACACCAGCCGGAACTTCCCGATCTGCACCTCGTCGCCTCCCGCGAGGGGGAACTCCTCGATGCGCTCCCGGTTCACGTAGGTGCCGTTGAGGCTGCCCACGTCGCGGGCGGTGAACTGGCCGCCGCGCCGGTAGAACTCGGCGTGCCGCCGGGAGACGGTGACGTCGTCGAGGAAGATGTCGCTCTCGGGGTGGCGACCGGCGGTGGTGAGGTCGCTGTCGAGCAGGAACCGGCTGCCGGCGTTGGGGCCGCGCATCACGACGAGGAGCGCGGTGCCGGGCGGCAGCTGCTCGATCGCGGAACGGTCCGGAAGCAGGCCCTGACCGGTGGCCTCCTCGATCGCCTCAAGGGAGATCGTGGAGGTGTTGTCGGGGACGAAGCCCTGACCCGTCGAGTAGGGGTTGGGAGGTGCCGGGGTGTGGGCCGCGGGGCTCAGCGGCGAACCGCATCGCGAACAGAAACGGGCATCCTCGGGGTTGGGGTGACCGCACTGCGTGCAGTAGACGCTGGGCATCGAACGGCTCGGCCTCTCTCACGACTAGCTCAAACTTGCGAATGCCGAAACTTACGCTGATCAGGCACAAAGGTCAAGGCAGACGCGCCGGACAATGGCCACCCAACGTTATCGTCAGGCGGCGGCCACGGTCCATGGCGCCACACCAACCACATGTGATCACCGTTTCCGGCCAGGCTATCGTTTCATGCCGAACCCGCGGCACGCTCGACCACGTCGGCCCATCGTTCGAGAAGCGACTGCGCGGTGTCCATGTCGTGTCCTTCGGCCCACAGATGGGTGACCGCTTCCGACGGGTCGGGCAGCACCAGCGCCCAGCTCCCGTCTTCTCCCACGACCCTGACCCCGTCGGTGGTGTCGATGCGGTCGCCCTCGGCGGCCTCGACGACCGAGCGCATGACCGCGCCCTTGTGGGCCCAAGGAGTCGGGACGGTCCGGCGCAGCAGCTTGGTCTCGGGGATGCGGGCGTCGATCTGGCTGAGCGACAGGCGGGTGCGGGCGACCAGGCCGAGCAGCCGCAGGAAGACGGCCAGGCCGTCGACCGTGGGGCCGAACTCGGGCACGATGAAGCCGCCCCGGCCGTCGCAGGCGAACACCATCTCGGGGTGGCGGGCCGCCGTGGTCAGCGCGTCGGTGCTGGTGGCGGTCCAGTCGACGTGGACGCCGTGGAAGCGGCAGACCATCTCGGCGACCCGCGTCGTGGTGACCGGCAGCGCGACCCGCCCGCCGCGGCGTTCGGCGGCGACCAGGTCGAGCACCACCAGCAGGGCCCGCTCCTCGCTGATGAGCTGGCCCTTCTCGTCGACGAGGGAGACCCGCTCCCCCACCGGGTCGAACCGCACGCCGAACGCGGCCCGCGAGGAGGCCACCAGTTCGGCCAGGCGCTGCAGGTCGCGGCGGCGTTCGGCGAAGGTCTCGGTGGGCGAGGCGTCGTCGAGGCGGTTGTTGACGGTGAGGACGCCGACCCCGACCCGGCCGAGCAGGCTGGGCAGCACGAGCGAGGCGGTGCCGCCGGCGCAGTCGACGACGACCTTCATCTCGGCGTCCTTCACGCCGGTCATGTCGACGCAGCGGACCAGGTCGCGGCTGTAGGTGTCGAGGGCGCGGGCCGGGAAGGACAGCTCGGCGATCTCGCCGGGGAAGGCGCGGCGGTATTCCTGGCGGGAGAAGACGCGTTCCAGCTTGCGCTGCGCGGTCGGCGACAGGTCGGCCCCCGTCTCGTCCATGAAGACGATGTCGACGCTCTGGGGGTCGCCCGCGGTGGTCCGCAGGGCGATGCCGCCCTTCACGGTCTCGCGGGAGGTGTGGAAGCGGGCCACCGGCATGGCGGCGGCCTCCAGGTCGACCACGTTGATCGCGCTGGAGTTGAGCGCGCTGATCACGGCGCGCTTGAGGGCGCGGGCGGCCCGGGAGCCGTCGCGGGAGGTGACGACGGTGTCGCCCTTGCTGAGGGTGGTGGCGTAGGCGCTGGCCAGGCGTACGCAGAGCTCGGGGGTGATCTCGACGTTGACCAGGCCGCTGACGCCCCGGGGGCCGAAGAGGCTGCGCTGGCCGCGCGACTCCCAGATGACGCTGGTGTTGACGACGGCGCCGGCCTCGACGGTCTTGAAGGGGTAGATCTTCACCCCGCTGGAGACGTAGGCCTCGGCCTCGATGACGCACTCGTCGCCGACGACGGCGTTCTCCTCGATGCGGGCGGCGGCCATGACGTCGGTGTTCTTGCCGATCACGCAGCCCCGGAGGTTGGCGGCCGGGCCGATGTAGACGTTGTCGTGGACGACCGCCCGGTGGAGGAACGCGCCCTCCTTGACCACGGCGTTGCTGCCGAGCACGGTGTATTCGCGCAGCTCGGCCCCGGCCTCGACCTTGGCGTAGTCGCCGATGAACAGGGGGCCCTTGAGCACCGCCTCGGGGTCGACGGAGGCGCCCTCGGCGGCCCACACGCCGGGTGAGAGCTCGAACGCGTCGAAGTCGACCTTGACGCGGCCCTCCAGCACGTCGGCCTGGGCCTTCAGGTAGCTCTCGTGGGTGCCGACGTCCTCCCAGTAGCCCTCGGCGACGTAGCCGAACAGGCGCTCGCCGCGCTCCAGCAGCTTGGGGAACACGTCGGAGGACCAGTCGACCGACCGGCCCGAGGGCACCTCGTCGAGGACGGCCGGCTCCATGATGTAGATGCCGGTGTTGACGGTGTCGGAGAAGACCTGGCCCCAGGTGGGCTTCTCGAGGAAGCGCTGGATGCGGCCGTGGTCGTCGACGATGATGATCCCGAACTCCAGCGGGTTGGGCACCCGCTTGAGGCCGATGGTGACCAGGGCCCGGTTCTCGCGGTGGAACCGGAGCATGTCGGTCAGGTCGATGTCGGTGAGCGCGTCGCCCGAGATGACCAGGAAGCGGTCTTCGCGCAGCCGGTCGGCGGCGTTCTTGACGCTCCCGGCGGTGCCGAGGGGGCTCTCCTCGGTGGCGTAGTGGAGGGTCATGCCGAGCTCGTCGCCGTCGCCGAAGTAGTTGCGGATCAGGGCGGCGAGGAACTGGACGGTGACGACGGTCTCGGTGAAGCCGTGCCGCTTGAGCAGCCGCAGCACGTGCTCCATGATCGGCCGGTTGATCACGGGGAGGAGGGGTTTGGGCTGGTTGGCGGTCATCGGCCGCAGCCTGGTTCCTTCCCCGCCCGCCATCACCACGGCCTTCACGGGATGATCACCCTCTTCAGGAAACGCGTGCGAGCTGCCGCACCTGCACCACGTACAGCACCCCTGCCCACCAGTACAGACCCGTACCCCAGATGACGAACGCCCACCCGAAAATCGCGCAGATCTCCGCATACCACCCGGGGTGGGAGGCCAGGAAGAGCAGGGGGAAGGCGTACATGAGGTTGGCCGTGGCGGCCTTGCCGAGGAAGTGGACGGGCAGCGCGTAGCCGTAGCCCATGCGGCGCAGGAAGGGCACGGTGAACAGCAGCAGGACGTCGCGGCCGATCACCAGGGCGGCCAGCCACCACGGGATGATGTCGCGCAGCACCAGGCCCGCGAGGGTGGCCAGGATGTAGAGGCGGTCGGCCGCCGGGTCGATGAGGCGGCCCAGTTTGCTCGTCTGGTTCCAGGCGCGCGCGAGCTTGCCGTCGAGCCAGTCGGAGAAGCCCGCCACCATCAGCAGGGCGACGGCCCACCCGTCGGCCTTCGGGCCGAGGATGAGCCAGAGGAAGACCGGGACGCCGAGCAGCCGCAGGAAGCTCAGCAGGTTGGGGATCGTGAAGATCCGGTCCTCGCTGGTTGTCACGACCCCGACCCTACATGTCGGCGGGACGGAAGTCGGGGCCGACCAAACCCAGACGGTGGGCGACCACGGCGACCTGGGTGCGGTTGCGCAGCCGCAGCTTCTCCATGAGCGCCGCCACGTGGGTCTTGACCGTGGTCACGCCGATGTGGAGGCGGGCGGCGATCTCCTGGTTGGACAGCCCGGTGCCGACCAGGGTGAGGACCTGTATCTCGCGTTCGGTCAGGAACGGGGGCCGCTCGGGGGCGCGCTGCTCCTCGGCCGACAGGGCCTTGGCCACGACGCGGCGCAGCACCGAGGGGGCCAGGAGCTGCTCGCCGTGGGCGGCCCGGCGGACGGCCTCGACCATGCGGTCGGGCGGATCGTCCTTGACCAGGAAGCCCGTCGCGCCCGCCCGGAGGGCGGCGTACACGTTCTCGTCCTCGGCGAAGGTGGTCAGCACCACCACGCGGGCCGACGGGTGGGCGGCCAGGATGCGCCGGGTGGCCTCCAGGCCGTCGACGCGCGGCATCCGCAGGTCCATCAGCACGACGTCGGGGCGTTCCCGCTCGACGACCCGGACGGCGTCGCCGCCGTCGGCCGCCTCGCCGCAGACCGACACGTCTCCGGCGGCCTCCAGCATCATCCGCACCCCGGCCCGGACCAGGGCCTGGTCGTCGGCGACCACGACTCTGATCATCGGGCCGCCGCCTCGACCGGGAGGGCGAAGGTGGCCACCAGGCGCCAGCCGCCGTCGGGGAGCGGGCCGGCGGTCAGCCGCCCGCCGAGCGCGCGGGTGCGCTCGCGCATCCCGGCCACGCCGTGCCCCGACGACGGCAGATCCGTCGGGGTCTTGCCAGGGGTGTTGCGGATCTCTACGACGAGCTCCTTCTCATCGGCCGTGACGCTCACCGTCGCCCGGCTTCCCTCTCCCGCGTGCTTCAGCACGTTGGTCAGTCCTTCTTGGACGATCCTGGCCGCCGACGCGCGGGCCACCAGGGCGGCCCTGGCGGTCGCGGGGGCGATGTCGAGGACCACCTCGATGCCCGCGGCGGTCACCCGGGCGGCGGCGTCGCGCATGACCTCGTCGGGGTCGGCGACCGGCAGGGCGGCGCCCGGACCGGCGCCGCTGGGGTCGCGCAGCACGGCCAGCAGGCCGCGCAGGTCGTCGAGGACCTGGTGGCCGGTGTCGCGGATGTCGGCCAGCGCCTCGGCGGCCGGGCCGCCCGCGCCGGCGTACTGGGCCGCGCCCGCGCGGAGCACGATCGCGCCGACGTGGTGGGCGACGATGTCGTGGACCTCGCGGGCGATGCGCTCGCGTTCGGCCAGGCGGTCGCTGCGGGCCCGTTCGGCCCGCAGCTCCTCTTCTCTTCTGGCGGCGGTACGCCGTGCGCCCGCATAGGCCCCGATCGCGGCCGGCGCCACGACCATGGTCGCGACGACGCCGTAGGTCAGGCCGGTGACGTCGCTGGTGGAGTCGATCACCGTGGCCAGGGTGACCCCGCAGGTCAGCAGGTAGCCCGCGCCGAGCCAGCGCCAGGTGGCCTGGCTGGCGAACACGGCCAGCGCGACGAACAGCACGACCCGGAGGCTGTCGGCGACCGGCGGCACGAGGTTGTCGGCCAGCAGCACCAGCCCGCTCTCGAACAGCAGCACCGACCCGGGCAGCCACCGGATCGCGCCCAGGGCCAGCCCCGACAGCACGGCCAGCAGGCCGACCCCGCCGACCCGCAGATCGTGGCCGTCCCAGTAGGACCAGGTGCCGAGGACGGCGTAGGCGACTCCCCCGGCGGCGAACAGCACGTCGAGCAGGGGCGCCGGCTCCTCCTCGCGGTCGCGGCGCCCGGCCGCGCCCTGGAGGTAGCGGCCGATGAGCACCGGCAGCAGCACGACGCCGACGACGTAGTACCAGTAGTCGCTGGTGAACGCGATGCCGGGATCGGCCAGGTTGACCCCCGTGGCCAGGCACGCGGCGACGGCGGCCAGGACCGTCCAGAAGAGGGTGCGCTGCCGGGCCACGACGCCGACCACTATGGGCAGCAGGATCTGGATGCCGTCGACCAGCCCCGACCCGGCGGTGTCGAACACGACCAGCAGGGCGGCCAGCGCGAACGCGACCGCGACGGGCCGGTGGCGGAGGAGGACCAGCGGCAGGCCGGTGCAGAGGGCGATCAGCAGCACCAGCCGCCCGGACGCGGGCGGGGCCCCGGCCCACGACTCGCTCGCGAGCACCGAAAGCGCGACACCGGCGGCGGCCAGGACCAGGTCCGGCCACCAGGTGACGTGCCACCGGAGGTATGACATGAATGCACGGTAGCGGCCCAAATGGGCGTCCGGGTCCCGCGCGCCTCCCCCAAGTGGCCGGTCGTTCAGGCCGTTTGGACGGCTCGGGCACTGCCCCCGGCCTCATACCTTGCAAGTCATGGCCAACGAATCAGCCCTCTTCTTCGGGCAGTTCATGCGCTCCCCCGGCTCCGTCGGCGCGATCGCCCCCAGCTCCCGCCGTCTGGCCGAGGCCGTGTGCGTGCCCATCCCGGAGCAGGGCGACCCCGTCGTGGTCGAGCTCGGGCCTGGAACGGGTTCCTTCACCGCGGAGATCCAGCGCCGGCTCGGCGGCCGTGGCCGGCACCTGGCCGTTGAGATCAACCCCACGCTGGCGGCCCACCTGTCCGACCGCCACCCGGGGGTCGAGGTCGTCGTCGACGACGCGTGCGGGCTGCCGACGCTGCTGGCCGACCGGGGGCTGGAGCGGGCCGACGTGATCATCAGCGGCCTGCCGTGGGCCGCGTTCTCCCCCAAACTGCAGGACGCCCTGCTGAACGGCATCCTCGGCTCGCTGCAGCCGGGCGGGGCGTTCACGATGTTCGCCTACGTCCACGCGATGCTGCTGCCGCCCGCGCTGCGGATCCGGCGGTCGCTGTTCGCCTCGTTCGAGGAGGTCGTGATGGGGCGGACCGTGTGGCCGAACCTGCCTCCGGCCTTCGTCTACCACGCCCGGCGGCCCCGCGACCGGCGATAGAGAACGCGTTCTAGAATGCGGCATGGATTTCAGGCTGCCGGAGAGCGCGCGGGCCGTACGGGACGGCATCGGCGAGATCTGCTCCCACTACGACATGTCCTACTGGGAGCGGTGCGAGGCCGACAAGCGGTGGCCTGAAGAGGTCTGGGCCGAGCTCGCCAAGGGTGGCTGGCTCGGCCTCGCCGTTCCCGAGGAGTTCGGCGGGGGCGGCCAGGGCCTGCTGGAGCTCACGGTGGCGACCGAGACGCTGTCGGCGTCGGGGTCGGCCGGGGGTTCGGCCTTCACCTATGTGCTGACGCCCGGTTTCGGGGCGATGACCATCGCCCGGCACGGCTCCCCCGAGCAGAAGGCCGGCCTGCTGCCCCGGCTGGCGGCCGGGGAGATCGAGACCTGTTTCGCGCTGACCGAGCCCGACGCCGGGTCGAACTCGCTGGCCATCACCACCTCGGCCCGCCTCGACGGGTCGGAGTTCGTGGTGAACGGGCAGAAGATCTGGATCACCGGGGTGCAGCGGGCGACCTGGATGCTGCTCGTCACCCGGACCATCCCGGCCGCCGAGGCCAGGCCGCGCACCAACGGGCTGACGGTGCTGCTGGTCAACGTGCCCGAGGCGGTCGCGGCGGGCACGCTGTCGTATCGGCCGATCCCCAAGATGGGGGCGAACACGACGCCGTCCAACATGGTGTTCTTCGACGACCTGCGGGTGCCCGCCCGCAACGTGGTCGGCGAGGTGCACGGCGGGGCCGTCGTGCTGTGGGACATCCTCAACCCCGAGCGGATCCTGCTCGGGGCCTCGGCGCTCGGCGGGGCCGAGGTCGCCCTGCGGGTCGGGGTCGAGTACGCCCGGCAGCGCGAGGTGTTCGGGCGGCCGATCGGGGCCAACCAGGCGATCGCGTTCCCGCTGGCGGCGGTGAAGGCCAAGCTCGAGCTGGCCCGGCTCATGCTCTACAAGGCGGCGTGGCTCTTCGACCGGGGCGAGCCGTGCGGGACCGAGGCCAACATCGCGAAGCTGACCGCCTCCCAGGCGTTCTGGGAGGCGGCCGACGCGGCGTTCCAGACCCACGGCGGCATGGCCTACTCGCTGGAGTATCCGGTGGCCCGGCTGCTCGCCGACGCCCGGATCGGGCTGGTGGCCCCGGTGACCGAGCAGCTGCTGCTGAACTACCTGGCCACGCAGGTGCTGGGGCTGCCCCGGTCGTTCTAGTGTGGTGAGTCGTTGATTCGTTTGCAGTAGCGTGCGATGGATTCGAGGATCTGGTCGGCGGCCTTGGTCCAGACATAGGGCCGTGGGTCGTCGTTCCAGGTCTCGATCCAGTCCAGGATGTCCTGGTTCAG
>NZ_SZQA01000035.1 GCF_005233835.1 Herbidospora galbida | reverse complement strand
CGCGCCCGCTCGGACGGCGCCGGCGCCGGCGCCGCGGAGGCCCGCGACTGCTCCGGGACGGGCGACGGCGACGCGGCGGCCGGGGCGGCGAAGGTGAGCGTGGCCGCGACGAGGCCGATGGCGGCCAGAGTGAATCGCATACATCCTCCTAGGTCTCGACCCGGGATCCTGGCAGCGCGATGTCCGCTGGCCATGAGCGGAATGTCATGAGCGTGTAATGAACGTCGCTTCCGGCCGTATATGTGCTGATCAAGCCGGATACTGGGTCGCGTGGCCCGGGTGATGCTCATCGAGGACGACCAGTCCGTCCGCGAAGGACTCCGGCTGTCGCTCAGCCGCCACGGCCACGAGGTCGCCACCGCCGAGACCGGCGAGGAGGGCCTGCGGCGGCTGCGCGAGACGACGATGGACATCGTCGTGCTCGACCTCATGCTGCCCGGCCTCGACGGCTTCGAGGTCTGCCGCCGGATCAGGGCCGGCGGGCACCTGCCGATCGTCATGCTCACCGCCCGGGGCGACGACCTCGACGTGGTCAGCGGGCTGGAGGCCGGCGCCGACGACTACGTGGTCAAACCGGTCAGGCCGCGCGTGCTGGAGGCGCGCATCCGCGCCGTGCTGCGCCGCTGGGCCGCGCCCCTCGACGCCGGTCAGGAGACCTACGGCGATCTGGTGATCGACCGGGGCGCGCTGACGGTGGCCAAGAACGGGATCCCGCTCACGCTGCCCCCGCTGGAACTCCGGCTGCTGCTGGAGCTGTCGGCCTCTCCCGGCCAGGTCTTCAGCCGCCAGCAACTGCTGGAATCGGTCTGGGACCTGGACTTCCTGGGCGACTCGCGGCTGGTCGACGCGTGCGTGCAGCGGCTCCGCACCAAGATCGAGGACGTCCCCGCCCAGCCCCGCTACGTCCAGACCGCACGCGGCTTCGGCTATCGGTTCGGCCCCCTGTGAGGGGGCTGCGTGCCCGTTTGGTCGTGGTCTTCGTCGTGCTGGCGGGGCTGAGCGCGCTCACCGCCGCCGGGCTGGTCTACAAGCAGGCCCGCGACCTCATGCTGACCCGGACCGAATGGTCGGTCGTCAACGAGTTCCGGCTCCGCGTCTCCACCCTCACCGAGAACATGCAGCACCCGCCCAGCCGGGCCGCCCTGCAACAGCTCGCCAACGGCGTCGCGCCCGCGTTCCTCGACGCGACCGGCGCGGCCGTCTACGGCGACTCGGGCCTGGTCGCGTCGGGCGACGCCGTCGCGGCCCTGACGGCCGGCCTGCGCCGGCGCGTGGCCGCCGAACAGCGCCTCGTCTACCAGCGGGTGGTGCGCGACGGCGACCCCTACCTCGTGGTGGGCACGCCGGTGCTGCTGCGCCGTGAGGGCGTGCCGTCGGGCGTCGAGGTCTACCTCGTCTCCTCGCTGCACACCGAGGCCGCCGACCAGGAGGCGCTGGTCGCCGCCGCGCGCAACGGCGTCCTGCCCGTGCTGCTGCTGGCCGTGCTGTTCGCGCTGCTCGCCGCGGGCGGGGTGCTCCGGCCGGTACGCGACCTCGACCGCGCCGCCCGCCGCCTGGGGGCCGGAGAACTCGACACCCGGCTCAAGGTCACCGGCCGCGACGAACTGGCCCGCCTGGTCAAGACGTTCAACGCCACCGCCGAGGCGCTGGAGACCAACGTGTCGATGGCCCGGCGGTTCGTCGCCGACGTCTCCCACGAACTGCGCACCCCGCTGGCCTCGATCCTCGCCATGGCCGAGGTGATCGAGGAGGAGTCGGCCCGGCTCGACGGCGACCTGCCCGAGGCGGCCCGCCTGCTGAATCTGGAGGCCGGACGGCTGGTGAAGCTCGTGGAGGACCTCATGGAGATCTCCCGGTTCGACGCGGGGGCCGTCGGCCTCGTCGTCGACGATGTGGACGTGGCGGAGGCGGTGGCGGCGAGTCTGCGTACACGGGGGTGGACCTCGGAGGTCGAGGTGGACATCGGGCCGGGGGTGCGCGTCCGGCTCGACCCGCGCCGGTTCGACGTCGTCATGGCCAACCTGGTCGGCAACGCGCTGCGGCACGGCGCCAAGCCGGTGACCGTCTCGCTGGACGAGGGCCACGACGTCGTCATCGAGGTCGCCGACGCGGGCCCCGGCGTCGACCCCGACCTGCTCCCGCGCGTGTTCGACCGGTTCTCCAAGGCCGACGCCGCCCGCACCCGGTCGGACGGCAGCGGCCTCGGCCTGGCCATCGCCCTGGAGAACGCCCGCCTCCACGGCGGCACGATCGAGGTCGGCAACCGCCCCGAGGGCGGCGCGGTGTTCCGGCTCACGCTGCCCAGGGAACCGCGATGAGATATCTGCTGGCGGCGCTCCTGCTGGTGGCCGGGTGTGGCATCAGCCCGACGGGCGTACAGGACGGCGGTGAACCCGCGAGCGGCTTCCAGCCCAGCATGCGGCTCTACTTCGTGTCGGGTCAGCGGCTGAAGGCGGTCACCCGGCCGATGCCCTGGCCGTCGCTGAAGGAGACGCTCAACCTGCTCGTCGACGGCCCCAGCGAACCCGAACGCCGCCTCGGCCTCGCCACCGACCTGAACGGCTGGATCGGCGCCCTGGGCGCGGTCACCGCCGACGACGCCAAGGTGCGGATCACCGTCGAGGCGCCCACCGCGGCCGCCGTGCCGGTGCCGGCTCCCCGCGAGAGCTTCGCGGCCCAGCGCGACCGCCTGCTGTGGCTCGGCCAGCTCACCTGCACGGCCGCCGCCGCGCTGGCCGCGCGGTCGAACATCGACGCCGACGCGGTCACGGTCGTGGTCCGGCGCGGCAGGGAGAGCTTCGGGTCGTTCCGCTGTTCGGAGTTCCCGCGCGCGGCCGAATGACCGCTCAGCAGCCCCCGCCGCAGCGCTTGATGATCTCGGCCATCGCCTGCTCGAAATGGGTGCGCCCCTCGGGCGTGAGGGTCGCGACCAGCCCTTCGAGCTCGGCGTGGACCTCTTCGTAGAAGGCCGTCGCCGCCCGCCGCCCCTCGTCGGTCAGCGTCACCGCCAGGGCCCGCCGGTTGCCCGGCACGGGAGTGCGCCGCGCCAGGCCGCGCTTCTCGGCCCGGTCCATCAGCCCGGTCAGGGCCGCCTTCTCGACGCCGAAGCCCGAGGCCAGCTCGGCCATCCCCCGAGGCCCCTCCAGCAGGACGCACAGCAATTTGGCCTGTACGGGGGTCAGATCGTGACGCTGGGAGACACGCGTGTACAGGCCCTGCACCAGCCCGGAGAGCTGGACCAGCCCGATGGCGACGTCGTTCATGGACGTAACGGTACATCGTGCATATAGTTAGCGCCGCGTACAGTACGCGTCATTAACCAACCGAGGTGCCCATGACCTTCGACACCCCCGCCGGAACCCGTGGCGGCCGCCGGCCCGGCGGACGTCTGTTCATCTGGTTCAACAAGCTGATGGCCCGCCGCATCCGCAGGAGCGGCAGCTTCGGCGGCTTCAACGCGCTGGTCCT
Organism: Herbidospora galbida; assembly: GCF_005233835.1. Taxonomy (GTDB): domain Bacteria; phylum Actinomycetota; class Actinomycetes; order Streptosporangiales; family Streptosporangiaceae; genus Herbidospora; species Herbidospora galbida. The sequence goes on along the minus strand of NZ_SZQA01000035.1, from coordinate 89,266 downwards.
GACCACCGTCGGCCGCAAGTCCGGCCAGCCGCGCACCACTCCCGTCGGCTGGTTCCCGGGCCCCGACGGCACCTGGCTGATCGTCGCCTCCGCCGCCGGTGCGGCCGGAAACCCGGCCTGGTACTACAACCTCGCCGCCCACCCCGACCAGGTGCGCATCGAACTCGACGGCACGACGTACGACGTCACCGCCGACCAGCTGCACGGAGCCGAACGCGAGCAGGCCTGGAAGGAGATCGTCACCAAGTCGCCCCGCTTCGCCGAATACCAGGAGAAGACCGACCGGCAACTGCCGGTCATCCGCCTGAAGTCCCGCTGACGGCAGGATCGTGCAAGAGGTCGACCGGATCTGTCTACCCCTTCTCGCAGCTCAGCGCTTCGATGGAGGAAGAAGAAAGGAGCACGATCATGCCGCTCGACCACTACGTGACCCTCGGACGCTCCGGCCTCCGCGTCAGTCCCTTCGCCCTCGGGGCGATGACGTTCGGCGACGACCCCGGCTCGGCCGGGTGCGACGTCGAGGAGTCGGAGAAGATCCTTTCGACCTACCTCGACCGGGGCGGGAACTTCGTCGACACGGCCAACTTCTACAGCAACGGCCACTCGGAGAAGATCCTCGGCGACTACTTCGCCGCCCGGCCCGGCCTGCGCGGCCACACGGTCGTGGCCTCGAAGTTCTTCGGCAACATGCACCCCGGCGACCCCAACGGCGGCGGCGCCGGCCGGGGCTCGATCATCGCCCAGCTCCACGAGACCCTGCGCCGCCTCCAGACCGACTACCTGGACCTCTACTGGCTGCACAACTGGGACCGCAACACTCCCCTGGAGGAGACGATGCGGACCCTCGACGACCTGGTGCGGGCCGGCAAGATCCGCTACATCGGCTTCTCCAACACCCCCGCGTGGGTGATCGCCCAGGCCCAGACCACGGCCCTGCTGAGGGGCTGGACCCCGCTGATCGCCCTCCAGGTCGAATACTCGCTGCTGGCCCGCACGGTGGAAGGCGAGATCGCACCCCTGGCCCTGGACCAGGGCCTCGCGCTGACCCCGTGGAGCCCCCTGAAGAACGGCTTCCTGTCGGGCAAGTACCGCAGGGGCGCCGAGGTGGCCGACTCGGCCAGAACCGCCTACGTGGGCGGCCCGACCGAGGAGGAGTACCGGGTTATCGACGTCGTGGCCCAGGTCGCCGAGGAGACCGGCGCGACGTCGGCGGCGGTCAGTCTGGCCTGGCTCCGCGCCCGCCAGGGCACGGTGGTCCCGATCGTCGGCGCCCGCCGGGTCGAACACCTGGAGAGCAACCTCGTGGAGGCGGCCCTCTCCAAAGAACAACTCCGGGTCCTGGACGAGATCTCGGCCCCCACACTGGGCTACCCGGCGGCGGTCAACGGCGAGGTCCGCTCGATGCTCCAGTTCGCCGGCACGACCGTCGACGGCGAGCCGTCGACCGTATATCCGCCCTTGCTCCAGAGTTCCGTGCGTTACTGACGCAGAATGGACGAATGGAATACAGGTCCATTCCCTTTGACGACCAGCCGTGGCACGAAATCATCCCCGGACTCTTCATGGGCGGCCATTTCCGCAATGACCCCGGAGGCCTGCTGCCCGTGGTCGTGGCCGACGAGTTCGACGTGGTCATCAGCATGATCCGCCTCGACGGCCACGGCCCGGGGGCCTCCGCCGTCCACCACGCCTGCCACGTGCCCGACGGCCCCTTGAACCCGGCCGAGATCGGCGAGGTCTGCGCCATGGCCGACCTCGCCGCCGAGGCCGTGCGGTCTGAGCTGAAGGTCCTCGTCAGGTGCAGGGCGGGCTACAACCGCTCGGGTCTGGTCGTGGCCCAGGCCCTCCTCCTGCTCGGATACGGCCTGGACGACGCGATCAACCTGGTCAGGACGCGCAGATCCGAGTTCGCACTGCACAACAGGTATTTCGTGGACTACCTGACGGCCGGGTTGGCTCAAATGTGAAATAGAGGGCCGCCTTCAAACATCTCAGGGTGAAATGATTCGACGCGGGCTATCTTCTGCTCATGTTGATGCGGATCCCTCTCGACGACACTCCCGGCGCGCCCGTGATGGTGGTGGAAGTCGACTACGACGACATCGCCGACGAGCCGGGCGTCGAACTGGTCTCCGACATCGGCCCGAGCAGAACCGCCCAGGCGTTACGCAGCCTCGCCGACACCTTCGACACCCTCGAACCGGCCGTGTCGGCGATCGTGACCCGGCTGCGGTCGGCGGCCAGGGCGCCCGACGCGATCACCGTCGAGTTCGGCCTGAAGTTCGGCGGCGAGACGGGCGTCATCTTCACCAAGGGCAAGGCCGAGGCCGCGCTCAAGGTGACGGTCACCTGGAACGGTCCAGGGTCGGCCGTGGTCGAGGAGAGCGACGAGGATGGCCAGGACCAGCCCTGACCGCTACATCGCCCGCGTCCTGAGCCGGGCCACCCGCAAGCCGGTCGGGGTGGCCTTCGCCGCCGGCGACCGCCACGTGGTGACCTGCGCCCACGTGATCAACACCGCGCTGGGCCTCGGCGACGAACGAACGGCCGACGAACCGACCGGAGCCTGGATCGAGGTCGAGTTCCCGTTCGCGGCCGACTCCGGGAGCCGGGTGACCCGGATGGCCCACGTCGTCCGCTGGATGCCGCGTGAGGGCCTCCCCTTCGAGGAGACCGACGTGGCGGGTCTCGAACTGGAGGCCGAGCTCCCGCCCGGCGTCGAACCGGCCACTCTGGTGGCCGACGACGGGCCGTGCGGCGAGCGGCGGGTCGGCGCGTGGGGACCGAACCGCGACAGCGGGCCCGCCCGAGCGGGGAACGTCGTCGGGACGCTGGCCGGCGCCTACGACGCGGCCCGCCTCCAGGTCGACGTCGACCTGCGCGGCTCCTTCCGGGTGCAGGGCGGCTACAGCGGCGGCCCGGTCTGGGATCAGGGCACCGGCCAGGTGGTCGGCATCGTGCAGGCCGTGCCGACGAGCGGCAGGGCCGACGACGTGTACGTCATCAGCGCCGCGACCCTGGTCCGCGCCTGGCCCGAGGTGCTCTACCGGCCGCCGCCCAACCCCTATCGGGGCCTGAGCGCGTTCACCGAGGCCGACGCGCCGTTCTTCTTCGGCCGGGCCGACTTCGTGACCGAGCTGGTGACCGCCGTCGAGGAACGGCCGCTGATCGTGGTGGCCGGACGGTCGGGCGTGGGCAAGTCGTCGGTGGTCGCGGCCGGGCTGGTGCCCCGGCTCCGCGAGCAGGGCTCCTGGGCGGTGGGCTCGTTCCGGCCGGGCGACGACCCGATGACCCGGTTGATCGGGGCCGTCGCCGAGGCGGCGGGGCTTCGGCTGCCCTACCCGATCAGGGAACTCCAGGCGTGGCAGGATCGGCTGGCCGAGGGCGGGCCGGCCGCCGTGGCCCGCTATGTCGGCGTCGCCACGGGCACGTCCCGGCTGCTGCTGATCATCGACCAGTTCGAGCAGGTCTTCACTGAGTGCGGCCCCGACCAGCGGGCCGCCCTGTTCGACGTGCTGAACCGGCTGGTGGCCGAGCGGCCAAGGTCCGTCCGGGTGGCGGTCAGCATGCGCACCGACTTCCATTGGCTGCTCACCGAAGCCCCCGAGCCTCTGGGCTCCTACGCCAAGGAGCACTGGCACCATCTGCGGCCGATGTCGGCCGGGGAACTGCACCTCGCCGTCACCGGCCCCGCCCGGGTGGCCGGCGACGTCACCTTCGCCGACGGGCTCGCCGAGCAGATCTGCGACGAGTTCAAGGGCAGGCCGGCCGAACTGCCGCTGCTGGAGTTCACCCTGACCCGCCTGTGGGAACTGCAACAGGGCCGCAGCCTCACCCTCCGCTCCTACCGGGACCTCGGCGGGGTCAACAGCACGCTGGCCCTCTACGCCGAGGAACGCTTCGGCGTGCTCACCCCGGCCCAGCAGGAGGCCACGCGGCGCATCTTCACCGAACTCCTGCAGCCGGGCGACCACGAGATCGCCCGGCAGATCAGGCGGATCGACCTGCGTTCGGACGACTGGCCGACGGCCGAACTGCTCCGCGACGCCCGGCTGCTGGCCATCACCACCGCCGCGGGCGGCGACCAGATCGTCGAGGTCGCGCACGAGGCCCTGCTGCGCGGCTGGCGGCGGCTGGCCGACTGGGCCGCGCTGAGTCAGGACTTCCGGGTGTGGAAGGCGGGCGTCATCGCCGACCGCCAGCGCTGGGAGAGCAACGACCGGGAGGCAGACCAGTTGCTGCGCGGCTCCGCGCTCGCCAAGGCCGTCGAGATGGTGGCCGGACACGCCGCCGACTGCGAGGGCGTCGCCGAATACGTGACCCTGAGCAGGTTGAACGCCGACCGCGAACGGGCCGAGCGCCACAACCCGCTCTTCCAGGTGGCCGCCTCCCGGCTCGCCCGGGAGAGTGAGGCGGTCCTGCACACGAACGTTCACTTGGCGCTCGCCCTCGGCGTCTGCTCCCTGCAGTCGGCGCCGACGGCCGAGGGGGAGGAGGCGGTGCGGCGGGCGCTCGCCCTCGCCGGTCCGGTCCACAGACGCCTGCTTCACGGGGGCGCGGTGCGTTCGGCGGTCTTCAGCCCTGATGGGCACTGGGTGGCGACGGCCGGCCTCGACAGAACGGCGCGGGTGCGTAACGCGATCTCGGGCGCGGACCTGGCTTGGCTGGACCTCCGGGGCCCGCTGCAGTCGGTCGTGTTCAGCCCTGACGGAACCAAGCTCGCGACCGCCGACGCCGACGGATCGGCGCGGGTGTGGAGGGTATGCGCGGAGGCCGACATCGCCCGGCTGGAACACAAGGGTCCGGTCTACGCGGTGGTGTTCAGCCCGGACGGGAACCGGATCGCGACGGCCGGCGACGACGGTACGGCCCAGGTGCTGGGCGGGGGTCTGCTCCGGCTCGACCACGACGGCGGCCCGGTGTGGTCGGTGTCGTTCAGCCCGGACGGAGGCACGGTCGCGACCGCGGGTGAAGACGGTTCGGCCCGGGTGTGGGACGCGTGGTCGGGTGCGGAGCTGGTCCGGGTCGACCACGGCCGCCGCGTGTGGTCGGTGTCGTTCAGCCCGGACGGAGGCACGGTCGCGACGGCCGGAGAAGACGGTTCGGCGCGGCTCTGGAAGACGGAGTCGGGCGCGGAACGGGTCCGGCTGGACCACGGCGATGTCGTGTACTCGGTGACGTTCGACCCCGGGGGCGGACGGGTGGCCACGGCCTGCGCCGACGGGGTCGCCCGCGTGTGGGACGCGGCCACCGGCGCGGAACTCGCCCGGATGGACCACGGCGCCTGGGTGTGGCGGGCGTCGTTCAGCCCCGACGGCGGCCGGGTCGTGTCGGCCGCCGTGAACGGTTCGGTGCGCGTGTGGGACGCGGCCACCGGCCGGGAACATGCCCGGGTCGACCACGGCGGCTGGGTGTGGTCGGCGGTGTTCAGCCCCTGTGGGAGCCGGGTCCTGTCGGCGAGCGAAGACGGCGCGGCGTGGGTGTGGGAGGCCCGCGCGGGCCTGACCACCGAGGAACTGATCACACAGGGACTGGGGCGCCTCGCCAAGAACCTGACCGAAGCGGAATGGCAGCACCACATGGGGCCGGACGTCCCTTATCGACGCCTCAGAGAAGACCTCCCCTGACGCGAAAGCGCCCGTCCCCCGGGGAAGAGGACGGGCGCTTCGCTGGATCAGGGCGTTACTCGACGTCCACGACCGGGCTGCCCGGACGGCACCGCTCGGGGAGCGGCTCCGTGTTGCACCCCGTCAGGATCCGCAGGATCTGCGGGTCGTGGTCGGAGGCCTGGTCGGAGAACTCGGCGTTGATGTGGACAACGCCGTACGCGTAACCCTTGATGTTCGGGGTCACCAGGATGTGGTCGAGCGCCTGCGAGTTCCCGTCGAAGATGTACGAGTACCGCTCACCGGCGGGCAGGTCGTTGATCAGCGCCTTCAGCAGCGCGCCGTTGTCGGTGAGGGCGCCGACCGCCGGCGAGAACTGGTAGTCGTTGATGTCGCCGAGGACGACCGCGCGGGCCTGGCCGCCGCTCTTGGCGTTGAGGTCGGCGATGAAGTTCCGCACCTCGGTCGCCTGCGCGATGCGCTGGACCTCGGTGGTCCGGTTCGGGGGCTGGACGGCCGCCGAGTGGGGGTGGTCGCCGCCCTTGCTGTTGAAGTGGTTGGCGACGACGAACAGCTGCTTGTTGCCGTCGTACAGGAACTCACCGACCAGCGGCTTGCGGCTGGAGGCCCAGGCGGACGAGGTCGGGTTGATGCGGCCGGGGGAGGCCGACAGGTAGACCTGGTTGCTCGTCGGGCGCTCGCGCAGCACCGTCACGGCCGTGTCGGCGTCGCCGCCCGGACGGTCGACGAAGGTGGTGCGGGCCGGGTTGAACAGGAAGACCTGGCGGATGTTGCCGCCGGGGGCGCCGCCGTCGGTGCCCTCGTTGGGGTCGATCGAGCGCCAGTCGTAGGTCGGGCCGCCGGCCGCGACGATGGCCGCGATGAACTTGGCCACGGTCTGGTCGGCCGCCACGGTGCCGGTGGCGGTGCCGTTGTTGTCCTGGATCTCCTCCAGGGCCAGGATGTCCGGCGTGCCGAGGTTGACGACCACGGCCTCGGCGAGGCGCTGGTACTTCGCGGCCGAGTCGGCGACGGTCAGGTTCTCGACGTTGTACGTCGCGATCGACAGGTCGCCGGCCTTCTTCGGCGGGGTCACCTTCTGGCGCTTGAGGCCGCCCTCGGTGATGGCGCCGAGCTGGGTGGCCTGGAGGACGTAGCCGCCGAAGCTCTGGTAGTCGATGACGCCGGTGGTGCCGGCGGCCAGCGTCGAGCCGACGTTCGCGGCGGGGGCGCCGACGAGCGACTGGATGAAGAACCGGCCGGCGTTGTTGTCGGCGTAGTCGAGGTAGATGTGGCCGCCGCGCGGAGTCGGGTTGTGCGTCGGGTCGAAGGTGACCCACAGCTCGCCGAACTCGGTGTCGACCGGGCTGACCAGCTTGGTGGTCTCGGCGACGGTGGCGCGCATGCCCTCGTGGACCTCCAGCCAGTCGAGCACGTACGACGACGGCTCCAGCGGCTGGGCCTCCAGCGAGCCCGACTTGGTGTAGACCGGCGGCAGGTCCACCGTCACCGGCGCGGGCAGCGCGTTGCCGCCCGACAGCTTGATGGTGCTGACGGTGCCGCCGAGCTCGGTCAGCGCCTGCGAACCCGTGGCGGGGCGATACTCGGTGACGCGGCCGGAGGCCAGGACCGAGTCGCCGGGGACGACCGTCGGAGACGTCGTGCCCATGAAGACGAAGAGGCCCTCGGAGGTCAGCGGGTCGGCGTCGACCGAGGTGTCCTGCATCCAGTAGCCGCGCGAGCTGCCGGTGGTGCGGACGGCGGTGACGATGCCGGGCACGTTGGTGACGTTCTGGCCGACGATCGGGGAGATCCGGCCGCTGCCCTGGATGTCGTGGATGCGGACCGAGCCGGGCGTCGGGTCGGTCGGGCCGCCCGTGTCGGTCGCGGTGACCGTGGTGCCCGCGGTGTTGGTGGCCTTCGGCACGCCGGAGGTGAAGTCGACCGAGTTGTTGTCGGTGTCGATCATCGAGCCCGAACGGGCGGCGGCCGTGGTGTTCGACAGGCCGGGGGCCGCGAGGGTCTCGACGTTGGCGGTGGCGCCGTAGCCGACGAGGTCCTTCACGTTCGGGGCGGTCGAGCAGGAGATGCCGCAGCCGACCAGCGGGATCTGCGCGGTGACCAGCGCGACGACGCCGGAGGTGCCCGACATCGGGATCGAGCCGGTGGCGTCGGGGGTCGGCAGGCTCAGCGTGCCGCCGGCGCCGGCCGCCTGCTGGACCAGGTACTTCCCGTTGGCCGGGATCGTTCCAGTCAGGTTCGTCATCTGGAAGACGGCACCTGCGGCTGAGGCGTATTGAACGCTCCAACCGGACACGTTGATCGGGCTGCCGGTCAGGTTGGCCAGCTCGATGTAGTCGTTCTTGATGGTCGCGCCGGAGTTGCCGCCACCGCCGTACACGCCGGAGATGACGACGTCGGACGACAGCGCGTTCGCAGGGGCCTGAACGGTCGTCAGGCTGGCCACGACCGCTAACGACAGACCTGCCGCGGCGATCAGGCGGCGTGCTCTGGGATTAGCCACAGGTGTTCTGCTCCTTGGGGGAGATGGTCTCCACAGAGCATGGTGCCAGGGCATATCACTTGGAAATGGCACATTCTGCTACTACCGAGGAGTTCGCCGTTTCTTTCCGTGACGTTTCACTCAGAAGGAGGTCGATTGGCCGGGTTCCAGGAGGTGCAACCGGTCGGCGAGCTCGTACTTCTCGAAGGCGTCCAGCAGGTCGGCCGGGCCCTCGGTGAAATGCTGCCAGCCCTCCATGTGGACGGGGATCACCACCTCCGCGCCGGTGATGAGGGTCGCCTCCACCACCTCCTCGGCCGTGAAGGTGAGGAAGCCGTCGAGCAGCGGGGTCCGGGCCGCGCCGGCGAAGAACACCCCGGCGTCCATCGGGCCGAGCCGTTCGGTGATCTCGCGGGTCGCCTCAAGGGAGGCGTTGTCGCCGCTCACGTAGATCGCCGGTAGATCGAAGGCGGTCAGCACGAAGCCCGTCACCGGGCCGGTGAGATCTTCCGTGCCCGGCGGTCCGTGGCGGCCGGGCACCCAGGTGATGCGGAGGGAGCCGCCGTCGGGCCGTTCGAAGGTCAGGTGGTCCCAGGGATGCAGGCCGGTGATGTCCTCGCCGAGCCGTTCGGCCGCCTCCGGCGTGGTCAGCACCTCGGGCACCTCGTCGAGCAGGGCCCGGCCGGCGCGGTCGAGGTTGTCGGCGTGCTGATCATGGGAGAGCAGGATGATGTCCAGATCGCCCAGTTCCTCCCGGGAGACGGCCGGGCCGGTGGTCTTGATGAGCGTCCGGGTGCCGCTGGCGATCGGTCCGGGCGCGTCGAAGGCCGGGTCGGTGAGCAGCCGGAGGCCGCCGATCTCCAGCAGCGCCGTGGGCCCGCCCACCAGTCGCACGGTGCAGGTTTTCCGCTCCATCACCCCATCCTGCGCACACTCCGCCAGGGGGATTCGTCCGGGGGTGCCGGACACCACATGTTGATGTGACAGCCGATCTGGATCCTAGATATGGTGTCCCACGCGTTGGTTCGCCCCGCCCGCCAGCCGGGGCGCCGTAAGAGGGAACCCGGTGGGAATCCGGGACTGCCCCGCAGCGGTGAGTGGGAACGAAAGCCGTCAATCGAGCACTGGGCTGCCGAAAGGAGCCTGGGAAGCGACGGCCGGTAGGCGCTTCGAGAAGAAGCACGCCCGCGAGTCCGAAGACCTGCCAATCGCGTTTTGGTCCGAGGCCGCGTGGGACGGCCCCGCCCGGTGCCCTCGTGCCCGCGCGCCTCGGTGAGTTCGCGAGGAGAGGACGAGGATGCGCATCAAGAAGCGCGACGGTTCGCTCGAACCGGTCGACGTCACCAGGATCGTCGCCGCGGTCGAGAGCTGTGCCGGCGGGCTCGCCGACGTCGAGCCGCTGCGGGTCGCCACCCGGACGATCAGCGGCCTGTACGACGGCGCCACCACCGCCGAACTCGACCGCCTGTCGATCCAGACCGCCGCCGAGATGATCGGCGAGGAGCCGCAGTACTCCCGGCTGGCCGCGCGGCTGCTGGCGGCGTACATCCAGAAGGAGGTCGACGCCGACACCTTCAGCCGGTCGATCAAGGAGGGCCACGCCCTCGGCCTGATCGGCGACGCCACGGCCGCCTTCGTGGCCGACCACGCCGACCTGCTCGACGCCACGATCGACACGGGGAACGACCGGCGGTTCGAGTACTTCGGCCTGCGCACCGTGTACGACCGCTACCTGCTCCGCCACCCCCAGACCAGGCTCCCCGTCGAGACCCCGCAGTTCTGGCTGCTCCGGGTGGCCTGCGGCCTGGCCCGGAAGCCCGAGGAGGCGGTCGAGCTCTACCGCCTGATGTCGTCGCTGGCCTACCTGCCCAGCTCGCCGACGCTGTTCAACTCCGGCACCGGGCACACCCAGATGTCGTCGTGCTACCTGGTCGACTCCCCCCGCGACGAACTCGGCTCGATCTACGAGCGGTACGCCCAGGTCGCCCACCTGTCGAAGTTCGCCGGCGGCATCGGCATCTCGTGGTCGCGGGTCCGCTCCCGGGGCGCCTTGATCAAGGGCACCAACGGCCACTCCAACGGGATCGTCCCGTTCCTGCGCACCCTCGACGCCTCCGTGGCCGCCGTCAACCAGGGCGGCCGCCGCAAGGGCGCCGCCTGCGTCTACCTGGAGCCCTGGCACCCCGACGTCGAGGAGTTCCTGGAGCTCCGCGACAACACGGGCGAGGACGCGAGAAGGACCCACAACCTCAACCTGGCCAACTGGATCCCTGACGAGTTCATGCGCCGCGTCGAGGCCGACCAGATGTGGTCGCTGTTCGACCCGAACGAGCTGCCCGAGCTGCCCGACCTGTGGGGCGAGGCCTTCGACGAGGTCTACCGCGAGGCCGAGAACCAAGGCCGTCAGGTACGCCAGATCCGCGCCCGCGACCTCTACGCCAAGATGATGCGCACCCTGGCCCAGACCGGCAACGGCTGGATGACCTTCAAGGACACCTCGAACCGCACCTGCAACCAGGCCGCCGAGCCGGGCAACGTGGTCCACCTGTCGAACCTGTGCACCGAGATCATCGAGGTGTCGAACGACACGGAGACCGCGGTCTGCAACCTGGGCTCGATCAACCTGGCCGCCCACCTCGCCGACGGCGGCATCGACTGGGACAAGCTCCGCCAGACGGTGAAGACGGCCGTGGTCTTCCTCGACCGCGTGATCGACATCAACTACTACCCGACCGAGCAGGCCGCGGCGAGCAACCCCCGCTGGCGTCCGGTCGGCCTCGGGCTGATGGGCCTCCAGGACGTCTTCTTCGCCCTGCGGCTGCCGTTCGACTCGCCCGAGGCCCGGGAGCTGTCCACGAAGATCTCCGAGGAGATCTACCTGGCCGCCCTCGACACCTCGGCCGACCTCGCGGCGGAGCACGGCCCGCACCCGGCGTACGCGGAGACCTGGGCGGCCCGCGGCCGGCTGCAGCCCGACCTGCACGGCCTCAGCCCCGAGTGGACCGAGCTCCGCGCGAAGATCGCCGAGCACGGCCTGCGCAACTCCCTGCTGATCGCCATCGCCCCCACCGCGACCATCGCGTCGATCGCGGGCTGCTACGAGTGCGTCGAGCCGCAGGTGTCGAACCTCTTCAAGCGCGAGACGCTGAGCGGAGAGTTCCTCCAGATCAACAACGCCCTGGTCGCCGAGCTCAAGTCCCGCGGCCTCTGGACGGAGCCCGTCCGGACCGCCATCCGCCAGGCCGAGGGCTCGGTCCAGGGGATCGCCGAACTGCCCGATGAGGTCAGAAGCCTGTTCCGCACCGCCTGGGAGCTGCCCCAGCGGGCCCTCATCGACATGGGGGCGGCGCGGGCGCCGTACATCGACCAGAGCCAGTCGCTCAACCTGTTCATGGCCAGCCCGACCATCGACAAGCTGTCGTCGATGTACCTGTACGCCTGGAAGTCGGGCCTCAAGACCACGTACTACCTGCGCTCGCGCCCCGCGACGCGCATCCAGCAGGCGACGGTCCCCGTCATGTCGGTGGACGCCGCCATCGCCTGCTCCCTGGAGAACCCCGAGTCCTGTGAGGCGTGCCAGTGATGCTGCTCGACCCCGGCATGAGCCTGACCCTGCGCCCGATGCGCTACCCGGCGTTCTTCGAGCGCTACCGCGACGCCATCAAGAACACCTGGACCGTCGAGGAGGTCGACCTCCACTCCGACCTCGCCGACCTGGGGAAGCTGTCGCCCGCCGAACGCCACCTGGTGTCGCGGCTGGTGGCCTTCTTCGCCACGGGTGACACGATCGTCGCCAACAACCTGGTGCTCAACCTCTACCAGCACGTCAACGCCCCCGAGGCGCGCCTCTACCTGTCGCGGCAGCTCTTCGAGGAGGCCGTGCACGTGCAGTTCTACCTGAACCTCCTCGACACCTACGTGCCCGACGAGCAGGAGCGCTTCGAGGCCTTCGCGGCCGTCGAGAACATCCCGTCGATCAGCCGGAAGGCCGACTTCTGCTTCCGCTGGATCGACTCCCTCGGCGACCTCAAGAGCCTGGAGACCAAGGCCGACCGCCGGGCCTTCCTGCTCAACCTCATCTGCTTCGCCGCCTGCATCGAGGGCCTGTTCTTCTACGGCGCCTTCGCGTACGTCTACTTCCTGCGCTCCCGAGGCCTGCTGAACGGCCTGGCCTCGGGCACGAACTGGGTGTTCCGCGACGAGTCGATGCACATGGCCTTCGCGTTCGACGTCGTCGAGGTCGCCCGCGCGGAGGAGCCCGACCTGTTCGACGACGACCTGATCGCCCAGATCAGGCAGATGCTCGCCGAGGCGGTCGACTGCGAGGCCCAGTTCGCCGAAGACCTGCTCAACCAGGGCGTGCCCGGCATGTCGATCAGCGACATGCGCCTCTACCTGGAACACGTCGCCGACCGCCGGCTGGCCCAGCTCGGCATCCCGCCCCTGTACGGCTCGAAGAACCCCTTCGCCTTCATGGAGCTCCAGGACGTGCAGGAGCTCTCGAACTTCTTCGAGCGGAAGGTCTCGGCCTACCAGGTCGGCGTCACCGGCACGGTCAGCTTCGACGCCGACTTCTAACGCACGCTCATCCGCGCACCGGTGACCGTCACCCCTTTGGACGACACGGTCACCGGTGACAGATCCACCGACGTCACCTCCGGGAGGGTCGCGACCAGGCGCCCGACCTGGATCAGCAGTTCGCCGAGCGCGGTCGTGTCGGCCCGGGGGTGGTCGCGGTAGCCGTACAGCAGGGGTGAGCAGCGCAGGTCGGCGATCATCTCGGCGGCGGTCTCCGGCCCGAGCGGCGGCACCCGGCAGGCCCGGTCGCCGGTCAGCTCGGCGACCACCCCGCCGTAGCCGACCACCACGAGCGGCCCGGTCACGGGGTCGTTGACGCCCCGCACGGTCATCTCCACCCCCGGCCACGACGCGCCCAGCGTGATGCCGCGCGGGCGAGTGCCGTCAGGCCCTCGGTGATCCCGGCCGGGGTGAAGACCACGATCGGCTTGCGCCGGCTGACCCGCGCCGCCATCCGCGCGAACTCGCGGGGTTCCCCCAGCGAGTCGACGACGATGACGGTCGTCAGCGGGTCGTCGCCCCAGTGGGCCGGCATCTCCGCGTCGTCGGCCCGCACGTAGGAACACACCGGCAGCACCTCGACGAGCGCCGCCAGCACCGCCTCCGACCGTGCCAGCACCGCCACCTCACCAGGAATGGAAACCACGCCGCCAAAGGACCAAAGTCCCGCCGGTTAGGAGCAGAATGTCGGCATGGCTCACCCACTCGTGCCCAGCATGCGCCTGGATGAGCTGCTCGCGGAGCTGCAGACCCGGCTCGAAGCGGTGCTGGCCACCCGCGACCGCGTCCACGCGCTGCTTGAGGCCGTCGTGCTCATCGGCAGCGACCTCCAGCTCGAGACCGTGCTCGGCCGGATCGTGGAGACCGCCGCCCGGCTGGTCGACGCGACCTACGGCGCGCTCGGCGTGGTGGGCGAGGAGTCCACCCTCCTGGAGTTCATCCCGGTCGGGCTGAGCGAGGAGGAGATCGCCCGCATCGAGCACTGGCCCCACGGCCTCGGGCTGCTCGGCCTGCTCATCAAGGAGCCGAAGCCGCTGCGGCTGGCACGCATCTCCGACCACCCCGACTCCTACGGCTTCCCGCCCGGCCACCCGCCGATGGGCAGCTTCCTCGGCGTGCCGCTGCGGGTGCGCGACGAGGTCTTCGGCAACCTCTACCTGACCGAGAAGCGCGGCGGCGCCGAGTTCGACGAGGAAGATCAGGCGGTCGTCACCGCGCTGGCCACGGCCGCCGGCGTCGCGATCGAGAACGCCCGCCTGTTCGAGGAGACCCGCCGCCGCGAGATGTGGCTGCAGGCGTCGTCCGAGGTGACCACGAGCCTGCTGTCGGGCGCCGGGCCCCACGAGGTGCTCACCCATGTGGTCGGCCGGGCCCGCGAGATGGCCGACGCCGACGTCGCGGTGCTGCGCTTCGGCAACGGCACCGAGATCGTCGAGGGCGACCTCGCCGACCTCGTCGACCAGGCGTCGATACCGCTGGGCCGCGTCGGTTCGGTGCGCGCGGTGCTCTTGCTCGGCAAGCGTCCGGGCCGGTTGCCGTTCACGCCGTCGCTGCTGCGCATGCTGAGCGCCTTCGCCGACCAGGCCTCGATCGCGCTGGAGCTGGCCGAGGCCCGCGAGGACGCCGAGCGCCTGGGCCTGCTGGAAGACCGCCACCGCATCGCCAAAGACCTGCACGACGTCGTCATCCAGCGGCTGTTCGCCACGGCCATGACGCTGATGAGCACGGTCCGGCTCGTCGAGCACCCCGAGGCGGCGACCCGGGTCAGGCACACGATCGACGAACTCGACGAGACGATCCGGCAGATCCGCTCGACCATCTTCGCCCTGCAGTCGCCGGCCGTGATGGGCGAGCAGAGCCTCCGCTCCCACATCGTCGAACTGGTCGAGGGCGCCCGCGGCCACCTGGGCTTCATGCCCGGCCTGCGAATGGACGGCTGGCTCGACAACGCCGTCGGCGACGCGGTCGCCGAGCAGCTCCTCGCCGTCCTGCGCGAAGCCCTCTCGAATCTCGTACGCCACGCCAAGGCGTCCCGCGCCGAAGTGGTGGCCGAGGTGACCGACGGCGTGCTGACCCTGATCGTCCAGGACGATGGCGTCGGCATCACCGCCACGGGCCGCCGCAGCGGCCTGCGCAACCTGGAAGAACGGGCGGTCCTGCTGGGCGGGTCGTTCACGATCGGCGCGGCGGCCGCCTGGAACACCCGGCTCCGCTGGAGCGTGCCTGTTCATTGAGGCAGAGCCTTCGGTCGTCCGCGTCTCGCTCAGTCGATACGGCGGCCCGAGACCTCCTCGGTCGACAGCGTCACGAAGTGGTCGAACGCCGACGGAGCCCAGGGCATCAGCGGCAGCGCCGACAGCCGGGTGATCTCCTCGGGCGCGGTCACCCCGCGTGCGTGCCCGAGCACGGTCACCGACCAGCCCGACCCGGTGTCCTTGTCGACGTCGTCGATCTCGAACGCCACCACGGCGTCACGGGTGGCGGCGGCCAGGCGGGACCCGATGGCGGTCCGGATGACGACGGTCTCCCCGTCGAGGACGTAGTTGACCGGCTGGACGGCGGGCAGCGCCCGATAGGTGAAGACCAGCCGCCCGATAGGCGTGATGGCCAACAGGCGCAGGCACTCCTCCCGCGACAGCACAGAGAGTCCGGCCGAGTCGATTCTCATGATGTGAGTCTGCCGGTAATGGCATATAGCGGATTAGGGACTTAAGTCCCGTCAATCGCGCCGATCTGCTCTCATCCGGGCGGCGAGCGCCGCCGCCTGGGTCCGGCGCTGCATGTTCAGCTTGGCCAGCAGGTTCGAGACGTAGTTCTTGACGGTCTTCTCCGCCAGATACATGCGCTCTCCGATCTGCCGGTTCGTCAGCCCCTCGCCGATCAGCTCCAGGATCGTGCGCTCCTGCTCCGACAGCGCCCCCAGGGGGTCGCTGCGATTGGCCTGGTCGCGCAGCCGGTGGAGCATCGAGGCGGTGGTCTGCGGGTCGAGCAGCGACTGCCCGGCGGCGACCGTGCGGACCGCCCCCACCAGGTCGGAGCCGTGGATCTGCTTCAGCACGTAGCCGGCCGCCCCCGCCATGACGGCCTCGAAGAGGGCGTCGTCGTCGGCGTAGGAGGTGAGCATCAGGCAGGCCAGGCCCGGCACCTGGCTGCGGACCTCACGGCAGACCTTGACGCCGTCGCCGTCGGGCAGGCGTACGTCGAGGATCGCCACGTCGGGCCGCAGGGCGGGAATGCGCGCGGAGGCCGCGGCGGCGGTGCCGGCCTCGCCGACGACCTCGATGTCGTCCTCCGACTCCAGCAGCGCCGCCACTCCACGCCGCACGACCTCGTGGTCGTCGAGCAGGAAGACACGAATCATGGGACGAAATCTAGATACCCGAGGACTCCAGCGGAAGAGACCTCAGTCCTCCTTGACGTCAAGCTCACTTGATGAAGCACGCTTGCGGCCATGGACATCGAGGAGATCAGAGCCGTCGTCGCCACCGTCGAGCACGCGCAGCAGAACGAACTCGTAGACGAGTTCCTCGCCCTCTTCCGGCACGACGCGATCTGGACCACCGGCCACGGCCGCCGCCTGTTCGGGCGCGACGAGATCGCCGCCTTCACCCGGAAGGTGCTGCCGGGCGCGATGAAGGACCTGTCGGTGACCTTCGAGATCGAGCACGTCCTGTTCATCCGCCCTGACGTCGCGGCGGTGAAGGTGATCCAGCGCTACACCCCGTCCGACGGCAACCCGGGCTCACCGCTGTGGGTGATGGCCAGGGAGGACGGCCGCTGGCTGCTGACCGCCTGCCAGAACACCGAGGTCCTCCCTACGTATTGAGCCTGCCGAACTCGTAGCTCAGCGCGGTGAGGTAAACCGTCCAGACCATGAACGGAAGCAGCAGCAGGGCCGCCATCTTGCTGTCGCGCCAGAAGACGAAGAAGCCGACGACCTGCAGCACGAGGAAGATCGCCGCGTCGATCGCCGCCAGGTAGTGGAGGCGCAGCCCGAGCGAGAGCGGCGCCCACAGGAAGTAGGCGACCAGCTGGGCAACCCACCACCACAGGGCGAAGGGCCGGGCCTCCTCGTACCAGAGCAGCCCGGCGATCAGGGCGAGAGTGAGTGAGAGGAAGGCGAACGCCGGTCCGTGCAGCCAGATGGGCAGCTCGAACGGCGGACGCTGGAACTCCGCCAGTCCCGGCCGCGCGTTCTGCGAGATCACCCGGTTGTCGATTGCGGTCGCCAGCACGGCGAGCAGTGCGAGCACCAGCCCCGGCCAGCGCCGGAGCCAGTGGGTACGCGGGGGTTCACTCATAGTGACACCGTAACGTCCCGTAAAACGGCCCCGCCGGAGCCGGGCCGTTTCCCGGTCACACGACGGTGCAGGCGCTGCCGTTCAGCGTGAACGCGCTGGGCCGCGCGGTGTTGCCGCCGTGGTTGGCGTTGAACCCGAACGACTGGCTCCCGTTCACGGGGATGGTCGCGTTGTACGACAGGTTCTGCGCCGTGACGTTCCCGCTGGTCGGCGAGA
The DNA here is from genome assembly GCF_005233835.1 of Herbidospora galbida. Taxonomy (GTDB): domain Bacteria; phylum Actinomycetota; class Actinomycetes; order Streptosporangiales; family Streptosporangiaceae; genus Herbidospora; species Herbidospora galbida. The sequence continues at coordinate 72,062 of NZ_SZQA01000035.1, read as the reverse complement.
CGGTGGCGTTCCACGCCGAGGTCACGGTCTGGCCGGAGGGCAGCGTGAACGCCAGGTTCCACGAGCCGATCGGGCTGGTCCCGGTGTTGGTGATCGTCACACCGGCGGTCAGCCCGGTGTTCCAGGGATTGACGGTGTACGCCACCCGGCAGGGACCGCTGCCGGTCGGGGTGGGCGTGGGAGTCGGCGAAGGAGTCGGAGAGGGCGAAGGCGAGGGAGAGGGAGAGGGCGACGGAGAGGGAGAGGGGGACGGGGAGGGCGACGGCGACGGCTGGGTGCCGTCGAGGCCGAAGAAGCTGATCGCCATCGCGGCCTGGCCCGACAGCGGCAGGTTGTGGCCCACGCCCTGGAGGCTGATCGCCTCGACCTGGGTGCCGTAGCGGGTCCGCGTCCAGCCGGAGCGCGGGGTGTCGGTGGAGGTCGGCGTCTGCGACAGGCCGTGGACGTTCGTCCACTGCTTGATCTGCTCCTGGAAGTTCGGGTAGCGCAGCGTGGCGTCCTCGGTGCCGTGCCAGATCTGCATCCTCGGCCTTGGCCCGCTGTAGCCCGGATAGGCGCCGCGCACCAGGTCACCCCACTGCTGGGCGGTCCTGATCAGCTGCCCGTTGGCGCACTGGCTGTTCCACGTCGACCCGCCCGTGGTGGCGAAACAGGCGAACGGCACTCCCATGAACGCCGCCCCGGCCCGGAACACGTCGGGGTAGTCGCCGAGCAGGACGTTGGTCATCATGCCGCCCGACGAGGCGCCGGTGGCGAAGACCCGGTTGGGGTCGGCGTTGTAGCGCGACTTCACGTAGTTGACCATCGAGATGATGCCCACCGGGTCGCTGTTGCCGTTGTGGGTGAGCGCGCCGGAGCTGTAGACGTCGAAACACTGGCCGCTGCGGGTCGCCGACGGGTAGATCACGATGAAGCCGTGGCGGTCGGCGAGGGAGGCGAACTCCGTCCCCGAGTAGAAGGCGGGACCCGTGCCGGTGCAGTAGTGCACGGCCACCAGGATCGCCGGGCGCTGGGCGACGTTGTCGGGGACGTACAGGTGCATGCGCAGGTTGGTGGGGTTGGTGCCGAAACCCGTCACCTCGACGAGCGAGGCCGCCTGAGCCGGCCGCAGGGGGAGCAGCCCCGCGGCGAGGATCAAGAGCGCGACCAGGAGTCGTTTCATGCTCTCCTCCGAACGTTCGAAATATATCGGAGAATGACCCGAAATATTTCAGGCGGCAACGTTCCGCTGTGAGGAGATCAGCCCACCTGGGACGGGTCATGAAACATTCGGGAAGAGGTTCTTCCGGAAGGCCGGGCAGGTGGTGAAATCGTCGTGCGTGCAGCGCAGCCCGCCCTCCAGGAAGTCGACTGTCGCCTGGATCTCGGCGATCCGCCGCTTCAGGTCGTCCTGGTGCCGCCTGATGATCGCCTTGCGGTCGGGCGGCGCCGCGAAGAGCGCCCGGATGTCCGGGAGCGACAGCCCCGCCTGCCGGGCCCTGATGATGACCGCCACCCGGAACCGGTCGTCGTCACCGTACCGCCGCCGCCCGCCGGAGTCGCGCGCCGGCCGCAGCAGCCCCTCGGACTCCCAGTGCCGCAGCACGTGGGTAGCCAGACCGAACTCCCCGGCCAGCGTCCCGATCGCCACGCTTGACTTCATGTCGACATTAAGTCGCAGGATGTGTGGCATGTCGAACACCGAGGTCATCGCCCTCCTGGACGAGATAGAGAGACACCCCGACGCCGTACGCGTACGCGAGCGCACCCACGAGCTGCTGGACGGCGCCGAGAGGATCGTCGACGTCGGCTGCGGCGGCGGCCGGGCCGTCCATGAACTGGGCGCCCGCGCGATCGGCGTCGACCACGACCCGGCCACGATCGCCGTCGCCCGCGCCCGCTACCCCGCCGCCCGCTTCCAGGTCGCCGACGCGCACGCCCTCCCCTTCCCCGACGCGAGCCTCGACGGCTACCGCGCCGAACGGGTGATTCACACCCTCGACGCCCCGAGGGCGCTGGCCGAGGCCCGCCGCGTGCTCCGCCCCGGCGGCCGGCTGGTCCTGGCCGGGCACGACTGGGACCTGTTCGCCGTCGACTCCGGCCTGCCCGAGGTCACCCGCCGCGTCGTCCACGCCCGCGCCGACCAGATCGCCGACCCGAGGGCCGCCCGCAAGGCCCACCACCTGCTGCGGGAGGCCGGATTCACCGACGTCGCCACCGAGATCCTCAGTACGGTGATCACCGGCCCCGAGGGCCTGCCCGTCGTGCTGAACCTGGCCAAGGACCAGGAGGGCGAGGAGATCGCCGCCTGGTGCGACGACCAGCGCCGGAGGGCGGCGGAGGGCCGCCTGTTCCTGGCCGTGCCCGTTTTCGTCACCTCGGGTCAGGTGATTGGGTGACCTCATGCGCCTTGCCGTGGGATGTGCGATGTGGAACCAGAAATCGTGGCCGTCACAGGGCCTGGCCGACTACGCGACCTACTGCACCGCCGTCGAGGGCAACACGACCTTCTACGCCGTCCCGTCGCGCGAGACCGTCGAGTCGTGGGCCCGCCAGACCGATCCTGACTTCCGCTTCCTGATCAAGCTCCCCAAGACCATCACCCACGAACGCCACCTGACGGGCGCGGCCGACGAGCTGAGGGCGTTCCTGCACACGATGGAGCCCCTCGGCCCCCGCAACCACGCCCTGTGGATCCAGCTCCCCGGCGGCTTCGGCCCGCTCGATCTCGGCACCCTGGCAGCCTTCCTGCGCACCCTGCCCGCGGGCCACCGCTACGCCGTCGAGGTCCGCCACCGGGCCTTCTTCGACGACGAGAAGGCCGCCTCGGCCCTCGAGAAGGTGCTGGCCGCCCGAGACGCCGAATGGGTCCCCTTCGACACCACGGTGCTGTTCGAGCGTCCCCCGACCTCCGACACCGAACGCGAGGCCTGGACGCGCAAACCGCGGATGCCCAGAAGAGACCGCGCGCTGACCGCCCATCCGCTGATCCGCTACATCGGCCGCGACGACCCCGACCGGACCGTCGAGGGCTGGGCCTTCTGGGTGGAGAAGACCGTCGAGTGGCTGAAGGAGGGCCGCTCGCCGACGATGTTCGTGCACACCCCCGACAACGTCGACGCGCTCACCCTCAACCGCCGCTTCCATGAGGCCGTCCGGGCCCGCCTGCCCGAACTGGAGCCACTGCCCGAACCCCCCGAGACGGAACCGCTGACGCTCTTCTAGCGGCTCTTCCTGAAGGCCGAGGGGGCGATGCCGTAGCGGCTGGTGAAGGCCTGCCGCAGCGACTCCGCGCGGCCGAAGCCCGTCCGCTGGGCGATCACCGCCATCGTCAGGTCGGTCGTCTCCAGCAGCCGCGCCGCCGCCTCCAGCCGGGCCTCGCGCACGTACCGGGCCGGCGAGGAGCCCAGGTGCTTGACGAACAGCCGGGTCAGGTGGCGCTCGCTCGTGCCGGCCCGGCGGGCGAGGGCGGGCGTCGACAGGTCATCGCACAGGTTGGCGCCGATGAAGGCGGTCAGGGTGCTCAGCGGCCCGTCGGGGGCGGGGGGTTTGACGAACATGCTCATCTGGGCCTGGTTGCCGGGGCGCTGCAGGTAAGTCACCAGGTGCCGGGAGGTCGTCCGGGCCACCTCGGCGCCGTGGTCCTCCTCGATGAAGGCCAGCGTGAGGTCGAGCGCGGCGGTGACCCCGGCCGAGGTGGCGACCGCGCCGTCGCGGATGAAGATCGGGTCGGAGTCGACCGTGATCTGCGGGTGGCGGGCGGCCAGGCGGGGGGCGTGCCACCAGTGGGTGGTGGCCCGGCGGCCGTCGAGCAGGCCGGTCTCGGCCAGGACCGACGCGCCCGTGCAGACCGAGGCGACCCTTCGGGTGACCGCGGCGAGCCGCCTGACGTGGGCGATCAGCAGGGGGTTGCCGGCGGCGTCGTCGCAGCCGATCCCGCCGGCGATGATCAGCGTGTCGAGCGGGCCGGTCTCGTGTTCGAGCACGGTCTGCGCGGCCAGGGTGAGGCCGCTGGCGCAGACGACGGGACGTCCGCCGAGGGTGGCGAACGAGACGTCGTAGGGAGGCGCGGCGCCGAACAGGTTGGACATGATCAGCGTGCTGGTGACGCAGGCGATGTCCAGCAATTCGGCGGCGGGATACCCGACGACCACGACTCTCCGCATGACAGCAGACTAAGAGCCCAGATTTCCGGACACATTGGTCTTCGGGCGTAGGTACGGCTCCTTCTCCCGGATCATCCTCGACCCCATGAACTGGAAGCGATTCGCCCTGCACTACCTCGAGATGGTCGTCGCGATGTTCGCCGGGATGCTCCTGCTCGGCCTGATCACGGGCCGCTGGGACCTCGGCCCCGAGCTCGGCTACCTCGTCATGGCGACCAACATGTCGATCGGGATGGCCGCCGTCATGCTGCTGCGCGGGCACTCATGGCCGCGCACCCTGGAGATGTGCGCCGCCATGTACGCGCCCGCGCTCGTGGCGTTCCCGCTGTTCTGGGCCGGCGCGCTCGACGAACACGGCCTGATGATGGTGACCCACGTGATCATGTTCCCGCTCATGCTCGCCGTGATGCTGTTCCGCCGCGAGGAGTACGCCCACGCGCACGCCCACCACTAGAGCTTCTCCTGCCGGGGCAGGACCACCTCCCGCAGGATCAGCAGCACCGCGGCGGCCAGCGGGATGCCCAGCAGGGCGCCCACCACGCCGAGCAGCGCGCCGCCCAGCAGGGCGCCGATGATCGTCGCGATCGGGGGCACGTCGACCGACGACTTGAACACCCTCGGCGAGATCACGTAGTTCTCGATCTGCTGGTAGATCACGAAGAAGACCACGCACGCGATGCCGACCGGCAGCGAGGTCAGCAGTCCCACCAGCGAGGCCACCACGGCCCCGATGACCGCGCCGACCATGGGGATCAGGTCGGTGATCGCCACGAAGATCGCCAGCGGCAGGGCGTAGGGGACCCCGGCGATGCTCAGGAAGATGAACGTCACCACGCCGGCGATCAGGGAGATGATCAGGTTGCCGCCGACGTAGCCGCCGATCTGCCTGATCACCTCGTCGACCAGCTTGGTCACCCGCTCGCGCCGCGACCGCGGCACCAGCCGGTAGCCCGACTCCTTGATCGAGTTCAGCGACCCGAGGAAGTAGAGCGTCAGCACCAGCACCGTCAGGAAGCTGAACACGGCGCTGATCACCACGCCGGCCACGCCCAGGATGCCGCCGAAGAGCTGGCTGGCCAGGTCGCCGCTGGTGACGTACTGCGTCAGCTTGTCCAGCACCTGATACTCCTGGTCGAGCGACCGGATCAGGGGATGGTTCTGAAGCTGCTGTACGAGCGTCGGCACGTCCTGGACGAATCCGGTCGTCTGCTCGGTGAGGGCGGGCACGATCGAGAGGGCGAAGATCGCGAAGAACGCGATCACCCCGACGAACACGATGGTGATCGCCCAGATGCGGGCCATGCCCCGGCCGTGCAGCCACTCGACGGCCGGATTGAGCCCGACCGCCAGGAACAGCGAGACCACGATCAGCACCAGGACCGACCCGGCGGCGGCCACCATCTGCACCAGCCACCAGGCGGTCAGCACGCCCAGCGCGGCCACCAGGCCGAACATGAACGGGCTGTTGCCCATGGGCTTGCCGGGGCGGCCGAACGGCAGCTTGTGCTCGCCGGTCGACTCGGGTTCGGGCGGAGGCGCCGGTTCGGCCACGGCGCCGATGGGAGCGTGTGCGATGGGCGCCTCGACGGGCGGGGGCCCCGAAGAAACGGATTTGTCCGTCACGAGAGCCAAGACTGCCCCAAAGGTGCCCCCATACACAAAGAAGCCGGCACCCGATCATGGGCACCGGCTCCTCCGACCTGGGCCTCAGGACATGCGGTTCTGCATCTCGTCGGCCTTCTGCTCCATCGTCTCGCCCGCCTGCTGGGCGCGGTGCCGCACGTGCTCCACCTTGCCGCGGACCGCCTCCTTGGTGTCGGACATGGTGTCCGCCCACTGGCGCGCGTTCCGCTTGTAGAGCGCGAAACCGATCGCGCCCATGGCGAGCCCGCCCAGCAGCACCATCATCGGCATCCGGGTACGCCGCCTGACGATCGGCGGCGCCGGGTCGATGCGCCGCGCCATCTCGGCCATCATCGCGGCCACCCTCGGCGCGATCTGCTCTTCGAACGACACCGCCGCGTGGTCAAGCCGCGGGGCGGCCCAGTAGCGGGCGTCTTCGAGCCGGCTGGACGCGACGTCACGGGCGGAACCCGCGTAGTCGCGCGCGTTGCCGGCCATGCCGATCGCGCTGTCACGGGCCATACCGGCCATCGGGCCGACCTTGTTGGCCGTGCGGTAGGCCGAGTGTTTCGCCCGGCTCGCCCATGTGTCTGGATAGTCGAGCGCGGCGCGCGCCTTCTTCTTCATTGTCCGGGACACGACAACCTCCCCTGTCGAATTGGGGCCCCGAGTCGTCACCTTCCCGGTCGAATGCCCCTCAATCATCACCAGGGGCGCTCCGGACGATCGCTACCCTTGCCCTTGGAAAACATCGAGTCTGTGACACAAAGGGGGCGGCCACGCATGGCTGAGAACCTCATCGCGACCCTGAACACCAACCGGGGCACGATCAAAATCAAGCTTTGGCCGAACCAGGCGCCGAAGACCGTCCGCAACTTCGTCGAGCTGGCCGAAGGCACCCGGGAGTGGACCCACCCCGAGACCGGCCAGAAGACCAACGCCAAGCTCTACGACGGCACCGTCTTCCACCGCGTGATCGCCGGGTTCATGCTCCAGGGCGGCGACCCGCTGGGCCAGGGCATCGGCGGCCCCGGCTACGACTTCGACGACGAGATCCACACCGAGAACCAGTTCAACCGCCCCTACCTGCTGGCCATGGCCAACGCGGGCAAGCGGTTCGGCAAGGGCACCAACGGCTCGCAGTTCTTCATCACGGTCGCCAAGACCCCGCACCTCAACCAGGGTCACACGATCTTCGGTGAGGTCATCGAGGGCACCGAGGTGGTCGACGCGATCGCCGTCACCGAGACCGACGGCCGCGACCGGCCGATCAAGGATGTGGTCCTGGAGTCGGTCACCATCGACCGGGTCTGATCGCCCGCGGCGAAGGCGCCCCACGGTGGGCGCCTTCGCCGTTTCCGTGTGGCAGGCTGTGATGAGGCCCCTCCGGAAGGACCCCATTGACCACCCAGCCTCCCTCGATGGAACCGGGCTCGGCGGCGGTGCCCACCTGCTACCGGCACCCCGAGCGCGAGACCTACGTCCGCTGCCAGCGGTGTGAGAAGCCCATCTGCCCCGACTGCATGCAGAACGCCGCGGTCGGCTTCCAGTGCGTCGAGTGCGTCCGTGAGGGCAACAAGGGCGTCCGGCAGGCTCGGGCCCAGTTCGGCGGCGGCCACGTCACGGTGCCCCGGGTCACTTGGGCGCTGCTGGGCGTCAACGTGCTGGCCTACCTGGCCGAGCTGGCGCTGGGCAACGAGTTCGTCAACCAGTACGCCACCTCGCCGTTCTACATCTACCACGGCGAATACTGGCGGCTGATCTCCGGCGCCTTCCTGCATTCCCAGCCCACGTCGGCCTTCGCGATCACCCACATCCTGTTCAACATGTGGGCGCTGTGGGCCATCGGGCCGGAGCTCGAACGCCGCCTGGGCCACCTGCGGTTCGCGGCGCTCTACCTGACCGCCGCGCTGGGCGGGTCGGTCGCCGTCTACCTGTTCAGCGCCTACTCGGCGGTCGGCGCCTCGGGCGCCATCTACGGCCTGTTCGGCGCCCTGTTCGTGATGGCCCGCCGCCTCGGCTACGACGCCCGCGGGGTGGTCTGGCTGATCGGCATCAACGTCTTCGTGACCTTCGTGATCCCGGGCATCAGCTGGCAGGGCCATCTGGGCGGTCTGGTCGTGGGCGCCATGGTGGCGGCCATCTTCGCCTACGCGCCCGAGAAGAACCGGGCGGTCATCCAGTGGGCCGGGGTGGCCGCGGTGCTGCTCGTGCTGGTTTTGACGGTCTACTTCGCCGATCCCTACGCGCTGATCTCCGAGATCCAGCGGCAGATGGGCACCCAGTAGACGAACACGGGCTGAGGCTTCCCCAGGCTGTGGAAAAACCTGTGGAAAGCGTCAGCCCGTCGTGGTGAGCGAGGTTAACGCCACTTGGTGGAGAGAACCACACCGAAGATGATCAGGGCGAACCCGATCGCCAGGTTCCAGTTGCCGAGGGGCTCGAACACGGGGCCCGTGCGGCCGACGATGTAATAGGCCGCGATCCAGCCGATGCCGAGGATCCAGGACGCCACCATAACCGGCGCCAGCCAGCGGGGGCTCACCTTGACCGTCGTCGTCTTCTGCGGCGGGGTGTAGACGGCCTTCTTGCGAACCTTCGAGTTGGGCACGGGAGTCTCCTGATGGTCACCCGCGCTCGATGCGGGTCTGTCAGTAAGCGTAGTCGCTAAGAATAGACGCCGACGTCCCCGAAGGGCGATTCCCCTTTCCATCGGGCGCTCGCAAACAATAGGTCAACATCGGGGATCTCGGGCACCCCCGCTTCTACGGTGGCGCGGTGAGGGCGATCCTGCGGACCATCGGTGAGCTCAGCATCACCCTGGGTGTCGTGTTGCTGCTCTTCTGCGCCTACCTGCTGTGGGGCACCAGCGCCTACACCGAACGCCACCAGCGCATCCTCCAGCGGCAACTCGTGGCCGAGCAGGCCGACAAGCCCCTGGGAAAGGTCGAACTCGGCGGCGCCGTGGCGCTCATCCGGATCCCCCGCCTCGGTGCAAGTTACAAGTACGCCATCGTCGAGGGCGTCGAGGACGAGCACCTGCGCCAGGGCCCCGGCCACTATCCGGGCTCGGCCCAGCCGGGCGAGATCGGCAACTTCGTCGTCTCGGGCCACCGCACCACCTACGCCGCCCCCTTCAACCGGATCGACGAGCTCAAGAAGGGCGACCCCATCGTGGTCGACGCCCGTGAGGCCCGTTACACCTACGAGGTCACCGGCACGAAGATCGTCGAACCCACTGAGGTGGACGTGATCGAACCGGTCCCCGGCCACCCGGGCAAGAAGGCGGACAAGGCCGTGATCACCCTCTCGACCTGCCACCCCGAATACTCGGCCCGCCAGCGCCTCATCGTCTTCGGCTCCCTGACCAAGACCGAGGAACGCGACGTCATCTAAGCGAGCCGCAGACGGCCGAAGGCCGGCTGTGGCTCGCGCCTGGAATCTGCCCAACAGACAGGAGAGATCGTGTACGCCTTCGTCTGGCGCCACCTGCCCGGCAACCTCGCCGCCAAGCTGGTCGGCACGCTCCTGCTGCTCGTCCTGGCCGGCCTCTTCCTCTGGTACGGCCTCTTCCCCTGGCTGGAGCCGCGCATCGCCCTCGACGAGGTGACCGTGGGGTAGGCCATAAGGTGTGGACGTGCACATCCTGGTCGTCGACAACCATGACAGTTTCGTGCACACCATCGTCCAATACCTGCGCGTTCTGGGCGCCGACTGCGACGTACGGCCCCGAGACGAGGTGGGTGTCGCCGACGCCGGCGGATTCGACGGGGTGCTGGTCTCCCCAGGGCCCGGGGCTCCCGAAGACGCCGGGGTCAGCGTGCCGCTGGTCCACTGGTGTGCCGCCCGGCGGGTGCCCTATCTGGGCGTCTGCCTGGGGCATCAGGCCCTGGCCGTCGCCTATGGCGGCGAGGTGAAGCGAGCCCCCGAGCTGCTGCACGGGCGCACCAGCCCGATCGCCCACGACGGCCACGGCGTCTTCGAGGGGCTGCCCAGCCCGGTGACCATGACGCGCTACCACTCCCTGGCGGTCACGCCCGAGAGCGTGCCCGAGGAGCTGACCGTCACCGCGACCACCCCCGACGGGGTGGTCATGGGGCTACGGCACAGGTCAGCGCCCTTGGAAGGGGTGCAATTCCACCCAGAGTCGGTCCTGTCCGAGCATGGCTCACAATTGCTCGGAAATTGGCTCAGAAACCTGTAACACGGCGGGGGCTGTAACCGAAGTCACAGTGAGGGTTTCCGCCATTGCCCCCGAGTGGCGGAAACCCTTCCTGCGTTTACTGGCCGAACTCGCCGGTCCCGCCGTTGCCGCCCGTGTCGACGTCGACGCCGTCACCGGGATCGCCGCCGGGGTTGTTCGGGTCTTCGGTGCCGTCGGTGGGCTCGTCGCTCGGGAACTCGCCGCCCGGGTCCTCGCTCGGCGGGAACTGCGGCTGCTCGGTCGACGGGCCGCTGGAGACCACGAGCGTGATCGTCCGCTTCGGCTGCTGCTTCGACCCGCCGGCGGGGGTCTGGTCGATCACGATGCCCCGCGGGACCACGTCGCTCGGCTGCTCCGAGACGTTGACGTTGAAGCCCGCTTCTTCGAGCGTCTGACGGGCGTCGTCGACCGTGAGCGTGGTGACGGTCGGGACCTCGATCAGTTCGATCGGCAGGGTCAGCTTGACCCGGCTCCCCTTGTTGACCTCTTCACCCGCGCCCGGGTCGGACGCGGTGACCGTGCCCTGCTTGCCCGAGCCCTTGAACTCGACCACGAACTTCAGCCCTGCGGCCTGCAGTTCGGCGGTGGCCTCCTCGCGGGTCTTGCCCACGACGTTGGGGACCGCGATGGTCTCCACGCCCTTGGAGACGAAGAGCTTGACGTCGGTGCCCTTCTGGATGTCCTTGCCGGCCGCCGGGTCGGTGCGGATCGCCCGGCCCTTGCGGTAGTCCTCGTTGAACTCCTCTTCGACCGTGACCTTGAAGCCGGCCTTCGACAGCGCCGCCTCGGCCTCTGCCCTCGGCTGGTCTTCCACGAGCGGGACCGGGATGGTCTCGACCTTGTCGCCCGAGTCGGTGGGCGCCAGGAAGGTGAGGCCGACCCAGATGAACGCGCCGATGATCAGCAGCGGGACGAGGATCCACGCGGCCGTCTTCGCGGCGGTGGCCCCGGCGCTGCTCTTCTGCCGGTGGCGGTCGCTGCGGCTGGTGCGCTCCTCCTCGCCGTACTCGTAGGCGGGGATGTGGCGGGTGCCCTGCGCCGGGACGGCGCCCTGGGCGCTGGTCATGGTGCGGGTGCGGTCGGCGCCGGCGTACTGGCCGTAGTTGTTGGCCAGGGCCATCGTCTGCGGGTCCATCGGCATGCCCTGCACGGCGCGCTGGAGGTCGGCCCGCATCTCGGCCGCGCTCTGGTAGCGCTGCACCGGGTCTTTGGCCATCGCCTTGAGGACGATGGCGTCACACCACTTGGGGATCTCCGGGTCGATCCGCGACGGCGGGATCGGGTCTTCGCGGACGTGCTGGTAGGCGATCGCCACGGGGGAGTCGCCGGTGAACGGGGGCTGGCCGGTCAGCAGCTCGTAGAGCACGCAGCCGGTCGAGTAGATGTCGCTGCGGGCGTCGACGCGCTCACCGCGCGCCTGCTCGGGCGAGAGGTACTGGGCGGTGCCGATGACCTGGGCGGTCTGCGTCATGGTGGCGGCCGAGTCGGCCATCGCGCGGGCGATGCCGAAGTCCATCACCTTGACCTCGCCGTTGCGGGTCAGCATGACGTTGGCCGGCTTGATGTCGCGGTGGACGATCCCGCCGCGGTGGCTGTAGTCGAGGGCCCGCAGGATGCCGTCGATGAGCTCGGCCGCGCGCTCGGGCATGAGCCGGCGGTCCTGGCGCAGCAGGTCGCGGATGGTCCGCCCGTCGACGTACTCCATCACGATGTAGGGCACCGGGGTGCCGTCCATCATGTCCTCGCCGGTGTCGTACACCGCGATGATCGACGGGTGGTTCAGTGACGCCGCCGACTGTGCCTCGCGCCGGAACCGGGCCTGGAACGTGTGGTCACGGGCCAGGTCGGAGCGGAGGGTCTTGATCGCGACGATACGGTCGAGCCGGATGTCCCGGGCGCGATAGACCTCGGCCATGCCGCCACGCCCGACGACGCCGTCGAGTTCGTATCGACCGCCGAGTAGCCGTGGCTGAGTCATTTCCTGCACAGTCCCTTGCCGTTCATCGTGGGGTGCCGCCGTTGTCCATCATCGACCCCATACGTCATGGCGTCTCCTCATTCGGGAGGGTCGTGGCGCTTGGGGAAGGTGTGGGCGTTGTTGGAGTCTCACTTGGCGTCGGAGTCTCGCTCGGCGTCGGGGTCGGGGTGGGAGTCGTCGTGGTCGTCGGCGACGGCGCGGGGCTCCTGGTCGGGATCGCCGTCTTGACAACGGTAGCCGACGGCGTGGGAATAGGACGGGCCGACGGCACCGAGGGCGGCCGGCGCGTGGCCGGCACCAAGGGTGTGAGGGTCGTCCGCCTCGGCTGGTCGACCGGCGCGAACGTCACCTGACCACCATCTTCCGGCGACGTCCCGGTCACCGTCTCCGGCTCCTTCGAAGTCGGCATGAACTGAATCGCCCCGAATCCGGCCGCCGCGGCCGCACCGACGGCGGCGACGACGAGAGCGGTCGCCTTGCGTCCGTTCTGGGGCAGCGGCTTGGTCGACAAGGGCCCGCCCGACGGCGGGGCGCCCACCCGGTTGGTGATGACGACGCTCGGACCGGTGAGGGTGCTCAGCGGGGCCTCCTCGGGCCCGGCCAGGGAGTCGCGCAGCACCATCGCCCGGTCGCCCAGCTCGCGGGCGCTGCCGGGACGCCGTGCGGGGTCTTTGGACAGCAGCGCCATCACCAGGGCCCGCACCCCCTCGGGCACGTCGGCGGGCAGCGGCGGCGGCAGCTCGTTGAGGTGGCGCAGCGCCACGGCCACCTGGGTCTCGGCCAGGAAGGGCGGCCGGCCGGTCAGGCACTCGTAGGCCACCACGCCCAGCGAGTAGAGGTCGGTCGAGGGGGTCAGCTGATGGCCGGAGGCCTGCTCGGGGCTGACGTACTGGGCGGTGCCGAGGACCGTTCCCGTCGCGGTGACCGAGGCCGACTCGAGGGCGCGGGCGATGCCGAAGTCGGTGATCTTAATCAGGCCGGTGCGGGTGACCAGCAGGTTCCCCGGCTTGACGTCGCGGTGGATGACGCCCGCCTTGTGGGCGGCGTGGAGGCCGCGTGACGACTGCGAGACGACGTCGAGGGTGACCTCGGCGCTCAGCTTCCCGTTGCGCGCCAGGATCGCCGACAGCGGCTCTCCCGGCACCAGCTCCATCACCAGATAGGCGAGGTCGTTCTCCTCGCCGTAGTCGAAGACCTGGGCGATGCCCGGGTCGGCCAGCCCGGCGGTGATGCGGGCCTCGGTCCGGAACCGGTCGCGGAACGCCGGATCGGCGGCCACGTGGGCGCGCAGCAGCTTGACCGCGACCTCCCGGTGGAGGAGGTCGTCGGTCGCACGCCAGACCTCGCCCATCCCGCCGATGGCGATCCGGGAGGTCAGACGGTAGCGGTTGCCGAGCAGGCCGTGGCTCATTTGGCTTCGAGCACCGCCTGCATGACGTCACGCGCCAGCGGCGCCGCCGTGCCACCGCCGGTGGCGTCGTTGCCGGCGCTGCCGGCCTCGATGAAGACGCAGATGGCCGTCTGGGGGTCTTCGGCCGGCGCGAAGCCGATGAACCAGGCGTGCGGCGCCGGGGCGTCGCCCGCCTCGGCGGTGCCGGTCTTGCCGGCCACCGTCACGCCCGGGATCTGGGCGCCGGTGCCGGTGCCGTTGGTGATCACCGAGACCATCATCTGCTTGAGCTCGTCGGCGACCTCGCCGCTCATGGCCTCGTCGATCTGGTCGGGCCGCAGCTCCTCGATGACGCTGCCGTCCGGATCGGTGATCTTGTTGATCAGCGTGGGCCGCATCAGCACGCCGCTGTTGGCGATGGCCGAGGCGACCTGCGCCATCTGCAGCGGGGTCTGCTGGTTGTCGCGCTGCCCGATGGCGAGCTGTGCGAGCGCGGCCGTCTCGATCTCGGGGCCGATCGTGGTGCCCGCGGTCGGCAGGTCGAACTGGATCGGCTCGCCGATGCCGAACTTGGCCGACTCAGAACGCATCGTGTCCCACCCGAGGTCCATGCCGATCTGGCCGAACGGGGTGTTGCACGAGCGCTCCAGTGCGAACCGCAGCGTCACCTCGCCGCTGCCGCAGGCCGCGCCGCCGTAGTTGGGCAGGCCGGCGGTGGTGTCGGGCAGGTCGAGCACCTGCGGCGCCGGGACGGTCGTCTCGGGGTCGCGGCTGCGGTCGGCCTCCAGGAACGCCGCCGCGGTGACCACCTTGAAGGTCGAGCCCGGCGGGTAGGTCTTCTCGATCGCCCGGTTGAGCAGCGGGTCGGTGTCGTCATCGGCCAGCTTGTTGTAGGCGGCGGCCACCTTCGCCTTGTCGGGGGCCGCGAGGTCGTTGGGGTCGTAGGTGGGCAGCGAGACCATCACCTGGACGGCGCCGGTCTTCGGGTTGAGGGCCACCACGGCGCCGCGCTTGCCGCTGGCGCGCAGCCTGTCGTAGGCGACCTTCTGGGCGGCCGGAACCAGCGTCAGGTCGACGCTGGCGCCCTTCGGCGGCTTCTTGCTGACGAAGTCGATCAGCCGGCCGACCACGAGGTCGGGGTCGCTGCCGTTGAGGAGCTTGTTCTCGTTGAGCTCGATGCCGCGGGCGCTCTCGGGCGCGAAGAAGCCCAGGACGTGGGCGTACATGCGGCCGGCGGGGTATTCGCGCTCGTAGCGGAACGTCTTGTCGCCGGTGTCGACCGTCTTGGCCAGGGTGGTCTTGCCGTTGTCGGCGGTGATCCAGCCCCGGTCGACTCCGTAGCGGGCGTAGAAGGATCGCTTGTTGCGGTTGTCGGTGCTGTACTCGCCGGCCTTGACCGCGCCCAGATAGTTCACGTTGATCATGAGCAGGGCGAACATGACCATGCAGGCGACGGCGGCGCGCTTGATGGTTGCGTTCATCGCGTGAACACCTGGGTGAGTCCTTCGTTCTGGATGGCCTGGGGCGGCGGGCGTCGTGCCGCGTCCGACATGCGTACCAGCAGGGCGATAAGGATCCAGTTAGTCAGCAGGGCCGAACCGCCTGCGGACAGGAACGGGGTGACCAGACCCGTCAGCGGGATCAGCCTGGTCACGCCGCCGACGATGATGAAGACCTGCCAGGCCAGCAGGAACGAGAGCCCGCCCGCCAGCAGCTTGGTGAACGGGTCGCGGGCGGCCAGGGCGGTGCGCAGGCCGCGCTCGACGATGAGGGCGTACACCATCAGAATCGCCATCAGCCCGGTCAGGCCGAGCTCCTCGCCGACGACGGCGATGATGAAGTCGGAGAACGACAGCGGGATCTCGCGGGGGAAGCCCTGGCCGAGGCCGGTGCCGAGGATGCCGCCCGAGCCCATGGCGAACAGACCCTGCATCAGCTGCTCGCTGCCGCCGAGCTCGCGGCTGTAGAACTCGGGGTTGCCGGGGTCGAGCCAGACCTCGAAACGGTCCTGTACGTGGCCGAAGAGCTGCCCGGCCAGCACCGCGCCACCCACGAACAGCAGCACGCCGATGAGCACCCAGGAGGTGCGCTGGGTGGCGATGTAGAGCATCGCGATGAAGGTGCCGAAGACCAGCAGGGAGCTGCCGAGGTCCTTCTGGAGGACCAGCACGCCGAGGCTCAGGCCCCAGGTGATGAGCACCGGCCCGAGGTCGCGCACGCGGGGGAGGTCGATGAAGAACAGCCGCCGCCCGGCCAGCGCCAGCACGTCGCGCTTGGCGACCAGGTAGCCGGCGAAGAAGATGACCAGCGCCATCTTGGCCATCTCGGCCGGCTGGTAGGTCAGCGGGCCGATCTTGATCCAGATGTTCGCGCCGTTGACGTCTTCACCGATGACCGGCAGCAGCGGCATGATCAGGAGCAGGAGGCCGAGGGCGCCCATGGTGTAGGTGAGGCGCTGCAAGGTCCGGTGGTCCTTCAACACGATCAGGGTCGCGGAGAACATCACCACGCCGAGCGCGGTCCACATGAGCTGGTTGGTGGCGGAAGCGCCGGCCTGCCCGGTCTGCTCGATCCGGTAGATGAAGACCAGCCCGATCCCGTTGAGCAGCGTCACCAGGGGAAGCAGCAGGGGATCTGCCCAGGGGGCCCATTTCGCCAGCACGCCGTAGGCGGCGAACATCAGCACGGCCAGGCCGAGGCCGTAGGTGAAGGTTCCGGAGGGGATCTGGCCGTCGATGCCGAGGCCGACGCTCGCGTAGGCGCCCATCACGACGACGATCGCGAAGGCGAGCATGATGAGCTGGGCGCCCCGCCGCTTCGCGGTCATCGGGACGGCCGGCGCCTCCGCCACGGGTGCGGTCGTCACGACGGCGATTCCGAGGTGTCGGCCGGACTGACGGTCGGGCTGGGAGACGCGTCGGGCGTGGGGCTCTCGGTGCCGCCGGTGAGCGCGGCGATCTTCGCCTTGCCGGCGTCGACGTCGTTGACCATGATCCCGCTCAGTACCTTGTCCTGTTCCACCTGTGGGAGAGCCGAGACCGACAGGTCGGAGGTGTGGACGACGTGCTTGAACGAGACGAAGCCCAGGTCGGCGTCGACCCCCTGGAACACCACCAGGCGGCCTTTGTCGGCGCCCACGTAGAACTGGTTCTGAGTCCACTGGTAGCCGAAGTAGCCCCCGGCTCCGAGGACCCCGACGACGACGACCAGTAACGTCGTGACGACCGGCCAGGTGCGCCGCTTGCGGGCGGCCCGGCGGCCGGAGACCGCGAGGGCCTCCGGCGCGGGTCGGTCGTCGAGATCGAGGTCGACGATGACCGGCTGAGGCGCGGTCACCGTCGTGGCCCGGCCCGCCGGGGTGTCGGGCGGCGCCGAACGGACGCGCCCGGAACCGGCCGCCCCGACCACCGCCGCCGCGTGGCTGAGCGGCTGCACGTCGTCGGTCTCGATGACGTCGGCCACCACGCAGGTGATGTTGTCAGGTCCGCCGCCGCGATTGGCCAGGTCGATGAGCTGGCGTACCACGTCGTCCGGATCGTCGATGGTGGAGAGCGTGTGATGGAGTGTCTCGGCGCTGACGACGGTGGACAGGCCGTCCGAGCACAGCAGGTAGCGGTCGCCGATCTGGGCTTCCCGGTCCTGCAGGTCGGGGTCGACCTCGCCGCTGCCGTCGAGGGCGCGCAGGAGGATCGAGCGTTGCGGGTGGTTGGCGGCCTCTTCCTGCGTGATGCGGCCGTCGTCCACCAGCGACTGCACGAGTGTGTGGTCGTGGGTGATCTGGTAGAGCTCACCGTTGCGCAGCAGGTAGGCCCGCGAGTCGCCCACGTGGACGAGCGCGAACCTGGTGCCGTTCCACAACATGGCGGTGAGAGTGGTCCCCATGCCCTTCAGGCTGGGATCGCGGGCCACCATCATGTGGAGCTGGTGGTTGGCGTCGCGGACCGCGGCCTCGATCGTGCCGACCAGGTCACTCCCGTAGGCGTCCCGGTCAAGGGACGACAGTGCGGCGATGGCGACCGAGGAGGCCACCTCACCGTGAGCGTGCCCGCCCATGCCGTCGGCGACGGCGAGCAGGCGGCCGCTGGCGTACGCCGAGTCCTCGTTTCCTTCACGGAGGAGGCCGACGTCCGAGCGGGCGGCGTATCGGAGTGCTGTTGTCATTTGCGCAATTCGATGACGGTCTTGCCGATGCGGATCGGAGTCCCGAGAGGCACCGGCGTCGGGCGGGTCACTTTGGAACGGTCGAGATAGGTTCCGTTGGTCGAGCCGAGATCTTCCACGATCCACTGGCCGTCCTGGGGGAAGAGCTGGGCATGGCGGCTGGACGCGTAGTCGTCGCTCAGGACGAGCGTCGAGTCAGTGGCCCGGCCAATCGTGATCGGCTGTTCGGTGAGGTTGATGATGGTCCCTTGTAGGGGGCCACCTGTGACGACCATCTGACGTGGCTCCCCCCTCTTGGGCTTGGCAGGAATATTCTTCGCCGGTTTCGTGGGCAGCTTCCGGGGATTGGCGGAAGGAGCCGTTCGCGGACCGAACAAGTCTGTCCGGATCACGCCGACCGCGGCAATGACGAAGAACCAGAGCACCGCCAGGAAGGCGAGCCTGATCAGCAGCAGCGCGAGCTCGGACATGGACCGTTTGTCTACCTTTAATCGCGTCTGAACACCAGAGTCGTGCGCCCCAGTGTCACCCTCGTCCCGTCCTGCATCTCGATCCTGCGGACCGGCTGCCCGTTGACGAAGGTGCCGTTCGTGGAACCGAGATCAACCAGAACGACCTGCTGACCCTCGACCCGTAGCTCGGCATGATGCCGCGATACGCCCGGATCCACCAGCCGTAGATCGCAATCGGTCCCGCGGCCCAGAAGAGTGACCGGTGTGGTCAGCTCGTAGGACCGCTGGCCCTGCGGGTCGTCCTGGGTGGACACCAGCAGGCGGGGCCGGCCGCCGAACGCGCTGCTCTTGCGAGCGGCGGGCACGTCGCTGACCGGCTGTCTGATCTCGTCTTGCTCGACCGTCGCGCCGCGGATGACCCCGGACCTGATCCGGAACAGTCCGACCGCTAGGTCTTCGGCGATCTCGAAGCGCACCCGGACGGGTCCGACGAACGAGTAGCCCTGCTCCTTGGCGTATTCCCGAGCGAGGTTGGCGAGCTCGTGGCTGATGCTGTCGGCATAGACCTCGAGGCGCTCGTTGTCGGTCGTGGACAGCTCCACCACGAAGTCGTTGGGCACGAGCGTTCTGCCCTGAGCGACGATCGCGGCACGGTCGTCCATCTCCCTCTGCACCGCGCTGGCGACCTCTACGGGCTGAAGGTCGGACTTGAACGCACGTGCGAAGGCCCCCTCAACCAAACCTTCGAGCCTGCGCTCGAAGCGCTGAAGGACTCCCACCGGGTACCTCCCTTCCTCCATCGTCTACACGGATCGTATCCGGGTTCAGTGGCACTGGCGGATCCGTGCTAACCTTTCCAGGCAGCCGAAAAGAGGCGCACCCGTAAGGGGCAAGTGGCGGAATGGCAGACGCGCACGGTTCAGGTCCGTGTGTCCGAAAGGACGTGGGGGTTCAACTCCCCCCTTGCCCACAGAGAATCGACCTCGCTGGTCGGAAGGATCACCTTCCGCCCGCGGGGTTTTTTCGTTGCGGGGCATAACGTCCCTGGTGGCACAGCTGATCCTCCGTAATCCGAACGGCGCTGATCCATATTCTCCGAACCGCGGCTTTCAAACCGCTTGCACCCGGGTTCGGCGGAAAAAAGTTTGCCCGAAGTCTCGTCATGCGAGACCGAATGTCCCGAAATACGGGCCGCCCCCTGTTACAGGAGCGACCCGTGTGACGGCCGCGAGGGCGCGCCCCCGTGCCGGAGGCAGGGGCGATCACACCGTGAGTAGTTCGCCGATCAGAGATGTCACGCTGATCTCGCCGACGACCTCGCCCCGTTCGTCGACCACCAGTCCGAGCTGCGCTCGCGCGTCCTGAAGGGCGGTCACCGCGTCGGGGATGGGGGTCGAGACCTTGAGGGTCGGTACGGGCGTCGCCAGCTGTCCGGGGGTCATATCGGGGTGGACCAGGCTGTCTCGGACGTGCAGCACGCCTCTGACGCCCTCGGGAGAGGTCACCAGCATGCGCAGCCGGTTGGCGGCCACCGCGGTCTTGTGCACCCGTTCGGCCGGGGCGTCGGCGGCGATCGTGACCGCGTCGGCCAGCGGCGTCATCAGCCGTTCGACTGACTGGTTCTGCACCCGCAGCGCCCTCGTGAGCAGGTCGTGCTCGTCGCGGTCGAGCATGCCCATCCGGCCCGACTCGGCCACCAGCACGGCCAGCTGGTGAGGCGTGCGCGCCGTGGCCAGCTCGTCGCGGGGGCGTACGCCGCACAGGCGCAGCAGGCCGTTGGTCAGCCCGTTCAGGCCGGCCAGCAGCGGGCGGGCCAGCCAGACGAAGCCGCGGAACGGCAGCGCCAGGGCCAGGGCGGCCGGCTCGGGGTGGGTCAGGGCCAGCGACTTGGGCGCCATCTCCCCGACCACCATGTGCAGGAAGGTGACGATCCCGAGCGCGAGCACGTACGAGATCGCGGTTCCCACGCTCTCGGGCAGGCCGGACAGGACCGGTTCGAGCAGGTGGTGCAGCGCCGGTTCGGTCACCATGCCCAGGCCCAGCGAGCAGAGCGTGATGCCGAGCTGGGCGCCGGCGAGCATGAGCGAGAGCTGGCGGCTGCCCCGCAGGGCGGCCCTGGCGGCGATCCGGGCGAACGGACCGGTGGCCGCCTCTTCCAGGCGGTGGCGGCGGGCCGAGATGACCGCGAACTCGGCGGCCACGAAGAACCCGTTCAGCGCCAGCAGCACGACGCCGAGCAGGAGCGCCATCGTGGAGCTCACACCGGCCTCCCCTGGAACAGGGCCGAGAAGAGCTCGGGCGCGTAGTCCTGCGGCCCGGTGTTCTCGTGGGCCTGCTCTTCGACGGCCGCCTCGGCGGCCTGGGCCGCGATGACGAGGCGGATCATCTGGGGCACCCGACGGTGGACTTCGAGCACGGTCAGCAGCGCGTGGCGGGGGCCTTCGTCGTCGTCGAGCAGGTCGTGCTCCTCGACGGTCGCGACGGTGACGGTGTCGCCGGGCTCGGCCATGCGGCCCAGATCGGCCAGCACGAGGCCGCCGACGGTCTCGTAGCCGTCGTCTTCCGGCAGGGTGACGCCGGTCGCGCGCTCGACCTCGTCGATGCGCAGCGTGCCGGGCACGTCCCAGGAGCCGTCGGGGTTGACGGTGACGCCAAGGGGTTCGGGGTCGTTCTCGTCGACCAGTTCGCCGACGAGCTCCTCGGCCAGGTCCTCGATGGTGACGACGCCCGCGAGGCCGCCGTACTCGTCGATGACGCACGCGAAGGTGCAGCCGGACATGCGGGAGAGCAGGACCGGCACGGGCAGGGTGGCCGGGACAAGCAGCGGGGTGCGCATGATGCCGGCGATGGTCGCCTCGCCCTCGCGGCCCAGGTAGTCGAGCAGGCCGACGACGCCCACGATGTCGTCGGTGTCGCTGCCGAGCACCGGGTAGCGGGAGTGGCCGTGGTCGCGTACCGCGTCGACCAGGGCCGAGGTCGGGGAGTCGGCGTGCAGTGAGACCACGCGGGGGCGGGGGACCATGACGTCCTCCGCGGTGCGGTCGCCGAAGTCGAGGGCGCGCTCCAGCAGGTCGGCCAGCCGGGGCGGCAGGTCGCCGGCATCCCGGGAGTCGTCGACGATGCGGTGCAGCTCCTCGGGCGTGGCACCGTGCTCGAGTTCCTCGACGGGCTCGATGCCGAACAGCCGGACCAGCCGGGTGGCCGAGCCGTCGAAGAAGCGGATCAGCGGCCCGAAGATCTTCAAGTAGAGGAGGGTCGGGCGCGACAGCCACATCGCGACCGGCTCGGGCCGGGCGATGCCCAGGTTCTTGGGCGCCAGTTCACCGAGGATCATCTGGATGATCGTGGCGATGGCGACGCCGATCGCGACACTCACCCCGGGTACGGCGCCCGGCGGCAGCCCCAGGTCTTCGAGGGGGCCGCGGAAGGACACCGAAATGGCCGGTTCGGCGAGGAAGCCGACCAGCAGGGTGGTGACGGTGATGCCGAGCTGGGCGCCCGACAGCATGAAGGAGAGCCGGCCGGTGACGTCGAGGGCCCGGCGGGCGGCTGGATTGGTGTCGGCCTGCTGGCGCAGCAGCGCGCGGTCGGCGGCGACGTAAGCGAACTCCTGGGCGACGAAGAAGCCGGTCGCCAAGGTGAGGAGCAGGACGGCGAGGAGGCCGAGGGCGATGGTCATCTCATCGCCTCACGTGGACCCGTGCCTAGGCACGGGCCGGTACTCCAGGGGTCCGAAACGGACACGACGGTCCTTTCAACTAGGGGTGCTTCAACCGTAACGGGCGAGCTGCCGATGATGTTTCCCGGATCGGATCTGTGTACTTTTCCATAGGAAAACCTTGATAACGGGCCCGCCCCGGGCGGTTGGATCGGCGTACCGTCAAGGCAGAGTCAGATGTCGGCAAGCGGGGGGTAGAGGAACGTGGTTGAGGACAACGAGCCGACGCGAATGGTGCGGCGGCCGCTGGAGCCTCCGGCCTACCCGGTTCGCGAGCCGGAAGTCAAGGGACCCGAACCCAAAGGCCGTTCCAAGGTCTACGGCAAGCCCCGGAAGGGCACCTCACCGGTCCGGATGCCCAGTGGTGGGAACGAGCCAAAGGTGCAAGAAGGCCCGCGCAAGCCGCGTCGCATCGGCCGCAACATCGCCATCGGCGTGGCGGTCTTCCTGTCGCTGGTGCTGATCGGGGTCGTGGCGCTGTTCTTCAGTGTCCAGGGGAAGATGAACAACGTCGACGCCTTCACCGACTACGACGGGCGTCCGGCCGAGACCCCGGGTCAAGACTGGCTGCTGGTCGGCTCCGACAGCCGGGCCGGGCTGAGCGCCGCCGAGCGGAAGAAGCTCCGCACCGGTTCCGCGGTCGGGCGGCGTACCGACACGATGATGCTGCTGCACATTCCCGACGGCGACGGCCGTCCCACGCTGGTCAGCCTCCCGCGTGACTCCTACGTGCCGATCCCGGGCAACGGCAACGGCAAGCTCAACGCGGCCTACGCCTTCGGCGGCCCCAAACTGCTGACCCAGACGGTCGAGCAGGTCACCGGCATCCGGGTCGACCACTACATGGAGATCGGCTTCGGCGGCTTCGTCGGCATCGTCGACGCCGTCGGCGGCGTCGAGATCTGCCCCAAGCAGGCGATCAAAGACCCTAAGGCGGCCCTGAACATCAAGAAGGGCTGCCAGATCATGGACGGCGGCACCGCCCTCGGTTACGTCCGCACCCGCAAGACCGGCACGATCCCCGACTTCGACCGCACCCAGCGGCAGCGCGAGTTCTTCTCCGCCGTGGTCAAGAAGGCCGCCAGCCCCGGCACCCTGATCAACCCGTTCACGGCCGTCCCGCTGGCCAACAGCGCCGCCGAGTCGGTCGCGGTCGACCCGGGCACCGGCCCGTTCAACCTGCTCTCGCTGGGCCTGGCCATGAAGAACAACCCGGTCACCACCGCGGTCCCGATCGGCTCGCTGCCCACCATCGACGGGCAGTCGGTCGTCAAGTGGGACACCACGCGGGCGAACAAGCTCTTCGAGGCGCTGGAGTCGGACCAGCCGGTGCCGAAGGACGCGCTCGAGAAGGGCTAGCTCACCGCCGTGACGATGACGGCCGTGGTGATCACCATCAGCACGGCCGCCTCCACGGCGGCGATGGCCTCCTTCACGCCCTCCCCGGCCCAGTCGCCCTCGGTGATCTCCTTCACCCGGGCGTCGTCGGCGCCGGGGAACTGCTTCTTCAGGGCCTTGGTGGCGTGCATGATCCCGATGATCACCGCGGTCCGCTTGTCGGGCTCGGCGCCGTTCAGCACGCTCTCCACCCGCATCCGGACGGCCCTCTCGACGCTGCCGTCGAGCTCCGGGTACTTGACGGTCTTGAACAGGCCGAGGATCTTGCCCCGCTCCTCCGAGAGCACCCCGCCCTCGACGAGCCGGACCAGCAGCCGCTCGCGCAGCTTGGCGCCCTGCAGCTTGTCGACCCACCACTCGGGCTTGCGGACCTTGGCCTCGGCGGCGATCCGCGCCAGCGCCGCGTCGAGCTCCGGCTCCCCGACGGGGGTCTCGTCGGTCACGACGACCTTCTTGTCGGCCAGGCTGAGCCGGCCCTTGATCGCCAGTTCCGCCAGGAGGGCTCCGGCGAGGCCCGCGTTCAGCTCGGTGGAGCCGATCGTGGGCTGGCCCTTCTGCTCGTCGTAGCCGAGAAGCAGCACGTCTTCGGCGATGATGCTGGTCATGTGCCCGTCCCTACGTAGTCTGAAGTATGCCTGAATTGCCCGAGGTGGAGTCGCTGGCCGAGTTCCTGCGGGAACGTGCGGTCGGACAGGTCGTGCAGGCCGTCGACGTGGTGGCGTTCTCGGCGTTGAAGACCGTTTCGCCGCCGATCACCGCATTGGGCGGCCTCACCGTGACGACGGTCGCCCGCCACGGGAAGTTCCTCGATCTCGACTGCGACGGGATCCACCTCATCTTCCATCTCGCGCGCGGCGGCTGGCTCCGCTGGCGCGACGACCTCTCGGGAGCCAAGCCCGTGCGGCCGGGGAAAGGCCCACTCGCTCTTCGCGTACGTTTCGCTCCCGACCCCCTCGGCGTCGCCCCCGGCTTCGAGCTGACCGAGGCGGGCACCCAGAAACGCCTGGCCGTCTACGTCGCGACCTCGCCCGGCGACGTGCCGGGCATCGCCGCGCTCGGCCCCGACCCGCTGACGCCCTCCTTCACCGTCGAGACGCTGACCTCGATCGTCGAGGGCAAACGCACGCAGATCAAGGGCCTGCTGCGCGACCAGAAGGTCATCGCCGGCATCGGGAACGCCTACTCCGACGAGGTGCTCCACGCGGCGAAGATGTCGCCGTTCAAGGTCGCCTCGACCCTGACTCCGGAACAGATCTCCTCTCTGTACGACGCCATCGTCGTCACGCTGAAAGAGGCGATCGAACGCGCCCGGGGGATCGCCGCCAAGGACCTGAAGGCCGAGAAGAAGTCCGGGCTGCGGGTGCACGGGCGTACCGGCGAGAAGTGCGAGGTCTGCGGCGACACGGTGCGGGAGGTCTCCTTCGCCGACTCCTCGCTGCAGTACTGCCCCACCTGTCAGACGGGCGGGAAACCGCTGGCCGACCGGCGGATGAGCAAACTGCTCAAGTAGGGCCGGCTGTCCCTACACTGGGGCGCATGACTCTGCGGGACGTGCAACCGACCGGTGTGCCTGAGGGCGCTTACCTGCTTGACGTGCGTGAACTCGACGAGTGGCGGGCCGGCCACGCCCCTTCGGCGACCCACATCCCGCTCGGCCAGCTGCAGAACCGGGTGGGTGAGGTGCCCCAGGGTCAGCCGGTCTATGTGATCTGCCGGGTCGGCGGCCGGTCGGCCCAGGCGGCGACGTGGCTGAACCATGTGGGGTGGGAGGCCGTCAACGTCGGCGGCGGGATGCAGTCGTGGGCGGCGTCGGGGCTGCCGATGCAGAGCGAGAGCGGCCAGCCGCCTTACGTGGCCTGACCCTGCTGTCCTGGTTTCACATCCGGTAGTAGCCGAGCAGGTCGTCGAGCGCGTTCACGGGGTCGATCCGGACGATCGTCCCGGTCTTGAAGGCGTTGATCATCTTGCCGTCGCCGATGTAGACGCCGACGTGGTGGGTGCGCTTGGCCGTGCCGAAGAAGACCAGGTCGCCGGGGGCCGGCACCGCCGCCCGGCGCAGCCGGCCGAGGTGGTCGTCGGTGGTGCCGGGGCCCAGCACGTCGTGGTCGTAGGCGATCTCGTAGACCCAGCGGGCCAGCCCGGAGCAGTCGAGGCCGTGGGTGCGTTCGGCCGGGCAGGGCTTGATGTCGCCCCGGTAGCCCTTGCAGGTGCCCAGCGACGGGCCCGCGCTCCCAGAGTGGCCGCCGCCCCAGGAGTAGGGGTACTGGCCGATCAGCGCGTACGCCGAAGCGAGGATCTGGGCCCGCTCGTCCGGCCGGGGAACGGACGCCACGGCGAAGAACAGGACCAGCGCCGCAATCACGGAGATCTTCATCGATACGAGACTAGAGGCGACCCAAGGGACGCGCGGACGGCGTCAGGTCACCTGGTAGGGGTTCCTCGCGTCGTGGGCATAATGCTGCTTCGGTAACTCGATGTCGAATTGCGCGAACAGAGGAGCGGAATCTCGTGTCCCTGGGCGAAACTCTCCCGGAGTTCGTTACGCCAGTAGGTGTAGTAGGAACGCCCCTTCCGAATCATCATCGCCGGAAACTGGGGGCCGCGCTCGGTGATTATCAGGCGATCCTGCGTCATGTCCCATCGGAAAACGCTCATCGTGGACAAGAGTGAGATCCGGATGTACAGCCCCGGATATTGCTGCTTAGCGGGCTAGCGCCCGCACAGCCGGGCATCCCGGGGGTCCCGGTGACCGTCGCGCCGTGCGTGATATACGCACTCCGGAATGACGACTGCCCGGACGGAGATCGCGGTTCCCCCCTTGAATACCACTCCTCGGCGTGCGCGTGAGCGTCGGCGAGTGATCTTGATATCTCGGCTCCCACCAGCACTCGGATCGAGGAGGCCTCGCCGAGCGACGATCTCATCGCGTTGATCACGTCGTCGCGGCGCTGATCCTCGCGATGTGTTCCGGCAGTTCCAGCAAGGCGTCCTTCGCGACCAGTGCGGCGGCCCGGACATCGGGTTCCGATTCGTTGCGCCAACGGTCGCGCAGCACGGCGAGTGAAAGCGCGGCGAGCGTTGCCAGGGTGGCGCTGTCGACCAGTTCGGGCGGGGCCACCCCGATGAGTCCGAGCGTGCCGGCCACTATCGCGAGCACCAACGCGATGAGGGCCTCCGCATTGGATCCGAGCCAGGTCAGCAATCGCTTCACGCGCTTCGCCACCAGTCCTCACCGGTCCTCACGGATCCGCCCGCCTCGCCGGATCCAAATTGAAAGGATGCGCGATCGAGATCGAGTTCCGGCTCAACGAAGAATGGCCCGGAAAGCCCTGACGGGCGACTCATAGATAAAGAGCGGTCGTCATGGGCTGTCGGTGTCGTTCGCCACCCTCGCCGAGTCCGGCGTGATCGTTCCCGAGGGCGTGCCGACCCCTCGGCCGGCCGCCCGCCCCGAGGGGGTGCTCGCCGTCGAGGAGCTCGCGAGCGCGACGGGGTCGCCGATCGCGACTCCGGGACGGACTTCTGCATCGCGACGGGCGCAACTTACGGGCGTACAGGAGGTTGATCGAACGAAACTTTTAGGCGGAAACTTTCGTCGATGAAAATCACAAGTCGGTAAGATCGTTGACAAATCTGTGGGACGAAGCTCACACTCACGACATTCATCGCGTTAGGCATTGGGTCGGCGCTCAGACTCGCGGTGGAGTTCCTGTACGACCCGAAAAGAGGAGCGACATGCCGTCCTCTCGCCCACGTCCCACCAGACGATCGTTAACCACTGCCCTGCTCGCAGTGCCTGTCTTGCTGGTCGGCACGCCCGGCGTCGCCAACGCCGCCGAGACCGGAGCCGCGCCCGTCCTCGACGTGGCCACGCTCTCTCCGGTGGACCCCGTCCTGAACTACAACGGCGTGGCCAACAACGCCTACGTGACCTCCACCAGCACCGGCCCCGGCGGCTGGTTCACCGGTAACGACGTCACGCTCAACCTGTCGGCGACCGACGACGACGCCGTCGCCCTGTTCCGGGTGACCGTCGCGGGCACCACGGTCGACGTGCCGGCCGTGCAGAACGGCACCCGGGGCACGGCCACTCACGTGATCAGCGGTGACCGCAACGGCAACGTGACGTACGTCGCCGTCGACGCGGCCGGCAACGCCTCGGCCTCGCGGTCGATCAGCGTGAAGATCGACACCAAGGTGCCGGTGGCGGCCTGGCCCGGCATCCCCAACGGCAAGGTCGGGCACAGCGCGCTGCCCGCCGCCATCACCCCGACCCGTACCGACCCCACCCCCGGTGCGGGCGGCGCGGCGGTGCGGGACATGTGGATCGACGGCGTCTGGACCTACCCGATGCCGCTCGACCTGGCCACCCTCTCGGTCGGCAAGCACACCTGGGCGGTCAACGTCGGCGACTCCGCCGGCAACGCCGCCAAGTACACGCTGACCTTCGAGATCACCACCTCCATCGCGGACCTGCGCGCGCTGGTCCAGCGCTACGTGACCGCCGGCAAGGTCTCCGCGCCCAACGGCGACCGGCTGCTGGCGCTGCTGACCGAGGCCGAAGGCGGCTCCGCCGAGTCGGCGCTGGTCAAGTTCGGCGCGCTGGCCGCGAAGGTGACGCCCGCGGGCCACATGCGGGACTCGCTGGTCAAGGACGCCGCCTACCTCGTCGAGGAGCTGCAGGGCGTCGACCACCCCGACGTCGTCACCGGCGTCGCGGTGAGCGCGGGCAAGGGCATGGACCGCTACCCGTTCCGGGCGCCGGGCGAGGCCGTGCGCAACCACCGGCCCAAGTTCAAGGTCCTGCTGTTCGGCAACCGGCCGGGCGCCTTCCGGCACGAGCACATCCCGCTGACGATGGCGATGATCCAGGACCTCGGCCGGGCCAACTCCTTCGACGTGGACGTCTACGACTACCTCAGCCCCGAGGTGTCCGTCGCGGGCAACCCGTTCGAGAGCGCCGAGCGCCTGTCCCAGTACGACGCCCTGGTCGGCGTCTCCAGCGTCGGCAACGACGTGTTCGTCACCAACCGGCCCTCGACGACCACCCCCGGTGCCACCGTCAACGAGCAGGCCGCGCTGCAGACGTACATCCGCAACGGCGGCGGCTTCGTGGCCATTCACGGCGCCACCGACTCGATGCACAACTGGGACTGGTACAAGAACCTCGTCGGCGGCGAGTTCGACAACCACGGCAGCAACGCCGGCGGCATCCAGAACACCTGTGGCGGCTGCCTCGTGGCCGAACTGGTCACCGAGGACGGCACCCACCCGGCCACCCGTCACTTCGAGAAGAAGATGACGGTCTCGGACGAGCTCTACAACTGGCGGGGTTTCCTCCCCCGCGAGAAGGTGCATGTCCTGCAGACGCTGACCGAGTCGACCTACGTGTCCGGCATCGGCAACAGCGCGGGCCGGATCGAGGGCGCCGACCACCCGATCTCGTGGTGCGCCAACTACGACGGCGGGCGGTCCTTCACCCAGGCGCTGCTGCACAACTGGCAGAACACCGCCGACCCGATCTTCCAGAAGAACATCCTGGAAGGCATCAAGTGGGCCGCCGGCGAGTCCTCGGGCAACTGCTCCACCCACATCGAGATGCGCGGCCTGGTCGCGGCCGGTGTGGCGGACGGTTCCGTCTCGGCCGACCTGGCCGCCACGCTGAACGGCGCGATCGACGCCTCGTACAACGCCTACCTGGTCAGGGACTACGTCAAGGCCATGGACGAGGCCAAGGTCGTCCGTCGCGAGGTCAAGGCCAACCTGCCGGGGGTCGACAACACCCCGATCCGGGAGCGCGCGAAGGAACTCGCCGAGTGGATGAAGGTGCTCGCCGACGACGCCGTCATCCTGCGCTTCCTGTCCGAGCCGGCGACGGCCACCCACCAGCCGGGTGACGACGCGGTCTTCGCGGCCCCCGCCGAAGGCCAGAACGTCACCTACCAGTGGCAGGTCAAGGCTCCGGGCTCGGCCGACTTCGTGGACGTGCCCGGCCAGACCTCGTTCGCGATCGCGGTCACCGCGACGCCGGAACTGTCCGGCTCCGAGTACCGCGTCCGCGCGACGGACCCGACCGGCGTGATCACCTCGCGCTCGGCGGTCCTGCAGGTCAGCTGACCCGTTTCGGCTCACCGCCGGTGGCCCGGGTACCCCGGGCCACCGGCTTGGCGACAAGATCAGAAGTGGATTCGATGCGCCGCTCTCTCCTCCCGGCCGCGGTCGCGCTCGTGCTGTGCGCCGCGTGCGGGACCCCGGCAGCCGATGCTCCGCCGGGGGCGGTCACCTGCGAGTCGGGGCCGCGTACGTCCCTGGCCGCGTCCGGCGACACCGAGTGGCGCCACCCCGACCGGTCGTTCTACGCCCCGGGCGACCAGGACGTGCCCAACGGCGGCAGCCTTGAGCACCTGCTCGTCGGGGACAACGCCCTGGTCGTCCAGTACTCACCACAGCTGCCGCAGCCGAAGCTCGACGAGCTGCGCGACTGGGCGGCCATGCAGACTGCGACGGTGGCCGTGCCCGGATCCGCCGACCCCGTCATCCGCGCCGCGCTCGCCTCGACCGAGCTCACCTGCGACGGCCTGGACACGGCCCAGCTCACGACGCTGGCCCGCTCCCGGACGCCGGGTCAGGTGACCGAACACGGCGAGCCCTAGCGTCAGGTGGTCTTCCAGCCGGAGGTCTTGCCCCCACGCCAGACGGCCTCGATCTGGATGATGGTCGTGCCGGCGGGCGCGGTGCCGACACCGCAGCCGTCCGCGCTGCCGTTGCTGTCGGCGACGTCCCGGATCTGGCCGTTGGAGAGCTTCATACGGCCGTAGACGCCGACGTTGTCGGCGAGCATGTCGCAGGCGTAGAACGTCGTGTGCGTGGAGTTGACCGACGCGGAGCCGGCCTTGATGTTCCGGTTGTCGTACACGGTGGCGACCGTCACATGGGCGGAGGCGGGCGTCGCGAGCGCCAGCACGCCGAAAGCACTGGCGACGGCGAGGGCCGAGGTTACCTTGCGCAACGGGATCTCCTTCGAGATGGGTTTGCCATCTTCTGACTGGTCAGCGATGGCGCCGGAGGTTTCGGCTGAGCCTCCCGTCGCGATCTATATTCCGCTTATATCCGCCCTTCAAGGCTGGTCGTGGGAGGGGTCGTGGTGCGACTGCCTCTTTGCGAACGGCGTTCTCCGCACGGTCGGCCGTGTGGCTGACCGCAATGGCGCGCTCCTGGGCGGCCCCGATCACCGCGATCTTCGTGCTGGTAGATATGCGACATGGCTGTCATTGATGTGACCAACAGCTCCGACGATTGGCTCGCTTGCTGGCTCGAACCGCTGGGTGAGGACCGCTGGATGAGACCCGGCGAGACCTTCCGGTTCCGCAACGACTACGACGGAGATGAGCGCGCCCTCATCGTCGTGTATGAGAAGGAACCGGACGGGATCGGCCACATCGCCGTATGGGTCGAGAAGGGGGACATCTACGCCGAGGTGACCACGGCTGACGGCACTGCCGTCGACTGTGGCCACCGTGCCGAGGCGCAGGAGTCCAGCAGCGTGGCCCGGCGCATAATGACGGACATCAGCGAGAGGTCAGGGCATAACCCGCCGGCCTCGTCGTGAAAGCGCGCCGTCCGGCCTCCCAATGGGGATTCCACACCCCTCCCTGTCCAAGCCGCTTTTCCGCCATGCAACCAGGAAGAGCCGCTTGGACAGGGGGAGTGCCTCCGCCGGCGGACCACCTACAAGAGCGCGGCCAGGTAGCGGAAGACTCGCGACGGGTAGCGGCTGCACAGCGGCCTTGGTGATCGTGACGGCACTGCGACCCAAAGCGGCGCCCGCTGATCAAGAATTGCCCGTGTGGATCCAACGATCTCCGCACTGATCCTCACCTACACCCAGACCAAGGACCCCGCCGACCTAGCCGCCGTCCGCACCCGCGCAGAGGAGCTCGGCGACCCCCACGCGATCGAATTCGCGGACGACCTCCAGGCCATGGCCGAGGGCAGGGAACGGCGAATCGCCACCCCAGCGGACCACGATCCGCTCCTGGCCATGATCCCGGCCTTCATCGCCAACGACGTCTCCGGCCTCCGCGACGCCGCCAGGGCATTCCCGCCCGACTCGGTCACCGGTAACTACTTCCGCTGCCTCCTGGCAGGCGATGTCAAGGGCCTGCACCGCGCGATCAGGGGCCTGCGCCCGTCGTACCGCATCGCCCTGCTGGACCTTGCGGTAGAGGCCCAGCAGGAGATGTACGAGTCGCCAGGTGACCAGCGCCTGCGCAAGGCGTCGGTCAGGCACCAGAGGGAGGCCACCCGCCTCCGTGAACCGCGCCCCCGCTGGTGGCGGCTCACTCGCCGTTGACACGCTGATCTTCGGTTAGGCGTTCAGGAAGACCGGCACGATCGTGGCGAGGGCGAGCACGCCCGCGCCGACTTTCGGCCAGGCGAACCCGGGTGAGGCGAGCCACGACACGAGCGCGTAGCCGGCCGCCGGAACGGCGATCATGATGGGCGCCGGGAGGAACCCGATGCCGAGGATGTCCAGCCAGCCCCACAGGCCGAACAGCAGGAAGGCGCCGGCGGGGAACGCCGCCCACCCGACGGGCCACCAGTTCGGCAGTCGCGCGGCGGCGCCGAGGATCATGCCGAGCACGAGTGGCGCCAGCACGATCAACACCCCGTCGTCGAAGAAGTCACCGTACGGCGACCAGAGGTAACAACTGATCGCGGCGGCGTAGATCGCCAGGGCGACCAGCAGACGTCTTCCCCATAACGGCATACGTCTCAATATAGGCTCACGCGGTAATGACGATCTTGCCTTTCGCGTGTCCGTTTTCGACCTCACGCAGGGCCTGGCCCACGTGGGGGTCCCACAGCTACCCCCGGTTTTCCGTGCCGAGAAGGACGGCGTACCCCTGAAGGACATCGCCCGACTGGTCGGGCCCAGTGGGACGGCCGTCACCGAGGCGACTCCTTGACCTCCCCAGCCAAGAGAACTGAAGAGGGCTATCTAACACACCGCCGAGTCGGCGCAATGCGTCGTAGGTGGCTTCGTCGGTGGCATCGGTATAGACCTCCATCGTCATCTTGATGTTGCTGTGGCGGAGGATTCGCATGGCCACGCGAGGGTGGACGTCCAGGGCTGCGAGGAGAGTCGCACACGTGCCTCTGGTGCCGTGGACAGTGATGCGTCGCACACCGGCTTTCCTGATCCGGGCATCGAATTGGGCGTTGAGCTTTGTCGGGTCCAGAGCCTTGCCGAGAGGTGACGTTCGCCGACGTACAGCTCTCCCGCGTCCAGGTCCACGTACTTCCAATCGAGTCCTAAGACCTCTCCCTTACGTAGCCCAAGCGCCAGGATCAGGACGTAGACCGCGTACAGCGGGTCGTCCTCATCCCGCGCGTTCTCTAGCAGGTGGCGGGCTTCGTCCACCGACCACGCGCTGTTCCGCCGCTTGCGCACGGTCGGCAGACGCACCGCCGCAGCGACGTTCTTACTGATCGGCTCAGTCGGGGCTGCGCCTGTAAGGCGGGGGGCGGGTCTGACATGGGTCAATTCGCGTTGAGCACAGGCGACCTGGAGTGTGTTGCCTGGTCAGCGTGCAGCTCTGGGCCTCTCGTACAGCTCGAAAGTACAGCTACCACCACGGATGTAGCTGTACTTCTGCGTACGTCGACGGACGGTCGTTGTATGACGAAGTGGGGTACCTGGGGCTGGCCGAAGGAGGGTCCGTGATGCATCATGTGGGGGGCGAACTGGGCTGATCTCGGTTCGCGGACAACCTAAGAACCGCGGGAGCTCGGGCGTAACCGGGCTGAGAGGGCGACCAGCGTCGCCGACCGCATGAACCTGTCCGGGTAATGCCGGCGTAGGGAGCGTGTGTGATGACAGCCGTCGTCGATTCCGAGGCCCCCCTCACCCTCCACGAAGCTCCGCCGAAGACTCTCGGCCTGCTCGACCAGGGTGCCCTGTGGGCCAACCTCGGAGTGTCACTGCTCGGGTTCTCAGGAGCGATCGCACTCGTCAACCCTCTCGGCGACCGTCCGCTGAGCTTCGTCGCGGCCCTGACGGCCGCCGTGGTGGGCAGTCTCATCGGTACGGCCATGGTCGGCCTGTCCGCCATCCCGGGCACCCAGACGGGCGCTCCGGCGATGATGCTGCTCAGAGGGCTTTTCGGGGCGAAACTCTCCTACCTCCCGAGCGTGCTGAACATCATCCAGATGCTGGGCTGGGGGGCCTTCGAGCTCTGGGTCATCGCCCAGGGCGCCCAGGCCATCGCGGGCCAGTTCGGCGTCACCGTGCCCTACGCGGTCTGGGTGGTCATCGCCGGTGTGATCACCACGGCGCTCACCATCAAGCCGCTGGGCGCGGTCCGGATCCTGCGGCGGTACGTCACCGTCGGCGTGGTCGTCGCAATGGTCTATTTCGCGTACGAGCTGATCTCCCGAGGCCCCTCGCTGGGCGCCGGATCGTGGGAGGCGTTCACGCCGGCCGTCGACTACGTCATCGCGCTGAGCGTGTCGTGGGTGCCGCTGGCGGCCGACTTCTCGCGCTTCTCAAGGAGCTCGCGGGCCGCGTTCGGCGGGGTTGTCGGCGGCTACACGATCGCCCAGGTCTCCTGCCTGGCGCTGGGGATCGCGGCGCTGGCGCTGGTCGGGAACGACACGAACAAGGTGTGGGACCCGTTCGTCACCGCGTCGCTCGGCGCGGTCTTCTTCGGGATCCTGGTGCTGCGCGAGACCGACCAGTCGTTCGTGAATGTGTACTCGGTGACGATGTCGCTGCAGAACCTGATGCCGAGGGTCGACCGGCGGATTCTCTCGGTCCTCGTCGGGGTGCTGGTCACGCTGCTGGCGATCTTCGTGAGCGCCGACACGTACTCGGCGTTCCTGGGAATCATCGGGGCGGTGTTCGTGCCGATGTTCGCCGTGCTGGTGGTCGACTACTTCCTGCTCGGCGGTTCGCGCGGGTGGGACACCTCCGACACCGCGCCGTCGCGGTGGCTGATGACGGTGCCCTGGCTGCTCGGGTTCGCCACCTGGTGGATGCTCGGGGCGCTGCCTGACATCGCCTGGTGGGAGGCAATCTGGACGTCGGCGCGCGAGGCCGTCGGGTTCACCCCCGCGCCGTGGATGAGCGCCGCGCTCGGCTCGTTCCTGGTCGCCGCGCTGGTCACGCTGGCGATCGGAGCCTCACGCGGCGCTCGGCCGCGACGGCTATCTGATGCGGGTAAAGGCCACCGCCGCGGCTGAGGCGATCACGGTCGACAGCACGACCATGAACAGCACCGACTTCAGCGGGTTGTCCCGCTTCGGCGGGGTGGCCACGGCCGCGACCCTCGGAGCCCTCGGTTCCGGCGTCGCCGACGGGGTCGGCTTGGGACGCGGAGACGGCTTCTTCACGGTCGGGGCCGGCTTCGGGAGACGTACCGGAACGACCCTGGCCGGGCGCTCCACCCTCGGCGGCGGCTCCACCGTCGGCTCCTGCACTGGAGGCGGCGGTGGCGGCGGAGGTGGCGGCGGAGGTTCCTCCTCGGCCGGTGGAGGTGGCGGCGGTGGAGGTTCCACCTCCGGCTCCTGCGGCGGTGGCGGCGGTTCCTCCTCGGCCGGCGGCGGCGGAGGTGGTGGTGGCGGTTCCTCCTCCGCCGGGGGCGGCGGGGGCGGCGGAGGTGGCGGCGGCTGGTCGCACGGCGGCTGCTGGAGGACGCCGACCCCGAGCTCGACGTCGAGGATCACCCCGACCTGGACGCACACGCCCACGCCCGGCCCCACGTCGAGGCCCACCCCGAGGATGTCGTCGGCCGTCGCGGCCGGGGCCGAGGCCACCGACAGGGTGGACAGCATCAGGAAGCCGAGCGTGGCGGCGGTGATGCGGCTGTTCATCAGCTCAACCCCGATATGCGGCCGAACTCGGCCAGCGCACTGGTGAACGCGTCGGGCTTCACGGCCAGCCCGCCGTCGAACACGTGGATGATGTCGAAGGCCATGTAGATGCCGACCCCCAGCAGCGCCGCCATGGCCAGCATCGGCAGCAGCGCCATCCCCTTGGGCCGGGCCCCGGCCAGGAACGGGAAGACCAGCACTATCAGGCCGGTCACCACGGTGAGCACCAGCAGGATCGTCGGCGGCGTCGCCCCGGCGTCGGCGGCGCGCTGGCGCCGCGACGAGCTCAGCTGGGAGATCTGGTCCACGACGGCCGCCTTGGCGTCTTCCTGGTCTTCGCCGTCGACCACCAGACCCGCCACCTGGGTGCGCAACGTGTTCAGGCGGGTGGCGCCCTCGGAGCTGAGCCGGCCGTCGGCCATCAGCGGCCACTCCTGGTCGACCACGAAGCCGACGTAGTCGCGCAGACCGGCCTGGACCTGGGCGGCGGCCGGCCCGGGCAGCTCGTCGGCGGCCCAATAGGCCTCCACGGCCGACTGGCTCTCGGTGTAGGTGTTCTGCCGGGCCGAGTCGGCGGTCGTCCACGGTACGACGATCGCGATGGCGAAGACCAGCAGGAACAGCGCCGACAACATCGACCCGGCGTGACCGACCGACGGGCCGCCCGGGTCGGAGTCTTCACTCCCGGCGCCGAACCTTCTGAACAGGAACGCCGACAGTGCCACCACGGCGATCGCCGACCCCACGGCGACGATGAACCCCAGCATGACCACTCCCCACTAGTGACCTGGTGATTGCACGGCGTGAGATTACTATCACATTGAGTGATCCCAGGTTTACCGTGTGGGGACAGACGCGTTGCGCTAAGCGATTTCCATGTTCAGCAGCAGTTCTTTGGCCGCTTTTCCACCGGCGTACGCCCCCGGCGACCCCGGCCCCTCGACCACCCGGTGACACGGAACCAGGAGGCAGACGGGGTTCTCGGTGACCGCGTTGGCGACCGCGCGGAGCGCCTGCGGCCGGCCGATGCGGGCGGCGACCTCGGCGTAGGTGGTGGTCGTGCCATAGGGGACCGAGGTGATCATCTGGAGCACGCTGCGGGCGAAGGCCGTCGCAAGTCGGAGGTCGAACGGGAGGGTGAAGGTCCGCAGCCGGCCGCCGAAGTAGGCGTCGATCTCCCGCCTCAGCGGGTCGAGGCGCTTGGGGTCGTGGCCGATGAACGACCCGACCTCGCGGTAGATCCGCGCGTACATCGCGTGTTCGTCGTCGAATGTGGTGGCAATCACACCGCGCGCCGTCACGGCCAGCACGAGCGGCCCGGCGGGCGTCTCGTGGGTGCCGAAGGCGATGTCGGGTGCCGATTCCCCTACGTACGTGGGCGAGGTGACCCGGAGCAGTGCCTCCAGGTCGCCCGATGCGGCCGACGCGTCCATGGCACTTCCCTTCCCCGGGTTCGAGGGCAGCGTAGCGGAGCATGGGAAAAGGCCATGATCACGACCGGAAAAGCGGCACGATGGATCCGTGGAATGTGACCACTGGGACAAACGTGACGACGAGGACGAAGGGATCGCGCGGGCGGTAGTCGCCAGCGCGGCCGATGCCATCGTCGCCCTCGACCGCGATCTGTCGGTGGTCACGTGGAACCCGGCCGCCGAGCGGCTGTTCGGCTGGCCCGCCGACGAGATCCTCGGCCGCCGGCCCCCCTTCGTGCCCGAGGAGCTGACGGCCGAGCACAACGCGGTGCTCGAACGGGTGCGCACGGGTGGCACCGTACAGCTGAGAACCCGCAGGTTCCGCCGCGATGGCACGCTGATCGAGGTGCAGGCCGACATCAGCGGGCTGCGCACGCCCTCGGGCGCGTTGCTCGGCTATGTCGGCGTCTACCACCAGCGCGACGACAACGAGGCGGCGCGGGCCCGGTCGGTCCGCCGTGCCCAGCTGGTCCGCCGCCTCACCGACGTCGTCGGCGACATCAACGCCGAACTCGACCAGAACGTGGTGCTCGACCGGATCGCGGGCTCGCTCACCGAGCTGACCGGGGCCGACGCGGGCGGGTTCGTGCTGATCGACGGGGAGAAGCTCCGGCTGGTCAGCTCCCACCGCCTGCCCGAGGGCATGAAGGGCGCCACCGCAGACCTGGGCAGCAGCCTGGTCGGCAAGCTGCTGCGCACCGGCAAGCCCGTGATCCTAGAAACCGGTCCCGAGGGCCTCCAGGACCTCATCTGGGCCCAGCTCGACGGGCTGCACACCATCGCGGTCGGCATCGCGGCCGTCGGCGGGCGGCCCTACGGCGCCCTCTACGCCCTGTTCGCCCGGCGCAAGCCGGGCCACGTCGAGCTCGAACTGCTCGAACTGCTCGCCGGCCACGCCGGGATCGCGGTCGGCAACGCGGTGGCCTACCAGGACGCGGTCCGGCAGCGGGCCCACGAACGCGCGGTCTTCGACGCCAGCGCCGACGGCATAGCCGTGCTCAGCGAGAGCGGCACCGTCATGCGCTGGAACCCCAAGGCGGCCGAGCTGACCGGCTACGCCTACGAGGACGTGATCGGCAGGCCGCCGCCCTTCGATCTGCCCGCACCGGGCGAGAAGCTGACCTTCCAGCTCGAATCGGGCCGCTGGCTCGACGTGCTCTGCGCGACCATCCCCGAGACCGGCGAGATCGTCGCCGACTTCCGCGACATCACCAGCGCCAAGGAGCTGGAGGAGGCCAAGGACCTGTTCCTGGCCACCACCAGCCACGAACTGCGCACCCCGATCACCGTCGTGACCGGCTTCGCCAGCACCCTGGCCGACCGGTGGGACAAGCTCTCCGACGCCGACCGGCGGGCCCACGTCCACACGATCGCCGAACGGGCCAAGTCGCTCGGCCGGCTGATCGACCACCTCCTGCTCGGCGCCCGCGCCGGGGCCGCCGAGCCGTCGGTCCGCGACGAGGCCTTCGACCTGGCCGAACGCGTGCGGGCCGCGACCTTGGGGCTGCCGGTCCTCTCCGACCGCCACCGTGTCGAGGTGCGGGTCCCCGACGATCTTCCCCTTGTACGCGGCGACGCCCTCGCCACCGACATACTGCTCGACCAGCTGCTGGAGAACGCGTTCAAGTACTCCCCCGACGGGGGCCTCATCCAGGTCTCGGCCTGGTCGGAGGAGTCCCGGGTGGTCCTCACGGTCGACGACGAGGGCATCGGCATCGCCCCGTCCGACCGGGAACGCGTCTTCGAGCGGTTCGTCCAGGGCGAGAGCGGCGACCGCCGCCGGTTCGGCGGGGTGGGGCTGGGTCTCTACATCGTCCGGAGCCTTGCGCGGGCCCAAGGAGGGGAGGTGGCCGCACTGCCTCGACCCGAGGGTGGTACACGTATGCAGTTCGTGCTGCGCAGAGAGGGGTTTGTCACCGCACCCGACACACCGGGGCGGTAAGCCGGGGTAACACCGAAGCTGACCTATTGTCCAATGTGCACAAGCTGTAATCAGTGCTCGGTTTCCACGGTCAGCGAACGGGGCATTTCGGTCTTACTGGGGTGACCATCTTCAGGGGGTTCGGGAGAACGGGGAGGTGAGTGCGTCGAGCGTCGTCATGCTGCCGTACGCTCTGTCGAGCGTGGCTGTGGCGCGTCAACGCCTCAGCGCCGACCTGCTCGCTTCCGGGGTTTTCGAAGCGGCGGTCGACGACACGGTCCTGGTGATGAGCGAACTGTTGAGCAATGCCCTGCGCCACGCACACCCCCTCGCGTCTGGGCAGCTCAGAGTCACATGGGCCTGTGGTGACGGACATGTGGAAGTGGCCGTGAGCGACGGTGGGGCGACCACCGAGCCGCGTGCCGGAAGGCCTACCCTCTCGTCTCTGGGGGGCCGGGGGCTCGGCATCGTCGAGTTTCTGGCAGAGCGCTGGGGAGTACGCCACGAGGGCGAGACGACGACTGTTTGGGCCATCGTCCACGCCCCGCAGCCTGCCCGAAATGGGCAGTCAGGTGAGTCCGAAATAAGCGCACTGCGCGAAGTCGTCTAAGCGGTGAGTAGTCGCCGTTCGGTCGTCGTCCATGCGGTGCTGATCAGCAGGTAGACGCCGGTCGCGAACGGCAGGAACGCGGCGGCGAGCACGGTCCCGTAAGGGAGCAGTTTCAACAGCCCGCTTCCGGGCATTTCAGCCGTCCTGATCACAAGTCGGGACGACTGCCACGCCACCAGTGCGATGAGCACGAGGAGGCCGACGAACACCAGGGTGGGCCCGCCGAACAACCCGGACTGGGCGACGACCGCCCCCAGGTGCTCACTCAGGGGCACCGACAGCGCGCTGTGAGTCATCAGGACGTTCTGCTGCCCGGCGATCACCGGGTGGGTGAACAGGTTGTACAGCACGAACACGAACGGGATCTGGGCCAGGCCCGTCCCGACGCCGGCGAACATCGAGGTGCCGGCGCCGGCGTAGAGGGACCGGACCTCCCTGGCCATCCGTTCCGGGTCTTTGGCATGGCGTTTCTGGATCTTCGCCAGGTCGGGGGCCAGCCTCTGGCGGATGCGCTGGAGCTTCGCCTGGCGGATCCCCAGGGGGAGCAGAGCGAGTCGGACCAGCAGGGTCAGCAGCACGATCGCCGGGGCGGCGCCGACGAGGCCGGCCAGCGCCGCCGTGGCGTCGTAGGCCGGGCCCAGGATGAAGTCGAACACGATTCAGGAAACCTCTCGTCGAGCTTTGAGGCAGATTCAAAGCGCGAGCCACAGCCGGCCTTCGGCCGTCTGCGTCTCGCTTCGGGCATGACGAAGGCGCCCTTGCCGATCAATGGCGATCAGCGGGGCGCCGGGTTTCCTGTCGGAGCTCTCGACCTTGTGCGGCCTGGTGAATTGGGGCGGCGGAGCCGTACGAGAACGGCTTCGACGCCCGCGCCGAGCGGCGCGTGCGCTACGTGTGGCGCTGCGGACAGCAGCCGCAGCGCCCACGCGACGAGCAGCAGGCCCAGCACGGCGAAGAGCGCGATGCCACCGGGCATCGCGAGCGCGCCGAGCAGGGCCTGGACGAACATGCGTTACTTCTTGCCCACCAGCGTGATCACACCGACCACGACCGCCGCGATCAGCGCGACGATAAGGAGGAACTTCAGCGTCGCGAAGAGCGCGGGGATGATGAATCCGGTCACCAGCCAGATGGCCAGGACGATCCCCACGACCGCAAGAACAGTACGGGTCATGGCCAACAAACTACGCGTTCGGCGATCGCCGTGCGACCTAGTCTTTGGGGCGTGACCGTCATTCTCGTGGTCGACGACGACCCCGCCGTGTCCGAGGTCGTCGCACGCTATCTCGAACGCGACGGCCACGAGGTCCGGCAGGATCCCCGGAAGCTCACCGGCCCGCCCGATCTGCTCATTCTGGACATGAACCGGCTCGCCGTCGGCCGCGAGCTGCGCGCCCGCTGGCCGGTCCCGGTGATCATCCTCGGCGAGGCCATCGAGCTGGCCGTCGACCTCGACGCCGACGCCGACGACTACGTCACCAAGCCCTTCAGCCCCCGCGAGCTGGCCCTGCGGGTCGCCGCGGTGCTCCGCAGAGCCCGTGGATCGATCGTGCCGGCCGGAACCGGGGTGCTGCGCGACGCCGACCTCGTGGTCGACGTCGGCGCCCGCCACGTGCGCCTGGGCGACGCGGAGGTCACCCTGACCGCCCGCGAGTTCGACCTGCTCGTCTACCTGCTGCGCAACCCGCGCCAGGCCTTCAGCCGCACCGACCTGCTCGACCGCGTCTGGGGCTGGGCCTTCGGCGACTCCTCGACGGTGACCGTGCACGTGCGCCGACTGAGGGAGAAGATCGAACGCGACCCGACCGACCCCGGCCGCATCATCACCGTTTGGGGCGTCGGCTACCGCTACGAACCCATGTCGTGACCGATCGAGAACGCCTCGGTGATCGCCCGGAACGTCGGGCACGGCCAGCGCCACATGCAGCTGCGGCAGCGCAGGATCGGATGGGCCGTGTCACTCGTGATGCCGCCCGCGTCGCGCGGCTGGTGGAGATCGATCAACCGCAGCGACAGCTCGGAGAAGGCGAGCAGATCGTCTCGGGAGGCTTCCAGGAAGTCGAGGTCGGTCGAGGCGAGCCGGGTCTTGATCGGTACGAAGCCCTCACGGTTGAGCAGGAACCGCAGAGGTCTGACCGCGTCACGCCATGAACTCGCCTTGTCGGTGCGGATCTGGATGACTTCCAGCCGCTCACGAAGCCGACGTCTCTGTGGATCTTCGGGAAGTTCCGTGTTCATGAGCGCCGCTCCTCCTCGGGCTCCGGCGGGAGCCGGTTCCATAGCGTCAAGCTTCGCGCACTCTGCGTTTACATGGGACCGAAATCGGGGACAAAGGGCGGACGACTCTTCGGTAATCCCAGAGGAACGTGACCCAGCGCCCGACCGGCGCTAGTGTGCGCGCTGTGGAGCTCAAAGTCTCGACTCGATCGCATGCGGGTCACGCTGTGATGGCCGTAATCGGAGAAATCGACCTCTATACCGCGCCTCGCCTGCAGTCGGAGTTCACCCGAGTGCTCGAAGAGACCGCGCTTGACCGGGTCGTCATCGACATGTCCGGCGTGGAGTTCTGTGACTCCACCGGCATGAACGTGCTGCTGTCCGCTCTCAAGCGGCTCAAGGAACGCGGCGGCGTGCTGGAGGTGGCCGCGCCACGTCCAGCGGTCCGTAAGATCCTGCAGGTCACCGGTCTCGACTCGGTGTTCACCGTGCACGAGAGCGTGCCCGCGGAGCTGGCCAACCCGACCGGATGAGCAATCTTTCCCCCCGCTCGGACACCGCGGTCGTCATCCCGGCCAAAGACGAGGGCGACCGCATAGCCGCGACGGTCACCGCCGCCCTCCGCCTGCCCGGCGTCTCGCTCGTCCTCGTGGTGGACGACGGCTCGTCAGACGAGACCGGACGGGTGGCGAAGGCCGCCGGCGCCCGCGTCGTGCGCCACAGCCGCAACCGCGGGAAGGCCGCGGCCATGGAGAGCGGCGCCGAGGCCGTGCGGCTGCTCGACGAAGACTGCCACCTGCTCTTTCTGGACGCCGACCTGGGGGAGACGGCCGCCGCGGCGGCTCCCCTGATCGGACCGGTCCGCGACGGCGTGGCCGACATGACCATCGCGACCTTCGCCACCCGGGTGAAGCTCGGCGGCCACGGTGTCGTCGTCCGGGTCGCCCGCGACGGCATCAAACGGCTGACCGGATTCGACCCGGCCCAGCCCCTGAACGGCCAGCGCTGCCTGACCCGCGCGGCCTTCGACGCGGCCCGCCCCCTGGCGGCGGGGTTCGGCGTGGAGACCGGGTTGACGATCGACCTCGTCCGGAAGGGGTTCCGGGTCGTGGAGGTCGAGGTCGAGATGGCCCACCGCGCCACCGGGACCGACTGGCGCGCCCAACTGCATCGGGCCAAGCAACTGCGCGACGTGTCGCGGGCGCTGGCGGCCCGGGAACCGACGGTGGTCAAGGCCATGGAGACGATCGAGGGCCTCCGGCCCCAGACCCGTCCGTAGGGAGTCGACGCGCAGGGTGCGGCTCTAGGCTTCTCGGCGTGGAGCGTGTGGCTGCGGGGAGGCTGGCCGTCGGGTGTGTGGCGGCGGCCCTTGGGCTGACGGTGCTGCCGGCCCTGCTCGGCCCGTCGGCGCTGCAGCCACGGCTGACCGGCGCAGGGTGGGTGCCCTTCTTCTTCGACGCCGGGCTGTCCGGGTGGACGGCAATCGGGCTCGCGGCGGCGGTGGTCGTGCTGGGGACGGCCGGGGTGCTGCTGGGGCTCTACGGTGCGCCTTCGCTGCGGGTGTTGCGATGGCTGGGGGTCGCCGCCGTCGTGCTGCTCGCCTTCCTGCCGCCGATCGGGTCGTCAGACCATCTGAACTACGCCGCCTACGGCCGGCTGGTGACTTTGGGGCATGACCCTTATTCGGTCACGCCTGACCGATTCCCCGGCGACCCCGTTCTCGGGGCGGTCGAGGAGTGGGCCACCACGCCGAGCGTCTACGGCCCGGTGACGACCGGCGTGCAGGCGCTCGCGAGTCTCGTCGGCGGCGACTCGGTGCGGCTGACCGTGTTCGTGATGGCGCTCGTCAACGCCGCCGCCTTCCTCGCCGTCGCGTGGATGCTGGGGTCGCGCGGGGTGGTCCTGTGGACGGCCAATCCGCTGGTCGTCTACCACCTGGTCGCCGGGATGCACGCCGACACGCTCGCCATCGCCTTCGTGGTCGCCGCGCTGGTCACCCGGTTCAAGGGCGTGTTCCTCGGCCTGGGGGTCGCGGCCAAGGTGACCGTCGGCGTGGTCGCGCTCGGCGTCGCCTGGGAGCTGCGGCGGAACCTGGGCCGGTTGGCGCTGGTCGCCGCGACCGCGCTGGCGGTCTCCGGGGTGGCCTACTGGCTCGCGGGGCCGCATTCGCTGGGGCAGGTGCTCGACGCCAGCAAGATGGTCTCGCTCGCGACGCCGTGGAGCGTGGTCAAGACCGGGCTGCAGACGGTGATCGGCGAGGGGTCGTACAAGGTCTGGATTCAGGTCGGGTCGCTCATCCTGTTCGCCGCGCTGGCCGCGCTGCTGCTGCGGGCGCTGGCGCCGCTCGACGCAGCGCGGGTCGCCGTGGCGTTCTCCGTCGCGTGGCTGTTCTCCACGCCCTACGCGCTGCCCTGGTATGACGGGCTCGCGTTCGCGCTGCTCGCGCTGGTGCCGAGGTCGTGGCTCGACTACGTC
The DNA here is from genome assembly GCF_005233835.1 of Herbidospora galbida. Taxonomy (GTDB): domain Bacteria; phylum Actinomycetota; class Actinomycetes; order Streptosporangiales; family Streptosporangiaceae; genus Herbidospora; species Herbidospora galbida. The sequence continues at coordinate 28,424 of NZ_SZQA01000035.1, read as the reverse complement.
ATGGTCGCCCGCGTCGCGCTGCTGTCGCTGGCCTATCTGCCGGCGCGGCAGTTCGACCAGCCCGCCGGGTCGGAGTGGCTGGTGGAGGTGGTCAGGTCTCAGGTCGTTCCGTGGCTGCTGCTGGGGGTGGTGGTGTTTCTGCTCGTACGGCTGCCGCGAGTGTCAGCGGTACGGCCACCGTCAGTGCCATCGCCGGAATCGCGATCCCCGAGTCGTTGATCAGGAACCCTACGAACGCCGCCGTGAGCGCGCCGATCAACCCGGCCCGCAGCTCCGGGGCCTGCTCGTAGGCCACGCTCAGCGCGGCTACCTTCATCTCGCGCGGCCGGGCCAGCACGAGGAACAGGAACGCCACCGCGACCAGCGAGAGCAGGGTCAGCGGCCAGTTGCCCAAGGTGCCGAGCATCGCGCCGAGCTTACGCGCCAGCACCCCGCCGGCCTCGCCGTCGATGACCTGCTGGACGAATGCGCCCAGGTGGGTCCGCTGCTCGGCCGGACGCGACCAGTCGGCCAGCGCGATCGCCGTGATCAGCGCGGCGCCACCGACGGCGATCAGGGCCAGCCGGGCCACCGACACCCGCAGCCCGGCCAGGAGCAGCAGGAACACCGCGAAACCGAGCACGAACGACGGCACCCCGCCGAAGTCGGCCCCCCAGGAGGGCCAGCCGTCGGCGGCGATGGCGAGCAGGCCGTACAGGACGCAGAAGACGAACGCCGGCCCACGACGGCGGATGAAGTGCGCGGCGGCGGCCAGGAACAGGATGGTGCCGGTCGAGTAGACGGCGAAGGCCATGTTGCCGAAGCCGTAGAACCGGCCGCCGGTGACCGGTTCGTAGCCGGTCACCGCGTTGACCTGCAGGTGCGAGCCCGTCATGACGTCGAGCAGCAGCGCGACCGACGACACCCCCGCCACGACGCCCAGCGGCCCCAGCACGTCGCGCCGCCATGGCCCGGCGAACGCGACCCCCGCGATGAGCAGGGCGAAGCCGAGGATCGTGCCGACGAGCGCGGGCATCGGATGCGCGACGCTCCACCACGGCACGAGCTGCGCCAGGAACGTCGAGACGGGCACCGCTCCGCTGACCACGCCGACGATCATCATGGCCCGCCCGGCGGCGACGACCTGGCGGCGCATGATCACCGCCGCGACGGCGTAGAAGAGGACCTGGATCACCACCAGAGCGAAGAAGAACGGCTCGCGCACGTCCCTGAGAACCTGGCTGGCAAGATCGTCGTCGGCCAGGGCCCGCGGATCGGCGGCCTGGGCCGTCGAGGTCCAGGCACGGCCCACGACGCCGTCGGGGACGGGCAGGCCGAGGGCGGTCAGGGCGGTCGCGGTCAGATCGGTGATGGTGACCAGGCCGACCTGACGGGTCGACGACGCGGTCAGCAGACCCTTCCCGTACGCGGGCCCACTGGCCATGGCGACGTGCAGATGGGCGCCGGGACGGGCGTCGGAGATCCCCCCGACCAGGATCGTGGCCCCTTGCGGGACCTTGGCGAGGATCGCCCCGACGGTCGCGTCGGCGGCGGCGACGGCCTGGTCTCTTCCCCGGTCGCTCATGCCGGCTGCGAGCCAGGCGTCGGAGATCTCCGGAGCTTCGGTGACGACGAGCTGGTGACCGGCGGGGTCGAGGTCGGCGATGGTGGCGGCGTAGGTGGTGACATTTCCGGAAATGTCGGATGCGGCCAGCAGGGCACCCGGTCCCACGGCGGCGACCCGGCCACCGGCGTCCTTCACCGCCTGCCCGAGGGCCCCGATCCGGGCCTGGAACGACGACTCCCGCTGCAGCGCGACCAGCGCCTGCCAGTCGGGCACGGCGGTGCCTGTGGGCCGTACGGGCGGCGCGCAGCCCGGAGAGGCGGCCCGCTGCCCGGCCGAGACGGTCAGCCAACCCGCGACCGGGCACGTGATGCCGCGCCCTTCGAGCGGCACCGCACGGGTCGACAGCGAGGCCTTGGCGGCGCTCCCGGCCAGTTGCCACAGGTGCGGCGTCCGCGAGGGGCTGAGATCGGCCCACTCCAGCCCCGGCACACCGATGATCACCACCTGCCCCTGAGGGGCCGCGAGCGCGGTGCCCGGCAGGCAGAAGACCCCGGCCAGAAAGGCGATGAGCAGGGCCAAGACCACACGACGCGTGGAGGTGCGCCTGCTCGCTCCTCCAACGGCGCCGCCGCATTCGCGACGAGCCACTCCGGTCGCCGCGAGGCCGGACATACCGGTAGAGGGTCTGTTCACGGAGGTCCTTCCCTGGGGTCCGTCGGCGCGGTACCAGCATGGGGGTCAGCGGTTCGGGCTCCCAAACCAGGGCCGAAGCGCGCACCGGCCCGGAGGGCATGTCAAGGTAGCCTGCCTCGCTGTGGGAAGCGTTGCGCGGAGTCGGACGACCTGGTGGCCGCTGGCGGGGATGCTGCTGGTGGTGGCCGCGGCCGCGCCACTGGTGCACTACTGGCTGACCAACCCCGATGACCAGCGGCTCGTCGATCTCGACGTCTACCGGCTCGGCGGGCAGGCGCTTCTCGACGGGTTGCCCGTTTACGGCGTGGTCACGCCGGCGCCGCAGTTGCTGCCGTTCACCTATCCGCCGATCGCGGCCATGCTCGCGGTGCCGCTCGCGCTGTTGCCGTGGCCGGTGCTCCAGTGGGTCTGGACGGCGGCCATCGTCGCGACGCTCGTGGCGGTCGTCTGGGTGGCCTTTCCCGAACAGCGGAAATGGCTGCCGCTGGTCACGATCGCGTGCCTTTACCTGATGCCGATCCGCGACCAGATCAGGTTCGGTCAGGTCGATCTGTTCCTCGTCGCGTTGTGCCTGTTCGACGTCGTCGTCAAACGGCCGTGGTGGCCGCGCGGGATTCTCATCGGCGTCGCGACGGCGGTGAAGCTCACGCCGGGCGTGTTTCTCATCCTGTTGCTGCTGGTGGCGTGGCGGAAGCCGTACCGGAATGAGGAAATGAAAGCGTTCCTCACGGCATCGGGAACGGCGGCCTTCCTCACGGTCATTCCGTTTCTCGTGATTCCGCAGGACGCGGTCGACTTCTGGTTCGGGGCGCTGCTCGATTCGGAAAGGCTCGGGGCCAATACGGCGACCACGAATCAGTCGATGCGCGGGATGCTGCTGCGCCTCTACTGGCCCGATGCGCTGACCACCGTGCTCTGGCTCGCCGCCGTCGCCTTTATCGGCTGGTACGGCTTCCGCGCCGCCCGCCGCCATTACCTCGGCGGCGACCTCATTACCGCGACCGCGCTGACCGGATTGATGGCCGTGCTGCTGTCGCCCGTGGCCTGGATCCACCATCTCGCCTGGATCGTGGTCGTGCTGGCGGCGCTGCCGGAGATCCGGCAGAAGGCGGTCACCTGGGTCTATTACGTGCTGCCGATTCCCTGGTGGGGGGCCTACATCAAGATGTGGGAGATCCCCGTGCTGTCGCCGACGCTGGGGAAGATCGTGCAGAACGCGTTCGGGCTGGGCGCCGTCGCGCTCGTGTTCATCCTTGCCCGAACCCGGGCGAAACCGTGACCGCGCCGTTACGCTCGGTCGCGTGCTGGTTACCGCTTTCGTGATCGTCGGGCTGCTCGCCGGGTTCACCGGGGTCGCCATCGGCCTCTACACGCTGCGCAACGCGCGGGCCGCCGTCGACGACTGCCTCGACGTCCTGGCCAGGCGGGCGGCGGTCGAGGGGGTCGTCGACACCAAGGCGATCCGCGACGTCGCCGTCTTCCGCTACGACGCCCTGGAGGAGATGACCGGGCGGCTGTCGTTCTCGGTCGCGCTGATCAACGGGCTGGGCGACGGGATCGTCCTCACCTCGATCAACGGGCGGACCGAGACCCGCACTTACGTCAGGGCCCTCAGAGGCGGCAAGGGGCTCCAGCCCCTCTCGCCGGAGGAGGAGCAGGCGGTGCGGGCCGCGCGGCTCGGGCTGGGGCCCGAAGTCGAGGCGGCCGACGGTGACCTGCTGCGACCCGCCGGAGGGCTCTGGAGCAACTCCGCGCGCTGAAGTCGCCTGTCTTCTGGGCAGATTCATGACGGAGACACGGCCGACCTTCGGCCGTCCGTGTCTCCTTTTGCGCATACACCACGGCCGACTGTGACTAACCTGGTGGTATGTCAAAGCTCGCCTATCTGGGCCCCGAGGGCACCTTCTGTGAGGCCGCCCTTCGTGAACTGGCGCCCGAGGCCGAGCGCCTGCCGTGCGCCAACGTCAGGGCCGCGCTCGACGCGGTCCGTAACGGCGAGGCCGACGGGGCCGTCGTGCCCCTCGAGAACTCGCTCGAAGGCGGCATCGCCCAGACGCTCGACGAGTTCGCCTGGGGCAAGCCGCTGCTGATCGTCGCCGAACTGCTGCTCCCCGTCGAGTTCTCCCTGCTCGCCCGTCCGGGCACCGAGATGCGGCAGATCAAGCGCATCTTCACCCACCCCGCCGCGCACACCCAGTGCCGTGACTTCATCGACCGGGAGATCCCGGGGGCCGTGGTCGTCCACGCCTCCTCGACCGCCGGCGCGGCCCAGGAGATCGCCAACCCCGAGTCCCCCTACGACGCCGCCATCGGCCCGGCCATCGCGGGTGAGATCTACGACCTGACCGAGCTGGCCTCCGACATCGGCGACCGCAACGACACGGTCACCCGGTTCGTCCGGGTCGCGCCCCCCGGTGAGCTGCCCGAGCCGACCGGCGCCGACCGTTCGTCGATGGTGGCTTTCCTGCGCGACGACCACGCGGGCGCGCTGCTGGAGATGCTCTCTGAGTTCTCCGTACGCGGCGTCAACCTGACCCGCATCGAGTCGCGTCCGACCGGTGACGGGATCGGCAGCTACTTCTTCCACTTCGACTGCGAAGGGCACATCGCCGAGGCGCGGGTCGGGGAGGCCATCTCCGGGCTGCACCGCATTTCGGGCGATCTGCGCTTCCTCGGGAGCTATCCGCGGGCCGACAAGGTGCCGACGCAGATCAAGCGCGGCACGGCCGACCCCGATTTCGCCGAGGCGGCCGGGTGGCTGGGTCGCATGCGGGCGGGAGCCGTGCAACGGTAGCGTTTGCTCCGTGATTGACCTGCGAACCCTACGCGAAGATCCCGACCGGCTGCGCGCCTCGCAGCGCGCCCGCGGGGAGGACGACACCGTCGTCGACACGCTGCTCTCTCTCGACGAGCGTCGTCGCAGTGCGCTGGGCTCCTTCGAGTCCCTGCGCGCCGAGCAGAAGAACGTGGGCAAGTCGGTCTCCAAGGCGTCCGGTGACGAGCGGCAGGCGCTGCTCGACCGGGCGAAGGATCTCGCGGCGCAGGTGAAGGCGGCCGAGGCGGAGGCCGAGCAGCTCGGCTCCGCACTCGAGGCCGAGTTGATGTCGGTGCCCAACATCGTCGACCCGGCCGCGCCCCACGGCGGCGAAGACGACTACGTCGTCCTCGACCACGTGGGCACCCCCAGGGAGTTCGACTTCACCCCGCGCGACCACCTTGAGCTGGGCGAACTGCTCGGCGCGATCGACATGGAGCGGGGCGCGAAGGTCTCGGGCTCCCGGTTCTTCTTCCTGCGCGGCGCCGGGGCCCGGCTCCAGCTCGGGCTGCTCAACATGGCCATGCAGCAGGCCGTCGAGGCCGGTTTCGTCCCGATGATCACTCCGGTGCTGGTCAAGCCCGAGTCGATGCAGGGCACCGGCTTCACGATCGCCCACGACAGCGAGATCTACCGGCTGCCCGAAGACGACCTCTACCTGGTCGGCACCTCCGAGGTGCCGCTGGCGGCCTACCACGCCGACGAGATCCTCGACGGCTCCCAGCTCCCCCACCGCTACGCCGGCTGGTCGTCGTGCTTCCGCCGGGAGGCCGGGTCGTACGGGAAGGACACCCGCGGCATCATCCGGGTGCACCAGTTCGACAAGGTCGAGATGTTCTCCTACTGCAAGCCGGAGGATTCGGCCGAGGAGCACCAGCGGCTGCTGGCGTGGGAGAAGCAGATGCTCGACAAGTGCGAGCTGCCCTACCGCGTCATCGACACCGCCGCCGGCGACCTCGGCATGTCGGCCGCCCGCAAGTTCGACTGCGAGGGCTGGATCCCCAGCCAGGGCCGCTACCGCGAACTCACCTCGACGTCGAACTGCACCGAGTTCCAGGCCCGCCGCCTCAAGGTGCGATTCCGCGACGAAGACGGCAAGCCCCGCGTGGTGGCCACCCTGAACGGCACACTCGCGACCACCAGATGGATTGTGGCCATTCTCGAGAACCATCAGCAGGCCGACGGTTCGGTCGTGGTTCCCAAGGCGCTGCGGCCCTTTGTGGGGCTCGACGTTCTCGAACCCGTCAAATAACACGACGAAGGCCGGGGTTCTTCTTTCGAAGAGCCCCGGCCTTCGCCGTTGTCAGTGGTCTAGAGGGCGCGGACCTGCGAGGCCTGCGGACCCTTCGGGCCCTCGGTGACCTCGAACTCCACACGCTGACCGTCTTCCAGGTTCCGGTAGCCGGAACCGGTGATGGCCGAGAAGTGCACGAACACGTCCGGCGCGCCGCCGTCCGGGGCGATGAAGCCGAAGCCCTTTTCAGCGTTGAACCACTTGACGGTTCCCTGAGCCATTAACGCTCTCCCTAAGGAAGTGAATCTTGGGGCACACACCTCGTGAGCCCCGGTGTGTCGCACAGCTCCCCGGGTGGCTCATAACAGTCAAGCTGGTTTTCGCTACGGGAACAGCTAATACAACGCGTTCACATCTAACACTATGACGGCCCCCCGGTGTTCCAAGTCCGGGGGAGAATTCTTGTCCTGAGATCCCCCTGACCGGGGAGTCTCGGGGACAGGGCAAACTGGGAGCTGTTATGGCCCCACCGCGCCTCATCGCCACCGACCTCGACGGCACCGCTCTGCGTTCCGACGGCACCATCTCGGCCCGCACCGCCGCCGCCTTCGCCGCCGTCGAGGACTCCGGGGCGACCCTGGTCTTCGTCACCGCCCGCCCGCCCCGCTGGATGACGACCGTCTCGCACGTCGTCAATCACCGCGGCCTGGCCATCTGCGCCAACGGCGCACTCCTTTACGACCTGCACACCGAGTCGATCGCCGACTCCCACTTGATGTCTTCCGAGGTGGTGGCGGAAACGGTCGCCCTATTGCGGGCCGCCGTGCCTTCACTGGCCTTTTCGGTCGAGTACGAGAACGGCTACGCGTACGAGACCGACTTTCCCCTGGGCGGCTGGGATCTGCGTTTCGGCGACGGCCGCGCGCCGGTGGCCTCGGTCTTGGGGCTGCCCTGCGCGAAGCTGCTCGCCTATCACCACACGATGGACGCCGACGATCTCTACGAGCAGGTCGTGGCGTTGGTGGGCGGCCTGGTGACGCCCACGCATTCGAGTGGGCGGGCGTTGATCGAGATGAGCGCGCTGGGGGTGACCAAGGCGACCGCCCTGGCCCGGTTCGCCGAACGCAGCGGGATCGCGCCCGCCGACGCGGTGGCGTTCGGCGACATGCCGAACGATCTTCCGATGCTGGGCTGGGCCGGCACGTCCTACGCGGTGGCGAACGCCCATCCTGACGTGCTGGCGGCGGTCGACCAGGTGACGGCGGCCAACGACGACGACGGGGTCGCCCAGGTGCTCGAACGCCTCTACGCGGCCTGAGAGGGAGTCGTGTGGTCGGGCCGGGTGCCGTGGGGGTCGCCCAGCCCGTACACGAACGACGGTTTTAGAGGTAGGGCCCCGAGGCGCCGCGCTGGCCGGGGTCTTCCTGGCCGCCCTGCTGGGAGAAGCCGCCCGGGAGGGCGCGGCGCATCTGCTCCAGCTGGGCGCGGGCCGCCATCTGCTGGGCGAAGAGGGTGGTCTGGATGCCGTGGAAGAGGCCTTCCAGCCAGCCGACCAGCTGGGCATGGGCCACGCGGAGTTCGGCCTCGCTGGGCGGGGCGCCGTTGGCGTCGGTGAACGGGAGCGAGAGACGCTCGAGTTCGGCGACGAGTTCGGGGGCCAAGCCGTCTTCGAGCTCCTTGATCGAGCTCTGGTGGATCTCCATGAGACGCTTGCGGCTCGCCTCGTCGAGCGGGGCCGCGCGGACCTCTTCGAGAAGCTGGCGGATCATGCTGCCGATCCGCATCACCTTCGCGGGCTGTTCCACCAGGTCGGCGACCGACCGCTCCTCGCCGTCCGGGGCCTCTTCGCCTGCCGGAAGAACCACGATGTGTGGAGTGCTCTCGTCAGCGTTCATGTCTCTCAACCTACTAGCAGGATCTTGCCGATGTGGTCGCCCGCTTCGAGCATCCGGTGGGCCTCCGCAGCGTGTTCCATCGGTATCTCAGCGTGGACGACCGGGCTGATCGCACCCGCGCTGACCAGCGGCCACACGCTGTCGGCGACGCCCCGGCAGATCGCGCCCTTCTCGTCGGGGGTGCGGCTGCGCAGGGCCGAGGCCATGACGGTCCCGCGCTTGCGCAGCAGCGCGGCGATGTCGAGTTCGCCCTTCGTCCCACCCTGCATCCCGATGATGGCCAGCCGCCCGCCATGGGCCAGGACCGCGACGTTGGGTTGCAGGTACTTGGCGCCCATGATGTCGAGGATCACGTCGGGGCGGTCGTCCTTCAGCGCTTGGGAAAAATCTTCCTCTCGGTAGTTGATTCCTCTATCCGCGCCGAGCGCCAGGCATCGTTCGAGTTTCGCCTCCGAGCCCGCCGTGACGATCACCCGCGAGCCGAAGGCCTTGCCGAGCTGGATGGCCATCGTCCCGATGCCGCTGGCCCCGCCGTGGACGAGCAGCGTCTCGCCCTTGCGCAGGCGCGCGGCCATGAAGACGTTGGCCCAGACCGTGCAGGCCACCTCGGGCAGCGCGGCCGACTCGGCCAGGGAGGTGGGGGCGGGCATCACCTGCTGCCACGGAACTGCCACCTTTTCGGCATATCCGCCGCCGGCCAGCAGGGCCGTGACTTCGTCACCGACGGTGAGGGTGTCGACACCCTCGCCGACCTCGGTGATCACCCCAGAACATTCCATCCCGGGAATTTCAGACGCGCCGGGCGGGGGCGGGTAGAGTCCTTGCCGCTGGAGGAGGTCGGCCCGATTCACGGCTGACGCCGTGATCTCAATCACCACTTCACCTCGGGCGGGGACCGGATCCGGCACCTCGCGCCACTCCAGAACGTCCGGTCCGCCGGGGCTTGAAATCACGATCGCACGCATGTGACCTAAAGTAACCGAGCAGCCAACTCGACGGTTGGCCGCGTTCGCCTGTATACGGGGCGCTAATCTGCAATGTGTTTGCTGCCCCTTTAGCCCATCCCGAGGGGGAAACACGGTGGCACGACACGATCGTGAGGATCCCCACTCGCTCGAAGACCAGCTGGCCTGGCTCGACGCGATCAAGGAGATGCCCGACGAGGTCGACATCGCGGTGTCCGCGGTGACGGCGTCGTCCCTGGCTGCGACCCAGCAGCCGGTGACGCCAACCGACGAGGTGCCTTCGCCATACCCGAAGGACCCATGGCGGTCGGTCCCGGCCGAGCCGGCGCCCTTCCGCGCGGTCGCCGCGGTCGACGAGCCGCCCGCGATCGACAACGGGGTGGAGACGCTCGACCCGCTGCCGTTCGGTAACGGGCGAGGGGCGTTCGGGGACTCCCCGGTCGACACCGACTCCTACAACGTGGGGGCGTTCGGGGAGCGGCCACCGGCCGAGCCCGACCTCTCCGACGAGCCGGTACGCGGCTGGCTGGAGCCGGCCGTCCCGGTGTCCGAGGAGCAGGCCGACTCGGGCCGCTTCCCCCGGCCCGACGCCGAGACGGGCCGGTTCTCGCCCGAGACGGTGGCCGATCTGGCGAGCTTCGGGCGTAACGACACCGACCCGGGGACCTTCGGGCTGCGTACCGACAGCGAATCGGACTCCGGCGGCTTCAGGTTCTCCCGCGACACCGACCGGGTCGCGCGCCCCGAGAGCGACTCCGACTCCGGGCCGTTCAAGCTGCCGTCGGAGCCGCTGACCGACCACGACTCCGGCCGCTTCTCCTGGCCCGGCACCGAGGTCGAGGAGACCCCGGCCGTCGAGGACACCGACCCCGGCGACCGCTTCCGCCCCATCCGGGACGCCGAGGAGCCGTTAAGGGGATCCCTGCGGGAGAACCTCAGCCAGCCGGCCGAACCCGCCCCCGGCCCCGGAGAGACCTTCCGGACTTCGGCGCGGGAGGCGCTGGACGCGTACACGAGAGAAGTCCAGCCACCCCTCTCGGAGTCGCGGGAGATCGCGGAGCGCGAGCCCTACCAGGCGCGGCGCCGCCAGCCCGACAACCTGCCCGCCCCGGCCTTCTCGGCCCCGTCGCGGGCCCTGGTGCCCCGCTCGTCGAAGCCCTCGGCCGACAGCCTCGACCCCGCGACCCTCCTCAAGGGCCGCAAGGACGGACCGGCCACCGGCTGGCGGCGCGTCGTCTTCAAGGCGACGGCCGGCTTGATAAAGCCCGGTGAGGCCCCTGAGGTGCGCCGCCGGCAGGAACTGGTCGCACGGGCCCGCACCCCCGTCTCGGCCGGCCACCACCGCGTCGCGGTGCTCAGCCTCAAGGGCGGCGTCGGCAAGACGACCACCACGGTGGGCCTCGGCGCGACGCTGGCACAGGTCCGCGGCGACCGCGTGATCGCCGTCGACGCCAACCCCGACCGTGGAACGCTCTCCGACAAGGTCGAACTCGAGACGTCGGCGACCATCCGCGACCTGCTGAACGAGCGCGGGGACATCCGGCGGTACGTCGACATCCGGGCCTTCACCTCGCAGACGCCCTCGCGGCTGGAGATCCTCGGCTCCGACCGGGATCCTTCCGTGTCCGAAGCCTTCTCCGCCGAGGACTACCAGGCGGTCTCCGCCGTCCTGGAGAACTTCTACTCGATCTGCATCACCGACTGCGGGACCGGGCTGCTGCACTCGGCGATGTCCGGTGTGCTCGGCCTGGCCGACCAACTGGTGCTGGTGAGCAGCCCTTCGGTCGACGGGGCTCGGGCTGCTTCGGCGACCTTGGACTGGCTTGAGGCGCACGACTATGGGGACCTGGTTCGGTCGGCGACCGTGGTGTTGTGCAGCGTGCGGCCCCGGTCGAAGTCGACTGTCGACCTCAAGCGGCTTGAGGCGCACTTCGCGGCTCGGTGCCGGGCTGTGGTCCGGGTGCCTTACGACCCTCACCTTGAGGAGGGGGCGGAGATCGACCTGGAGAGGTTGCAGGAGCCTACTCGGGCGGCGTTCCTTCGGCTGGCGGCTTGTGTGGGGGACGGGTTCGCGGGGGCGCCGGGGGTTGGGGAGCGGCGGTACTCCGAGATTCCGGATCACATCTAGTGGCGTGGCTCTCCCGTCCTCTGGTGGGGGCGGGAGAGAGTAGGGTTGCGTTTTGTGGCACCGCCTTACAGGGGTGCGCTGGAGAGCTCGCCTAGTGGACGATGGCGGCGGTCTTGAAAACCGCTAGGGGCGGTGACGTTCCTCGTGGGTTCGAATCCCACGCTCTCCGCTCAGCTTGGAAAACGCGGTCTGACCTGGCCTTATGAGTGTCGGGTGGCCTGGTGATCATTTCCCATGTGTGCAACCGTGGGCCGTCGTGGGCGGCTCCATGTCGTTGATCACGGGATATTCACGGGATGATCTTGGTGGTGTTTCGCCAGGTCATTAGGTCCGTAGACGCATCTCCCTACGATCGCCTTGCGGTGGCTGATGTCCCGGTCAGGCTGGGGGCGATCGGCGGCCCAGGGCTTCGCCCAGGTCCATCGGAGCAAGGTGTTGGACGAGCCGGACATGACGAAGGCCCCGCGACCGAATGGAGTCAACGGGGCCTGATCAGGCGTTACTGATCACTCGTCCAGTGCTGAGCCGATACGACGAGTGGCGATCTTGGCACCACCATCAATAATGATCTTTGGTGGTTCTGCATGTTCTACTTACTGACACTGACGCTAAACCGCATCGTCATCAGAGTCGGGGTTCGGATCATTGGAGGAGATCGTCGATTGAACCTTGACGGCGAGCTTCGAGAGTTTTGCCCATTCACGGGAGGAGCCAAGGGGATGGGCACCTGCGGCGTCTGATGTTTGGCTCAGCCGCATGAGCTGGGTAAGGGCCTCTTGTGCATCGGTAAGGGTACCGAGGAGTTTGCGCCGGTGGTCAGCCATTTGATCGAGTACCGACTTGGGCTCGGTGTCGTTGTCCTTTGTACGTCCATCCTCTTCTTGGGCCGCGCGCTTGGGGTCGGACACCGCGACGACTGTCCACTCGTCGAGGCGGCGGGGTACGCCTGCTCCGTCGCGGGCGATGCCATCCTCGGCTTCGAGATCGACGGCGACCATCGTGTAGCGGTTGTCCTCGCCACCCTCTTTGATCAACTGACTGTTGGTGAAGGAGTTCACTGCTACCCGACCGGCGTCGAACCGGTCGGCGGCGTGGGCAAGTAGGAGCAGGCCGGCGGGGTTTTCTGCCCTGGCCAGCATGGCGATGACGTCGTCGACATCGGAGCGAAACGGGACGGTGTGATCAACCGCCGAGCCGACGCTGCGAGTCAGCAACTTGTCGGTGATCAGCGCGATACCACCGGCGACGGCCAAGGTAAGCCTGGCGTCGAGGTTGCCTGAGGCGGCCGGTTCGACCAGCGAGGTGAAGTCGGAGCAGGGGGTCGGCTGCCAATCAGAGTCGGTGACCTCTTTGGTGAGCACGCCTCCATTGCCCCAGGCGTTGCGTGCCTGCCGTAGGGTCTGCTTCTTGGCCAGACGCCACGGTCGGTCGGTAATAGGGCCGAGGATCTCCGCGTAGGTGTTGGTGCGCAGCCGCTGCTTGCCCGCGATTGTCTTTACGTGCTTCTTCATGACCGCGAAGACAGGCGGGCGGGTCAGGTAGTGGACCAGGAATACTGCACGCCAAAGCGGTGTGCCGGGGATGTTGGGGTCGCGAAAGACCTGGGGCGTTTGCTCAGGCGGATAGTGGCCGATGGCCAACCGGTATACATCGGCGACATTGATACCGGTGGTGTCGTTGACACCGTCGAGCATGGTCCGCTTGAGCGCGCGGGAGCCGATTTCGGCGTTTTGTGCGGCCGAATCCCACATGCCGAACTCAACATGGATCGAGGAGAGGATGCTGCGGACGGCGTCATCAAAGACCTCGCCGGGAGGCAGCCCAGAACCGGGGTGCACCTGAAGCCCGACGGCGATCTGTGCCGGTACGACGATCGCCTGTCCAATTCTGATCGCTTCCTCGGCGGGGGTGGTGCCGCTCAGTCCACGGATGAAGGAGGCACGCAACTTGTCGAGTTCACCCTGCCGGCCGAGTGCCATGCGCTGGGTCTGTGGCTTGTCCGCTCCACGGCGCGCGGGCTTTTCGGAAAGCATGACCTCAATGGCCCGATCGGCGATCTCTTCAGGGGTCGCCTGATCCCCGCACAATGCGCCCCAAGCGCTGACGACGCGAGTGATTCCGTCGCGGACGACTAGGACGTAGAAGGATTCGGACCCGTCGGAGAATTCGATGCGGGCTATGTGCGCGACGACCGCCCGAGTGATGCGCCGGCTGAGAATGGACTCGTCGTACTGCTTGTTGGAATTCCGGGTCGCGATGATCGTCTGGCGCAGGTAGTTACGAAGATGATTCTGGTCGCGAAACCGGTACACCAGCATCGCCTGGGCGGCATCGGCGATCAACTCGCCCTCGATCTCCGGGTCTGACTCGGCATGGGGATCTTGCCCGATACGTGGCTGCACCAACGTGAAGATCTCGGTCAGCCAGACGCGGCCGTTTCCCGAGCGCATGGTCGCTCCGCCGACGTGCTCCTCAATGAGCGATGACCCACCAGTGCCAGACTGGTACGAAAGCTGCGCTGTCAGCGCGGCCGGATGCACAATCGCCCGCGCCAGCGCGTGCCAGCCGTCCTCCGGCAGCGCGCAGTAGGGGTTGTTTTCACCGGCGCGCACCAGCTTGGTGCGATCGCGAACTTCTGACGGAGCAGGGAGTTCGTGGCTGAAGTTACTGACAGTCAGCGTCTCATCGCCGACCTTCAGCGTGATGGGGTCCCACCGCTCGTTGGAGTGAGTATTCGGCTGGTCGGGGTGATGCCCTCCGCCGAGATGGGGTGCCTGGAACTGGGGATCAACAGACATATCCGTCTGCTCTCTCTGATCCTGGGCGCCATCCGGCAGTCGCCGGGGCCCTGCCCCTATTAGCTCGTGATACGCCAAATGGGGACGCGGGGATCATGAAGGCCCGCGCTGCGTCGCTTGACGGATCCGAAAGCCCCACACCTGGTCACATCGCCGGGCGCGGTTCATGTCACCGGCCATGCGCGTACTAGATGGCTTCCTTCTGGAAGCCCCCGAAGCGATCTCCGGGATGGTGCATCGCCCCCGCCAAGGGCACGATTCCACGCACCGTACATCACGGAATCGCCGTGTGGGCCGGGCTTATACCAATTTCTGAGCAGCCGGAGCTGTGTCAACCAGGAGTTGACACGGTTGAGCTTTGTTGAAGAGCCGGACATGACGAGGGCCCCGTGACCGAATAAGTCAACGGGGCCGGTTGAGCGCTCCTGGTCACTCGTCCAGAGCCGTGCCGATACGACGATTGGCGACCTCTGCGCCGCCGTCGATGCACTTGGCGTAGACCTTCAACAGGACGTCGACGCTGTGGCCGGCGCGGTCGGCAACGTCGGGTGGAGCTACTCCGGCGTTGAGCCACAGACTGACGGCGGCGTGCCGGAGATCGTAGGGTCGGGCGGCCATGGGAGACGCGACCTGTTCGGGCGTGAGGGCCAGGGCGCGAGCGGCCCGCCAGGTCTCGCAGTACGTGCCTATCGAGATGATCCCGCCGCGTGAGGTCCGGAACAGGCGACCGTCTTCGTGGACGCCGAACTCTTCGATGTGATCCCGGAGGATGGTGACGAGTTGGGGAGGGATGGGCACCGGCCGGCCCTCGTCTGCTGCACGGTGCTTGAGTCCTCGATCGTCGTGGCCTTCGCCGCTGTCGGTCCAGCGCTTGTTGGACTGGGGCTTGGACTTGGCGACGAGGAGAAGGCCCCAATCGTATTCGGGCAGGCGGCAGTCACCCATACGAAGCGCGAGGGCTTCGGCCGGGCGTAGGCCCGCGTAGTAGAGACAGGCGAAGAACCCCTTCAGGTGGCGCCCCCGCTTGACGAGGCCCACGTAGGTGACCGCGTTCAGCAGTTCGCGAGCTTGGCCAGGGTTCACTACGACGCGGCGGTCGACGACCTCCCGGACCTTCGGAGGCTTCCACGCCTTGACCTTGTCGATCGGGTTGGACGGAAGCTCTTCCAGATCGACGGCGTACTGAAGGGTGTTGTAGAAGACCGAACGCTTTCGGGCGATCGTGGTGGGCGCGGCGGCGGTGCCGTCGAGGCGGACTGTCAGGGCGTCCAAGCCCAGTCGGACAAGGCGTGGCTTGGCCAGTTCCTCGACCGGCAGGGAGTTCTTTTCAAGCCAGGTGAGCGCTTCCTTGATCTCTTGAGGTGGGGGAATGTCGCGGGTTGTCGGCGAGAGCACGTACTGCCGGAGCGCCCGACGCATCACGGACGGTTCGGGCTTGCCGGTCGCGTCCTCATTGACGAGAGCCGGGATGACCGTGCTCAGGGCGTCGGTCATGCTGTCGCGAGTCTTGGCCGCCGCGTGAGGCCACTTCATGTCGACGTATCCCAGCGCGAAGACGTAGAAGCTCGTCGCCTTCTTGGCCTGGACCATGGACACGGGCAACCCAGTGTCGACGTCGAACGCCTCGCCACGCTTGGTCGCCTGACGGAGGTCGGACAGGAAGCTGTCGGCCAGGGCCTTCGTCCGGAAGGTCCGTGACCTCTCTTTGCGGCCGACCGCCCACCTCACGACGTAGGACGGCGTCTTGCTCGACTGGTTGCGCTTGATCTCCCACAGCTTGACGTCGTACGAGGGGTTCACGACACCTCCCGCAGGGTGTCCAGCCAGGCGGCGAGCTCGCTGCGGTACACGCGGATCTCGCCGTTGGGCAGCTTCAGGCCGCGTGGGGCGTGGCCGAGTTCGCGCCAGCGGTAGAAGGTGCGGCGGGAGACGCCGCCGAGCTCGTCGAGGATCTGCCGCACGGTCAGGAGTTCGTCGTTCCGCCTCATACGGCGCCCCCGACGATCGCGCGGGCCAAGACCGCTTCGCCGAGGGACAGGCCCTTTCCGGCGTACTCCCAGCGAGCGATGACCAGGGCGGTGTCTTCGTCGAACAGCGGGATGCGACCTGTACCGATCTCATCGCCGCGTTGATGTTCCTCGCGGGCTGCTCGGAGGGCGCCCATGGTGACGGAGTAGCGGCGGGATTTGGTGGAGAAGTGGCCGCGGAATCCGAGCATATGCGCCCAGCGGATCAGGTTGAGGTCGGCGAGTTCATCCAGGGCGCCCAATCGCAGGCACTCGGCGATGAGCTCCCGGGCGTGGTCGCGGACGGGCAGGGCGGACAGGTCGTCGAGTGCACCGACTCGACGGTCGAGCGTGCCGACGCACTCGGCGGCCTTGGTGGCGTACTTGGCGATGTACGCGGCGACGGCCTGTTCCGTCAGGTCGTCGGATGTGGCGATGGGGCGGATGTCCAGACCCTTGCTCGGATCGCCCCAGGTGAGGATTCGGCCAGGCTGGCCGGGGATGGGAACGGTGACCGTGACGGCGTTCGCGGCGTGCCGGATCGCGTCGGCCAGGATGCCGGCGGTTGCCCAGTCTGGAGGCGGCGAGTCGGGACCGGTCGGACCGTCGAGGCGGATGACGGCGTGCACGTGGACCACGCCGCGTTTCTGGTACTCGGCGACCTTGGCGAAGGAGAGCATGAGGTGCTCACGAAGTTCCCGCAGGGGCAGGCCGCCCGTTTTGGCGAGTCGCCGGCGAAGGGCTTCGGTGAAGCGTCGCCACAGCTCAGGGGCGGTGGCATTGAACAGGACCGACCCGGTGTAGTCGTAACACGAGGGGCACAGCGGTTCGCCCAGGCGGCGGTCGTCGGGAGCATGGCGGACGGTGCAGGACAGAAGCCGGTCGTGCGGACAGGGTGCAGCCTTCCGGCGAGCGCGGCACGGGTGGACTCGTCCGTTGGCCTCTCGGCGCGCGTGCACGGCCCCGAAGGACGGCGCAGTCAGGGTGACGAACAGGGACGGATGCGCGCTGACCGAGGCCGGTACGCCCTTGCCGCCGACCAGGCCCGCGCGGATCAGTTGGTACGTGTCGGCGCGGTAGGTCTCGGCGCAGGCCGGACAGCGGGAGGCGCGGCGAGTCTTGCACGCCACGCGCAGGACGCCGTCGGGTTCGCTGCGGGTGCTGTAGCGGTGGAGGAGTTCGCCGGTGCCGGCGTCGATGTGGTCGACGGAGCCCCGGAGGTGGATGGGCTGACGGCATCCGCCGGTGCGCCTGATCTGCGCGGCCCAGCGGGCGTATCGAGGGTCGTCGAGCCGGGCGATGATCCCGGCGACCGCGTGCGAAGCGGTGGGGTGGGGCAAGATGGGACCGTCCTTAGCAGAGGTGATCTGTGTGGGATGGCCCCCGGCCTGGCGCGGAACTTGGCGGTTGTGTGGCCAGGCGGGGGGCGTCGCGCCGGTCAGCGGACCTTGCGCGGGATGAGGGTCAGGTCAGACCGGTAGTGGCCGCGCCGCTTGCGGTTCGGCCTGGGCCGGGTGACCGACATGACGGTGAAGATCTGGCGGAGCCGGATGACCACGTACGTGATCTCGGCGTGGCTGCCTTCGAGGCGAATGCGCAAGGTCAGGCTCCTTTGGGCGCCGGGTCGGCGACCGGGTTGGGGTTGATGAGGTCCTCCCAGGCGGGAGTCAGGTGGGCGAAGGTCTGGGCGGAGTGTTCGGCCGTGGCTTCGCTGACGTAGTGGGAGCGGGCGCGGTACCACTGGCCGTCCTGACCGGCGACGATGGCGACGCCGGGGGTTTCGGCCGGGATGGCGCGGGCGGAGTCCAGGGCGGCCGGGTCGAGGTCGCCGAGGGTCATGGTCGCGGTCTCGGGGTCGTTGACGCGGTGACAGACGCGGCCCGAGCACTGAGCGCGGAGTGCTGTGACGCCGGGTCCGAGGTCGGAGCCGATGCGCTGGCCGCAGCAGAACAGGTAGATGCCGAAGGCGCGGCCGAGTTGGGCCACGCGCAGGAGCGCGGTGGAGGTCTTGGCGATGTCGTCTTTCTCGCTCTTGTCGGCCATCAGGTAGAGCTCGGCGAGCTCGTCGACCAGGACGACGATGGGGGTCGGTCGCATGTAGGGCGGGAGTTGCCAGATGTTGCGGGCGCCGGCCATGCGGCACAGGTCCATCCGGTCGGTCATGATGCCGAGCAGGTCATCCAGGAGGCCGGTGCACTCGGGGCGACTGGTAGCCAGGGCGGATAAGCGGGATTTGTACGGGGTGAACTCGACTCCGCCCTTGAGGTCGAAGCCGACCAGGGCGACGGGCTGGGGGGCCAGTCCGACGATGAGAGCGTTGGCCAGGTTGGACTTGCCGGATTGGGTGGCGCCCGCGTTGAGCCAGTGCGGGACAGTCCGGAAGTCGATCACCCAAGGGCGGCCTGTCTCCAGGGCGCCTACCGTGATCTTCAGGAGGTCCGGAGACGCCGGGAGGTTGTCGAGCTTGACCAACGGGTCGCGCATGGTGACGTGCAGGCGCAGGCGGCCGGGCTTGTCGGAGGAGACGCGGACGGCGTGCGCGCCCCAGGAGTGCGCCAGGCGTTCGGCCGCCTCGGAGTAGTCGGCGGGTATCTGGCCTTCGAGCAGGTGCAGGGTGACGCGCCAGCCGTGCCGGGTGGGCAGTGGTAGCCACATCCACGGCTTGGTGTCGACGGAGATGCGTTGCCAGCGTCGCTTGACCTGTACGACGCCGGTCGAGGCGATCAGCCCGGGGACGGTGGTGAACCAGAAGCGCTGACGCTTTTTGGTCAGCCCGCAACCAAGGGCGACTTTGCGCCACGTCGCACGGACGCGGAGGGCGGTCAGGGGGTAGCCCAGGGCGTACCAGAACGAACGCGGGTGACAGAGCCGCCAGGCCACCAGCCAGGACAGCGAAGCGGCCACCAGTGCGAGCCAGTCCAGGTGGTCAGTCACGGGACTTCGCCCCCACCTGTGCGGTCTCCGCCGAGATGATCGAATCGGCGCGGTAGGAGATGCCCCAACGTCCGGCGATCTCCCAGACGTAGCCGACCAGGTTGACGGGGAAGATTCGCTGACCGACGCCGACGGGCGGTTCGCCGGCGACGGCGATTTTGACCAGCTCGATCCTGCCGAAGGCGTCTTCGGTCGAGGTCGTGATCTCGTAGACCGTCTGGCCGTTCTTGTCGACCTTGATCTCTCCTGTCTGTCGGTCGCGGATGCGCGGTTGCGGGGCCTTCACACAGGTGATGGCGAGCCTGCTCGTGTCGACGGGGATGGGGATGTTGCGCACTGGAGACTCCTTGAAGAGTTGGTGTACTGCATATAAAGATACCTAGGTAACTAGATCTGTAAACCGATATAGCGATGTCGCCCTAAGGAGCTCGACAGAAGTTGCCCAGAGACCTAGATGTCTAGAACCTGTACGGTGGTGCCATGGCAGGTACGGATCGACGGCGGCCCTATCTGCGGATCGCCGACAGCATCCGCAGTGAGATCGCGCACGGGCGTTACACCGTAGGGGAGCAACTCCCCGTGGCGCGTGAGCTGGCGGAACAGTACGGCGTTGCCATGATGACCATCGGCAACGCCCTGGCTGTGCTGCGCGATGAAGGACTGATCGAGACGCGCCAGGGCACGGGAAGCTTTGTGATCGAGCGTCCCGAGGCGACCGGCGCGCGGCAGGCCCCCGCCGCGCAGCAGAGCGAGGAGTTCGCGATCATCTCCGAGCAACTCCGCGAGATCCGCGAACACATGCACAAACTGAGTCTCAGGCTGGACGAGCTGGACGCCCGGACTCGGACCGATCAACCCGAGCAGTGATCGCCACAGTGCGCCGTTGGAGGTCGGACAGGTCCGCCGAGATCTCCGCGAGTTCCTGCAACAAGATCTGCCGCTCGATGTCGTTGAGAGCCACGTATCACCCCATGTAGGCGATCAGGCAAGCCGCATCACCGAGGCGAGGTGGGACACCTCGCGTTCGCGACGGTGCTTACCGCTGTCACGGAGGTCACGCACGAGGTTGCGGACCAGTGGGCGGTTGCGGACGTGCTGTGGCGCGATGCGATCCGCGCGCAGCAACGCATCTAGTGCATCACTTTCTTTGCGGTTCATGAGGTAGCCGGCCGCCGCGCAGGTCCAGTAGTGGGCCTGGCGTTCTGACGAGGCGATCTCTGCGACGGCGACGTCTTCGGCGCGCGAGATGACCTCGCGTGGACGACCGAGCTCCATACTGACTTCCACAGCGTGAATCGTGGTGTTGACCTGGTTGAACTGTGTCTGGAAGACGTTGCCGGACCCCGGCAGGTCGACGGCCACTCGGCGGGCTTCGGCGAGGTGACTTTCCGCTTCGACCGCTCGCCAGAGGCGAGAATGCGCGACGGCCGCCCGCAGGTGGAGGGCGCCCCACAGCGCCTTGATGGTCTCGCCCCCTATGCCGACGTGAGGTTCGATCTGATCGAGTGCGGCCAAGGCCGCGTTCTTCGCGGCGTCCACGGAGGCTTCGTGGAGCCAGACGCCGCACAGGTCCCAAGCTGCGGCGGCGACCAGTTCGGGGGAGCCGACCCGTTGGGCGGCGACCAGTTCGCGTTGGACAGCGGTCCAGCCGAGGTCGTGATGTCCGAGCAGGTTGGACGAGACTCGCGCCATGTGGCAGGCACGCAGCATGAGCGCTTCGGCCCTGTCGCGGTTCCTCTCGTCGTTCGTTGAGATCAGGAGATCGGTGATGATGCCGGGAAGCACTTCGCCGAGGGCGCTGAACCGGGCGTCCTGGCGGAGCCGTTCGGCCAGTTTGACGTTGGCCTCCAGTTCGGCAAGGTCGCGTGGTTCGCGACTGCCGAGCAAGGCTGCACCACCCGGCATGCTCGCGTGCTGGAGAGCGAGGCGGAGACCCGGGATCGCGGAATGACCGGAGTCGAGTTCTGCGGTGTCGTGCCGGTAGGGCTGGCCGGTCAGTTCGGCGATCTCGACGTTCAGCGCTTCGGCGACCTGGCCGACGACGCTCATACGGTCGAGGGGGAGCCGTCCGTTCTCCACCTTCGAGAGCCAGGAGACCGAGCGGCCGATCTTCTCGGCCAGCGTGGCTTGATCCCAGCCGTTGCGATAACGGGCGCGTGCGATTCGCTGGCCCGTGGTCATGTGTTCGGTTGCCGTCATGCCCACCCCTCCTTTGTCGTCGTGACTCGACGATAGGTCGGGGCGTTGCGGGGACTGGCAGAAAAACTGCCAGTGGGCAGCGCCTAAGCCCGCATGACCTTCGCTGGCCTGCGGGAATGCGCGCTATGAATCAGTGCGGTATTTGTCGATGAGGAGAATCACCGACTGGACATATTGGTTTTATCACCTCCAATATCGCGAATAGATCGAGTCCTTATCGGACTTCGCCAGTGAGGATCCTGGTCCAGAGCTGCTCGGCGTCCCGGGTGGGAAGCCAGTCCGTCTCCA
Organism: Herbidospora galbida; assembly: GCF_005233835.1. Classification (GTDB taxonomy): domain Bacteria; phylum Actinomycetota; class Actinomycetes; order Streptosporangiales; family Streptosporangiaceae; genus Herbidospora; species Herbidospora galbida. The sequence continues at coordinate 6,923 of NZ_SZQA01000035.1, read as the reverse complement.
TCGTCGAAGGGTGGTTGACTCTTCGCGTGCGGCGGATGAACATCAGGCCGCCCGACTGACACAGCTCATAGAGAGTGGGCTGGCACTCGCAGGTGTGCCGGCGAACGCGCACGCGGACGGCGCGACTGGTGGGACTGAGCCAACGCACACGCCCGGATTCGGGATGCGGTGGCGACACATGCGGACCGTGAGTTGCGGCGTCCAACGCCTTGAGGCTGGTCACTGGGTGCCGTCCGGGCACTCTTGCGTCTTGATGGTCTTGGCTAAGTCGTCAGCGGTGTCGGCTGCGACGGTCTGCATCAGACCCTCGGCGAGTTGCTCCCAGTCCAGGGTTACGCCGCGCCGGGTGGCGTAGAAGACGCCTTCGTCGCTGCGGAACAGCACCCAGTTGGGGAAGGCGGTCCGGAGAGAGTCGATGTCCGATCGCGTCGCCATGAAGATGAGCCTAGGTCAACCTGTCCTATCCTGTCTATGCCGTACCTAGGACATGCTGTTCTATGTTCGCAGGTGGGGGCATACCTACAGTCGTCACGTGATCGAGTGGGACCCCAGGCTCTACAAGTGGGAGCAGATAGCCAACGTCGTTGCCGGCCGGATCGAGGACGGGACCTATCCGCCGCTCACGCTCATCTCCGAAGTCAAGCTTCAGGAGGAGTTCGACGTTGCTCGGGTCACCGTGCGGAAGGCCATGGAGGCTCTCCGGGAACGCGGGCTGATCACGACCAAGCCAGGCAAGGGATCGATTGTCAGCCCGCCCGAGGCCTGAACGAGTCGAGCTGATCAAGAACACTTGGTCCGCTCGATGAGGATTTTCCTTACGTCTTCAAGGCGGCCCGCCTGCGGCGTGCCGCCCGCGCCGGTCGCGCTGCGGCTCTTCGGCCGGTCGCGACCGGCGCAGCTATACGACGTCAGTCGGACCCCCAAGCGCGTGCATTAGGCGGCGGGGCCAGGTTGGCCGGTGTAGCAGCGGGGGCAGGTGACCGTGGAGGCACTGTTCGGGACCGTCCAACGGTATCGGCAGAGCAAAGTTCGTCGGCAGCCGAAAAGAGTGTCGTTCGCCAGTAACTCGCCCACCTCCAATGGGCCGGCGCGACCGCAGGAGGGGCACGTCCACACTGCTGGCATCTGATCTCCATCCATGGGTTGCCCCTGGACAAAGGTGAACCGCATTGAGATGAGCAGTGGCGCTTCAAGTTCGCTTGCCGTGTGGCCGCAGGCTGCGCAGCGGACATAGCGGGGATCGCCGCTCAGCCTGCGGTTCAACGCGATCGAGATCAGCATTGAGATCACGATTCGCTCGCTTCCTTGGGAGGGAGTCGCCTCTCAGGATCGTCCGCTCGAAGCTGACCCATCGCAAGAGGGTGTCACCTAGGCGCAAGTTCTAGCTACCTTCAGCAATCACATCGTCTCTGCAGGTGGCTGGCGCCTGGTTCCACCGGACATAGCTGACCGGGGGTGGGTTTCCTGCTGTGGCCGTCTCGACGAGATTGCCCCGGGCGTATGCCCGACGTTCGCAGGTATGGTATGGAATGATCAGCACGTCAGTGCACTTGGTCGCAACATCACTACAATTGCAACCGCAGTGTTGGCCACCTCGGGATGGAGCCAGGAATGAGTCAAGGCATGATCCTCGGGGTCGAAGACGAAGAGGCTGCGGAAGCTCAAATCGTTGAGCAAGCCAAACGAATAGACTTCTATATCACCGAGTATTCGGTTGAAATTCTCGCGAATAAAATGCGCACCGGTGAGTATGTTGTGCCCGCATATCAGCGAGAGTTCACGTGGGAGCCAGAGCGCAAGTCGAAATTTATCGAGTCGCTGATCATGGGCCTGCCGATTCCATTTATCTTTTTCTGGGAAATGCCGGATGGAAAACTGGAAATTGTAGATGGCTCTCAAAGACTTCGAACGCTCGAAGAGTTCATATTCGGGGAACTTCAATTGGGGGAGCTGGATCAGCTTACACGGCTGGCCGGTTTCTATTTTACGGATCTACCCGAATCCCGGCAGCGTAAAATTAAGAACCGATCGATTCGTGGTATCGTCCTGAATGAGCATGCCGACGAGGCTGCACGTTTGGATATGTTCGAAAGGATCAACACCGGAAGCAAGCACGCGAATAACGCCGAAATTCGGCGCGGAGCATTGGCTGGTCCGTTCATATCGATGGTAATAGACCTCGCCAAGGATCCGACCTTCGCCAAGCTGGCGCCGATGAGCAACAAGCGAGAAAAAGAGCGCGGCCCAGAAGAGTTGGTGACTCGATTCTTCGCCTACGGCGACGGATTGGAAGGGTATCGTGATCGCCCTTCCGATTTCATCTTTGACTACGTCAAAAAGATGAATGAAGAATTCACAAATAATCCGAGGCTTGCTACCTTTTATCGTAAGAGGTTCAGCGACACCATGGCATTTGTGAAAAGGGTATTTCCGCACGGCTTCACAAAGACCCGCAATGGCCGGGCAACTCCTAGAGCCAGATTCGAATCGATCGCCATTGGTGCATTTTGGGCTCTTAGCGATCGTCCGGAATTGGAATCCCTTAGCCCTGAGCTTATCGACGTGTCAGGCTGGATACATGGGCAAGAGTTCTCCGACATAACTGGCTCTGATGGAGCTAACGCGAAGGCGCGCCTTAAGGGTCGAATCGATTTCGTGCGCTCCCGGTTGGTCGAATCGTGACCACCGGCGGCCTTCTTCCGTTCTTTAACGAACGATTCGAAGAGATAGAAACATACATCGATCTGTTGGGTGAGATCGAACTGTCCGCCCAGTCGGGTGTGCCGCGAATAAATGGCTCATCGCATCCTATTACGGCTTCTCAGCAGAAGATCCTGTACTCCAGTGTTTATCTTCAACTGTACAACCTTGTAGAGGCGACAGTATCGAGGTGTATCGACGCACTCTCTCTTGCTGCTCAAGATGGGAGCCAATGGCGGCCCGAACATCTCAATGTTGAGCTGCAACGGGAATGGGTGCGCTCGGTGGCGCGAACGCATGTAGAGCTGTCGCCGGAAAATCGACTTAAGCAAGTAGTCGAGATGTGTGATCTCCTTATCAATCAGTTACCGATTGCTTCGTTTGAGATAGAAGTTGGTGGCGGCGGAAACTGGGACGATGAGGCGATAGATAAAATAGGGAAGCGTATAGGTTGCCAGATCGCCATTTCGGCAAAGGTTCGGGCCAAAGTTAAACGCCCCCTGCGAGACGACCTCGGCGCTTTAAAGCTCGTAAAACAGCGCCGGAACAGTCTGGCGCATGGATCCATATCTTTCGTTGATTGCGCTGACGGGATCGGAGTATCTGAGCTGCGAATCACCTCGAATGCAGTTGGATCCTACCTTCGAGAAGTGATAGAATGCTTTGTTTCTCACATCCAGTCCTTCGATTTTTTGAAGCCTGAGCACAGGCCGCAGGGAGCTACGTGATGGAAGATCTTCAAACGCCACCACGGATATCCGCAGTTGATCTATTTTGTGGTGCGGGTGGCTTGACTCACGGGCTTTTGCAAAGCGGTATTAACGTGCGGGCCGGCATTGACCTCGATCCAGCTTGCCGCTTCCCCTTCGAGGCGAACAATTCGGCAGTTTTTATCGAACGAGATGTTAACCAAGTTTCTGCCGAAGACATTCTCCCTTATTTTCCCGAGGATGAGATATCGCTGCTCGCTGGCTGTGCTCCGTGTCAGCCGTTTTCTACATACAGTCAGGGTGATCGTGGCAAGAAGAGAGGGATGGATTGGCAACTGCTGTCTTCCTTTGGGCGCCTGATCCGAGAAGTGCAGCCGGATCTCGTAACCATGGAAAATGTTCCCCAACTTGCGCGACATGAAGTATTCGATGAGTTTCTGGTCTCGCTCGATGGATATGCTATTAGCTGGTCCGTAGTAGAGTGTTCCAAGCTGGGAATCCCTCAAACGAGGCGCCGCCTGGTACTCATAGCTTCAAAACTGGGAAGCAAGAACCTACGCATACCTGAAAGTCTCGGACCTGAACGTACAGTCCGTCAGACAATTGAGGATCTTCCTCGCTTGGCGGCGGGTAGCCAAGATCAAGCGGATTCTCTGCATGTCGCTTCAGCGTTGAGTGATCTGAACATGAAACGCATCAAGGCATCCAAGCCAGGTGGCACATGGCGAGACTGGGATCCAGAACTGCTGGCCGCGTGCCATAAAAGAGACTCGGGATCTACGTACCCCAGCGTTTATGGCCGGATGGAGTGGGATGCCCCAGCGCCGACGATGACTACTCAGTGCTTCGGGTATGGAAATGGGCGGTTTGGCCATCCTGAACAGAATCGCGCCATTTCTTTGCGGGAGGCTGCCATGATCCAGACGTTTCCTCGACGATACGAGTTTGTAAGAGAAGGGGAATCCCCGACTTTTAGTACTCTGGGCCGGCTGATCGGTAATGCCGTTCCGGTGAGACTCGGCGAAATTATTGGTGCCACTTTGATGGCCCATGTTGCTGCAGCCGATTCGACGGGTGTCGATTTTCGGCCCGTGCAGAAGTCGCTGTTCTAATACGTCTGAACTCGGGCACATCGACACAGCCGGGTCCTAGGTCTCCACTGCCTTGCGAGAGGGCCGTCTTCGCGCTTCAGTCGGTTCCTTTGCTCGCGCCGGCTCTGCTCGATTAGGCGATGTCGGGTGATTTCTCGACAATTAAGGGGTGCGTCCGGTAGATCTGTGTGCATGAACGCCCCCATGCACAACCAGACCACCTCCAAGGTCGGCGAGACCGCCCCCGTCTCCGAGACCGTAAAGAAGTGGATCAAGAAGAACAATAAGATCATCTTAACTGTCGGCGGTGCGGCCGTCGTCGCGGCCGCCGTACTTATCAGCCGGACGAAGGGGTTGGACACTATTGAGGAATTCGGGAAAACCGAATTGTTTCCCGAGTCCGTGGCCGGAATCGAGAAGCGCCAGTCCCCTCGTCCGCACTCGGTGTCTGGATATCAGCGGATGACGAAATACGGGATGCAGTCTGTATCGCCTTATGAGCGGGGTGCCTATCGGGCGGCCTGACGCCGACCGTGCTCTCACTGGCTGTACCGGCGGTATCGGCCCCATGTCCGGCAACGTCCGCTCAAGTTCGGCACGTGTGGGTAGTCCCGGTAGTCCGGGGTAGGTGCGAGCGGTGTGATATGTACGGGATGATCTTTCATGGGAGGGCGGTAGTGCGACAGGAGGCGCAGGTCACAGAGGAAACCCCTGATAGCTGTTGGCGGTCTTGAAAACCGCTAGGGGCGGTGACGTTCCTCGTGGGTTCGAATCCCACGCTCTCCGCTTAGCTTGGGAAACGTGGTCTGACCTGGCCTTATGGGTGTCGGGTGACCTGGTGATCATTTTCCCTGTGTGCAGCCGTGTGCTGTCCAATGCGGCTCCATGTCGTTGATCGCGACGTATACGCGACATGATCTTGGTGGCGTTTTCCCAGGTCGCGGGGCCGAATCCGAGGCTCCTGCGCGGGAGCACCCCAGGACTCGGCTCGACAGTGATCACGCGAAAAAGCCCCCGGCCGATTGGCCGAGGGCGGGGCGGAGCTTTGCCGACGGGTCAGCTTGTCAATGCCGCACCGATCCGGCGGTTGGCGGATTCGGCGCCGCCGTCGATGCATTTCGCGTACACCTTGAGCAGAACATCGACTCCGTGACCGGCTCGTTCGGCGACATCGGGTGGTGCCACTCCGGCGTTGAGCCAGAGGCTCACCGCAGCGTGGCGCAGGTCGTAGGGGCGTCCCGCGAGAGGCGACGCGACCTGTTCGGGGCTTCCAGACGCTCTGGTCGCATGAGAGCGGCGCCGTATACCCGAGCCCGGGATATCGCCGGGCCTACTGCCTCATGGACCAAGCCACCGAATCAGCACTGGGCTTCCGGCTCCCGCTTCCCGGCGAAACGCACCAGAGCCCGATCTCCGCTCTCCCGCGCCCCACGGACCCGGTGATCGATGCCCAGACCGCGTCGGTCATCGAAGAGACCTTGGTCCAGCTCTCGGCCCGGCTCACCCCATCTGGCGGCGAGCTGGACATGCTTCGCCGGCGGGTTGTCGACGCATGGCACCGCCAGCCCAGTCCGCGGCCGATCCTCATCCTGATCGGCGGACATTCCGGATCTGGCCGAACCGAGTTCGCGCGGTTCCTGGCCGACGTGACCGGTTGGGCGCTGCTCGACAAGGACACCCTGACCCGGGCCCTCACCGAACGTCTGCTGACCACGCTTGGGGGAGACCCCCACGATCGGCACAGCGACCTCTATCTCACCGAGGTGCGCCCTCTCGAATATCGGTGCCTCATCGATGCGGCCTTCGACACATCTCGGTCGGCACCTCGACGATCCTTTCGGCCAACCTTGTCGCCGAGCTTCATGACAGTGCGTGGCTCTCTCGGCTGACAAACCGGTGTGCAGCCAAGGGAGTCGACGTCGCGGCAGCCTGGGTGACGTGCGATCCCGACACGATGCGCGAGTACATAGAACACCGGGCCGTTCCTCGCGACGCGTGGAAACTCGCCAACTGGACAACTACACGGCCGCGCTCAAGCTCAACAACAGTCCGGCAGCGCACCTGACGCTCGACAACACGCTGTTCGCCGCCATCAGTCTCGCTGACCAGACCCGTGAGGCGTTGAAGTAGATCCTCACTTGAGCGATCCGATCTCGACCGTATGAGCCCGCTTCTCCTGATTGCTTTGGGTGCAGTGGGCTTGCACGAGCAATCCGGCTCGGTTGCATCGTCACCGCCGTATCGGCCGTTCCCGTCGCCTGTGGTAAGGATCCTTTTCCGTTACGGCTTCGCGTGGCCGGCCATATGAGTGACTCTGGCCGAATCCTGTTCGTCCACCTGCTCATCGAAGCACAGGCGTACAGGCTGCTGGATGAGGATTTTCTCTACGTAATCAAGCCGGCCCGCCTGCGGCGGTCCGGCG
>NZ_SZQA01000034.1 GCF_005233835.1 Herbidospora galbida | reverse complement strand
CGGCCCCGCCGCCGGCCGCACCCCCGGCCGCGCCCGCGGCGGCCTGACCCGTCAGCGCCCGGCGAGCTCCCGCAGGGCGGCGGCGAGGCGGTCGACGTCGTCGGCCGAGGTGAACAGGGCCGGCGTCACGCGGACGCAGTCCCCCTTCGTGACGCCGTCGCGGTGGACGGTGAAGATCCGGTGCCGGGTGTAGAGGTGGTCGACGACGGCGGTGTTGTCGGCCTTGGAGGTGCGGCCCGCGAGGCGGAAGGCGGTCATGCCGCCGTACATGGCCGGGTCGTCGGGGGTGAGGATCTCGACGGGCAGGTCGCGGACCTGGTGGACCCAGCGGTCGCGCAGGTAGCGCAGGCGGGCCTCCTTCACCGGAGCGCCGAGGGTCTCGTGGAAGTCGAGGGCGGCGCCGACGCTGAGGATGGGGGCGACGTCCATGGTGCCCGAGTGGACCCTCGACCGGATGTCGGCCACCTGCGACTCGTCGCCGAAGACGGGGGCGACGTCGGCCAGGCGCTCCTTGCGGATGTAGAGGAAGCCGCTGCCCAGGGGCGCGCCCATCCACTTGTGCAGCGAGAAGACGCCGAAGTCGGCCTTCAGCCGCGGCAGGGTGAAATCGAGGTGGCCCCACGAGTGGGCGGCGTCGACGATCACGTCGACGCCCTTCTCACGGGCCAGGTCGACGATCTCGGCCACCGGCACGACCAGGCCGGTGCGGTTGTTCATGTGGCTGAGCAGCAGCAGCCGCAGGCGCGGGGTCGTCTCCAGGGCGGCGGCGTAGGCGTCCAGGACGGCCCGGCGGGTGGCCGGTTCGGGGATCACCAGGCGTTCGACGCGGGCGCCGTGCCGGTCGGCCAGCCACTTCAGGGCCGACTGGCCGGTGTGGAAGTCGAGGTCGGCGTACATGACGGCGTCGCCGGGGGCGAGCCGCCGGTAGCCGGTGATCAGGTTCTGCAGGGCCTCGGTGCCGCCCCGGGTGAAGGCGATCTCCTCCTTCGTCACGCCGAGCAGGCCCGCGACGCGCGCGGCGGCCTCCTCGGCCTTCTCCCTGTACGCCATCCGCAGCAGCCGGCTGTTCTCCGCGTTCAGCCGGTCGGAGTGCGCGTGGTAGGCCAGCCTGACGGGTTCGGGCATGCTGCCGAAGTAGCCGTTCTCCAGGTTCACGAAGCCCGGGTCGACCCGGAACGCCGCCCCCACCGACCGCCAGTACGGCTCGTTCCGCGCGATCTCCCCGGGGGCGCCCGAGGGCCTCGCCACCGCGGTCGCGGGTCGGGCCACGAACGACAGCGGCAGGCCGGTGAGCATCGCGCGGCGTGACAGGGTCACGTCTCCCCCTTCGGTACGGCAGGGGGGCTGATCGATTATCCGCCGCCCCACCGGCCGGGACCGGCGGGGCACCACCAAACGCGCGGAAAGTTCGGTTACTTTGCGTGACGACATGTCTTCTCATCTGGTGGGTGGCACCCCGGTACGCCTGATCACCGAGCCCTTCGCCCCCGCCGGGCGTGGCTTCTGGGCCAAGCTGGAGGCGGTCAACCCCGGCGGCCTCAAAGACCGGGCCGCCCTGCACATCGTCGAGCGGGCCAGGGAGCGCGGCGAGCTCGCCCCCGGCGCGATGATCGTGGAGTCGACGTCGGGCACGTTCGGCCTGGGGCTGGCCCTCGCCGGGATCGTGTACGGCCATCCGGTCACCGTCGTCACCGACCCCGGCATGGAGACCCTGGTCCACCGGCTGCTCACCGCCTACGGCGTGCGGGTCGTGACGGTGGACCGGCCGCATCCGGCCGGGGGGTGGCAGCGGGCCCGGCTCGACCGGGTGGCCGAGCTGCTGGCGGAGCATCCCGGGGCCTACTGCCCCGACCAGTACGCCAACCCCGACAACGTCGGCGCGTACGCCGGCCTGGCGGGCGAGCTGGCCGAGCAGCTCGGGCGGGTCGACGTGCTGGTGTGCAGCGTCGGGACCGGCGGCCACTCGGCCGGGGTGACGAAGGCGCTGCGGCGGCGCCACCGGCGGGTCAGCCTCGTGGGCGTCGACGCGGTCGGATCGACGATCTTCGGACAGCCGGCGCGGCCCCGGCTGATGCGCGGCCTGGGCAGCAGCATCCACCCGCGCAACGTCGCGCACGAGGAGTTCGACGAGGTCCACTGGGTCGCCGCCCACGAGGCGGTCTGGGCCTGCCGGACCCTCGCCGCGACCCACTACACGACCGGCGGGTGGAGCGTCGGCGCGGTCACCGTCGTCGCGTCGTGGCTGGCCCGGACCCTGCCGCCGGACACCCGGATCGCCGCCGTCTTCCCCGACGGCCCGGCCCGCTACGGCTCGACGATTTACGACGACGCCTACTGCGCCGCCCACGGCCTGCTGCACCGGCCGCCAGCCGCCGAACCCGACGAGATCAAGACGGCCGACGAGGCCGAGGTGACCCGCTGGACGCGGATGGTGATCCGGTGAGGGCCTGGCGCTCGTTCGACGCGACGGCCCGGCTGCTGATGGTCAACCAGTTCACCATCAACGTGGCGTTCTACCTGCTGATGCCGTTCCTGGCCGGGCACCTGTCCGGCGGGCTGGGGCTGGCGGGCTGGACGGTCGGGCTGGTGCTCGGGGTGCGCAACCTCAGCCAGCAGGGCCTGTTCCTGCTCGGCGGCACCCTCGCCGACCGGCTCGGCTACCGGCCGGTCATCATCGCCGGGTGCCTGCTGCGGACCCTCGGGTTCGCGCTGCTCGGGTTCGCGACCACGCTGCCGGTGCTGCTCGCCGCCTCGGCGATGACCGGCTTCGCGGGGGCGCTGTTCAATCCGGCCGTACGGGCCTATCTCGCGCATACGGCCGGTGAGCGGCGGGTCGAGGCGTTCGCCCTGTTCAACGTCTTCTACCAGGCCGGGATCCTGGTCGGGCCGGGGATCGGGCTGGCCCTGATGGCGGCCGACTTCCGGCTGGTGTGCGCGGTGGCGGCCGGGCTGTTCGCGGCGCTGACGGCCGTGCAGGTGCTCGCGCTGCCGCCCGGCCCCGGGTCGCGGGCCGCGCCGGAGGGGGTGCTGGCCGACTGGCGGACCGTGCTGGCCAACCGGCCCTTCGTGCTGTTCGCGGGGGTGATGACGGGGTCGTACGTGCTGTCGTTCCAGGTCTACCTGGCGCTGCCGCTGGCCCTCGGCGACCCGGGCGCGGTGACGCTGCTGTTCGTGGTGTCGGGCGGGATCGCGGTGCTCGGGCAGCTGCGGATCACCGCGTGGGCCCGCGCGCGGTGGACGCCGGCGCAGGCCATGACGTGGGGTCTCGCGTCGATGGGCGCGGCGTTCGCGCCGCTGACGCTGACGACGTGGCCGGGCGCGGTGCTGCTGTGCGCGGCGCTGCTGGGGGTGGGCACGGCGCTGACGTACCCGTTCGAGATGGACACCGTCGTGGCCCTGTCGGGCGGGCGGCTCGTCGCCACGCACTACGGCCTGTACAACTCGATCGCCGGGATCGGGATCACCGCGGGCAACCTGGCCGTGGGGGCGCTGCTCGACCGGGCGGTCCTGCTGTGGGTGGTGCTGGCCTGCCTGGGGGCGGGGTGCGCGGCGGGCGTCCACCTCCTCGGCCGCTCGGGCCTCACCCGGCCGCTACCGTGGTCGCATGGCTGACGGATGGCGCTGGGACGAGACCCTGTTCGAGGGCGCCGCGGCCCACTACGCGCGCGGCCGGCTCCCCTACGCCCCCGGCTACGCCGAGACGCTGGCCACCGCCCTCGGCCTCGACCAACGGAGCCGGCTGCTCGACGTCGGCTGCGGCCCGGGGACCGTCACCCTCCCGATGGCCCCCTTCGTCGGCGAGGCGATCGGCCTGGACCCCGACCCCGGCATGCTGGCCGAGGCCCGGCGGCAGGCCGGCCTCCGGGGGGTGACCAACGTCCGCTGGGTGGCCGGGAGGGCCGAAGACCTGCCCGGCGGCCTGGGCGCGTTCCAGGCCGTGGTGTTCGCCCAGTCGTTCCACTGGACCGACCGCGACCGCGTCGCCGCGACCGTCTTTCGGATGCTGGCGCCCGGTGGGGCGTTCGTGCAGATCGGCGATGTGCGGGGCCCGGCCGCTCCTCCGTACGCGAAGATCGGCGACCTGGTCCGCCGGTATCTCGGCCCGGTGCGCCGCGCGGGGCAAGGCGTGCTCGTGAACGGGACGCCGGGGCGGGAGGACCTCGTCCTGGCGCGGGCCGGGTTCGGCGCGGCCGAACGCGTCGTCGTCCCGGCGGGTGAGATGATCACCCGCACGGCCGACGACCTCGTGGCATGGACGTTCTCCCGGTCCGACTCCGCGCCGCACCTGTTCGGCGACCGGCTCGCCGACTTCGAACGCGACCTGCGGGCGCTGCTCGGCGAGGGCCCGTTCCCCGAGCGCCTCCCGGCGACGGAGATCAGGCTCTGGCGCCCCGCGCAACATACGTATACTTATGCGCATACGGAGGAGGCCGACGATGCCCAATAAGACGATCTACGTCTCGGATGACGACCTGCCGCTCTTCCAGCGGGCCACCGAGCTCGCCGGCGGCAAGCTCTCGGCCGCGATCAGCACCGCCCTGCGGCGCTACGTCGAGGTGGAGGAGGGCCGGGAGGAAGGCTACGAAGAGGTCATCGTGAAGGTCGGGCAGGGCGCGGCGGTGCGCAAGCAGCGCTTCTCCGGGGTGCTGCTCGGCGAGTGGAGCCGCATGGTGGGCCAGCGGACCGAGACGTTCCGGGTCTACCGTTCGCGCAAGGGCAAGTACGTCCTGCACCTCGAACGGTCGCCCGAGTGGACCGACAGCATGACCCGCGACTCCGACAACTGGCTGTCGGGGCTGTTCTCCCGTGAGGCGTTGCGCACCTACCTCGGCCTGGCCGACTCCGACTGGGGGTTCATCCAGGGCGAGGCCACCATCGAGGTCCTCGACACGTTCGAGGACCTCCGGGGCAGGGTCCCCGACGAGTTCTACGCCATGATCACCGATCTCGGCCGGCGGCCCGTCGTCGAGGACCTCGACATCTAGCCCTTCAGGCGTTCGGGCCCAGAGAGGCCGGGAAACGCGCCCAGACGCGGTGGCCGCCCAGCAGGGTGACGACCTCGCCCAGCACCGCCGGGCCCGCCTCGCCGACGACCACGCCGGGCGCGCCGGGCGGGATGCCCGCCGAGGCGAACGCCTCGGCCGCGCCGTCCCAGCCGCCCAGCGGCTTGCCGTGCCGGTAGGCCTCGTTCAGCATCAGCGAGACGCGCGGGTCGACGGGCCCGCTCAGGCCGGCCTTGGCGTCACGGGCCCCGATGGCGTCGGTGCCGGGTGCGGGGGCGCCCGCGACGACGATGGCGTCGAACTCCACCGACCGGGCGGCGGCGAAGGTCCGCTGGACCGAGACCGGGTCACCCGGGCCGGGCAGCACGCCGCCGGTGGGGGCGATGACCAGCGGCACCATGCCGCCGTCGAGGACCGTCTGGCGGACCGTCCGCAGGGCCTCCAGGTCGCCGCCCGCCACGATGCCGATGATCCGGCCCTTGGTCGGCCACGTCTTGCCGACCTGTGACAGGGCGGGGCTGGGCTCGACGTACACCTCGGGCTTGCCCTCCGGGACCGGCAGGCCGAGGCCGAGGGCGACCTGCTCGCACAGGTAGGGGTCGATCCGCGCCAGGACCTGGAGCTGCCGCTCTCTGATGGTCTGCTCGAACACCTTGCTCAGCTCGAAGGTGTAGGCGGCGATGATGTGGGCCTGCTCCACCGGCGACATGCTCAGCCAGAACAGGCGCGGCTGGCTGAAGTGGTCGTCGAAGGAGGCCGGCGCCACCCGTCCGCGGGCCGCCGCCTCGACCGGGTACGGCACCTCGACGTAGCCGCCCGGCGCCTGGAAGGGGCACCCGCCGTCGAGGGAGTTGGGCCGGTAGGGCGCGACCCCGGTGTGCACGGCGGTCTGGTGCATGCCGTCGCGCAGCATGTCGTTGACCGGGGCGTGGGTGCGGTTGATCGGCAGCTGGTCGAAGTTCGGGCCGCCCAGGCGGCTGATCTGCGTGTCGAGATAGGAGAACAGCCGGCCCGCCATCAGCGGGTCGTCGGTCACGTCGATGCCGGGCACCACGTGACCCACGTGGAAGGCGACCTGCTCGGTCTCGGCGAAGAAGTTGGCCGGGTTGGCGTTCAGCGTGAGCAGGCCGATCGGCTGGACCGGCGCGAGCTCCTCGGGCACGATCTTCGTCGGGTCGAGCAGGTCGATGCCCTCGAACGTCTGCTCGCCGGTGTCGGGGAGGATCTGGATGCCGAACTCCCACTCGGGGTAGGCCCCCGCCTCGATGGCGTCGGCCAGGTCGCGGCGGTGGAAGTCGGGGTCGACCCCGTTGACGATCTGGGCCTCCTCCCACACCAGGGAGTGGACGCCCGCCTTCGGCTTCCAGTGGAACTTCACCAGCGTCGTCGCACCGTCCTCGGCGACCAGCCGGAAGGTGTGGACCCCGAAGCCCTCCATCATCCGGTACGACCGGGGGATCCCCCGGTCGGACATGTTCCACAGCGTGTGGTGGGTCGCCTCGGTGTGCAGCGAGACGAAGTCCCAGAAGGTGTCGTGGGCGCTCTGCGCCTGCGGGATCTCGCGGTCGGGGTGGGGCTTGCCGGCGTGGATGATGTCCGGGAACTTGATCGCGTCCTGGATGAAGAAGACCGGGATGTTGTTGCCGACCAGGTCGAAGATGCCCTCGGAGGTGTAGAACTTCGTCGCGAATCCCCGGGTGTCGCGGACGGCGTCGGCCGAGCCGCGCGAGCCGAGCACGGTGGAGAAGCGCACGAAGACGGGGGTCTCCACGTCCTTGGCCAGGAAGGCCGCCTTGGTCACGTTGGCGGCGGTGCCGTAGGCGCGGAAGACGCCGTGGGCGGCGGCGCCGCGGGCGTGCACGACCCGCTCGGGGATGCGCTCGTGGTCGAAGTGGGTGATCTTCTCGCGCAGGTGGTGGTCGCGCAGCAGCACCGGGCCGCGCGGGCCCGCCTTGAGCGAGTGGTCGGTGTCCGGCAGTCGCGTGCCGGTCGCGGTCGTCAGGTAGGCGCCGCCCTGCGCCCGTGTCTCGGTGGTGTCTCCCGACGGCTGACCGGTCGGCGTGAACGGGTCGGGGCCGCGCTGGTCGGGCTTGGGCTTCAGCGGTCCGCGCGGCTCGACCGGTTCGGCCAGGCTCGGCGGCATGCTGCCCGGCCGTCCCGGGATCTCCTCCCCGCCGTGGTCGGAGATCGCGTCGATGACCTTGTCGACGGCCTTGGCGACCGGGTTTTCCTTCTTGTTCACGGTGTCCCCTCAGAGGCGGCGCCTGTTTCTCCGGGCACCGTCGAGGGGTCGGACCCTCCGGAGATCTGCCCGTCCACCGGAGCGGGCACGCGACACAAGGGACGAAAATGACCGATTCACTGTCTCAGGACGGCATGCGCCGCCCGGAGACGTTCGGGCTCGGGCCGGTCGGAGGTGTCGCCCGACACGTCGTCGGCCCAGCCGAGAAGGCGGTGGACGTGGGCGTCGGCGAGCGACGCCGTGACCGGAGGCTCCCCCAGCGCCACGTCTCCGCTGGTCCCGTCGATCGTGACGACCGCGCCCTCGGGGATCACGCGGTCACCGGCCCGGACCGACCCCGCCGACACGACCAGCCCGGACGCGCCGACCACGGCCGGTCTGCCCATCGCGCGGGCCACGACGGCCGCGTGGCTGGCGGGGCCGCCCCGGGCCGTCACGATCCCGGCGGCGGCCGCCATGCCGCGCAGGTCGAGGGGGGAGGTCTCCGGGCGCACCAGGACGACCGGCCCCGCGGCGGCCATCCGGACCGCCGCGCCGGCGCTGGTGGCGACCCGTCCGGTGGCCACTCCCGGGCAGGCGCCCAGCCCCCGGGCGAGGACGTCGGCGGGCCCGGTGATGCGGGCGACCCGCCGGAGGTCCTCCGGGGCGACCCGCAGCAGCGCATCGGACCGTGCGACAACGCCCTCGTCGGCCAGGTCGGCCGCCACCACGACGGCGGCGGCCCCGGTGAACCGGCCGGGACGCACCTGGAGGAACCACAGGTCGCCGCTCTCGTAGGTGAACTCCAGGTAGCACGCGTCGCGGTAGTGCCCTTCGACGAGCGCCATCGCGCGCGTCAGTCCGGCCCACACGCGCGGTTCCCGCACGGCCAGGTCGCCCAGCGGGACGGTCGGCTCCCGGCCGGAGACCACCGCGTCGCCCCGCCGCCCGTAGAGGACGTCGCCGAACGGGACGGGCGCGCCGGTGGTCGGGTCGCGGGTGAAGGCGACGCCGGTTCCGCTGCGGGGGTCGCGGTCGCCGTACACCATGGCCTGGATCGTCACGGCGGTGCCGAGGTCGTGGGGGATGTCGTGGAGTTCCCGGTACGTCCTGGCGCGCGGCGTGTGCCACGAGGCGAAGACCTCGGCGACCGCGTCGAGAATCGGCCCGACCGGGTGGGCCGGCAGGCCGAGGACGGTCGTCATCATGCCGGGCATCGAGACGCTCGCGCCCGACCGTACCGACACCTCGCCGGCGGGCAGCGCCGCGACGGCGGCCGCCACCTCCTCGGCCAGCCCGCCCGGCAGGCGGCCGTCGCGCAGGTAGGCGCGGCAGGCGTCGGCGCCGACGACGAACGCGGGGGGCACGGCCAGCCCGAGCCGCCGCAGCACGGCCAGCCCGTGGGCCTTCCCCCCGAGCACCTCCACCGGCTGCCCCGACGCCAGGGAGTGGATCCACCTCACCGGGGGATGCCGAGCGTGAGCAGCAGATCCTCATGGAGCTGGAACCAGATGACGTGGTAGGACGCCATGTCGTCGGTCACGTAGCGCGTCTCCCCCGCGCGGACCCGCGCCAGCGCCTCGGCGAGCCGCACGCGGTAGCGCCCGAACCGGGGCAGCGCCCCGGTCAGGTCGGCGCAGACGGGCTCGGCCCGCCGGTCGAGTGCGCCGAGCAGCGTGAGCACCCGCGCCTCGGGCCGCAGCTGCCACGCCTCGCACAGGTCGAGCAGTTCGGCGTTCAACGGCAGGAAGCGGTCGAGCGCCTCCGCCACGGCGGCCTCGGTCCCGGCGGCGGCGAGCTCCTCGGCGATCCAGGTCGCGTGGACGGCGCGGCCCGCCGTCGTGATGCCCCACCCGCCGAAGGGCCCCGGCTCGAACGTCACCAGCCCGGCCACGGCCAGGTCGATCAGCTCGGACTCGACGTCGGGCTCGGGACGCCCGGCGACCTCGGCCAGCCGCGCGAGGGTGGTGGAGCCGACGCAGCGAAGTGTGTGGAGGAGCAGCACCCGAGAATCATACTCAGACCATCCAGATGTTCAGAACATCCGAATCAATGCGGATTAGGCTGCCGCCCATGCCGAGCCGGGCCCTGATCACTCGTCTTCCGCTGGTTCTCCTGCTGGTGTCCTGCAGCGTCTTCGGCGGCTTCGAAGGCCGCGCCCACAACGTCGCGGCGAGCTGGCAGGGGTCGGCGGCCGACCGGGCCTGGCGGACGGGGTTCGTGCCGCTGGAGGTGCTGAACCCGCAGGGCTGGGCGCGGGTCGGGCGGGTCCCCCGCTGGGCCGCGCGCAGCGCCCACAACAGGATCTGGCGGCTGGCCACCACACTGCCGGCGCAGACCCCGCCCCCGGCGGCCGTGCGCTGGCCCGACGGGTCGGTCTCGCACGTCCCGCTCGTTCCGGCGGCGGCCGAGTTCGCCGCGTTCAGCTCCGCCTCCCACCTCATCGAGGACCCGTGCCCGCCCGGAGAGTGCCGACCGCTCGTGATCACCGGGGTGACGCTGGGCGAGGTGCCGCTGGAGACCAGCCGGGGCGTGGTCCAGGTGCCCGCCTGGCGGTTCGCCGTGGAGGGGGTCGACCAGCCGTTCGTCCGGGTGGCCGTCGACCCGTCGGCCGTCACCGAACGGCCGCGGCGCGCGAAGGGCGACGTCCGGGAGGTCCACGCGTTCGACCTCGTGGCGGGGAAGCCGAAGGCGCTGTCGGTCCGCTACGGCTTCGGCGCCTGCGAGGACGTGACCGGGGTGCCCGTCTACGAGACCGGCCAGGTGGTGGTGGTCGGCGTGGAGTCGACGCCGACCGGTGACGGAGCGTGCCCGGCGATCCTCAAGCTCGGCACGGCCGAGGTGACGCTCGCCCGGCCGCTCGGCGACCGGGTCGTCCTCGACGCGGGCAGCGGCCTGCCGCTGCCGCCCGGGCTCGATCGCCCCTGGGACTAGGGTCTGAGGGTGATTCCCACCGATCCGGAGATCCGCGCGCTGCACCGCGCGCACGCCCCCTCACCGGAGTCGTTCGAGGTCGTCTTCACCCACTGCGAGATCGTGTGGGCCATCGCGGAGCAACTCCTCGCCCGCTGCCCGGAGGAGCTTGACGCCGACCTCGTCAGGGCCGGCTGCCTGCTGCACGACATCGGCGTCTACCGGCTGCACGGCGCCCCCTACGTGCGCCACGGCGTGCTGGGCCACGAACTGCTCGCCGAGGCCGGGCTGCCCGAGCCGATCCGCCGCTTCGCCTCCTGTCACACCGGGGTGGGGCTGCGCCGCGCCGACATCGTGGCGCAGGACCTGCCGATCCCCCTGGGCGACTACGTGGCCGAGACGGGCGAGGAGGCACTCGTCATGTACGCCGACAAGTTCCACACCAAGAGCGACCCGCCGAGGTTCCTGTCCGCCGCCACCTTCGCGGCCCGGATCGCGCGGTTCGGCGCGGACAAGGTCGACCTCTTCGACGCGATGCGCCTGCGCTTCGGCGAACCGGACCTCACTCCGCTCAGCGACCGCTACGGCCATCCGGTGGTGTGATCCCCCGGTCGACGACGAAAATGCGTTGCGGCGGCGGTGGCCGCCAACGGATCGTGGCCCGGTGGCCATCCTTGAAGCCCAATCCCTGACCAAACGCTTCGGGCCGGTGCAGGCCGTCGACGGGGTCAGCCTCACCGTCGGCCAGGGCGAGATCACCGGACTCCTCGGGCCCAACGGCGCCGGCAAATCGACCACCCTGCACATGCTGCTCGGGCTCGTCACCCCCGATTCCGGCGGGGTCACGATGTTCGGGCTCGACCTGCAGAAGCACCGGACCGAGGTGCTGAGCCGGGTCAACTTCTCGGCCAGCTACCTCGGGCTGCCGGGGGTGCTGCACGTCCGGGAGGTGCTGAACTCCTTCGCCCGGCTCTACGGGCTCCGCGATCCCCGCGCCAGGGTCGCCGAGGTCGCCGAACTGCTGGAGATCGGCCCGCTGCTGAAGCGGCGGACCTCCGACCTGTCGTCGGGGCAGCACACCCGCGTCCAGCTCGGGAAGGCGCTGCTCAACGACCCCGAGCTGCTCATCCTCGACGAGCCCACGGCCGCGCTCGACCCCGACGCCGGGGAGCGGATCCGGAACCTGCTCGTCTCGGTCGCCCGGGAGACCGGGACGGCGCTGCTCATCACCTCGCACAACATGCGGGAGGTGGAGCGGATGTGCGACACCATCCACTTCCTGGCCGCCGGGCGGATCGTGGCCAGCGGCTCGGCCGCCGAGCTCGCCGCCCACTTCGGGGTCGTCGACCTCGAAGAGGTGTTCCTCAAGGTCGCGCGAGAGGGGGTGCCGGCGTGACGGCGATCGCGTTCGCACCGCACAGCACGCAGGCCCGGCGGCGGCGCATCGCGGGGGTGGTCTACCGCGACCTGGCCGCGATGCGGCGCAGCCCGATCCGGGTGTTCGAGATCCTGTTCTGGCCGGTGATCGAACTGGTCGTGTGGGGCTACGTCACCCTGTTCCTCCAGGCCAACAAGGTGCCCTTCATCGTGTCGATGCTGCTCGGCGCGGTGCTGCTCTGGCAGGTGCTCCACCGGGCCTCGAACGAGGTGTCGATCGGGTTCCTGGAGGACGTCTGGAGCCGCAACCTCATCAACCTGCACGTCACCCCGGTGACGCCGGGCGAGTACGTCACCGGGCTGATCCTCTTCTCGCTCATCAAGATCGCGGGCGGGCTGGCGGTGATGGTGACGCTGGCGTACGTGCTCTACGGGTTCGGGCTGTTCAGCGTCGGCATCGGGCTGATCCCGTTCATGGCGGTGCTGCTCGTGCTCGGATGGGCGCTGGCGCTGGTGGCGATCTCGGCGGTGCTGCGGTTCGGCGAGGGCGCGCAGGTCATCGCGTGGAGCCTGGTGTTCGTTCTCCAGCCGATCGCGGGCGTCTTCTATCCGGTCTCCGTGCTCCCCGAGCCGCTCCAGTGGCTGGCGGACGCCGTTCCGGCCAGCCACGTGTTCGAGGGGATGCGGGCGGTGCTGGGCGGCGCGCCCGTCCCGTGGGACACGCTCGCGCTGGCCGCCGGGCTCGACGTCGGCTACGTCGCGGTGGCCCTGTGGCTCTACACCGCGACGCTGCGGCACGCCCGGTCCAAAGGGCGGTTGTCCCGCTTCGGAGAGTGAACTTCTACGGTAATGTCCCGGTTCATGAGTGAGGCGAGCGCCCCGCTCGTCCAGGGGTACGAGGTGCTCGGCATCCTCGGCCAGGGCGGGTTCGGCATCGTGTACCGGGCCCGGCAGCTCGCCGTCGGCCGCGAGGTCGCGTTAAAGATCGACAACAGGGTCCTGGTCAACGACCGTGACCGGCGGCGCTTCATGCGCGAGGTCACCTCGGCCGGGGCCCTGTCGGGGCACCCCAACGTCGCCGACGTCTACGACGCTGGGGTGCTCGGCGACGGGCGTCCGTTCATGGTGCTGGAGCTGTGCCCCGGCGGCAGCCTCGCCGACCGGCTCAAGGAGCGGGGGCCCTTCCCGGTCCGCGAGGTGCGCGACATCGGGATCAAGATCTCCGACGCCGTGGCCGCCGCGCACGCCAACGGGGTGCTCCACCGGGACATCAAGCCGGCGAACATCCTGATGAACGGCTACGGCCAGGTGGCGCTGTCGGACTTCGGGCTGGCCACCATGCCGTCCAAGGGCGAGGGCGCCGAGCTGTCGGTCACGCGCGAGTCGCTGACCCCGGCCTACGCGCCGCCGGAGGCGTTCGAGCTGGTCGAGCCGACCGCGCAGGGCGACGTCTACTCGCTCGCCGCGACGTTCTACGCGCTGCTGAACGGGCGGCCGCCCCGGTTCCCCGCCACCGGCGTGGCCAACATCGCGGTCATCATGGCGCTGCACCGCCAGCCCGTCCCCGACGTGCCGGGGGTGCCGCAGGGGCTGCTGAACGTGCTCCGGCACGCCCTCGTCACCGACCCCGCGCAGCGCACCCAGACCGCCGCCGAACTGCGCGACGCCCTGGCGGCGCTCGACCCCGACGGCAACGCGACCGCCGCCCGGCCGGTCGCGCCGGTGCCCGCTCCCCCGCCCTACCAGCCGCCGCCGCTCCGGCCGCCGTTCCAGGACGTCCGGGTCGGCGGGCCCGGCACCGTCAGCCCGAAGCACGGGCCGGTGCAGCACTACGCCTCCACCCGGCCGCCCGGCTACCGCCCGCCGCCGCCCCCGCCGGCCAGGCGGTCGTCGCCGGTCGGGTTCATCATCGCGGCGGTGTTCTTCGCCTTACTCCTCGGCGGCGGCATCGCCTACTGGGTGATCGAGGGGCAGCGCGCCGACCCGCCGGCGACCTACGACGGGGCGCCCGCGCCGCAGGGCATTCCGGCGAACGTGGCGACGTACACGGAGAACTGCGCGGCGGCCAAGGCCGTCGCGGGCGCCGCCTGCGTGAAGGAGCCCGAGTGCTGGGAGAGCATCCTCAGCCTGGCCGGGGCGGTCACCGCCCCGCGCGTGGGGTGCGAGGCGCAGCACGCGTGGGAGACCTACGCCATCGCGCCGATGCCCTCCGACGCCGTCACCTGGAACGGCACCACCCTGGAGAAACACCCCACGGTCGCCAAGCTCTGCTCGATGGCGACGCTGCTGGCCTCCCGGCAGGGGGCGGCCCGGAGTGTGACGGCCGACCGGTGGTCACCCAGCGTGCTGCCGCCGACCAAAGAGGCGTTCGCGGCGGGTGACCACTCCTACCGGTGTGTGGGCGCGGTCCCGGGGAAATCGGGCGACGGGTCCTACTTCGCCTACTGAGGCCAGTTGGCGATGATCTCCGGCGTGATCTTCTCGTGGTAGCAGCGGGAGGTCTTCTTGTTCGCGTACAGGCAGACCTTCACGTCGACCCGCTTGATCCGGCCGTCGGAGCCCAGCCGGAACGACGTCGCCGAGCAGGTCGTCCTGGCCCGGCTCCAGCCGGTGCCGCCGCCCGCGTAGTGGAACCGCGCCCGGATGTAGGCGCAGTGCGAGGGCGAGCGGTCGCGCAGTTTGCCGTACACGACGAAGGTCTCGCTGGTGAACGGGGTGATCCAGACATCGGCGTCGGCGCGGCCGTTCGTGGATTTCACCGGGCCCCAGTGGATGCCGGCGGCGGCCTCGGCGGGGCTGCCCGCAGCGAGCGCGAGAGCGGTCAGCCCGGCGGCGATCAGTGTCTTCTTCATGGACCCGACGGTAGAGATCGCGACTTGGAGCACCCTTGCGGGTGGCTTGGTCACCGGATTGGGCGATACTGCCCTGTGCGCGTTGATCTGCTCGGACCGTTCGAGGTCCGGAACGAGACCGGTTCCGTGGTGGAGGTTCCCGGGGCCCGGCTGCGGGCCCTGCTGGCCGCGCTCGCCCTGGAGCCCGGCCGGATCGTGACGCGCTCGCGGCTGGTCGACTGGATCTGGGGCGAGCACCCGCCCGCCGACGAGGTGAACGCCGTCCAGGCCTTGGTGTCCCGGCTGCGCCGGGTGCTCCCGGACGGGGTGGTCGAGGCCGACTCCGGCGGCTACCGGCTGGCCGTGGCCCCCGACGCCGTCGACGTCGCCCGGTTCGAGCGCCTGGTCGCCCAGGCCCGGTCGGCCGAGCCTCCGGCGCGGGCCGAGCTGCTGCGGTCGGCCCTGGCGCTGTGGCGCGGCCCGGCCCTGGCCGACGTCGCCCTGCGCGGCAGCGAGACCTTCGAGGCAGCCGTCGCCCGCCTCGACGAGCTCCACCTCGCCGCGCTCGGCGACCGGATCGACGCCGACCTGCGCCTCGGCCACGGCGCCGAGCTCGTCACCGAGCTGACCGGCCTGGTCGCCGCCCATCCACTGCGGGAGGGGTTCGTCGCGGCGCTGATGCGGGCCTTCGCCGAGGCGGGGCGCGGCGCCGAGGCGCTCACCCTCTACCAGCGGACCCGCGAGCGGCTCGCCGAGGACCTGGGCGTCGACCCGTCGGCCGAGCTGACCGCCCTGCACACCGCCGTCCTGCGGGGCGAGGCGGGGGGCGAGCGGCGGGCCACCAACCTGCGCGCCGAGCTGACCAGCTTCGTCGGCAAGGACGACGAGGTCGCCGCCGTGGCCGCCCTGGCCGCCGGCCACCGGCTGGTCACCCTGACGGGGATGGGCGGCACCGGCAAGACCCGGCTCGCCACCGAGACCGCGCGGAGCATGCTGCCCGGCCTGCCCGACGGGGTGTGGCTGGTCGAGCTGGCCCCGCTGCGGCCGGGCGGCGACCTGGCGCAGGCCGCGCTCACCGCGATCGGCCTGCGCGACCAGGCCCTGCTCGGCGGGGTGCGGGCCGGGGAGCCCATCGACCGGCTCGTCACCGCGCTGCGCGACCGCGAGATCCTGCTGGTCCTGGACAACTGCGAGCACGTGATCGAGGCCGCCGCCGCGTTCGCCGACCGGCTGCTGGGCGAGTGCCGGCGGCTGCGGATCCTGACCACCAGCCGCGAGCCGCTCGGCATCACCGGCGAGGTGCTGTGGCAGGTCGAGCCGCTCGCGTCCGAACCCGCCCTGCGGCTGCTGCGCGACCGCGCCGCCCTGGTCCGCCAGGACGTCGGCGCCGACGAGCCCACCCTGGCGGCGATGGCGCGGATCTGCCGGGCCCTCGACGGGATGCCGCTGGCGATCGAGCTGGCCGCGGCCCGGCTGCGCACCATGTCGGTCGACCAGCTGGCACATCGGCTCGACGACCGGTTCCGGCTGCTGACGGGCGGCAGCCGGACCGCGCTGGCCCGGCACCGGACGCTGCGAGCGGTCGTCGACTGGAGCTGGGACCTGCTGTCCGACGACGAGCGCGGCGTGCTGCGGCGGCTGTCGGTGTTCGCGGGCGGGGCGAGCCTGGAGGCGGCCGTCCGGGTCTGCGGCGAGGAGGACCTGCTGACCGCGCTGGTGGAGAAGTCGCTGGTGCTCGCCGACGGCGCGGGCACGCCCCGCTACCGGATGCTCGGCGTCATCAGGGAGTACGCGGCCGACCGGCTCGCCGAGGCCGGGGAGACCGAGGCGGCCCGCCGGGCGCACCTCGCCTACTTCACCGAGCTGGCCGAGACGGCCGACCCCCACCTGCGGCGGGCCGAGCAGCTCGACTGGCTGGCCGCGCTGGAGGCCGAGCACGACAACATCTCCGCCGCCCTGCGCGGGGCCATCGCCGACGGCCTGCCCGAGGAGGCGATGCGGCTGGCCGCGGCGGCGGGCTGGTACTGGTATCTCAGCGGCCACCGGGCCGAGGGCACCGAGCTGAGCCTCGCGGCGGCCTCGCTGCCGGGCGAGGCGTCCGACGAGGTGCGGGCGCTGGCGTACACGATCGTCACGGTGTTCGTCACCTCGGGGCTCGGCGGCGACCACTTCCAGGCCGAGAAGTGGATCCTGGAGGCCCACCGGCTGGCCCGGCACGGCGGCTACCGGCACCCCATGCTCGGGTTCATCGAGCCGCTGGAGCGGATGCTGCGGGAGCCGTCGGAGTTCCTGTCCGCGTTCGACCCGCTCGTTCTCGACGATGACCCGTGGGTGCGCGCGCAGGCGCGGCTCAGCCGGGCCCGGCTGCGGCTCACGATCGGCGGCGACGCGACCGGCGTCGACACCGACGGCGAGATCGCCCTCGCCGGGTTCCGCGGCGTGGGCGACCGGTGGGGCGTCTCGTCGGCGCTGGCGTTCGTGGCCGACCGGCTCGCCATGCAGGGCGCGTTCGAGCGGGCGTGCGGGCACTACGAGGAGGCGGTCACCGCGCTGACCGAGGTCGGCGCGATGGAGGACGTGGTCGGCATCCGGGCCCGGCAGGCCCAGCTCTACTGGCTGCTCGGCGACGAGGGGCGCAGCGCGGCCGCGATGGCCGAGGCGCAGCGGTGCGCGGGCGGCATCGCCTGGCCGAACGTGCTGGCCGAACTCGCGGTCGCGAAGGGTCAGCTGGCCCGCTGGCGCGGCGACTCCGGGGAGGCCCTGCGGCAGCTGGACTCGGCCGGGACGCTGCTGGGCGACGACGAGCCGATCGGCTGGATCCGCGCGCTGGCCATGGACGCGCACGGCGCCCTCGCCGACGACCTCGCCGAGGCGATCGGCTACCGGGCCGAGGCCTTCCGCGTGGCCGTGACCAGCGGATATCCGCCGATGATCGCCACCGTGCTGATCGGGATCGCCGATCTCGCGCTGCGCCGGGGCGAGCCCGGGCAGGCCGCGCGGCTGCTCGGCGCGGCCGAGGCCGTGCGCGGCACCCCCGACCACTCGCTGCCGGACGTCGCCCGGATCGCCGCCGAGACGCGCGACCGCCTCGGCGACCGGGGGTTCACCGAGGCGGTTCACGAGGGAGGGCGGCGCGACTGGCGGGAGCTGGCGGAGGTCACACTCGCTTGGTGAACGTGGCCCGCGCCCACGCGTAGCTGACCACCGAGATCCCCAGGCACCAGGCGACCGCCGCGACGAACGCGCCGGTCGACGGGGTCCCGGCCAGGAACCCGCGCAGGGCCTCGATGACCGAGCTGAACGGCTGGTAGGCGGCGAACTGCGCCACGCCCGGACCCATCCGCTCGGCGGGCACGAACGCGCTGCTCAGGAACGGCAGCAGCATCAGCGGGGCGGCGATGATCCCGGCGCTCTCGGGGGTCTTCGCGGCGAGCCCGAACGCGATGGCCAGCCACGCGACGGCCACCACCGTCAGCACCACCACGCCGACCGCGCCGAGCCACTCCACGGGCCCGGCCGCCGGCGCGAACCCCATCAGGAACGCGATGCCGACGACCACCGCGATGGCCAGCAGGCTGCGCAGCGTGGTCACGATCATGTGGGCGTTCAGGACGGCGGCGCGGGAGACGTCCATCACGCGGAGCCGGTTGATGAACCCGGTCGTCATGTCGGTGTTGACCGCGATCGTGGTCGAGGTGACGCCGTAGCAGATGGTCATGATGATCAGGCCGGGGGTCGCGTAGTCGATGTAGTTCACCCCGACGTCGAAGCCGTCGCCCAGGACGTACACCATCAGGAAGATCAGGAAGACCGGCAGCAGCAGGGCGTTGATGACCGAGACGGGGTTCCGCACGGCGTGCCGGAAGTTGCGCCGCAGCATGATCGTGGAGTCGTGGAGGGTTTTCATCGCGCACCGCCGGTGAGGGAGAGGAAGACGTCGTCGAGGTCGGGGGTGTGGACGGACAGTTCGTCGACCTCGACGGCGTGGGCGTCGAGGCGGTCGAGCAGGGCGCGGAGCGCGCGCACGCCGCCGTCGCCGGGCACGCGCAGGGTCAGGTCGTCGGCGTCCGGGGCGGAGCCGGGCAGGATCCGCGCCGCGGCGTCGAGGTCGCGCCGGTCGGTGAACCGGAGCAGGATGTGGCTGCCGGGCACCCGCCGCTTGAGCTCGCCGGGGGTGCCCTCGGCCACCAGGCGTCCGTGGTCGAGCACGGCCACGCGGCCGGCCAGCTGGTCGGCCTCTTCGAGGTACTGGGTGGTGAGGAAGATGGTGGTGCCGTCGGCCACCAGTTCGCGGATGATCTCCCACATGGTGCGGCGGCTGCGGGGGTCGAGGCCGGTCGTGGGCTCGTCCAGGAAGATGATCTCCGGACGCCCGACCAGCGTCATGGCGAGGTCGAGCTTGCGGCGCATGCCGCCCGAGTAGGACGCCGCGGGCCGGCCCGCCGCCTCCGTCAGGTCGAACCGGTCGAGCAGCCCGGCGACCAGACGACGGCCCTCCGCCCGGGGCAGCCGCAGCAGGTCGGCCATCATCTGGAGGTTCTCCTCGCCGGTGAGGAGGTCGTCGACCGAGGCGAACTGACCGGTGACCCCGATCGCGGCGCGGACAGCCCGCGTCTGGGTGGTGACGTCGTGCCCGGCGACGAGCACCGTGCCGGCGTCGGGGGCCAGCAGCGTGGTCAGCACGTTGACCGTGGTGGTCTTGCCCGCGCCGTTGGGCCCGAGCAGTGCGAAGACCGTGCCGGCCCGGACGTCGAGGTCGATGCCGTCGAGCACGACCTTGTCTCTGTATGCCTTGCGCAGCCCCTTGGCCGCGATCGCGGAACCGTTCATGGGTGGTACGTTCGCGGGCCGCGCTGACACGGGACCGTCGCCGTGCTGACACGGCGCGACGGTCAGAGTTCGGCGAGGGCGTCCTGCATGTAGTCGATGAAGTCCCACACGTCCGGGACCATCTCGCGGTCGACCACGATCCCCACGTCGAGGAACCCGTCGTAGGAGAACACCGTGATGTTCATGCCGCCGCTCACGTCGGTGATCACCGACAGCGGGTAGTGGGCGACGATCTTCGAGCCGAGGATGTAGAGCGGCAGCTGCGGACCCGGCACGTTCGAGACCATCAGGTTCATCGCCGAGACCGTCCCCGACGCCAGGCGGAAGGCCGCGCGGTCGGCCAGGCCGCTCAGGGCCGCGGGCATCGCCTGGCTGAAGTCGAGCAGCCAGCGGGCCGGAGCGACGGAGAAGCGCTCCTTCACCGTGGCCATGTTGGCGCTGATCATCCGCAGCCGGGTCTGCGGGTCGGAGACGTTGGTCGGCAGGGTCGTGGTGGCCAGCAGGACCTGGTTGCCGAGTTCGGGCCGGACGTTGGAGGAGAACGGGATGCCGACGACCAGCGGCTCGACCGGGAGTTCGTCGCGCTGGGAGAGCCAGCGGCGCAGCGCGGTGGCGGCCACGGCCATGACGACGTCGTTGACGGTCACGCCGTGCTCGTTCTTGACCTTCTTGACCTCGTCGAGCGGCAGGCGGCCGAAGGCGAAGCGGCGGTGGGGGGAGATCGGGCCGGAGAACGGGGTCGCGGGGACGGTCAGCCTCGGCAGGTCGGGCAGCACCGAGCCGGTGTCGCCCGGCCAGCCGGCGCCCCGGATGAAGCGCGACAGCATGCCGGTGCCGGGGATCTGGGAGACCACCGGGATCTCGTCGAGCCTCGGGATCGCGCCGCCCAGGAACCGGAGCAGCGCCTGCGGGCTGTCGAGGAAGCGTTCGACGCCCCGGCTCAGCATGATCGCCGGTTCGGGCGCCCGGACGGCGAGCTCCTCGGAGGGCGGCACCTCGCGGGGCTCGGGGGTGATGTCCATGAGGGTGGCCAGCACCTCCGCGCCGGCTATGCCGTCGATGGCCGCGTGGTGGACCTTGGTGTAGACGGCCGACCGGCCGCCTTCGAGGCCGTGGATCAGGTACATCTCCCACAGCGGCCGGTGGCGGTCGAGCCGGCGGGCGTGCAGGCGGGCCACCTGTTCGGCCAGCTGGTGGTCGTCGCCGGGGGCCGGGAGCGCCAGTTCGCGCACGTGGTAGTCGAAGTCGACGTCCTTCGACTCGTCCCAGTAGGGGTGGTCGAGGCCGAAGGGGACGCGGACCAGCCTGCGCTTGAGCGGGGGCGCCAGGTGGAGGCGGGAGGAGAGCAGGCCGATGATCCCGGCGCGCGTGACCGACGCGTCCTCCAAAACGGCCAGGCTGGCGATGTGCGCCACGTTCGTGGCCGTTTCGAAGTTCAAGAACTGTGCGTCGAGCGCGCTGAGTTGCCGTCCCATGCAGGGATCATTGCCCATCCGGGGGCCCGGCGAGTCATGAAATGCACGAGTCAGTGACGGTGTGTCGCATCGGGCTGGCGCGGGTCGCCGGGGTGCTCGAATCCGGGCATCAGCGTGACCTTCTCGCGGTGCCGTCCCTCCAGCCACCGGGCGAACAGGGTCTCTCTGCGGGCCTGGACGAGCTGCGCCTCGATCCGGGGCGACTCCTCCTCGAACCGGCCGGGGTGGCGGTCGCGGTTGCGGTCGTAGTAGCCGCGGACCTCCTCCGGCGGGACGTCGGCCTCGACGCGGGCGAACAGCGCCCGTCCGGCGGGGGTGGCCAGCACGGCGGCGACCACTCCACCGGTCCGCAGCGCGACCGGCAGCGTCACCGGAACCGGGTCACCGTCGAGGTCGCATTCCTGGGCGACCACGCGTTCCATGGTCATCAGCTGGACCAGCCAGCGGCGCAGGTTGCGGCCCTCCGG
The DNA here is from genome assembly GCF_005233835.1 of Herbidospora galbida. Lineage (GTDB taxonomy): Bacteria > Actinomycetota > Actinomycetes > Streptosporangiales > Streptosporangiaceae > Herbidospora > Herbidospora galbida. The sequence goes on along the minus strand of NZ_SZQA01000034.1, from coordinate 78,148 downwards.
GGAGCCGGGGTGCGGGAGCCGGGGGGCCAGCGGGCCTTCGTACAGCGTCGTGAGCCGCCGGTCGACGTCGGCGACCGTGATCGCCTCGTCTCCCACGGTCGCGGCGATCACGGGAGCACCTCGATGGTCACCGGCTCGGTGTAGTGGACCTTCCCGGCGTAGCCGAGCTTGACCAGGGCCCACCACGTGCCCGGCTGGTGCCCGCCGACGACCGGGAAGCGGAGTTCGTGGGTTCCGGGCCCCACGCCGGTGTTCCAGACGGGGAGCAGGTCGTAGGTGTGCCACGGGCTGATCAGCTGGGCCTGGACCGGCGCGTCGCAGGTCAGCCGGATCACGATCGCCGACCGCTCGCCCGCGCGCACTGCGACGTGGGGGCTGTCGGTGGTCGCTTCGAGGGTCGCCGGGCCGAGGCGGTCTTCGAAGGTCTGGCCGTCGAACTCCAGGCGGGCCGTGGTCCAGCCCTCGTTGGGCCAGGCCTGGAAGGCGCCCGGTTCCAGGGTGAACGCGCGGGTCTCGGCGCCGTCGAGCGTGACCACGCCGTCGACGACGCCTTCGACGAGCGAGGACGCCACGGTGACCGTCTCGTCGGTGAGGTGGACGGCGACCGGCAGGTTGCCGATCGGCGCGGGGCCGGTGTTGTGCAGCCAGTAGCGGGTGAAGACCGGCTGGAACGGCTCGGCGCCCGGGGCCGAGCCGCCGCCGTCGGCGTCGCGGGTGTAGGTGACGACGTCCATGCCGGTCACCGGGCTGTCGGGCACCTCGCGGGTCTCCAGAAGGTCGGTTCGCCGCCATCCGGGCAGGTCGATTCGTTCGGTACGCCCATGCGGTTCGTACAGCCGCATCGTCATCCCGGAGACCGGGCCCGGCAGCCGGCCCGTCGCGATCGGGTTGCCCGCGGGCTTCAGCGCGGTCAGCACCAGGTTCGCGGGGACCTCCAGCAGCGAGTCGGCGGCGGGTTCGCCCTCGACGCCCTGGTCGCGCGCGATCAGCGGGTGGTTCACGTCGTGGCCCTCGTGGACCAGCCCGGTCGCGCGCCAGTCGCCGGGGCCGGCCACGAGGGCGTACTCGAAGGCGTGGGTCCAGTGCTGGAGCTGGAAGCCGCTGCCGTCGGGGACGGTCCGGCGGGGCGGGTCGATCCAGATGCCGGACGGCCAGCCCGTACAGGACCGGAGCAGCGACAGGTTGAGGGCCCCGTTGGGTTCGACCGCGAAGCCCGGGACGCCCCGGTTGATCAGCCCGACCGTGTAGGGCTCGTAGGTCTCACCCTCGACGTCGACGACCGCGTCGGCCAGGTCGTCGATCAGCGCGTCGACGTCTCCGGCGCCGATCGACAGGACCGGGAGCGCGTCCGCCGCCCTGAGGTCGGCGCTCGGGACCCAGACCTCGGTGAGCGGCCTGGCGGCCGGATGCCAGCCTTTCGGCCAGGGCGTCTCGCCGACGGCGATCCGGACGTCGGGCAGGTTGGAGTCGACCGCGAGGTCACCGTAGCGGGGGCCGTCGGCGCGCGAGACCGTGGCCGTGACGCCCTGCTTGACCAGCGCGGCGGCGAGCGCCCGCAGGGCCGGCACCGGCACGTCGGGCCCGGCGACGATCTCGGCCACGCCGATGGGCCGGCCGCCGATCCGGCAGGTCGTGGACAGGGCGAACCAGTTGTGGGCGGGGTTGTCGAGGGTCCACGGGTGGTCGGCGGTGTCGGCGTCGATGAGCGCGAACCCCCGTCCGACCACGGCGTTCCCGACCTCGCTGACCGGCAGCGCCCGGTCGGCCGCGACCGGCCACCGGAGCCTGACCAGCTGGTCGGCGCCGTCGAAGTCGACCCGGGTGACCAGGTCGACGCGCCGCACTCCGTGCCAGAGGGTGATCTCCTGCACGTACCGGACCGGCCCGAACTCCCCCCGCACGACGAGCCGCTCCCCGGCGGCAGACCGCTCGGCCACGACCTCGGCGGCGCTTGCGGAGGAGCCGGTCCGGGTCCCCTTGGGCACCAGGTGCCAGGGGCCTTCGTGGAATCTCGGATGGGCCGGATATTCGTCGTGGACGACCAGCTCGTTGCCCACCTGGCCGGGTTGGAGCAGCTCACGGCCGCCGGTCACCCAGCTCGACACGCCCCCGCCCCGCGCGGGGTCGGCGGTGATCGCGTGGGTGTCGTTGGCGATCGACGTGCCCCCGGCGGGCAGCCACCCGGCGTTCACGCCGGGCGTGAACGAGAAGGTCCGGTAGCCGAGCGGCGGCACGTCCTCCGCCAGGAACACCACGTCGGCCTCGGTGACGAACCCCTCGTCGTCGACGACCGCGTTCTCGACCACCACGGGTTCGGCGATCCCCCGCCAGCCCGGCGGGAGCGTCAGGCGTACCCGGACGACGTCGGTGCGCGGCCACGACGATGGGTTCCAGACCACCACCCCGCTCAGCCCCGCGCCGAGCACCCGCAGCGCGCCGTCGAGGGTCTCCGAACCGATCGTGTACGCCTCCCGCCACCCCGTCAGCAGGTCGAGATAGACCTGGTCGGACTCCGAACCGGTGATCGCGTCGTGGTGGGCGCCGTAGACGAGCTGCCGCCAGGCCTTGTCCATCAGCGCGAACGGGTAGTCCGCCCCGTCACGCACGGCGGCGAGGGTGGCGAACTTCTCCGCGTCGGCGACGACCACCTCGGCCCGGCGCTGCGCCTGCTTGGTGTCGACGTAGGAGACGTCCTTGCCGGTGTAGACCGGGTTCATGTCGCGCGTCTGCGGCAGGAAGTCGGCGCGCTCGGCCCGGACGGCGGCGAAGAACTCCTTCGGCAGCCCGCAGACGAACCGGGGCCAGGCGTAGCGGGCGTTCCACTCGCGCTGGACGTCCATGATCCACTTGTTCGGCGGCGTGTAGTCGGTGCCGACCGGCAGCAGCACGTTGCGCGTCGCCGCGACCTGCTTCAGCGCGAGGAACCAGCGGTAGACCTCCGCCGCCGCCTCGTCGACGGTCGTCGAGGAGTCCATCCACCATCCGGCGCTGTAGTGGCCCGGCATGTAGTGGGTCAGCACCCCCTCACCCGACGGGGCGACCCAGTCGAACTCGGCCGGGAACTGCATCCGGCGCGGATCGCCGCCGCCCAGCATCGGCCCCCACTGGTGGAACGGCCCCCGGGCCCAGGAACTCGACGTCAGCCCCGCCGCGGCGGCCAGGCCGGGGAACTGCGGGTCGTGCCCGAAGGCGTCGAGCTGCCAGGCCGTGTGCGGGTCGCCGCCGAGGACGTCCCGCTGGAACCCGGTGCCGTGGACGAGGTTGCGGATCGTCGACTCGGCGCTCGTCAGGTTGGTGTTGGGCTCGTTGTACGCGCCGCCCATGATCTCCACGCGGCCTTCCCCGATGAGCCTCCGCAGGTAGGCGCGGTGCTCGGGGTGGGCGTCCCAGAAGGGCTTGAGGTAGTCGACCTCGGCCAGCACGAACTTGTAGCCGGGCTCCCTGCGGGCGGTCTCCAGGTGGAGCTGGACGAGTTCGAACCCGGCGTGCTGGAAGGCCTGGCGGCTGGACTGGGCGGCGTCGCCCGCCGTGTTCCACGTGGTGGTGTAGGCGGCCTGGGTGTTCCACCAGACGGGGTCGTAGTGGAAGTGGGAGACCATCCAGACGGTCCAGCCGGGCTCGGCCACAGGGAACTCGGCGGTCGTCTCGTCGGCGCCGGCCCGGACCGTGACGGCTGCGGTCTCGCCCGGCGCCTTCTCCGTCGTGACCGGGACCTCGACCGTCCCCTGACCCGTCGCGGAGCCCGTCGCGTCGCCGGTGATCACCACCTCGGCCGGAGCGCCCTCTTCGAGGGTGACCCGGACGATCTGGCGCGGGCCATCGGCGAACAGTTCCGTTCCGGCGATCTCGGCGATCCGCATGCGCCAATGATCACACAAGGGGAGGTTTCGGTCACGGACGCATTCTGATCAGGGTCTCGGCCACCGGCACGACGGGCTCGCCCAGGTCGTACTGGCTGAACAGGTGGATGTCGTCGCCGGTGTCGATCTCCAGGATGGTGGTGCGGAGACCGTAGCGGGCGCGTTCGTCCACCTTGATGCGCTCGATCTCGTGCCAGGCGATGCGGCGGCGGCCGGCGAAACCCTCGACCACGGTGATGCCGCCCGCGTCGGCCGACAGGCGGACCCGGGCGATGACGTCGCGGGCCGTGAAGGCGGCCAGCACGATCGCGGCGACGCCGACGAGGATGAGGGCGCGGAGGTCGCCGGCGAGCCAGCCGTAGACGACCAGGAGCAAGCAGATCAGGGTCCCGGCGGCCTTCGCGGCCACGACTTTGGTGGGGACCTGCCAGACGTTCATCTCCGCAGGTTACTGCGACGGGAGACTTTACCTGCCCTAGGTGCGAAGCGGGATATACAGGGAAGTGATGGATGAATGTGCGCGCCACCCGGCGTGCGAGTCGATATTGCGCCCCGCCGGAGGCACCATGAGCAGGCAGATCGCCAGCGCGTACCAGCAGGTGACACTCGCGGAGCTCGAAGCCCGGGTCAGGGGGCTGGAGACACAGGTGGCCCATCTCACCGAGATGCTGGAAGCCCTCACCGAGGAGCGCGACTGACCTGGCTTGCGCATAGACCGGATGTCCCGCGCGAGTTTCCCGGATAGGCCAGCAGAAACCACACATTCTTCCGGCAACTTTCAAACATTCATCGGGTATCTCGTGACAGATTTACCGACATGGCGAGAAAAAGCCGTGAAATGTCATACTGGGTGGCGTCTGGCATGGCACTATCGCCGGGTCCGTCCGTGTCGGCAAGCATCTGGGGGATGACAAAGCGATGCCGCCCGTCCAAGGGGCCGGCGAGGATGTCCGCATCCCCGGCCCGACCGCGCTGCGCATGCTCGTCGGCGCGCAGTTGCGGGAGCTGCGAGAGACGCGGCAGATCACCCGGGAGGACGCCGGCTTCGCCATCCGCGCCTCCGCGTCGAAGATCAGCCGCCTGGAGACGGGCCAGGCCACCTTCAAGCCCCGCGACGTGGCCGATCTGCTCACCCTCTACGGCGTCATCGACGACAAGGAACGGTCGGCGATCATGATTCTGACCGGGCGGGCCAACGAGCCCAGCTGGTGGCATCCGCTGCGCGAGGTCGTGCCCGACTGGTTCGAGGCCTGCCTCGGCCTGGAGCAGGACGCGGCCCTGATCCGCACGTACGAGATCCAGTTCGTCCCCGGCCTCCTGCAGACCCCGGGCTACGCCCGCGCGGTCGTCTCCCACGCCCACCGCGTCTACGACGAGGATCAGGTCGGCAAGCGCGTCGAACTGCGGATGCGGCGGCAGCGGATCCTGGTCGGCGCCTCCCCGGTGAAACTGTGGGCGGTCGTCGACGAGGCGGCCCTGCGGCGCACGATCGGCGGCCCGGCCGTGATGCGCGAACAGCTGCGCCACCTCGACGAGATGAACCGGCTGCCGAACGTGACCGTCCAGGTCGTCCCGCTCGACTCCGGCTACGTCTCCCGGGGGATCGGGCCGGTCACCCTGCTGCGGCTGGCGCAGGGCGCCCTGCCCGACGTGATCTACCTGGAACGGCTCGGCGACGCGCAGTACCTGACCAAGGACCACGAGGTGCAGCCCTATCTGCACCTGCTCAACGAGGCCGGCACCGAGGCCGAACCGGCCACCGCGACGAGCGAGATCCTGCGGCGCTGCATCGACGACCTCTGATCTGCGACTCCGGCGGACGTGGTCGCAAGCGGCCGTCCTGACCGGCCATCTCTTCACCCGCCTGCCGTTCGGCACTGCCCGAACGGGTCTTCGGAGGCGCCAGGGGTCAAAGACCGAGAAGGGCGAGCACGGCGTATCCGAAGGGCCCCAGCCAGGCGGCGATCCTGGCCGCCGCATCGAGCAGGGTGGTGCCGGCCCCGGCGAGCGCTCCGGCCCGCTCAAGCCCCGACACGAATGCCTCCAGATGCCGACCGGCCTCCTGCCTGTCCGGCTCCTCGCTCCGAATCGCCTGCTCCACCGCGGCCAGTTCCCGGTCCGCGCTCCGGCGTTCGGCCGAGGTCAGTTTCAGCTCCCCCAGAGCCTGCCGGAGACGGTCGAGGTCCGCGTGCAGTTCCTGGTTCACCACCTGGTGACCCGTTCCGGCATAGATGTCTCGTCCGGCCCGCTGGTGGATCCCGCCCACGTTCTGCGCTGAATCGTGTGCGGAGGTCCGTCGCGGCCCGGGCAGCATGGGACAGCGGCTACGAAGCGTGCCGGATCGTCGGGATCAACACCCGGACCGGGAAGCGGTGGCGGAACGGCTGGAAACCGAACAAGTCAGATAAGAAGGGGGCACCGCCGGTCAAACGACCGGCGGTGCCCCCTTCTGGCGCGTCCCGCTACCCCAGGACCACCTGCACCAGCGCTGGAGTCCTGAGCAGATACGCCAAAGCCTGCGCAGAACCTTTCCCGAGCGGAACCTCGACTGGGAAACCTCAGCTGAGCGTCTCGCCATGCTTCTCGGCTGCAGCAGCAAGGCCGCTGAGGGACAACTACAGGCTGCGGGCTTGGATAGATAGTTGCTTTCGGGTAAACCGGTCGAGGTCCAACCGAACGCCTGTCATCGCCTCTACGGTTGCCAGGGCGGTCTGGAAGTCCGGATATCTGGGATAGGGGGGAGCGTCGAATGCCCCTGCCCGGTCATCAGCCTCCTTTTGTGCCACGAGCGCCCGAATCGCACCGAGGTGATCGTCCAGTGCCCGTGGATTCCTGCCCGTACACTCCACAGGGCTGGGACGAAAAACGTTCATCTCGGTGATGAGGGTGCCGTCGGCGGCGTAGAACAAGCTGTTGGCGTTGTTGACCAGCCACCAGAAACCCCACGCCTACGCATTCTCGGTCAGGCTGGCCCAGATGCCGGGATCGCTGATGTAGGCGTTGGACGCCAGCACGACCACACCGTGGTCGCTCTGTTCCAGAACGACGACCTTTTCCCGCCCTGGCTCCAGCACCGTGCGGGGAATTGCCGTGTCGAGGTCGACATCCAGCCGACGCGCGATGTCAGTGACCGTGAGGGGCTCTGCCCGCCCTCGCACCACCATCCAGAACATCGCGTTGTTGATATAGGGATCCAGCTGATCCAGGTCCCTGAGGAGCTGTACGTAATAGTTGATCATGTCGGGCGTGACCGGACTCATATTCTTCCCCCTTGATGAGCGGAGACGACAGGGTAGCGACCGATCACGACAATTCCGATCAGGAGAAGCGCCAGCGCACGGCTCTGATCACCACAGAGGTTGCACTTATCCCGCGGCGCCACCGCCGGCCGGCACACCCGAAGCAGACATAACCCGTTCTGCGAATAAGACCCTTGGTCACTGAATGGTGCAAACGCGAAGACGCTCGGCTGGGGCAGTCCGGCCGAGCGTCTCGCTATGCTTCTCGACGCCAGAGATCGATCACCGTGTTGCGACAACCCCTGGAATTCGCCATATGGGCAGCGGGGCATTTCTCTTACGAGTCGAGATGCGGGATCTCAGCGCGGATGGCGGGCCGGAGTAGGGCTCTAGGGCTTGCGGGCCACGCCCACCAGCGCGTCGACCGGCGACGGCGGGCCGAACGGGTCGGGATCGGGCCGCCACTGGGTGATCGGCACGACCCCCGGCTCGACCAGTTCCAGCCCCTCGAAGAAGCGGCTGAACTCCTCGTGGTCGCGCAGCGTGTACGGCGCCCCCGGCCCCTCGTTGAGGTCGTCCTGGGCCTTGTCGAGGGCCTCGCCGGTCACCACGTTGGAGCCGTCCCAGACGGCCAGGTAGCTGCCGGAGGGCAGCGGCTCCATCAGGGTGCGGACGATCTCGTAGGGTCCGTCGGCCTCGCCGACGTAGCCCAGGATGCCCATCAGCATCAGGGCCACCGGGCGGTCGAAGTCGAGTGACTTGGCCGCGCCGGCCAGGATGCGGGCGGGGTCGCGCAGGTCGGCGTCCATGTAGTCGGTCACGCCCTCCCGCGTGCCGACCAGCAGCGCGCGGGCGTGCGACAGCACGAGGGGGTCGTTGTCGACGTACACGACCCGGGCCGAGGGGTTGATCCGCTGGGCCAGGTCGTGGGTGTTGTCGACCGTCGGCAGGCCCGTGCCGACATCGAGGAACTGGGTCACCCCCGCCTCCACGCTCAGGTGGCGGACGATGCGGGCCAGCAGATAGCGCGAGAGACGGGCGATGGCCACGATGTCGGGGAAGGCGGCGGCGAACTGGTCGCCGGCCACCCGGTCAACTTCGTAGTGGTCTTTGCCGCCCAGCCAGTAGTTCCACATCCGGGCCGAATGGGGGACGGTCGTGTCGATCTTGGGGTCGCTCACCGGGGCTCCTGTCAGGTCGGCTCCCCCAGAACCTACTGTTTCCGGACGGTTCCAAGTGGTGTCCGGATATTTCCCGATGAGCGCGTCGGACGGGCAGCTTCGTACTCAGGGCCATCAGCGCCAGACCCACCAGCATCAGGACGGAGATGACCAACAGTGCCGCGATCGCCATCGCGAAGATCGATGCGAGCATGGCGGCGATACCCAGTAGCTCGATCATGCGGCCGTTTTGCCCGGTATGACCATTCTCATTCCTTACTCAGGGGCGAGGTCGGAACCCCCCAGGACGTCCAGCCGCCGGAAGATCACACCCTCGCGCAGTGCCCAGGGGCAGATCTCCAGCGCCGGCACCTGGAACAGGTCCATCGTCGCATCCGCCACGAGTGCGCCCGCCAGCAGCTGCCCGGCCCGGCCCGCCGACACCCCCGGCAGGGCGGCCCGGCGGTCGGCGGACATCTCGCCCATCCGCGCCGCCCACGTCGAGACCGCCTCGTGCGACAGGTTGCGGCGGATGTAGGGGCCCTCGCTCGACGGCGCGGCCCCTGCCATCCTGGCCAGCTGCTTGAAGGTCTTCGAGGTCGCCACGGCGTGGTCGGGGGGACCGTAGCGGGTCACCTCGCCGACCCGGCGGCCGATCTCGGTCCGGATGTGGCGGCGCAGGGCGCGGATCTCCTCGGGGGTGGGCGGGTCTTCGGTGAACCAGTCGCGGGTCAGCCGCCCGGCCCCCAGGGGCAGCGAGACGGCCGCGTCGGGGGCCTCGTCGATGCCGGAGGCGATCTCCAGGGAGCCTCCGCCGATGTCCAGGACCAGCAGGCGGCCGGACGACCAGCCGTACCAGCGCCGGACGGCCAGGAAGGTCAGCCGGGCCTCCTCCGCGCCCGACAGCACCTGGATGTCGACCTGGGTCTGGCCCTTGATCTCGGCCAGCACCTCCTCGCCGTTGCGGGCCTCTCGGACGGCGGAGGTGGCGAAGGCCACCAGCTCCTCACAGCCCTTGTCCTCGGCGAAGCGCAGCGCCTCCTCGACGAAGTCGCGGAGCTTGCCGGCGCCCTGCTCCGAGAGGTGGTGGTCGTCGATGTGCTCGGCGAGTCTCATGTCGACCTTGTGGGAGAACGCCGGCTGGGGGCGGGCCCCACGGTGCGCGTCCATCACGAGGAGATGCACCGTGTTGGAACCCACGTCGAGGACACCTAGTCGCATGCCCATGACGGTATCGCCCTTTACGGAACGTTCCTGTCGTCGTTACCCCGTCGGAATGACGAAAAGTCACACTCTGGCCCGGAAAGCAGCGGTTTTCGTACGATTTTGGCACGCCGTGGAGCAGAAGCGGCGGGTGCCGTTGCGGGAGACGTCCACGAAGACGCGGTCGCAGCGGTCGGCCGTGCAGACCCCCAGACGGTCATGGAACTCCCCGCCCAGCACGATCGCGAGCGCGGTGGCCCCGGACGCGACCCAGTTGGCCGCCCAGGTGCCGGTGGTGCCGTGGAAGTGGAGATGCCAGGGCTCGCCGTCGTGGCCGCTGAGGTGGGGGCGGGCGTCGGTGGCGTCGAGCACCTGGTTGATCACGGTGCAGGCGAGGTCGTGGTCGCCGGAGAAGGCGGCGCGCAGGTCGGCGGCGTAGCCGGCCAGCTCGGCCACGTCGGCCTCGGCGATCTCGCCCCGCTCGCGCAGCGCCGCCGCCACCTCGGCGGCGAGCTCCGGCCCGGAGGGCACCGCATAGGGCCGCCCCCGCCGCTCCCCCGGGGTCAGCACGTTCACCAGGGTCACGAACATGGCCACAACGGCATCGGTGTGACTGTTGAAGTTCACTTGACCAGTTACATCCTTCATGATTACGGTAACTGCCATAAGCCTAGACGACAGTTACAAGGGAGAAGACCGTGACACTCACCCGTGACCACGCCCGGCAGTGGCTCGACCGATGGGACGTCCAGCAGGAGGGCTACCACCCCGCCCGCGAGGAGCGCTTCGCGGTCCTGATCGACGCGGTCGTGGAGTCGGCCGGGCGGCCCGACCCGCTCATCCTGGACCTCGGCTGCGGGCCCGGGTCGCTCGGCGTCCGGCTGAAGGAGCGATTGCCGGAGGCGACCGTGATCGGCTTCGACACCGACCCGCTGCTCACCGGGCTCGGGCAGGCCGCCTACGACGGGCTCCGGTTCGTGGACGCCGACCTGCGCGTCCGGGGGTGGAGCGCGGCGGCGGGCCTGCCCCGCCTCGCTGACGCCGCGGTCAGCACGACCGCGCTCCACTGGCTCCCGGAAGGGCCCCTGACCGACCTCTACCGGGAGCTGGCCACGGTGCTGCGGCCAGGCGGGGTGTTCCTCAACGGCGACCAGATGGCCTCCCCTGCCCACACCCGCCTGGCCGTACTCGAGCGAGCCCTGGCCGGCCGTGCCACCGACCGGCGGTTTCCCGGGGGACGCCCGGAGAACTGGGCCGACTGGTGGGCGGCGGTGGAGCGGGACCCCGTGCTCACCGCCCTCCACGCCGACCGAGAGAAGCGCCGCGAGATGGCCGCGCACCACGGCTCGGAGTCGCTGCACCTGGAGACCCACGTGACCGCGCTGACCAAGGCGGGCTTCGCCGAGATCGGCACGCTGTGGCAGGAGGGCGACGACCGGCTGCTCTGCGCGTTCCTACCGTAGTGAGGGGCCGTATATCGGGCGTATTTCTCACACCGTCCCGGTGTAGTTGAGCGCCAGCTCCGCCGCCGCGGCCTCGGAGGTCGCGATGCGGTGGAGCTGGGCCAGCTGGAGCCGGGTCTCGTAGTCGGACTGGCCGGGCGCCAGGTGCAGCATCGTGGTCATGAACCAGGAGAAGTGCTCGGCCCGCCAGACCCGCCGCAGGCAGATGTCGCCGTAGTCGTCGAGCAGGTCGTCCTTGCCGGTACGCCGCCAGTGCTCCAGCGCCCGCGCGAGCACCACCACGTCGGCGACGGCAAGGTTGAGGCCCTTGGCGCCCGTCGGCGGCACGATGTGGGCGGCGTCGCCGGCCAGGAACAGACGGCCGTGGCGCATCGGCTCGGTGACGAAGCTGCGCATCGGGGTGACGGCCTTGGCCGTGATCGGGCCCCGGGCGAGCTTCCAGTCGCCGTCGATCGCGAACCGCAGGTCGAGCTCGTCCCAGATCTGCTCGTCATCCCAGTCCGCGGGGTCGGTGTCGTTGGGAACCTGCAGGTAGAGGCGGCTGACCGTCGGGGAGCGCATGCTGTGCAGCGCGAAGCCGCGCGGCGAGTGGGCGTAGATGAGCTCGTCGGTCGAGGGGGCGACGTCGGCCAGCACGCCGAGCCACGAGTAGGGGTAGTCGGCCTCGTAAACCCGGCCCGACGGCACGGCGGCCCGCGAGATGCCGTGGAAGCCGTCGGCGCCCACGATGACGTCGCAGGTCAGGGTCTTCTCCTGGCCTTCGTGGCGGTAGGTGACGTAGCCGTCGCCGAGGCCGGTCGCCTGGGCCTCGAACAAAAGCGGGCCGCCCTCGTCGAGCTGGAGGGCGACCAGGTCCTTCACGATCTCGGTCTGGGCGTAGATCATGACGGAGCTGCCGCCGGTCAGGGCAGGGAAGTCGAGGCGGTGGGCCCGCCGGTCGAACCGCAGCTCGATGCCGTTGTGCGGGAGCCCCTCGCGCTCCATGCGCGCGGCGGCGCCGCACTCGCGCAGCGCGTCGACCGTGCCCTGTTCGAGCATGCCGGCGCGCTGGCGCTGCTCGACGTAGGCGCGGTCGCGGCTCTCCAGCACGACGGAGTCGATCCCGGCGTTGTGCAGCATCCGGGCCAGCAGCAGGCCCGCCGGGCCGCCGCCGATGATCGCGACCGTGGTGTGGGTCATTCCAGGCTCCCTAGCGTGCGTTGGGCGACGGCGAAGGCGGCGTTGGCGGCCGGGACGCCGCAGTAGATCGCGGTCTGGAGGAGGACTTCCTTGATCTCGTCTGGCGTGAGACCGTTGCGGATCGCGGCTCTGACGTGCATGGCCAGCTCGTCGAGGTGGCCGCCCGCGACCAGTGCGGTGAGCGTGACGCAGCTGCGGGTCCTGCGGTCGAGACCCGGGCGGGTCCAGATCTCGCCCCAGGCGTACCGGGTGATGAGGTCCTGGAAGTCGGCGGTGAAGCCGGTGGTGTTCGCGACCGCCCGGTCGACGTGCTCGTCGCCCAGCACCGCCCGGCGGACCGTCATCCCGTCGGCCTGGGGCAGGTGGGCGCGCATCGCCGCCAGGACGGCGTCGGGCCGCTCCACCGGGGCCAGGTGGGCGGCGCCGGGGAGCTCGTGGAGGGTCGCGCCCGGGATGCCGTCGGCCAGTTCCCGCGCCACGGCCGGGGGGACGGCGGGGTCGTCGCGGCCGGCGATGACGAGGGTCGGGGCGGTGACGGCCGGGAGCTCGGCGCGGATGTCGTAGCCCGACAGGGCCTCGCAGCACTCGGCGTAGCCCTCGTCTTCGGCGGCCAGCAGGTCGTCGATCATGGCCTGGGCGGCGTCCTTGTCGGCGTCCGGGGTGAACCAGCGGCCCCACGCCAGGTCGGCGAGGGCGCGGGTGCCCTCGCCGCGCACCAGGGCGGAGCGCTCGTGCCAGCTCTCCTCGGTGCCGAACTTGGCGGCCGAGCAGACCATCGTCAGGGACAGCACCCGGTCGGGGTGGCGCAGCGCCAGCCACGCGCCGATCGCGCCGCCCAGGGAGATCCCGGCGTAGTGGAAGGCGTCCGCCCCCGCCGCGTCGGCGACGCCGATCACGAGCGCGGCCAGCGACTCCATCGAGGTCGCTCCCTGGACGACCGGGGACGCGCCGTGGCCGGGGAGGTCGTACCGGATGATTTTGAAGTGCCGCGACAGGGCGGCGGCCTGGGCGTCCCAGACCCGGAGCGAGGTGCCCAGTGACGGGCCGAGGATCAGCGCGGGCGCGTGCGCGGGCCCGTCAACGCGGAAGTTCAACATCGGCGATCTCCTTGAGGGGACGGTCGAGAGCTCGATCGACGAGTTCCCCTGCGGCACCGGAATAGCCGGTGGGATCGAAAAGCCCGGCGTCGACGGATGTCTCGGTGTTCGCGAGGGCGGTCTCCACGGCCTGGCGCAGGGGCATCCGGAGGCGGGCCGCGTCGCGGGAGGCGGTTTCGAGGAGTTCCCGGGCCGCCTTCTTGCCGAGCTGCCGTGACAGCTCGCCCATGACGCGTTCGGCGACGATCAGGCCGCCGGTCAGCGACAGGTTCTCCCGCATCCGGGCCGGATGGACCCGCAGGCCCCCCGTCAGCGCGGCGGCGTGCCACGCCGCTCCCCCGGCCAGGCGCAGCAGGGTCCGCAACGGTTCCCATTCGGCGTGCCAGGCGCCGGCCGGGCGTTCGTCCTCGGCGGCCATCGCGCCGTAGAGGATCGCGGCCAGGGACGGAGCCTGGCGGGCGCAGGCGGCGATCAGGGTGGCGTGAACGGGGTTGCTCTTGTGCGGCATCGCCGACGAGCCGCCGCCCGATCCCTCGGTGACCTCGCCGATCTCCGTACGCGACAGCACCAGGACGTCGGCCGCGATCTTGCCGAGCGCCCCGCAGCAGAACGCCAGCGCCCCGGCGAGGTCGGCGACCGGGGTGCGCAGCACGTGCCAGGGCAGGAGCGGCGCCGCCAGCCCGACCTCCCGGGCGAACCGCTCCATGAGCGGGACCGAGAGCGTGGCCAGGGTGCCCCCGGCGCCGCCGAGCTGCGCGGGCAGGGTCACCGCGCCGAGCCGCTCGTAGGCGTCGAGCACCAGCGACCGCCACCCGGCCGCCTTGAGGCCGAACGTCGTCGGCACGGCGTGCTGGGTGAGGGTGCGGCCGGGCATCGGGGTGTCCCGGTACTCCCGCGCCAGCTCCGCCAGCGCCCCGGCGGCCGAGGCGAGGTCGAGCAGGACCAGCCGCCGGGCCCGCGCCGCGACCAGCATCAGCGCGGTGTCCAGGACGTCCTGGCTGGTCGCGCCGTCGTGGGCGCCTTCGGGCAGCGCCTTGACCAGCGGGATCACGGGATTCCCGCCGCCGTGCCCGAGGTCTCCGACCTCCGCCGACGCGATGGCGTCGGCCAGGTCGGGGCGGTTCTGGGCGCGGGCCAGTGCCGCCTCCGCGTCGAGCAGGGCGCGGAGGACGGCCGGGTCGGCGGTCGCCCCGTCGGCCGGGGTGCCGGACCAGGCCGGGCCGAGGAGCCCGTCACCGGTGATCACGAGAGCCTCCGGGTTCAGCCCAGGTCGAGGAAGACCGTCTCGCCCTCGCCCTGGAGGCGGATGTCGAAGCGGTACACCCCGTCCCGCTCGGGAGCGGCGACCAGGGTCGCGCGCCGGTCGGCGGGGAGCGAGGCCAGCAGGGCGTCGTCGCCGTCGTCGAGGTAGAGGCGGGTGTACAGGTGGTGCAGCAGGCCCCGGGCGAACACGCACACCGCGATGTAGGGCGCCCCGCCGGGCCGGACCGTGCGCAGCGTCCAGTGTCCGTCGAGGTCGGTGGCCACGCGGGCGAACCCGGTGAAGGTCACCCCGTCGCGGCCGGCGAACGAGCCGTCGACCTCGTCGCGGCGCATCGAGCCCGGCTTGCCGTCGAGGTTCCCGGCGGCGTCGGCCTGCCAGAACTCCAGCAGCGCGTCGGGGATCGGGTCGCCCGCGCCGTCGTAGACGTACCCGTGGACGGAGATCGCCCCCGGATGGCCCGAGGGGACCAGGTCGCCGCCGCCGCGGAAGGGCAGAGCGTAGCCGTAGAAGGGGCCCACGGTCTGCGAAGGGGTGGGTCTCATCGGCCTTCCTCCATCCAGGTCGCCGACGGGCCGTCGAGGACGATGTCCCATCTGTACCCCAGGCTCCACTCCGGCTGGGAGAGCTCGTGGTCGTAGGCCGCGACGAGCCGCTCGCGGGCCTTGTCGTCGGTCACCGACTGGAGGATCGGGTCGTACGGGAACAGCGGGTCGCCCGGGAAGTACATCTGGGTGACCAGGCGCTGGGCGAAGGCGGTGCCGAAGACCGAGAAGTGGATGTGGGCCGGCCGCCACGCGTTGACGTGGTTCTTCCACGGGTAGGCGCCGGGCTTGATCGTGGTGAAGGCGTAGCGGCCGTCGGCGTCGGTCAGGCAGCGGCCGGTGCCGGTGAAGTTGGGGTCGAGCGGCGCGGGGTGCTGGTCGCGCTGGTGCGGGTAGCGGCCGGAGGCGTTGGCCTGCCAGACCTCCACCAGCTGCCCGCGCACCGGGCGGCCGTCGCGGTCGGTGACCCGGCCGGTGACGGTGATGCGCTCCCCGAGCGGCTCCCCGGCGTGCTGCCGGGTGAGGTCGGCGTCGAGCGGGGTGACGTCGCTCGCCCCGAAGACGGGCCCGCGCAGCTCGGCGTAGGCCTCGGGCGGGGCGACGAGCGGCCGGTGCGGGTGCCGCAGGCCGCTGGAGCGGTAGGGCGGGTAGTCGCGCGCGGGGTGGTCGGCCCCGTCTGACCTCGCGGCCAGCTCGGCGATCTCCCGGGAGATCGTCTCCTGGGACAGCGGTTCAGGCATCGGGTGCTCCTTGGGCGAGGCGGCGCAGGGCGGTCAGCTCCGCCTCAGTGGGGGGTTCGGTGACGCGCAGGTCGGCGGCGACGGCGAGGGGCCAGCCGGTGGCGGCGACGGCCTGGTCGGGGGTGGTGCCGGGGTGCACGTCGGTGAGCGTGAGCTCGGCGGTCTCCGGGTCGGGGCGCAGGATCCCGAGGTCGGTGATCACGGCGACCGGACCGGCGCCGGGCAGGCCGAGCCGGGCGCGCGACCCGGGCCCGTCGCCGTGCCCGACGGTGGTGACGAAGTCGAGCTTGCCGACCAGGTTCCGGGTCGAGTGGCGCAGCACCAGCAGCACCTTCCCGCAGCTCGCGGCGATCTCCGGCGCGCCGCCCGCGCCCGGCAGGCGCCCCTCGGGACGGCCCGGCCCCCGGTCGATGACGGTCGTGTTGACGTTGGCGAACCGGTCGACCTGGGCCGCGCCGAGGAAGCCGACGTCGATCCGCCCGGCCTGGAGCCAGTAGTTGAAGATCTCCGGCACCGACACCACGGCGTCGGCCGTGTCGGCGAGTTCGCCGTCGCCGATCGACAGCGGCAGCCGCGACGGCTTGGAGCCGAGGGTGCCCGACTCGTAGATGAGCACCAGCCTCGGTTCGATGGTCCGCCGGGCCAGGTTGGCGGCGGCGCTGGGCAGGCCGATGCCGACGAAGCAGGTGCGGGCCCCGGCCAGGGCGCGGGCGGCGTTGACGGTCATCAGCTCGTCGGAGGTCCAGGTCATCGGGCCTCCTCCAGGACGTGCTCGTCCATCCAGCGCAGGAAGGTGTCGCGGTCGCGGGAGACGGCGTCCCACGACTGGTAGAAGCCGTTGTCGCGGACGGTGTAGCCGGCCGCGTAGGAGGGGTGGGCCCCGTTGGGGGCCACGGCGACCGCGTCGACCGTCCACGACGGCAGTACCACCGCGCCGGGGGCGGGCGTCAGGTCGTCCACGATCTCCTCGACCGTCACGAGCACCCGGGAGGCGGCCAGCGCGGCCTCCTTCTGGACGCCGACCAGCCCCCACAGCTGCACGTTCCCGTCGCGGTCGGCGCGCTGGGCGTGGATGACGGTCACGTCGGGGTTGATCGCGGCGACGGCCGCGAGTTCCTCGCCGGTGAAGGGGCACACCACGGTCGAGATCGTCTCCGACCGCGACGGCAGGTCGCTCCCCCGGTAGCCGCGCAGCACCGCGAACGGCAGCCGGGACGCCCCGGCGACGTAGCGGTTGGCCATGCCGGCGTGGCTGTGCTCGTCGAGTTCGAGCGGGCGCGGCCAGCCGTTCTCGACGGCGTCGCGGAAGCGGTGCAGCGAGCCCACGCCGGGGTTGCCGCCCCACGAGAAGACCAGCTTGCGGGCCGCGCCCATGCCGATGAGCTGGTCGTAGATGACGTCGGGGGTCATCCGGACGAGGGTGAGATCGGTCACCCGCTGCCGGATCATCTCGTGCGCGGCGGCGAACGGGATGAGGTGGGTGAACCCCTCCATCGCCACGGTGTCGCCGGAGTGGACGAGCCCGGCCACCGCGTCCCGCAGGCTACGGATCTCCGCCATGTTCTCCCTGTTCGGAGTGGACTTGTTCGCCTGATGAACTATTGTTCACATTTGACGTAGTTCAGGAGTCTGCTACCCCCTTTGGACGTGTGTCAATGACCGAGGCAGTCGTGGGGCCGCTGGAGCGCGGGCTGGTCGTGCTGCGGGCGATGGCCGACGGCGGGCCGTGCCGTCCGAGCGAGCTGACCCGCGCCACCGGGCTGGCCCGCTCGACCGTCGACCGGGTGCTGGCGACCCTCGTCGCGATGGGGCTGGCCCGTCCGGCCGGGCCCGATCGTTCGGTACGGCTGACGCCCCGCGTCCTGGCCGTCGGGAACACCTACCTGTCGGGCAGCGGCGTCCCCGACGCGCTGGGACCCGAGGCGGCCCGACTGGCGGAGGACCTCGACGAGTCGGTGTCGCTGGCGGTGGCCGACGGCACGGCCGTCCGGTTCGTCACCCAGCTCCCCCGGCGGCGCAGCCGCTCGCTGACCTTCCGGGTGGGCGACCTGGTCCCGGCCGAACGCTGCGCGGCGGGGGCGCTGCTGGCCGCCGAGTGGACCGAGGCCGGCTGGGCCCGCTGGCGGGCGGCCCGGCCGGAGACGGTGGTCGCCGCCGACCCGGCGGGCGAGCCGGAGTTCCGCGACCGGGCCAAGGCCGCGCTCGACGCGGGCTGGGCCCGCGACGACCAGCTCATCGAGCCGGGCCTGATCGCGGTCGCCGTCCCCGTGCGCTCGCGCGGCCGGGTGGTGTGCGCGGTCAGCGTGGTCTCCCACCGCAGCAGGCACACCGTCGAGTCGCTGGCCGCGCTGGCCCTCCCCCGGCTCGACACCGCCCGCATGGAACGCCTGCTGGCCGCCCGCGCGCCCGCGCCGCCGACCCCGATCGAGATCCCCGATGACACCCCGGTCCAGTCGCTGGCCCGGGGGCTGGCGGTGCTGACCGCGCTCGGCGGGACCCTGTCAGAGGTCGCCGAGGCCACCGGGCTGGCGCGGGCGACCGCCCGGCGGGCGCTGCTGACTTTGGTCGAGCTCGGCTACGCGGTGAAGGCGGGCAACCGGTTCGTCGCGCTGCCGAAGGTCCTGGAGCTGGGGTACGCCCGCCTGTCGGCGCTGACGCTGGGCGAGCTCGCCACGCCCCACCTGACCGCGCTGGCCGAGGCGGTGGGCGAGTCGGCGTCGGTGGCCGTGCTCGACGGGACCGACATCCGCTATGTGGCGCGGGCGCCGGCGTACAAGATCATGAGTGTGGACATCACGGTCGGCACCCGGTTCCCGGCCTACGCCACGTCGATGGGCCGGGTCCTGCTGGCCGACGACGCCGACCTGGGCCGGCCGGTGGCGCTGACGCCCCGCACCGTGACCGACCCCGAACGGCTGCGGGCGCTGATCCGGCGGGCCCGCGCCGACGGCTACGCGATCGTCGAGGACGAGCTCGAAGAGGGACTGCGGGCGCTGGCCGTGCCGATCCACGACCGCGACGGCAAGGTGGTCGCCGCGGTGAACGTCGCCACGACCGGCCAGGTCAGGCCCGGTCTGCTGGCCCATCTCCAGGCCACCGCGCACGCCGTCGAGACCGATCTGGCGCTGGTCACCGCACGAACCCCGGCCCGACCGGCCTGAAGTCCCCCGGGCCGGGCATAGAGGGCGGCCATGAGGAGAGCGTTCGCGAGGTTCCGGCTCGGGTCGACGGCCCGGCGCGTGTTCGGCTGGCAGGGGCTGCGGCCCGGTCAGAAGGAGGCCATGCGGCATCTGGTCGCCGGGCGCGACGTGCTGCTGGTGATGCCGACCGGGGGCGGCAAGTCGGCCGTCTACCAGGTGCCCGCCCTGCTGCTCGACGGCCCGACGATCGTGGTGTCGCCGCTGATCGCGTTGCAGCGCGACCAGGTGATGAGCCTGCTGAAGGCGGGCACCGGCGCGGTGGCGGTCAACTCCACGCAGTCGGTCGACAAGGGCCTCGACCAGGTCACCGCCGGGACGGCCGAGTTCGTGTTCCTGTCACCGGAGCAGCTGGCCAAGCCCGAGGTGGTGGAGCGCCTGGCGGCGGCCCGGCCGTCGCTGATCGCGATCGACGAGGCCCACTGCGTGTCGTCGTGGGGACACGACTTCCGGCCCGACTACCTGCGGCTCGGCCAGGTCATCGAGAAGCTGGGCCATCCGCCGGTGGTGGCGCTGACCGCGACGGCGGCGCCTAACGTGCGGGCCGAGATCGTCCGGTCGCTGGGCCTGCGGAACCCGGTGGAGATCGTGCGCGGCTTCGACCGGCCGAACCTGACCCTGTCGGCCCGGCGGTTCACCTCCGAGGACGACCGCCGCCGGGCCCTGGTCGAGCACGCCCTCGCCGCAGAGGGCCTGACGCTGATCTACGTGCCGACCCGGCGGGACGCCGAGGAGTACTGCGCCCTGCTGGAGGGCAAGCGGGCCGAGCCGTACCACGCCGGGCTGAAGACGGCCGACCGCAACCGCACCCACGCGCGGTTCGCCGCCGGCGAGCTGGACGTGGTCGTGGCGACCTCCGCCTTCGGCATGGGCATCGACCGCCCCGACGTGCGCCGGGTGCTGCACGCGGGCCCGCCGGAGTCGCCCGACTCCTACTACCAGGAGATCGGCCGCGCCGGACGGGACGGCCGCCCCGCCGAGGCGATCCTGTTCTACCGCCCCGAGGACCTGGGCCTGCGGCGCTTCCAGACCGGCGGCCGGGCCGACCCCGAACTCCTGCTGCGCATCGCGGTATTGGTCCGCGAGCACGGCGGCTTGGTGCCGGCCGGCGAACTGCGCGACCTGCTCGGCGTCGGCACCACCCGGCTGACCGCCCTGGCCAACCTGCTGGAGCGCGCGGGCGCGCTGGTCCCCGGCGAACTGCGCTGGGCCAGGAAGCGCCTCACCGCCGAACGGGCCGTCGAGAAGGCCGTCGAACTCGACGAGGTACGCCACCGCGTCGACGAGTCGCGCCTCGACATGATGCGCTCCTACGCCGAGACGACCGGCTGCCGCCGCCGCTTCCTCCTGGAGTACTTCGGCGAACCCTACGGCCGCTCCTGCGGCACCTGCGACACCTGCCGCGGAGTCGTCCAGGAAGCGGTCCCCGACGTGGACGACGGCCCCTTCCCGCTCCAGTCGAAGGTCGAGCACACCGCGTGGGGCGCGGGAACGGTGATGAGCGCCGACCCCGACCGGGTGACCGTCCTGTTCGACTCCGTCGGCTACAAGACGCTGGCCCTGGCCGCCGTCGACGGCCTCCTCCGCCGAATCTAGAGATTTGCTCTAAAGATTTGCTCTAATTTATGCTCCGGCCATGAACGTGGTGGTCACCGGGGGAAACCGGGGAATCGGGTACGCCGTCAGCGCCGAACTCGCGCGCCGAGGACACCGGGTGGTCGTCGTCGCCCGCGACGCCGCCCGGGGAGAGCAGGCCCTCCGGTCGCTGCCCGGCGAGGCCGAGCTCGTCGTCGGCGACCTGTCGACGGTCGCGGGCATGCGGGGCGTGGCCGAGCGGCTGGCCGAGGTCTGCCCGCGCATCGACGTGCTGGTCCACAACGCGGGCCTGTGGCCCTCGCGGCTGACCCTCACGCCCGACGGCCTGGAGGAGTCGTTCGCGGTCAACCACCTCGCGCCGTTCACCCTGAACCGCCTCCTCGAAGACCGCCTCGCGCGGGTCGTGCAGGTCAGCGCGGGCCTCTACGTGAAGGGGAAGGCCGATCCCGGCCGGACCCCCCACGGCGCGGACTTCCATCCCCTGCGCACCTACGCCGACACCAAGCTCTGCAACGTGGCCGTGCTGCCGCTGTTCGCCGAACGCTGGCGGGCGCGCGGCGGGACGATCGACGCCGTCCACCCCGGGGTGATCAACACCGGGCTGGGCGCGCGGAGCGGGCCGGTCGGGCTGCTGCTCAAAGCGGCCAAGCGGTTCTGGAAGACTCCCGACCAGGGCGCGGCCCCGGTGGTCGCGCTGACCGAAGGGTCGACCACCGGCCGCTACTTCAACGAGTTCGAGGAGATCCCGATGCACGTCGACCGGGAGCTGGGCCTGCGGTTGTGGGAGCAGGCGGAGAAGCTGTCGGGAATCGCGTGAGGCAGGCCCGCAGCGAGGCCACGATCCGCAGGCTGCTCGACACGGCCCTGGAGGCGTTCACCGCCGGCGACTTCACCCTGCGCGCGGTGACCTCGCGCAGCGGCGTCAGCATGGGCAGCCTCTACCACCACTTCGGCAGCTTCGACGGGCTGGCCGCCGCCCTCTACTCCGAGTGCATGGACGACCTGCTGACCGGCCTCATCGAGGCGGTCGAGCGGGCCGACAGCACCGAGGAGGGGGTGCGCGCGATCGTGCGCGCCTATCTCGCGTTCGCCCGCGACGAGACCGCGCGGGCCCGGTTCATCCACGCCGCGCCGCTCATCGAGCCGCACGCCGCCGCCGTCGCGGCCCGCAAGGCGCCCCTGATGGACCGCCTGACGGCCTGGTTCGCGCCGCGCGTCACCGCTGGGGAGATCGCCGACCTGCCTCCGGCGCTGATCGAGATGCTGCTCATCGGGCCCCTCGCCGAGACCACGCGCCGGGTGCTGGCGGGCGCGCCGGGGCTCGATCTGGACGCCGCCGCCGACGCGCTGCCCGGCCCGATCTGGCGTTCCCTGCGCGCCCATTGACGGGATCTGTGACGCGGGTTACGTTCGCCGTAATTAAAAGGAAAGCTTCCTATTAGTTGGACGGGAACCTCCTGTTCCCGGCGCGTCCCGCCGCATCCCCTTCCCCCCGGACGTGGAGTAGCTCGATGAGAAGAGTCCTGACCCTCTTACTGGCGATCGGTGCGCTGATCCTGCCCCTGATGTTCGCGCAGTCCGCGGCGTACGGCGCGGTGACCGTGCCCCTGCGGGCCAACGCCAACGGACCGGCCCTGACCGACGGCGGCGGCAACGCCTGGCTCGCCGACAAGGCCTACTCCAGCGGCACCTGGGGCTACGAGACGTCCTACGGCGCCGGCTCCACGGGCAGCGCGATCGGCGGCACCACCGACGACGCGCTCTACCAGAACTACCAGCTGTTCAGCGGCTGGGGCGGCTACAAGTTCGACGTCGCCAACGGCACCTACCAGGTCACCGTGAAGATGGTCGAGGACTGGGCGAACGCCGCCGGGCAGCGGAAGTTCGACATCCGGATCGAGAACACCGTGGTCCAGTCGGCCTTCGACGTGTTCGCCTCCTGCGGCGCGCTCACCGCCTGCGACCGCACCTACACCGCGACCGTCTCCGACGGTCAGCTCAACGTGCAGTTCAACATGAACGGCGGCGCCAACTACGCCATCGTGGCGGCCGTCCAGGTCACCGGCGGCACCGGCGGCGGCGACACCACCGCACCCTCGACGCCCGGCAACCTCCAGGTCACCGGCGTGACCAGCAGCAGCGTCTCGCTGAGCTGGAACGCCTCGACCGACAACGTCGGGGTCACCGGCTACCTCGTCTACCGGGGCGGCACCCTGGTCACCACCGTGACCGGCACGACCTTCACCGACACCGGCCGCGCGGCGAGCACCGCGTACACCTACCAGGTGCGCGCCCGCGACGCCGCAGGCAACCAGTCGGGCCTGTCGAACAGCGTCACCGGCACGACCAGCGGCACGGGCGGCCCCGACACCACCGCGCCGTCGACGCCGGGGGGCCTCACCGTGACCGGGGTGACCAGCAACAGCGTCTCGCTGTCGTGGAACGCATCGACCGACAACGTCGGCGTGACCGGCTACCTGGTCTACCGGGGCGGCACGCTCGTCACCACCGTGACCGGCACCTCCTACACCGACACCGGCCGCGCGGCGAACACCGCGTACACCTACCAGGTCCGCGCCCGCGACGCCGCCAACAACCAGTCGGGCCTGTCCACCAGCGTCACCGGCACCACCTCCCAGACCGGGACCGGCGGGAACAAGAAGCTGCTCGGCTACTTCGTCCAGTGGGGCGTCTACCAGCGGGCCTACCACGTGAAGAACATCGTCACGAGCGGCTCGGCGGCGAAGCTGACCCACATCAACTACGCCTTCGGCAACGTCCAGAACGGGCAGTGCACCATCGGCGACAGCTACGCCGACTACGAGAAGGCCTACACCGCCGCCGAGAGCGTCGACGGCGTGGCCGACACCTGGGACCAGCCGCTGCGCGGCAGCTTCAACCAGCTCCGCAAGCTCAAGCAGCAGTACCCGCACATCAAGGTCCTGTTCTCCTTCGGCGGCTGGACCTGGTCGGGCGGCTTCGGCCAGGCGGCCCAGAACCCGACCGCCTTCGCCAACTCCTGCTACAACCTCGTCGAGGACCCGCGCTGGGCCGACGTGTTCGACGGCATCGACATCGACTGGGAGTACCCGAACGCCTGCGGCCTGAGCTGCGACACCTCCGGCTTCGCGTCCTTCAAGAACCTGATGCAGGCGCTGCGCAACCGCTTCGGCCAGAACTACCTGGTCACCGCGGCCATCACCGCCGACGGCACCACCGGCGGCAAGATCGACGCGGCCGACTACGGCGGCGCCGCGCAGTACCTCGACTGGTACAACGTCATGACCTACGACTACTTCGGCGCCTTCGCGGCGCAGGGCCCGACCGCCCCGCACTCGCCGCTGCACAGCTACACCGGGATCCCGACGGCCGGCTTCTACAGCGACAACGCGATCCAGAAGCTCAAGTCCAAGGGCGTGCCGGCGTCCAAACTGCTGCTCGGCATCGGCTTCTACGGCCGCGGCTGGACCGGCGTCACCCAGGCCACCCCGGGCGGCACCGCGACCGGGGCCGCGCCCGGCACCTACGAGGCCGGCAACGAGGACTACAAGGTCCTGAAGAACACCTGCCCGGCCACCGGCACCATCGCGGGGACCGCCTACGCCAAGTGCGGAAACAACTGGTGGAGTTACGACACCCCGTCCACGATCACCGGAAAGATGACCTATTCGAAGGACCAGAGCCTCGGCGGTTCCTTCTTCTGGGAGCTCAGCGGTGACACGAGCAACGGCGAACTCATCACGGCCATGAAAAACGGTCTCGCCTAATCGGTGATGAGGGAACCCCGGGCGTTTTGCCCGGGGTTTTCTTTTTTGATCTTTTGGTTGAAATATCTACTACGATCATCAGCTTCGGGACCCCCGGACTCACTGGAGGAGAACCAATGCGCGCGGTGGTCGTCAGGACATACGGGGGCCCGGAGGCCCTGGAAACGGTGGAGGCGCCGGCCCCCGAGCCGGGGCCGGGCCAGGTCCGCATCAGGGTCGAGGCGGCGGGGGTCAACCCCGTCGACCTGTTCATCCGCGGCGGCGGCCTGCTCATGCACGGCGCCCCGGCCCGGGAGCAGACCGGCATGGGCTGCGACGTCGCCGGCGTCGTGGAGGCCCTCGGCCCGGACGTCACCGGGGTCGAGATCGGCGACCGCGTCCTGGCCGCCTCCACCTGGGGCGGCTTCAACCGCGACTTCGGCCCGTACGCCGACCAGGCGGTCATCGCCGTCGACGAACTCGCCCCCGCGCCCGCCGACTGGCCCGCCGAGCAGGCCGCCGGCCTCCCCCTGCCGGGCCTGACGGCGTGGCAGTGCCTCGACCTCCTCGGCCTGCCCGAAGGGTCGACCCTGCTGGTCACCGGCGCCGCCGGCAGCGTGGGCGGCATGCTGGTGCAGCTCGCCGCCCAGCGCGGCCTCACGGTCGTCGCGCTGGCGCGCGCCACCGACGAGGACGACCTGCGGGCGCTCGGCGCGCAGTACGTCGTCGACGACGTCGCGAAGGTCCGCGAGCTGCTGCCCGAGGGCGTGGACGCGGCCGTCGACCCGGCCAAGCTGGTGCAGCCCGCCCACGACGCCGTGCGCGACGGCGGGCAGTTCATCGCCGTGGTCGTCGACGGCGGACCGGAAGAGGGCCGGGGCATCACGTCGCAGGTCATGTGGGCCCACTCGGCCCGCGACCAGCTCGACGCGCTCGTGGAGCTGGTGAGCGCGGGCAAGGTCAGGGTCCGGGTGGCCGCGACCTATCCGCTGACCGAGGCCGCCGCCGCGCACACGCGGATGGCCGAGGGCGGACTGCGGGGACGGCTCGTTCTCCTGCCGTAATCCTGACAATCTGGAATGCTGCCGGTCATATGCGCTTACGAGTCACGCCTTTCGGCGAACCGTTGACCGGCCATTCCGCCCCCGTCGCCGGGGTGGCCCTCCATCCCGGCGACGAACTGATCGCCACCTCCGACGACACGGGCCTCATCCGCTACTCCACGGGCGTGGAGATGAGCGGGTCTCCGTACACGATGACCCTGGCCTTCCACCCCGACGGCCACCTGCTCGCCTCCGGGGGCGAAGACGGCGTCGTCCGCCTGTGGGACCTCTCCGGGGTGCCGGCCGGAGAGCTGAAGGGCCACGAGGACGTCGTGACCGCCGTCGGCTTCCACCCCGACGGCCACCTGCTGGCCAGCGCGGGCTGGGACCACTCGGTCCGCCTGTGGGACCCGGTGACCCGGATGCCGGTCGGCGACCCGCTGACCGGCCACACCGGCCGGGTCGTCGAGCTGGCCTTCCACCCCGCCGGGCACCTGCTGGCCACCGCCGCCAAGGACGGCACGGTCCGCCTGTGGGACGCCGGCACCGGCCAGCCGATCGGCGACCCGCTGCCGGGCGAGGGCGTCGCCTTCCTCGCCGGACGGCTGGTGATCGTCGGCCCCGACCGCCTCGCCCGCGCCGACGACGAGGTCATCACCCCCGAGCCGGTGTCCGGGCTGACCGCCCGCGGCGACGTGCTGGCCGCCGTGAACTGGGACGACTCCATCTCCCTGTACGACCTGGGCGCCACCCCCCTCGCCCGGGTGACCGGCCATTCGGGGGCGGTCCAGGCGCTGGCCCTCGGCCGGTCGCTCCTGGTCAGCGTCGACGACCGGGGCGAGGTCCGGCGGTGGCGCGTCGACGGGCTGCCGGACCAGCCGTCCGACACGGAGCCCTTCGACCAGGTCGCCCGGCTGCGCCGCTCGCTGGTGACCCTCCAGCACACCCACGCGGTGGCCCGGCGGGTCCGCGACGACCTGCACCGCCGCCTCGAAGAGCGCGACGACCTCGTCCGCCGGCTCACCGCCCGCGTCGACGAGCTCGAGACCCGGATGACCTCGGCGGTGGTCGCCCGCCGGTTGACCGGCCACGACGCGCCCGTCCACGGAGTGGCCTTCCACCCGCGCGGCCATCTGCTGGCCACCGCCGACCGGGCGGTCCGGCTGTGGGACCCGGTGACCCGCGACCAGATCGGCGACCCGCTGCCGGGCGGCCCGGTGGTGGCCTTCCACCCGGGCGGCCACCTGCTGGCGGCCGCCTGCGCCGACCACACCGTCCGGCTCTGGGACCCCGACACGCGGCGCTCCTTCGGCGATCCTCTGGCCGGGCACACCGGCCCGGTGACCTCCGTCGCCTTCCACCCGTCGGGCGACGTCATCGCCACCGCGAGCGCCGACGGCACCGTCCGGACGTGGGACACCGTCATGGGCCGCCAGCTCAGTGAGCAGCCGGGGACCCGCGTGGTCTTCGCCGGCGACGACCTCGTGGTCGGGGCCACGGCCGCGTGCGGCCACCTCGTGGCGACCGCCCTGCCGGGGGGCGCGGTCCGGCTGGAGAACCGGCGGACCGGCGCGGCGCGTGAGCTGACCGGCCACACCTCCGACGTGCGGGCCGTCGCCTTCGACGCCACGGGCGACCTGCTGGCGACCGGGGGCGGTGACCGTACCGTCAAGATCTGGGACACCGCGAGCGGCGCGGAACTGAGCCTCTTCACCGGCCACACCTCCGCCGTGAACGGCGCCGCCTTCCACCCCGACGGCCATCTGCTGGCCACCACCTCGGACGACTGCACCACCCGGCTGTGGCCGACCAGGCTCGGCGGGCACGCCGGTCCGGCAGAATGGGCCGGAGCCTAGGGAGAAGGAAGATCGTGATCCAGTCGATCAACCAGCGGATCGCCGAGGAACTCGGCGTACGTGAGCGGCAGGTCGCCGCGGCCGTCGATCTGCTCGACGGCGGCGCGACGGTGCCGTTCATCGCCCGCTACCGCAAGGAAGCGACCGAAATGCTCGACGACGCGCAGCTGCGCGCGCTGGAGGAGCGGCTGCGCTACCTGCGGGAGATGGAGGAGCGCCGCGCCGCGATCCTGGAGTCGATCCGGTCGCAGGGCAAGCTCGACGACGCGCTCGAGGCGCAGATCATGGCGGCCGACTCGAAGGCCCGGCTGGAGGACATCTACCTCCCCTACAAGCCGAAGCGCCGCACCAAGGCCCAGATCGCCCGCGAGGCCGGCCTCGAACCGCTGGCCGACAAGCTGCTCGCCGACCCCGGCCTCGACCCGGCGGCCACGGCGGCCGGCTTCGTCGGCGAGAACGTCGCCGACGCCGCGGCGGCCCTCGAGGGCGCCCGCGCGATCCTGATCGAGCGCTTCGGTGAGGACGCCGACCTGATCGGCACCCTCCGCGAGTCGATGTGGAGCCGGGGCCGCCTGATCGCGGCCGTCCGCGAGGGGAAGGAGGAGGCCGGGGCCAAGTTCTCCGACTACTTCGACTTCGCCGAGCCCTTCGCCAAGCTGCCCTCGCACCGCATCCTGGCGATGTTCCGGGGTGAGAAGGAGGAGGTGCTCTCCCTCACGCTGGAGCCCGAGGAGCCCCGGGAGGGCCCGTCGACGTTCGAGGTGCGCATCGCGACCCGGTTCGGGATCTCCGACCAGGGGCGTCCGGGCGACAAGTGGCTCTCCGACACCGTGCGGTGGGCCTGGCGCACCCGCATCCTCGTCCACCTGGGCATCGACCTGCGGATGCGGCTGTGGCAGGCGGCCGAAGACGAGGCCGTGCGGGTGTTCGCGGCCAACCTGCGCGACCTGCTGCTGGCCGCCCCGGCGGGCACGCGGGCGACGATGGGCCTCGACCCCGGTCTGCGCACGGGCGTGAAGGTGGCCGTCGTCGACGCGACCGGCAAGGTCGTCGACACCGCCACGATCTACCCCCACGAGCCCAAGCGGCAGTGGGACCAATCGCTCGCGGTGCTCGGGGCGCTCTGCCAGAAGCACGGGGTCGAGCTGATCGCGATCGGCAACGGCACCGCCTCGCGTGAGACCGACAAGCTCGCCGGTGAACTGGTCGCGCTGATGCCCGGCGTGACGAAGATCATGGTCTCCGAGGCGGGGGCGTCGGTCTACTCGGCGTCGGCGTTCGCCTCGCAGGAGCTCCCGGGCCTCGACGTGTCGCTGCGCGGCGCGGTCTCGATCGCGCGCCGCCTGCAAGACCCGCTGGCCGAGCTGGTCAAGATCGACCCCAAGTCGATCGGCGTCGGGCAGTACCAGCACGACCTGGCCGAGCAGAAGCTCTCGCGGTCGCTCGACGCGGTGGTCGAAGACTGCGTGAACGCCGTCGGCGTCGACGTCAACACCGCCTCGGCCCCGCTGCTGACGCGCGTGTCGGGCATCGGCTCGACGCTGGCCGACAACATCGTGCAGCACCGCGACGCCAACGGCCCGTTCCGGTCGCGGTCGGCGCTCAAGCAGGTGCCGCGCCTGGGCCCGAAGGCGTTCGAGCAGTGCGCGGGCTTCCTGCGCATCCCCGGCGGCGACGACCCGCTCGACGCCTCCAGCGTCCACCCCGAGTCCTATCCGGTGGTCCGCAAGATCCTCACGGCGACCGGCGGCGACCTGCGGACCCTGATCGGCAACACCGCCGCGCTGCGGGCGCTGAAGCCCGCCGACTTCGTCGACGGCGCCTTCGGCCTGCCGACGGTGACCGACATCCTCGGTGAGCTGGAGAAGCCCGGCCGCGACCCGCGCCCGGCGTTCAAGACGGCCGCTTTCAGGGAGGGCGTCGAGAAGATCTCCGACCTGCAGAAGGGCATGATCCTCGAAGGCGTGGTCACCAACGTGGCGGCGTTCGGGGCCTTCGTCGACGTCGGCGTCCACCAAGACGGGCTGGTCCACGTGTCGGCCATGTCGAACACCTTCGTGAAAGACCCGCGCGACGTCGTCAAGCCCGGCGACATCGTGAAGGTGAAGGTCCTGGAGGTCGACATCCCCCGCAAGCGGATCTCCCTGACGCTCCGCCTGCAGGACGAACCGGCCCGCCAGCAGGCCCCGCGCCAGGACCGCGGCGACCGGCAGCCCCGCCAGGACCGACAGGACCGCCAGCCGCGCCAGCCCCGCCAGCAGGACCGCCGCCAGTCGTCCCCGCCCCCGAGCGGGGCGATGGCCGAGGCGCTGCGGCGCGCGGGCCTGACCGACGACGGCCGCAAGAAGCGCTGACCCTTCGCCGGAGGGCCGGTCATGACGACATGGCCGGCCCTCACCCCGAGGTCAGCCAGGCCCGCGCCTGCCGGAAGTGGGCGTCGCGGATCCCCCTGCTGGAGCCGATGTGGACGAGCCGGAACCTGCCGACGTTCGGGTGGGCCTCCAGCCAGAGCCGGTCGGCCCGGCCGAGGTCGTCGTCGAACCAGACGAAGGGGCGGCGGTCGACGTACTCGGCGACGGCCGGGACCTTCCAGCAGCAGCCGGGGCCCTCGGCGCCCCGGCCCTTGTCGACCTCGATGACCGGCAGTTCGGGCAGCCCGAGGATCGGGCCGACGCTCGCGTTGGCGTCGTGCTGCCAGGTGGTCGCCCACACCAGATCGGCGCCGGTCGCGTCGGCGAGCGCCAGCAGCAGCGGGCCGTGGGCCGGGTTCAGCCACAGCAGGTAGGGCTGCCCGGCGGCCGTGCACGTGTGCGGCCCCCACTCCGGGCCCGGCCGCCGGAGCGGGTTCAGCACCCCGTCGACGTCGAGGAGGATGAGGGGCCGGTCGGTCGTCAGGCGGCGCGCTCCGACGTGGTGATCTCGGCCAGGACGTCGAGGGAGATGCCGAGCGCGGCGGCCAGTGCGGCGATGGTGAAGAACGCCGGGGTCGGGACCCGGCCGGTCTCGATCTTGCGGAGGGTCTCGGGGCTGATGCCGGCGGTGGCGGCGACCTCGGTCATGCTGCGGTCGCCGCGGGCCTGACGGAGCAGGGCGCCGAGGCGGTTGCCGCGTTCGTGGTCGAGTTCGGTGAGCGGTGGTCGGACCATGCACGCGATCATAGCAACACGTGATAACAATACCGGTATAAGTATTGGATCCACGGGAGCAGACCATGGTTGAGATCAAGACCCCCGCCGAACTGGACGCCATGCGCGAGGCCGGCCGGGTGGTGGGCAGGGCGCTGCAGGCCGTACGTGAGGCGATCAGACCCGGCGTGCGGCTCGTCGAGCTCGACGAGATCGCCGCCACCGTCATCCGGGAGAGCGGCGCCAAGCCCGCCTTCCTGCACTACCAGCCCGGCTTCGCGCCGACCCCCTTCCCCGCCGTCATCTGCGCCTCGGTCAACGACGTGATCGTGCACGGCATCCCCGACGACTACCGCGTGCGCCAGGGCGACGTGGTCAGCATCGACTGCGGCGCCTACCTGAACGGCTGGGCGGGCGACTCGGCGTTCACCGTGATCGTCGGCCCCGGCGACCCGGCGGACCAGCGGCTCGTCGCCACCGCCGAGAAGGCCCTGGAGGCGGCCATCGCCGCCGCCGTCCCCGGGAACCGGCTGGGCGACATCGGCGCGGCGATCAGCGCCGTCGGACGGGCCGCCGGATACGGCATCCCGCGCGACTTCGGCGGCCACGGCATCGGCCGGCACATGCACGAGGACCCGCACGTCGCCAACGAGGGTCGGCCCGGCCGGGGGCTGGTGCTGAAGGCCGGCATGACCCTCGCGCTCGAACCGATGTTCATGGCCGGGGGCAAGGACCGCTACCGCACCGCGCGCGACGGCTGGGCCCTGCACACCGTCGACGGCAGCCGGGCCGTGCACGTCGAGCACTCCGTCGCGATCACCGACGACGGCCCCCGGGTGCTGACCCTTCCCTAGACCCGTCCGTTCCGGCCACCGCTCCGAATGAGATGTCATGGAGAGCATGCCGTACACGACGATCCATCCCGCCCGGGGCGCGACCCGGCTCGTCACGCTGGTGCTGCACGGCGGCCGGGAGGTCGGGCCGGGCCCCACGAGCGCGTGGCAGCCCGCCGTCCTGCGGATGGTGCCGTTCGCCTGGGCGATCCGGAACGCCGGGGCACGGCGCGGAGTCGCGGTCTGGCGGGTGCGTTACCGGGTCCGCGGCTGGAACGGCCCGGCCGCCTCACCCGTCGCCGACGTCGAACGGATCCTGGAGCGGGTGCGGCTCGCGCACGGGATCGACGTCCCGGTCGTCATGGTCGGCCACTCGATGGGCGGACGGACGGCGCTGCGCGCCGCCGGGCACCCGAACGTGAAGGGCGTCGCGGCGCTGGCGCCCTGGCTGCCCAAGGGCGAGCCGGTGGAGCAGCTGAGAGATCGGCGGCTGCTGCTGGCCCACGGCACCGACGACCGCATGACCTCTCCCAGGGCCACTCACTACTACGCCGACCGGGCCCGGGAGGTGACGAGAGACGTCCGGGTGGTCGACGTGCCCGGGGAGAACCACGGGATGCTGCGCAACCCCGGCTACTGGCACGACCTCTCGTCGGACTTCGTCCTCTCCTTCCTGCCCGGTCGGTGATCGGGCCGCAGGAAGGCGCTCACGACGAGCCCGTAGGCGAGAACGGCCAGCCCCCAGTACGCGCCGTCGGGGCGGGTGCCGAGGTAGTGGTCCGGCCGGCTGCCCGCCGTCTCGTCGACGGGCAGACCGATCACGGAGATGGTGGACGGCAGCGAGTCCACGAGCTCCACGAGATGGAAGAACCCCAGCAGCCCGCAGACGACCCCGACCACGATGCCCGGGATCCGCGACGTCGCCAGCAGGGCCACCGCCACCAGCAGCGGCATGACGCCGATCACGAAGACGTCCACCGGATAGAGCAGTCCGCGGTGGCCGGCGCCCGGGAAGGCGGTGCCGGCCATGCCGACGGGCATCGGCGGAACGGACCCGACTCCCTCGCTGTGGGCCAGCACCCCGATCGGCACGACGGCGGCGACCAGCGCCACCAGGGACCACGGGCGAAGGATTCGGGTCAGCACGCGGGGAATCGTAGCGGTGACAGTTCACCGTCGAAGGCGGCGGGAGTGTCACCTTGCGGGAGCCGGGCTCAGTTCAGTGCGTTGAACGCGGCGACCAGGGTCGGCAGGATCGCCGCCGCCAGCCCGGCCGCCACCAGGTTGAAGCGGGCGCCGACGTTGAGCGTGGCCAGGACGAACAGGACGAACGCGATCAGGTAGCAAATCAGCTCGAACAAGGCCATGTCGGGCACCTCCGAATAGAGACCACGTGCGGGTCGGTCAGGAACTTCCGCACTGCCCCCACATCGGCGGGTTGATCACTCTGCGGCGATCTTTCTTGGCGGCCTCGTCAGGCCGTGGCCCGCCCCATCGTGATCGTCTGCAGCGCCTCGACGAGGTCCTGGGCGGAGGGCGCGCTGTCCGGGTCGACCAGCCACTGGGTCGCCAGCCCGCCGAGCAGCGCCTGGTAGAAGGCCCCCACGGCCATCGCCTTCCGCTCGTCGACCTCAGGGTCGAGGTTCTCGAAGAGCGCCGCCAGCCCCAGCCGGGCCTGCCGGTTCGCGTTGGCGAAGGCCTCGCGCACCTCCGGCAGCCTGTCCATCTGCGCGATGAGCTCGAACTGGATGGCCCACAGGGGGCGGAGCCGGACGTACGACTCGATGATCTGCGTCCAGATCGCCTCGAAGCGCTGCAGCGGCGTCGTGCCGGGCGGCGCCTCGGTGGCCAGGGCCCGCTCGATCTCCTTGCCCCAGTCGTCCATCGCCTCGATGAGGGCCTCGTTGAGCAGCGCCTTCGTCGATCTGAAGTGGTAGCCGATGGCGGCGAGGCTGGTGCCGGCCGCCTCGGCGATGTTGCGGGAAGTGGTGCCCGCGTAGCCCTTCTCCATCAAGCACAGCTTCGCTCCGGCGAGCAGGTCTTCCCGATTTCCCATGCCCGGACCATAGCACAAACGTCTTGCACAATCGTTCTAGACAGGCGACTGAGACGTTTGTACAGTCGACGGCATGACGAACATCCTCATCTCCGGCGGCGGCGTCGCCGGGCCGGCGCTGGCCTTCTGGTTGCGCAGGCACGGGTTCAACCCGACCGTCGTGGAGCGCGCCCCCGCGTTACGGACCGGCGGCTACAAGATCGACGTCCGGGGGGCGGCGCTCGAGGTCGTCGACCGCATGGGGCTGCGCGAGGAGGTCGCGCGCAACGGCACCGACATGCGGATCGCGCGGTTCGTGGACGCGACCGGCAGGCAACTGGCCACCATGAGCGCGCAACTGTTCGGGGGCCGCGAAGGCGACGACGTCGAGATCATGCGCGGCGACCTGGCCCGGATCCTCCACGACGCCACCAAGGACGACGTCGAATACCTCTTCGACGACTCCGTCACCGCGCTGGAGGAGACCGCCGACGGCGTGCGGGTCACCTTCGAGAACGGCCCTCCGCGCACGTTCGACCTCGTGGTCGGCGCCGACGGCCTGCACTCCACCGTCCGGGCGCTCGCCTTCGGCGCGGAGTCGTCCTACGTCCACGACCTGGGGCACTACATCTCGATCTGCACCGTGCCGAACCACCTCGACCTCGACCGCACCGAGGTGATGCACCCCGCGCCGGGCCGCAGCGCGGGGATGTACGCCACCGCGCGCACCGCCGACGCCAAGGCGATGTTCCTCTTCGCCGCGCCCCCGCTCCCCTATGACCGCCGGGACCTCGCCGGGCAGCGCAGACTGCTCGCCGAGGTGTTCGCCGGCCAGGGCTGGGAGGTCCCCCGGCTCCTGGACGCCACGGCGGAGGCGCCCGACTTCTACTTCGACTCGATCAGCCAGGTGCACATGGACCGCTGGTCGTCCGGCCGGGTGGTCCTGGTCGGCGACGCCGCCTACGGCCCCTCCCCCGCCTCGGGCCAGGGCACCAGCCTGGCGCTGGTCGGCGCGTACGTCCTGGCGGGTTCGCTCGCCGCCTCGGGCGGAGACCACCGGGCCGCCTTCGCCGCCTACGAGGATGACCTGCGGCACTTCGTCCAGGAGAACCAGAAGCTCGCCGCCGCCAACCTCAAGGGGATGGTGCTGAAGTCGGCGGCGCAGATCAGGTTCCAGATGTTCCTGCTGCGCCTGATGCCCCACCTGCCGGGGCGGAACGGCATGATCAGGCGGGTCACCGAGCCGATCCGCAAGGCCGCGACCGCGATCACCCTGAAGGACTACGGCCGGGCGTCGAGCAGCGCCTCGTAGGCCTCGGGCGCGGTGGTCTCGCAGCCCAGGCGGTGACCGGTCAGCGCCCCGTGGTCGTCGCTCGACCCCGTCACGACCAGCCCGAGGTCTTTGGCCAGGCCGCGCAGCTCCTCGCGGGCCGTCGTGGTGTGGTCGCGGTGGTCGACCTCGATGCCGGTCAGCCCGGCCGCGGCCATGTCGGCGATCCACGCGTCGGGCACCACCCGGCCGCGCTTGGCCGACCTGGGGTGGGCCAGCACCGCCACGCCTCCGGCGGCGCGCGTCAGCTCGACGGCGCGGACCGGATCGAGGGCGTAACGGGCCACGTGAGCGCGCCCTCCCGACCCGATCCAGCGGTTGGAGAAGGCCTCTTCGATGTCGGCGACGGCGCCCACGGCGAGCATCGCCCGCGCCACGTGGGGACGGCCGATGACGCCGCCGCCCGCGATGCGCTCGACCATCTCCAGCGTGATCGGGACGCCGAGATCGATCAGCCGGGCCACCATCTCGGCGGCCCGGCCGTCTCTGGCCTCGCGGATCAGTGCGGTCTCCCGGGCCAGGCCCGGGTGGTCGGGGTCGAACAGGTAGGCGAGCATGTGGATGCTCATCCCGTCGCGGCGGCACGACAGCTCCATGCCGGGCACCAGGGTCAGGCCGTCGGGCAGGTTCGCCAGGGCCTCGGCGTGGCCGCCGACCCCGTCGTGGTCGGTGAGGGCCAGCACGTCGAGACCGGCCTCACGGGCGCGCCACACCACCTCTGCGGGGCGTTCGGTCCCGTCGGAGGCGGTGCTGTGGCTGTGGAGGTCGATCCGCACCCGATCAGGATTCCACGGGCTCCCGCTGCGCCGCCACGAAGGCGTCGATCACGTCTTCGGGCAGTTTCCCGCGCGCCGGGACCTCGATGCCCTGGGCCTTGGCCCAGTCGCGGACGTCGGTGTTGGTGAAGCCCTGGAGCTTGCTCGGCTCGGCCGGCTTGCGGCCCCGCCCCGCCTGCTTGACCTCGCGCCCCTTCTCGATCGCCAGCTCGATCAGGCCGACGGCCTCGGCGAGGCGTTCGTTGTTGGCCTCCGACAGGTCGATCGCGAACAGCTTGTCGAGCAGGCGGAACTCCCGCCGCGAGACGTCTTCCCCTTCGGACGCGTCGAGATCATCGATCAGGACGACCTTCTCGGCCACGTGGCTACTCCCCCGGTCTTCGATTACGGAAGCCGACAGCCTATTCGATCTGCTGCCACCACCCGTCCACAAGCGGAGGCTCGTCGACCGCGAACCGCTCGCCCGGCTTGGGCACGGCCAGGTGGACGCCCCGGCCCTTCGCCTCCCGCCACAACCGGTCGACCGGCTCGGCCCACGAGTGGAAGGCCAGCGTGAAGGTGCACCAGTGGACCGGCACCAGCAGCCCGGCGTTCAGGTCGAGGTGGGCCCGGACCGCCTCCTCGGGCGTCATGTGGATGTCGGGCCAGCTCGGGCTGTAGGCCCCGATCTGCACCAGCGCCACGTCGAACGGGCCGTGGCGGCGGCCGATCTCGGCGTACCCCTCGAAGTAGCCGGAGTCGCCGGTGTAGAAGACCTTGCGGCGTTCGCCGGCCACCACCCACGAGCCCCACAGGGTGGTGTTGCGGGTGAAGGAGCGGCCGGAGAAGTGGCGGGCCTCGGTGACCGTGAGGGTGAGGCCCCTGACGGTGACGCTCTCGTTCCAGTCGAGCTCGACGATCCGCGACTCGGGCACGCCCCACCGCTCCAGGTGGGCGCCGACGCCGAGGGGGACGACGAAGGGCGCGTCCTGGTAGCCGGTGAGGGCCTGGACGGTCCGCATGTCGAGGTGGTCGTAGTGGTCGTGGGAGATCACGATGGCGTCGAGCCGGGGCAGCATGTCGAGCGGCAGCGGCGGCTCGTGGTTGCGCCGGGGCCCGGCGAACGGCACCGGCGAGCATCGATCGCTCCACACGGGATCGAACAGGACCCGGCGGCCCTCGATCTCGGCCAGCACGGTCGCGTGGCCGTACCAGACGATGTCGAGGTCGCTGATCGGGTCGGACGCCGGCGTGAACACGGGGATGACGCCGCGCGGGCGGCGCTGCTCACGGCCGAACAGGAGGTCGCGGAGGATCTTGGCGGTCTCCTCGCGCGGGGTGACGACGGCGGGCGCCGAGTTGGCGAACGCGGTGCCGCGGAACTGCGGGGAACGGCGGACCCGATCGGCGCGCACGCCGGTGGGGGTCGCGCCCATCGCCTCGGGGACGTCGCGCAGCTTCCACGCGACTCCAGCGGCCAGTGCCCCCGCGACAAGCCATCCGGTTTTTCGCATACGTGGAATGGTGTCACAGCCCCTTGATCAGCTCCTCGGAGAGACGCCGTGTCGCGGCACGAGTGGCTACAGTGCCAAGAGATGAACCAGGAAAAATCCCGCCACATCATGTCGACCGCGCCCTACGCGTGCAGTTGCGGGGCCGACCTGCCCGACCAGGTGTCGGCCGAACTCCACGCCTCCGAGGCCAATCTCTGTACGGCCTGCTTCGGCACCCTC
This sequence comes from Herbidospora galbida, assembly GCF_005233835.1. Lineage (GTDB taxonomy): Bacteria > Actinomycetota > Actinomycetes > Streptosporangiales > Streptosporangiaceae > Herbidospora > Herbidospora galbida. The sequence continues at coordinate 41,152 of NZ_SZQA01000034.1, read as the reverse complement.
GAAGAGGAGCCCTACCCCGGCTGGCGGCGACGCTGCCTGTCCTGCGCCGGAACCGGCCGCCGGGGCCCGCAGCTCGTGTGGGAGCTGGCCCACGCCGAAGCCGAGACCGCCATCCCCGTCCGGGTGGTCCTGGCCCTGCTGCCGACCCGCCCGTTCCGCCTGTCCGAACTCGCCGACCTGGTGCGCGAACGCCTCAACCTGCCACCGGGCCGCTTGCCGGTCGGCCCGAGGGTGCGGGACATCCTGCTGCAGCTCCAGCAGGAGGGCGAGGTCGCCCTGATCTCCGCACCCGAACAGCTTGTGGACGATGCCGGAGCTGTCCTCTATGACAACCCATACTGGGTGAAGACCGCACGATAGGGTGCCTATCGTGCGTGATCATGGAGCTGACCCGCGCCCGTCGCGGGGCGCCGTCCGCGAGGTCCACCGGATCGACCGGGCGGCCCGCATGGAATACTCGCCCGACCTCGACGGCATGGCCGACCCGGGCGAGGTCGTCTGGACGTGGGTCCCCTATGAGGAGGACCCGTCCCGGGGCAAGGACCGCCCCCTTCTCGTCGTCGGCCGCCACGGGCGCCGGCTGCTCGGCATGATGCTCTCCAGCAGGGGCGACGACTCTCCCGACTGGCTGCCGCTGGGCGTGTGGGGCGGCGATCCGCGGCCGTCCTTTCTCCGCCTCGACCGCGTCTTCGAGATGGACGAGGACGACATCCGGCGCGAGGGGGCGGTGCTGGACCCGATGCGTTTCGCGCGGGTCGCGGCGGTGCTGAAGAAGACGTGGAGCTGGGCCGCCGACGGCTGACCCGCCCGCCCTGGGGCTGGGCCTTCTTTCCGCGCGACCGACAATCTTGGCCACAGCGGTGTAGGTTCAGGGTTCGATTCCCTGGCGCCCCACCACTCTGACCTGCGCATCCTCTCAGATCCAAGATCCCCCGATCATGGCCTGGGACACGGCTGGGTCATACCTGGGTCATCCACCCGCACCTCCCCCGCCGCACCTTCCGGGCAGCTCAGCGGGCCGCCGACATCACCAGACGCGCCGTCGCCCTGGCGGCCTCATGTTGCAGCTCCGGCAACACCGAGGTGTAGGTGTCGGCGGTCAGCACGATGCTGGCGTGCCCCACCTGGTCCTGGATCACCGGCAGATCCACGTGCGCGGCCAGCGCCATCGTCACGGCGCCGTGCCGCAGGTCATGCAGCCGCACCGGTGGCAGCCCGCTCTCTCGAACCAGCTTATGGAACCGGTAGGTCAGGTAGTCGGCGCCACCGGGCTGCCGTCCATCCGAGTGAAGACCTGCGCCCTCCCGTCCCAGAACCTTCCCTCCGTTCGCTGCTCGCGTTCGTGGCGGCGCAGTAGCCGGACCGTTTGCGGATCGAGCGCGACCGTGCGCCTGCTGGCCTGGCTCTTCGGCGGGAAGGACACGAGCCTTCCACCGACCTGCACCAGTTGCCGGACGACGGCGAGTTCGGCGGTCTCCAGGCTGAGATCGACCCAGCGCAGGCCGGCGAGTTCCCCCCGGCGAAGCCCACGCAGCGCCGCCAGCCACCACAGCGGGAACAAGGCGTCGCCGCGGACGCTGTCCAAGAAGTCCACCAGCCGGGGCACCGTCCAGACCGCCACGGTCGGCCTCTCACCGGTCGCCCTCCACACCGCCACCCGCCGATCGGTCCACACCTGCGCCCTCGGACGAGGCGCGGCAGGCAGCCGCAGCCCACGAGCTGGATTGGTGTCGATCAGTCCTTCCCGGACGGCCTCGTTCAGCGCCGCCCGCAGCGTGGCACGGATCCGCTCCAGCGACGCCGCCGCCAACGGTCTGCCATACCGGTTCCGGCGCCCGGCCAACGCCATGAACATCCGCCGCACATCGCGGAAGGACAGCTCCGCCAGCCTGATCCGCCCCAGCGCCGGGAGCAGGTGCAAACGGACATGATCCGCGTACCCCTGACGTGTCCTCGGCCGGATGCCCTGATCCGTAGCCAGCCAGTACCGGAGCCACTGCGCCACGGTGCATGCCGCCCCGATGTCCCCGCCGCATGCGCTCCCGCTGCCCGGACAGGCCCTGAACCTGCACGGCGAAGTACCACGAGCCATGCCCCTCCTCGGCCAGCCGGGGACACCCGCTCCGCCCGGTGCAACCGCACCGCTTGTAGATCACCGGATGACTCTCACCCATCGCCATCGCCTTCCTCCTCAAACGGAGAAACAGAAATCCGGCGATCGTGACGGCATCAATCACCCAAGCAACCTCGCGCAGGGAGTGATGGAGATGGCGTTCGTTCCACAGCAGACGGCGGTCGAGTAGTTCGCGGCGGTAGGACCGCACCCACCTTTCCATGATCGCGTTCATCCGCGGCATCCGGATACCAGTGAGCACAGTCTGGATGCCGGCCTCGGCGAGGATCTCGTCAATGAGCGCCGTTCAGCCATCCTGACTTCGCGGCGGCGAAGGCGGCCCCGACCGATGAGTTCATCTCCGGCCTGCCTGATATTGCTTTCGTCGCTGGGATTGGATGTGGTGGGCTGGTCAGTGGAGTCGCTGCCTAGGGCGTCACTGCGGTGGTAACCGATTGGTGGCGCGTGAGATGGCGGCTACCATCCGCTTCTTCTGCCCCTTGCGATGACGTTGAGCATGTGTGCGGCACCGCGGTTGCTAGCAACAGTGTTGCTAGCAACAGTGAGGTCGGCGCGCTCCGCGTGGCAGAGTCCACACTCCCTCGGCGATCGCCAGAAGCGCGCCGTCCTGCAGGCCCAGCCGGTAGTCGGCGAGGTGGACGTGGTGCTTGGCTGGGGCGTCACGGTTTCATCGCATCGAGACGGCCTCGACGAAGATCTCGCACACGGCCAGGGTCCGCGAAAAGCGGGCGTGGCCGCCGTCAGCCCGTAACAGGCCGACCGCCATTGACCACGAGGTGGTCTTCCCCGCACGGCCCTAAGAGATCCGGGTGGTGCAGAAAGCGTCAGATGGTCGACCGCAATCTTCGGACTGCACCGTTTACTGAGCGCGTCCAGCTCCAGCGCTGCGGTCATGACTACTCACCATGATCGGTGTCAGGCGCCTAACATTTCGAGATAAATCATGAATTCTGCCTCCGGGGCGACCGAGATGCGGTGAACTTTCGGTTAGCCCGCCTTTCCCTCATTCGAAGTGGAGTCTCCAATGGAGGTTTTCCTCCGGGCCGACGGCCGCAATACGGCGGATGCCCTTCGTGAACTATATTTAACGTTGCGTGTGGACTTCCGAGGCGATGTGCGAATTGTCGAATCGGACCCGAAACCGGGCGCGCTAGGCCCCGTGATCGACGGCCTCCACATGACGCTGGGCGCCGGGGGAGGGGCGGCCACCCTGGCCGGGGTGATCATCGCATGGCTCCGGACCCGGCGCGGGGAGGTGACCATCAGCGTCACCAGAAGCGACGCCGAGACCCGGATCGAGATGAGCGCCAAGGGCGTCCGAGACCTCGACCCGGCCGCGCTCCGAGAGCTGACTGCACGCGTGGCGGCGACGATCGAGCGAGGCGAGCCGGACGCGACGAATGCCATACCAGAGTCGGCCGCCCCTGCGATCGAGCGAGGCGAGACCGCCGGTGGCGCCTAACGAGCCCCGACTACTGCTGGCCGCACCCGGCGTGCGGGTGCTCGTCGTCGGTTCGGGCACGCACGCCGCCGGGTCGCGGATAGCCGACATCCCCGCGGTGCCGCGCACGGTCGCCGACCTGGGCCGCTGTCTCGTCGAGCGGGCCGGGCTCGATCCTGCCGGGCTTGAGGTGCTCGCAGACCCGGCCGACCCGCGCGTGTTCGGCGAGGTGCTCGTCCGGAACGCAGCGGCGGCCCGGGACGTGTTCGTCCTCTACTTCGTCGGGCACGGCCTCGTCGGCGCCGACCGGGAGCTCTACCTGGCCACGAACGCGACCCGTGACCTGACTGCCGGGATCGCCGCGCACCAGGCGCTGCCTTTCTCAGTCGTCAGGGAGGCGCTGGCGGAATGCCCGGCGCCGCTGCGCGTCGTGGTCCTCGACTGCTGCTCGTCCGGACGAGCAGGCGGTGGCTTGCCCGACGTCGTCGTCGAGACGGCCGACCAGGGCATGTTCCTGCTGGCGGCGGCCGACCGCGACCAGGCGGCCTGGGCACGAGAGGGCGATCCGTACACCACATTCACAGGCGCGCTCATCGAGGTCCTCACGACAGGCGACCCGGCCGCACCTCACGTTTTCACCCTGGACGACGTGTTCCGCTCGATGAGCGGGCGCCTCGCGACCGCCCCGCGCCGGCTGTCGACTGACTACGCCGACCGCCGCCCCTTCGCCCCGAACCCCGCCCGCCGTCGCAGCTTCTCGAGCGGGGCGTCCAGCCTTTCCCCCGACGCGGCGTCGGATCCCTCCCGATGTTGCAGCGAGCTTGCAGACGGGATGTTCAGCCCCTACCGGGGTTTGGCGCCGTTCGGCCCACGTGACGCCGACGTCTTCTTCGGCCGCGAGTCCCTCACCAACGACCTGCTCGACCGCGTGGCCGAGGCGCTGCCCGGAACCGAGCCTCTGATCGTCGTCGGCCCGTCGGGAGTGGGCAAGTCATCGCTCCTGCACGCCGGTCTCGTCCCGGCGCTGCGCCACCTGGCCGAGGTCGTCACGCTCTCCCCGGCCCGGGACCTCGATCTGTCTTCGGTACACCCATCCGAAGGCCGACCCGTCGTGGTCGTCGTCGACCAGTTCGAGCAGATCTTCGTGACCGACGTGGAAGCGCGACGCGCGGAGTTCATCTGCGACCTCGGCGCCCTCGCGGGGACACCCAACGTGGTCGTCGTGATCGGCGTGCGGGCCGACTTCTTCGGTCACTGCGCGGCCCACCCCGAGCTGGTCCCCGCGCTGCGGCGCCCGGTCGTGGTCAGCCCGATGACGGCCAACCAGCTCCGCGACGCCATCGAGAAACCCGCCCACCTGGCCGGACTCCACCTGCAGGAAGGCCTCGTCGACCTGCTACTCGAGGACTTCAGCACCGGCGTGGCCTTGCCCCTGCTCTCGCACGCCCTCCTGGCGACCTGGCAGGACCGGGAGAACGGCACCCTGACACTGACGGGCTACCGCGCGGCGGGCGGCGTCGCCCACGCGGTCGCCCAGACCGCCGACCGGACCCTGAACGACCTCGACCTCACCGACCGCACGATCGCCCGGCGCCTGCTCGTCCGGCTGGTCCGCCTCGGCGAGGGCGCCCCCGACACCCGCCGCCGCCTGCCACTCACCGCCCTTGACGATTCGACACGCGCCGTTCTCGACCGCTTCGTCGCCGCCCGCCTGGTGACCGCCGACCGGGACGGGGTGGAGATCGCTCACGAGATTCTGATCCGGTCGTGGCCGCAACTGCGCGACTGGTTGGACGCCGATCGCACCAGCCTCCTGGTCGAACAGCAGCTCACCGAGGCGGCCCGCCACTGGGACGCCGAGAACCGCGACCCGGGCGGCCTCTACCGGGGTGCCCGCCTGGCCCTGGCCCGGCAGACGGCGGGGGCGTCGGCGGCCCTGGACCCGCTGGCCCGCCTGTTCCTGGGCGCCAGCATCGACCACGACCTCGCCCAACAGCGCGCAACCATCCGAAGGTTGCGACGCCGCAACCTTCTCGCGGCCGTGCTCGGGGTGCTGCTGCTGACGACGGCCGCGGCCGGCGGCTTCGGGCTGGTCCAATTGCAAGCTGCCAACGACGCGGCGCTGACCGCCAGTGCGCGCAGCCTGCTCGGCGAGGCGCTGGCAGTGGGCGACAGAGACCGTGGCCTGGCGCTGCGTTTCACGGCCACGGCGCATGCCCTGCAGCCTTCGGACGAAGAGGCGCGGGCCGCTCTGATGAGAAACCTGCTCTACCTGCACGCCATGCCGATCACCACGGTCAAAGGCTTCAACCCGCACGGAGCGGTGGTAAGTGAGGATGGGTATCGCGCGTTGACGAATCAGGACGGCGAAGTGCTCGTCTGGGATCTCTCTGACTCCAGGAGGATCCGCTCTCACCGATTGTCCGCAGACCTGGGTGCCGGGTACGAACTCTCGCTCGACGCCACAGGGACACACGCACTGGGTGCACAGACCATTCCGGCCAGCAACTCCGATGGTGTTAACACCGCCCTGACGTACTGGGATCTGACCGACCTCACTCGGCCGCGTGCCTATCCACTCCAGGAATCGGCCGACTCCAGCGGGCAGTATCGAGCGAAGCTGAGCGGCGACGGTCGCAGCGCGCTGACTGGTAACTGGGCCGATCCGGGTCCCCTCACCTATTGGGATCTGAACGACCCTCAACACCCACGCGCCTATCCCCTGTCAGTCGAAACGGTGGCGAGCATCTCGCTGAGCGCGGATGGAAACCGGGCGCTGGTGGCAGGCCTGTCCACCGTCGCCCTCTGGGACATGACAGATCCGGCGCGTCCTCGTCGACATTCGCTGCTTCGGGAAGCCGGTTCGCGCCGCGTCTCCGCGATCGAGTTGAGCCCCGACGGCCAGCGGGCCGTGACGAGCCGGGAGATCACGCCGAAGGGAGCCAATGACCTAGTGGTCTGGGATCTCGCCGATCCGAGCCGCCCCCGAAAGCATCTACTGCAAATCAGCCGGGAAGCTGGAACGTTGGCGACAGACTTCAGCGCGAACGCCTCCTATCTTCTCGTAGCCGACAGCTACCGTCCTGGAGCTGGAAGCGGGACCATCCTGCTCTGGAACCTGCGGAATTTTGCCAAGCCGCGTCATCACCTCCTCCCGACGTCGATAGCCCCCGAGGAACATGCTTGGATCCAGCTGAACTCAGACGGCACGCTCGCCATGACTGCGAAATTCAAACACGATGGATCCACCGGTTCCTTGCACCTGTGGGATCTGACCAATCCTGAGGTTCCTCTGGGGGTTCCGCTCCCTGAGGGCGTGGACCCGTCACAAGTGAGCAGCCTAAGTGAAAACGGCAGACGTGTGCTCGTCGGCGGTTACGGCGACACAGCGAACATGTGGGAAATCGAGAAGCCCTCGGTCACCCCTATCCCGCTGCCCGTGCGGAAGAGCATGGGAACCGTCTTTGACGTTGAGATCAGTGCCGACGGTACGCGTGCCATCACCATAGGCAGGACTGTCGAGGAAAATGCCTTCCCGGACTACGCAGTCACCCTCTGGAATCTCGTCGGATCACGGCCTCGCCCACATGTCGTCATTCCCATGACTAAGGACACGAGCTTCCAAGTGGCACTGAGCGGTGATGGCACCGCCGCCCTCATCGAAAGTGCGGTGCCGCAGGGGGAGGAGTGTGGGTATCCCTGCCTAGACCAGCAGAAGATCGAGCTGATCCTCTGGGACCTGACCGATCCGGCTGTTCCGCGATCCCACCCCATCCTCTTGCCGCATCAAGGTGGCAGTGCCGAGAGATCGGCCAACAGGATCAGCGTTCGAGGTGATCGTGCCCTTGTGGCGGTGGGCGAACAGGCTATGGTGATCGACCTGACCGATCCGGTGAGTCCCCGGCTGTCACCGCTGCCGGGCAGCCATCCGCGGATACTGGAACTCAGCGAGGACGGGAGCCGCGCGGTGACCGGTGGGCGCAAGGGCGCCATGCTTTGGGTGCTCGAGGTTTCGGGACACCCTCGCGCACATCCGGTGGAGGCAGCCGAGCAGTTCCGGTTGAGTCCAGACGGCCGCCGTGCCTTCAGCTTCGCCCCCGCCAACGCGAAGTTCTGGGACCTGACCGATCCGGCCGCACCGACGTCGAGCTCATTGCGCACGACTCGGGGCGACGTCTGGGACGCGGTCCTCAACTCTGACGGCACCAAGCTGCTGACCAGCAGCAGGTCTCATCGCGTGGCACTCTGGGACATCTCCGATCCGACGACGCCACAAGCGCTTCCGCTGCCAGTGCCCGAAACCTGGGACTCGCCGTACGAAGTCTCCCTGGATTCAGCCGGGCTGCGCGCTCTGACCAGCGATTATTGGTCCCTCTTTACTGATGGTCCCCAGTATTCAGGATCGGTGACCTTATGGGATTTCACCGCGCTCTCGCGCCCCCTCGACAGCGCCTGCGCCATCACCGGTCACGGCCTGACAAAAGACGAATGGACTCGTTACCTCCCCGCCATCCCCCATCACGAAATCTGCCCACAGTAAAACCCTGAATTATCGCCCATTCACGCCGCAAATCTGTCCCTGCCGAAAATTCCATTCGTCCAGTTCAAGCGTGTACCGCTTCAAAATTCCTACACGCGACCTGATCTGGCGTTTCATAGGGTCAGTTACGCGGCTCGGTAGCTACCTCTGCGCAGGCGGGCGCGGCCAGCCCCTCCGGTTCACCGAGCAGAGCGCCTTGACCGCTCAGGTAATGCGCCAACCGCTGAGCTACGGGGGGACGCCCCCGGACCCCCGCTGTCAGGGGGCTGCGCCCCCTCACGCTCCCCCGGTCCGCTTCGTGGTCCCTGCGTCGCTCAAGGTCGCTTCGCTGCGCGAAGAGCTCTCCGTCCCTCGCACTCCTTCGACAGGCCTCGCTTCGCTCGGGCCTTTGGCTTCGCCTCAAGCCCGGCGCGTCACAGATCTCAACAGCCGCCCTGGTTGAGCCGATGGCTCAACCCGTCAGCCTCAGAGGGTCCGTCCCCGGAAAGGCGTCCATCATGGAGACCATGGGCAAGAAGAGACGTCCACGCCCGTCATTCACCCCAGGGTTTAAAGCCGAGATCGTCGAGCTGTGCCGCCGGGGTGAACGTTCGGTCGGGCAGGTGGCCAAGGACTTCGAGCTGACCGAAACCACGGTGGGGGCTGTTTGATAGTGATGCGGCCCGCGCTGGGACGCCTGCGGGGGGCTGACCAGCAAATTCCCCCTTCCACCTTGGCCAGAGTTTCCGCACGCCCTGGCGCGCCATGCCCGACCAGTCGGCCTAGTCAATTTGCCGCTCCTGCGAGTTACCGTCATGGCATGCCGAAGTCCAGAGGACGTAAGGGCAAGACCACACGCACTCCCAAACGCGCGGGCAATGCTGCATCCGGCGCGGGGGGCAGTCGATTTACTCCTGGACGGCTGCGGTCCGACGACGGTCAGCTCGGCCAGCTTCTGGTCGCCGATGGGATCCCGGCAGACACCCGGGTGGTGATGTTGCTGCCGATGCTGTGGCTGAGCAAAGCACACGGACATCGCGGAAACATCTGCCTTGATGCCTGCCTGACCCTCCGGCACGCCTACCGGCAGCTCGGCATCACGGCGGAACTACAGCCGGTGAAGCTGACGGTCACCGACGCCACCGGCCGGGTCACTGTCTACGGGGCAGCCCAGCCGCACTGGGAGAACGACAACTTCATCGGCCACGTGGTCCTTTACCTGCCAGGCGCGGGACGCCTCGTCGATGCCACCGTCGAACAGTATCCCCAGATCGCCAAGCTGCGGGTAGGGCCAGTCATTGGCCGGCTGGCGGCGGGCAGTCAGCCAATCGACCCGCAACAAGATCGACTGCCGGCGAGAGCACAGCTCGTGGTGCCGCGCGGGGATCTGCTGCTCACCTACACGGCGGTGGCCGACACCTACGTAGATGAGATCCGTAACGCGGATCGCATAGAGGACACCGAGCGAGCCCATTACGAGGCTGGGGTACGTTTTGCCTCTTGGGCGCTACTGGCTCTACGCGAACCCGGGGTCATCAACCGCGTCAAGCAAGCGCCGTTTCCCCGCCTGCAGGCATTGCTCGATCTCCTCGCGAACGCGCCGGAAATCATCGACGAGTCCATCGACGAATACCGCTTCGCACTGCCTAGCCCGGACGGAGCCCTGGTGGAGCGACGGCTGGATGAAATCACCTTGCCCGCAGGAATCTGACCCCACAAAGTGGAGCTACATGCCCGGCTGGAGCGCATCCGTCGAGATCCCGGTGCCTGGGCCACATCACCGCCACCCTCAACGTCACAACCGGCGACGTCTTTCAGCCACCACATGCTCAGGCAGGCCGTCGACGTACTTGGCCTCGACCGCATAATGTTCGGCGCCGACACGCCATTCGGCGGCGCCGACGACGCCCAGCAAACGCCAAAGGCAAGTCTGGACTTCCGGCTCGAAGATTAGCCCCAATGCCCCGGGCAGCTCGGGCACTTTGGCTTAGAATGGACCTCGGGAGTACGCGATTGGATTTTGGTAAAGCCGAACGGGGTAGCTGATGGTTGCTCGGTGGTTGCTCATTGGTACGCGATACGGAGCGCCACCGCGCATCATCAGGGCGCAATTCGACAATGGCAAATCCGGGCGGTCCAATAGAAATTGACATTCTGCGGCATTGGGCGACAGTAATGCCTCGAACTTTTAATCCGTAGGTTCAGGGTTCGAATCCCAGGCGCCCCACTCCCGTCACGGCTTGTGGTTGACGCCCTTCGGGCGGCTGTCACAAGCCGTTCCTCTTTCTACGGGGGACAACCCCCCGAACCCCCCGCTGTCAGGGGGCATTCGCCCCCTCACGCTCCCCCTGGCCGCTATTGCGGCCCGGCGTCGCTACGCTCCGGGTCGCTCTCGCTCCTGGCGAAGGGCTCCGCCCCTCGCACTCCCAGGCAAGGCCTCGCTTCGTTCGGATCGAACTCGCTTCGCTCGGAGGAACTGCGCACTTCGCCTTGGACGATGGCCTCACTGCATGTGTGGTGCGAAAACCCGGAGATGGCCTCTGACTTGTGATTATCTCCACTTCATCTATGCGGGCCCGCCGGTACTGGTTGATCAGGCCACCAAATACCGGCCGACGCTGCAGACGGACCTGATCGAGGTCAGTGGGTGTAGCCCGGTCATGTGGAGGTTCAGGTGGCCGACGGTCTCGTGAGCGATGGGACGCCGAGTCCCTTGCCACAGCCTCCGGTCCTGGCGATCTGGACGAGGTCGTCTCGCCTTCGAGGAACAGATGTGGGCACGGGCCGGCCGGTGGGCGAAGATCACGACGGTCGGTCTATAACGCCTCATGAGCCCGAACCCGCCGAACCCCTCGCCCTCTTCGACGCCGTCCAGCCATCCTGACTTCGCGGCGGCGAAGGCGGCCCTGGCCGATGAGTTCATCTCCGGCCTGCCTGATATCGCTTTCGTCGCTGGGGTTGGGTGAGGTGGGCTGGTCAGTGGAGTCGCTGCCCAGGGCGGCCACTGCGGTGGTAACCGATAGGTGGCGCGCGAGATGGCGGCTACCATCGTTCAGGACATGAGCGCAACAATCGTCGTGAAGGATCTCGCGGCCGGGCACGGGGAGCGGGTCCTGTTCTCGGGGCTCGACCTCGTGGTCGCCCCTGGCGACGTCATCGGGCTCGTCGGGGTCAACGGCGCGGGCAAGTCGACGCTGCTGCGCCTGCTCGCCGGCCTCGACGCGCCGGAGCAGGGCGGCATCAGCCTCACCCCGGCCACGGCGGTCGTCGGCCACCTGCCCCAGGAGCCGGAGCGCAGGCCAGGCGAGACCGTCCGCCTGTTCCTGGCTCGGCGTACCGGCGTCGCCCAGGCACAGCGCGACCTCGACGCCGCCACGCAGGCACTGGTGGAGGGTCTGCCGGGCGCCGAGGACGCCTACAGCACGGGCCTGGAACGCTGGCTCTCGCTGGGTGGCGCGGACCTCGACGAGCGCGCCGCCCAGGTGGCCGCCGACCTGGGCCTCACGATCGGCCTCGACCAGCCGATGACCTCGTTGTCCGGAGGCCAGGCGGCCCGTGCGGGGCTTGCCTCGTTGCTTCTGAGCCGCTATGACCTTTTCCTGCTCGACGAGCCGACCAACGACCTCGACCTCGACGGGCTCGACCGGCTGGAGAAGTTCGTGACCGGTCTGCGCCCGGGCACGGTCCTGGTCAGCCACGACCGCGAGTTCCTCGCCAGGACCGTCACCAGCGTGCTCGAGCTCGACCTGGCCCAACAGCAGGTTCGGCTGTACGGCGGCGGCTACCAGGCCTACCTGGCCGAGCGTGAGGTCGCGCGGACGCACGCCAGACAGCAATACGACCAGTACGCCGAGACCCGCGCCCAGCTTGAGCTCCGCGCCCGTACCCAGCGCGCGTGGATGGAAAAGGGCGTCAAGAACGCGCGCCGCAAGATGAGCGACAACGACAAGATCGGGCGGAACGTCCGGGGCGAGACGACCGAGAAGCAGGCCGCCAAGGCCCGGCAGACGGAAAGGCTGATCGAGCGACTCGAGGTGGCGGAGGAACCGCGCAAGGAGTGGGAGCTGCGGATGGAGATCGCCGCCGCGCCCCGCGCCGGAGCGGTCGTCGCCACCCTGCGCGGGGCGGTGGCCCGCCGCGGCTCCCTCAGACTCGGTCCTGTCGATCTGGAGATCGGCTGGGCCGAGCGGGTGGCCATCACCGGGGCCAACGGCACAGGTAAGTCCACGTTGCTGGCCGCGTTGCTCGGCCGGCTCCCGCTTGAGGAAGGGCAGTCCTCGCTCGGCCCCGGCGTGGTGGTCGGAGAGGTGGACCAGGCACGGGGACTCTTCCTGGGAGGCGAACCGTTGCTGGACGCCTTCGGGGCGCTGGTCTCGCCGATGCCGCCTGCCGAGGTGCGTACGCTGCTGGCCAAGTTCGGGTTGAAGGCCGCACACGTGATGCGCCCGGCCGCGACTCTGTCGCCTGGCGAGCGGACCCGGGCAGCTCTGGCGTTGCTGCAGGCCCGGGGCGTCAACCTGCTCGTGCTCGACGAGCCGACCAACCATCTCGACCTACCCGCGATCGAGCAGCTGGAGTCGGCGCTCGCGCACTATCCAGGCACGCTGCTGCTGGTCACGCACGATCGGCGCATGCTCGAGGCGGTGCAGGTGAGCCGTCGCCTGCGGGTCAGTGCAGGGCGGGTCACGGAGATCTGAGTACGACACTTTGCCTGCCAAAAATTCCATCCGTGCAGGTCAATCCGCATGTGAGTACTCGTGGCGGACTCCGCCGAGCCAGCCTCCCCGGCGGATAGTCAAACTCGCAATCCGCTCTTGATCGATGATCGGATCCGGATTGGGTTTCCCTGCTCAGTGGGCCGGTCACTTCTCCACGCCACCAATCGCCGCGCCCGATGCCGCTCCGCCTTCTCAGCAGGGCTTGGCGGCGTCCACGCCCTGGTCGGTGGCCGGGACGTCGGTGGAGGTCTTCACGCTCTGGGCGTCGATGATGCAGGCGGAGGGCTCGGCGTCGCGGCCTTCGGCGGTGCGGACCAGGCGGCGCAGCAGGCCGCCGAGCTGGGTGAAGACCTCATCGTCGCGCCACGCGGCGAGGACGGGTTCGAAGAGTTGCCATCGGGCATCGGACAGATCGCTGGGATACTTTCGGTTTTCGCCCATGCGCAGGACGTATCGTCGGTCAGTTCCCGCCGGTTGATCGTGGTGTGGTGCAGGCCGACCCCGACAGGTAGAGGCGCGCGTCGGCCACCTTCTTGCCCTTCGGGATCCGGAACCGGCGCGCGAAGATCGGCAGCGGCTGGTTCTCGGTGCGATCGGGGTAGTCCCACGGTCCATTTGGCCGGCGCCGACCAGGCCGACTCCTGCTCGGCGTCCAGACGTGGCAGGCGTGCGACCGAGCCTGCGAGGTCTCGGAGCACTGCCGGCTGAGGACGGGCTGCACGTCGTCCAGCCCGAGGGCACGCCAAAGCGCCATTCGGCGTCCAGTCATCACCGAAAGTCAGGTCGGGAGACGGTCGGCGGCTTCGTTCCAGGAGGCCGCGGAACCCCGTGGTTCGTAGTGGAGAAGTGGTTGCGTCGCCGAGACGAGAGATCGGAGGGAGGGCAGGCCGGGGATGAGACCGAGGGATCGGGCTTGGACGCCGATGTTTCCCAGCGCCGTCGCCTCGACCGGCCCGGCCACGACGGGGATGCCCGTGGCGTCGGCGGTGAGCTGGCAGAGGAGCGCGTTCTGGGCGCCGCCTCCGACGATGTGGACGACGTCGGCCCGTTGCCCGGACAGCGCGAGGGCCTGGCGGATCGCGGCGCGGTGGCCGAGGGCGAGGCTGTCCATCACACAGCGGACGACCTCCGCCCTGGTGCCGGGAACGGGCTGACCCGTCTCCGCGCAGCGCCGGGCGATGCGGGCGGGCATGTCACCGGGAGGCAGGAAGGCGGGGTCGTTGGGGTCGACGACGCTGCGCAGCGCGGGCAGGTCGGCGGCATGGCCGAGGAGCGCGCCGAGGTCGGCGGGTTCGGCCTTCCAGGCGCGCAGCGACTCCGACAGCAGCCACAGGCCCATGACGTTGCGCAGGTAACGGATGGTCCCGTCGACGCCGGTCTCGTTGGTGAAGTTCGCGGCGCGTCCGGCCTCGGTGAGGATCGGCGCGGTCGTCTCCACTCCGGCCAGAGACCAGGTGCCGCAGGAGATGTAGGCGAAGTCCGGGCCGGTGGCGGGTACCGCGGCGATGGCGGAGGCGGTGTCGTGGGAGGCCACCGCGGTGACGGGGGTGCCGCCGAAGGCCCCGGCATCGGGGAGGAGCCGTCCGGCGGGTGCGCCGGGTGCGCGCAGTCCGGGGAAGATCCCGGCCGGCAGCGACAACGCCTCGATCAGTTCATCCGACCAGGTGCCGCGGCCGGCGTCGTACAGGCCCGTGGTCGAGGCGTTCGTCTGTTCTGCGCCGCGCTGTCCGGTCAGCCAGAAGGAGATCAGGTCGGGGATGAGCAGGAGGGTGGCGGCCTGGGCCAGGAACGGCTCGGCGGCCAGTTGGTAGAGGGTGTTGAAGGGGAGGTGCTGCAGGCCGGTGACCTGGTAGAGACGCTGCGGGGAGACGCGGCGGTGAACCTGTTCGACGACGGCGGTCGTGCGTTCGTCACGGTAGTGGACCGGATTGCCGATCAGCCGGCCGTCGCGATCGAGCAGTCCGTAGTCGACGGCCCAGGAGTCGATGCCCAGCGAGTCCAGGCGGGGGGCGTCGACGCGCTGCAGTCCGTCGAGGACGTCGGCGTACAGGCCGAGGATGTCCCAGTGCAGGGTTCCGGCCAGCCGGACGGGTCGGTTCGGGAACCGGTGGATGCCGGTGATGTCCAGCCGGTCCGCACCGACGCGAGCGGTGAGGACGCGACCGCTGGAGGCGCCGAGGTCGATCGCGGCGATGGTGGCGCTCATCGCGCCGTCGACTCTCGGATGATCGGCTCCGGCTGGACGAGCAGCGACCCGGCGGGCCTGTTCAGCACGTCGGACACGGTCCCCGGTGAGACTCCGGCCCGGTGCGCGACCTCTTCGACGCCGACCGTCACGTCACGCGAACCGATTGCGGATCTTGGCACGGGTGACCTCACAAGGACGGAGCGGAGCGGCGATGCTCGCCCACTGTGGCCGCCCGATTGAAACGTGTCAATACCTCCGTGGCCGCGAAACCACGCCCTTGACGAGCCAGCGACATGCCATCTACGGTCCTCCAGACACAAAATGTTAAAACGTTTTCAATACGGCCGCGCTGAGAGGGCGTGAGGAACATGGGAACGCTGCTCGTCTTCTCCGCCCGAGCCGCACAACGAGCAGGTCGACTCGCCGTTCGCCAAGATCGGCAGCCTGGACGTCGCGAGGACTGGGACATCAAGGTCCACGACGAGAAGAGCGACGAGAATGGGCAGGGCGTCGACCTGCTGATCATCAGCCCGTTCAAGCCGACCGCGCTGGGCCCGATCATCGCCAAGGCCAGGGCCGGGAACGTCCCGGTGATCGTGAACGACATCGACGGTGGCGGCAAGCTGGCCGCCGAGTTCATGGACAAGCAGATCCAGGCCAACGGCGGCGACAGCAAGAACGTCGCCTCCATCACCTGCGAGCCGTCCGCGACCTACGCCGCCCGCCGCAACGCCGGCTTCAAGGAGGAGATCGAAGCGCGCGGCTACAAGGTCGTCGCGGAGTTCTCCGGCAACTCCAAGGCCGAAGAGGGCTACAAGGTCATGAAGGACACCGGTGTGTTCTCCTGCAACGACCCGATGGGCGTGGCCGCCGCCAACACCGTCAAGGACGCCGGCAAGAGGCAGCCGATCCAGTTCTCCGACGCGGCCGAGCGTGAGGTCTTCAACCCCGTCACCCCCGTGGACAAGACCAACGTCGACTCCATCGGCTGACGGACGAACGCGCGCTTCTGGAATGCGGGGATTTTGACAGCATGACCGACTTGCCCGCCGGGCTCGACGACCTGGCCATCGAGACGCCCTCGTGGGCGTACGCGAACTCCGGAACCCGGTTCAAGGTGTTCGCCCAGAAGGGGGTGCCACGCGACCCCTTCGAGAAGATCGCCGACGCCGCCCAGGTGCACGCCTTCACCGGCGCGGCCCCGACGGTGGCCCTGCACATCCCGTGGGACAAGGTCTCCGACTACTCCCTCCTCGCCGCCTACGCGGTCGATCGGGGAGTACGGCTCGGCGCGATCAACGCCAACGTCTTCCAGGACGACGACTACCTGCTGGGCTCGGTCACCCATCCCGACCCGCGCATCCGCCGCAAGGCCACCGACCACCTGCTCGAGTGCGTCGACATCATGGACGCCACCGGTTCGCGCGACCTGAAGCTGTGGTTCTCCGACGGCATCAACTACCCCGGCCAGGACGACATCCGGACCCGCCAGGACCGTCTCGGCGACGCCCTCACCGAGGTGTACGCCCGGCTGGGTGACGATCAGCGGATCCTGCTGGAGTACAAGCTGTTCGAACCCGCCTTTTACGTGACCGACGTACCGGACTGGGGCACCTCCCTGCTGCACTGCCTCGCCCTGGGCCCCAAGGCGACCGTCTGCGTCGACACCGGTCACCACGCGCCCGGCACGAACATCGAGTTCATCGTGGCCTCGCTGCTGCGCGCGGGCCGGCTGGGCGCCTTCGACTTCAACTCCCGCTTCTACGCCGACGACGACCTCATGGTCGGGGCGGCCGACCCGTTCCAGCTCTTCCGCATCATGTACGAGGTCGTGCGGGGCGGCGGCCTCGATCCGTCCGCCGGCGTGGCCTTCATGCTCGATCAGTGCCACAACGTCGAGCCGAAGATCCAGGGCCAGATCCGCTCGGTCATGAACGTCCAGGAAGCCACCGCCAAGGCACTGCTCGTGGACGCCGCGGCGCTGCGGGCCGCGCAGGACGGCGGTGACGTGCTGGCCGCGAACGCGGTGCTGATGGACGCGTACGACACCGACGTCCGGCCGCTGCTCGCCACCTGGCGAGAGCAGCGCGGCCTGGACGCCGACCCGATCGCCGCGTACAAGGCATCGGGCTACTTCGACGAGATCGTCGCCGGGCGTGTCGGCGGCACCCAGGCCGGTTGGGGAGCCTGAACCACCATGAGCGTTGTAGACGACCTGCTGAACCGCTGCCACGAGCTGGGCGCGGACCCCCGCAACACCAACTACGCCGGCGGCAACGCCTCCGCCAAGGGCAGCCAGATCGACCCGGTCACCGGCGAGCCCGTCGACCTGATGTGGGTGAAGGGCTCCGGCGGCGACCTCGGCACCCTCACGGCGGCCGGCCTGGCAGTGCTCCGGCTCGACCGCCTGCGCGCGTTGACCGGTGTCTACCCGGGGCCCGAGCGCGAGGACGAGATGGTCGGGGCCCTCGACTTCTGCACGCACGGCAAGGGGGGCGCGGCGCCGTCCATCGACACCGCGATGCACGGCCTGGTCGACGCCGCCCACGTCGACCATCTCCACCCCGACAGCGGCATCGCGATCGCGACCGCCGCCGACGGCGAGGAGCTGACCCGGGTGATCTTCGGGGACCGGGTCGCGTGGGTGCCGTGGCGGCGTCCCGGTTTCCAGCTCGGTATGGACATCGCGGCGATCAAGGCGGCGAACCCGCACGCGATCGGCGTGATCCTGGGCGGCCACGGCATCACCGCCTGGGGCGACACCTCGGCGGAGTGCCGAGAGAACTCACTGGAGATCATCCGCCTGGCCGAGACCCATCTCGCGAGCCACGGCAGGCCCGAGCCCTTCGGCCCCGTCGTCCCCGGCTGCGAACCTCTCTCCCCCGAGCAGCGGCACGCCCGCGCGTCCGCACTGTTCCCGCTGCTCCGCGGCCTGGCCTCGACCGACCGGCCCCAGGTCGGCCACTACACCGACAGCGACGTCGTCCTCGACTTCGTCTCCCGCGCCGAGCATCCCCGTCTGGCCGCGCTGGGCACCTCGTGCCCCGACCACTTCCTGCGGACCAAGGTCTCCCCGCTCGTCCTGGACCTGCCCGCCGGCGCTCCCCTGGACGCCGTCGCCGACCGTCTCCGGGAACTGCACGCCCACTACCGCGCCGACTACGCCGCCTATTACGACCGCAACGCCGTCGAGGGCTCCCCCGCGATGCGCGGCGCGGACCCGGCGATCGTGCTGGTGCCGGGCGTCGGCATGTTCTCCTTCGGCGCCGACAAGCAGACCGCGCGGGTGGCCGGCGAGTTCTACGTCAACGCGATCAACGTCATGCGCGGCGCCGAATCGGTGTCGGCCTACGCGCCGATCAGCGAGGCGGAGAAGTTCCGCATCGAATACTGGTCGCTGGAGGAGGCCAAGCTGCGGCGCAGGCCCAAGCCCAGGCCGCTGGCGGCCCGGATCGCCTTCGTGACCGGCGGCGGCTCGGGCATCGGCGCGGCCACCGCCCGCCGCCTGGCCGCCGAGGGCGCCTGCGTCGTCGTCGCCGACCGCGACCCGGACGCGGCCCGGAAGGTCGCCGCCGAACTCGGCTCCTCCGACGTCGCCGTCGCCGTGACGGCCGACGTGACCAGCGAGGACGATATCCGCGCGGGCCTGGCCGCAGCCGTCCTGGCCTTCGGCGGCGTCGACCTGATCGTCAACAACGCGGGGCTGTCCCTGTCCAAGCCGCTGCTGGAGACGACCGTCGCCGACTGGGACCTGCAGCACGACGTCATGGCGCGCGGCTCGTTCCTGGTCTCCCGCGAGGCGGCCCGCATCATGATCGGCCAGGGCATGGGCGGCGACATCGTCTACATCTCGTCCAAGAACGCGGTCTTCGCCGGGCCGAGCAACATCGCCTACAGCGCCGCCAAGGCCGACCAGGCCCACCAGGTCCGGCTGCTGGCCGCCGAACTCGGCGGCCACGGCATCCGCGTCAACGGGATCAACCCCGACGGCGTCGTGCGCGGCTCGGGCATCTTCGCCGGCGGATGGGGGGCCAACCGGGCCGCCGTGTACGGCGTGGAGGAGGAGAAGCTCGGCGAGTTCTACGCCCAGCGCACCCTGCTGAAGCGCGAGGTGCTCCCCGAGCACGTCGCCGGCGCCGTGTTCGCGCTGACCGGCGGCGATCTCTCCCACACCACCGGCCTGCACATCCCGGTCGACGCGGGGGTCGCGGCGGCCTTCCTCCGATGACTCAGGGGGTCAGGAGCACCTTGATGGCAGCCCTCGGCCGCCTCGTCGAGGGGCACGTGCCCGCCGGCGCCGGTCGATCGGATGGCCTGCATCCTCGACTCCTGGATGCCGACCGCCTCGATCGCCGGGCGCCGGCCCTACCGGCTACTCGTATGGTCTGGAGCGCCTGCGCGGCGCCGTCTCCCCCGGGGCCGACGACGATCTGATCGCCACGGCCGCGGCCAGGGGCCGCTCCTCCGGCTCCGGTGGTTCCGGTGGCGGCGGCGTCGATCTGCGGTGGCGGCCGACGGTGAAGGCGAGCTTGCGTACGTGGAAGCCGCCGAAGATGAGGCTCACCCCCACCGCCACGACGAGCACCCCCGTCGCCATCGCCGCGACCGGGTCGAGCGCGTCCGCCTGGCTCGTGGTCGAGCTGACCGCGTCGGGCCGTAACGCCAGCGTCACGTCGGCCGGTTCGACGGTCAGGTCGGGTTTGACCATCCGGGGGATGCCGTAGCCGACGACCTTGCTCTCGTCACGCACCTTCCGCTTCAGCCAGACCTTGTCGACGTTCGCCTCGATGGTGTGGATCTTGCCGCCGTCGACCCTCTCGACGATGCCGACGTGGTCGATGCCCTTGATGTCGTCGCCACCCGCCCAGTCGAAGAAGACCAGGGCCCCCGGCTCGGGTTCGTCCGTCCACGCCTGGCGCTGTTCGAACCAGCGCGCGTGTGAGGGCGTCCAGGCGAAGGCGCCGACGTAGTCGGTGACTCCGGCCTTGTCCGCGGCCCAGGCGATGAACATGTCACACCACGCGGCGTTGCGGTACTGCGGATCCTTGACGGTCTGGGCGTACCACGCGCCGTATTTGGTGTGCTGTCCGGGCTTCTCCCGGTATCCGAGCTCTCGGGTGACGACGGCTAAAAGGTCGTTGGTGATCGTCTCTGGGGAACGTTCCACCCGCACTGTCCTCCATGCCTCCCGATACCTGGACTGTAATTCGGAAATCGGAAGTACGCCCCCGATTCACCAGAAAGGGCGAGCAATACCCCCCAACCGTAACTGTGCGGATGATCTCCTCCCGTATGATCACGTTCAGTTCTTTTTGGGAGGGTCGTGAACCACCGTGTCCTGTTCGCGGCGGCCGGGATCGCCGTACTGGGCGCGGTGACCTGGGGGTTCGCGCTGCCGTCCGAGGAGGTCCCGGAGCCGGTGGCCCAGGTCGGGACCGTGCCACCGCCGGCCTCCCCCCGGGCGACGCTCCCCTACATCCCGCCGCCCGCCCCGACACCGCCGCCGCCGAGCACGCCGAAGAAGATCAAGGTGCCGGAGAAGGGCTCGGGCGGGTACCGCGTCGCCGCCGGCGGGGCCGAGCCCCGCACGGGCAAGGCGCCGGTGATCAAATACATGGTCGAGGTCGAGAAGGGGCTCCCCTTCGACGTGGACGAGTTCGCGACGGCCGTCCACGAGATCCTGAACGACCCCCGCGGCTGGGGGCGGTTCGAGCGGGTCTCCAAGGGTTCGGTGCGGCTCCGGGTCACCCTGGCCACGCCCGCGACGACCAACCGGGAGTGCCTCCCGCTGCGCACCTTCGGCCAGCTCTCCTGCTGGAACGGCCGCCGGGCGGTCATCAACGCGCGCCGCTGGGCCTACGGCGCCGACACGTACAAGGACCTGGACCTCTACCGCAAGTACGTCATCAGCCACGAGGTCGGCCACGGCCTCGGGCACGGCCACCGCGACTGCCCGGCCCGGGGGCGCGCGGCCCCGGTGATGGTCCAGCAGACGATCTCCCTGCGCGGCTGCAAGCCCAACCCCTGGCCGAACCCCGGCCGGGAACCGTGAAGCTTTCGTGCGCGACCTCGCATGTTGACCGCGACGGTTGACGCACCGTTCGCGCGCCCCTGACACTGAGGCCCCCCGCGGGCCGATCAAGAACGCTCCCGGCGGTCTGCGCCAACAGACGAGCGGGAGGATCTGGGATGAAGCGTGTCCGGTTACTGATGGTGACGGTGCTCGCCGTCGCCCTGCTGGGGGTCACCCCCGCCCTCGGCCAGGGCAGGCCCGGCTGGGTGCACACCTGGACGTCGATGCCGCAGCTCACCGAGCCGCACAACCTGCCCCCGGCGCCGTTCACCCAGGAGAACCTGGTCATGGACGACACCACCCTGCGGCAGACGGTCCGGGTCACGACCGGCGGGCGGCAGCTGCGCCTGCGCTTCTCCAACGCGTTCGGCGGGGTCGCGCTGCCCATCACGAAGGCCGCCGTCGCGCTTCCGGCGGACGGCCGCCCGGGCGTGGCGGCCATCAAACCGGGGTCGTCGCGGCCGGTCACCTTCCAGGGGCGGACGTCGGTCAGTGTGCCGGTCGGCGCGCAGGCGATCTCCGACCCGCTGACCTTCCCGGTCGCCCCCAGAACCAACATCACGGTCACCCTGTACCTGGCCGAGGGCCAGGCCTCGAACCTGGTGACCTCCCACCCCGGCTCCCGTACCACCTCGCACCTGCTCGCCGGCGACCACGTCGCCGACACCGACCTGCCCGGGGCCACGCCGACCGACCACTGGTACTTCCTCAGCGGCGTCGAGACCGTCTCGGACGACGACGCCCTCGTCGTCGTCGGCGACTCGCTGACCGACGGGCGCGGCTCGACGACCAACGGCAACGACCGCTGGCCCGACGTGCTGTCCGACCGGCTGCGCGGCACTGCCGTGCTGAACCAGGCGGCGGGCGGCAACCGGGTGCTCAACGACGGCCTCGGCCCGAACCTGCTGGCCCGCCTCGACCGCGACGTGCTGGCCACCAGCGGCGTGGCGTGGCTGCTGGTCTTCGAGGGCGTGAACGACATCGGCACCGCCGAGGCGACCGAGGCGGCCCAGAACCAGGTCGCCGCCGACCTCATCGCCGCCTACGAGCAGATCGCCGTCCGAGCCCAGGCCCAGGACATCCGCGTGTACGGCGCCACGATCACCCCGTTCGGCGGCAACACCGGCTACGACGACCCGGCAGGCCTGCGCGAGGCCACCCGGCAGAAGGTCAACCACTGGATCCGCACGAGCGGCGTCTTCGACACCGTCCTCGACTTCGACCGGGTCACCCGCGACCCGGCCGACCCGCGCCGGATGCTGCCCGCCTACGACACGGGCGACCACCTGCACTTCAACCCGGCGGGCTACCGCGCCATCGCCGACTCGGTCCCGGCCCGGCTGTTCCGTTAGGCCGACTCGCGGACGACCAGTTCCGGCTCGAAGATGACCGACTTCGGCCGCCGCGACGGGTCTTCGATCTGGGCCAGCAGGAGGCGCGACATCTCCGCCGACATGTCCTCGACCGGGTGCCTTATGGTCGTCAGCGGCGGGCGGCAGGCCAGCGCGGCCGTGCTGTCGTCGAAGCCGACGACCCTGAGGTCGCGCGGGATGCGCAGGCCCCGGGCGGCGGCGACCTCCAGGGCGCCCTGGGCCATCAGGTCGTTGGCGACGAACAGGCCGTCGATCTGCGGATGGTCGGCCAGCAGCCGGGTCATGGCCGCCTCGCCGCTCTCCTTGGTGAAGTTGCCGGCCACGCTCGGCACGTAGGCGTGGCCGTGGCGGGCCATCGCCTCCCGGAAGCCCGACAGGCGTTCCATCGAGGCGAGGACGTCGAGCGGGCCGGAGATGGTGGCGACCCGTTCGCAGCCGCGCGCGACCAGGTGGTCGGCGGCCATGCGCGCGCCGGCTCCGTGGGCGAGGTCGACGTACGAGATCGGAATGGGCTGGTCGGGGCGGGCGAACAGGACGACGGGGGTGCCCGACTCGGCCAGCATCGCGGGGAGGGGGTCGTCGGCGTGGGTGGTGACCAGGATCGCGCCGTCGACGTGGCCCTGCCGGACGTAGTCGACGACCTGGGCCCGCGCGTCGGCGGCCTCGGCCAGCATCAGCACGAGGTGGACGCCGAGCGGGCGCAGGTGGCCGCTGATGCCCTCGACGACGCGGCCGAAGAAGGGGTCGGTGAAGACGCGGGCGAAGAACTGGCCTGCCCCGGAGACGATCAGGGCGATCGAGCCGGTCTTGCCGGTGACCAGCTGGCGGGCGGCCCGATTGGGGACGTACCCGACCTCGGCGATGGCCCGGCGGACCACCTCCTGGATCGACGGGTCGACGTTGCGGATGCCGTTGATCACGCGGGATACCGTCGCGCGGGAGACCCCGGCGGCCCGTGCCACGTCTTCCAGCGTGGGCGAAGCCACCCGATCTTCCCTCATATCCGCCACTTTAGCGGAGAGCGCTCTCCATCAGAGGGGTAAGAGGCGGACGGCGTCCAAGGCGAGGGTGAGGTCGACGATGTCGCGCGGGCGCGACAGGGAACGGCCGGTGAGCTGCTCGATGCGGCGGATCCGGTTGATGATCGTGTTGCGGTGGCAGTAGAGGCGTCCGGCCGCGCGGGCGGCCGAGCCTTCGCACAGCAGCCAGGTCTCCAGCGTCGTCAGCAGCACGTCGCGGTCGGGGCCCTCCAGCGCCAGCAGCGGCCCCAGCACTCCCCCGACCAGGTGGCCCGACAGCTCGGGCTGGCAGATGACCAGCACGGTGGCGAGCCGCTGGTCGAGGCGGGCGATCTCGGGGCCAGCGTCGGCGCAGGTGCGCATCGCGAGTTCGGCCAGGCGGTGGGCGTCGCCGAGGTCGACCAGGCTCTCCACCACCGGGCTCACCCCGGCCACGCCGCTGACCACCAGGCGCAGCCCCTCGGTCAGGTCGTCGAGCGAGGCGTCGCCCAGGGCGACCACGCCGACCTCGTGGCCGGTCCGCATCCGCCACATGAAGCGCATCTGGCCGATCTTCTCGGGCAGCCGCATCCCCTCGTGGTCGTGGCGGATCGGGAAGCGCACGGTCACGACCGCGAAGCGGGCCCGTTCGGGCAGGTCGAGCGCGGCCGAGGCGCCGCGCACCACGCCGGCGTCGGCGGTGCCGTCGAGGAGGGCGTCGAGCAACGCGTTCACGCGTTCGTGGTTGCGGCCGAGCAGCTCCTGCTCCCTTCTCCGGTAGGTGTTGCCGGCGACCAGCGCCTGCCGGTCGATGGCGTGCCAGACGTGGGTGGCCACCCTGACCAGCACGCCGATGCGGCCGGGCTGCTCGCGCTCGACGTAGTCGACGATGGCCGACCACATCACCTGGGCGGCCAGCCGGTACATGCGCATCAGGGAGTCGACCGGCAGGCCCTGCTCGGCCCGGCGGCGGGCCATCGACTCGGTGAACGGCAGGTCGCGGCGCTCGTGCCGGTCCTGGAGGATCGTGGTGATGCCGATCCGCAGGCCCTCGCGGGTGCTCTGCCAGTGGTCGTCGGCGGGCACGAACGTGCAGTAGGCCTCGTCGCCGCCGCGGACCCGCGTCACCAGTTCGTCGGTCAGCTCGGGCAGCCGGGCCAGGAGGGCCCCGGCCGCGCCGCGCAGCAGCTCACGGACCTCCGCGTCATGGTTGGACTGCGTCAGGGAGCGCATCTCCCCAACCTGCCACCCGGCCCGTTCCGGAACAAGGTTCGGTTTCGTTTCGTGACACGCCGTTGTGCGGTTGCACAACCGGGTCCCGTCATGAGTGGGCAGGGGTCGCGACTTCACCGCACGCTCTGGACGGCCGTGCGAGCGCGGGGTTTGGTGTGCAGCACCAATGCTCTTGGAGGAATCACGTCATGGCCGATCTCGCTGTCAGCGATCTGGTGGTGGGCTACGGGCCGGTTCGGGCGCTGCGCGGGGTGTCCATGCGGGTGCCGTCCGGGTCGATCGTCGCCGTGCTCGGCGCGAACGGCGCGGGCAAGTCGACCCTGCTCCGGGCGATCTCCGGGACGCTCCGCTTCCACCGCGGCAGCTGCCAGGGCGCCGTGACCCTGGGCGACCAGCGGCTGACCGGGCTCGACGCCGCCTCAGTGGTGGGCCGCGGGGTCGTGCAGGTGCCCGAGGGACGCCGGGTGTTCGCCCGGATGACGGTGGATGAGAACCTGCGGGCGGGCGGCCTGGGACGGTCGCGCCGCGCGTACGCCAAGGCGCACGAGCAGGTGGTCGACCTCTTCCCCGTGCTGAAGGAACGGGCACGTCAACGGGCCGGGCTGCTGTCGGGCGGCGAGCAGCAGATGCTCGCGATCGGGCGGGCGCTGATGGCCGGGCCGACGACGCTGCTGCTCGACGAACCGACCCTGGGGCTGGCCCCCCTGATGGCGGCCCGCATCACCGAGACGATCAAGGAGATCAACAGTTTGGGCACCTCGGTCCTGCTCGTGGAGCAGAACGTGGCGATGGCCCTGTCGCTGGCGTCGCACGCCTACGTCCTGGAGGTCGGCGAGGTCGCCCTGGAGGGCACCGCCGCCGAACTGCGGGCCAGCGACGAGGTGCGCCGCCGCTACCTCGGCGTCGCCGACGCCGTGGAGGGCACGCTCGAGACACGCACCCTGTCGAGGTGGTCGTAGCATGACTACGGCATACCAACCGGACGGTATGGAACCGCTCGAAGTCCGCGACGTGACCGTGCGGTTCGCCGGCCTCACCGCCCTCGACGCGGTGAGCTTCACCGTGGCCCCGGGGACCGTGCACGCCGTCATCGGGCCCAACGGAGCCGGCAAGTCGACGTGCTTCAACGTGCTGTCGGGGGTCTACAAGGCGACCTCGGGGTCGGTCAGGTTCGGCGACGCCGAGCTCACCGCGCTCAGGCCGCACCGGATCGCGGCGCTGGGCGTGGCCCGCACGTTCCAGAACATCGCGCTGTCGCCCCGGCTGCCCGTCCACGACAACCTGCTGCTGGGCCGTCATCGGCTGACGTCGTCGGGGTTCGTCTCGGCCGGGCTGCGGCTGCCGCACGCCCGGCGGGAACAGCGAAGGCACGTCGCACGCGTCGAGGAGATCGCCGAGTTCGTCGGGCTGACCGGCAAGCTCGCGTTCCCGGTGGGGCTGCTGCCCTACGGCGTACAGAAGCGGGTGGAGCTGGCCCGCGCCCTGTGCATGGAACCCCGGCTGCTGCTGCTGGACGAGCCGGTGGCCGGGATGAACAGCGGCGAACGCCAGGAGATGGCCGAGCTCATCCTCTCGGTGCGCGACAGCCTCGGCATCTCGATCGTGCTGGTCGAGCACGACATGGGCATGGTCATGCGGCTGGCCGACCGGGTGACCGTCCTGGACTTCGGCCGACGCATCGCCGACGGAACCCCTGCCGAGGTGCAGGCCGACCCCGCGGTCATCGGCGCCTACCTCGGGACGGAGGGCACGTGACCACGTTCGTGGAGCTGCTCGTCAACGGGATCTCCATCGGAGCCGTGTACGCGCTGATCGCGCTCGGCTTCGTCATCATCTTCAAGGCCACCGAGGTGGTGAACTTCGCGCACGCCTCGCTGCTGCTGGCGGGCGGCTACCTGGTGGCGCGGCTGTGGCCCCTGGTGGGCTTCTGGGCGGCGCTGCTGATCGGCGTCGCGGCGGCGGCGCTGGTCGCCGCGGCCATCGAGTTCCTGGTGATCCGCCGGGCGAACGTGGCCTCGCACAGCGTGCTCGCGATCGTCACGATCGGCGTCGACATCGTGATCACGACCGAGCTGACCCGGCAGATCGGCACCGACGTGCTGGCCATGGGCGACCCGTGGGGCAGCCAGGTGGTCCAGTTCGGCGGGGTGACACTGGCCGAGACCCGGATCGTGGCGCTCGTGACGGCGGCGGCGCTGATCACCGCGTTCCTGCTGGCGTTCAAGTACACCGGCTGGGGCGTCGCGATGCGCGCCGCCGCCGAGGACGCCGAGACCGCCGCCCTGATGGGGGTGCGGCTCGGCCGGGTGTCGATGAGCGCCTGGGCGGTGGCGGGCGGCCTGGCCGCCGTGGCCGCGCTGTTCCTGTGCGTCTTCCCCACCCCCGGGCTCGACCGCAGCACCTCGCTGGTGGCGCTGAAAGCGTTCCCGGCCGCGATACTCGGCGGGCTCGACTCGACCACGGGGGCGCTGGTCGGCGGCCTGATCATCGGCGTGACCGAGTCGATGATGAGCGGCTACCAGAACGACATGGCCTTCCTCGGCCGCGGCATCGGCGACGTGGCGCCGTTCCTGGTGATGCTCGTCATCCTGCTCATCCGGCCCGCCGGGCTGTTCGGGACGAAGGAGCTGGCCCGTGTATAGGTATCTCGCCTGGACCGGCGTCGCGGCGGTGCTGTGCCTGGTGCCGTTCTACCTCGACGGGTTCTGGCTGCAGACCGGGCTGTTCGCGATGTCGGCGGCCATCGGCGCGATCGGCATCAACCTGCTCACCGGAGCGACCGGCCAGCTCTCGATGGGCCACGCGTTCTTCCTCGCGGTGGGGGCCTACTCGTACGTGTTCTTCTCCGCCGAGCCGACCGCCCGGCTGAGCGGGCTGGGCCTGCCGACCGGGGTCGCGGCCGTGCTGGCGGTCGTCGTCGCGGGCGTGGCGGGCGGGCTGTTCAGCCCCATCGCGGGGCGGCTGAAAGGTGCCTACCTGGGCATCGCCACGTTCGCGCTGATCTTCGGGGGCCAGCACGTCCTGTTCAACGCCGAGCACCTGACCGGCGGCTTCAACGGCCGGGCGGTGCCGGAGCTCAACCTGTTCGGGTTCTCCTTCGGCGACACCCCGGAGCTCATCGTCCTGCAGGTGCCGTTCGGGACCCTGGAACGCCTGTGGTTCCTCGGGCTCGTCCTGGTGGCGCTGTCGATGGTCTTCGCCCAGGGCGTCCTGAAGGGCCGGCCCGGCCGGGCCATGAACACCATCCGCGACCACGAGATCGCGGCCGGCGTGATGGGGGTGCCGGTCGCGCGCTACCGGGCCGGGGTCTTCGTGCTCTCCAGCATGTACGGCGGCCTCGCCGGCGTCCTGCTGGCGCTGGTCTTCCAGCGGACGGTGCCCGAGTACTTCGGCGTGCTGCTGTCCCTCGACTACCTGGCCATGATCGTCATCGGTGGCCTGGGCTCGGTCGGCGGCGCGGTCGTCGGCGCGCTGTTCGTCTCCCTGCTGCCGCAACTGCTCACGAAGTACAGCGACTCGATCCCGCTGGTGGCCGCTCCGGGGACGCCGGGGGGCGTCTCCCCTGCCGAGGCCGCCCGCATCCTCTACGGCGCGGCCGTCGTGACGGTCGTGCTCTTCCTGCCGGGCGGCCTCCTCGGGCTGATCAAGAAGATCCGCCTGAGACCGCCGCGCCTGCGGCTGCCCCTCTCCCCACCCTCCCCCTCACCAGAAACCAGGAGTCCGCATGTCCCCTGACAGGAAGGTCGCGATCGTCATCGCGGCCCTGGCGCTCGCCGTGTCGGCCTGCGCCAGCGACAAGGCCACCGGCGGGGCGGCCCCGGCCACCGCGACGGGCGGCGACGGCGTGAAGACCGGACCGGGTGTGACCGAGACGACGATCACCCTGAGCCTGCTGACCGACCTGACCGGGCCGTACGCCTCGCTCGGCAAGAGCGTCACGCAGGCCCAGCAGATGTACTTCGAGCAGCTCAACGCCGCCGGGGGCGTCTGCGGGCGGACCATCGAGACGGTGGTGCGCGACCACGGCTACGACGTCCAGAAGGCGATGGCGGCCTACGCGGAGGTCGCGCCGCGCACCGCCGCGATCCCGCAGTTCATCGGGTCGCCGATGGTGACGGCGCTGAAGGAGAAGATCACCGCCGACAAGATCCTCACGCTCCCGAACGCCTGGGCGACCAGCCTGCTCGGCAGCGACGCGATCCAGGTCACCGGCACGACCTACGACGTCGACATGATCAACGCCGTCGACTTCCTGACGAAGGAGAAGGGCATCAAGTCCGGCGACAAGATCGGGCACCTGTACTTCGAGGGCGACTACGGCGAGAGCGCCCTCAACGGCTCGAAGTTCGCCTCCGAGAAGGTCGGCCTCGAACTGGTCGAGCAGAAGATCAAGGCCACCGACCAGGACATGACGGCGCAGGCGACCGCCTTCAAGAAGGCCGGCGTGAACGCGATCCTGGTCTCGGTCGGCCCCCGCCAGGCCGCCTCGCTGGTCGGCGTGGCGCTCGCCTCCGGCCTCGACGTGCCCTTCGTCGGCAGCAACTCGGCCTACAGCCCGCTGCTCCTGGACACCCCCGCCGCGCCCGCGCTGCTCAAGGACTACTACGTGGCCACGGCCGGCGCGCCGATCTCCGCGCCGCTGCCGGTCTACCAGAAGCTCATCACCGACTACGAGGCGAAGTTCCCCGGTGAGCCCCTCGACAGCGGCGTGGCCTCCGGCTACACGCAGGCCGTCATCATCGGCGACGCCCTGAAGGCCGCCTGCGCGGCCAAGGACCTGAGCCGCGAGGGCATCATCAAGGCCCACCGGGCGCAGAACGCCTGGGAGGGCGGCTTCGGCGGCACGCCGATGGACTTCTCCGTGTACGACAAGCCGGCGTCGCTGTCGACGTACATCGTGAAGCCCGACAAGGCCGCGATCGGCGGATCGGTGATCTTCAAGGAGCACGCGATCTCCGACCTGGCCAAGGAGTACCAGGTCCCGCCGCCCGCGTAGGTCAGCCACCCTCCTCGGCCACGAGGTCGCGGACCAGCGGCGGGAGGGGCTCCCCGGTGATCTCCCGCCACCGGTCGCCGATCTCGCCCGGCCCGGCCGGGGCGACGCAGCGCACGAGCCAGTCGAGCGCGGCCTCCGCGTCGCCCCGGGCCACGGCGACCCTGACCAGCTGGCGGCAGGTGGCCCTCGTCATCCGCCGGTCGCCGAGACGCCCGTTGGCGTCCAGCGACCGGCGGAACCAGCGGTCGGCCTCGTCGAGCCGCCCGCGTTCGAAGGCCACCCGGCCGAGCCCGTGGCGGCTGCCGGCCGTCACCGGCCGGTAGTCGATCTCCTCGCCGGTGGCCAGGGAGGTGCGGTACCACTCCTCGGCCTCGTCCCAGTCCTCCCGCTCCTCCGCCACCCGGCCGAGCTGGTGCTGCACCGCTGCCAGCTGCGCGCCGGCGGGCCGCTGCGGGAGCGCGGCGAGCAGGTCGCGGTAGGCGCCGCCCGCCTCGGCCAGGCGGCCGGTGGCGAGGTGGCGCTCGGCGTCACCGGCCACTAGAGAGAACCACAGCTCCCCGGCCGGGCCGTCGAGGGCCGGGGCGATGCCGCCGGCGAACTCCAGGGCGCGGCGGCCCCGGGCGGTCCACTCCCGCCCCTCCTCGTCGAGGTCGTCGGACCAGCGCGCGGTGAGCACGGCCGCGATCCGCTGCGCGGTCCGCCACTGGCGGGCGTCGAGGGCCGAGCCGAACACTCCGGCCAGGCTGTCGTACTGGACCCGAAGCACGCGGTCGGCCAGTTCGGCGTCGCCCTCGCCGAGCTGCCGGTGCAGCCGTTCGGCGAACTCGGCCGTGGCCTCCAGGAGGGCGAACCGGGTGGTGGCGTACTCCTGGTCAAACGTGCGCTGGCCGGCGGCCCGCCACTCTTCGATCAGGTGGGGGCGCAGGGCGGGGTGGATGGCGTACATGCCGAGGGCCATGGCCATCGCCGGGCCGGTGCCCAGGCCGTGGGCGGTCTCGGTGCTGACGCGCACCCGGGTGAGCAGCCCGGTCGCGACGGCGCGGTCGAGCTCCGCGCGCCAGGCCGCCGGGCCGAGGCCGCGGAAGGATTCGGGGGCCGACCAGAACCGCGACAGCACGGCGAGGACGTCGGTGATCACCACCCCGGGGAACAGGGCCGCGGCGCCCAGCCGCCGCCGCTCGTCGGCCGACAGGTAGGTGAGGGCGTGGTGGACGCCAGCGCCGAGCAGGTCGCGGCCGAGCCCCCGGTGGCGGAGGGCGTCGAGCAGTTCCTCGGGCTCGGTGTCGGCCAGCCGGGGCAGCGTCAGCCGCATGGCGAGGGGGTGCCCGGCCAGGGCCGCCATCAGGTCGGAGAAGAGCCACCGCTGGCGGCGCGGCGGCGCGCCGGGCACCGACGCGAGCAGCCGGTCGGCGTGGCCGACGGCGTCCTCGGCGTTCAGCCCGGCCACCTCGATCCGGGGCAGGTCGCCGAGCCGGGTCTCGGGCGTGCGGCTGGTGATCAGCACCGCGCCGCGCGCCGATCCGGCGACGTCGGCCACGAGGTCGCGCAGGGCGGCGGGGCCGTCGTCGTCGAGGGTGTCGAGCCCGTCGAGGATCAGCAGCAGCCGCCGTTCGCCGAGCAGCCGCCGCACCAGGTCGCGCCGCCGGTCGCGGTCGGCGCGGGCGAACTCGGCGCCCAGGTGGGGCAGGCCGAGGGCGGCGACGACCCCGTCGGGGCCGGAGGCGGTGTGCCGGACCACGCCGCCGGGGTCGGCCCCGCCGGTGCGGGCCCACCAGCGGCCGAACGCCTCGGCCAGGTCGGTCTTCCCGATCCCGGGCGGCCCGTGCAGGAGCGCGGCCCGCCGGTGGTGGAGGTGCTCCTCCAGGTCGTGGAAGAGGTCGTCGCGGCCGACGAACGTCTCCCTCGCCGTGGCGGGGTCGCCCTTGGGGTCGAGCAGCTCGGGGAAGCGCGCGTCGCGGCGGAGGTGGTGGACGGGGACCAGCCAGTCGTCCAGCCGCAGCGGCCCCCGCAGGCTCGGGCGGTCGGGCCGTTCGGCCAGGCGTTCGCGGCCGGCCGTGACGGCGGCGGTGACGGTGTCGCCGGCGATCAGGCGGCCGTACAGGCAGGCCAGGAAGTCGGCGGCGGCGGCCGCGTCGAGCCGGTAGGGCAGCGCCACCACCGACCCGGCGGTCTCGGCCAGCGCGGCCGCGGTCTCGGGCGGGCAGGCGTTGGCGACCACCAGCGGCACGTCGCCGGCCCTGAGCGCCTCGGCGACCTCGCCGGCCGGTCCCGGCAGGCCGCCGCCGTCGAAGTGGACAACGTGGAAGCCGGCCACGACCTCGCGGAGCCGGGCCACGGTGGGCGGGCGCAGCACGACGAGGTCGACGTCGCCGCCGAGCCGGTCCAGCAGCGGGCGGGCGACGATGGGGTGATCTCCCCGGGACAGCACCGAGAGCACCCGCAGCCGTTCGCCGGGCACCGGCAGAGGCTCGCCGGGGTCGGTTCCGGGCGTGGCGCGGACCACCGCGACCTGGTCGAGGGCCAGGTACCGGCCGCGCTCGGGGTCGCGCAGCAGCTCCCACGGCACGTCGTCGTCGCGCCCCCGGACGACCAGCTCGACCGGGCCCTCTGCGGCCCGCGCCGCCTCGTAGGCCGCCCGCCGGTCGTCGGTCGTGAAGACCGCCGCGAACAGGGCCTCGCCCCATTCGGCGAGCCCGGCGGCGGCCTCGGCTCCCCGGGCGGCGCCGACGCCGTAGGGGACGCGCCGGTAGTCCTCCAGGTACCACTGGAGGTCGGGCGGGCCGGGCGGGCAGGCGAAAGCGGCGGGTTCCCCCGCGGAAAGAGTCGTCCGCCCGTCGTCGACGTCGAGCAGCAACCGGTCAACCACCACGTCTCCCCGAATCTCCGAAACGTGGCTCAGTTCGCGAACTTCCGGGCCGTGTCGCGGGCCCACGTCGCGGCCTCGCCGGCCTCGGCGGGGGTGACGACCGATCCCGTCATCCGGCTCAGGCGCTCCACCTGGTCGGCGTAGCGCAGGTATTCGGCGGCGGCGTGCTCGCGGCAGGGCAGGCAGGTGACGCTCTCGGGGCGGACCGACGTCTGCGCGTAGGGCGCCCGGATCCCGCAGCCCGTCGTCACGACCGTCGGCTCGTCGGGCACCAGGCCGGTCGACGACACGAGCAGGTTGCGGTAGGCCGCGCCCGCCTCCAGGGTCTTGCGGTCAACGTGAATGTGAGACATCGCAAAACCGATTAAACCGCTTCCCACCCCGAGTCGCCGAACCGGAACACCCGCAGGTCCTCCACCGGATAGGGGTCGCCGGGGCCGGTCGAGACGGTGATGCCGGGCAGCAGGGTGCCGAGCTCGACGTCCCGCAGGTCGCGGGCGGCCGCCATCAGGCCCTCCCGCGAGGGGCACTCCATCCGTTCCAGGGCCGCCGCGAAGGCCGCGGCCGACGTCCAGCCGAACATCACCTGCGAGCTGAGCGGGTCGGCGTCGGGGACGTGCCGCCGGACGGCGGAGACGACCGTCCGCACCGCCGGGTCGGTCTCCCACGTGGCCGGGTCCTTGTAGAAGTTGGTCGTCAGCACGCCCCGCAGCGCCGAGGGCCCGAGGGCGGCGATCAGGGAGGGGGTGTTGGCGACGCCGTTGAGCAGGTGGAGCGGGTTCCACTCCGTCATCGCGGCGTCGGCGGCCAGGGCCTGGGCGGCGAACTTGGGCGTGCCGACGTTGAGGAAGACCCCCGCCCCCGACTCGGCCAGGCTCGCCATCTGGGCCTGGACGTCGGCGTCCATCACCTCGTAACCGCGCCGGGCCACCACCCGGACGTCCGTCCCGGCGACGGCGTCCTCGAAGGCGGTCAGGAGTTCGTGGCCGAAGTCGTCGTTCTGGTAGAGGACGGCCACCGTCGCGTGCGGGCGGGTCTGGAGCAGGTGGCGGGCGTAGACGCGGGCCTCGGCGGCGTAGGTGGGCTGGAAGCCGATCGTCCACGGATAGGCGGCCTCGCCCCATTCGGAGGCCCCGGAGGCGACGAAGAGCTGCGGCACGCCGCGCTGGTTGGCGTAGGCGCGCACGGCGGCCGTCGACGGGGTACCGAGCGTCTGGAACAGCGCGAAGACCCGGTCGGAGTCGACCAGCCGCCGGGCCTCCTCGACGGCGCGGGCGGGCTGGTAGCCGTCGTCGCGGACGAGGAACTCGACCTGGCGCCCGGCCACGCCGCCGCGCGCGTTCGCCCAGGCGAAGTAGGCCGAGACCCCCTGCGCGACCGCCGCGTAGGCCGAGGCGGGGCCCGACAGCGGATAGACGCCGCCCACCAGCACCTTCTCCGGGGTGATCCCGTCGGCGCGCTGCCCGGCGCACTCGGCCGGGCTGCTCAGCACCACCTCCGCCGAAATCAGCCGGCAGGCCGACACCAGTGACAGCGCCACCGACAGCGCCACGAGCGCGAGTCTTCTCACGACCGGTCCCTCCGGATGAACGCGGGTGCGCGCCGGACCAGCCCGGTCACCCCGTTGGGCGCGACCGCCAGCACGAGGATGAGCGCCAGGCCGGAGACCAGCCCCGGCGCGGGGAGGAAGGTCACCACGACCGCCCCGATCACCGCGCCCGACACGGTCCCGAGGCCGCCGATGACGATCCCGGCCAGCAGAGTGATCGACAGCGTGACGGTGAACGACTCGGGCGCCACGAACCCGGTCGTCCAGGTGAACAGGCAGCCCGCCACGCCCGCGTACATGGCCGACCAGGCGAAGGCGTGCGCCCTGATCGCCGCGGGCCGCATGCCGAGGAGCTCGGCCGCGCCAGCGTCGGCGCGCAGGGCCACCAGCGCCCGTCCCCGGTTCGACCGGACCACCGCCCGCATCAGCGTGAAGGCGGCCGCCGCGACGGCGAGCACGAGCAGGTAGACCCACTGGTCGTCGTCGAGGCCGGTGAAGAAGGGCGCGTCCGGGGTGCGCACCGGCAGCCCCATCGCGCCGCCGGGGGCCAGCCGCCTGATCAGCGGCGGTACGGCCACCGCCACCGCGAACGTCACGACCGCCAGGTAGACCCCGCTCAACCGGACCGCCGGCCGTCCGAAGGCGTGCCCGAGCCCGTAGGCGACCAGCCCGGCCGCCGGCAGCGTCAGCGGGTAGGGCGCCCCGGCGGAGAGCAGGATCGCGGCGGTGTAGGCGCCGATGCCGAAGAACGCGCCGTGGCCCAGCGAGATCTGCCCGCCGTGCCCGGCCACCAGGTCGAGCCCCAGCAGCGCCACGACGTACACCAGCACCAGCGTCACCTGGTGCAGCGGATAGGGTGGCACCAGGAACGGCACCGAGACGGCCCCGGCGACGGCCGTGCCGAGCGTCGCCCGGGGGTAGGGCCAGGTCGGCCGGCGGTCGCCCGCGTACTGCCCGACGGCCGGGCGGCGGTGCCCGGTGCCCGTGCCGGGACCCGTACCCGTGTTCAGGCCCGTGTTCAGCCCCGCGCTCATGCCCGCACCCCCGCGAGCCCGCCGAGCCGGACGGCCGGCAGCGCCAGCAGGACCGCGAGCGGCACCAGCACGCGCAGGTCGGCCCACAGGTAGGTGCCGGCCAGCGTCTCGGCCACCCCGATCAGCAGCCCGCCCGCGACGGCCGCGACGGGGTTGGCGAACCCGCCCACCGCGGCGGCGGCCAGGGCCGCGACGAGGGCGCCGCCCATCATCCCGGGCTCCAGGAACACCACCGGCGCGACCAGCACGCCCGACACCGCCCCCGCGACGGCGGCCAGGCCCCAGCCGAGGGCGTGCACGCGGCCCACGCGGATCCCCGACAGCCGGGCCGCCCGGGGATCGGCGGCGACGGCGCGCAGCGTCAGCCCGGCGCCGCTGTGCCGGATCACCAGGTAGAGCAGCGCCAGCACGACCGCCACCACGCCCAGCGGGCCGGCGACGCCGAGCGGCCCGCCGGGGAAGGGGTTGGGGAAGGTGCGCAGCGCCGAGGTCCAGATCTGCGCGGCCAGGGCGTGGACGAGGACGTACAGGCCGATCGTCATGATCAGCGCCGCGTCGCCGTCCCGCCGCATGACGAGCCGCTGCGCCAGCGCGCCCGCCGCGAACGCGACGACCATGGTGAGCGGCAGCGCCGCCCAATAGGACAGCCCGGCGTCGACGAGCTGCCACGCGACGTACGCCGACACCATCGCGAGCTCGCCCTGGGCGAAGTTGACCACGCCGGTGAACCGGTGGACGAGCACCAGCGCCAGGGCGAGCGCGGCGTAGACCGCGCCGGTCCCCAGCCCGTGGAAGACCTGCCCGATCATGCGGCCAGCCGCCCGCCGTCGAGGGTGTGCACGCGGTCGGCGACCAGGGCGGCGGCCCGCGCGTTCTGCTCGGCGACCACGACCGTGGCGCCCTCCCGGCCCGCGATGACCCCGAGGGTCTGGAACAGCCGGTCGGTCAGCCCGGGAGACAGCCCCCGCGACGGCTCGTCGAGCAGCAGCACCCGGGGCCGTCCCATCAGCGCCCGGCCGATCGCGAGCATCCCCTGCTCGCCGCCGCTGAGGGTCCCGGCGGGCTGCCGCAGGTGGGCCTGGAGCACCGGGAAGTAGGTGAACACGCGCGCGAGGTCGTCGTCGATCCCCCGGCGCGGCCAGGCCCGCGCGAACGCCCCGACCCGCAGGTTCTCCTCCACGGTCAGCGGCCCGAACACCCCGCGTTCCTCCGTCACGTGCCCGAGCCCCCGCCGCGCGATCTCCTCCGGCGCGAGCCCGAGCACCGGCGCCCCGCCGACCCTGACGACGCCGCGGGCCGCCACCAGCCCCGACAGCGCCCGCAGCAGCGTCGTCTTCCCGGCCCCGTTGGGCCCGAGCACGACGACGACCTCCCGCTCCCCCGCCACCAGGTCGACCCCGTGCAGCACCCGCACGGCCCCGTATCCGGCGCGCAGCCCGCCGACCTCCAGGCCGCTCATCGCGCCCCCAGGCAGGCCGCGATCACGGCCGGGTCCCGGCGCACCACGTACGTCGGCCCGTCGGCGATCTTGTGGCCGAGGTCGAGGCAGACGATGCGCTCGCACAGGCCCAGCACGAACTCCATGTGGTGCTCGACCACCACGACCGTCATCCCCGTCGCCCGGTGCAGCTCCCCGATCAGGCCCGCCAGGGCCATGGCCTCCTCCGGGCCGAGCCCGCCGGCCGGTTCGTCGAGCAGCAGCAGCCGGGGCTCGGCGGCGACCGCGCGGGCGATCTCCACCCGTTTCAGTACCCCGTAGGGCAGCCCGTCGGCCGGATGGTCGCCGAGACCGAGCAGGCCGAACAGGTCGAGCACCCGGTCGGCGTGCGCGCGCAGCCGGCGTTCCCCGTCGCGGGCGAAGGCGGCCCGCCAGAAGCCGGCGGCCCCGAACCGGTGCGCCCCCGTCATGACGTTCTCCCGGACCGACAGCCCGGGGAACACGGTCGGGTGCTGGAAGGTCCGCGCGATGCCGCAGCCGGCCACGAGGTGGGGCGGCTGGGCCAGCACGTCCTGGCCGTCGAAGCGGACGACGCCGTCGTCCGGGACGCGGCGGCGGGTCACGCAGTCGAAGAGGGTGCTCTTCCCGGCGCCGTTGGGGCCGATCAGGCCCACCACCTCTCCCGGGCCGGCCAGCAGGCCGACGGCGTCGAGTGCGGTGACGCCGCCGAAGCGCACGGTCAGCCGGCCGATTTCCAACATGGGCACCATCGCCTTGTCTCCGCCTCGTCGCGTGCCGACGGAACGGTGCATGAGTCTTGGCAGCGGTGACCGGGTCGCGCATCGGTGAAATCACCAGTCTTGCCCTGCGCGCCGCAGGTGACGAAAGGTGTCGCGACTTTTCCGGCATATCCCTCTTTCAGCGATGACATGCGGCCGTAACACTGAGGAGATGCCGGCAGCCCATCACGTCACACCCGCCCCCTTGAGGGGCCGTGAGGCCGAACTCGCCGCGTTGCGGCGCGTGCCGGCCGGCGCGCGGGCCGGGTCGGGCGGCGCCCTCCTTCTCGTCGGCGCGGCGGGAACGGGCAAGTCGGCACTGCTCGACCTCTCCGCCGCCGAGGCGGGCGACCTGCTGGTGCTCCGCGCGCGGGGGGTGGCGTGCGAACGCGACCTGCCCTACGCAGGGCTGCACGGCCTGCTGCGCCCGCTGCGCGACCGGCTGGCGGCGCTGCCGAAGGCGCAGGGCGAGGCGCTGGCCGAGGCCCTCGACCTGGGGACGCCGTCGGGCCGCCTGGTCGTCCCGGCCGCCGTGCTCACGCTGCTGTCGCTGGTGGCGGCCGACCGTCCGGTGGTCGCGGTCGTGGACGACCTGCACCACTTCGACGCGCCCAGCCGCGAGGCCCTGCTGTTCACCGCCCGGCGCCTGGCCGGTGAACCCGTGGCCCTGGTCGCGGCCGCCCGCACCGACGTGTGGGCGGGGGCGGTGCCGGTCCGGCAGCTCGACTGCCTGGACGAACGGGCCGCCAGGGAGCTGACCGACGACCTGGTGCCCGGCGGGCTGCCCGACGACCTGCGGGCCGCGCTCGACCAGATCGCCCGGGGCAACCCGCTCGCGATCACCGAACTCGCCGCCGCCCTCACGCCCGAGCAGCTCGCCGGGACGGCCGCCCCGCCGGCGACCCTGCCGCGCGAGGGGCGGTTGTGGCGGGCGTACACCGACCAGATCGAGGACCTGCCCGGCCCGACGCGGGACCTGCTGCTCTTCCTGGCCGCCGATCCGCGCCTCGACACGGCCACGCTGGTGCGGGCGTTCGACGGCGACCCGTTCACCGCGCTGGAGGCGGCCGAGCGGGCCGGGATCGTGGAGGTCGCCGGCGACCGGTTCCGGTTCCGCGACCCGGCGGCCGGGCCGGTGGTCTACCACAGCGCGTCGCTGCTGGCCCGGCGCGGCGCCCACCGATCGCTCGCCGGAGCGCTGGCCCACCACCGGCTCCGGCGAGCCTGGCACCGGGCCGCCGCCCTCGACGGGCCGCCCGAGGAACTGGCCGACGAACTGGAGGCCGCCGCCACCGCGACCGGGTCGCCCTGCCCCTTCCCGGAGCTGTCGCTGGCCTACGAGCGGGCCGCCGAGCTGAGCACCCGCGGCGACACCCGGGCGACCCGGCTGGCCGCCGCCGCCCAGTACGCCCGCCTCGAAGGCCGCCCCCACCGCGCGCACGCCCTGCTCGACCGGCTGCGCAGCGGCGCCGTCTCGGCCGAGCTCCGGCAGCAGGCCGAGAGCATCCGCGCCCGCCTGGAGTTACGCGGCGGCGAGACCAGCTTCGCCCGCGACGAACTCCTCGCGGTCGCCTCCTCCCTGCTTGATCGCGACCGCACGATGGCGGTCCGGGCGCTGGTGCGCGCCGCCGAGGCCAGCTATCTGGCCGGGGACCACCAGCGGTTCGTCGTCATCGCCCGCGACGCCCTGACCCTGCGGCGCGACGACGACCCGCCCGCGATCCGGCTCATGTTCGAGTACCTGACCGGCATGGCCGCCTCGTTCCGTGGCCGCCACGGGGAGGCGGCCGGCCCGCTGCGCCGGGTCGTCGAGCTCGCGCCCCACGTGCACAGCCCGTCGGTGCTCGTCTGGGCGGCCGTGTCGAGCCTGATGCTGGGCGACGACGCGCAGGCCTTCCGGCTGTCCACCCGCGCCGTCGAGACGGCCCGCGCGCTGGGCGCGGTGGCGACCGTGCCGCAGGTGCTGGAGTTCGCGATCAACAGCGAGTTCTGGCTCGGCCGGTTCGCCTCGGCCGCCGCCAACGCCGCGGAGGGCCTGCGGCTGGCGCAGGAGACCGGTCAGCGCGGCAGCGCCGGGCAGCACCTCGGCTGGCTGTCGATGATGGCCGCGGTCCAGGGCGACGAGGAGACCGTGCAGACCCGGGCCCGCGCCGCGATCGAACTGGCCGGCGCGCACGGCGTGAGCATCGCCGGGGCCCTGGGCAACTGGGCGCTGGCCCAGATCGACCTGGCCTCGGGCCGCCCGGCGGCCACCGTGCAGCGGCTGCGGCCGACCGCGCGGGCCGACGTGCGCAACACCCATCTGGTCGTCCAGGTCACCGCGACCCCGCACTTCGTCGAGGCCGCCGCGCGGACCGGCGAGCGCGACCAGGCCGCCCGCGCCCTGCGCGTCTTCGAACGCTGGGCCGACAGCACGGGCAGCCCCGACCGGCGGGCCCTCGCCGTGCGCTGCCGCGCCCTGCTCGCCCCGCCGGGCGAGGCCGACGACCTCTTCCGCGCCGCGCTCGATCTGCATCATCAGGGCTTCTCCGAGTTCGAGACGGCCAGAACCGAGTTGCTGTACGGCTCCGCCCTGCGCCGCGACCGCCGTCCGGGCGCGGCGCGGGAACACCTGTACAGCGCGCTCGACACCTTCGAGCGCTACGGGGCCCGGCTGTGGATCGACCAGGCCAGGAGCGAACTGCGCGCGGCGGGCGAGTCGGTGCCGACGGCCCGGCCGAAGGCGGCCGAGGAGCTGACCGCCCAGCAGTTCCAGATCGCCCGCATGGTCGCCGACGGCGCGACGAACAGAGAGGTCGCCGCGCAGCTCTACCTGAGCCCCCGGACGGTCGAGCACCACCTGCGCAACATCTTCGCCAAGCTCGACATCAGGTCACGGGTCGATCTGGTGCGGCTGCTCACCTGAACGGCCCGCGCGCGGCGACCAAGACGGAGCGGGTGGGGGGCTCCTCCTTCGCACGCGGGCCGTCCGCTCAGGCGCCCGGGTCGAGCACCGCGGCGTCGAAGAGGCCGCCGTAGTGGTGGTCGCGGGCGAGGTGAAGGAAGCCGTCGGCGTCGAGCCGGCCGCGCTCTCCCGTGCGCAGCACCCCGCGCAGGTCGTCGCCCCTGGCCAGGTCGCGCGCCGACCGGGCCGGGCCCATGCCGACGGTGTCGCCCTCGTAGACGACCTCGCCGCGCGCGATCGACAGCCGCCCGCCGGGCAGGGCGGGGCCCACCGAGCCGGGGCGGGCCTGGCCGGGCGGGGTGGCGGCTACTCCGTACAGGAGAGAGGCGAAACCCTCCGGCGGGGCGCCGCCGACCATGGTGAGGGTGCGCAGGGAGCGGTGCCGGACGGGCGCCCAGCCGAGCCGGTGCAGCAGCGCGAACACGCGCGGGGAGGCGGCGAACGACCCGCACGCCCACCGTTCGGCGGCGGCCCAGAACTCCGCGCCCGCGACCGAGCCCTCGGCGGCGACGACGGCCGCCCCGGCGGCGAGGTGGGCGTTGAGGAGCGCGAGCCCGGCGCCGGTGAAGAGGGGCGGGCTGGTCAGCGTGGCCTCACCCGACCGGATGCGCAGCGCCCGCGCCACCGCCTCCCCCTCGGCCTGTACGGCCCGGCGGGACAGCCGCATCCCGCCGGGCCCGTCGAGGAGCACCACCGCCAGGTCCGGGTGGACCGGGGCGCCGGGGTCCGTGCGCACCCATGCCCGCCCGTCGGCGCGGTATCCGGGCGGCGGTGCCCCCGGCGCCCCGAGCAGGGCGGCCGGCGCGAACCGGGTCACGAGGTCGCCCGCGCGGGAGCGGACGAGCCGGGGATCGAGCGGCGCGACCGGA
>NZ_SZQA01000033.1 GCF_005233835.1 Herbidospora galbida | reverse complement strand
CGGCGCTTTATAGTTGCAAGCGTTTCATCCATGCAGGTTGAAGCCCTAACCACGCGTCCTTGCAGGTCAGAGCCCGATTTCTGGTTCCCTTCCGATCCCGGACAATCCGGGCGAATCATGCCCCATCCACCCCCTTCCGATGGATCCTCAATGGGGATCCATCCCCGAATGGGTCTCGGATGGATGGATCGGCTGAGAAACCAATGGATCGGCCTCCTGCAAAGCCGCAGGTGAGGCCACCTGTAATGGGTCCCCAAACGCACGAGAGCCCCGGATGGCTTGGCAGCTCCGGGGCTCTCCAGACACCAGGAGGTAAGGCTCCAGATGTCCACGCACAACGATACGGCCGAACTCCCCCGATGGGTGTTCTACTGCCTGGTCTTCGGCGCACTCACCGGCATGGCCGGTACCGCCGCCGTCAACGGCCCCGAGATCATCGAGCTCGGCCAGCGCCTCGGCCTGGAGTGGCGAAGCATCGTCGTCGCCGCCATGGTCGTGCTCTACGAGATGGTCAGCACCCTGCTGTTCATGTTCATCCCCAAGCACCTGAAGTGGCTGCGCCGGTCAGCGGCCTGGGGAGCCGGATTCGGCCTGATCCTCACGATCGTCCTGGGCGGCGTCAACCACGCCCTCGACCACGACACGCTGGAAGTGAACCTCTTCCTCGTCGAGGCCGTCACCCCCGTACCTTCCCTCGTTGCGGCGGCCTTCCTGCACATGCTTGTCCTCGCCGCCGCCGCCATTTCCCCCCGCATCAAGAATCGGCGCCGGGCGCGAGAGGTAGGGGAAGTTCCCGTCCCTCCGACCATTGAACTAACACAGCCCGAGGAAGAAACCGATAAGGGCCCCAAGACGCTCGTGGAAGACCTTCCCCAGCCCGGGGAAGACGACGAGACGCCGGAGAACCTCACGGAGGACGCAGAGGAAGACGAGAGCGAGGAAGAGGAAGTCGAGGCGGACGACGCGGAAGCCACTGTGTCCCTGGAGAACCTCGACATCGAAGCCGAGAACATCGGCTACCGCGCGGTGCTGAGGATCGCGATGGCGGCTTGCCGCCGGGCACGGAAGCTGGGGAAGCCGCGTCCCACGGGCGCAGCGATGCTGGAGAAGTTCGGGATCGTCTCTACCCCGAAGGCGTGGCGGAACGCTCTGAACGAGGCCGAGGAGAAGTTGGATGAGGAAGCGGCGCTCTTCGTCCAGTAGGTAGGGGAACGAAAGCCCCCGAGCTGAATCAGCTCGGGGGCTTTCGCGTTTCCAGGATTCATAAAAATGGCCGGTTGATTTCTACCCTCGAATTGAATGGTTTTCTTATGAGGGATGATTTGTGGCCGACGATTTTCTGGATGACGAGACGGATGGCGAGAAGGAAGCGCGGGCGAGTCTCGACGATGAGCTGGATGAGCTGTCGCGCGAGTTCGTCGAGGATTTGCTGGATAGGTTGCTTCTCGTCACGGACGAGTTGAGCGGCAATCCGCTTTATCCGTACCAGCGGCCTTTTGCCCGGCGGATTTTTGAGTCCCTTATTACTGGGGACGGTGCGGCGCTGACTGCGCTATTTTCCAGGCAGAGTGGAAAAAGTGAGACGGTCGCCAACACTGTGGCGACGGCGATGATTCTCTTCCCGTCGCTGGCCATTGCGTACCCGGATCTGCTGGGCAAGTTCCGCAAGGGCTTGTGGGTGGGTGCGTTCGCTCCTGTCGAGGACCAGGCGGAAAACCTCTACTCGCGGATCGTGTCGCGGTTGACTTCGGAGCAGGCGGTCGCGTTGATGTCGGACCCGGACTTGAACATTAGGATCGCGGGCAAGGGCCGGACGCTGTCTCTGTCGAACGGGTCGTTGGTGCGTCGGCAGACCGCACATCCTCGGGCGATCATCGAAGGCCGGACCTATCACCTGATCCTGATGGATGAGGCTCAGGGCGTTGACGCTCGGATGCTGTTCAAGTCGATCTCGCCGATGGGTGCCTCGACCAACGCGACCTTGGTCCTGACGGGCACGCCCTCGTATGAGAAGGGCGCCTTTTACAAGCTGATTCAGGACAACAAGCGGGAGCAGCTCGGCCGAGGCAAGAAGCCGCTGCACTTCCAGGCTGATTGGAGGGAGGCGGCGAAGGCCAACCCCTCCTATAAGAAGTACGTCAGCAAGGAGATGATCCGGATCGGCGAGGACTCGGATGAGTTCAAGCTGTCGTACCGGTTGATCTGGTTGCTTGAGCAGGGCATGTTCACGACCGAGGAGCGCCTGGAGTCCCTCGGCGACAAGAGCATGAAGGTCGAGCACACCTGGCATCGCACGCCGGTCGTGATCGGGATCGATCCGGCTCGCAAGCAGGACTCGACGATCGTCACGGTGGTCCACGTCGACTGGGATCGTCCGGATGAGAACGGCATCTATCCGCACCGGATCCTTAACTGGCTCGACTTGACCGGCCAGGACTGGGAGCGGCAGTACGAGCGGATCACGGATTTCTGCGCGAACTACAAGATCATGAAGGTCGGGATCGACGCGGGCGGCCTGGGTGATGTGGTGGCCTCACGGTTGCGGGTGCTGATGCCGCATACGGAGATCGAGGAGCTCGGTTCTGACCGTGCCAGCC
This sequence comes from Herbidospora galbida, assembly GCF_005233835.1. GTDB lineage: Bacteria > Actinomycetota > Actinomycetes > Streptosporangiales > Streptosporangiaceae > Herbidospora > Herbidospora galbida. The sequence continues at coordinate 107,850 of NZ_SZQA01000033.1, read as the reverse complement.
AGTCCAAGAGGTGGAAGCATCTGGCCAACCTCATGGACCGGGGTCTGATCACGTGGCCTGCGCACGCCAAGACGCGGGAGACCAAGTTGTGGCGCCGGTTTCACCAGCAGATGACGTCGCTGGAGAAGGTGTTTGCGGGTCCGTACCTGATGGCTGAGGCTCCGAAGGAGCCCAACGCGCATGACGACTTCGCCGACAGTTTGGCGATGGCGTGCGTTTTGACTTTGGATTATGCGGTTCCGACTGTTCAGTTCTCGGATAACCCGTTCTATCGCCGCCGGTATTGATACGACATTTATATATTTCGGCCCTTGAACTCTAGCCTGGAAAGAGCTAGCTGATTTGAAAGGGCTGCGAATGTATAACGACCCTGAGCGCAATTCGCCGCTTGCGCCGACTCCGCGTTACCCGGAGCGTCTGACCTCGGTGTATGAGCGTAAGGCCGCGTCGAACACTGCCCGGCGTGGTGAGCTGCGGTTCCAGGAGGGTGTGGGCACTGACCAGGACGTTCCTCGCGACTTTGGCGTGGGCGTCATGAGCGGTTACGAAACTCCGCCCGGTCATCCGACGCACAACAAGGCCGTGTGGATTAAGCCCGCTTCGGAGACTCTGAAGGAGCGCGCCCACCTCGGTAGTGCTGCCTGGGTTGAAGCGCCGACATTCCTTGGCGAGTTTTCCGAGGGCGCGTTCTCTCGCGACGCCGAGGTGCATTACCAGATGGTGCAACGTAGCGGTGACCACTACATGCGTCACAACGCGTCTGTCGTCAACGACTAAAGGCTGAGGTAGCGCTCCGTTGAGCGGCATTAATTTCTACACTCCTGGCCACCAGGCCCTGGGTTCGACCCTCACGGTGTCGATTAGCCCCCTAGGCCTGGTGGAGCTTTCTGATGAGGAGTTTGAGGTAAATGGTCCTCGCTTGTCCCGCTATGCCCGAAATTGGGCGTGGTGGATGGGCATGCATTGGACTCACCGCCGCGCACCGGGTGAGCCTCAGCTCACGTTCAACTACACGCAGGCTCTCAGCGACTACAAGAACAACTTCTCGTTCAGTCGCGGCGTGACCTTCTCGGCCGCCAAGCAGTACCAGCACATCATCCCGGCCTTGGTCAACCGGATCTGGGAGCGTGACAACGACAAGGCCACCGTGCTGGCCGAGGTCGCGCAGAACGGGGGTGTGACCGGCGACGCGTTCGCCAAGATCGCCTACGACCCGGCCTGGGTCGACTCGGCCCGGAATGTCCATCCCGGGCGTGTCCGAATTTTGCCACTTAATCCAAGTACATGCTTTCCTGAGTGGCATCCTCACGATCGTGAGCGTTTGGTCCGATTCAAGCTAAAGTATCGCTTTTGGGGTACTAACTTGGAGGGGACTCGACAGGTATTCACCTACACGGAAGTCTTGACAGACGACACCGTGGAAGAGTACGTCAACGACGAGTTGATCGACCGTAGGCCCAACCGGTTGGGCCAGATCCCCGTCGTTCACATCCCCAACATCTCCGTCTCCGGATCGCCCTGGGGCATCAGCGACATTGAGAACCTCATCGCGCTGAACAGGGAATATAACGAAAAGGCCACGGAGATCAGCGATATCGTCAACTACCATTCGCAGCCGATCACGGTCATGCAGGGGGCCAAGAATCCCTCGACCGAGGTCGGTGCCCACAAGGTGTGGCACGTCCCCCAAGAGGCCAAGGTCTACACGCTCGAAAACGGCGTCGACCTCGTAGGCCCGCTCCAGTACATGGAGCTGATCAAGCGCGCCATGCACGAAATGTCGGGCGTCCCCGAAACGGCCTTGGGCCAGCAGCAGGCGATCTCCAACACCTCGGGTGTTGCGCTGGCCATTCAGTACCTCCCACTGATGTCCCAGCATGAGGCCAAGGTCCGCAACTACAGCGTCGGCCTGCGGAAGATCAACGAACTGGCGCTCCGCACCTTGTTTTTGTTCGAGCCGGAGACGCTGCTCTACGACCCTGACACAGACGGGATCATCGAGCCCGGCCAGCCCAGTGTCATCGATCCCACTGACCCGCTGGTCTACCGCACCGAGTGTCACTGGCCGCCGCCGCTGCCGGTCGACACCCTCATCAAGCTGAACGAGATCCAGCTCAAGATGGGCCTGGGCCTCGAAAGCAAGCGCGGCGCGCTCAAGGATCTGGGGACTGAGTTCCCGGATGAAAAGGCCGCCGAGATTTTCGAAGAGCTTCGCAATGACGCCATTGAGCAGGGCGCACTTGAATTTATAAGGGCGCAAATCAATTCTGCTATCTTGGCAATGACGGGAATGACACCGCAAGGTGAAAATGCCCCCGCACCGCCCACAGGCGCTAATTCGGATTCGGCGAGTGCTCCCCCGACCAACCCTGTTGCCAATCAGGCAACGGTAATGGCCGGTACTGAACACAAAATCATGACCGAACTCGTGACACTGGCGCATGGAAGCAGAACTCCTCAGCGCCGAGACCCGGACACCGATAGCGCCTAGGACTCGCGACAAGTGCAAGACAACATCACCACCCCTGGCTCCCTTATTGGTCATCGGAAGAACGGCGACCCGATCTACCTGATCGGCGGCGGTTCCAGCGATGACGCCCCTCAGTGGACTGACTCCAGCTCGACCACTCCCCCTGCTGCCCCACCGGCCAACGGACCGTTCTACACGGCCGAGGACCTGGAGAAGGCACGGCGCGAGGAGAAGGACAAGCTGTACAACCGCATGAACCAGCTGGCTACCAAGGTCAACTCGCAGGACGAGATCCTGAAGACCTGGCAGGCCGAGCGGGAAGCGGCTGCTCAGGCCGAAGAGGAAGCCCGTAAGGCTGCCGAGGAACAGGTCAATCAGCAACGGCGCGAAGAGATGTCCGCCAAGGAGTTGCTAGAGGAGACCACCCGGCAGTGGCAGGCCCGGCTCGACGCCATTGAGGCCGAGCGCGCTCAAGAGCGTGCCGCCCGTGAGAACGAGCGCCTGCTTGAAGCCAAGGAGAGGGAATTCCTTGAACTTCAGAACTTCACCCGTCAGCGGGTCACTGAGGAGTCGGAGAACATTCTCCCTGAGCTTCTCGACCTGATCACGGGAAACACACGGGACGAAATCGAAGCCTCCATCGTCGCCATGAAGGCGCGGAGCGCGAAGATTCTCGACCAGGTAAGCGCGGCTTCGGCCGAGCTTGGCGCAATGTCGCGTGGCGCCTCCCTCACGGGATATGGCGCGACTGGACCGCTGGAACAGCAATCGGGCACTAAGACGTACACGGCCGACGAAATCAGGTCCATGCCGATGAACGAGTACGCGGCGAACCGTCACCGCCTGCACGGAGCATCGGCGTCCGGTAACGGATATGGAATGTTCGGCTGATAAGAAAGCGATTCAGAAGTGCCTAGCGCAATCACGGGTACCCCCAATCTTTCCGCTTCTCCGACCGCTTATGCGGCTCCCGGAGTTGGTGGTTCCACACAATTGGGTGCGGTTATCCAACAACTGTGGTCGAAGGAAATTCTCTTTCAGGCCATGCCAATTCTCCGATTCGAACAATTTGCTGTCAAGAAGACTGAACTCGGAGTTCAACCTGGCTTGACAGTGCATTTCGTTCGATACAACAACCTCGGCCGCGCCTCGCAGCTGGTTGAAGGTATCCGGATGCAGACAGCGGCCCTTACCGCTAATACCTTCAGCATTACCGTCGCTGAGCATGGCTATGCCATCGCCGTTTCGGAATTGCTTCTGAACGCTTCGTTCGACGACGTCATGGCCACGGCCTCGCGTTTGCTCGGCCGAAACATGGCGACTTATCTCGACGAAGGCGCGCGGAATACTCTGCTTACTGCCACGTCGCGACTGTTCGGCTACAACAAGTACGCGCTGGAGCCACCGGCCACCCCGATGTCGCCGTACGACCAGGGCACTGCTGCGGCCAACCGCGCTGGCCTGGACGGCACTTTCAACTTCACGACGGCCCTTGTCAAGGACGCTGTCGAGACCCTCGCGACCAAGAATGTCCCCCGTTTGGGAGACAGTTATGTGGCGTTTGTTCACCCGCACCAATCGCGGCGTCTGCGTGACGACCCGCAGTGGATCGAAATGAGCAAGTACGCGCAGCCGGGAATGTTCTCCCTGGGCGAGATTGGCAAGATCGACGACGTTGTCTTTATCGAGACGACTCAGGTCCGGAAGCTTACTACCGGTACCCCGACTGCCGATAACCCGGACCTCGCGACGGACGTTCCCGCAGGTAAGAGCGTGTATCAGTCGATCTTCGTTGGGGACAACGCGTTTGGTCACGCCATTTCTTTGCCCGTCGAATTGCGCGATGGCGGTATCCTCGATTTTGGCCGTGAACACGCATTGGCCTGGTATAGCATTTTTGGCTGGGGACTAATTACAGACCAGTCTGTTATCGTGGCTGAAACGAATTAGCCCTTAGCCTCACAAGGCGTACCGCGCCATTCTTGAAGCCCCTGAGACGTGCCTCCTCAGGGGCTTCTCGCATTTCCATTCGAGTTGATCGACGAGATTAATAAGTCAAGGCGTCTTTACGGAACACTGAAATGGAGTACTCAGTTTCAAGACACGGAGATTCTTTTGAGTTCCAAGCGCATTTCCAGCCGGGACACGACCGCCAAGAAGGCCGCCGAGCTGTATGAGCAGCACGCCGAGGAGTTGGAGGGCCGATCGGGCTCTCTGACCACTATCAGCGGTGGTCCGGGCGTTACTGTCGACCCGGTCGGCGCGGTTGAGGTAAGCGGCATCACGGTCGAGGGCGCCAAGAAGCGCCTGCGCGTCAATGACGACATCATCGACATGACGTTCGGCAAGGACAAGCACTACACCTTTAAGCGCGGCGTCATTTATTCCGTGCCCACGGATCTGTACAACCACCTCGAAGAGTGCGGGCTGGTGTACCACTAATGGGCGGCAAGCTTGTTCCACCCGCTGAGGGTGATGTCTATGAGCTCCAGGCCGATTTCGGCATTGGCGCCGGGTCTTTGACGGCCGGTCAGCAGGTCACTGTCACGGGTGTTCATCCCCCGGGCACTCCCGGCCTTGGCGTCAGTAATGACGACCAGGTCACCGCTGACTTCCCTGAGGCCGCAGGAAACATCCGCACGATCGCGCTGGACGTCCCCTCGTTCTACGCGCAGTTCTCGAAGGTTGGCTGAACATGGCCGGTAATCCAAGCGTCTACGGCTGCCAAATCGCCCTGGACTATCTCACCGGCCGGGCCCTGGACTACGCCTCGGCGCGGACCACCTACCTGGCCTTGCTGACCGGCAACATCGCCGACGACGCTCTGATGTCGGCCATGCCGGAGGTGACGACCGCTGGGTACGCCCGGCAGGCGGTCACCTGGGGCGCCCCCAGCAACGCGCGGCCGAGCTCGGCCGCGAACTCCGCCGTGATCACCTTCGGGCCTGTGACGGCCGACATGCCGGTGCCGGTGACGTACGCGGCGCTGGTGACCGTGTCGACAGGCACGGCCGGAAAGATCATCCACAAGTGGCTGCTGGACGCTCCACAGCAGCCGGTCAACGGTCAGGCTTTGCAGATCGCGATCGGCAAGCTCGTCCTGACGGCGAACTAGAACAGGAAACCCCCGGCCTGGCTCTGTGGCATCAGGCCGGGGGAGACGGATCGGCCATCTGGACCGATTCCTGACAGACCTCAAGTACACAGGGGCGCTTGAGGTTGCACAACTTATCACGATGTTCAATCGGCCAGGAACGAAGAACCCCCGCCCGCAGATCGTCGGGCAGGGGCTCTTCACCGGCGCGGGGGTTCGACAGTCCAGCGCCAGTTCCACATGTGCTTCGTCCGTGTCACCCGACTAAGCAACCAACCAAGACTCTACCAAGTTGCTACGGCGTTTTGGCCGGAAAAGGCGAAAACCCCCAACCCGGTGTAACGAGTTGAGGGTCTCAGAGCCGGTCATGGCTGTGACAAGCCCTCCCGTGCCTATTGAGATCAGCACAGGGCGTGGTGACGCCGAATGAGCGTCCGGCGCCACCGATTTCTTCGAACAGATCCACCTCTTGCGGAGGTGGGATCACCCTAGCAGGAGACCATTTTCGTGGCGACTTCCGCCGACATCATCGCCCGGGTACGCACTGAGCTCGGTGACCTTGCCGAGGATTTCGTGGTCCCGATTTTCGGCTCCCGTCCGGTTCTTGAGCTGGGTGTTCGTAATGTCTCCACGGTTGGGCTGACGGTCGTCAAGCAGATCCCCGGCCAGCCGAGTGTGGTCATCGACCCGTCGCGGTACACGCTGCTGGCACGCACGGGGATCATCACGCTGCTCGACCCGCTGCCCGACAACGCGACCGTCATCACGACCGGCTCGCATTACCCGCTGTTCAGCGACGGCGAGCTCGCACAGTTCGTCGCCGACGCCGAGCGGCAGCACTGCCATGAGCGTGAGCTGAAGGTCCGTGGCCGCAATGAGAACGGCTTCATCACCTACACGCGGACGCCGATGACGCTGGCGAACCTGCCGGACATCGAGATCGTCCCGCTCACGATCTTGGCGACGATCAACGCGCTGTATTCGGCCGCCACCGACGCGGCGACCGATATGGACATCATCACGGCCGAGGGCACCCACCTTCGCCGTGGCCAGCGCTACGAGCAGATGATGATGCACGTCGTCCAGCTCCAGGCCCGGTACAAGGAAATCTGCACCCAATACAACATCGGCGCCTACCGCATGGAGACGTCCCAGTTGCGGCGCATCTCCAAGACGACCGGCCGTTATGTGCCTCTCTTTATCGGGCGCGAATACGACGAGGGCGGGCCGAACTCTTTGCCGACGCGGCTGCTGCCGCCGGTCGACTCCCCGCACGAGGACACCTCGGGTGTGCCGTCGCCGTGGATCTACCCCTATGGCGGCATCTGATGGCGCGTCTGGACCACAAGGCGACCGGCCGGTTCTCACCTCGCTACGAGACGACCGAGGCCGACCGGGCGATGCTCGGCTACGAGCAGGTCTGGGGCGATTGGCTGGAGTACTACCGGTACGACGCCGCCGCCTCTTCGCAGGATGCGGTGTACGAGGAGTCGCAGGGTCCTGGCCGGGTTTTCCGTGGCCCGCACCGTCTGCCGATCATGACGCTGGTCCGCGAAGAGGGGATGTACCGGCAGCAGCCGGGCGGTCTGTGGTGGGTCGACTCGGGTTATTTCGTCATCCCCTTCGCCGGTCTGGTCCGTGCCGGGTTTCACCGGATCGACCTTGACCACGGCGACTATCAGCGCGACCGCATCGTCTACGACAACCGGGTTTTTCGGGTCACGCGCATTCAGATTCACGGGCAGGTTGGCCGCCGCGACCTTATGGCCTCCATCTCCGTGCAGCAGCTCAAGCCCTCTGACTTGGTCGGTGATCCACAGTTCGCGGCCTGGTGGAACGTCGAGGACGCAGACAATGAGGAAGACGCAGTGATTTCCACTCCGGGACCGGCCGGACACACACCGGTCATGTACAGCGGTCTGGGGTTGCCGACGATTCCGCGCGAGAACGGCGACCTGTACCTGCGCGGCAACGGCGAGCTCTACCAGCAGCAGGACGGCACCTGGGAGTTGATGGGCGTCCTGATGGGCCCGCAGGGTCCTTCTGGTCCGGCCGGTCACACGCCGCAGCTTCATTCGGGCGCGGGTGCGCCCACGGTTTTGCATGTCAGCGGTGACCTGTATCTGAACACGGTCAACGGTGACCTGTACCAGCAGCAGTCCAGCGCGTGGATCTTCGCCGGGACGCTCGGCGGTGAGGGCGGCGGCCAGGGTCCGCAGGGCGAGCCGGGACCTCAAGGTGAGCCAGGACCTCAGGGCGAGCAAGGCGAGCCGGGTGAACAAGGCCCGCCGGGTGCCGATGGGCAGGACGGCGCCGATGGCGCTGACGGCCACACGCCGCGCTTGTACTCCGGGACGGCCGCGCCGGTCGCTCTCCAGGCCAACGGCGACCTGTACCTGCGGACCAGTACAGGTGATCTGTACTCGCAGATCGCGGGTGTGTGGACGCTGGCGGGCAACATCCGAGGCCCCCAGGGAGTCCAGGGTGATCAAGGTATCCAGGGCATTCAGGGTATCCAGGGTGTTCAAGGTGAGCCCGGCGAGCAGGGTCCTGCCGGACAGGACGGCGCCGATGGCGCTCCCGGCGCTGATGGTCCCGCCGGTCCTCCGGGTGTCGTGGCGGCCACGGCTCCGGCCACCTATGACGACGAGACACAGACCATCGGTGTCCTTGTCGGCACCACGGCGGGGACCGTCGCGGCCGGGAACGATTCGCGGCTGAGCAACGCCCGGACGCCGACCGCGCACGCGGCCTCGCACGGCACCGGCCAGTCGGACGCGATCTCTCCGGCGTCGATCGGCGCGGCGACCTCGGGCCACAACCACACGGGGACCTACGACCCTGCCGGGACGGCGGCGGCTCAGGCGGCAACGCGGCTGGCGCTGACGGGTGGCACGGTGTCCGGCGCGGTCACGGTGCAGGACAAGCTGACGGTCGACGAGCTGGAGATGGTCTCTCCGAACGACCAGACGCGCCTGGTGCGCTTGGTCGCTCCCCCGGCCAGTTCCACCGACCCGGTCACCTCCGAGGACATGCTGCATGTGGAGCAGGACGGGGCGCCGACGTGGTGGTTGAACGAGAACGGTAATCCCCGCGCGCAGTCGGCGAAGACGACGGAAGCGGCTGAGCGGCTTTATGGTCGTTCGGGTCAGGCTGCCGATATTTGGCAGGTGCTGGATAACCGGACGTCTGCCACGGTGCTGGCGTGCGTGAAGCCGAATGGCAACATCGTGGCGACGGGTGCGATTTCGGCGTCGAACTACTCCGATGGCGCGTGGACAGCTTTGACGGCGACGAACGGTGCTTATACGGCAGTCGGTGCGGGTGACTCTGATTATGAGCCCGCGTACCGGCTTGAGGGTGCGGCGAACGAGATCGTGCGGTTGCGCGGACGTTTTACCGTGACCAACGTGACATCGGCTGACGTGATCACGACGCTGCCTGTTGGTGCGCGTCCGGCTAAGGCGATCCGGGCTCAGGTTCCTAACGGCCAGTCGACGTACATCGGTGTGACCATCGGGACGAACGGTCAGGTCGTGTCGGGTCGTACGGTTTCGTCGGCGAACTGGGTGTCGCTCGACGGAATTATCTTCTCGAAGAACTGATTCCGGGCCGAGAATTTAATATCTAAGCATTTGTGACCTCTACAGTTGGAATAGAGAAATGTCTCTTTCCGATTAGCAGGGGAATTCGAAGCGGATGCCGTGGATCCTTAACGAGGATGAAGCCTTTCAGGCGCATCTTTCTGGTCTCACGGTTTCGCATGCGAACGGCGTGATCCCGGTTCCGGTGCGATTCATGTATCCGGAGGTGGAGGCGCCGTCGATGGACTATCCGATGATCGTGATCGAGCACGTCGGCGCGGAGCTGGCGACCGATCGCATGCATCGTGGGACGGTCCGGGTGGACGCGGGGCCGGAAGGTGGCGTGCTCCCCGAGGAGGGGGCTCGCTGGGGCTGGTACGCGCCTTTCCCCGATCCTTATGACCTGGATTATTCGGTGCGGGTCCTCACCCGTTTGCGTAGTCATCAGATCGAGCTCGCAGGTGCGCTGGCGAAATTCGACCGGCTGCCGCAGACGAGCGGGTTTCTGGAGATCACCAGCCGGGACATGGTGGCGTCGCTGGACGTGATCGGCGGGCCGCAGTTCGGCCGGTCGGTGGACGATGACGGTAAGCGGCTTTTTGAGATTCTCTACACGGTCCGGATCGCTTCGGAGTTCTACCCGTGGGACATCGAGCAGTTGTCCTTTCCGGATCACGTTGGCGGCACGATCTACAACCGGGAAAAGACCCGCCTTCTCTCAGATTTCGAGATCGATTACACGTGAGGCGTGCCGCCTTGCTAGGAGAGTAGTCTGTGGCGACGTATTTGACGCCCGGCGTTTACATCGAGGAAGACCTCACACCACGGACCGGTAACGGTTACGGGGACGCTCGGGCCATCGCCTGCTTTGTTGGTATCGCGGCCAAGGGTCCGGCCGTTCCTACTTTGATCACCAGTTGGACGCAGTTCAACAATATCTATGGCGGTTTCACCGCGTCGCAGAGTTTGCTGCCTTACGCGGTCGATCAGTTTTTCAAGAATGGCGGCGGCCGGTGCACGATTATCCGTGCGGTGCGGTCGGACGCGGTTGCGGCGTTCGTCAACCTGGTTGATTCGACACCTGCCGGGGCCCCGAACAACGGGCCTTTGCCCGCGTTGAAGGTCACGGCGCTGGCTCCCGGGTTGGGTGGTAACTCGCTGAAGGCGCAGGTCGTCCCCACGGGCGTCCCGGGCCGGTTCAATCTGCGGGTCCTTGAGGGAACGCAGCAGCTGGAGATCTTCGAGGACCTCAGTGTCAACCCGACCGACGCGCGGTATGTGACGGCGATCGTCAACAGCCCGTTCGCTGGTTCCCGGTTGATCAAGTTGTCCAACCTCAAGGTGACCGAGTCCTACGTCTATAACGCCACCAACGACGTCCTGCCCGCCCAGACGGCCAACCTCGGTTCTGGTGTGGACGGCGTGCAGCCGTATGACTACATCAACTCGACCAAGCAGCTGGCCGACTCTGATGACAACTACGACATCAACCTGCCGGGCATCACCGCTGCCTCGACGCTGAACCCGCTGATCGAGTGGGCCGACGAGCGTGGCAAGGCCATGTTGGTGATCGACGGCCCGCGTGCGCTGGAAGGTTCGACCTCCGCGCAGGTGCTGGCCGGTTACACCGGCATGATCACCGGCGGCTCGGCGATCGTCGCCTCCAGCCATGGTGCGATCTACGCGCCGTGGATCATGGTGCCGGACACCTCCTCGTCGCTGTACGGCGCGGTCCGGCTGATCCCTCCGGGTGGCGCGGTACTCGGTAAGTACTCGCGTAACGACGTCGTGCGCCACGTCGGCAAGGCCCCGGCCGGTGTGGAAACCCGGCTCGACACGGCGCTGGCCACCGAGACCAAGTTCACCGCCACGCAGCTCGACGAGGCCAACGACTCCCACATCAACATCATCCGCAACGTGCCTGGCCACGGCATCTGCATCATGGGCTCCCGCACCCTCAAGCGGACGCACCCGGACCACTACGTGCCGATCCGGCGCACGCTGATGATGCTCACCAAGCAGCTCACCGACATTTCCCGGTTCGCGATTTTCGAGCCGAACGGCCCGGACTTGTGGACCCAGTTGGAATTGGTCATCGGGAAGTTCTTGGGCACGATCGCCCGCGCCGGTGTGCTCGCTGGAGCCACTGAGTCCGAGGCATTCCAGGTTCGGTGTGACGCCGACCTGAACCCTCCCGCCTCTATTCGTGCGGGTTACGTCAACATCGAAGTCGCGGTCGCCTTGAGGTATCCAGCCGAATTCATCGTGATCAAGCTCGGCCAGTACGACGGCGGAACTGACATTTCTTTTAGCTAGGAAAGGCGCCGTTTAAATGGCTGAGCTCAAGAGGCTCGAATCCGACCCGTTGCGGAACTTCAAGTTCCGCGTCTCGGTCGGTCGTGGTTCCGGCTGGGCGAACATGGGCTTCATGTCGATCACCGGCCTGTCCATCTCGACAGACGTTATTCCCTACCGTGAAGGTGGGTATAACACAACCCCGCATAAGTTGCCTGGTCAGAGCGACTTCCCGCCAGTCACCTTCAGTCGTGGACTGGCGGTCGGCGGGGGTACGCAGATCATGGACTGGATGACGGAGATCTTCGACTTCACCCAAGGCACGACGGATACTCCGTCTGCGGGTAATTCGATGAACGACTTCCGGACCACGATTCAGATCGACATCTACTCCCACCCGGCCAAGGGTGGTCTGGGCGTGCCGATGGCGATTTTCAAGTTGCACCACGCGTGGCCTACGAGCATCGCGTTCTCCGACTTGGACGCTGGCGCGAACGCGGTTGTCGTGCAGCAGATGACCGTGGTCCACGAAGGGTTCCAGTTCGCTCTCGCGGACAACCTGAACAACAGCGGCGTGAAGCTGGCCGCCTAATTCGGCTTCATAAATCCGGGTCGATAGTCGGTACCTTTCTTATAGGTATCGATTATCGACCCGGAGACTTTTAGAGACAATGCACGGCACTTTTTACGAGGCTGAGGATTTCGGCGCTCAGCGGACCATGGCGGCCATCAGCTCGGTTCTCGACGAGCAGATCGAGCAGCCCGTCATGCAGGCACCTCCCGCTGACGTCGTCACCCTGCCTTGCGGGCTGATGGTTCCCGGCGAGGCGGTCATCACCACGGCGCAGGTACGTGAGCTCACCGGCTTGGCCGAGGAAGCCATCGCGCGGGCGGCCACCAGTTCCGGCCGGGGTGAGCGAGCGCTGGCGGCGCTGCTGGAGCACGGCGTGGTCAAGCTCGGCCGTTTGGAGGCCACCGACAAGCTGCTCAACCAGCTGACGATCGGCGACCGCGACTGCTTGGTCCTGGAGATCCGCCGGATGACCTACGGCGACACGATCGAGTACGAGCGCTGGGTGTGTCCGGAGTGCCAGGGCGAGTTCGAACTGTCGGTGTCCCTGGACGACATCCCCGTGGTCACCTCCGACGAGCCTGGCAAGAACACCCTCACTGTGCCGCTGCGCAAGGGCCGGACGGCGACCGTGCGGATGGCGACCGGCGCCGACCAGGACGCCATCTCCCAGACCAAGGCCAAGACCGGCGCCGAGATCGACACCGAGCTGCTGATGCGGACGGTGATGTCGGTCACCGACGTGAACGGCAACGAGCACAGCACGGTCGGGAACCGCCAGGCCGTCCGCGAGCAGATGAGCATGGCCGACCGTGCCTCCATCCTCAAGGCGATCCGCAAGCAGCGTCCTGGCCCCCGCCTGGACGAGGTGAAGGTGACCTGCCCCGACTGCGGTGAGTCCAAGGAGATCACCGTCACGTTGGACGCCCTGTTTCAGTCCTGATTACCCCTCCTTGCACGCCACCTACGAGACGTTGATCCATTTCTACGACGGGTGGCGGCTGGCTGACGTGAGGGAGATGACCCCGCGTGAACGCCAGTTCTACTTGGACGCCGCCGCCTGGCGGCTGCGTTTGGAAAGGCCGGTGACCTCTTGAGCGTCGCCCTCAGCGGCAGCCTCGGCGGCGGCTCTATGTCCGGCTCGGCCGGTGGCGCGGTCGGCTGGAAGGTGCTGCACTCCGGTGTCTCCAGCCTCGGCCGGGTGATCTCCGGATCGCTCACCAAGGACCTGCAAGGGCTGACCAAGGCGCTGACCACGCTCACCAGTCAGCTCGGCAAGAGCACCGCTCAGGGCGGCAAGGCCACCTTCGCGGCTGGTCGCTCGGGTGGTGTTGGGTCCATAACCCATTCCGCCTGGCAGTACGGGGGGCGTGGTAACGGCGGCCATCGGGACTTTCCGGGCCTTTGGCCTGAGGAGGACGACCCGTGGACGGACCACGCGTTCCCAGGCACGACAGCTGGCGGTTCGGGCAAAAGCAAGAGCGGTAGCTGGTGGAGCCGCGTAAATCCCCGCTCACAGTACGGAGGTCGCAGCAACGGTGGCCACAACACGTCCGGCGGTAGCACCCCCAGCGGCGGGTCCACACCACCACCACCGTCCGGAGGATCCGGCACCACTCCCCCGCCATCTCCAAGTGCTCAATACGGGGGCCGTGGTAACGGCGGCATGCCTCCGGCCTCGTCGGGGTCAGCGCCGTCGTCTCCGGGATTTTCCAGCAGCGCCATGTCGACACGGGCCCTGACCGGCACGAGCTGGATGCTGGCCGGTGGCAAGGTCTTGGCGCAATACGGCAACGAGCAGCGCGTCAATCAGCATCTGATGGAGATCGCCGCCAATAGCGCCGGACTGGGGACCAGTGATCCGGCGGTGGGCAACAAGGCCTTCCTCGACCAGACGTTCGGCAACCCCGGCGCCCCTCGCTCGGCGAGCGCCTTTTCAACGCAAGATGCCCTGGCTGCCGAGATGGCACGTATTCAGGTCTCCGGCGGCATCGTCCTGGACAACCCTCGCGACAAGAGCTTCGACCGGTCCTGGCGTGCGCTGGCCACGGCCAACCCATGGATGACCGCAGAAGACTCGGCCGAGACGATCAGCTACCTCACCGCGCCGGTCAACCAGCAGACGGCCATCGGCCTGGGCATGGGCGACCTGTTCAATGAGGACGGGTCGTTCATCGGCACGGGTGAATTCACCAAGAGGTTCCTGAAGCACACCTATGGCGACAAGGCGAGCAGCATCACGCCGGAGGATTTCCAGGCGTCGATGGCGCGCGGCCAATCCGGCTTCGTCAACCTGAGCCAGTTCAATCTGTCTGCCAAGGGACAGGCAGCGCTCACCGAGACGATGCGCGCCTACGTCCAGATGCAGCAGCAGGGCTTCGAGGGCCTGACGGCCGAATACTGGCTGCAAGCCGCCGGTGACCCGTCCAAGCCGATGCACGAAGAGGCGAAAAAGCGCCTCGACGGAATGGGCATCAAGTACAGCAACCTTTCTTTCGAGAAGGAACTCTCGGCCCAGGAACGTGGCTGGGACAAGGAATTGCAGGCCGAATACGTTCGCCTGCTCAAGGAGCAGAACGAACTCCTGACGGACGGCAACAAGCACTGGAAGGAGTTGATCGACCGGTGGCCCGTCCGCGATCTGGGAGAGGTGTCCGGCGCCTGGGACAAGTTCTGGTCCAATCCCGGTAAATCGATTCTCGGCTGGTGGCTCGGTGATCCCGTGGACATCGCCAAGCGTCCGAAGACGTTCGGCACCGAGGCGTTGAATTCGTTCAACAGGTTCCAGGCGGGACCGGGCAGCGACCCTGTCGGTGGGATGTCGCAGCAGCATTCTACAACTCAGGGAGGTACCCCGGCCTCCCCGTCGTCGGTTTCCCCTCTGAACGTGCCCAAGGTGACCGGGCCGATCGTCCCGCCGAAGAAGGACGGCCAGAAGCCCGGCGGTAAGAAAGACACCAAGGGTAAGGACGCCAAGGGTAAGCAGAACACCGAGACAGCACGCGGAAGCGCTAGTGCTGTCATCGCGGCTGCGCTTTCCCAGAAGGGTCTCCCTTATTCGTGGGGTGGCGGAGGCAAGAAGGGCCCCAGCTACGGAATCGAGCAGGGCAAGGACATTTTCGGCTTTGACTGCTCGTCACTTATGCAATATGCGTACTGGCAGGGTGCTGGAATTGACATCAGCCGCACCACGTGGACGCAGATGCGGAATAAGAACGGGCGCGACGTTCCGCTGAAGAATGTTCAGCCGGGCGACCTCATCTTCAGCTCCGGTGGATCTCACGTGGTGATGTGGCTGGGCGACGGATACGTTCACGCCCCGCGCACCGGCTCGCGTATCCAGACCGTCAAGGGCATGCCGTCCAAGGCGTTCCGCGCCCGCCGGTTCCTCGGTGGCGGCGGCGGTGAGACGTCTCTCGGTGATGACGTGTGGGACAACTCCTCTGCCGGGCCCCGGGGCGTGTCGACCGGCTCGACCGGTTCGGCCGATTCCTCTGCGGCTGGTACGGCCGATGGCAGCGGAAGCTCCGGCGGTCCCGGCACAGCGGGAGGTCTGCAAGGTCTGGCCGGAAGCATGGGCGGCTGGTCCAGTGAGCTGGACGTCCTCATCGGGCTGCTCGGCGATGACATCGCCTCATCCGGCTCGGGTGAAGGATCCTCCCGGGACGACGGGCCTGCCGTGCGCGGTGTCGCGATCGAGGGCGACAAGTCCGTCAGCGCACCGGACACCGGCGGCGCCGGATGGGTCGCATCGGCCAACAAGAACAACAAGAGCAAGAAGACCAAGGGCAGGAACCCCCAGCCGAAGAACACCAGCAGGTCGGCGAACCGGGCCCTGGGCAAGCGGATGGCCGCCGCCCGGGGCTGGGACGACGGCGAATGGACCGCTCTGGACAAGCTGTGGGAGCGCGAGTCCAACTGGAACCACCTGGCCAAGAACAAGTCGTCGGGCGCTTACGGCATCCCGCAGTCGCTGCCCGCCGACAAGATGGCCAGCGCCGGATCCGACTGGCGGACCAACCCGGCCACCCAGATCAAATGGGGCCTGGGTTACATCGGCGACCGCTACGGCAACCCGGTCAAGGCCTGGGGCCACAGCCAGCAGGTTGGCTGGTACGACAAGGGCGCCTGGGACGTCCCCGCTGATCAACCGGCGGTCGTCCATAAGGGCGAGATGGTCGTGCCCGCCAAGCAGGCCGAAACCATCCGCGACGCGCTGCTGCGGGAGAACGTCCCGACCTCGGCCGCCACCGGCGGTGGCGGCATCGTTTTCGGCCCCGGCAGCGTGCAGATCCAGCTAGGCCCCGGCGTTGACGAACAGGCCGGGAAGGCGCTGGCCGCGCGTTTCTTCGAAGAGCTCGACAGGATTACCGTGCACCGCAAGATTCAGGCTGGCGTGTAATGGCGCCACCGTCAACCAATCCCCCCATTCACCCCAAGTTGGCCGCCACGATCGGTCCCGATGGGCGCAGCATCACCGTTCGGCGCGGATATATCCGCAACGAGGACGGCAAGTACAAGCTCAACTTTCTGTTCAACCCGGGTGGTCTGTCGACTTCCTATGGGCTGGAAACCAATCTGTCGTTCAACATCATGAACGCGTGGGACCAGCGGGACCAGGGACGGATGCGTGTTCTCCCGAATCAGCATCTGAACCTGAGTCTGCTGTTCGACCGCACCTATGAGGTGTACGAGGGATCCATTCCCAAGGGTGTCGAGATTGACATGGAAGTGGCCAAAGCCGTCGTCGGATTGTACGAGACGGTTTCCGGCGGAACCCTGTCCGGGTCGACGACGGGCATCATGCTTTTCGCGCCGGTGGACATCGTGCTGGCCACGACGAGCCCTTTGAAGTTCTTCGGCGTCATCGAGTCCCTGTCGATGAACTACACCATTTTCAATTACGCCCAGGTTCCGATTCGCGCCCAGCTGGACGTCGGCATCAAGCTCATGCCGAAAACGGTTTTCAATGGCGCAGGTGTGGACACCGGTGGCGGCGGTGTTCTCCAGCCGGGAGTTCAGAGTAATCCGGGCGGAATTCTCGACGACCTCTTCATTCTCCGGACCCGGAGGGACTGACCATGGCATCGCGTTACGAGAACATGCAGCCGGTCAAGACGTCCTTCCGGCCGGGAATCCTGTACGGCCGGGATCTGCGCACCCCGCCGGAAGGCGTCATCCGGTTCACGTTCCACCAGATGTCGGAGAAGGACCGGTGGGACACGCTGGCGTCGGAGTACCTGAAGGACGTCACCCTTTGGTGGATGATCCTCGACGCCAATCCCGAAATCCTCGACCCGTTCGACATCCGTCCGGGCCAAGTCATCCGGCTGCCATATGTATTGGCGTAGGGTATTTTTCGAGCTGCGGGACGCGCAGGGCAGGATCATCAATCCCGGGCCGATGGATCTGCGGGTACAGCAGCGCCTCGGTGAGAACACCATCATGTCGGCGCGCGTCCACCATGCCTACCATCAGGTGAAGAACCCCAAGATCCTCAAAGAGGATTCCTTAATTCAGGTGAACTGGGGAACCAAGCCGACCGGCAATGAGACCTGGTTCGGCTATATCCACCACCCGCAATTCGATTCCAGCGCGCCGGACCGTAACGGCAACGTGGAAATCAACTACCTGATGGTGGGGACCGGGCACCTGCTGACCGACCAGCGGCGCAAGACGTGGCTCAAGATGTCCGACTCAGCCATCGCCCGCGAGATCGCCAAGCAGTACGGCCTGTCCAGCGTGGTGCACAAGACGTCCAAGGTCCACGAGTGGCTGCTCCAGGACGGCGAGAGCGACATGGCGTTCCTCACCCGCCGCGCCAAGGAGTCCGGCCGGAAGTTCTGGGTCGAAAACGCCGTCCTCTATTTCGTCGACGTCGCCGCGTGGAGCGCCGGTAAGGGCATCGTGATGCCGGAATACGACGTGCACAAGGACCCGAACCTGCCCACTGACGTGCTGCGGTTCCAGGCCGACGTCGGCGCCGACATGCCCCAGCAGGGACGGCAGTACCGGCGGGCGATCCACGGCGTCGACCACCAGACCGGAAAGATGATCAAGAGCAAGAACGCCGACGACAGTAAGGCCCGGCACGACGTGCTGGGCTACACCCGCGCCGACAACATGGAAGACCTCAACTACCAGCTCGACGCGCACACCATCTCGACCTCGGAATGGGTCGGGGCCAGCGCCACGCTCGCCGGTGACATCATCCTGACCCCCGGCCAGCCCATCAAGATCAAGGGCCGCGCCGTCCCCAAGGACGCGCACGGAGTCTGGATGATCGTCGCGGCCGACCACCGGCTGCGTTCCTACGGCTCGGCCGCCGTGGGCAACTCCATGTTCCTCACCGACGTCAAGCTCGCCCGCAACGCCCGCGAGGACTACGCCACCTCCGACACCACCATGCCCCGCCTCAACCAGAAATGCGTCCCCGGTTCGGACGGCTGGAAGGCCGCATCGATGCAGGACATCACACTATGACGAAACTACGCGAAGGCTCCCACTGGGGCATCGTCATGTCGACCAACGACCCCGAGCAGCGTGACCGGCTCAAGATCCGCATCCCGAGGATGATGGGCGAAGAGGTCACCGACTGGGTCGAGCCCGACTCCCTGGCCGTGTCGGTCTTCAAGGTCGGGGACCGCGTCTGGGTCCGCTGCCTGGACGGCGACACCCGGCACATGGTCTACCACGTCCCGTGGGACAAAAAGCGCGCCCACCTGCGCAACGCCACGGATTTCGTCGACCTCACCCATCCGGTCGGGCCGGTGACCGTCCGGGCCGAGAACGACACAGCGTACATGAGCGGAAACACCAGCAGCGTGGTCATGTCCGGCGGCAAGGTCCATTGCATGGGCAAGGATGCCTCCGGCTATGTTCCGTGCGTGGCGACCGTTCATGAAATCGCCTCTTCGGTGAGTCTGAAGCACGATATCCGCGATCACGACTTCGATCCGTTCCAAGTCATCAAGAACGCGCCGGTGAAGGTCTGGAAATACGTTCCCGAGTATTCCGCTGATCAGCGGGACCATATGGGACCACTGCTCGAACAGCTTCCCGAGGAATTCCGATCGGGCGACAATCTGGATCCTCAAGCCCTTGTCAGCGTTCTGTGGGAGGCCGTTCACGACCTCTCGATCCGCGTTGAGCTGCTGGAGAATAGACTTTACGGGCCGAAGAGCACGAACACAGAATAACTAGGCGCCCGACAATACACTTGAATTAATTATTGTCGGCAATTTGGCTTGGTGTTTCGTGACACTTGAGGAAATCCAGCATTTGCGGAGGCTGGTGGAAGCCAATCGTGACTTCCGAACGGCTGCGCAAGATCAGCTGGTTATCTCGGAAGCGCGACTTCGTGCTGCCCATGAACGTATCCGCGAGCTGGAGAATGAGCTGATTCTAGCCAGTCCTCCCGAGAATGCGGCGACGATTCATTTTGGGAACGTCGACCCCGCCGCCTTTGGGCAAGCCATTGCCGATGAGCTGGCCCGGGGCAAGAAGGCGCGGGAACTGTGACGGCCACTCCCATCGCGATCGATCTGCCTTTCCGATTCGGCGCGGACGGGGGCGTCGCCGCGACACGTCAGGTGCATCGTCAGATCATTCAGCGTCTGACCAGCATTGTCGGCACGGAGCCGACCGAGCGTGTGATGCTGCCGCAATTCGGCGTCCCCGCCGCGTCGTATGTTTTCGAACCGGATGCGACCTTAGTCGCCGTTGAGCTTCGTGGCCTGACCGAGGAGCAGACGGCGATGTGGGAACCCGGATTGAATGTGATCGCGGTTGTTCCCGAACATGACGACACCGGTAAGACGGCGATCGTCGACGTCAAGTATGAGCGTACGGACGACCCGTCCGCCCCGACGTCACGTGCGCGTTATGTGCATGTCGCCTCGTTCGGCCCGCGTGGTATCGAGCGCGAGGTAATTCGTGGCTGATCTTATTCCGGTCGACTATACGGCGGCCGACTACGCCGATATCCGGGCGGACGTCCTCCGGCGTGCTGAACGGCTGATTCCGGAATGGACCTCCCGGTCAGAGGCCGATTTCGGCGTCGTCATGGCCGAGCTGTTCGCCCACACGGCCGACCTCAACAACTATGGAATCGACCGGTTGCTGCGGGAATCGTTCCTGCCGACCGCCTCGACATTGACCAATGTGTTGTTGCTCGCCGAGATGTTGGGCTACATCCCGCACGGCCCGGTGCCAGCGCAAGGACAGATCACGCTGGTGTCCGATCCTGGCGGTCCCGAGGTCGAGATTCCGGCCGGGACCGTGTTCGTGTCCGACTACATCGACGCCATTGACCAGCCGATCTACTACGAGACGGTCGAGACGGTGACCGTCCCCGCTGACGGCGCGGAGCTGGACGTCGACATCGTCGAGGGCCGGACCGTGGTCAAGGCCGAAATCGGCATGAGCACCGGCCAGCAGGCGCAGCGCATCGTCATCCCCCAGCAGCGCATCCTCCATGGGTCGGTCCGCATCTACGTGCAGGACGAACACGCCGACCTGGAGTGGCTGTGGATTCCCCGGCTGACCTACGCCTCCGGAAGCGACCTGGTCTTCACCTCCCGTCCGGACGCCTCCGGCGCGACGATCATCAGTTTTGGTGACGGCGTCACCGGCGCCGTCCCGCCGCTGGGTGCCAAGATCTATGCGACCTATCGCGTCGGCCTGGGCGGCGCGGGTAATCTTCCGGCCGGTTCGCTGCCGGTCATCTCCTCGCCCGTCAGTGGCGTGACCATTCAGGTCGACTCGGCGGGCAAGCCGATGGTGACCGCGTTGGACGGCGGCGCCGACAGGGAGAGTATCGAGGAGATCCGGCGTAACGCGGCGCTGGCCTACAGCGCGTACGGGCGTGCGGTCACCACGGCGGACTTCGCCAAGATCGCGTTGACCGTTCCCGGTGTCGTCGCGGCGAACGCCATCTCGTCGGTGGCCAGCTCGGTGATCGTCTACATCGCCGGTCCCGGCCGAACCGTCCCGGCTGATGAGCTGGTGGTGTCGGTCATCGACCAGCTGGCCTCGGCCTCGGCCGCCGGGACCCGGGTGACGGTGTCCGGGCCGACGATCATCAGCGTCAACTTCGGGTCGGTGTCCACGCCGATGCGGCTGACCGTCGCGCCGACCTACCGGCGCAGCGTCGTGGAGACGTTGGTTCGCACCCAGCTCAACACGATCGTCGCCAGTGCGGACAACGCCTTCGGGTCCCGGATCTCGGTGGGCGAGGTGTACGGCGCGCTGGCCGCGATCCCCGGCGTGGTCAACGTGACGATCCCGGTGATGGCCCGCGCCGACTCCCCGCAGACCGGTGTGGCCGACATCGTTCTCCAGCCCTGGGAGATCCCGGTGATGGGGACGGCGACGATCGAGACGGTCGGCGGAGTGACCTGATGGCCTCCTACCCCAATTCCCTGCGTCCCTGGGCGACCAAGAGGGACTGGATCGACCCGATCTTCGCTCTGCACTTCAACCAGAGCCAGGACGAAATCTCGGCCACCCAGCGGACGATTGGGATCCGTCCTCAGATCGCCACCAACGATCCCGCCGAGCGCACGCCGAACTACACCACGGTCGCCAACCGCATCAGCCAGATGGCCCGCGCGCAGCCGATGATCGCCTACCGGGGCATCCACGAGGTCGCACAGATCGAGGCCAATGAGTACTTCCGGCCGACGCTGACCGCCAGCGAAGACACCCACAACGGTGCGATCACCACGGGCTACCGGATCCCTCAGACCGGCTTCTGGGTCTTCACCGCCAAGGCCGACTGGCTGCCGGTCGAGTCGGTGACCGACAAGCCGATCATCCGGATGATCTCCCTGGAGATCGACGGTGAGGACTGCGGTATCCGCGACGTCATCACCCAGAGCGTCGACATCATCGACGACATGACCACGATGGTCACCTGGCAAGAGACGCTGGAGAAGGGGACGACCATCTCGGTCGCGCTGACCGTCGTCAACCCCAACACCCCGGCGCCGGACGCGGTCGCCCACGTCTACTTGCGGGCCCACCTGGTGCGCTGCCTGGACCGTGGCGGGCCTGGTATTCCCACACCGGAATTCGAGCCCGAGCCGCCGCCGCCGGAAGAGCCTCCTCCCGGCCCACGGCCGGAACCACGACCACCGGACCGTCCACCCAGCAGGCCCGTCTCCTCAGGTGACGGCGTCGGCCTGGGCATCGTCACCTATGACGAAGGCGGTCACGTCACCAGCACCAACCACAACCCGTACAACTGGCCGTCTGACGTTGATCCGAGTGCTTGGCCCTGGAATCGATAGGTATATAGTTAATGGTCGCGTCTTATCCCGCCGCGATTCCTACATGGTCCACCAAGCGCAATTATCTCGACATTGTCTGGGCCGATCACATGAATCGCGTCCAGGAGGAAATCGAAGGCACTCAGCGGACGCTTGGAGTCATTCCTCAGCGGGCGACGAACAACCCGGGGAATCGCACTCCTGATCACGGTACCGTGGCCGCCCGTATTCAGAGCGTGGCGCGCGGTGAACATGTCCCGTATTTTCGCGGCTCAATCCGCGAGTACAAGATCACCCCGAACGGCTGGTTCCGGCCGAGCCTGCGCGCCGACGACGATCCGTTCGGTATGTATACCGGCTCGGGACTCACCTTGAACGAAAGCGGCTACTGGTCTTTCAGCATCAAGGCTGACTGGGCTGCCTACACCGAGACCACCAGCCGGGAAGCGACACGCATGCTCCGGCTGGAGATCAACGGAAACGACATCGGCGTCCGCGACTCGGTCGTGGAATCGACCGCCAACCGGGCGACGTTGCACAACCACATCACCTGGTCGGACACCTATCCGTCCGGAACCACGATCTCCATCGGTGTCCGCACCAACATGACCGGGGCCAGCCGTCAGCTGGCGCTGCACGCCTATCTGCGAGCCCACTGGGTCCGCAGTGCGCCATACACGGGGGAAGGTGGTTCGGTCCCTTTTGAGCAAATCCCGGATGACGATCCGGGAGGGCCCGGGACCAGCTGCCCAGATCCGGAGCCACGGCCGAACCCGCGCCGCCGGTACAAGCCCTACTGCCTGCCCCGGGGAGGCATCGTCGGCTATCTGACGCGGACCGGCAGGCAGGCGTTTTCCCCTCTCGACATTTGCATCATCGACAACACCAGCCGGTTCTTCACCGACAACCCTTATCCGGAATTTGAGACCTTTGATGAGGCCGCCGAATTCCGGCAGGAGCTGTGGATGCAGTTGCGTCCCGACCATGAAGAGCGCGACTGGCAAGACGATGCTCGCAGCGTAATTACAGGATTCGAATGGCCATCTATGTAGTCCACCGATATGGTGAACGGTTCTACGGCCCTGAGCCGGATCTGCCGACATTTGATGTCACGTCGTTCAAGGCGTACTCGGTCGACTACCAGACGATGCACGTCACGTGGAACTCCCCGACCGGGGAGTTCGACAGGTTCCGTCTGGTCAAGGGCATCTTCGGATTCCCGGCCAACGAGAACGACGGTCAGATCCTGATCGACTCCGACGTGGCCGACACCGGATACGACGACACCGATCTGGGCGCGGCCAGGTTCGTCTACTACAGCATCTTCCTGCGGATCAACGGCGTCTGGCTGCTGGCCTCGACATGCAGCGCACTGCACATCCGCAACAAGCACAGCGACCGCTGGCTGTGGGACCGTCTGCCGATCCACTACCAGATGCTGCGCAGCAACCAGCTGACGCTTGAGGCTGACTACAACTATGACCTGGCCAGGTATATGGCCGTCATCGGCTGGGGTGTGGACCGGATCCGTACCGCGACCGAGGCCGCCACCTACCGGGCCGACGTCTACTACAGCCACATCGGCATCGTGGAGCTGATCGCCGACCAGCTCGGCCTCCCCCGCTACGGCGGCCTGCCCGGCATCCGCCAGCGCAGCTTGACCGCCAACGCGACGCCGCTGCTGGCCGAGCGAGGGGCGACGGAGACCGCGCAGGCGGCCGGTCGAATCATCTCCGGCTGGGACGTCGTGCTCCGTCCGACACGCAACCGGATGCTGAGCACCGACCGCGCGGCGATGATCAATCCCAAGCCGCTGGAGTGGGACCCGGCGGTCTACTACCCGGTCGGCAGCCGCGTCACGTTCTTCGACGCGGCCTACGTCTGCGTCACCGCCGCACTGGGTTATGAGCAGTGTCCCGAAGGTGAGCGCGTCTCCAACACCTGGTGGCAGGCGCTGCTCGCGGTCGACGACCGCACCGTGGCGTGGGACTCGGCCGCCCAGGCGCAGCACACCTGGCATCCGCTGTCCCTGACCGGCGGCGTCGGTAACGACAAGGTCCTCACCAAGATGATCTTGGGTGCGCCGCGCCCGCTGGACTCGCTGCACAGCACCAACGGCGTCATCCTGCACAACAACCACTCCAGCGCGATCACCGTCGCGGCGCGCTGCGTGCCGACCAACCCGGCGGTCGCGACCACCGACCCCCTGGCGGCGATTCAGAATGGTGTCCCGCTGCCGGTCCTGTACGACTGGAGTCCTACCCGGCGCTACGACGCCGGTGACCTGGTGTCCTTCCAGGGCAGGTGCTACCACGCGATCCGGCCATCCAAACTCGGCGTCAACCCCCGGGACAACAGCGACCGCTGGCAGGTCGTCGGCACCGACAACCGGATCAAGGTCACCCTGTCGGCCTACACCCACCAGCCGCACACCAACAGCGGTAAGCCGGTCGACGCCGCCACGGTGTTCATCGACTGGTACGACGATCGCGGTGTTTTGATCGGACGCGAATTCGGCAACCCCACAGACACCCGCGTCCTGGACACCTTCACCACCTACTCCGGCTCGGCGACCTCCGCGATCACCAGCCGCACCACCGAATACGGCGCCAAGACCTGGAGCTCACCGGTCGGCTCCCTGGTCCGCGACTCCTACCAGTACGGCGTGGTCAAGCCCAACGCAGGCGACACCCGCTCCATGAGCGTGATCAACTACGGCTCCGCCAACGCCACCGTCGCCAGCACGTTCGTGGCCGTCCCGGACGGCGGCAAGCAGCAGGCGATCATCCTGCGGCAGTCGTCCTCGACCAGCTACGTCCGGGCGACCCGTACCAAGCTCCAGACCGTCTCCGGCGCGACCGTCACCGACCTGGTCACCTATGGCACACCTATCGGCGACGGCGACCGGCTGACCGTGACCGTGACCGGTAACAACTACACGATCCTGCGCAACGGCACGCAGGTCGGAACCGCAACCAGCTCTTTCAACAGCTCGGCGACTAATTTCGGCCTCGCCGTGGAGGCATAACACATGGCTACCTACAACCTCTGTCCGTTCCCACGGCCCGGCCTGGGTGACGCTGTCTGGAGCACCGAGCGCAACAGCGCGCCGTTCCCTTCCCTGACCTACGGCAGCTCGGCATTGTCGTGTACGGCGACGTTCACGTCCACAGGCAGCTACCAGTCGGCCGGTTTCAACGGTGGCCCCGAACCCGGTCCGGGCCTGATCCCCGTCCCGACCGGCGTCCCGCTGTACATCAGCTTCGACCACACCATCGGCAGCACCAGCGGCGGCGTCGAATACTGGTGGGGCATCAACTTCTTTGACGCCGACGCCGAACTCATCAGCAGCCACGGCGCGATCTCCGTGAGCAGCAGCGGACGCCGGACCAGGACCGGGGCACCTCCCGCCGGGACCGCGTTCATCAAGTTCTTCGTCTTCGCGTCGATGAACGCCGCGTCCAGCCGGTCGGTGACCTTCTCCATCGACCGGATCCGCGTCAGCACGCAGAACTCCACTACGGCGCTGGACGGCACCTCCTACGGCTATGGCTGGTCGGGCACCGAACTGCGGTCCACCACGATAGACGAGTCCGACTCCGTCATCGCCAACTGGTGGCGTCAGCCGCGCACCACCGGCTCCCTGACAACGGCATGGGTGCCCTACTGGGAGGCCTCCGGCCAGACCTCCGGCGGCATGACGGTTACCTCGGGACCAGGCGCTCGCAGTGTGTCGGGCAACATCTCCCGGACCAACAGCAGCACCTACCGCGACGTCGGCCTGTCCCAGACGTTGCTTGTCGGCCAGATGTCCGGCAGCACGGCCTACCTGTCGGCGACCGTCAGCAGCGTGTCCGGGCTGGGTACCGGCGACGCTATCCGGCTGCTGATCGCCTGGTTCGACGGCAACATGGTGAATCTGGGCAGCTCGTCTTCCATCACCATGCCCACGGCCGGAGGGCGTTCCGGCGGCGCGGTCACCGTCCCGGCCAATGTCGTCTACGCCCGTGTCGCTCTTCAGATCCTCACGCAGACCGGATTCACCAGCGCCAGCCACGCGGTGTCGGCCACGATCGACTACATCCGCCTCACCAGCGCCACTGAAACTGACTATCTCGACGGCTCCACTCCCGGCTACACCTGGCGCGGCGCGGCCAACAGCGCCTTCACCATCTCGACCTCGCCGTTGCAGTCGACCGGCCAGACCGGATTCACCGGCACCCTGGAAACCCGCCTGGAGACCTACCTGGTCGCCTCCGGCGGGATCGGGTTCAACGGCAGCCTGATCAGCTTCCTGAGCTCGACCAGTTCCACCGGCCACACCTCCTTCAGCGGAGCGCTGGACGTCTGGCCCTACGGTCCTGTCTCGGCCGAGGCCGGAGCGTCCTTCTCTGGCACGATCGAGCTGGCCGCCCTGCTTCCGGTCGAGATGAGCGGCGGCATCGGCTTCTCCGGCACGGTCGAGACCGACATCGCGATCATGAGCGAGACCATCATCGGCGGTGTCGGCTTCACTGGCACCCTGGAGATGAGCCTCCCGCCAGACATGGAAATGTCGGGCGACATCGGTTTCGGCGGAACGCTGGAATCCTCGATCGCCGGTCAGACCTCATCCCGTGGGGAAATGAGCTTCACCGGCACGCTGGACGTGGTGCAGCTCATCCCCGCCGGGTCCTTCGCCGACTTCGCGATCTTCGCGACGACCGAGACCGACCCGCTGAGGTCTATCACCTCCGGCAGCAACGGAGGCATCAACTCTGGCGCGACCGGCGCTGAATGGACGCGCGTGTACGGAGAGTTCGCCGCGCCGCAGGGAAACAAACAATGGGGAAGGGCGGCGTTCGCCATTCCGGGCATTCAGTTCTCCGGCGTCGCCGCCGGGGACTGGCAGGAGTTCACTTATGTGCAGCTGGAGATCTCCGGCCCTTCCGGGCCGAGTGCGTTCAGCAACGGCGCGTCTTTGCGCCCTCTGGTCTACCCCGACCGGCTCAACGTCCACCCACACGCCGTCACGGTCGCGGCCGACCCGGCGGCCGACTACGCCGGAACACCGATCACCAGCCCGCTGGACGGTGACACGACCGGCGGCCTCAATGTCGAGGTGCTGGCCGGGAACACGCTGACGATCAGCACAGCGCTGGACTGGCTGATCCCCGGCACCATGTACACGGCCAGCATGTATCTCAAGCCGTCCGGCACGATCACCGACATCCTCCTGGCCGCCTACACCAGCGTCTCCGGAGTCCCGATCTCGCAGGAATCCGCGTGGTCGGACGCCGTCCAGGTCGAGGACCTCGACGAAGGCTGGCGCCGGATCCACGTGAAATTCGCGGCGCCGGAAACAGGAACTGCGGTCCTTGTTCTCACGCCGGTCGCACCCGATCAGGTCGCCGATGAATCGTTCGACGTCGCGGGAATGCTGGTCGAATCTGGTATCAACCTCAACCCGTATTTCTGGCCGGACGGACCTGGCCCCGACATCGGCTACCGGAATGGTTTCTCCGACGCCACCGGCGGCATCTTCTATTACAACGACCGGCTACGCCGCGCCTATATTTTGAAAGAGGCCCTGGAAGACCAGCGGCCGACAGGTATCGGCATCGAAGAAGCCGAGTTCTTCACAATTCCTCATATCGATGTATAGCCCCGTATAGGAGTCTCGTTGTGGTTACCCTTCACGCCTCAATGGCTTTGGCGATTGCCATTGGAACCGTTCTTCCCATCCTTACTGGCCTCGTCACCAAACAGTCCTGGGGCGCGGGATTCCGAGCCTTTGTTCTGGCCGTGCTGTCCGGAGCGACCGGCTTTCTCACCGAACTCAAGGGGTCGTTCGACCTCAACACGTCCTTCGATCTCACCGCCGCGCTGCTGACCTGGCTGCTGGTCGCGCTGACCGGTGTCGGCGTCCATCTCGGCTTCCTCAAGCCCACCGGCATCTCCACGGCGGTCAAGAACACGCTGGTCAAGGACTAACCTGACGTGCCGAATCTCCTGGGACTCCTGCACCCGTACGGCGTCCTGGCCGACGTGGTCCTGCTCGTCTTCGGTTCCTACGTGATGTACGAGATGTGGGCCATGTCGCCGCTCGGCCGCCGGACCCCCGACTGGCTCCGGCCAGCCCTGTGCTCTGCGAGCGCGGCGCTGCTGGCGTGGGCCTCGCTCGACTGGGTGGTGCTGGCCCTGGGGATCGGCGGAGCCGCGACACTGATCCGCGCGCTCATCATCTCGCTCACCTCACGGCCGTGACGAGTTCCTCAACTAGTTAAGCAAGTATCGATACCTCTCCTAGGAGCGAGGCTTTCGGGTCGGTTAAATACCAGTTACCGACCTCATCCTCCCCTGGAGCAACTGTGTCTTCTTCAGCTATGCCCGCCTCCGGTCCGATCTCTGTCGTCGTCGCCGGAGGCGCTGCTGTCAGCACCGACCTGGTGAACGACCTTCTCGAAGACTGGCTGCGCGTCAACACCGACAACCCGGCCGACGCCTGGGTCTACCTGCCCGCCGCCGACGACTGGGTCACCAAGGCCGTCCTGTACACCGCCGATCTGCTCGTCGACCTCGGCAGCGAGGGCCCCGGCTACTCCGTCGTCACCGATCACACCACCCAGAGCCGCAAGGTCAAGCAGCTCATCGCGGGCGCCAAGGAGGGCATCACCTCCGACAAGGCCGGAATGACCGACAACCTCATCGCCCTGCTCCAGGAGGACCAGGAGACCTACGGAAGAACTCCGTACGTGATCCTGGCGTTCGGCGCCGACGACGAGGCCCCGGACGACAACACCGAGGACCTCCTGCTGGCCGCCCAGGAGGCTGGGATCACGATCCTGGAACTGGCCGCCCTCGGCCTCGACGAGCTGGTCTTCGACTTGGAGGACGCTCCCGAAGAGGAGATCAACGTCGCCGAAGAGATCACCAAAGAGGCTCGTGACGCCGCCCTGGCCGAGGCCATGGACAGACACCCGGCGGGAAAAGCCGTTCAGCAGACACTCCCTGACATGCCCGCCGAGCCGGTCGCCGACGAGGCCCAGGCCCTGCCCGCCGCCGTCATCACCACGCGGGAACCCGACGAGATCCCCAAGCTGGCAGAAGTGCTCCGACTGGCCCACGACCACTTCCTGCACACCGACATCGCCAACGCTTCCGCGCATGGCCAGCCGACTCGTCTGCGCCCGCTGACCCACTGGCTCGGTCACTACCGCGACGTGGTGGACCTCCGCGACATCGCGCAGGAGTGGCGGGAGAAGGTGACGCCGGAGCCGGAGCCGGAGCAGCTCACCATCGAATCCGCCAGCGCCGAGACCGAGCCCCCCAAGCCGGTCGGCCGCACCCGCGCGAAGGCTGGAGAGGTTTCCGTACTAGTCAATGAACTCGGTGAGATCGTGAAGCTCGCGGGGAAGGGCAAGCCCGGCCGTGGGCTGACGCGGAAGATCGTCCCCAAGGAGCAGGCCGAGCACCTTCTGGCGTCCTGACCTGGGGAAAAAGATGTGCCCCGGAGTGAACGCGACGACGGTTAACGATCTCCGGGGCACATCTCCAGCATGCATCCGACCCTCGGGGACGCGGCCAAGATGACTTGTCGCGTTTGGGTGATGCGCGATGAACGCTAGCAGTTCCTTAACTAGTTCAACAACCCATCACGGAGCTCAATGGCCAGAGAGATCGAAGCCGAGGTGCGCCGCTACGCGCCTGCGGCCCTGACCGCCGTCACCCTCCTACTCCTGCGCGACCTGGCCGACAGCGCCAACCATGACGACCGCATCGTCTGCCTGTCGAATCATCGGATGTCCAGAGACACTCGATCGTCTGAGAAGAGCGTCCAGCGGGCCATCAAGGCGCTCGAAGGACTCAACATCATCGAGACGGTCCCGGAGGACGAGGTGCCAGAGCGCACCCGCAAGTACCCCTCCGTCTCCCGGCGAATCCTCCCCCGGGAGGAGTGGAAGCTGATCTTCGATCAGGAGACGGGCGAGGATGTCGTCCAGACAAATTGTCGCCCCCCCAGGACAAATTGTCCGGAAGAGGGGGGACAATTTGTCCGGGATGAGGGGGACAAAATGTCGCCCGAACCAAATACATATAACCAACTACCTTCTAACCAATTTTTCAGCGCGCCTCCGGCGGCTGAAAAGAACTCGGCAAGAACCACCCCCAGAACTCAGGCCCGCCGATCGTCAACACAGCGGAAGAACGACGATGACGGCCTTGATGCCGCCGACGCCTTCCGTGAAGATCCTGAGCCGACTCCGGCCCCGCAGAACGACGCCGGGCATCTGGTCTTCTACTTCAAAGAGCAGCTCCTGCTCACCCCGGCTGGCCGCGAAGCCCTGAAGGTCCCCGACGCAATCGTGTTCACCGCCATGGTGAAGAAGTTGCGCTCGTGGATGTCTGGAGAGCACCCCCTCACCGCCGCGCAGATCAAAGCCATGATCAACGCCTACGTGAAGGAAGGCCCCAGGCCCGGCTTCGTTCCCTGGGTGGACTTCATCTACCGGCGTGCCCCGCTGATGCAGCTGGCCTCCAAGGCGCTGGTCTCCCGCGAAGACCCCTTCAGCCAGGCAGCCCTCGATCGATGGGGTGTCACAGCCGAGGATCTCACCCTCTACGACAAAGCATCAAATCAGGACAAAAACACATGAATCGAATCACCCTGCCGGTCGAGACAGAGATCGACTACCGCCTCCGCTGGGAGACCGCCAACATCCCCCAGGCCCTGTACGGAGTGGAGCTCGGCGAATGGGTCCCCTACAACACGCGGACCGACGTCGCCTGGAACGCCGTCCACGATCTGGTCGGAGAGCTCCCAGAACGGCGTAAGACGCCCGAAAACCCAACGCGGCGGCAGAGATCCCTCGTGGGCGTCGGCGTGAGCCTGTGCGGCCCTCCTGGGACCGGCAAGACCCAGCTGGCGGTCAGCGCACTCACCACCGCGCACCGTATCCACGGCGCGAGCATTCACTTCCTTCGGGCAGCCGACTACGTCTCCCACGCCCACAAGCTGCTCGACCTGGAGTCCGACCGCGACAAGCGGGAGGCCAACCCGGAGCTGTACCAGTCCCTGCTCAATGAGCGGATCCGGGTCGGCCGCGTCAGCCTCCTGGTGGTCGATGACCTCGGCCAGGAGTACACCGGCCCGCGAGGCTACTCCCAGAACCTGCTCACGCAGTTGTTCCGCCGCCGGTTCCACAGGGCCCGGCCGACCATCATCACATCCAACCACCCCCAGACCGACTGGCACCGCTACGAACTGTCACTCCCGAGCTTCGCCAAGCAGGCCTTCCCTGAGTACATCGTGGCGGGGATCGACTTCCGGGCAGAGGCCCGTGCGGCGTAGTCAGCGCGCGAGAGAGCGTTTGCTGCGCGCCCTCAGGGCGGTGTGATGGACCTTCCCCGCCACCTGATCACCCAGATCGTCACCGGCGGCGACCTCTCCCAGGCCCTCGACGCCGGAGTCACCAGCGAGTGGCTCGCCGACCCCAAGGCACTCCAGGTGTGGCAGTTCCTCACCGAGTTCCAGATCCGCCACGGCAAAGCCCCCACCACCGAAGCCCTCAAGGCCGAATTCCCGACCTACAAGCTCGCCAAGCAGCCTGAACCCCTCGACTACGTCCTGGACAAGCTGCGTGAACAGCGCAAGATGTCGATCTTGGAGGCGGCCCTCGGCCGCGCCACTCAGAGGTTCACCACCGGCGACCCGGAGGCCACGGCCAGGGAGCTGGCCGCCGCGCTGGCCGAGCTTGAGGCCGAAGTCCCCTCGACGGTCGACGTCGACATCACCACCACGGCGCTCAAGCGCGCCGCCGCCTACCGGGAGCGCGCCGGTCAGGAACTGCGGATGCACGGCATCCCGACCGGATTCGACGCCGTCGACCAGCTGACCGGCGGCTGGCGTCCCGGATGGCTGGTGGCCTTGGTCGGCCCGCCCAAGGCGGGCAAATCCACCTACCTCCTGCTCTCCTCGCTCGCAGCCTGGTCAGCCCCGAAACGTCCGATGTTTGTGACATTCGAGATGACC
The DNA here is from genome assembly GCF_005233835.1 of Herbidospora galbida. Classification (GTDB taxonomy): domain Bacteria; phylum Actinomycetota; class Actinomycetes; order Streptosporangiales; family Streptosporangiaceae; genus Herbidospora; species Herbidospora galbida. The sequence continues at coordinate 75,553 of NZ_SZQA01000033.1, read as the reverse complement.
GCCCGCGAGATGGAAGAACGGCTCGACGCCCTCGAATCCAAGGTCTCCCCCAACGGCCTGCGCGACGGCACCCTCACCAAGGCCGACCTCGACCGCGTCGAGAAACGGCTCCGATCCATGGAGCTCCGGCCGTCCTACTGGCTCACCGAGGACGCGTCCTCGGCCTCGACGGTCAGTCAGATCGTCGCCAAGGCGCAGCGGCTCAAGCCCGACATCCTGTTCATCGACGGCGTTTACCTGATGAGCGACGACCATGGGGAGAAGCCCGGCGATTGGAAGGCCATCGCCAACATCACGCGAGGCCTGAAGAGGGCTGCCAAGTCGCTGGGCATCCCGATCATCATCAGCACGCAGGTCCGGCTCTCCAAGATCCACGGTGGCGAGATCACCGCCGCGTCCATCGGCTACGGGCCGTCCTTCGCAGAGGACGCCGACTTGATCATCGCTGCCCAGCCGACCAGCGACCACGACATCACCAAGATGAAGTCTCTGGTCGGCCGGACCGTCGCACCGTTCGAATTCTGGATTCGGCGCGACTGGGACCACGGCACCATGACCGAGCTCGCCTACGACCCGTTCGGCGACACCGACGACCTCGGTGACGACGACGATGACGTGGACATGTTCTGATGTCGATCATCATGTGCGGCCGGGGAAGCGAGGCCCGCCGCCTGCGCGATGAGCCTCTCGTGGTCCCCGGCGACGTGCTCTCGGCGGTCGAGAAACTCGGCCTGGAGATCATCCGCGAGGACGGCGACGAGATCACCTGCCGCTGCCCCGCGCATGAGGCCCGGCTCAACAAGCCCGACCGCAACCCGAGCTTCTCCATCAACTCCGACACCGGCCTGTTCCTGTGCTGGAGTTGCGGCTACGCCGGAGCGTTCGTTCACCTGGCGCGGGACATGCTGGCCGTCGACCTCGACATGGCCACCGCGTGGGTCCGCGCCCAGGGCACCATCGGCGCCACCATCCGCATGCTGGAGCGGGCCGGTCTCCCCAAGGAGCCGGTCCTTCGGCCGATCTCCCGGGCGTCGCTGGCGCTGTGTACAGCTGCGCCGGAGCGGGAGCTGAGACGCCGGGGCATCAACCCCGACATCGCCGCCGACTACCGCGTCATGTGGGACCCGGCCACCGACTCCTGGGTGCTGCCTATGTGGGACCCCGATTCCACGGCCTTGATCGGCTGGCAGGAGAAGCGAGGCTCCCGGGTCCGCAACTACCCCAAGGGATTGGCCAAGAGGAACGAGACCCTTTTCGGCGTCCACCTGCCGCCGCCACCGGGACCGCTGGTGGTCGTCGAATCGCCGCTCGACGCCGCGATCGTCGGTGAGGTCGCCCCCGGCGCGGTGGCCACCTGGGGCAGCAAGATCTCCGACACCCACATCGACCTGATCGCCGACCGTGCCACCGGCGAGGTGATCACCATGCTCGACAACGACGAAGCCGGATGGCAGGCGACCAGCTCCCTCATCCGAGGCCTGCGCGGACGCGTCCCGCTGATCCGCACCGTGACCTGGAGCGGCCTGCCCAGAGGTACCGACCCCGGAGGCTACACCCACCGAGGCACCGGCTACCTGTTCCCCCTCGACGAGCTCGCAGAGCTCATCACCGAGGCCATCCCCTCCTACCTGATCCGATGACCCTTGCTCACTGTTGATCTACGCGACTACCAAACCCCCGCACTCGCACAGTTCACCGCCCACGGCCGACTGCTGCTCACCATGGAGATGGGAGTCGGCAAGACCGTCACCGCACTGGCGTGCGCCGAATACCTGCTGGCCGAGGGCCTGGTCACCACCGTCATCATCGCCGTCCCCAAGGCCCTGCTCACCCAGTGGGGTCAGGCCATCGCCGAGACCACCGACGTCTCATGCAGCGTCCGCGTCAGCCGCGATGGCAAGAGGACCCTGTGGCCTGACAAGGAGTGGGGCGTCATCATCGACGGCTCGCCCACGGTCAAGGCCCGGCTGCTGGACGAGGCCATCACCAACCAGACCGACTACATCCTGGCCACCCACGACTTCGTGGCCAGCAACGCCCGGAAGATCAAGAAAGGCATCCCCGACGCCTTGCTGATCATCGACGAGGTGAGCGTGCTCAAGGGCTGGAAGTCCAAGCGCGCCAAGGCCTTACGCAGGCTTCAGACGCCCTACCGGATCGGCCTGACAGGAACCCCCGTGGAAAACCGGCTCGAAGAAGCGCTGGCCATCAGCGAGTGGGTCGCCCCCGGTCATTTCGGCACTTACCGGGACTTCGAAGACAGCTTCGTCCGCCGCAACCGCTGGGGCAGGGTCCTGCGGTACGTGAACCTGGCGACGTTCCGGCGCAAGTGGCTGGAGATCTCCTACCGCAAACGCCAGTCAGACCCGGACGTGGCCCCGTACATGCCCTCCGTTGTCCACGAACGCTGGCTGGCCCCCATAACCCCCGCCCTGCGCACGGTCTACGAGGACGTCCTCCATGACCTTGCCGCCGAGCTGAACAACCTCGCCGACCCAGGCGATTTCGACCCGGAGGCCTACTACGGCGGCGAGTCGGACGCGGTCGGGGCCGGAAAGGTGCAGGCGATCCATACCACGATCAGCATGCTGCTCTGCCACCCTCTGCTGGTGGTCCGGGCGGCCGAGCGCGGCACCAACGCCTACGCCCTCAAGATCGTCGCCAGCGGCCGGTTGGCGCCGGTAACCGACCTTCACATGCAGCCCAAGCTCGACGAGCTCCGGCGCCGGGTCATCCCGCTACTGGACATGCCTGAGCACAAAATCATCATCGTGTCCAGGTATGTCCACATGCTGGACCTGATTGCCGGGGCCTTCCCCTCGCACCGGTCGGTCATCTACTCCGGCGAGATCACGTCGCTGGCCAAGCGCCAGCAGCTCATCGACGAGTTCAAGTTCGACCCGGACTGCCGCCTGCTGCTGATGAGCCACGCGGGCGCCTACGGCCTCGACCTGCCCGAGGCGACACACCTGATCCACTACGACGCCCCAAGATCGCACGGGCAGTATGTCCAGATCTCAGCCCGTCACGTACGGGCGTCGTCCAAGCACGATCAGGTGGCTGTGATCGACCTCGTCACCCCCGGGACGATCGAGGAGAGGGCCTTCGACGCCCTGAGTTTTAAAACTCGTGTAGCCGATGCATCGATCGACGGCGAAGGTATCGATACCTCCGGAGGCCTCGACAACGACGTAATCAGCCTATCCGCGCACGTCAGAGGCGCTCTCACAGAGAGTAGTTGATACGGCGTGCGCCCGATTGTTACCGATGTTGCCCTAGGTGCGCCCGATACCACCGCCCTAAACTGGGGTAGGGTCGGCGTTACCGATCCGGTACCTACTTCCGGAAGATCCACCCCCACATGCCCCGCGTTCTGACACGCACGCCTTTGGCGCGCGTTGATACCTCTCACCAGCGTATTCTCGCCCTCCTAACGGAGAAGAAACTCCTCGACGACCGGCTCGCCCGCGACACAAAACGCCGCGCGAAGGTGGTCGAGGAGCTGCACGAGATCGCCCTCCGGGAGGGTACGCGAGACAGCAAGGGTGGGCAGCGAGTTGTACTTCCGGAGGAGTTGTCAAACCTGCCCGGCGCACCTTCTGGCTACCGTCGATCACGCAGCGTAAGTACGCGGCTGAACGAAGCGGACGTCCTGAGGCTGGCCCGGCGGAAGGGTCTGACCAACCGAATAGTGAAGACCAGAGAGGTCGAGGTCATCGACCCCGACGAGCTCTGGGTCGCTCTCCAAGAAGGGGCCATCACGCGGCAAGACATCGACGCGTGCATGGACCGCGACTACACCTATAGCATCAGGGGGCTGTGACTTGACCAAGATCAGTCACGACGTGGCAGGCGTTCCGGTCGTTGAACGTCGCGAACGGCTGAACAAGCTGAACTCTGACGACGTCCGGCTGTTCGAACCTCGGTTCGATCAAGTCCGCATGGACGAGATCAAGAGCCGCATGGTCCTTGAAGACCACACCTACATGGTCAACGGCCGCCCCCTGGTGCTGTACCGGATCGGCGTCCTGGCCAGCATGCTCGGCCGCGAGAGCGTCACCATGCGCAAGCTGGAACGCCTCGGATACATCCCCAAGACCCCGTACACCCTCAAGCACGAAAAGCGGCTCGGCGCCATCCGGCTGTATTCCGAGGAGATGATCCTCGGCCTGGTCAACCTGGCCCGCGAGGAGAAGATCCTCATTCAGTACGGCATCCCCATTTACAAGACTCGCTTCCGCGAGCGGGCCAAGGAGCTGTTCGACCAGCTGCTGATCAACCAGAGCGGCGACGTCGACCTGACGGGCCAGGCTGCCTGATGGAGGTCAACTACGCCCGCAAGGTCATCGTCGACTTCGGCGGGGTGGAGAAGGTCGAGATCGCGGCCTCCGCCACCTTCACCGATGAGGACTTCGGCGACACCGGCGACTACGCACCCGAACTCCTCCTTCAGCAGGCCCGTGAAGTGGTCCGCCGCGTCCTCAGCCTCGACATCGCCGAGCTGCGAAGAATCGCACCCTCGTATTCCGTCGTCCACAGAATCACTGTTACAGGAGCACCACCTGCATGACCCGTACCATCGCCCGGCGTGAGCGCCCGGTGAACCCCGAGACCCGCGAGGATGAGGAGTTCGAAGACGACTTTGCCGCCCCCACCACGCGCCGCCTCAGCGTCGTCCCCGATGAGGAAGACGCCGTCGAGGACGAGATCCCCCAGCGCCGTCCCTCCGGCCGTGCCACCCGCACCAACAGCTCCAACACCTTGCTGTCCCGGCACCGCACCGATGGCGGTGGCCTCAAAGCCGTCTCCGAAGGTGTCGGCAACTCCGGCGGCCGGGACTTCGACGCCGAGCGCATCACCCTCGGCCCCGAAGAGCAGGTGATCGCGTTCTTGGAGAGCGACTGCTTCGTGGCCTTCCGGCAGCACTTCCTTCAGGAGAAGGAAGGCCGGAAGTCCTACGTCTGCCTCACGGCCGAGGACGAGTGCCCGTTGTGCGCCTACGAGGAAAGCAAGCCGCTCCCCGAAGGCCGCAAGTACCACCCGCGTCCGGCGTTCAAGGCGTTCTTCAACGTCGCCTTGCTGACACCGGGCGGCGAGCCTGAGGTCAAGCGGCTGGAGATCGGACAGAAGCTGTTCGACATCATTCTGTCGTGGAGCGAGCAGTCCCGCACCAGCCCGATCAACAAGAACCGTGACGGCGTCCCCGTCCTGTACTGGGCGGTCTCCCGCCACGTCAAGAAGGTCGGCGGCCGAGATGACTACACCTTCAACCTGAGCCCTGTCTCGCGAGACGCCCTGGCGGACTTCGATGACGAGCAGGTGTACGAGGAGATCACGGCCGAGCAGTACGCCGAGCTGCTGGAGAACCTCTACGACGAGTCCTGCGTCACGGTCGACGACCACGACACGCTCCAGGAGATCGTCGACGAGCTGACCTCCCCCCGCGCTCGCCGCCGCGCCGCCTAGACCACCTCCGGAAAAACGAGCCCCGGTCACGGGTCCTGCCCCCCGCCCCGTGACCGGGGCTCACGTCACAAGAGATCACGTGTTCCCCTCCTCCACGATTCTGACGGAGGGCCAGCTCGACGACGTCGTCTCCTATCTGAAGCGGCAAGACGCCTTCGCCTTCGATGTCGAAACCACAGGCGACCACCGAGGCGTGCCCACCCAGAACGAGGTGACCTGGCTATCACTGGCCAGCCACGGCATGGCCGTCGCGATCCCCATGGGCCACCCCATCGGCGACAAGATCATCGGCGAAGAGAAGATCCCCAAGGTCGGCAAAGACGGTAAGACCCGTCACTACCGCCACCCCATCTGGGAACCTCCGCCACCGCAGCTCCGCCGACACGTGGTTTTCGAGAAGCTCTGGCCCCTGTTCAACAGCCCCGACCACACCAAGGTCGCGCACAACCTCCCCTTCGACGTCATCTCAACCGCGAAGTACCTGCCCGCCCCGGCAGCACCGCCGTACGCCGACACCAGGCAGATCGCCTGGCTGCTCGACGAGAACGAGCGCACCGGCCTCAAACCCACCACCAAGCGCGTCTACCGCGTCGACTACGACAAGGAAGGCGTCGGTAAGTGCGTGGAGAAGTTCCCCTTCTCCAAGGTCGCCGAGTACGCCCGCCTGGACTCCAAGTTCACCTGGCTGCTGTACCGGCGCTGGCGAGACGCCATCGCCCACGAACGCCTCGACGACGCCCAGCGCATGGAGAACGACCTGCTTGAGCAGGTCATCATCGACATGCTCAGCCATGGAGCACCCGTCCTGGTGCCCTGGCTCCAGCAGCTGCGCGTCGACCTGGCCATTGAGGTGGAAGAGCGTGAGGCCGCCGTCTACGCCGCCGCCGGGCAACTGTTCAACGTCGGCAGCAGCCAGCAGAAGGCCAACATCCTTTTCGGTCCCAAGGCCGAGGGCTGCCAGGGCCTGAGACCTAAGAAGTTGACGGACGGCGGCGAGAAGAAGGCCAAACGCGGCGAACCGCTGCTGATCACCGACTACAGCACCGACGCCGACACGCTCAAGGAATACCCGAGCAACAAGGTCGCCCAGGCCATCCTCCGCTACCAGGAGTCGGTCAAACTCCTGTCCACCTACGTGGACGGCTACCTCGGGATCGAGGACGACCCGAAGAAGCCTTGCATCATCTTTGAGTCGGAGACCGGCCCCCGCGTCTACACCACGCTCGACCCCCACGGCACCGTCACCGGCCGGTGGAGCAGCTACGGCCCCAACCTTCAGAACATCCCCACCCGCAGCGAATCCGGCAAGAAGATCCGAGGAATCTACACCGCGCCGGACGGCTGGAAGCTCGTGGTGGGCGACCTCGGCCAAATTGAGTTGGTCGTGCTGGCGCACTTCGCCGGAGGCGGCAAACTCTTCGAAGGCTTCCACGAAGGCCACGATCCGCACACGATCACCGCCGCCGCCATCTTCGGCGTTCCGCTCGACCAGGTCACCAAAGAACAGAGAACCATCGGCAAAACGATCAACTTCGCGATCGTTTTCGGAGCGGGCCCCAAGACCGTCGCCACCCAGGCGGGCATCTCTCTGACCTTCGCCAAGCAAATGCTCGCCGAGCATGGTCAGCAGTTCCCCGAGGTCCACAAGCTCAAGGCCAAGATCCTCAAGGTCGCTCGCAGCCGGGGCCCCGTCCCCTTCATCCGGACCCTGATCGGCCGCAAGCGCCGTCTACGCGATCTCAACTCCTACGACAGCGAATACCGCTCCCGCGCCGAGCGCCAGGCCGTCAACAGCCTCATCCAAGGCAGCGCGGCCGACCTCATCAAGCTCGCCATGATCCGCATCCGTCGCGCCCTGCGCGAGCGCGGCCTGGACGACTCCGCCCGCCTCATCCTCACCATCCACGACGAGCTGGTAATCGAGGCCCGCGACGAGGTCGCCGACATGGTCGCCGAGCTGCTGCGCGACGCCATGATCGGCCCCGGCATCCAAGAGCGGATCAGTGTCCCTCTCACCGTCGACATTCACATCGTCCAATCCTGGAATGAAGCCAAGTAAGTGCATAACGAGATCGAAGAGCAGGACCCGCAGATCATCTACACCGCGTACGCGAGCCGGATGATTTACGACATGGCGCACACCTTCGGCGTCCCCGAGCGCATCCCAGCGATTTACTCGGCCCTGGGAATGACGCCACCCAGCGAAGAAGGCCGCGACCTCGCCGAAGAACAGTCCCGTTTCCGGCGGCTCTACATCAAGAAGACCGAAGAGCACCTCATGGCTCTCTCGCAAATTGCAGCCCAAATCTGCGCCGCAGTTATCCTGAATTCACCGGCCAACGAAGCGGCATCCATTCCTCCGGAAGTCGCCGCTCAAATGACCGAGCAAACGGCTGCCGCAATCTTCGCCGGTGCAGCCGCTATTCACGCGCAGAACACCTACGACTACCTCGATTCAGAAGGGTTGACGCCCTGGTGAGTTTTTACGCAAGGCAGCTCGCACAGCGCCAAGGCATTCGTCCAGGCCTCGTAGCACCGCCCCAGCCACCACCGCAGTACGGAAACCAGTGGTGGCAGGATCCCCCGCCACCTGCGCAGCCAGAACCCCCGCAGCAGCATCAAGCCCCCTACGGGGCGACCGCTCAGCCACGGTCGGCCGAGAGCCTGCGCCAGACGACAGGTCACTGCCCATCCTGCGGCGGCTCCGACTATTTCTCGGCCAGGAAAGACGTCGTCCCCCGCTGCTACCAGTGCGGATACACCGAGGCACGTGCCGCCACTCTCCAGCCACTGGGATCCGTCGTGACCTCAGAAAAGCCCCTGGCCGCCCGCCAGACGGCACATGGTCAGCGCGAATTCTCCTGGGCCATCCAAGAAAAGCTCTAGCACCTCCATATAAAGAAAGCCCCAGCTTGTGTCGATCTTGACCCCCGAAGGATCCATCAAGGATCCGTATCGCAATTTCATCGCGCTCTCCCGCTACGCCCGCTGGTTGGACGCGGAAAATCGGCGCGAGACGTGGGGGGAAACCGTCAGCCGGTACATGGACTTCATGTACAACCACCTGTTGGAGAACTTCGACTACCACATCGATCCCGAACTCGGCGCTCAAATCGAACACGCGATCCGTGAACACGAAGTCCTCCCCTCCATGCGCGCTCTGATGACCGCCGGACCCGCCCTCGAACGCAGTAATATCGCGGCCTACAATTGCGCCTACGCACCTATTGAGGATGTAGACACGTTGTGGGAGGCGCTCTACATCCTCATGAATGGGACCGGATTCGGCTACAGCGTCGAAAAGCGCTACGTCGAAAAGCTCCCCATGGTGCCTCCCCGGCTTATCCAGCCCCACGCCCGGATGATTGGAGTCGTCGACTCCAAGGAGGGTTGGGCCCTGGCCTACAAGACGCTGCTGCACGACATCTTCGATCACGGGGTGATCCCCGACTGGGATCTGTCGGCCATCCGCCCGGCCGGGAGCCGGTTGAAGACCTTCGGCGGACGCGCCTCCGGCCCCGGCCCGCTCAACGAGCTGTTCAGCTACACCGTCGACCTCGCCAAGACAGCCCAGGGCCGCAGGCTCACGACCGTCGAGGTGCATGACCTCGTCTGCAAGGTCGCCTCGGTCGTCGTCGTCGGTGGTGTCCGACGCAGCGCGATGATTTCGCTGTCCGACCTCGACGACTATGAGATGTCCCTCGCAAAGTCAGGCGACTGGTGGCGGACTCACCCGCACCGCGCCCTGGCCAACATCAGCGCGGTCTACCACGACGGAACCACCCGCGAAGCGTTCGACGTCGAGTGGGGCAATCTTTACCTGTCAGGCAGCGGTGAGCGCGGCATCTTCAACCGCGACGCCGCCCGGCGCCAGGCTATGAATAGCGGCAGGCGAGAATTGGACATGGAATACGGAAGTAATCCATGTAACGAAATCATTCTGCGCAAATACGAATTCTGTAACCTGACATCGGTTATCGCCCGACCTGGAGATTCACTTTTGGATCTCGGCCGGAAGGTTCGTCTCGCCACCATTCTTGGTACCTGGCAGAGCACACTCACTGACTTCCCTCTGCTCCGGGACCGCTGGCGCCAGAACGGCGAACAGGAACGACTCCTCGGCGTCAGCCTCAACGGAATCTACGACAACGCCATCCTGACGGGACATGACCCGGCGGGCATGCTCCGCGAGGACGCTCAGGAGTGGTTGCGGGAGGTCGCCGTCGCCACCAACGAGCGCATGGCCGAGAAACTCGGCATCAACGCCAGCGCCGCCGTGACCACGGTCAAGCCGGAGGGAACTTCCAGTCAGCTCGTCGACTCGGCCTCCGGCATGCACCCCCGGCACTCGCCCTACTACATCCGCGCGATCCGCCAGGACAGCAAGGACCCGCTGACCCGCCTCATGATCGACTCCGGCGTCCCCAACGAGCCGGACGTCACCAGCGACACCAACCAGGTCTTCTACTTCCCGATCGCCGCTCCCAAGGGCGCCATCACCCGGGAGGACCTGACCGCGATCGAACACCTGGACCTGTGGCTCGACCTTCAGAACCACTGGTGCGAGCACAAGCCGTCCGTGACCGTCAGCATCCGCGACAAGGAGTGGGACGACGTCAAGGAATGGGTCTGGGAGCACCTCGACTCGCTGAGCGGCGTGGCCTTCCTGCCCTACAGCGACCACGTCTATAAGCAGGCCCCGTACACCGAGTGCACACAGGACATGTACGAAGAGGCGCTAGCCGCCATGCCAGAGGTGCGCTGGGAGGACCTGACCTTCTACGAGCTCACCGACCAGACAGAGGGAGCGCAGACATTGGCGTGCACCGCCGCCGGATGCGAAATCTGACCGGAAATAGATGAAGCCCCCGTGCAATTGCACGGGGGCTTCCCGTCCGGACGGCAGGATTTGAACCTGCAAATCTCCTGCTCCCAAAGCAGGCGCGCTCAACCAAATTACGCTACACCCGGATGGTCCTCCCGAGCCGCCTAGTCTCAGCTCGGGAGGTTTAGCACCGTAGAACGAGAGGAGGTGATGCTGTGTTCGACATTACAGCATCACCCCCACAATTCACAACCCCGGAAGCCTGCCCAGAAATTTGTCCCAACAGGTATTTGATACGACAGTGGAAGTACCCCTTGCGCACCGCCTAGCGTTGTCACCACAAGGACAACAACACCGGCGAGGAAGTAAGTGAACACCGATGCACTCGCGCTAGTCGCGAAAGTCAACAAGGGGCTCGGGCGCGACGCGCTTATCACGGCGTCAGCCCTCTCCAACAGTGACCGCATCACCAGTGGAAGCCTCGCCATTGATGTAGCGCTCGGCGGCGGCTGGCCGGTCAACCAGTGGATCGAAATTATCGGCCGCGAATCGAACGGAAAGACCACCGTTGTCTACAAGACTGTAGCGGCCAATCAACAGCGCGATCCTGAATTCACCACTCTGTGGGTCGCCGCCGAGCATTACGACTGGGAGTACGCCACCGCCCTGGGAGTCGACAACACACGCGTCATCGTGTTGAACACCCAGGAAATGGAGATGGCGTACGACACCATCCTGGAGTTTGCCGGGTCCCGGTCCGTCGACTGCATCGTCCTCGATTCCTATCCGGCGCTCACACCAAGCGAAGAGGCCGATAAGAGCATCGGGGAAAGCGTCGTCGCGATCGGGGCCCGGCTCACAGGAAAGTTTTTCAGAAAGGTCGGCGCGCACATGACGCGCGCCATGGATGGGTCCGAACGACCCGTTACCTGCTTCTTTATCAACCAGTGGCGCGACCAGATCGGCGGCTTCTCCCCCCGAGGGATCCCACAGATCACCCCGGGGGGAAAGGCCAAGAATTACGCTTTTTACGTCCGTGTGGAAGTCACCCGCGATGAATTTATCGACGAACCGCGTCCGGGAAAGGGAAAAACCCGCGTCGGGCAAGTCATCAAGGTGAAAACCGTTAAGAACAAATCCGCTCCGCCGCAGCGGGTGGCTACCACCGACTATTACTTCGCCGACGCCCCGTACCTGGGTTTCCAGCAGGGCGACTACGACCTGGCGAAGGAGTACATGATTTACGCGATCCACTTCGACATCATCCGCCGTGGCGGCTCCATCTACAGCTACGGCGACCGCAAGTGGAAGGGCAAGGAAGAACTCCTGGCCAGCCTTCGCGAAGAAGTCGACCTCCAAGAAGAACTCCGGGAAAGGATCCTCGCCGAGGCGAGCCGCCCGGACAGCGAACGACTGCGAGACGCCGCATGAGTAAGAACAACAACGACTTTTACAACATCTCCTGGCCGAAACTGCTCGGCGCGGTCTTCATCGTCATAGGCCTCTGGCTCTTCGCCTTCGCTCTCGGGCAGACCATCGGCTTGTTCCTGGGCTTCTGATGAACCGCATCAAGCTCATGGAAATCACCATCGTCATCGCGGTTCTCATCGTCTTCGGCCTGATCGCCTACAACGCCATACACAACATGGGGACCTGGCGTAACCGGCCGGTGCAGATCGAGATCAAAATCCCGGACCCCGGTAAGAACGTCACCCGATACATCCCCCCTCGACCCCGAACCGCCTACCCGAACCCCAAGCCGATCCCCTACAGCCCCCCGAAGAGCACCAAGCGATGACCATGCAGATTACCGAGCTCGCACACGTCACTGAGCTGCTGGAGACCTACCAGAACAAGGTCGTCAAGCTCGACGAGCTCGTCGAGGCCATCAGCCAAGGCTATGTGAGAGTCAGCTACCACCCCGAATTTCCTCTGGCCATTTTCAACTACACCGAGAAGGCGGTGCAGGACGCTGCGTGGAGCCCGGCGGTTCGCGCGTCTAGGGGACTCATCATCGACAACACCGGTCGAGTTATCGCCCGGCCCTTCCCCAAGTTCTTCAACCACAACGAGGCGCACGCCCCGAGCATTCATCCTGCGAACACTGTGCGTGTCACGGATAAGCTCGACGGCTCGTTAGGCGTTATCTATGTCTGGGAAGGCGAAACATACATCGCCACCCGAGGCAGCTTCGTCTCCGCCCAGGCTATCCACGCGACGAAGGTTCTGCGGGAGAAGTACCCGACTTTCCGGCCTCCGGACGGGGTTACCGTCCTGGTGGAAATCGTTTACCCGCAGAACCGCATCGTCGTCGACTACGGGGCGCTGGACGACCTGATCCTTCTCGGCGCGGTCGCCAACTTCAGCGGCCTGATCTTCAGCCAAGAAGCCATCCCCGAGTGGACCGGACCTGTAGCCGCCACACTTCCGGCCGACACCTTCGCTGACGCCCTCGCGCTCGTCGACCGGCAAAACGCTGAAGGAGTGGTCGTGCTCGACCTCTTCTCCAATCAGCAGGTGAAGATCAAGCAGCAGGACTACGTCGCAAAACATCGGATTGTCACCCGGACCAATCCGCGAGTCATCTGGGAGTATCTGGCCGTCAATTCCTGCCAGCACATCATCCACGACCCCAAGCACTGGGGATCGAAACTCGGAATCGACCCCAAGCGCGCAGCAGGGATTCTCGCGACCGGCCCCAACTGGCTGGAGATCTTCGTGCAGAGTATGCCGAAGGACTTCTCCGACTGGCTGTGCGACACCGCCAGGAGCCTGCAAGCGCAGATGTTCGCCGTCTGGGACGAAATCGACGATGTCGAGGCCGGATACTTCGGCTCCGGAAAGACCCGAGCCGAGATCGCCGAGGAGATCAAGGACCACCCGCACAAGGCCGGGATTTTCGCCTCCCTCGACGACAAGAACCTCCTCCCGTACTGCTGGAAGGCCGTTTACCCGCCTGCCAGCCGCGCGTGGGCTAGCACCGAATGAACATTCTGCTTAAGGGTGTCGTCGGCTCCACGGCCTACGGCCTGGCAGGGCCGGACAGCGATCTGGACTACCTCGGCGTCTACGCCGCACACCCCAGCACGTTTTTCGGCCTCAGCTCGCCTCCGGCGACGATCAACGCCACAGATCTCGACTGCACCATCCATGAGGTCCGTAAATACGTCGGCCTGGCCCTCAACGGCAACCCCACACTCCAAGAACTCATGTGGCTGCCCGATGACCTCTACACCGAGAAGACCGAACTCGGCCAAGAGCTGATTGACATTCGCACAGCATTCCTCTCTGCGGAACGCGTCCGTGACGCCTATCTCGGCTACGCCGTCCAGCAGTTCAACAAGCTGAAGCGTCGCGGTGACGGCTCATTCAGCGCCGATACCCGCAAGAGAACCGCCAAACACGCCAGGCACCTCATGCGCCTGGTCCATCAAGGAACCACGCTCTACACCACCGGTTTTCTTCCCGTCCGGCTGAAGAACCCGGAGAACTACCTGCAATTCGGCGAAGACATCGCCAGTGGGCAGATCGTCAAGGCGGAATACCTCATCGCCCGCGCTCGCGACATTTTCGACACCGCAACCCCGGCCATTCCACAACAGCCGGACGCCGCGCTCGTAGAGCAATGGCTAATCCGCACCCGAACCAGAATGCTCAAGCCCGAATGATCACTCTCGTTATCCTCCGAGGCATCCAAGGCTCCGGCAAGTCCACCTGGGCCCACGGCTGGGTCTCGGAAGACGTTCAGCACCGAGCCCGCGTCAATCGCGACGACATCCGCGCCATGGCCCACTCCGGCTACCACGGCGACGTGGAGCGCCGCGTCATCTTCCTCCGCGACGCCATCATCTCCGACCTGCTTGGACGCGGCGTCAGCGTCGTCGTCGACGACACCAACCTCCCCTCCCGCACCGTCCGCGAGCTCAAGGCCCTGGCCAAGCGGCACAAGGCCGAAGTCAGGATCGTCGACCTCACTCACATCCCCCTTGAGGTCTGCATCGCCCGTGACGCCGCCCGGCCGAATCCGGTCGGCGGACCCACCATCCGCGACTACCACGACCGCTACGTGCGCGGTAAGGGCTCCCCGCTCCCCGTGCCGGAGCTGCCGTGGGAACCGGCCCCTGACCTACTCCACTACTACCTCGCCGACGAGTCCAAGCCGCAGGCCTACATCGTCGACATCGACGGCACCGTGGCCCTACGCGGCGACCGGAGCCCCTTCGACATGACCCGCGTCGTCGAGGACCGCCCCAACTGGCCGGTGATCAGGGTCCTCAACGACCTCTACCGCACCGGCAACGACCTGATCTTCGTCTCCGGCCGAGACGACTCCTGCCAGCGCGAAACCTGGACCTGGCTCGTCGAGCACCTCGACTTCGAACCCATCGCCCTTCACATGCGAAAGCACGGAGATTTCCGGACCGATTGGATCGTCAAGTCCGAAATCTTCGACAACGAAATCCGCAACCACTACAACATCCTCGGCGTATTCGACGACCGCGATCAAGTTGTTCAGATGTGGCGCACGCTCGGATTGACCTGCTTCCAGGTCGCCGAAGGAAACTTCTAATGGACAACATCACCTTCTTGCCCTGGCCGAAAACCCCCCGGCTGTACGACCCCAAGGGCTATTGCATCACCGAGAAGCTCGACGGAACAAATGCCGCCGTCATTATCACCGACGACGGGCAGGTAGGCGCACAGTCCCGTAAGAGGCTCATCACCCCCGACGCCGACAACCACGGCTTCGCCCGCTGGGTCGAACAGAACTACGAAACCCTGATCGAAGTCCTCGGCCCCGGCCACCATTTCGGAGAATGGTGGGGAAACGGAATCCAGCGAGGCTACGGTCT
This sequence comes from Herbidospora galbida, assembly GCF_005233835.1. Classification (GTDB taxonomy): domain Bacteria; phylum Actinomycetota; class Actinomycetes; order Streptosporangiales; family Streptosporangiaceae; genus Herbidospora; species Herbidospora galbida. The sequence goes on along the minus strand of NZ_SZQA01000033.1, from coordinate 60,409 downwards.
CAAGAACGGCGACAAGCGCTTCTCGCTTTTCAATGTCGATAGATTCGGCTTTCTGGAGTTCGACAGCCCTCTCCCGGAGCTGGGCGTCGTCCCCAAACTCTACGACGGCATCTGGAGCGACCGTGCTGTGGCTTCTGCACTTGAAAATCTGCGTCGTGATGGATCAGTTGCGGCACCGGGTTTCGACAAGCCGGAAGGCATCTGCATCTTCGGACGAGCAGACCGACGCATCTACAAAGTCATCCTCGACAAAACCCCCGACGCCCACGTCATCGACGACACCACAGCATTGGCGGCATGAAATGCGCGTAATCAAGGTTGACCTGCCCGGTGGCAGCCACGATCTCTTCATCGGAGAAAGGTTCGAGGTGGTCAACATAGGCACCCTGCACATTCTTGGCGAGAAGGACGAGCTCCTCGGCGTCTTCACCTCCGGCCGCTGGCACTCCGCGAAGTACACCATGGCACTCGTCCCTTAATGAGTGGCTACAAGGATTCCCGCCGACAGGAGAAACGCGGTGCCAAGCTCTTCGGCGGCACCGTGAACGCCGGAAGCGGGAACCAGTGGCGGAGAAAAAATGACGTCCGCAGCAAAAAGTTCAGCATCGAATACAAAACCACCGGCGCCAAGAGCTACCGCATCACCAAAGACGAACTACTCCAAGCCGAAAAGCACGCACTCCTCGACGGACGGACGATGCTCTTCGGAATCGAAATCGGCGGACGCAACTGGATCCTCCTCGCCGAAGAGGATTTCATCGCCGAACTCGATTTGGAGGAAGACCCTCAGTAATGGTCATGCACCTACGCCTGCACGCCCCCGATTGGATAGCCCGGGGAGCCAAGTGCATCAAGTTCGAACCTCGACGCGACTGTGACCCCTGGTTCACGCCAGCCGACGAGCAGGACTGCGTTGACATCTGCAACGGCACTTGGGACGGCGTGGTCTGCCCGACCCGCGATAAATGCCTCGAATACGCCGCCGTCAACAACGAAAGCGACGGCGTATGGGGTGGAAAGACCCCCGAAGAACGACACGCAATGCGCCAGGAAGTCAAACACCGATACCGGCTCCGGCCGGACCTGGCGCCCCGATCGGAATGGCAATGGCCAACGTTAAACTGACCGGCTCACTCGCGGAGATCGCCGCCGCGACCAAGCAGCCCACGGTTCTCCTGGGCACGATCGTCGGTCACGTTCAGCACAAGGCCAGCCTCCCCGACGACCGGCGCCAGGACATCATTCACCCCTCCGAAATGGCCCACGACGACTGGTGCCCCCGGCAGACCTACTACCGCATCGACGCAGTTCGACGCGGCGAAACAATCCCGCCGGAGGTCCACTCGTGGGTCACGGAGAACATCTTCGCCGAAGGTCATTCGATCCACAGCAAGTGGCAGGGTTGGCTCGCCGAGCTTGGTCTATTGTCCGGCCATTGGCGCTGCTTGGTATGTAAGTGCATCGTCACCACAGAAGTCGGCCCCGAACCCCATTGGTGCCCGTTCTGTGAAACCCGCACCTTTGAGTATGCGGAGCTTCCGCTATCGGCCGAAGACTCACATTTGATCGCAGGCCACACAGACGGATTCGTCCCCAGCAAACACTGTCTGATCGAGATCAAGAGCATCGGGCTTGGGACCATCCGGATCGACGCACCATCGTTGGTGCGGAAATACACGGCCGAAAGGCCGGACGGTAAGAAGATCCCAGACCTCGACGAGATTTGGCGGCAGCTAGAGGCGCCACTTCCCTCACACGTAAAGCAGGGGGCCATCTACCTGTGGATGGCACAGCAGCTCGGCTACGAGGTCAGCAGGATCGTCTTCCTGTACGAGTTCAAGGCCAATCAGCAAACAAAGGAATTCAGCCTTCGCCTCGATAAAGCGACCCGGTTAATTCTCGACGATCTGCTGAACAAGGCCACCCAGATCTTCAACGCGATCCACCACGACGCCCCGCCACCGGACCGCGCCCACGTCTTCACCTCCAAGGCATGTACCTCATGCCATTTCCTCTCCACCTGCTGGCCCGAACCTGATGCGAACCCTGCACCGCAGGTCACTGACCTCCAAGCCCACCCTCAAGACGGAACTCGAAGACTTCGTCGACGCGACCGTCAGCCAGCTGCGCCGGAGCGGGATCGCCCCACCTGACCGGCCAGCCGAATCACTCCCCGGCCTCCCCGACGACGTCACCGAGCTCGACGGCCCGGAGCTGATGTCGCTTTATCAGCAAATGATCGCCTGGAGCGAGTACGCCAGCGGACAGCTCGCCCTCGCGGAAATCCGCGAGCAGTGGGTTCAGGAAGAGCTCGGCCGCCGCCGCGCCGCCGCGATCGTCAAGGGCACCGGCAAGACCGCCACGGCGCTCAAAGCCGGAGCGGCCGACGACCCTCTCGTAGCCGAGGCCACCGCACTCCAGACCGAGTGCTACGCCCTGCGGAAGTTGATCGAGCCCATCGCGAAATCGGCTTCCGGCCGGGCCGCCTACCTCTCCCGCGAGCTCACCCGCCGCACTGACACACCCGACCTCAACCGGAGACATCGATGGACAACATGATCGCCACCAGTGACCTCTTCCAGGAGTTCGAAGACGAACTGCGGAAGCTCGCCGCACGCCAGACTGAACACCACTCCCTCGGGGACGACAAGGTCCTCCGCACCCACAGCGCTCTCGTGTGCGGAAACACCATTCGCGGCGCCGGAGAGATCTGCGTCCTGCACAACCCGTCCAACCATCACATGATCGAGTGGCCGCTGGTCTTCCGGAGCGACCGGCATTACCTCGGCTACCGGATCTGCCAGCACAACCAGGCCCACACCGACCCTGACAGCCTCGCCTACTTCATCGACCAGTACAGCGACGCCGACCAGTGGCAGGAGCACGACTGTGATGGCTGCTGCATCCCACGGCCCAAGCTGACGATCGTCTCCGAGGACACCGTCTTCCCTCCGCCTCCGCAGGCCAGCACCGTCACCGTCGACGAGACCCCCTCGCGGGTGCAGCTGATCGCCTGGACCTTCGTCTCGGCCGAGGTGTACGACAAGCTCGACCACCAGGACGACCCGACCAACGTCGGCTACATGGACGCTGACATCCTGGCCGAGTACGCCGGTCGCACGTGCTACCAGAGCTGGTCGAAGCCCAACCCGGAGACGGCAACCAACGCCGGATACCTGCGCAATGTGATCGACCACCAACACTTCAGTGTTCTAGAACACGCCAGCGCGACGTTCCTGATCACCGGCGTCTCCCGGAGCCTCCTGGCCGAACTCTCCCGCCACCGGCACCTGTCACTCAGTGTCGAGAGCCAGCGCTACGTCCCTCAAGACGAAGGTGAACCGGTCATCCCTCCGCTGCTGCGTAAGTACCCCGCCATCACGGACGTCCTGATCTGCGCACACAAGGCCTCCATCGGCGACTACGAGGAGATCATCACCGCGCTCATGGCGCGGCAGGCGGACGGCGACAAGCTCACCAAGAAGGAAATCCGCGAGGCCGCCCGCAGCGTCCTGCTCAATTCTCAGCCGGTCTCCATGGTCGTCACCGGAAATCTCCGGGCCTGGCGCGAAGTGCTGACCAAGCGCTACCACATCGCCGCCGACGCGGAAATCCGGGAACTCGCCGGAGAACTCCTCACAATCCTCCGCCGGGTCGCCCCCAACAGCTTCAGCGACTTTCCCAACCAGCCATTCGGAAACGACACGATCCGTCGTTCCGCCTGAATCCCCTACACGGAGAACAACAAATGACCACCATTCAGACGGTCACCCCGGCTATCGAGATTCGTCTCACCGACATCTTCGGCAAGGTCGTGACCGAGGGGGACACCGTCGTCTTCCCCTTCCGCGTCGGCAACACCACCGAGCAGCTCGTCGGCAAGGTCGTCCGCATCGTCCAGACCCACTGGCGACACAGCTACCTCGTCGATCTCCGGGTGATCGCCCCTGAGTTCCCCCAGCTGCTCGGAAAGACCGTCACCATCCGGCGCTGGAACAACATCGTCAAGGTCACGGCTTGAGCAAGGTCCTCGCGCTCTACGGCTACGGAGGCGTCGGAAAGGACACCCTCGCCTCCCTGCTGAAGCTCCAGCACGGATACCACCGCATCGCTTTCGCCAATCAGGTTCGCGAGCTCGCCAAGGCCGTGAACCCACGGGTCATCGAGGACGCGGACGGCAAGTCGATCCACCTCAATGAAGTGGTCTATGAGCTGGGCTGGGACCTGGCCAAGCGCATGTTCCCCGAGGTCCGCAAACTGCTCCAAGATCTCGGCGAAGGCGCACGCACGGTCATCGACCAGGACGTGTGGCTCACACAGCCCCTCAAGATCGCCAACAACCGGGAGAAGGTCGTCATCACCGACCTGCGCTATCCCAACGAGCTCAAGGCCCTGGTCGACGCACACTCCCATGTCGTGTCCGTTCATGTCATCCGCGAAGGTGTCGGGCCGGTCAACCAGCACATCTCTGAGAAGGCAGCCGACTGGGTGCCCGACATCGTGATCGACCTCAGTGAGTGTTCCCTTGAGGGCATGCCTAAGGTCGCGGCTGAACTGGTCGATCGGGCAGAGAGGCACTGGCGCGACCGTGCCAACCAGATCGAGAAGGAGAGCGCGCTCAAGGTCGCGGCCAAGGTCATGGGAACCAACTACTCTCCCGGAGCGGTCGCGGCGATGGCATCTGCGCAGCGAGGGGCCTGGAAGCACCTCTCAGGAGAGCAGTGATCGGCCGGTACATCGGCATCGACCAGAGCTTCTCCGGGTTCGCGGTAGTCGCCTACGCACCTGGAGAAGCTCCGGCGGTCCACCGCAAGGCCTTCCCGCCAGCCAAGTTCGGTAAGGGTGTGGGACGCCTGATCGCCGTGCAGGAATGGCTCGACGAGCTCTTCGGCCGCTGGGGTGGAATTCACCCCCCGGCATCGGTCATGCACATCGCAATGGAAGGGTATGCGCGAGGACGGGCTTTCCGCCGCGAGGAAGTCGGGGAGATATCGGCCGCCGTACGGCTGCGCCTGCTGAGCTATTACACCAGTCAGGCCGGATATCCGACGATCGTCAGCCCAAGCGAACTGAAACAGTACGCGACCGGTAAGGGAAACGCCGACAAGAAGAAGGTGATGAAGTTCTGCAAGGAAAAGTGGGGATTCGTCACAAAGAATGACAACGAGGCAGACGCCTACGTGTTGGCACGAATGGCCTGTGACTTACATAGGGGAAGAAGCGATCTTCCCGAGGAATTCAAGGTTATTCAGGGCCTGACCAAGCACACGGACCTCCCCGCGCACTGGAAATCATCCATACCGGTCCCGGCATTATAAACTCAGGACGCAATTCCCTTAACGTGAAATAGAACCCGGAAAACTACCGGAACTAGACACGTAATTAGGGGAACCATTGGATACCGAGACCGCCTCAAACACCATGCTTTTGAAGGTCTCAGGCAAAAGCGACGCACCAAAGCTGGCATCGGCCATCAGCCACGCCATCTACGAGGGCAAGGAAGTCTTCATCCGCGCCATCGGCGCCGGAGCGGTCAACCAGACCTGCAAGGCCATGGCCATCGCACAAGGCTACGTCGGCCCACGAGGACTTTCGCTCACCTTCCGACCGGCATTCACCATCATCCAAATGGACGACGGCGAAGTAACCGGCCTCGTCTTCCAAGTCTTTTACTAAACACGCGCCACTGGACTTAATTCGGCCCCGGCCACAATAAAGGAAACCCAGTGGACAAGACCACAACCACGTTCCCGAAGGTCGGCACCGCTCACGCGACGGCCACCAACACCTCCGGCAAGCCCTCGACTGCCTCTCGCCCCAAGGGCGGGCCTAAGGGCTCGGCCATGGTCGACCTCACCGGCGGCCACAAGCGGAACGTCAACGAGCGCCTGGGCGCCTGCTACGCCCCGAGCTCGCGATGGGCCCCCATGGAGGACCCAGCCGCCTCGGCCAATCTCCGCAACACCCGGCGCGTCCCCAGCGCCAAGGGAACCGGCGAGTTCCTCGACGCCCGGCGTCGGCTCGGCGGAGGCAACTAATGCTCCCCCTCCTGCTGGGCGTCGCCGCCCGCGCCGCCGGTAGCGCCGTCGCTCGCGGCGCTGCCACCGAGCTGGGCGCCAGCGCCGCGAGCGCAGGGACAGCAGGCCGTTACGGAGCCTTTGTCGGCGGAGCCCTGGCCAACCGAGCAACCCAAGACCGCCAACCGGTCGCCGTCGACAACGAACCGCGACGGAACCCCACCACCGTCTCCCTGTAGGACGTCATGCCCGGATACAGCGACTGGTCCTACAACGCCCCCCAAGGCCAGCCCGGCACGATCGGCAGCTCCCCCAATGTCCCGGTCGTGCCGTGGCGAAACCAACTGGACGCCCGCCGCACAGGAAACGCGGCGCCATACGCCGAATACCCAGACGGATATCTCGGCACCGTCCGATCGCGGCGCGAAGACCGGCTGCTCAACGCGGTCAAGCAAAGCCTCAACAAGCGCAGCTACCAGCGTGGAGTCCACGTCGGCGAACGAGTCCCATCCGAGGACTATTCATGGCCTGAAGATTTCAACCCGCAGACCTCACTTCGGCTCCAAGCCCAAGGGAAGCGCTTCGCGCCCAAGGGAATTCCGGCCGAACGTCTGGTGAATGACGGCAAGAACATCGACATGTCCCCTGAAGAGCTCACCGACCTCGCCGTCAAATACGGCGTCCGATCGAGCGAACCCCTCAATATCGCAGCCGGGCAGGCACGCAAGCTACTGCCTTCCTGGCGCTAACAGGAGACCCCCCATGGCTCTACCAGCCCCACGGTCAATGAACGCGGACCTCCGCAAGGGAATGACCGAAAAGGGCGTCCGCACAGACACCCCAGATCGCGGCGGAAACGTCTCGGCCCCCACCGCGCCCGAATTCCGCGCCGCCCGCCGCGCCGAATCCCTCCGCTAACCCATCAGGACTTCGCACGTGAGCTACCCCACCCCACCCGTAGGCGGAGCCATCCGCCCCGAAGACGGTCCGCAGCCCGCCAGCCTCGCCGAGGTCGAGCTCGTAGAGCTCCCGGAGTTCGAGGAGATCCGGTGAGCGACCTGATCATCACCGCCGAGGAATACATCGCCGTCCTTCTCTCACAAGAAGGCAAGGGCGAAAAGAACGGCGCCAGCACCTACGGCATCTGGTACGGCGACCGCGTCAAGGACAGCGGATTCGACAAGGCCGCCTGGTGCGACGTGTTCACCGGCTGGGCCGCCTGGGAAGCCGGACGCAAGAAGGGCGGCCTGGACGCCGCCGAAGCCGCGCTCGCACAGGTCGGCTGCTTCGCCTGGACGCCATCCCACGCCCGATGGTTCGCCAGCAACGGCCGCCTCGGCAACACCGCCACCCGGGGCAGCATCGCCTTCGTCGACTACCAGCGCACCGACACCGTCGCGGGAGTCGACCACGTCGGCGTCGTCCTCGGCCGCGACAAGCAAGGCCGCGTCGTCACCATTGACGGCAACATCTCCAACAAGGTCACCGTCTGCGCCAGGTACGACAACGTCTTCGTCGGCTTCGGCTACCCACGCTGGGCCACCAAGGCGACCCCGGCACCGACCACGCCATCCAAGCCGACCAAGCCCGGCAGCACCCGGCCGAAGTTCCCGCTGGCGCCCGACCACTGGTTCGGCATCAAGTCCGACGACCCGCGCAACCACTCCGGCACCAACCCCGACGACCAGCTCAAGATCAAGCAGCTCCAGCAGCTGCTGAACACCGCCGGAGCCAAGCTCACCGTCGACGGCATCTACGGAGCCAAGACCAAGCAGGCCGTCATCGACTTCCAGACGAAGGCCGGAATCGTCGCGGACGGCGAAGCCGGAATCATCACCTGGGCGGCTCTCACCCTATGAGCGAGAAAATCCGGCTTCTTTTCTGTGGCACCTGCGGGACCGTCGATGAACTCCCCTTTTACGACGGTCCCGCCGAATACGACACCACACTCGAATACCTGATCTCCTCCCGGCACACCACCGAGAGCGGACAGACACACATCGCCGCCCTGCCGCTCGGGATCATCGCCAAGAGCGAGTGGGAAAACCCCACCTACCGCAAGGCCATTCTCGACGAGGCCAACAAGGTAATGGCAGCGGGCGGTAGCGACGGACTCGGCACGAAGTTCTACGACACCCGCAACACATTCTCGGCCGACGCCCACTCCTGCTGGAAATACCACGGCCGGACAAAGAACTGCGGCGATTACCGATCCGACCGCAAGAAGCTCATCCCCGACACCAAGGAATTGCGCAAGGAAGCCGGGCTATCGACCCGGCCAGTCTCCAACACCTTCCTGTGCGATTTCTGCCCCTACCACTCGATCGTCATGCAGCGCCAACGCGCCGCAGCTGGCACATACGACTACACCAACTAGGAACACGAACTTGAACGCCTCCGGCGCAACTGACCTCGGTCAGAGCGACCTCGGCACCGGCGACCACGGTCCCGTCGTCGCCAGAACCGCCTACGTCACCTACATCGACCACGACGGTCACGCCGTCACCACTTCCGACCGGCGCCTGCTCGACTCCAACGCCATCATCACCGAGCGCGACGTCACCCCAGAAGAGGTCCTGTCCTCCATGCACATCGGCATCGGCCGGATCCAAGCCCAGGAGATCGCCATGACAACCCATGCGATCATGATCCGCGCCGCCCAGGCCGCCGCCGAGCAGCAGCGCAACGCCCAGATCCTCGCCGCGACCGGCCTGAGGGGCTCCTGATGGAAGACGACGAGTGGATCCAAGAAGCCTGCTCCTGCGGCTGCGACGATCGAATCCAGCTGACCTTCAGCGAAGCTCTTCAGTACCTCAAGGACGGCGAGAAGCTGGCCCGCGAGGGCTGGAACGGCGTGAACATGTTCATCGTCCACCAGAACGGCTACCCGGACGGCATCGCCATCAACAAGAACACGGCCGAGGCCACAGGCCTCGCCGAGGGCACCGTCTGTGTCTTCAGGTCCTACCTCATGATGCGGACGGCGGACGGTTCGTTCGTCCCCTGGGTCGTCTCCCAGACCGACCTCCTGGAAGAGGACTGGTACGTCGTCGACTAGGTATCGATACCTCGCCGTAAATCAGATGCGTCGGATGATCGACGCCTGCTAAGTTTTACGTAGTCGCTAGTTCAGAGGCCAAGAACGCCGCTCTGCAAAAGCGGAAACGCGGGTTCGAATCCCGCCGACTATCCATGGTGAATGTGGTGTAATGGTTAGCACAAGGGAATGTGACTCCCTTTGAGGCGGTTCGATTCCGCTCGTTCACACTGCGGGTTAGAGGAGTTCGGAGTCCTCACGGGCCTCATAAGTCCGGGATCGCCGGTTCAAATCCGGCACCCGCAACCAAGCTAGCGTCGCCCAATTGGCTGGGAGGCTCATTGTCGATGAGATTGATGAGGGTTCAAGTCCCGTCGCTAGTGCGTCATCGTAGCTCAGATGGAAGAGCGGTCCCCTGAAAAGGGACAGGTCCGAGGTTCGATTCCTCGCGTTGGCACGCCGGGATAGCTCAACTGGATAGAGCAGCCGCCTTGTAAGCGGCAGGTTCGGGGTTCAAATCCCCGTCCCGGCTCCAAGCTGTAGTAACTCAATTGGTAGAGTGGCTGCCTTCCAAGCAGCATGTTGGGGGTTCGAATCCCCCCTACGGCTCCAAGCCGCCATGGACTCTGTTGGTTAGGGTCGCGAGACTTTCAATCTCGAAGGCGCGGGTTCGATTCCCGCTGGCGGTACTCCGATGTGCCCAATGGTAGAGGCGCCTGGCATGGGGTCAGGAAAATCGGGGTTCGAATCCCCGCGTCGGTACGTGTTCGACTTACTTGAGTAGGCTTATGACACCTTTAACTGATGCGCAGTAGGTAGAAATCGTGTCGAGGCCCCCTGAGGGGAAGCATTCTCAATAGGTTTCTGCGCCACAAAATTTGCCGACATAGCTCAGCTGGTTAGAGCAGCCGACTTTTAATCGCGCGGGTCCGGGGTTCGAGTCCCTGTGTCGGCACGCCGGTGTAGCCCAATTGGAAGAGGCACCTGACTTAGGATCGGGCCAGTCGGGGTTCGAGTCCTCGCACCGGCACGCAATGACCATTAGCTCAGCTGGCAGAGCAGCGGACTGTTAATCCGCCCATCCCTGGTTCGAGTCCAGGATGGTCAGCCATTCCCCGTTCGTCCAATCGGCAGGACGCCAGATTTTGGCTCTGGTAATGGAGGTTCGAACCCTCCATGGGGAGCCCGGCCGACGTAGCCCAACTGGCAGAGGTGCCCGACTCAAAATCGGGAGGTTCAGGGTTCAAGTCCCTGCGTCGGTACTGTATAGTTCGACTCACCTTTCTGTCCCTTGAGCCGGACAAAAGGTACAGCACGATGGCGATCACTGCGTTGGCGCCGTACGCCAGAAACACAAAAAGCCCCCTCTCCAGCCAATTGGCTGGAGAGGGGGCTTTTACATCTCAAGAAGTGCTGCTGCTTTTTGTCGGCCGTGAGATCACGGTGAAGGACGTGCGCCGCACCCAGCTAACCGAGCGGTGTCGATTACCTATCTTGTGTGGTACTCCAACTGGCCACAGATGGTAGGCAGTCCTGTCCGGATAGGCCTTGTCCATGTCCGTTTCCCTGAAGACTTGAGGGAAGGGATGCTTGGCCGGGTCGGCGTGGTCGTCGACCCGATATCGACCAGGGCTTGGACTGCCGAAGTACTCGACGACAGAGCCGATGGGAATCGGCTCGTCGCCGGGTTTGTAGTCAGTTTCCATGGCTAGTCCATCCAGTGGTCGAGGGTGTCGTCGTCGATCAGGCTGCTCACGTAGCGGGCCAGCATCTTCACATTGCTCATGATCGCTACTGGTACCGCTTCCACCCCGCCGTCCCAGAAGCAGGCGATGTGGTACTTCAGCCCTTCCTCTGCGTGCCGGTCGTACGCCGTGATGATGATGTCCACGTCGTCTCGCGCGGGCACCGTGAGCTGAGTGCCGTCCCTGAGTTCTTCCTTGGTGTACTTGACCTTCTCCATCTGGAGAGATGTTTCAAGATCCGTGAAATCCATTTCGATTCTCCTTTCCTTCAAGCGGCGGAAGTTCCAACCCATCCATGTCGGGCCTCCTAGACGAACTTACGCCAGTTGGTGTCGGTCGGAATTCCGGCCTTACGCAGGATCTCGGCGAGAGCGCGAATCTGCTCTTCACCCTTCGTGCTGAGATCCACCTGAACTCCCTTTTCGTTGGCCCATACCCACACCGACCCCGGATTCTTGATGCCCGCCAGCCACAGCAGTCCGGCAATCTGATCGATGTCGTCGCTGAGGGCTTCGATCAAGGCATTGCGAGTAAGCCGCTCAGCACCCTGACGGACCGATCGATCCCAGCCCATCTCACGGAGAGCCTGAAGGATCTCTTGGAACCTTGCGGGAGTGGTGACCCACACGGAGTCTTCGTCGGCATGAACATGCCCGTCTGGAAGATCATAAGTTAGTCGGGTCTCCTTTCCCCGATGAATGTACCCGGTGCTATCCAGGATGAAGTCAGCGTTTTTTGGAGCGTCGTTTTCGTCGTCCACCAAGCCGTCCCACTGGAATCGATGGATTTCCGGCTTTGGGTGGCGGCGGAGGCGTGAGAGATGGCGCCCCTGCACCGCACTTTGAAGCATGACCAGGTGCCCGTAGTAGACGGCGTCGTAGAGAGGGGTCTCCACTTCGTGCATCCTCGCCTTGTACCTCCGGGCTACCCTCCTGAGGGCATCCTGCTTCGAAAGCAGCTGCATCGGGTCCGCCGACAGCTTTTCGATGTGGGCGGCGAGGACCTTACCAATCTCTTCTGCTCGCTTTTCGGTGGTCACTTCGCTTGTCCTCCTAGTTTTTCGGCCAGGTACTGCTTCGCCTTGGAGAGGTGCGTGAAAGACTTCTCCCACTTGCCATCAGGACGCATGAGATGCCAGAAGTCATACAGATCGATCTCACGGCGGTGATCCCAGTACCAGGTGGGAACGTCCTTCCGGTCACCACGATTGATCAGACCTTCGTAGGCGAATTGAAAGCAGTACCAGACATCCCCATCCTCAGTGACGAGGTCATAGGCGGCAGGGTGCTTGGTCTTACGCTGTTTGATCTTCATGAGCTCCTCCTCCTGCTACGACCACATGAGTGTTGCGGTATTCCTCGCATGTATTCGATGGCCCTAGGGACCGCATCGACCCACCATACGAAGATGCTCGTGAGATAAAACCATAGGGCGACGAATGTCGGCGACATCTTGGTAAGGGGGTATGTGTCCCGTCGATGCTTTCGGCAGGTATCGCAGAGAGTTAACGGGTCTGCGGCTTGTAGCTTCTTCGAATCCACGAGGCTCAGGTGTGCGTGCCAAAACGCAATCGAGGTCCAGAGGACGACTAGCGCGACGATAACGGTGGTCGTGAGCATCTATTGACAGCCCTTTCCGGTGCTGATTCACTAGCATTCTGATTACTGATCACAGCGACGATATTCTGGAGTTATGCCAGAAAGCGCCGCGAATTTCTATCTCCGCAAGTCGATGGGGCACGACCCCATTCGAATCGAAACGGGAGCTTCCGGCTATTTCTCGGCCCCTGAGAAAACTCTTGACCCTCACCTCTTCAACGGTGACAGGCTCAAGGGTGACGTCCGGGTACACCTGGTTAGCACTCTCTTCGCCTTCATGGCAACCCGCTGGCACGCCCCTCATTCCTGGGCTCGCTGCTGGTTGGCCGGTTCGGGTATCACCTACCAATGGTCGGCCAGCCGTGGAAACGGTGACCTCGACGTTCTGCTCGGCGCCGATTGGGTTCAGCTGCGCAAGCTCAATCCGGTCTTCAGCGACATGGACAACGCCGACATCGCCACGGTGATCAACACCGAGCTGCGCGACCACCTGTGGCCGCAAACCGCGCTGACGCGTTTCCACGGCCAATCCTACGAGGTCACTTACTACCTCAACCAGAACTCCACTGACATCCGAACAATCCACCCGTACGCCGCGTACGACCTGATCTCTGACACCTGGACCGTTCGGCCGCCGAAGTTGCCGCACGACCCGGCCAAGCTCTACCCGGCCGACTGGCGATCCCAGATCGTCCGCGAGCAGCGCTTCGCCCAGGACGTCGTCGACCGCTACAACACTGCCGCGACTCAGGCCAGCCGAGCCGTCCCCGGCTCCGGCGCCTGGACCAACGCCTTGTCGATCGCCAAGCTCGCCGTCGCCCAGGCCGAGAGCCTGTACGAGGGTATCCATCTCGGCCGCCGCAACGCCTTCGCCGAGGGCGGCCAGGGCTACGGCGACTGGCACAACTACAGGTGGCAGAGCCACAAGGCCAACGGCGTCGTCGGCGCACTCCAGAAGATCACCAAAATCGGCGCCGACGCGAACGCCATGTACCAGCGCAACGTCTACGGCCACATCCTCCCGGACGCCGCCGCTTCACGGATTTCGGCCCAACTCACACACGGAGCAACCACATGAGCCGACACATCGCGCTCGTCCTCGACGGCATCCTCCGGGACACCCTCACTGGCTTGCCCGACGACGACGGCAAGGCCCTCTACAACGCCCTCGTCAACAACTACCGGGTCACCATCCTTGCCGACCACGACAAGAGTTTCACGACTAGTTGGCTGACTCGTGAAGGCTTCCACCGCCACGCGAACGTCACCTACAACCCCACGCCGGACATTGACCGGCTTCAGCAGATCCGCACCTTGCGCGCTACCGGAGCCCTCGACCTCGTCGTCATCGGGGATCCCAGCTTGGCCCATCCGCTGTTCAGCATCGGCCAATCCCACCTGCTGTGGATCAACCCCCGCGCCTACACACCCCTCCCCCCAGCACCTCAGTGGGCCGAGCTCGTCGCGGCGATCGAAGCCGATCACGACCGTGCGCTTGCCCATTTGCCAGACGAGATCGAGGACTCGTGAGTATCCAGTTCAGCAATATCTCTGCCGCGATCAACCAAAGCAGCGGCAGCCGCACCGGCATGTTCGACGTGTTGGCCCGCGTCGTCGACACCACCATTCAGAACCGCCAGCGGAACACCGAGTTCGAACGGCGCAACGCCGAGTGGGACCGCCGCCACAAGGTTGCCACCGATACACAGCTCGGTAAGGAGATCGCCCGGCACGACCGCCAGAAGGCCATCACCGACTACCGCAACGACTCCCGCTACAACGCCAACCGCCGAGAGGCGGTAGCCCGGACTGACGAGCGTATCAACGAAGCCACCAGGGCCTCGAAGGTGAAGCTGGCTCTACACAGAGACATGTCCGATGTCGACGAGGCGGCCAAGAAGCGGATCGGCGACGACGCGGCCTCGGCCGCCGGTAAGGCGGCGTACGCCAAAGAGGAAGGCGCCGCGCGAGGAAAGGTCGTCGGCGAGAACTACCGCCGGAGCAACCTGACGGCCTGGGACAACCAGGATCGTCAGCGAGAGGTCGACACACACCAGCAGAGCATGCGCCTGGCGGACGAAGCCAACCGGCAGAAGATTAGGCACCACTGGGATCGGGTCGACTCCGGCATGAGCGTACCCAAGCCGGGCGCCCACCTCCCCGACTGGTACGACTCGCCATACGGCCAGCCGTACAACCCACCGGCCGCCGCCCCCAAGGCGCCAGCCAGCCGAGCTCGTGCGGGCAATGTCGCCACGCCAGCCTCCGTTCCTCAGACAGCCGCACCAGCCCCCACACCAGCCAGAACACCCAAGAAAACCCCACCAGCAAGTGGTATCGCGGGCGCGATGGCCTTCCTCACCGACCCCTCCAACTACACCGATACGCCCGCAGCCACTCCGCCAGCCGCACCAGCGACGACCAAGGCCGCACCTGCGCGGGCCCAGCGGAAGCCCTCGGTCGCCAAGGCCGCGCCGTCCGCCTCGCCTCCGCCTGTCGCCGCCTCGGCCGCGCCAGCCGCCACCCCAGCAGCTGTACAGGCACCACAGGTCAATCAGCCTGCTGCCGCGAAGAGCGCCAGCCCGGCGCCTGCGCCACAGGGACGTGCAGGGAACATCCGTCCACTCCCCCGAGCCACCGACTCGCCACGTGGCGTCTACGTCCCCGCGTCAGAGAACCACGAACACGTTTCCGCGCGGGCGTCTTGGGACAAGCGCTCCGTCGCCCAGCGCAGCATGGACCGTCTGCCAGGCGAGCGCATCCCGACCCGCGAGGAAGATTCGGCCCGGATCAAGCAGCGCCGAGGCACTACTCCGTGACCGACCTGTACTACAGCGGCACCGAACTCAACGCGTGGCGCACTCTCTTGACTGACCAGGGAGTGCGCCACCAGGCGCTCAGCTACCTCGGCCTGGCCCGCCGCGTCACCTTCAAGAAGCCCTGGCTGGTTGCTGACAAATACTCGGCCGAAACCATGGTCCTGCTCGACTCCGGCGGCTACACCATCCGGAAGAACCCCGACGCCTACACCGAGCAGCAGGTCCTCGACCTCGCCATCGGCTACACCGACTTCGTCACCAAGAACGTCGGCGACCTACAGATCGTCGTCGATTTCGACGTTCCTTCCGTGCCTCAAACCAGCGCCAACCTCCGTCAGATCGCCGGGGACCGGTTCATGCCGGTGTGGCATCCCGAAGACGGCCTGGACAAGCTCTACGAGCTCGCCGAGCAGCATCAGCGTGTCGGCGTCACCGCGACGGTCGTCAATGGCCAGGACATCACGCACAGGCTGCGCACCCTCGCCGCCCACACACAGCTTCACGGCCTGGCCATGACCAAGCCGACGACGATCGCCGCGCTCCCCTGGTCGTCGATCTCCTCGACCAGCTGGCTAAGCCCCAGCCAGTACGGAGACACGATCGTGTGGGCCGCCGGAGAGTTGAAGCGCTACCCCCGCAAGTACAAGGACCAGGCCCGAACCCGCCATCGCGCCCTCTTCCTCGACCTCGGCCTCGACCCAGAGCTCATCAACGCCGACGACACGACCGAGGTCCTCAAGCTCTCCATCTGGAGCTGGACCCAATACATGAACAGCATCAACGGTGTATCAAATACACCCCCGAAAAGCCCGCAACGCGCTAACACGGAAAACGCCTCTGAGTCGTTTGATACGACGGCGCCGGAACACGGAAATGTCGTCGCTCTCAAGCGTCGCGAGAAGACCCGTCTGCTCCCCGGAATCGGCGTCGAAACACGGGAAATCTCGACATTCGACGAGGACGGCAACAAGACCTTCCAGCCGCTTCCGCTCATCTCCAACCGAGCGGAATCGCAACGCCAGTGCGACACCTGCTTCCTGCGCGAGAAGTGCCCCGAGTACGAGCCGGACAGCACATGCGCTTTCGACCTCCCGGTGTCGGCGCGCACCAAGGAACAGCTCACGCGGATCCAGGACGTCCTTATCGAAATACAGACCCAGCGTGTCCTCTACGGCCGATTCACCGAAGAAGTCGCAGGTGGCGGATACCCCGACCCGAACGTGAGCGCGGAGATCGACCGGCTCCAGCGAATGCTCAAGGCCCGCAGCACCTTCAAGATCACCATCGAGGGCGATATGCCGAGCGCCACGGCCGAGGCAGGCTACTTCAGCCGTATGTTCGGCGAGAAGGCCGCCGCCGCCACCCGCGCGATCGAACCCGTCCGCGACGAGGACGTGGCCGCACAGCTCGGTATCGTCGACGGCGAAGTGGTCGGCGAGGATATCAAATACGCCGCCTGAAATTCCGCGCGGAAAGACTCCGAAACACAAAAAGGCCCACTGTCCGTCCTTGCCGAAACAAGGGTCAGACAGTGGGCCTTTTTGCGTCTCAGATCGCTAAAGCCGCCTTAACAGCCTTCATCTGTACTGCTTTCCTTTACTGCACGTTTCGTGTAGATGGATGCTTCCCATTTGCGGTAGCACTCTGGACAGCCTTGCGGGCCACAGCCGTGGACTTCATCATCCGGTTCCACGGCTGGCTCACCTTCTTCCTTGTCCACTTCTCCCCTAAGCCGCGATCGGCAGAATCGGCGTGACCCAGATCTGCTGCGCCATCGCCTCGGCCGCCGCTTCGAACGGCCTCATGTCGTAACCCATCAGCGTCTTGAAGTCGTCGTGACCGACGATCTTCATAATCAGCGCCGGGTCAACCCCCTGGAAGAACAAGTCGCTGATCCGCGTCCGCCGAATATCGTGAGGCGTCATGTAGATGCCCAGACGCCTGCTGCGCTTCGACACGATATCCCAGGTCGTCTGACCCGTGAATGCCAAAGCGCGGCCTCTGGAGAGCTCCACGGCACCGTGGTAGGTCACCTGCGGGAACAATGCCCCAGGCATGTCCCCGCGCAATTCCAGCCACGTGCCGACGTACTCCATAGCGGTCGGATGGAGACGAACCTCACGCTCCTTGCCGCCCTTGCCATTAATCAGCAAGTGGCCGGTCGCAGGGTCGTAGTCGTCGAGCTCGATACCGGCGCCCTCGGCTGCTCGCGCCCCTGTCGCGTACAGCAGAGAGACCAGAGCGAGATCTCGCACAGCCTTCCGGCGCTTTTCAGCGAGGAACGACCCCAGCAGCAGCGCCATCTCCTCGACCGGCACGTAACGGCCGACCGGGAGCTTCTTGACCGGGAGGCTCTTGACCTCACGGGCCGCCGAGATCACCGCGACCTGAGGCGACTTCGGATTGAGAAGCGTGACTTGTTTCAAAACTCCTCTCAGTGCCGACAGGTACTTGTTCACCGTCGAGGGACTCAGGCCGAGCTCGATCAGACGAGCCCGCACCGCCGTGGTCTCCTGGTAACCCAGATCAGCCCACGGGAAGTCATCGATCGTGTACACGACCGGCTGGCCATCGGAGAAGATCCGCACCAGCGCCTCAAGACACCCCTCCATGGTCCGCCTGGACTGGTAGGTGTTCAGGTTGGCGAGGTACAGCCGCGCCGGACTCGCGGTGATCCTGATCCCGGGTTCCGTCACAACGGCAAGGTCGCTCATCAGAAGCCTCCTCAGCATCTGTGAAAAACCAAGCGCCCCCTGACCATATATGGTCAGGGGGCGCTCAGGGTATGTCCCTTAGATCACGATTGCTACGGCTCGACCAGCCACGGCCTCGTGATCGCGATGGTCGAGGCGCCGACCGAGGCAGGTAACTGCTGGAGCGCCTCGTCCTTGATGTTGACCCACCTGAGGCCCTGGTCGCTGAGCCGCTGGAGATGCACCAGCAGCAGCCAGGCGCTCCGCGTGAAGTGGTTCTTGATCGCGTGCCTCGACTCCACCAGCGTCACGTCGTTGCCCTCTCGCTCGCGGTCGAGCTGCCGCAGAGTCGAGATCGAGACACCCAGCGAATGGAGGATGCGCCCCACTAATGAGTGAGGCCGTGAGTTGTCTACGTAGCGAGCACTCAAGGCGCCAGGCGGCCGGAAGTCCGTCCGTTCCGGCGCATCCTCGACAAGCTGGTTCAGCACCCGGCGTACGTCATCAGCAGTCTTCGGCGCTTGCCGCGCACTAGGCGCCGACACGAGAAACCTCATGGATCTCGACATGCGCCGGATCCGTACGCACCTTCTGCCAGAAGGCTCCCAGGGCGTCGTCAGGATTGTCGCCGAGCATCCACAGATGACTCACCTTCGGATGCCCGCACGCGAACTGACCGCCCTGTTTGAAGGAGAAGGCGATCTGGAAGACATCCTGGTCGCTAGGGAAAGCACCGTCCGTGACCGGCTGCCACGCCACGAGCCGAGCCGAGTTTGGAGTTTCGTCCGACTGATCCCAGAACGTCGAGGGGACTTTCGATTCCTTGGCCTCGATGGTCTGGCGGCGAACTCCATGAGCTTTCTCTCGGCCGTCGATGAGAACGTAGGTGACCTTGAACTGTTGCACCGGATCCGACTTGACCTTTGCCAGGTCCTCGCGCCAGATCTCCGGCACAAAGTCCGACAGGATGACGAACGGCGCATGCCCCTCGTCGATATCCCTGAGGTCCCCCAGGACCTCATAGCCGTACCCGTTGGCTGCCAGCCACGACTTGGCGAGCAGCACATTGGCCCAGTTGTTCTCGACCCAGAAGGCCGTCTCCCAATGCGCCTGCGGCTCCTCCCCCTCAGCCATCACGACCTCGAAGCGACCATCTTCGATCTGATCAGCCCACGTGTCCTCGTAACTCGTCGCCCACAGTGTGGACTGCATGGTCAGGAGTTCGAAGTCCCGGCTGGACATGACCACGGGGACGACGACGTCCTTATCGTGGGTCGGATTATCTTTCGGATCGGTCACCGAAACTACCTTTCTACTCATTCTGCGTTGAGATCTTCTAATGTCAGGCCGTCTGGGTTGTCCAGTACGAAAGTCCTTCTAGAGCCCTTGATGGGTAGACCCTCCGGCCCCTTGATGTAAGGCCAGATCAGTGTCGGCTCCTGAATCTTCTGGTTTTCGCGCGGTTTGCGCCAGTGCAGGCTGACCGGCCAGCGCGATTTCCAGTCGACGTGGCGTTTGCCCTCTGTTCGTGGACCCTTCGCAGGCATCTTTTGTCGAAGCTTGAGAATCTGTACGGGGCGTTCGGATTCCGTCACGCCGATTCGTGCTGCCCGCCGTCGCATGTGACGCGGCAGCACTTCCTCTTCAGTGCTGGTGATCGGCTGCTTTCCAAGCGCCCAGATGGCTGCTGCCAGGCGCTGAGTGAAGGCCATGTCGGACTCCCTCAGCTCCTCGATAGTCAAATTGTGGCTTAGCTCAGAAAGACGCTTCCCGAACGCAGTCCCGGTCGGCGTACCGAACGACCAGACGGTTGTGGACACGCTCTGAAGACCATCCGCGTACTCATCAACCGGAGTATTCGCGCCAGGAACCGAATCCAGAATCGCCTCAACGGCCGACCTTCTCGCATAGGTCGTGAGCACCATGGAAGGGCCACAGTCGGTCGCGGCGGTAATCAGGTGATCACCGTTGATGTAAGACCAGGACATCGCCTCAAGGGGGATTGTTCCTCGAACAGGAACCTCCTTCTCGACGTCCATGACGATGATGTCGCGCCCGATCAGCGGATCAGCGAACCAGGCGAACCCGTACGGGAAGAGTGGCATCTGCCTGTTCAGTACTTGATCGGGCATAGATCCCGCAGCCAGATCAAGAAGCTGGCACACGTCATCATCGATGACTACCAGCTGAGCCAGCGACAAATGCTGGAGATAAGCCTTCGCCAGCCTTTCGGCAGCCTCGTACGCCTCCCGCATGATGTAGACCTTGCCACCCTTGGTGACGAATTCCCCCGTCTGAGACATCATGTCCAAGACGCCATCTCTGGAGCCGTACTGCACAATCAGTTCATGCCGCGCTTCGGCAGCTGCCAGCGCTAAATCACGCACAATGCCTCCCTTCGAAATTCCGGCTGAATCCCTCTACTGTGTCCCGGGACCGAAGCCCCGGGAGTGGTACAGGCGATCAGACGTCAGCGGGAATGTAGCTGAACATGATGGGCTTGCCGTTCGGGTCGGCCATCTCCTTGTGCTGGCCGCCGACCAGACCCATCAGATAGAAGTCCCGGGTGCCGACCGGGTGGTCGCCGACCGGCTCGCGCCCCTCGAAGGTGCACAGAATCGGCAGGACGTCGGGTCCGGGGAACAGCGCCATGTACGTCCACCGAGGGACGTCGTGCTCATCGCGTACGCCGTCGTAGATGTCGTTCATGGTCTCGACGTAATCCTCGACGAGCTTGTACCAGGTGAGCACCTCACAGACCTTGTCGGTGGTCCGCATGATCAGTGGCTCTTTGTCGTCGCGAGGGAAGCTGGCGTGATTGTGATGCATGTCAGTTCTCCTTGAGGTTGGTGACCAACGCGTCGGCGACGGCGGGCCAGTAGAGCCGGGTTTTCGGCGCCAGCAGAGGCAGGATCCGGGAAGCCAGCCGAACCTCTTCGATGTCCTGAGACTTCTCAGCGACCTCCATCAGCCGAAGCTCCAGGTTGTCCACCACATCCTGCGCGAGCAGAGTCGGCTTGACGTCGGCAGGCCGTTCTGCCTTGGCGGCCTGGAGCTCTTCCCGCCACAGGCCGAGGGCGAACGCCGTGACGAGGTTGACCAGGTACAAGGTCTCCATCGTGCGGAATTCTCCGGCGTTCTCGTCCTGCCGTAACGGGACGATCGGCTGCTGCATGGCGCCGTGGATGGTGAACAGCAGTTTGCCTCCACGATGAACGACGAGGCGCTGATGCACGTCGAGCTCGAAGCTGTGCGTCGAGTCCACACTGTTGTCTGTTACGACCCTGACGTTGATCCACTCAGTCAATTGGTTAGTCCTCCTTGTACTCGAACTTGATGCGAAACACATCGGTTCCCTTGTAGACGTGGTCCGGGTAACCATCAGCGCACTTCTTCAGGTGGCCCTTGTAGGTTCGGGCGCCGCATTTGCAGCCAATCATTCAGACACCTCCCAATTTCCTCGGCTCCGATTCACGAGCGTCCACAGATCTTCCATGGTCAGCTCGTATATCGTGTCGTCGCCCGGCTTTCCGTCGAGGGAGTGGATGAGGTTCTTGTCGAGGGCACCGCTCTCGGACATCTCCGCTCGTCGTTGGAGGAACAGCTCGACCCTGTCGGCGGCCTCGTCGTCGGCGATCTCCCCGAGATCGTTTAGGGGAGCGGTCTCCCACTCCCCGTACACCGTGGCGATGGTTTTGCGGCGCCGGAGAATGAGCCCCTGGCCCTTACGGCCCTTACGGGCCCAAACAGCTTGAGCTCCGCTCTCGCCGGACTCCAGGAGTTGCAGCCGGTCATGGCCTCTCTTCTTGTAGACGAACACGTACTCGTGTCCATCCTCAACGCTGCTGTCCGGCATGGTGCTGAGAATTTCAGCCAAAGCGTGGGAGCCAGGGCTCAGATCATCGGTCATCGATTCCTCAGTCTCTTTGTCTTCTTGACGAGTGGGGGAATCTCGGCGTCGGTCCACCGCTTTTCCTCGCTCGGATCATAGTGCTCAGGGTTATTCGGGTGAGGCGATTTATAACAGATCAGATAGCCGCCTTCAGGATTCTCAGCGATCGTCTTGCACTTGTCGTGGGTACTCACGTCGGATCGTCCGATCGGATCTTGCTCCATAGATACGCGAGCTCGTCGTTGAGGTAGCGCTCGTCAGCATGTCGCACCGGCCAGCCCTCTGAGTCCTGAGCCAGTACTTTCAGACGTCGTTTATCGTCGTCCTCCAGCAATGTCCTTACCTGCCACACGCCGTACCCGCCTTCGGGAAGGGCGATAATGGCGTCAGGATCAGGGTTGGGATCGAGGTAGTGCTTCTCCACCGCATCGCGAAGGGTCCGAGCCAAGCCACCGTCGCTACGAAGAATGGGAATACGTTCCTTCAGGATCGCGACGAAGTCGTGGGCGTAGTCGTCGGCGTCCTTTCTCAGGTCCTTACCCATGTAATTACATCCCGTCCTCTCGGAGCTCGCGCCGAAGATCAAGGAATTGAACCGCGCGGACCGCGACCGTCTCGATCTCGTAGAAACCGGCGTGGTGCATGTTCTCTCCGGCGCGGGCCGCGACCTGAAGGGTCCGGGCGTGCTTGAAGTGATTCAGGGCCGCTTGCGCGATCTCGTAATGCGGACGGTCGACTCCCGTCACGTCCGTCTGCCTGACGCGGACCACCACCGTGAACGCCATGTCGAATTCGGATCCGGCGACCGTGGTGTACTTCTTCTTCTCGTCACTCATTTCGACCCTCTTCCTCAGTGTTGGCGTTGTCCTTGATGATCAGAGCGTGACCGTGCTTGTTGGCGAGCTCTAGAAGCTGCATTGCCATTTCGGGGCTGATGCGCGCAGAGGAGTGTACGGTAAGGATCTTCGGACTCATGTCGATAGCAGTGTCTCCCTTAAAGACCTTTTCGATTGTTCCGCGCGGCAGGCCGAGTGCATCGTCGAGCCCAGTAGAGGTCTTCGGCCTAATGGATCGAGTATCGCCATTGCGGACGGACATCAAGCCCGATTTTGTCATCCTTGCTTTTTCGACGAGTTCGTTCCAGCTCAACCCTTGAGCGCGACGAGCTTTGTCGATGAACTCATCAATCGGCGTCCTGTATTCGTCGGGCCTTTCCCGCTCCGATTCACTCACTGTTGTCGCCTTCTATGAGAACTCGATCCCCGAGGTCCACCACCTGACCGGCCTGTCGGCCGAGGGCATGCCCTTGGGGGGAGAAATAGATCGTTCTGTTGGGGTGCAGCTGTGGGTGGCGCCTGCGAAATTCGGCGTCGACAAGCTCGGTCACTTCGCGAGCCCTGCCCCGTAGCCGGAGCACTTCGGCGACCTCGCTCCCCCAGCCGCCATACCATCCTCGTACAAAATCGGTACGGTCGGTACGGGATTGTCCACGACGCTGGAGAAGCTCCTCCATCAAGCGCATCTCCATCTGAAAGGAGACCGAGGGAAGCAGTCGATCACACAGCCATTCCAGCGTCGGCGGCTGGCCGATCAGCTCCAGGTGCGCCGGTCGATCCCGGCGCCGGTGACCATGTAGCACGGCACGGCAGCCGAGAGTCTCACTGACCTCCCACAGAGCCTCGCCGCGTTCGGGGTGATGCTGGCCGCGTGTGCTGATCTCGTACCAGGCGACGTCGACCACGGCCTGGCGGGGATCGTCGAGACCGAGGCGCTGTGCTAGCTTCGTCGCCACCGCCAGCGCCGAGATGGCCTGACCGCGCGGTGTACTCCGGTGGTTAGCCTGATCTAGGGCTGCTCGAATTCGGCGAAGGACGTCTTCACGGTTCATTGAGCTCCACCTTGACGTTGAGCGTGATCACCCCAGCCACGTAGTAGTTCAGTACCATCGCCGCCAGCCGTCCACGCTCTAGCGGAGTTTCGGCGCCCGGCAGGAAATTCTCCTCTCCGTCCTTGAGAAGGTCCTCAGGCACGTTCGCGAACTCTTGACGGTTCTGCGGGCCATGCATCCGCAGAACCGCCAGCGTCGGCCGCCACTGCGGCTCCGGCCGCGCCAGCACCTGAGGGATGAGGTGTGTGAGCACCTGAGGCACCGTCAGGTTCATCGTGGCGGCCAGCTCAATCGCACGTTCATACACCGTAGTGTTCACCGAGTAGTTGATGCGAACAGGCTTCCGTTTGACCAAGATCGCAGTCCCCATGAGTAGGCTCCTTTCTTACTCGTGTAGGTATAGCTCACCCACCCGCTGTGGAGAGCCGTCGTGAGGGGCCAAACAAAAACGGCCGGACACAGCCCGTACTGGCCTGCGCCCGACCGATGCTGGTCGGATCCTCCCTGAGCGGTGATCCCGCCGTCGCCGGTGACCTTCCGCTCGCCGTGGTGATCAGGTGTTGTACGTGAGTACCGCGATCTTGCCGTTCGGGAGCTCAGCGACCACGGCATCCTCTGTGAGCGACCGGCCGAGCCCGTCCCAGTCGATGTGCAGGCGCACGTAGGGATGCCACCGCTGACCGTCAGCCCACTGTCGCGCGTATCCGGCCAGGCTGGCGAACTCGCCTCGGAAGGACGCCTGGAAGTACGACGTGACCGCATCGAAGGAAAGGCCTTCTTTCCCGATGAGGTCGGACCGGATCAGCTTGATCCACGCAAGGAACGCCTGTGGTGATTTGCACAGCCTCGCTCGCCGAGCGATCACTACGATGTGACGCAGCTCCAGATCCCTGTAGGTGTCTCCGACTGGGTGCCAGAGCGGCTCCATCCCATCGATGCTTTCGATGTTGAAGTGGCTCCCCTGTTTGGCGTTCTCGCCGAACAGCAGCCTGATCTCTTTGGCGCGCTCGTCGTCCCAATCCAGCAGGCGCATCCGCGTACTCGCCCAGCCGTCCAGGCTGACGAGAGTGATATAAGGATCGAAGTCCATAAGTACCTCCAGACATGACGAAGGCCCGACACCGTGTGTGCCGAGCCTGAAAATTCGGGCGGAGCTGATCTACTTCGTGAAGATCGCGATGTTACCGCTCGGCAGGTCGATGACGTTGTAGTCCGTCGCGAGCCACACGCCGAAGCCGTCCCAGTCCATGTAGCCGAACATCGCCTCGGGAGCGCCCTGGTCCTCGGCCCACTCCTTCGCGTACTCTTCCAGGTCCTCGTACTCGCCCCGGAACTGCTTCCGGAAGGTCTTCAGCGCCTCGTCGTCGTCAGGGTAGAACCGAAGACCGCCGCCCGTGTCGTCGACCCAGGCGAGGAACCCCTCCCAGGACTCGTCCTTAGCCTGCGCGGCCAGCCGCGCGGCGCGAAGAATCTCGGCGAAGGAGGCATCAGGCACCTCGCCCTCGTCGTACAGCGGCTCCATCCCGTTGACCGGGCCGACTTTGAAATGCACGCCCTCCTTCGCGTCCTCGTTGCTGCCCTCGTCACCGAAGGCGGCGTTGACGTCGTTCATCAGGTCGTCGTCGAGCAGGTTGAACACGTGGTCGACGTTGCCTTCGGGGTTGAGGTCGATGAGGGTGATCTCGAAGTCCATGTGATTGTCTCCTTAATTGGTTAACTTGTTGCGCTTCTCGTTACGGTCCTACAGGTTCTTCCACTCACCGGCGTCGTTCTTGTACTGCACGTCGGTGCAGCCCCAGTTCCTCGCGCCGAACTCGTGGAGCGGAGCGAACTCCCATTCGACCATCTCGTACTCCTTCGCCTTCTTCCCCCAGTCGGGGTCGGCCGGGCCGATGATCCGGCCAGTGGCGTAGTGCTCGCCGTCGTCGTCGAGCAGACGGAACTCCGTGCCCTCTCCGGCTTCAAGACGCGCCTCAAGTTCGGGGTCCATCGTGCGCGGCCCCATCACCCCGTTGTACTCGCCATTGGTGATCAGGTCCTCGGTGATGACCCAGCCGTAGGGCGTGTACTCGGTCATGCCTGGTTCTCCTTGATTTCGGCCCCGTCCTCGACGAGGTGCAGCCGGTACTGGACGTTGGGGATGGTGTAGTCGAGCCAGCTCTCTTTCGTCGGCCGACCGTTGTGTGGCTCACCGTCCGTGTCGGTGACGTGCATGTACTCACGCGCCGGGAACGCATGTGGGTTCTTCAGACGGTCGACTCCGGCCCAGCGCTCGTACTCGGTCGCGATACGGATCGGCGCGGCACAGTCCATGCAGACCGGGTTGTGTAGCCGGGACATGCGATGCCCTGAGCCCTCGAAGGTACTGATCCGGAATTTCAGGTTCGGGTCGAGCACGATGAACCCGTGCTTGAGCTCACCCTTCTTCACCGCGAGCAGCTCGGCCAGGATGTAGCAGTACGTGCGGTGCGTGATCTTGTTGGGCTTGCCCGCGTTCTGTGCGGTGTCGTAGTCCAGCGTGATACCGAACCCGGACGATGCGAAATAATCGGCCGTGATCACCGTGTCCAGCGTGTACCACCAGTCGATGAGCTGGCCGCCGGAGAACTCACCCATCAATGCCACCGACTGCGGCGCCACGTCGTTGTCACGCCACCAGGATGCCGTCTGGAACGCCCGTTCCCTCTCCTCGTACTTCTCGGTGATGTGAACGGTGCCAATCTCGATGCTCTTACTCATGCGTCTCTCTTCCTCATGTCCTCTCCGAATTTCGGCCCCTACAACTGTGCTGGACTGATTCCAGCGAGTCCCTCACCTTCCGTCCCCGAAGCCGGGAGGTGAGAGAGTGCGCAGCGAATCAGGGGCGAATCCATGAGTGCGACTCGGATACCCGGTTGATCGCCGAGTTGACGACCCAGCCGCGCCGGACCGAACAGCTCTCGTCGTCGGCGGGGTCGGTACTGAACATCAGGTCGTAGGCGGCCTCCGAGATCGCGCCGCCCACCTCGACCGAGGCGTTCATGAGGATGGTCCGAAAGGTCGCCGTCTCTTCGGTGTTCTCGTACAGCCTCGTCAGCCGAGCCACCGGACCGTCAGCATCGGCGACGGCCCACTTCGCGAGAAGCTCGGCGACCGGGATGAGTGTCTTCTCGTCTCTTATGTCCATGTGTTTCTCCATCTACGGGTCTGTTGGTGGTACACCCCTCAAAGGGACGATGACCCAGGTCAGATGTCGAAGATCGGTCGGCCTGCTCGGGCGTTGACCCTCTCCTTGAGCGCGGTCACTTCAGACGTATTGATCAGGTCTTTGACCCGGACCGCTCGGGAGGGACGCCCCTTGTCGTCGAAGCCGAGGACCAGTTCCATGGCCTCTGCGATTCCTTCGATCCGCATCAGCTCCGCGCTCAGAAGCGTGTCGAACGGGTCGTCTTCTTTCTCCCCGGCCTGGGCGTCTTCCGGGTGCAGCGCCAGATAATCGGAGCCGAATTGGAAAATGCGACTCTTCGCCCTCACAGCGAGGTCGTAGAGAACCCGCTCTAACAGGTCGACGGTCTCAGTGAGGGCATGCACGGTGAACTCGTCACCGCTAACCCAGATGCTGGTGCCGTCGTAGAAGCCGTCGTGCTCGTTGTCCAGTTCCTTGAGGACGTCGAGGGCAGCGCTGTACATGGTCACGCGCCACCCAGCGACGGTGGCGGCAGGTACGTCCGCCAGTTCCGGCATGCTGGCGATCCATGACGCCATTTCCGATGTGGCGAAGTCGATGAAATATCTCTCCGGCGCTGACATGGGTTATTCCTCTTTGATGTTGGTCCGACGTTAGAGCTTGGCGTTGTACTTGAGCTCAGCGACCTTCCTGAGGATCGTCATTCCGAGGTCGTGGCCGAGGTGTTCGAGAACCGCTTCCACGCTCTTCTGAATGGTCAGAGCCGACGCCAGGACATCCCACGCGTTAAGGATGTCGCCGCCCATCTCGTAGGCCCGGCGAAGAACGGTGACACCCGTCTCAGGCCTGTCCCGAAGGATCAGCTGAACGGGTGTGAGATCCTGCTCCGCCACCAGTCGCTCGTCAGTCGCGCGAAGGGCCTCAAGAATCTCCCTCTCGTCGATCATGCTAGCTCCTTCTCCAGTTCGTGATCTCGTAGTAATGCCATGCGATTTCGGAGAAGAGGCGCGAAATGCTCGCACGCGCCTCTTCGTTGTCGACGCCGTCGAGCGGGTATTTGTCGGCCGCGTTGAAATGAGGCCGCGCCGTGAGTTGGTGCCCGTCACAGAGGACGACCCCCATAATTCCCCAGTCGCCAATTTCAGTGTTGTCCGAGAGCTGAAGCATGACGGCCATCTTTTTGGGCTCGCCGAAGAACGCGGACTTGGCGGTGATCGTTCCGGCCGCCCCGTCAGAGACGAAGGTGTAGCGAATCTCCTCCGTTCCCAGATAGAACCTCGCGACATCACCAGATTCGAACTCAACGCTGTTCATGAGTCTCCTCTCCTTTTCTGTCGGGAATTTCGGCGCTGACGACTACGGAGGATGTCCCGGATGATCCTCTCGATCAGATCAAGTAACATCGCCTGAGATCTAGACGCCACTCGAATCCTCCACGATCAGCCGTGTGATATCGATGACGAGGCGACTCGCCTCATCCCAGGGGAGCATCAGAACCACCTGACGCTTTATCGGCCCGGCACCGGGGTTGGCGTAGTTCGGCTCGTAGAGCATCACAGGCAGGCCGACAGCCGGGGCTCCGTCCTCGTTGATAGGGATACGCTCAGGAGGTGAGAGCACATGGACGACCTGTGCTTGCCCGATGTCGTCTCTCAGCTCGCCGGGTTCGGGAGTCGGTGCCGTCATGACCGCTTCGCCTCTTCCAGCCCCTCTAGGACCTGCCCCTTCAACCAGTCGGAGAGCAGCGCGGCGGCAGTGGCCATGGCCGCGCTCCGAACGGTGTCGACGTCGTAATCGGCAGGGAACCCCACCGGCGGGCCGATCTTGTCCCGCTCTCCACCAGACCCCTCCCTGATGGCACCCAGCAGCCGCATACCCCAGATGTCGTTGGCACCGCGCTCAAGCGTGATGATTGCGATGCGCTCGCCCATGAGGGTGATGTGCTGTTTGTGTACGTCGGGGTCGTTGTTCCACGACCCGAACTTGATCAGAGTCATGGTTACTCGTTCTCCAGACGGAAGACCACGACGCCGTCCCACTGACCAGGACCCCTGCTTACCACCGTGACGCCGTAATGGCCGTGCAGACTCTCGGCCACACCCTCCCAGTTGATGTTCTCGACGATGTTTCTCGGCACCGTCTCAAACATTTCGGCGTGCTGCTGGGGAACGTAGTCCTTGGCGAACGCGCCAGCGGAGCTGAACTCTCCCTGGTATTCGGCGTCGAACTTCCGCTCCGCGTCGATCGCGTCGGCGGGGAAGTACTCGATGGGGCCACGAAGCTTGTGCCACTCGGTGACGACGTCGAGCCCCTTCTCTTCGATCAGGTAGCCGATGCCGCATGCCTTCTCGACCGACAGGCCGGAGAGCTTGTCAGCGAACCAGCCGAACCCCTCGGAGCCGATGATCTCCGTCTTGTACGTGAGGACGTCACTCGCTTCACTGACGATCTCTTCAAGCCCTTCGTCTACGGCGTAATAGTCGGTCGCGTCGAACCAGTTCTCCCCGATGTACCGGTCCTGAGTGTCCGTGACCTTGATGTGCAGGCGCGGCGTGGTGCTCTCAGTCATATTGATTCCTTGTCTGTGAATTTCGGCCCGGAGTATGGCCCTGCTAAACCTCTCCGCAAGCCTCCCCTACCCCCGATAGGAGGGGAGGCGAACGCAGTGATCAGTGTGGGTCAGAATTCAGAGGGTGTTGTACCGGAAGTAACCACCCTCGGAACTCTTGTACTCGAACCCGGGGACCTCGAAATCGGCTTCCAGCACAGCACCGACCACGACGAGGTTGCGAACGCTCTGCTCATAGTCAGTGATCGCGGCCCCATGGTCGGGGTACTGGTACAGGACGAAACTTTCCGGGTTTTCGCTGACGAGTACCCAGAACTCAACGTCGTCACGAACCACAGAAAACAACGTGAGGGTGATGTTATCCGACTCAGGCAGACGGGGATCGTCAGTGTACGACTCGCGTAACCACTCTTCGTTGTCGAACATCTCTAAAATGATCTGGTAGAGCTCTTCGTCGTTCCCGTTGTCCGTCCCAGAGTGATACGCAACGTGCATGACCTGAGTGTTGAGTATGCGATTGATTGCGGCCTCAACACGTTTGGCCGTCTGCACGCTCACGTTAACCCTTGGGATGTGCACGGAGATGGCACCGTCTTCCGTGTTCTCCACGGCGAATTCCTCACGTACGAGGCTACCGGGATCGAGCCTGTTGCACTCGTCCGCCCATTTGTCAGCCTCCTCTCGCGAATCGAAGCCCCGCATTCTCCGCGTGCCGTCCGCGAGCCTATATGTGACTTCGAACGGGCGGACGTATCCGCGTCTGACGATTGACATGTGCGCCTACCTTTGTCGCAGCCTGATATGTCGTACAGTCAGGGCTGCGACTTCGCCACTTCGATGTATGTGATGCGACCGTTGGGCGAGAACGTGACCTTAAGAGGGACGCCCCGATATTCGGAGTTCTCGATTCCGTAGTTGACGGAGGCGTCACTCTGCGTCTGCGCCGATTCCCCGTTGGTGAACGTCACCTTGAATCGGGGGTTGCCCGCACTGCTGAGGTTCAGGCGCTCAAGTGTGTCGATCGTGAGAATCCGCATGGTCTCACTGGGCTTACGTTCCATTGCTTGGTCTCCTAGTTGATCGGACTGATACGGGTGATGATCAGAACGCCGCCGTCATTCATCGGGATGGGTGTCGAGAACAGCACGTCTTTGAGCGCGGCGAACACCTCGTCTTTCGAATAGGCAGCCTCACCGGGACCGCTGCCGTTACTATCCACTTGAAAGTTGATATCGAACTGCATATGTAGCCTCTCAGAAATCGGCGGGAATGGGTTCCGGCTGAAACCTCTACGGACTACCCACCACCTGACGTGAGGGGTAGTCGGGTACAGGCCGTTCAGTCGTTGGTCTTCTCAGACGTCGAATTCGGTCTCGAAGGCGTACGTTCGCAGCCGGTCAGGCCCCAACCACTCCATCAGTTCGCGCGTCTTCTCCTCGTTCTCCACGTAGGAGGTGTACGCCCTCTCCACGAAGTTCCACAGGGACACACTGTCCTCGAAGTCGCGGACCGACAGGCCGTAGTAATTCCGTCCCCACTCCGGGAACGGCTCGCTGTTGAGGAAGGGGATCGCGTTGCCGACCAGCCCCAACACCACCTCATTGACGTCGGGCTGGTCGAGACCGGCGGCGATCGAGTTACCGAAGTCGACCCAGAGCAGGCCGCCGTGATTGTGATGCTTGAGGCAGACCTTCCACTTGGCACCGCTGGTTGGCGTGGGCTCGGCGACGAGCTCTGACAGGTCGTCGCCGGTGCCGTCCGGGTTCTCGAAGATGATGTGGATACCGTCGTCGGTGATGCGCTCACGCAGAGTCTTCATATCGTGTCCTCTCGGTGTTGGTCGGGCTAGCGGCCGGGCGGGTTCCAGCCGCTACGGCCTAGGGTGAGGATCATGGGCTCAAGGAGAGTTCCACGCTCCCGGAACGCCATGATGTCCTCATGGTCACGCAATGACCCCTCAGAAGGTCGTAGGCCAGCCTTGCTGAGAGCAGCCATGATCGCGTGACGGGTCGTGGCGGGGCTCGCGTAGTCCCCGTCATCCCCGGGACCAGTCCGGAAGAGAATCAGGATGTCCCCGACCTTGAAGCCGTCTGGGGGTTCGGCAATCTCGGCACCCATGCCGGTGTGTCCTCTCGCTCTATGTATCAGGTGCAGGGTAGTGGGGCCCTACGACAGGGGGCCGATTTTCGGGCCAGGCTAGGCAGTCTCGCTCTCACCCAGCAGGGTAAAGAGGTCTCTCAGGTCCGGCTCGGCAGCCCCGAAGAACGTGTCATCGACGGCCTTGACGACAGGTGTAGCCGTGGTCAGGCGCTCGTGCCCAAGGTCCGTCAGCCTAACCAGAATGCTTTGCCGGTTGCTCTCAGCGCGCCACCGGATGACCAGCCCCCGCGTTTCGAGAACCCGCAGGACCTGCCCGGTCATCATCTCGTCTGTGCGTGCTCGCCTGGCTAGCTGCTTCTGGTTGACCTGCCCGTCTTCGGACCTCACGCGCTCCAGCTCACTCATAAGAGCAAACTGCACGTGGGTCAGGCCCAAGGGCTTAAGAGCAGCCGTAATCTTCTTCTGCCATTGCAGAGTTACGCGCCAGAGAAGTAATCCCGTGTCCATGAGTGTCCTTGTCTAGGAGATTTGGCAGAAGCTAGGCAGGCTCGCCCCAACGGGACTCTTCATCCAAGCCGTAGAGCGTGCGCTCGTACCAGTGCTTGACCCGTGTGACGCGATCCGGAGACACAGCCCTCACGGTTCCGCGAGCCCACCGGGCACCATCATCCGTGGTGTTTGCATCCGAGCGGCCTAGGATCAGTTCGACCACCTCACCCTGACGCCGGTAGACGCTATCGACTTCCCACACGGTCTGATCGGCCGGGAGCCTGACGACGTCGCCGACGCGCCAACCATCGGTCACGGTGGTCATGATGCCTTCCTCTTCTCATCGATGACGTCCAGCCAGAGGACTAGAAGCGTGTGCCAGGCCTCCGACCGGACCTCATCGCAGTCGGACTCTTCGAAGTCGATGTTGTAGCCGAATTCTGTACCGTCCGTGACAGACAAGGCTCGGAGCCCACTGAAGTACCAGCCGTAGAGCAGGCCGAGGATACAGGCGTCGGCGGAGTCCATCTCTAACAGGTCCGGATTGACATCGTGGAACCATCCGGGGTTCTTCTCGTCGAGCTTGTCGACGCCTTTGGCAACGCGCGGCTTGAAGTATTCCGGCGTGAATCGCTCGGTGTTCATGTTCTACCTTTCTGGTGGGTTACTTCTTCTTGGCAGTCCACTGGTGGTTGTTCGGACACATGTACAGGGCCTCATTGCCGGTTCCGTAGTTCGACAGGAATGTTCCCTGCTGCCCACAACCTGACTGAGGACATGTGGTGGGTGTGTAGCTTGACATCCGCGTTCCTATTCCTATGTATGACAAAGGCCCTAGCGATTTCGCCAGGGCCCGAGATTTCGGCGGGGAAGCTTATTCGTCGTCGGTGAGATGCTCGCATTCCGGCTCCGTGCACTCCCACACGTACATCCGCGAGTTGTCCGACACGTCCAGCGGGAAGTTTTCGGCCACCAGCCGGAGAACGGTCCTCTCCCACAGCGGCTTATCATCCTTGTAGAGAGGCGCGTCCTCTCGCCTGATGCTGAAGTTGAGGGACAGCGTAGTCAGCTTGTCGTGAAGCTCCCACGCCTCGAAGGCCTCTTTGAAGTTGCCCGCCTCACCTTCAGTCCTGATCAGACCGTGAGCCGATTCGGCGTCTCGGTCGAGTTCGTCGCTGATCTGGTCGGCGAGACCACCAGACCCGCTGATCTCCGTAGCGGTGTTGTAGCCGTCCGCGCCGTCCGGTCCGTAGCCCGCCAGGCCATGCGCGATGTGCCAGTGGTGCGGTCGAGTCTCAGTCATGATCATCCTTTGGTGTGTAGGCAGCCTTGTAGGTTAACGCGTCCGTTCGACGCTAGGGCCTGATCCCCGAATCTCAGGCCCCACGTCCAGCGTTACGCGTTGGTCTTCATCCGAGCCTGATGGGCAGCGGTGCGCGCCTGGTAGTCGTCCCACTCGGTACGCCGTTTGGTCTCCCAGCGGTCGAACACGTCGCGGATTCGGCCGTGAGCCTCGTAGTGATCACCATCAGGCCACTGACCGCGCAAGAACGCCTTGTCTTGCGTGTAACAGGTGTCGGCGCTGGTTCGGTATTCCTGGTAGGGCTCCCAAGAGAACCAGTCGTATCCGTCCGTGAGAGGCCACCCGCAGTCACGCGTCATGTCCTCTGCCGCGACCTCATAGATGGACTTGGGATTGCCGTTGACGTCAGTGTCGAACTCGCACACCTCGATCCACAACACCTCATATTCGGTGTATTCCTGGTGCCCGTTCGCTTCACACTCGTTGGCCTGTTCGCCTTCAGGCTCACGACAGGTGTGCTCCCGTTCTTTGATGATGTGAGGCGCGATGATGTGCTCGAAATCACGACGGCACGGCCCGCAGAGGAACACCGTACCATTCAGGTAGTCGAACATCTCGGGGTTCTTCAGGGGCACCGAAATTCGGAACCTGACCTTGAGTAAGAGCCTCATCTCTTCCGTGTAGAAGTCGCGACCGTCCACCGCGCAGCGGTAGCCCGTCTCCTCTTCGAGATTAAACATCATGACGCGCTCTCCGTTTCGATGGATTTGGGTCTAGTCGACGTTGTAAATGTGGTCGGTCTTACAGGCGCGGCACTGACACTTGGGAGCGTGAATTTCGTGAGGGTAGACGATCTGTTCACGCTGGCCGGGCACTCCGTCCCAGTCGAACCGCACTTTCACCATGTCGTTGCCGAACGTTTCGACCACGTAGCAGGAGAATGCGTATTCACCGACTTCCGGGCGCGTAGAGCCGGGAGAACTCGGCACCTGATAAATCGGGCAGGCACGCACCCACCCCAGACCATGGGTGAGATCTTCAGGCTTGCGACCGAAGTACGTCTTAGGCATGTTGACGTTGAGAGGCTCGGTACGCGGGTAGAGCGTCATGGAGTCATCCTGCGGCAAGGCCTTGTGACCGCAAGTCGGGCCAATGGTCGAGACGCAACACGCCCAATACATGTCCCTACCGTTGGCTGCCTTTTTGGGGTACTCGCTGAATTCGTGCATGGTGAATTCGGCCTTTCGGCTAGATGGTTGGGGATCACATGAATAAGACCGCACACGTTCCGGAGAAGTGGTACGTGTGCGGCCTTGATCAGATGATCAGTCGAGATGGCGGCACAGGTCGATACTGTGACCGTGTTCCGTGCAGTGGTCGGGATCGAATTCGTCGTCTACGTACCACGGGATTTCGAAATCGACGTCTACGTCTTCATCGGCCATCATGTTATGTCACATTCTTGAGTAGTGCGGGAAGTGCGTCTAACACTTCCTGCGGCTCTTCCCGGAATACGATCCCCTGTGCGTCATCCGGCGCACCGGGGATGAACACCTTGTAGTTGTTGCGGAAGCAGAACACGCGGATGTACTTCCCGGTTTCCGGCTCACCGATCAACAGTTGCGGGCCGGAACTTCTGAAGTCGCGATGACTCCAAAGCCCCTCTTTGTCTGCCAGCGTTCGCAGAGCCCCCAGAGCCGCGATGTGACTGCTGTACTGGAATCCCATGCCTAGCGGGACCTCCTGATATTTCGGCACCTAACTAACGTGCTGTACTAGCCACGCAATAGGACACCGGTACGTGACCGGTGCCCGCGTTGCGAGTCCTAGGACTAGCTCCCCATGCCGTGTAATTCGGCGAGCACGACAAGGCACTGAGTGATTGTTTCGATTCCTTCCATGTGCGCGACGATCGCGCCATCAGGGTTGCCGTAGTCGTCGCGCAGAATGCGCCGGACGTGCGCCTTGAGATCATCTAGCGTGTTCGGTAGGTACCGCGCTTCAATCGCGGCCAGGCGGCTTGGTACCACCTGATAGAGACCGTTAGACGGCATGTACACGGTCACCATAGGCGAGTCATTTCGGCACATGACTATTCACCTTCCAAGATGCTGTATTCGTCCTCGGGCGTGAGCACATCCACCCACACGCGCCCCCATCCCTCTTGCGGCCCCCGGTTCTTGTGGTACTGGACGTAGACCTTAAGGGCCTCTAAGGCCGCTAGGTTGTGCCTACGCGTTCCCTGATCGTTGACCCGCTTGTGTGCGTCCCAATGATTTGCAGGGCTCTTTCGAACGTACTCAATTGCGCCATCGATTTCCGCCAAGAGTTCAGGCATGTAGATACGCCCGGACATGTTGAGGCCAGTAAAAGCGTGGCTGTGTCCTCCGTACCACCACGACGCGATCACCTTTGCCGTGCCGTCGTAAATCGGCGTCTGGCTACGGTGCGAGCGCGTGACATCAGCCATGACCAACTCAAGGTCACCCATGTACGTATCTCCTAGCTCTTAGATGGTGTACGTCTTCATTTCACGCAGACGACGGTTGACGGCTTCCGTGTCTCCGTACAACTCGACCATGAGTTTGGCGTCAGCGATAGCTTCCGCGTAAATCGTGGGACACAGCCAGAACCCCCGGCGCTTCCAATCCCAGATGTAGAAGAGCGCGAGTTTCTTGACCTTGTTCGTCATACTGCTACCTCCTGAAATTCGGCGCGGAGCTGACGGCTACCAGTCGTCAGGCATTGGGCACCACACCCAACACGACGCGCATCACTGCGCGTTTCGGCTTTTCAGCCCGCGATCGGGAACTCAAGCCAACCCTTGTGGTGGGCGGCAATCTGGTTGTCCACCTTGAGTCCCCAGTAACGCGCCTCACTCGCATCATTCGCGAGAATCGCGGCCTTTTCCCGGTCGAGATAGAAGATGACCAGGCTTCCGGGAGACATGCACCGGTCACAGTTCGCCAGGTGTTCCCGGATGTCCTTCACCGTGCATTCCTTGATCGGGACCATGCGTGTCTTCTTGACGTACGACTTGGACGGCTCACGGCGCGGACGGCGCTTATGCCGGATGACCTGACGAATCGTGGTCTGCATGTCTCTCCCTTGAGTTGACTAGTTGGGCTACTTGTACTTGCGCCACGTGGCGCGCGTCATCCTGTAGCCGTAGAACAGGCGACGCGTGTTGGTGACCTTAAGGAACTGCATGTACATGCGACACCTTCCAAAATCGGCGTCCAACACATGACTGGCTAGCCATGCAATGGGGCCTAGCTACTAGAGCTAGACCCGATGCGAGTCCTAGACGAGTCCTTACGGCTTACTCAGTGACACGACGGGCGAACCATTCCATGGTCCACCCCAAAGTGCCGTATATGCCAGCGTCCATTTCTCCGTTGTCGTCGATGAACGTACAGACCGACTCGCTTCCACCGCATAGAACGATGACCGTGCGTCCCGTTCTAGTGAACGCCATAGCCAACAGCAAGGCGTCTCCCGTGGCGTTGTGGTGAAGCGTTTGACCCAACTTGAGTTCCATGCTTGTCCTCTCGCTATATGACACATCCGAGATGACTAAGGCCCGAACCCCTGGCGGAATTCGGGCCCAATCACCAACGGCCTAGTCAGAATGCGGCCGGATTCACACGCTCCGCAAAGCGAACGAACACGTTTGTCATGTCACCGAACACGCCATTCGACAGTTCACCCGTCTTCGTGTTCACCATGTAACACACCCACTCGTCCCCTTCCTTTGGCTGCATGACGACGGCCGCCCACGTTTCGTCCGTGTGCGCGATAGCGTTAATAGTCATCTCTCCGAGACGAGGACAGAACGTCGTTCCTCCGAGAACCGCCTTGTCGTATCCGCCACCCACGCGCGGCGCATCCTTGTGAAACGGGAACGCACCCTTGTCGTTTTCGGTCAGGGATTCGATGTTCGTGTAGTTGTACTTACCAAAGTCAATCCACCGAACGTCGCCGTTCATCGCCTGTACACGGGCCCTGCCGTACCAGAAGCCATAATCCGTGTCCGCTTCGAAACTGATCAGCCGGAACCGCGTCCAGCCGTATCCGTAGAGCTTGATCCGGTGCGTCGGAATGATCTTGTCGTCCTCCGGCTGTGGGTCAACCGTCGTGAACTTCATTGAGATTCCTCCTATTGATGCGACATATCCGAGATGACCTAAGGCCGAACCCCTTATGGAATTCGGCCCTGATCGCCAACGGCCTAGATCGCGTAGTTGTACTGTCCGTTCCCACGGAACTTGACCACGTGTCCGTCGTAGCCGTTTTCGGGACCGGCCCACAGGAACACCGGCGTCATGTTCCACATGACGTGGCTGATCGTACGCTTCGGGCACTTGACGATTCGGATCTTCACAGTTCTCTCCTTAGGGTTGTGGTTAGACGTGCGTTAACCACAGCGGCTTACTGGTGCCGTTGTATCGAATGGTGTTCTTGCCGTTCCAGTTGAAGCGCGCACTCCAGTACATCGCGATAGCCGCGTACTTGCCGTTTCGCGTGCAAGCACGCGCCGTGTTGGGCTTGCTGTACTTGTGGTACAGCCACACGTAGGCGCACTTGCACGTGTGACGGTCGCCGGTGAAGCGGATATGCACGCCGTTCGCGCGGCGCTCCAACCGGCGGAATCGAATGGGCGTGTAGACAAACGTGTGCCTACGGTCGTGCATGATCATGGTCATCTCTCTTTCGGTTAACCAGTTGTCCTGAATTGGCGCTCTGTCAGGGAATCGAACCCCAATCGGCCAAAATTCGGCCTTACTCTAATTGCCAGAGCAGAGCGTTGACAGGCAATAAGCGTTTGTTCCGGTGTGACCTAACAACTGCCGGGAGCGCCACATCCTGTCATTTCGTAGACGACGGTCTTGCTATCAAGCCGCAGACCTCCTAAGAGTCAGTTCCCGTTCCTCGTGTGGTTTCTGCCCTCGTTCGGATGCCAACTACACATCCGACCGTCCTACTGACAGACCTTCACGGTTTCCGTTCCCCAATCCGCGATATGGGCCAGAGCGTTATACACCCGACTTGATTGCGCACCGTTTACGCCTACCCGATCACCAGGCCAAATTTCGGCCCGATGTCCGGTGATCGCCATTCCTCAGTACCCGACAAGCACTACCAAGCCCGTACCTAGGCGATCTGCGGTTGCCAATGGATTGCCGCATTCCACGCGTACCTAGTTCCCGCCGCATCTCTGGTGTTCGCAGAGTCCCGCGACGTTCCCGTCTCGCACATGCCAGTTACAGGTCTGGTCATGCACCTAGCGCGTTCGTGTCAGCCTTTAGGGCTTTCTCACCCGTGCGCCAATCAGAGTCGATGAAGCTGTGTCCGGCCGTTGACAATTCGGCCCAGGCGGAACCATCCCGTCTCGCACGCACACCCAGTAAGTAGGTCCGATCGCGTGGGGAGCTCTGCTCAACCCGGGCGACTTCTGAAGAACCCTTACTGCCCTGCGTGCCGGTCCGTGTTGCCCGACACCCAGAACATTACGTGGTTTTCACGTAGTCGTCTATAGCCAATCCGTTATCAAAATGGGTGGATAATAGGACATACCAGGACAGGTTATATAACGGGTTAGTAACGCCTATTTGATCATGGAGATCTCACGTTATGGCGTTTTCCCAGGTCAGGGCGTTGCATGTAAATGGCATGATATGCATTTTGATACATTTATCGCTCCGACCTGCATAAATGCCATGAATGTCGGTCCGCGCCACGCGTACCAACTACCTCCGCGCCCCTACGCCCCTGTAGCCAGGCCACGGCCCCACGCGGGAAGTCACAAAACCATAACAGTGTCGGCGAAGCGGAGTGAACACTCACTCCCTAGCCAACTGGCTAGTAACTTTGAGAATGTTGATTCTCACAACTAATGCACGCGCACAGGCCCAATGCACAGCCGAGCAGTTTTGTAAATGGCTCGGACATTTCGATTTGATAACACCCCCCCACCCTTAAATGAAAATGACAACCATTGCCGTGCCTGGTGACCCGCGCGAAAATGCCCCGTGAGCCGGGAGACAGTGTCACCGGGAGCGGCTGCATGGATATACATCACGCTCTGTCATTTTCGGCACCGGCAGGCCGCGTGAGCATGCCATTATGAAGTTGACGGCACTGCCAGGTCGTGATAATGCCAGGGCGCTGGTCGGTTTGTCTAGTTCACCGTGACGAGTTCTTAAACTAGTTGTGCCTTTCCATCGGGTCGCACACCTAGGTACCCTGCTCGTATGACTCTCCTGGACAACGACACGACGACGGCTGAGAAGGTCAGCGACCTCAGCCGCCCTTCATGGTGGGAACCACTGCTGGAGTTGGTGCGATCTGGCACCACAAAGGAGGCGGCCTGGGCGCAGCTCGGGGTCGAGCACAAGGACTGGCGATGGCTGATCACCAGCTTCGAGGAGCGGAAGAAGGAGTGGGACGCGGCCGTCGCCGAGGGTCGGAGCCCGATCCGCGCGAAGATCCCTGCCATTAAGCGACTGGTCGCTTCCGGCATGACGCCGACCGCCGCTGCGAAGACGTTCGGGTTTCCGAAGCACCGGTGGCATTACGTCGTCCGGACGACGGAAGGCCTCGCTGAAGAGCTGCGGCTGATCGAGGCCATCGCGCAGGGCAAGGACCCGGAGAAGCTCCGTGACCTCGCGGCCTGGCTGATCACGGCGATCGAGACCGAGAAGGAGGCGAAGGAAAAGGCGCCGGAGTTCTACGACGCGTTGATTGGCATGGTCGAGTTCTTGATCGAGTCGATCTCGACGGATGCGAACGCGCAACGGCTTGAGGTCTTTCTCAGACTTGGTCTGGGGCTGGCGCCGTCTTATGACGACGACGAGGACCTTCCGCCTGTCCTTCTGGCAAGGGCAGTGAGCGATTTCGCCGAGAGGTCGCAGAGCTAGCCCATAACTGAAACCATTTAGTCGACGGCTGGGTGCCGTTCGGCTTATTTGTCATGTCCAAGGGGAGTCATGAGCACTACCACTAAACGGCGAGCGAAACACCCGATGCGTCCACACGATCAGGCGAAGAACGACGCCATCACTGCGCTCAAGAATAATCACAAGATCGAGTACTGGGCGCTCATCACAGACGCGAAGAACGAGCTCGGCCCTGAGGCGTCTCACTCCAAGCTCTACTCGAAAGCGCTGTCAGGGCTCAAGAAGAAGTACTACGACGAGTACATCATCATGTATCGCTTATTCGCGACGGCACGTGGGGTAAAGGTTCGCGCGTGGCGTGGGACTGGACGTGAGGACGAATAATGGCGGCGCCACGCGATGAGTCGTTTACGCCGAAGGAGCGGGCGACGCAGCTGCTCTACGACAAGCACAGGGTGGATTACTCCCGTTTTTACAACGAGGCGCGTTTGCTTCCTGGCGGGCCTGTGCGGGCGAGCGAGAAGGCGATGGTGCTGCTACGCAACGCCTATAAGGCGGAGTATCACTGTCTGAAGTTCCTGATCGCCCCGCCTAGAGGTCACGCGGGCGGCATGACGCTGGCGAAGCAGGCCGCCATCCGCCTGCTGTACAAGGCTGGGTACGGCGTGACCCTGCTGGCACGTGTCGGCCACGTCAACCAGCACGCGGTGCGCGCGGTGATCGTGCAGGCCGGTATCCCGCTCCGTGGTCGGGGTGAGCACGTACGCCGCAGGGCGTTGAGTTCTACAGAAGTTTAGGTATACCACATGACCGAGTACACCAGTCAGTCGTCTGCCAACCATGCGGCGTTCACTGCCCTTATCAATGAGTATCTTCCCGAGTATCGGGCCCTTTATCAGAAGTACCGCGCTGCCGGACACTCATACAGCCTTGCGTCCTGGAAAGCGCGATCCGCTCTCAGGGACAAGTATCCGAATGATTTCCAGAGGGAGCTGGATAAGCGCTGGGTAACGAGGGCCAAGAGGCCTTACGCCAAGAAGCCTGACCCTGTCCTGGTCACGGTCTACGAGATCATTGAGTCGGGAAGGCCCCTTCCTGAACATCTGCTTCCCAAGACCGCCGAACGTGCAAAGAACTTAGCGCTGCGGGTGCTTGCCTACGCTCTTCCGGAGGATTACAAGGTGTTCTACGGCGAGCAGCTCGACGAGTACGTGTCGAAGCGTCCGGATCGGACGAGACAACAGCTGTCGGCTAACGCGCGAGCCAAGGCGCTTACGCTTCTTCGTGCCTCGAATCTGGCGCTATATCGGAAGTACTATGAGGCCGTCGCGCAGAAGATCCCTCCCGCACTTCAGTTCTACGATGAGCACGTCGAGATTATGGCGGACGACGTCAATTCTGGAATGAGTCAGGCCGAGGCTGCTGAACGTTGGGGCATTCATCCGTCTGATGTGAGCAAGTTCCTCAGGAACGGTAGCGCTGCCAAGAGATACCTGGCTTCCTGATGAACCTGGTCGAACAGATGGTGATCGGGTTTAGCTTCGTCACCGGCGTGTTCGGTGGTGGTATCTATGTCGCACGGCCCATGGTGAGGCACTTCTGGCGGTGGTCTCAGGGTTCTGAGGCGCAGCGGCGGCGAACTGTGCAGGCCTGGGTTACCGCGTACGCCCTGACGTGGCCGCTCGTGGCACCGATCCTGTGGGGTCGGGTGGTCATAGAGCATCTCGTCGACGAGCTCCGGCCGCCGGGCGACGAGGATGACGGCGTGTCGATCGAGAACGTGATGTTCCTCAGAAGCGCGCTGTCCTGTTCCCAGGCCAACATACAAGCTGCGTACGAAGAGCTGCGCAGGCGCGGTGAGGAGATCGACCGGCTGGAGAAGCAGCTGCGCGCCAGGGGCTCAGATATCGATCGGGTGATTCGAAAGAACGAGCTTCTGTCCTATCGGCTGCTGAGGTCGGAGGAGCACAACCAATATCTCCGAGCAAAGCCTAAGAAGGTTGTGGACTGGGGTGACTAAATGAGCGAACCACTCACCCATCGTCCGATCCTCTACCGGCCAGATGGCGAGAGCAGGCACAGTGTTCCAGCCGAAATCTGTGGTGGGTGTAGCGACGTCGAGGCAGGTATGTTGGTCCCGGCGTCGTTCTGCCCGTTGGCGAAGGCCGTAATGGACGAGGAGTCTTTATGAGCAACATCGACGAGATGCGGGCGTGGGTGATGGACTCCTCCATCGGCTTTACCCCTTTCCAGCAGCAGTTGCTCTTGGAGTCGCTCCGGATATCGGACACGGTGCGGGTCGGCAACACCACTCTCGGTGAGACATGGATCTCGACGATCTTGCGGCCGGAATCGCTCCGGAAGAAGTGGCGTCCGACGCGTGACCCCTGGGTTGAAGAGGTGGCGAGCGCGTGGACCAAGGCGATCATGCAGGCGATCGGGCTCGGTATCGATACCGACTACGAGACCAGGGTGTTCAGGGACGGTAGATCTGTGGGAGCCTTCGGGTGGGCGAACCGCAGAGAGGCCGAGCTTGGTCACTGGGCGGTCGTCGACCTCGTACGCGCAGCCGCGATCTAGTCTTCGCCAGATCCCCTGTCGTGAGGGACCTAACCGGTTCTCACCCGACAGGGGATCTTTGTGCTTGTAGGCATCGACTTCGAATTCTTAGAGACCTGGGACCGCGACAACGGTACCGGCGGCATCCACCTCATCTCTGTCGGCCTGGTGGCCGAGGACGGCCGGACGTACTACGCCGTCAACGCCGAGATGCCGTACATCGCCGTCTGGCAGCATCTCTGGCTCCGGCACAACGTTGTGCCTCACCTTCCGCTGCGGGAGGCTCCGAACGAGTTCCAGTGGCTCAACCAGGACCACCGGGACGTCAAGGGTCTCGACCGGATCGCCTGGGAGATCAGGCGCTTCATCCAGAACACACCTGACCCGCTGCTCGTCGGCTACTACAGCGGTTTCGACACGGTTCGACTCGCGTGGATGTTCGGCGTCATGGTCGACAAGCCCGACGAGATCCCGATGTGGCTGTACGACATCAAGCAGCAGGCGTTCGATCTCGGCATCAAGGTGCTGCCGGACAACAACAACCTGGAGCATCACGCGCTGGCCGACGCGCAGTGGAACCTGAAGACCAAGCTCTGGCTCGACGAGCGGGCCGAGCAGCAGCGCCTCGCGTTGATCCGGTCCGGCATGCCGAGCGCTGACTGATGGGCTGGAACACCGGCGGTCAGATTTTCGACATCGTCGCCCAGGCGCTCGACGACGCGTTCGCCACTGAGGAGACCGTCGTGGCTGTCCTCACTCCCCTGGTCGCCTATCTCCAGGATGAGGACTGGGACACCGAGGACGAGTCGCTGGCGGCCTTCAGGCACAACCCAGCGATCGTCAAGGTCCTCGTGGCGGCGGGCGTCGACATCCCTTGCGGCGACGACAACCAGGGCACGAAGCACGTGGGGATCACCTGTGACCGGAAGCTCGGCCACCAGGGCGATCACATGAACATCGACACCGACGACAGCTGGCCGCAGTACGTCCCGAAGGCCAACACGCTCCTTCAGGAGGTCTTCGACAAGGAGATCGCCCAGAGCCTCGGGGTGGTGAGGCCCTGATGGGCTACTACACCCGCCACACCGGCGAGATCTCGATCGTCCCTCCGCTGGCGTGGAGCGAGATCAAGGACAGTCCGTTCGTCTGCCTGCCCGGCCAGCGCGGTTACGGTCGCGACCTGAAGATCGTGCTCGACGAGACGACCGAGGAGACTTCCGATGGAACGTTGATCCGGCGCCGGGGCATCGCCATCGCGCCGGTGACGACCGAGCCTATGAAGGGCTACCGGATCGTCGAGGAACTCCAGTCGCTTCTGAACTGCCACGCGGAGGGCCAGCGCTTCATCGGCTTCATCGAAGCCGAGGGCGAAGATCCCGGTGACCTCTGGCGCCTGATGGTCAAGGATGGTCAGGCGGTTCAGATTAAGCCGCGCATCATCTGGCCGGACGAGGACTGGTCGGAGGACGACGAAGATGCTCGCTTCTGAGCTCAAGACTCGGGTCCAGGAGATCGTCCTGGAAGCCATCACCGAGCCCTACATCTGCGGTTGCTGCGACGGCTCGTACGAGACGACGAACGAGATCTTCGAGGTCGTCCGGGACTGGCTGGGTATCAAGCTGGCGGCGGCCGAGGCCGACTCCGAGAAGGACTTCGAGTTCCTTTACGACGTCAATCTGCTGCGCCAGCTGCTGGACGAGCTGGGGTAGTCGTGAACTCCTACTACCACGCTAAGTCGAGTGCCAAGCGGTGGGGCGGCAAGCCGGAGGACTACCTCCTGATTCAC
Source organism: Herbidospora galbida (assembly GCF_005233835.1). Taxonomy (GTDB): domain Bacteria; phylum Actinomycetota; class Actinomycetes; order Streptosporangiales; family Streptosporangiaceae; genus Herbidospora; species Herbidospora galbida. The sequence continues at coordinate 15,849 of NZ_SZQA01000033.1, read as the reverse complement.
AGGTTCATCGACAGCAGCAAGGCGGTCATCGGCGACGTCCGGCATCGCTCGCTGTATCACCACACCCTCGGGTGCTATCTCGCCGAGCAGATTTTCGGCGTGACGATCACGGTCGAGAGGACCCACGGGTCGGTCGAGGTGCCGGTCCGGTTGATCGCCGAGCAGCACATTATCGAGGATCTCGGCTGGCTACCTTCTCCGGCCGACTACATCAAAGACATGCCGATCCACACGTGGATGTCTGGCGCCGTCAAGAAGGAATACCCCCTATCCATGCTCAACATTTCGGACAGCAACACGTGACTAACAGCACCACAGAGAAGAGCTTCATCGGCGTCCCTATCGAGGGGTACGTCTACAGCGTCCAGAAGGTCGACCAGCTTCCGGTCGAGCAGCTGGCGCCGCTGTTCCAGGCGATTCAGGACGATCCGACGATCCTCCGCTACGGCTGGACGCAGTACACGCCCTACTTCAACGACGGCGAGGTCTGCGAGTTCTCGGCCGGGGATGTGTGGTTCCTCACCGAGCAGAACAAGTCCGAGCTCGACGAAGAGGGTGTGCCGGAGGACGAGGTCGACTACGACGACTTCGCCGTCTCCTGGAACGACTCCCTCGGTAAGCGTCCCAGGACGTGGGACTACCAGGCCCGCCAGTACATCTACGGCGACTACTCCGGGCCGGACGAGGCCCGCTACGACCACTGCATGGCCCTGAGCGAGGCCGTCACCAGCGGCAAGTTCGATCACGCGTTGCTGCGGCTGTTCGGTGACCACGCCAAGATCACGGTCCACAAGGACCGCATCGTGGTCGACGAGTACGACCACGACTAGTCGTCAGTTACACATTTCTGCCCGGAGTGGGTGACGTATGCCCTGGTCAGGGTGCATGTTGCTAGCTCCGGGCAGTTGCACTCTTGCACGAGTTGTTAAACTCGTAGTAGAGTCCAACCCGTCGAACAAAGTGATCTCGGCGAAGGCCGGACACATCATCTGAGCTGCGCAAACGCGTGAGCTTCGCTATGCCCGCCACGTCGGATAAGGCGGAATGAGTACCGGCCACCGGTTTGCCCACCGGGTGTAGTGAGAGCGAAAGCAAGATGGGCAGCTGAAGTCGTAGACGACCAGTCGTTGGATCCCGTGAACACCAGTGTGGCCGTGCGTGCGTGCGGAGCCGTTGGTGTGAGCTGCCGCGAGGCCGGGGTCCGGAACACGGCAGGCTCAAACTGGGAGGGCGCAGAGCCCTCGCGCTACGGATGACAGCGATTCCTCGGAGTCCGCGCGCACGCGGGAGGGTCGACCTGGCGTTAGATCTGCGACACACCCCGCCCTGGGGCCGGAGTAATGCCCGGCCCGGCATTGTGCGACACCGAAGCGATAGCTGACGGCGTACGGAAGAACAATGCCCCCGCTCGCCAGCGATGAGCCTCTCACGTCTTTGGGAGAGGTCTCACGCTGGCGAGCGGGGGCGGGCTCCCCCTTCGCTTCCTGCCTCCGGCCCCGGAAGGGACCAAGATCATCTCCGCCGGAGCCAGGTGGAATTGGGGGGAGTTGGTGGGTCCTCGACGATCGGAGCCCCACGCTCGACCGCTGGGTAGGCAGATTCACTTCAACCACGGGGCGGGGGGCCGATGCGGTGATGAAGTGAGGCGGTCATACGACCGCCGAGGACCGTTTAGTGACCCACCGCCTAGACGCCTTGAGGATGGCATGGAGTACCAGGCGTCGCGACGGTGGGCCTGTCTATGGTGACTTGGCTGACTTTACGTCAGGAGTCAGAGGGTGTTCGGCCGCATGCACTTGTCGGTGCAACGACCTACCTCCTGAGTGGAAGTTTTACTACGCAGGAAGTCAATGACCCTATGCGGATCGAAGCGGTTGCCGGGGTAGTTCGGGGGGCCGTACTTCCCTGTGAATAGCGCGGCCGGGTAGGACCCCTGACTGGTGATCGCCTGAGGTGGGTAGATCGCCCAGTCGATCCCGTCGCGGGCGAAGAGCATCTGGAAGGTCCTGCCGTCCGACATGCGCCACACGAGGGTCGAGCCGTCCAGTGACGTCTTCTGGCCGTGTACGACGAGAAGAGCGTTCACCTCACTGGCACAGCGTTCCTGGGCTTCTTGGAACGAGAAGCCTCTGGCAGTCCCTACCGGAGGTAAGGGCTTGATCGGTGTTGACATAGGTCTTCGTCCTTTTCGGCCACCAACCAGACAGGGAGAGCAGGGTCCGGTATTGGTGCTCCATTCGCTACTCGCGGGCTGCTGTTGTGTAACAGCATGCACGCCAACGGCCGAACTTTGCTAGGTCATCATGGTCGACGGTCGTGATACAGCTTCTGTATCATGGTGTATCACGCAGTTTCGAGGCTGACGTAGCGTCACGGAGTGTATGTAGCGTGCCTGCTCCCGTTGAGTTAGATCCAAACGCGAGTGCCCTTGCACATTTCGGCGTCGAGCTGCGTAAATGGCGGCAGCGTCGCACGAAGACGCAAGACGACCTGGCTAGTCATGCGAACGTCACCCGGGCGCTTGTCAGTCACTTTGAGAATGCGCGACGGCAGCCCACACGTACCTTTGTAGAGGCGATCGACGCCTTCCTTGACGCGGGAGGTGCGCTGCTTGCGGTATGGGAGCTGGTCGAGCGTTCCGGCTCCCCGGAGTGGTTTCGTGGGTGGATCGACGCGGAGCAGGCCGCATCCGTTCTGTCCCAATGGGCCCCGACCCTGTTCCCTGGCCTACTTCAGACTGCGGCCTACGCGCGAGCGGTGTTCCTCGGCCGTCCACGAACCCCGGTCGAGGGTATCGAGCGAGCCATCGCGGCCCGTGTTCGACGCGGCCAGCTGCTTGTCGGCGACGATGCGCCCATCTATTCCGCTGTGCTGGACTGGTCCGTCCTCGACCGGCACATCGGCGGTCCTGAGGTCATGTCGGGACAACTCTCCTACCTGGTGGATCTTTACTCTGCTCACAGGTCGATTACCCTTCAGGTCCTGCCCGCCGACGCAACCACTATGGTTGGTTATGGTGGGGCATTCGGACTCGCACGGACTCGATCCGGGGCCCAAACTGGGTATGAAGACTCGGTCAGCAGAGGCCGGGTCCTCCGTGAACAGGCGGAGATCGCAGAGCTTGAGGAGAGGTATCACCTCCTTCGGGGCCACGCGCTATCCGTCGTCGAATCGATGAAGATCATCAGGGAGAAGGCAGAGCAGTGGCAGCAGCAGGCGTTCCGGTGAGTTTCGACGGCGCCGTATGGCGGAAGGCGCAGAAGTCCGCCGACAATGGCGGCGAGTGCGTGAAGGTGGCGCGAGCGACGGTGGGGAACGCGGTCGGCGTCCGCGACTCCAAGGACGAGAACGGCCCGGTCCTCGTCTTCACTCCCAGCGAGTGGGACGCGTTCGTCCACGGGGTCAAGGGCGGAGAGTTCGACCTCTAGAACCCGGCGTTGGATCGGTGTAAGTTCATTCCAGGCTCCTCGCGGGAGCATTGAAGGCCGGTGGGAGATTGACGCCCCACCGGCCTTCTTTATTGCCCGACAATGACGAAAGCCCCTCAGTCCGGACTGAGGGGCTTTCCAGTGAGTGGATCCGAGCTACGTCGGGGAAAGTTCGTGTCTCTGCCCTCTGTGCTGCCAGGGCCGAGTCAACGAGGTCGATTTCGCCGAAATCCACACAACCTGTGACGCAGACAGTACAGATCGAGCGAGGCGGTCGGCCGGGTTACGCCGCCTGGGATTCCAGCTTTCCGGCCGAGATCGGCTTGGGCATGCGAGCCGCGCCGGTGAAGTTCTGGGCCGACAGCTTGATGCCGGTGATCGAGGCGTTGTAGGCCACGATGTAGGCGCGCAGCTGGTGGGCGGTGACGGGCAGCAGGTTCTTGAGCCGGACGCGGGTGGTCTTGCGGCGCAGCGACCAGTCGGAGAAGACCAGCTGCGGCGAGCCGACTGTGAGCCCGGCGCCGGTGACGAGGGGCTCGGCGAAGGCGACGGCGGCGGCCTGGTCGACGCGGCTGGTGATGTAGAGCCCGGCGATGATGGCGGCGTGGCGCAGGCCGAGGCGGCGGGCGATCTCCGAGCCGCCGGTGACGTGGAGCGGCAGGTCCTTGTAGGAGGCCTTGAGGACCTCGTCGATGCGTGAGGGGTCGACGTGCAGGCTGCGCCACTCGCGGTTGGCGTTCATGGAGTCGAAGCTGTAGACGACGTTGAGTGCGGCGGCGACTTTGGCGGGGTGTTCGACGTCGCTCATGGCGAGGATGTCGCGGCCGGTGCGGGGCTTGCCGAGGTCGAGGAAGGGGAAGTGCTCGATCTTGCCGTTCCAGTTGACGTAGAAGGCGACAGTGCCGAAGCCGCGCTTGCGCAGGACGCGCTCGGCGGCCAGGAGGCGGTGTCGGCCCTGGAGCACGTAGCCGTCTGTGGTGAAGGACAGGGCGAGGTCGGGGCTGGCGATCAGCTGGTCGTTCTCGATCAGGCTGGCGTAGTGGGCGACGCGGCCCCAGTCGATCGGGCGCTGGAAGTCCGGCTGGCGGGACAGCAGCTGGGCGATCATGATCTCGTCCATCTGGACGAGCTCCAGGACGTGCGTCTTGGAGGTGAACGTACTGATCGGCGTGGCGTTGCCAACGGGGAGAGGTTCGAGGAACTTCGGCTGGTAGGTCGTGGGGGCGATGGTCTGGGGAGCCGGGTAAGGCTTGCTGATCACGTGACGACTTTCATAACTAGTTCTGAATCTTTCCTCGACCGTAGCGAGCGTCGTAGCCGTGGCGCCAGTGTCGTATCAGATACCTGAGCTGGGAAGATGTAGACTCGCAACGTGGCTGGGTGTGGCGTTGCCCACACGGGTGTTGATCCTGAGTGGAAGGCGTCGGTAAGCTACCCGCCACATCCGTCCTGCGCCGAACCTGCACAGAACGTGCACAGAGGCATCCAGACGGTTGAGCCGAAATGAGCAAAATGGCTCAACGTTATTTCGGCTTTTTAGCCTGGTGTTTGACGGTCTCGTAATGTATACGGGACAATGGGAAGAACGCAGGGAATACCCGGCCCTGGCTATTGGAGGGCAACATGGCGCCTCAGAAACTATTGCCGCTTTGCAATATCATCATTGGTTCAGGGCGAATATGTGGTGTTCGCGTTCCCTTTGATCCCGTGTGGCTCTGCACGCTTAACAGTGGTGGCAGAGTGCAGCTGGCCTGGTGGAGTTGCGATGGGCATCCGGTAACCAAGGAAGAGCCCTGGAATCAGAGTCAGGCAACTCAGACGGGCGTAACCCAGGTTCCGCTAGACATCGCGGAGCAGCTGCTCGGCCGGGAAAAGCGAAGTCTCGCCGCTCGAATTCGGACCGATATCGCCTGGGGCGTTTCTGCGGGTCGCATCAGCTCGGACGACGTCAGGGCGTTGAAGCCGTTCGGCCCTGTGCCGGACGTGGTGGTCAAGTGGTATTGGGAGCAGCTGGAGCGTGGCGTGTTCGACGAAGCGCCCAGCCTGCGCGCATTAGTGCGGTTGGCAGGCTGAGGACGCGGCCCGGGGCAGACCAGCCCCGGGCTTTTTGTTCCGCTCAGCACCACTGCTCCCCCTCACGCGCCCGTGCCATATAAGGCACGGGCTAAACCTGCCAGTCCAACATGTCCGGTGTCAACATGAGCGCCTGCCACGTTCCAGCCGGTCAGAGGCGCTGACGCATACGTATGACGTCTGGTTTACCCGACTAGGTCACAGTTTGGTCTACTTGACCGTCACGGTTCTTCGGCGACCGGGGACGAGTACCGTGGGTCCTGCCTTGAGGAGGGCCAGATGTTCATGGAGTACCAGACACACCTTGAGGGGGCACCATCCCTCGCAGACCGGCTCCAGCTGTGCTTCGAGATCTTTCTCGACCCAGACTCCCATGAGGATCCCAGTAAGCGCGTCGCCTACAACGAGCAGTACGTCGCCAAGGCATCGGGAGTCTCCCGGAGCAACATCCGCCGCATCCTGAGCGGTGAGATGGACAATCCGACCATCGGCACGATCGCGAAGCTGGCCACGTTCTGGGGCGTCCCGGCGGCCTACTTCCTGTCCGATGCGACCGGCCAGGCCATGTACTACGAGCTTCGAGCCCTGAGCGACGCGGCCCGCGAGGGCGCGGCCAGCATCGCACTGCTCGTGCTCACAGCGCCGATGTCGGTTGAACAGATGACACCCGAAATGTTGACAAGGGGTCATGCCGGTCAGCATTCCGCTGGTGACCAGGTACTCCATGTACTTTCCGTAGATCGGGAGCTGGTGCCTGTTCCTGGGGAAACTATGTGAGGTGTTTGCCAGGCCGTAGGGGGACGTGGTACTCAGGATGCTCTTTGTTACGACTTGTTCCAGAGGCGCCTGTGACAGTCCCGAACGCCCTCGCTGGGCGACTCATCCCTCTTGACCTCACCACCTTCGCCCGCGAGCTGACGAAAATTCGTGGGCGAGCCACACATATTCTCCCCTACGAGCTCTGCGAGCTTCCGGTTGATTCCGGCGATGACGGGGCCTGGGTGAGGTCAGTGGGGCAGGACTTCGTCCTCTATCGATCAGACCTGGACCCTGCACAGGCCAAGGTTGTGATATGTCGGGAGGTCATCGCCATGATGACGACGGCTGGTTCCACACACGATCTCGCGCCGATCATCGGACAGTTACTGGCCCCGGTGCTCATGGCACATGGGGGCCTGGACGTCGTCCGGCGGATTTTGGGCGACGTGCCTTTGGAGCGTAACAAAGTTCTGGACGACGAGGCGGCCCGGCCCGCCGCCGACGTCATCCCCATCGGGAGGGCTCGCCGGTCGGCCAACTGAAACAACGTTATAGAAGAGCGCGTCAGTCGATCACATGGATCGGCGGGCGCGCTCTTCCGCTATCGTGATGAGTTGTTGAACTAGTTTAGAAACTCCTCACGTTAGGAGGGCGTGGTGACTACCGTCCTCACAGTCCCCCCCATGCCTGCTGACCAGCATCAATGGCGTCTGCGCTGCCTCAGCCACTTCATCGACGCCTACGAACAGCCGACCGCCGGACCCGGCGCCGACAACCGCAACGCGGTCATCTCCACCTGCGAAGGACTCATCTACAGCGAGATCGAGGAGTACTTCGACGCACTTGATGACCTGTCCCGCTCCTTCGGGCTGGCGCACGCCGAGAAGGAACAGCGCACCGCCCTGGCTCACTGGGCTCAAGAGGGCGTCGACGTCGAGTACACGTGCGCCTACGCGATCATCGCCTTGCAGCTGGACGCTCCCGACCCCGACGAGGTCACACCAGGAAGCGTCATCGACTGCGTCGAGCGTCTGGTCAACGCCTTCGACTTCCTCCGCAAGACCACGCCCGGGTCTACCGGTGAGATGGTCGAGCGCAACAAGCTGGCCTACGCACTCGTCGCCCTGATCGCCGCGATGCACAGGACCCTGCGGGAGTACCGCATCCACGATGAGGTCTTCTTCGAAGCCGTCCACGAGGCCAACCTGCGCAAGCGCTGGCCGGACGGCCGGGTGCATCGCAACGAGCTGGGTAAGGTCCTCAAGCCCGCAGATTGGGTAGCCCCTGACTGGGTCGCGGTCCTCTCCCGCGCCCTGGTTCCCGACCCCGTCGAGCGCTGAGGTGGAGTTCACGACTTGCGCTGCCACGAAGGTCTAGGAGTGAACCTCCGGGAGGAAGCCCTGGCGATCTGGAAGCACACGGTAGGAGACGCATGAACCAGTCCATAAACACCCTGCTCATCGTCGGCCTCGCCGGAGGACTGGCCATCACCGCCCTCATGCTCATCACCGGCGGCATCGCTTTCGATAGCGGCGTTCGAAAAGAGCGGCAGCGATGGATGACCACTGCAAACCGGTGCAGCTGTCGGCACACCCTCGCCTACCACGACGCCAAGAAGAAGGTATGCACCGGTAAGCACGAAGAGGCGATCTTCAAAGACGGCGGATTCAAGGGTTACCAGCTGGCCGATTGCCGGTGTACCAACTATGACGGACCGGTAGAATCCGGCACGTGATCCCCAAGGCCACCAGGTGTTCACACAGACGCCTGGTGGCCTTAGTCGTATCTAAGGACATGAAAGAACAGAGATGACAGCCCTCGCCTATCGCTTAATCATGAGCGTTGCCAAGTTCGTCCTCGCGCTTTATTGGTCAGGGGTCATGGTGCTTCTTAGCGTCTCGGACCTCGCTGAGGGCATCGCCGCCGGAAGTGTCATCGGGATCCTTAAGGGACTCGTGATCACCGTCGTGAACGCCTTTGGCACCTGGGGTCTGTGGCACGGAACCTCCCGGCCCCGGCGCCGCGTCATCAAGAAGCTGGTGGAGGTCCTCCCCAAGTCGACGAAGGCGGGAATCTTCGTCCACAAGGCAGATGAAGTCTTCCTCGGCATCGTCTCCTATGCCGGACACGGCACAGGCCGGGAAATCGTGCGACAGAAAATCGAGGACCTCAAGGAAACCCACTCTGACCTCAACATGGGTAACCAAGTCGCCTCCTTGCCTCATGAGCGTTTCTACGTTCTGGCAGACCGTTTCGTCGTCAGGCATTTCGGCAGCCTCGTCTACAGGTTCGACGAGAACAAGGAACTAGAGATGGACCTGGAGGCGCAGGAAAAGATCGATAGGACGGTCACCTTCTTCCGCGCGTTGAGGGCCCTCATCTGGAATCTCCGGCACCGCACGCTCCGTGTGACGGACGACGAGCTGGTAGAGCTCACCCGGCAGATCGCCGAAGCCGAACCCGCAGAAGTGTAGAAAGCTAACCTAACTAACGGAGGTTAGTAGTGGGACAGACTTTCAAGTCCCTCGACGACGCGGAGTTCAACCGCTTCTTCACCGATTTCCGCTTCACCGCCTACCGTTTGGAGTCGTTGCAGCGCTATGACGTGTCCTACGAAAAGGCGGAATTCGATCTCTTCCTGGGCGGGCAGCAGCGCGGTGAGTTCCCGGGCATCGCCCGATGGATAGAAGAGACCGTCAGACCGGCGCGTGCTGCCGGGAAGCTTCTGCACCGCGTGCATGTCGTGGAAGAACCCTTGTCGGACTACGTCCGCTTCGAATGCGCATGGGCCTATACGCACACTGTGCGGGCCGGTGAAGACGTGAGGCTCCTTCCGGTGTCACCCGGCGAGTGGCCGACAGGGCTGCCTCATCATGACTACTGGCTCTTCGACTCAGCCACCCTGGTAATGATGCACTACGGAGACGGAGGCACGTTCGAGGCGGCCGAGGTCGTGGACGACGCCGAGCGGATCGTCCAGGCCAATTTCTGGCGCGACATGGCGGTTGGCCGGTCCATACCGTTCCCCGCGTTCGCCGAGAAATACGGCGGCTCGTTCTAGTGCTTCAAACTGCGCCCGCCCTGTCGTTACCGGGGCGGGTGCCGTGTTTTACGCTAAGATCCTCATGGGTGGTGGTGCGCCAGATGGCACAGACGACATCCGTAGCACTCCGTGCGGTGCGCTGGCACGGTTGATTACAGCGGAGGCCTCACCACCACCCTTTATATCGAGAACGTTCCACGTCGTATCGTTGAATTAGTAACTAACGATCGGCGGTTTTCCCTCAGTGAACGTTCCCACCCCCCTTCCGGCGCCGAGTGTTGATCTCGCGCTGACGGACCCCCGCGTCCTCGGGCCGGTGGCGGCGTTCATTTTCGTGGCCTTCGTCTTCGAGATCATCGTCTCCGGACGCGCCTATCGGCGTGTGGTCGCAGAGCGCGATGCCGCACGGGCCGTCGTCGATCAGCTCCTCCCGCTCGCCGCCCAGATGGCCAAGGTCCTGGAGACCAACAACACCACGCTGGCCCGGGTCGTAACAGCGGTTGAGGACCTTCTGAACGACAGTCCGCCGCGACCAAAGAGGCGCACCATATGAACTTCCTCGACGACCCCTTCTACGAGGCCGCGTCCGCCATCCTGGCCGATGCCCGCAAGTCCATGGCGCAATCGGCGCGGGATTCACATGAACTCGCAGCTGAGAGCCGGTCGTTGAGCTTCCCCCAAAGGGAAGAGGTGTCAGTGTGAACATCGCCATCGACACCTGCTACAACCACGAAGGTGTCCACTACCCCGGCTATTACTGCCCGCACGGCGAGAAGCATGATGAAATGGGCCCGGTAATGGACGAGGGCTGGACCGTCCAACAGCAATAAATTCGGCATTCGCCGCAATAATGGAATTCAGATAAAGAATTCCTGAAGGGCGAATTCCGTGAACAACACCATTGACGCGTCTGAGGCTTCTCTCGGCTGGACTGTTCAGTCCCCGGAGCCGAAGCCTATCGACGTCGACTATCTCGTGGGTAACACCGTGACCTCGGCCGAGTTGCCAGACGCCGAGGTTCAGCGGGCGAACGGTATTGATGCCGATTCGTGGGCCCGTCTCGGCCTCGTGGTCATCGACTAGTGGTTGGTCCGGCCGCCCCGTCCTTCGGTCACTGTGCCGAAGTCGGCTCGGGTTTCTGCCCTCAGTGCTTACTAGGGCGGCCGGATGGTGACATACCAAGAACTGCGGATAATGTCCGCCATTCGTAGAAAAGCTTAGCCGATCAACGTGGTCGCGGCTGGCCTTTGGGAGAAGACATATGGCGCCGAAGCGCCCTAACGTACCGTCCTGGGATGACATCGCCGGTCGAGACTCCGGCCAGGGCGAGAACTTCGCGAGCTCGGTCCTCGACAAGGACTACGACAACGGCAAGAACTACGGTCCCGAGAAGCGCACGTTCAGGCGTCGGCGACGGGATCTACGACCCGACCCGTTCTGGTACCTGGACGAGGCACGTGACCCGTGGCTCCGTCGTCAGCTCCAGGACGCATCAGACGGCAGCGACATCGATCTGCTGCCTTATCAGCCGACCGCGACGACCAACCATGAGCGTCCCCGGACCAAAGCTGCTGGCTACAACCAGCGGACCAGGCAGCTGCGGGTGAGGTTCCGCAATGGGTCGCGGTATGTCTATTTCGACGTCGAGCCGGAGATCTGGGAGGAGTTCAAGGCGACGCACTCGCCTGGTGAATTCCTCGACTCCGAGGTGATCCCGTTCTACGCCTATGAGCAGGAAACGGCCCCGACGCACCCCGACCGGCAATACAAGAGCATGCGGAAGAAGCCAGCGCGTACATAAATACGGACGATTCTTTTATAGGGTCGTCTTTGTGCCGCAATTAAAAGAATTCGCGGGCTTCTACGCCCATACTTTGAAGCTTGAAAAGGGTAGTCCTGTTTTCCATACGGCGCCGACGCGTGAGATCGAGTACCCGTTCCGCGTCGGAACCAGTCTTGTCGTCCGGCTGTGGCCGTGGCTGGGAGCGATCGTCGTCGGTCGCTGGACCGGCCGCGAGGCCGACGAGGAACAGGCGCTGATGCGAGCCGTCCAGGCCCGAACGGTCGTCGCCAGCCAGGCCCATGACGCCGATGACGAGCTGGAGCTCAACCAGATGCTGGGGCTGATGTGATCGACTTTCTGCTCAACCTGTTCAACCGGCGGCTGCCGGTGACGGCCAACCACGCCCAGCGTGACCAGACCCGCAGGCGGGCCTACACCCGCTTCCGTAACTGGCCTGGCACCTTGCTGGCCGACGCCGTCGACGGCGCTTTCGGCGCCGCCTGGAAGGCCTACGACAGGTATCAGGCCGATGGGAGTCCGTTGATGCTCGACGAGCTCAACGTCCAGCTGTCGACGCTTCAGGGCCTGGTGGACGTATTGAACGTGAAATCGGCCGAGCCTTCGCCGGACGGCGATCGAGCCTGACACACACGAAAGCCCCCGCCGGGGAAGCGGCGGGGGCTTTGTCATGCGCTGCTGGCGGGATAGTTGCGATCCTTGCCGTAGCGGCCGAACTTGTTCTCCCAGAAGCCACGGGCTTTCAGCCGTGTGATCTGCAACGGGGTGAGGTAGACCCGGAAGCAGCGGGTTCGTGGATCCCAGCTGTAGCGGAGATCCTGCTTGGGGAAGTAGTCCTCACGCGCGTCCAGCTCCCACAGGCTCCGCAGGTCGAACATCAGCATGTGGACCTTCTCGGGATCGACGGAGAAGCCTGAATAGCGCGGGCTCCGCCACCACCGTAACTTGCCCCACCATGCCATCAGGCCACTCCCGCTTCCTGCGCGTGACGACCCAGCCAGGGCCACCGGCTGTTGCGCGCGTTCTCCAGGATGAGCGGGAGACCGAACCCGATGTCGCCGCTCCAGACGGAGACCACACGCCTGAGGTCGGCGGCCCTGTCGAGGTCAGTGCCGGACGGCTGCGGAATGGCCGCCTGCGGGTCGAGCAGCGAGGTGTACAGAGGCACTGTGGGCGGCAGCTGCTCCACACCGCGCCCGGCGTAAGGGTTCCGGTAGGCCTTGTTACCCGGGAACGGGTTGCGGTAGAGCATGTCGTGGTCGAGCGATCCGGTCACCATCACGACACGGTCGTGGCCCCGGTAATGAGCGGCCAGCGCTCCGGCGACGTCGGCCGGACCGTGAGGCAGGAACCTGCCGACGATGTCGGCGACGCTGTCCCCCGGTCGCCAGAGAATCTCCGGCGACCGGGGGGTGAGTCCGACGATGGTCGCCATCTCCGACCTCTTGCCGAAGATGGCGCCGATAGCACCTGCCATGTCGGCCCGCGTGACACGCGAGCTGGATTCGGTCGGCAGGAACATCGCCGGGGCCATGTTGACCAAGATCAGCGTCCGGCCGGGGAGCATCGGAACGTTGTTCAGGGACTGGGCGAGGGCCGTCGTCAGGTAGGGCTTCCAGCGGCTACCCGCGTTGCGCGCGGCGGCCAGGACCGCCATCGGGCCGATGCGGTTAGCCGCGATGAGAGCCGGGTCCGAGATCTCCCCCGCGATCACCTCGGCCACCTCATCCTCCAGCCCGGCCTCGTCGAAGGCGGCGAGGTGTGCGAGCTTGTCGGCCAACGTCATCCCCCCGACGACGGCAGCCCACTTCGCGTGCGTCCAGGCGCCGGGCAGCCAGCGCGCCATGTCCTGGGGCGTGAACCCGGCCGTTACGAACCCATTCGGGGCGCCACGGCGCTGGAGTATGGCAGCGCGGATGATCTCCGGGGTGCGCATCAGCGACCTGTAGTGATAGATCGTTCGCAGGCTGATGGGCGTAGGGACGTTCGCCTGGTACTGGGTGTCGAGGACGTGCCTGAAGAGCGTCTGCTGAAGGATCATCCACAGCTCCGCACGTTCGGCGAGCTGGGTGGTGGTCAGGCTCTGGGCGCGAATCTCCGGCCCCACCTCGAAGTCTTCCGGCCGGACCCGAGGGTGGGTCAGGTTGAGGACGTCCGCCCAGGTGAACTCCCCGCCTGTCGGGTTGTCGTGCAGAAACGCGTCCTGCGTGTACAGGTGCGGAAGCCGGGCGGCGATCCCCCGGATGATCGCGCGAGGCAGGGTTTTCATGCCGTAGACCTCTTTCCAGTGGTTGAGCAGCTCCGCAGGATCTGACGGAGTCTTGAGGGCCGTCGCGACGGCGTAGGCGGTGTGGCCGGTGAGCCCGGCGCGCTGGCGTGCGTACGCCATTTCCGCCGCGACGAAGATCGCGGTCTTGGATGCGTTCTCCCGGCGCAGCCAGGAGATGAGGTCGGTGAGCCACTCGGGATCATGGACGGCGAGCTGGCGCACGACCTTGCGGAAGCCGTCGTTGCGGCTGGCCCCGGCTGGGGCGAGGGAGCTGCGTCCCAGCAGGCAGCTGGTGGCGATGATGACGGCCTGGCTGTACAGCCAGCCGCGCTGGGCAGGGCCCGGCGATGTCTTGATCACCGGCTTGGGCGCGAACGGAAGCGGCGGAAGGACGCCGGGAACTTTGGGTTCGAACAGGCCCCGAGGCTGAATGTCGATCATGGGGGGTCTCCGTCTTCATGCGGAGGGGCTCAGAAATGACGAACTCCATAGCCTGTGCCACAGAGGGGGACGTCAGCGTGGTGGCGGAGCATCTCCTCGTCGACTCTCCCGGTACGACGTTAAGGAGGGACTGTGCCGTCAGGGGCTCAGGCTCCCCGCCCCCCTCTGGGGCGCAGGCTATGGAGTTGTCGGGCCCCTCCCGAGATCAGTTGCGGCCTGGACGCGGGTGCGGGTGCGTCTGGGTCGCGGCGCAGCAGGAGGTGCAGCAGGAACGTTACGCCCGACTCCGGGAGTTACGCAACCCCTCCAGGAGTGCAACCAAAACAGGGATCGGTCGCACTTGTACCTGAGTTGGCAAACTCTTCCTCCCGCGCCACACCCCCGGCATCGTTGAGCCCATGACCGCCGCCACCCCGCGCCGTGGGCCCGGACGCCCCGCTCGCCGCACGCTTGAGCTGACCGAGCCCATGTGGACCCTTGAGGACGTGGCGACCTACCTCAACGTCAAGCACCGCTGGCTCCAGAACAACTGGAAGACGGTCGGCATCCCCATGACAAAGGTCGGGAACCAGCTGCGCTGTTTCCCGACCGATCTCGCCGAATGGCTGGAGCAGCAGGCCGCTTAAAGCGGACCGGCTGCCACACCCGCTAAATGCCGCCTTCGCGGCTTCTTTCCCGGCTCCCGCAGCGGTGAAATGACCAAGTCATTTACCGGCTTTCCGGCTTCCGCCGCCTCGATAAAGTCGGGGCGGAGGAAAAGCGCGGACGCGGCGGCGCCGATTCGGATGTCCTCGTCGACGTAGTGGAAGTAATTGTCGTAGGTCGTTTGAACACTCGCGTGCCCAGCCCACACCGCGACCAGTGCAATGTTCTGCGTGACCCGCACCATGTTGGTGCAGAAGTAATGCCGCAGGCACTGAGGGACGAAGCTTCCGTCGTGGAACCCGAGCATCAGGCGCGCGGTGTTGAACGCCGTGGTGTGGGCAGTACGCCCGATGGGGTACCCAGGCCTGCGCGGGGAGCGGAAGAACCAGCCTTCCCGCCCGTACAGGTGTCCGTGCCGCTCGAATTCCTCGGCCATCTGCGGGGGGATGGGGATGTCCCGGTACTCGCCCTCCTTCTTCCCCTTGAGCGGGATGAGTTCCCCTGCCGTGTCGAGCTGCCGGTAGGCGCGGAAGTAGCCGTCCCGGATGCAGTCCCATGAGCCGCCCATGACTTCCCCTGCCCGCAGGCCGAGAAGGGCCTGGAGGAAGATGGTCAGCCGGTAGAAGGGATCGATCTTCTCCGCCATGTCGAGCACGTTCTGACGGGTGGGAAGGTACACCTCGTTCTCGGGAACCGGCTTGAAGCGGACCCCGATGCAGGGGTTGCGGCCGACCCAGCCCTTTTCGTGGGCGTATTCGAGCATTCCCTTCAGGACGCTGGAGATGATCGTGATCACTTCGCCGGGGGAGATTTCTTCCGCATACAGGTGATCCCTGAACTGCTCCACCTGGTCGTTGGTGATCTTGGAGACCATGGTTGTGGCGCCGAAGAAGGGCACGATGTGGCACCGGCACTTGCTCCGGTAGTTGCGGACGGTGCCCGGGGTGAAGTCGGCCCGGTGGGCGAACCACTTGTCGCACAGCTGCTCGACCGTGGGCGAGTCGCCGGTGAGGTGGCCAGGCACCGAGCCGGTGGTGATCTTGGCCTTGTTGACCTCGGTGAGGTGGGCGTCGGCCTGGGCCTTGGTGTCGAACTTGCGCTCGCGCTGCCTGCCTGATCCGTCGACGTACTGGACGCGCCAGCGGCAGTCGCACTTGGCGCCCTTGCCGTGTGGGCAGGGGTCGTTCTTGGAGGTAACCTTGCGGACGCTGCCGCCCGCGCGAGGCCGTGTAGTTGCCATGGTCAACCCCTCCTTCGGGGGTGTGTGATGGGTTCGATGGGGATGGATTCCTTGGTCGCGGCGACGTCGCGGCGATGGATTTTCAATGGGTCAAGATCCTTCTACCACACGTTGACCTGCCGTTTAATATTGCCAACTTATCAACGGCGC